>NZ_JBLZWL010000024.1:0-61889 GCF_049194865.1 Corallococcus terminator | reverse complement strand
GGGCGAGCATGGCCTGGAAGAGAGGCGAGCGGCTGAGGTCACGCTGAGGCTGGAGCTCCTCGACGAGCTTCTCGAAGGGGACGTCCTGGTGAGAGTAGGCGCCGAGAGTGGACTCGCGCACCTGGGCGAGCAGCTCGCGGAAGGACATGTCCAGCCGGAGCTGGGTGCGAAGGGCGAGGGTGTTGACGAAGAAGCCGATGATGCCTTCGAGCTCGGCCTGTCGACGGTTGGCGATGGGAGAGCCGACGACGATGTCGTCCTGACCGGAGTAGCGGGCGAGCAGGACGTTGAAGGCCGACAGCAGCACCATGAAGGGCGTGACACCCTCGCGGCTGCAGAGGGTGCGAAGCGCGGAGGTGAGGTCCGAGCCGAGGCGCACGGGGAGGTTGGCGCCGTGAGCGGACTGGACGGGAGGACGAGGCCTGTCGGAGGGAAGCTCCAGGGCCTGGGGCGCGCCGGAGAGGTGCTGACGCCACCAGGAGACCTGCTGAGCCAGGGCTTCGTCGCGCAGCCAGCCGCGCTGCCAGGCGGCGTAGTCGGCGTACTGGAGCGAGAGCGGAGCCAGGGGAGAGGGCAGGCCGCGAGCGAAGGCGGAGTAGAGCTCGACGACTTCACGGCCGAAGACGCCCGCGGACCAACCGTCGGAGACGATGTGGTGGACGGTGATGAGCAGCACATGGCGCTGCTCCGAGAGGCGCACGAGGGTGGCGCGAAGCAGAGGCGCGTGCGTCAGGTTGAAGGGCTTCTGGGCCTCGGCGGTGGCGAGGCGCTGGGCCTCGGCGTCGCGGGCGTCTTCCGGGAGGTGTCCGAGGTCGACGTGGGAGAGGGCGAACTCGACGTCGGAGTGGATGCGCTGAGCGGGCTCACCATCCGGGCGAGTGACGAAGCTGGTGCGCAGGGACTCGTGGCGGCGGACCAACTCCTGGAGGGCGCGGGTGAGGGCGTCGGAGTGCAGCTCACCGTTGACCTGGAGCGCGGTGGGGATGTTGTAGAAGGGACTGTCGGGCTGGAGCCTGTCGAGGAACCAGAGGCGCTGCTGTGCGAAGGAGAGAGGCAGGTCTCCGGAGCGAGGCGCGGGCGCCAAGGGCGGGAGCTGGAGGCCATCCTGGGCCTGACGCGAGGCCTCGATGCGAGGCGCGAGCAGCGCGACGGTGGCGGCTTCGAAGAGCGCGCGCACGGGCAGCTCGACGCCGAAGGACTTGCGCACGCGAGAGATGAGCTGCGTGGCGAGCAGTGAGTGGCCACCGAGCTCGAAGAAGTTGTCGGTGACACCGACTCGTTCAACACCGAGGACGAGCGAGAAAAGGGATGCGAGCAACTCCTCGGAAGGAGTGCGAGGAGCGATGTACTCGCGAGAGGCGGGGACGAAGTCCGGGGCGGGGAGCGCTCTCCTGTCCACCTTGCCGCTGGGATTGAGCGGGAGTGAGTCGAGGAGGATGAAGACCGACGGCACCATGTACTCGGGCAGGTGGAGCGAGAGCGCCGAGCGAAGTGCTTGGGAGTCGGGAGCGGCGGAGGAAGAAGGGACGACGTAGGCGACGAGGTGGGCCTCGTCGCGGACGACGACGACGGTGTCGGAGACGGAGGCAAGGGAGCGGAGGACGGCCTCGATTTCACCGAGCTCAATGCGGAAGCCACGCAGCTTGACCTGGAAGTCGGAGCGGCCGAGGTACTCGAGGGTGCCGTCAGGGAGCCAGCGAGCGACGTCACCGGTGCGGTAGAGGCGAGCACCCGGAGTGGCGCTGAAGGCGTCTGGGATGAAGCGCTCCGCGGTGAGGTGAGGCATGCGCCAGTAGCCGAGGCCGACCTGGACGCCGCCGATGAGGAGCTCTCCGGGGACACCGACGGGAGAAGGCTGTCCGGACTCGTCGAGGACGAGGAGTCGGGTGTTGGCGACGGGCCTGCCGATGGGGACGAAGTGACGGGAGTCGCCCGGGGTGCAGTGGAAGAAGGAGACTTCGACGGCGGCCTCGGTGGGGCCGTAGAGGTTGAAAATCTCGGCGTGAGGCAGGCGCGAGTGGGCGCGGCGCACCATCTCGGCGGGGAGGGCCTCACCGCTGCAGGCGAGACGACGGACGTGAGAGAGGGCTTCGAGTCCCGGCTCATCGAGGAAGGCGCGGAGCATGGAGGGGACGAAGTGGACGATGGAGACGCGCTGCTCGGAGATGAGGCGAACGAGGTAGGCGGGGTCCTGGTGTCCGCCGGGCCTGGCGAGGACGAGGCGAGCGCCGGAGATGAGAGGCGCGAAGAACTCCCAGACGGAGACGTCGAAGGAGAAGGGAGTCTTCTGGAGGACGGAGTCGGAGGCGGCCAGGGGGAACTGCTGCTGCATCCACAGCAGGCGGTTGACGACGCCGGAGTGGGCATTCATGGCGCCCTTGGGGCGGCCGGTGGAGCCTGACGTGAAGATGACGTAGGCGAGCGCGTCCGGGCCGGCGAGTTGAGCAGGGGCCGAGGACGGCTGACGCGAGACAGCGTCCCACTGGGAGTCGAGGCAGAGGACGCGAGAAGTGTGCTGAGGCAGCACGGACTTCAGGTGCTCGTGCGTGAGGAGCACGGGCGCGTCGGCGTCCTCGAGCATGCCGGCGAGGCGCTCGCGCGGATAGGCGGGGTCCAACGGGACGTAGGCGGCGCCGGACTTGAGAACGGCGACGAGCGAGACGACGAGGTCGAGCGAGCGCTCCAGGCAGATGCCGACGAGGACGCCGGGGCGAGCACCGAGAGAGCGCAGGTGGTGAGCGAGCTGGTTGGAGCGAGAGTCGAGCTGGGCGTAGGTGAGGACGCTGTCCTCGAAGCGAACCGCCTCGGCCTCGGGCGTGCGCAGCGCCTGGGCTTCGATGAGCGAGTGAAGCGTGGCCTCACTCGGGTACTTCACTTGCGCGCCCTGGAAGTCGGAGAGCAGCTGGGACGTCTCGTCATCGGCGAGCAGGCCGAGGTGGCGCAGGGGCACATCGACGCGAGAGGTGGCGTCGGCGAGAAGGCTCTCGAAGTGGCGAGCCATGCGACGCGGGGTGGAGGAGTCGAAGAGGTCGGAGTTGAAGTCGAGGGTGCCGAGCAGCCGGCCCTGGCTCTCGCTCATGGCGAGAGAGAGGTCGAACTTGGCGGAGTGAAGCTCGGAGGTAAGGAATTCTAGGGAGAGGCCCGGGAGGCGGAGGACCTCATCGGGGTTGTTCTGGAAGACGAAGGAGACCTGGAACAGCGGTGAACGGCTGAGGTCACGCTGGGGCTGGAGTTCCTCGACGAGCTTCTCGAAGGGGACGTCCTGGTGCTCGTAGGCGGCGAGAGTGGACAGGCGCACCTGGGAGAGCAGGTCGCGGAAGGACTGCCGAGCGTCGATGCGCGCACGCAGGACGAGGGTGTTGACGAAGAATCCGATGAGGCCTTCGGTTTCAGCGCGATTGCGGTTGGCGATAGGCGAGCCAACGCTGATGTCGTCCTGGCGAGAGTAGCGAGACAGCAGGAGCTGCCAGGCGGCGAGCAGGACCATGAAGGGCGTGGCGCCCTCGCGCTGAGCGAGGGACTTCACGGCGAGGGTCAGCTCTGGAGACAGCTCGAAGGGAAGCAGTGCGCCGCGGAAGGTCTGGACCGGGGGCCGAGGCCTGTCGGTGGGCAGCTCGATGGCGGGAGGAGCGCCTGAGAGCTGGTTGTGCCACCAGCCGATTTCGGATGAGAGGACGTCGCCCTGGAGCCACTGGCGCTGCCAGACGGAGAAGTCGGCGTACTGGATGGGAAGCGGTGAGAGCTGGGCGGATTCGCCACCGGAGAACTGGCGGTAGAAGGCGGCGAGCTCGCGGACCATGACGGAGATGGACCAGCCGTCGGACGCGATGTGGTGGAGGGTGACGAGGAGCCGGTGCTGGGAGGCATCCAGGCGGAGCAGTGAGGTGCGGACGACGGGGCCACGTGCCAGGTCGAAGGGCCGCAGGGCTTCAGTGGAAGCCAGTCGCTGGGCCTCTGCGTCGCGCTCCTGCTCGGGCAGGGCGGAGAGGTCGACGAGAGGCATCTCCAGCAGGAAGTCGTGCTGGACGAACTGAACGGGCTGGCCCTCATGAACGGCGAAGCGGGTGCGCAGGGCCTCGTGGCGCTGAATCAGCGCGTTGAGAGACTGGAGCAGTGCATTCGAGTCCAGTGAACCGGAGAGCTTGAGGACCCAGGGGATGTTGTAGGCGGACGAGCCGGGCTGGAGCTGGTCGAGGAACCAGAGGCGCTGCTGGGCGAAGGAGAGCGGCAGCGGCTGGGAGCGGTCGACGGGGACGAGTGCCGGCTGACGGGACGAAGAGCCGTGGAGCAACTCCAGCCGCTCGGAGAGAAGCGCGACGGTGGGAGAGGAGAAGAGCTCACCGAGGGGCAACTCGACGTCGAAGGTGGAGCGGATGCGGGAGACGACTTGAGTGGCGAGGAGGGAGTGGCCGCCCAACTCGAAGAAGTCGCCGTGGGCGCTGACGCGCTCCAAGCCGAGGACGTCGGCGAAGATGGAGGCGAGGCGCGTCTGGGTGGGAGTAGAGGGCGCGACGAAGTCGTCGCCAGAAGCGTCGGCGGAGGCGAAGTCGGGAGGAGGAAGGGCCTTCCTGTCGAGCTTCCCGTTGGCGGAGAGGGGGAAGGAGGAGAGGGAGACGAGAGCGGCCGGCACCATGTACTCGGGCAGGCGCTGGAGGAGGAAGGAGCGCAGCGCCGAAGCGTCGACAGAGGACTCGGCCGAGGTGAAGTAGGCGACGAGGCGCTTGTCACCGGGGACGTCCTCACGAGCGAGGACAACGGCTTCCTGGACGCCGGAGAAGAGGCGGACAGCGGCCTCGACTTCGCCCAGCTCGATGCGGAAGCCGCGGACCTTCACTTGGAAGTCAGAGCGGCCGAGGAACTCAAGCGAGCCATCAGCCAGCCAGCGGACGCGGTCACCGGTGCGGTAGAGGCGCGCACCCGGCGACGAAGAGAAGGGATGCGGGACGAAGCGCTCAGCGGTGAGGTCAGCGCGGTTGAGGTAGCCCCAAGCGAGGCCGTCACCACCAACGAAGAGCTCTCCCGGGACGCCGGGAGGCAGCGGCTGGAAGGAGGCGTCGAGGACGAAGGCGGAGGAGTTGGAGAGGGGCGCGCCGATGGGGACGGAGCGAGAGACAGAGTCCCCGTGCCGCAGCGAATGAGTCGCCGAGAAGGTGGTGTTCTCGGTGGGGCCGTAGCCGTTGACGAGGACGTGGCCCGGAGGGAGGCGAGCGAGGTGCTCGCGGACGCGAGAGGGCGGGAGGACGTCGCCACCGGCAAGCACCTGGCGGACGCCGGCCAGTGCAACGGGCTGGGCCGCGACCATCTGCTCGAAGAGAGCGGCTGTGAGCCAGAGGGAGGTAATGCCCTCACGGACGAGCAGCGAGCCCAGCTCCTCGAGAGACAGCGAGTGAGGAGGAGCGAGGACGAGCTTCGAGCCGTGGAGGAGAGCCCCCCAGATTTCGAGGGTGGAGGCGTCGAAGGCGACGGGAGCCGCGTGGAGCCAGACGTCGGAGGCGCCGAAGGAGATGAAGGAAGAAGAGACGAGGCGGGTGACGCCACGGTGAGGGACGCAGACACCCTTGGGCTCACCGGTGGAACCCGAGGTGAACATGACGTAGGCAAGGTCGTTGCCCGTCACGTCCAGAGGCAGCGCGGAGGACGGCTGGCTCGCGATGCGAGAAGCCTCCTCATCAATGACGAGGAGGACCGCGCCGAAGGCCGGCAAGTCATCGACGACGTCGGAGTGGGAGAGGACGACGCCAGCGGCGGACTCGCGGAGGACGAAGGCGAGACGCTCGGAAGGCCAGGCCTTGTCGAGAGGGACGTAGGCGGCCCCTGCCTTGAGGATGGCAAGGAGGGAGACGATGAGGTCCGCGGAACGGTCGAGGCGGACCGCGACGCGCGAGCCCGGGAGGACGCCCAGCGAACGCAGGTAGTGGGCGAGTTGGTTGGAGCGCGAGTCGAGCTGGGCGTAGGAGACAGACTCCTCACCAGAGGCGACGGCGACAGCGTCAGGCGTGCGCGCTGCCTGCTGGGCGAAGAGCGACTGGATGGACGCGTCACGCGGGTAGGCAGACGTGGTGCCGGTCCACGAAGGCAGAACCTGCTTCTCGGCCGGCGTCAGCATCGCAGCCGAGCCGAGCTGCGCATCGGGTGAAGCGGTCAGCCCTCCGAGCAGCACAGCGTAGTGCTGAGCGAGGCGCTCCATGGACGCCGCGTCGAAGAGGTCGGTGTTGTAGTTGAGAATACCGGTGAAGCCGTTGACGCCCTCTTCGAGCAAGAGGCTGAAGTCATACTTCGAGGTCTCAATGCTCGCGGGCATTCCGCCGAGGGTGAGGCCGGAGAGTTCGAGTTCCTCTTCAGGAGCGTTCTGAAGGGTGAGGGTGACCTGGAAGAGCGGCGAACGGCTCAGGTCACGCTGAGGCTGGAGTTCCTCGACGAGCTTCTCGAAGGGGACGTCCTGGTGTTCGTAGGCGGCCAGGGTGGACGCGCGAACCTGTGAGAGCAGCTCACGGAAAGACTGATGGGAGCCGATTCGCGCACGCAGGACCAGCGTGTTGACGAAGAAACCGATGAGGCCTTCGGTCTCCGCGCGGTTGCGATTGGCGACCGGCGAGCCGACGGAGATGTCGTCCTGCCCCGAGTAGCGGGACAGCAGGAACTGGAAGGAAGCCAGCAGCACCATGAAGGGCGTAGCCCCCTCGTGCTGAGCGAGCGCCTTCACGGCTTGCGTCAACTCGCGCGACAGTTCGATGGGGACCACCGCGCCGCGATACGTCTGAACAGCGGGACGGGACCTGTCGGTGGGCAGATCGAGCGAGGTGGACGCGCCAGAGAGCTGAGTCCGCCACCAGGCAAGCTCTTCGGCGAGGACGTCGCCCTGGAGCCACTGGCGCTGCCAGACCGAGAAGTCGGCGTACTGAATGGGCAGAGGTGAGAGCTGCGCGGGCTCGCCACCGGAGAACTGGCGATAGAACGCAGCAAGCTCGCGGACGATGACGCCGATGGACCAGCCGTCGGAGACGATGTGGTGAGCGGTGACGAGCAGCAGGTACTCGTCATCGGTGAGGCGCACGAGGGTGGCGTGCACCAGCGGGCCGCGAGACAGGTCGAACGAGTGAAGCGCCTCCTCGCGCATGAGCCGCTGGGCTTCGGCATCGCGAGCGGAAGAGTCCAGGGCGCGCAGGTCGACGACGGGCAGCGTCATGCGGACATCGGACTGGATGCGCTGGACGGGCTGGCCTTCGTGAATGGCGAAGTGGGTGCGAAGCACCTCATGGCGCTGAATCAGCGCGTTGAGGGACTGGAGCAGAGCCTCCGCGTTGAGGTTGCCAGTGAGCTTGAGAGCCCAGGGGATGTTGTAGGTGGAAGCGCCGGGCTGGAGCTGGTCGAGGAACCAGAGACGCTGCTGGGCGAAGGAGAGCGGCAGCGGCTGGGAGCGGTCGACGGGGACGAGTGCCGGCTGACGGGACGAAGAGCCGTGGAGCAACTCCAGCCGCTCGGAGAGAAGCGCGACGGTGGGAGAGGAGAAGAGCTCACCGAGGGGCAACTCGACGTCGAAGGTGGAGCGGATGCGGGAGACGACTTGAGTGGCGAGGAGGGAGTGGCCGCCCAACTCGAAGAAGTCGCCGTGGGCGCTGACGCGCTCCAAGCCGAGGACGTCGGCGAAGATGGAGGCGAGGCGCGTCTGGGTGGGAGTAGAGGGCGCGACGAAGTCGTCGCCAGAAGCGTCGGCGGAGGCGAAGTCGGGAGGAGGAAGGGCCTTCCTGTCGAGCTTCCCGTTGGCGGAGAGGGGGAAGGAGGAGAGGGAGACGAGAGCGGCCGGCACCATGTACTCGGGCAGGCGCTGGAGGAGGAAGGAGCGCAGCGCCGAAGCGTCGACAGAGGACTCGGCCGAGGTGAAGTAGGCGACGAGGCGCTTGTCACCGGGGACGTCCTCACGAGCGAGGACAACGGCTTCCTGGATGCCGGAGAAGAGGCGGACAGCAGCCTCGACTTCACCCAGTTCGATGCGGAAGCCGCGGACCTTCACCTGGAAGTCGGAGCGGCCGAGGAACTCAATCGAGCCGTCAGCCAGCCAGCGGACGCGGTCACCGGTGCGGTAGAGGCGAGCACCCGGCGACGAAGAGAAGGGGTGCGGGACGAAGCGCTCAGCGGTGAGGTCGGCGCGGTTGAGGTAGCCCCAAGCGAGGCCGTCGCCACCGACGAAGAGCTCTCCCGGGACGCCGGGAGGCAGCGGCTGGAAGGAGGCGTCGAGGACGAAGGCGGAGGAGTTGGAGAGGGGCGCGCCGATGGGGACGGAGCGTGAGACGGAGTCGCCATTCCGCAGGGAGTGAGTGGCGGAGAAGGTGGTGTTCTCGGTGGGGCCGTAGCCGTTGACGAGGACGTGGCCCGGGGGGAGGCGGGAGAGGTGCTCGCGGACGCGGGAAGGCGGGAGGACGTCGCCACCGGCAAGCACCTGTCGGACACCGGCCAGTGCAGCGGGCTGGGCCGCAACCATCTGCTCGAAGAGAGCAGCGGTGAGCCAGAGGGACGTAATGCCCTCACGGACAAGCAGCGAGCCCAACTCTTCCAAAGACAGTGAATGAGGAGGAGCGAGGACGAGCTTTGCGCCGTGGAGGAGAGCACCCCAGATTTCGAGGGTGGAGGCGTCGAAGGCGACGGGGGCGGCGTGGAGCCAGACGTCGGAAGAAGAGAAGGAGATGAAGGAAGAAGAGATGAGGCGGGTGACGCCACGGTGAGGGACGCAGACACCCTTGGGCTCGCCGGTGGAGCCAGAGGTGAACATGACGTAGGCAAGGTCGTTGCCCGTCACGTCCAGAGGCAGCGCGGAGGAGGGCTGGCTCGCGATGCGAGAGGCTTCCTCATCAATGACGAGGAGGACCGCGCCGAAGGCCGGCAAGTCATCGACGACGTCGGAGTGAGAGAGGACGACGCCAGCGGCGGACTCGCGGAGGACGAAGGCGAGACGCTCGGAAGGCCAGGCCTTGTCGAGAGGGACGTAGGCGGCCCCCGCCTTGAGGATGGCGAGGAGGGAGACGATGAGGTCAGCGGAGCGGTCGAGGCGGACAGCGACGCGCGAGCCGGGAAGCACACCCAGCGAGCGCAAGTAGTGGGCGAGCTGGTTGGCGCGCGAGTCGAGCTGGGCGTAGGAGACAGACTCCTCACCAGAGGCGACGGCGACAGCGTCGGGCGTGCGCGCGGCCTGCTGGGCGAAGAGCGACTGGATGGACGCGTCACGCGGGTAGGGGGACGTGGTGCCGGTCCAATCGGCGAGCACCTGCTGCTTCTCGGGCGAAGTCAGCAGCGGGAGTGCACTCAAAGACTGCTCAGGCTGAGAGACCGCGGCCTCGAGCAGCACGGAGAAGTGGCGGAGCAGTCCCTGCATCGACGCCGCGTCGAAGAGGTCGGTGTTGTAGTTGATGATGCCGGAGAACTGCTCAGCCTCTGTGAACAGGAGGCTGAAGTCGAACTTCGACGTGTTGATCTCAGAGGGGAGCGCACTGAGCTCAAGACCCGCGAGCGCGAGGGACGCCTCGGGGGCGTTCTGGAGCGTCAGCGAGACCTGGAACAGCGGTGAACGGCTGAGGTCGCGCTGGGGATGGAGTTCCTCGACGAGCTTCTCGAAGGGGACGTCCTGGTGCTCGTAGGCGGCCAGGGTGGACGTACGAACCTGAGAGAGCAGCTCGCGGAAGGACTGCCGAGCGTCGATGCGCGCCCGCAGGACCAGCGTGTTGACGAAGAAGCCGATGAGGCCTTCGGTCTCGGAGCGATTGCGGTTGGCGACCGGGGAGCCGACGGAGATGTCGTCCTGGCCCGAGTAGCGCGAGAGCAGGAGCTGGAAGGAAGCCAGCAGCACCATGAAGGGCGTGGCGCCCTCTTGCTGAGCCAGCGCCTTCACGGCCTGAGTCAGCTCACGAGACAGCTCGATGGGCAGCACCGCGCCGCGATACGTCTGAACAGCGGGACGGGGCTTGTCGGTGGGCAGTTCGAGCGAGGTGGAAGCGCCAGCGAGCTGAGTCCGCCACCAGGCAAGCTCTTCGGCGAGGACGTCGCCCTGGAGCCACTGACGCTGCCAGACGGAGAAGTCGGCGTACTGGATGGGCAGCGGCGAGAGCTGGGCGGACTCGCCACCGGAGAACTGGCGGTAGAACGCCGCCAGCTCACGAACCATGACGGCGATGGACCAACCGTCCGAGACGATGTGGTGGACGGTGACGAGCAGGAGGTGCTGCGCCTCGTCCAGGCGGATGAGGGTGGCTCGGACCAGGGGACCTTGAGCAAGGTCGAATGGACGAAGGGCTTCTTCGCGGGTCAGTCGTTCGATGTCCGCGTCACGCTTCGTGGCCGCAATGCCACGCAGATCCACCTGAGACATCTCCAGCAAGAAGTCCTGCTGGACGAGCTGAACGGGCTGGCCCTCATGAACGGCGAAGCGGGTGCGCAGGGCTTCATGGCGCTGGGGCAGCGCGCGAAGAGACTGGAGCAGTGCATTCGAGTCCAGTGAACCGGAGAGCTTGAGGACCCAGGGGATGTTGTAGGCGGACGAGCCGGGCTGGAGCTGGTCGAGGAACCAGAGGCGCTGCTGAGCGAAGGAGAGCGGCAGCGGCTGGGAGCGGTCGACGGGGACGAGTGCCGGCTGGCGAGACGAGGAGCCGTGGAGCAACTCCAGCCTTTCGGAGAGAAGCGCGACGGTGGGAGAGGAGAAGAGCTCACCGAGGGGCAACTCGACGTCGAAGGTGGAGCGGATGCGGGAGACGACTTGAGTGGCGAGGAGGGAGTGGCCGCCCAACTCGAAGAAGTCACCGTGGGCGCTGACGCGCTCCAGGCCGAGGACGTCGGCGAAGATGGAGGCGAGGCGAATCTGGGTGGGAGTGGACGGAGGTGCGAAGTCGTCGCCAGAAGCGTCGGCGGAGGCGAAGTCGGGAGGAGGAAGGGCCTTCCTGTCGAGCTTCCCGTTGGCGGAGAGGGGGAAGGAGGAGAGGGAGACAAGAGCGGCCGGCACCATGTACTCGGGCAGGCGCTGGAGGAGGAAGGAGCGCAGCGCGGACGAGTCGACGTCCTGCGCTGAGGTGAAGTAGGCGACGAGGCGCTTGTCACCGGGGACGTCTTCGCGAGCGAGGACAACGGCTTCCTGGATGCCGGAGAAGAGGCGGACAGCGGCCTCGACTTCACCCAGTTCGATGCGGAAGCCACGGACCTTCACCTGGAAGTCGGAGCGGCCGAGGAACTCAAGCGAGCCGTCAGCCAGCCAGCGGACGCGGTCACCGGTGCGGTAGAGGCGAGCACCCGGCGACGAAGAGAAGGGGTGCGGGACGAAGCGCTCAGCGGTGAGGTCGGCGCGGTTGAGGTAACCCCAAGCGAGGCCGTCGCCACCGACGAAGAGCTCTCCCGGGACGCCGGGAGGAAGCGGCTGGAAGGAGGCGTCGAGGACGAAGGCGGAGGAGTTGGAGAGGGGCGCGCCGATGGGGACGGAGCGTGAGACGGAGTCGCCATTCCGCAGGGAGTGAGTGGCGGAGAAGGTGGTGTTCTCGGTAGGGCCGTAGCCGTTGACGAGGACGTGGCCCGGAGGCAGGCGAGCGAGGTGCTCGCGGACGCGAGAGGGCGGAAGGACATCACCACCGGCAAGCACCTGGCGGACGCCGGCCAGTGCAGCGGGCTGGGCCGCGACCATCTGCTCGAAGAGCGCAGCTGTGAGCCAGAGGGACGTAATGCCCTCACGGACGAGCAGCGAGCCCAGCTCCTCGAGAGACAGCGAGTGAGGAGGAGCGAGGACGAGCTTGGAGCCGTGGAGGAGGGCGCCCCAGATTTCGAGGGTGGAAGCGTCGAAGGCGACGGGGGCAGCGTGGAGCCAGACGTCGGAAGAAGAGAAGGAGATGAAGGAAGAAGAGACGAGGCGGGTGACGCCACGGTGAGGAACGCAGACACCCTTGGGCTCGCCGGTGGAGCCAGAGGTGAACATGACGTAGGCAAGGTCGTTGCCCGTCACATCCAGAGGCAGCGCGGAGGACGGCTGGCTCGCGATGCGCGAGGACTCCTCATCAATGACGAGGAGGACCGCGCCGAAGGCCGGCAAGTCATCGACGACGTCGGAGTGAGAGAGGACGACGCCAGCGGCGGACTCACGGAGGACGAAGGCGAGACGCTCGGAAGGCCAGGCCTTGTCGAGAGGGACGTAGGCGGCCCCCGCCTTGAGGATGGCGAGGAGGGAGACGATGAGGTCAGCGGAGCGGTCGAGGCGGACAGCGACGCGCGAGCCGGGAAGCACACCCAGCGAGCGCAAGTAGTGGGCGAGCTGGTTGGCGCGCGAGTCGAGCTGGGCGTAGGAGACAGACTCCTCACCAGAGGCGACGGCGACAGCGTCGGGCGTGCGCACAGCCTGCTGGGCGAAGAGCGACTGGATGGACGCGTCGCGCGGGTAGGGGGACGTGGTACCGGTCCACCCGGCGAGCACCTGCCGCTTCTCGGGCGAAGTCAGCAGCGGGAGTGCACTCAAAGACTGCTCAGGCTGAGAGACCGCGGCCTCGAGCAGCACGGAGAAGTGGCGGAGCAATCCCTGCATCGACGCCGCGTCGAAGAGGTCGGTGTTGTAGTTGAGAACACCTGACAGTTGCTCAGCCTCATCGAACAGAAGGCTGAAGTCATACTTCGAGGTGTTGATCTCAGCCGGAATCGGCTTGAGCACGAGGCCTGACAGCGCGAGAGACGCCTCGGGGGCGTTCTGGAGCGTCAGCGTGACCTGGAACAGCGGTGAACGGCTGAGGTCACGCTGGGGCTGGAGTTCCTCGACGAGCTTCTCGAAGGGGACGTCCTGGTGCTCGTAGGCGGCGAGAGTGGACAGGCGCACCTGCTCCAGCAACTCGCGGAAGGACTGGTTGCGATTGATGCGCGCCCGGAAGACGAGGGTGTTGACGAAGAAGCCGATGAGGCCTTCGGTCTCCGCGCGGTTGCGATTGGCGATAGGCGAGCCAACGCTGATGTCGTCCTGACCCGAGTAGCGCGAGAGCAGAAGCTGGAAGGAAGCCAGCAGCACCATGAAGGGTGTGGCGCCCTCGCGCTGAGCGAGGATTTTCACGGCCTGCGTCAGTTCACGCGACAGCTCGATGGGGATTACCGCGCCGCGATAGGTCTGGACGGCGGGACGAGGCCTGTCGGTAGGCAGTTCGAGCGAAGTCGAGGCACCGGAGAGGTGCTGGCGCCACCAGTCGATCTCGGAGGAGAGGACGTCGCCCTGGAGCCACTGGCGCTGCCAGACGGAGAAGTCGGCGTACTGGATGGGCAGGGGCGCGAGCTGGGCGGACTCGCCCCCCGTGAACTGGCGGTAGAACGCAGCCAGCTCGCGGACCATGACGGCGATGGACCAGCCATCGGATGCGATGTGGTGGACGGTGACCAGCAGGAGGTGCTGCGCCTCGTCGAGGCGAAGCAGCGACGTGCGGACGACGGGGCCTCGTGCCAGGTCGAAGGGCCGCAGGGCCTCAGTGGAAGCCAGTCGCTGGGCCTCTGCGTCGCGCTCCTGCTCGGGCAGGGCGGAGAGGTCGACGAGAGGCATCTCCAGCAGGAAGTCGTGCTGGACGAGCTGAACGGGCTGGCCTGCGTGAACGGCGAAGCGAGTGCGCAGGGCCTCATGGCGCTGGGTCAGCGCACGAAGAGACTGGAGCAACGCCTCCGCATTGAGAGAGCCAGAGAGCTTGAGGACCCAAGGGATGTTGTAGGTGGAAGCGCCGGGCTGGAGCTGGTCGAGGAACCAGAGACGCTGCTGAGCGAAGGAGAGCGGAAGCGGCTGAGCGCGGTCGACAGGAACGAGAGCCGGCTGACGGGACGAAGAGCCGTGGAGCAACTCCAGCCGCTCGGAGAGAAGCGCGACGGTGGGAGAGGAGAAGAGCTCACCGAGGGGCAACTCGACGTCGAAGGTGGAGCGGATGCGGGAGACGACTTGAGTGGCGAGGAGAGAGTGGCCACCGAGTTCGAAGAAGTCACCGTGGACGCTGACGCGCTCCAAGCCGAGGACGTCGGCGAAGATGGAGGCGAGGCGCGTCTGACTCGCAGTAGAGGGCGGGACGAAGTCGTCACCGGAAGCGTCAGCGGAGGCGAAGTCAGGAGGAGGGAGGGCCTTCCTGTCGAGCTTCCCGTTGGCGGAGAGAGGGAAGGAGGAGAGGGAGACGAGAGCGGCCGGCACCATGTACTCGGGCAGGCGCTGGAGGAGGAAGGAGCGCAGCGCGGACGAGTCGACGTCCTGCGCTGAGGTGAAGTAGGCGACGAGGCGCTTGTCGCCGGGGACGTCTTCGCGAGCGAGGACAACGGCTTCCTGGATGCCGGAGAAGAGGCGGACAGCAGCCTCGACTTCACCCAGTTCGATGCGGAATCCACGGACCTTCACCTGGAAGTCGGAGCGGCCGAGGAACTCAAGGGTTCCATCGGCCAGCCAGCGGACGCGGTCACCGGTGCGGTAGAGGCGAGCACCCGGCGAAGAAGAGAAGGGGTGCGGGACGAAGCGCTCAGCGGTGAGGTCGGCGCGGTTGAGGTAACCCCAAGCGAGGCCGTCGCCACCGACGAAGAGCTCTCCCGGGACGCCGGGAGGAAGCGGCTGGAAGGAGGCGTCGAGGACGAAGGCGGAGGAGTTGGAGAGGGGCGCGCCGATGGGGACGGAGCGTGAGACGGAGTCGCCATTCCGCAGGGAGTGAGTGGCGGAGAAGGTGGTGTTCTCGGTAGGGCCGTAGCCGTTGACGAGGACGTGGCCCGGAGGCAGGCGGGAGAGGTGCTCGCGGACGCGAGAAGGCGGGAGGACGTCGCCACCGGCAAGCACCTGTCGGACACCGGCCAGTGCAGCGGGCTGGGCCGCAACCATCTGCTCGAAGAGAGCAGCGGTGAGCCAGAGGGAGGTAATGCCCTCACGGACGAGCAGCGAGCCCAGCTCCTCGAGAGACAGCGAGTGAGGAGGAGCGAGGACGAGCTTCGAGCCGTGGAGGAGAGCACCCCAGATTTCGAGGGTGGAGGCGTCGAAGGCGACGGGGGCGGCGTGGAGCCAGACGTCGGAAGAAGAGAAGGAGATGAAGGAAGAAGAGATGAGGCGGGTGACGCCACGGTGAGGGACGCAGACACCCTTGGGCTCGCCGGTGGAGCCAGAGGTGAACATGACGTAGGCAAGGTCGTTGCCCGTCACGTCCAGAGGCAGCGCGGAGGAGGGCTGGCTCGCGATGCGAGAGGCTTCCTCATCAATGACGAGGAGGACCGCGCCGAAGGCCGGCAGGTCATCAACGACGTCGGAGTGAGAGATGACGACGCCAGCGGCGGACTCGCGGAGGACGAAAGCGAGCCGCTCGGAGGGCCAGGCCTTATCGAGAGGGACGTAGGCCGCCCCCGCCTTGAGGATGGCGAGGAGGGAGACGATAAGGTCAGCGGAGCGGTCGAGGCGGACAGCGACGCGAGAGCCGGGAAGCACACCCAGCGAGCGCAGGTAGTGCGCGAGCTGGTTGGAGCGAGAGTCGAGCTGGGCGTAGGAGACAGACTCCTCACCGGAGACAACGGCGACAGCGTCGGGCGCGAGCGCGGCCTGGAGTGCGAAGAGGTCGTGAATGCTCGTGTTGCGAGGGTAGTTCGCCGTGGCGCCGTTCCAGCGCGTGAGCACCAGTTGCTTCTCGTCCGGCGTGAGCAGGGACATCCGTCCGAGCCGTGCATCAGGCTCGGTGACGGCCTCAGTGAGCAGCACGGAGAAGTGCCGCGACAGGCGCTCCAGGGTCGCCGCGTCGAAGAGGTCGGTGTTGTAGTTGAAGACGCCGGAGAAGCCGCTCCCGCCCTCTTCGAGCAAGAGGCTGATGTCGTACTTCGACGTCTCCAACTCCGGAGGAAGCTGCGTGAGCGTGATGCCCGGGAGCGCGAGGGTCGAGTTCGGCGTGTTCTGAAGGGTGAGGGTGACCTGGAACAGCGGCGAGCGACTCAGGTCGCGCTGCGGCTGAAGCTCTTCGACGAGCTTCTCGAAGGGGACGTCCTGGTGCTCGTAGGCGGCCAGGGTGGACAGGCGCACCTGTGCCAGCAGCTCTCGGAACGACTGCCGGACGTCGATGCGAGTGCGCAGGACCAGCGTGTTGACGAAGAAGCCGACGAGGCCCTCTGTCTCCGCGCGGTTGCGATTGGCGATGGGAGAGCCGACGGAGATGTCGTCCTGGCCCGAGTAGCGCGACAGCACGAGCTGCCACACGGCGAGCAGGACCATGAACGGCGTGGCACCCTCGCGCTGCGCGAGCTCCCTCACCGCGTTGCTCACGCTCGCGGACAGGGAGATCGGAAGCACCGCGCCGTGCTCGGTCTGCGCGGCGGGACGAGGCCTGTCGGTGGGCAGCTCCAGCGCGGTGGACGCTCCGGAGAGCTGCTGCTTCCACCAATCCAGCTCCTGACGAAGCGTGTCGCCACTGAGTCGCTGCCGCTGCCAGACGGAGAAGTCCGCGTACTGGATGGGCAGTGGCGCCAGCCGCGCGGCCTCGCCACCGGAGAACTGGCGATAGAACGCACCCAGCTCCCGGACCATGACCTCCGTGGACCAGCCGTCCGAGATGATGTGGTGGACGGTGACCAGCAGCAGGTGGTGGTGCGTGTCGAGCCGGAGCAGCGTGGCCCGCACGAGCGGCCCACGGGCCAGGTCGAACGGACGCAGCGCTTCTGCCCGCATCAACCTGCGCGCTTCCTCCTCCCGCTGTGACGGCTCCAGCAGCCCAAGCTCCTGCACGGGCAGGTCCACCCGAGCCTCGGGCTCGGTGACCTGAACGGGCTCGGCATCACGGACGACGAAGTGCGTGCGCAGCACCTCATGACGCTGGACGAGCGCCCGCAGGGACTGCCGCAGGGCCTCGACATCCAGCGCGCCTTCGAGCCGCAGGGCCGCGGGCAGGTTGTACGAAGCCGTGCCCGGCTGGAGCTGATCCAGGAACCACAGTCGCTGCTGTGCGAACGACAGGGGCAGGTCCCCATCGCGCGGAACAGGGCGCAGCTTCGCCAGGCCCGAATCCGAAACGGCTTCACCCGATGCGACCTGGAACCGCTGTGCGAGCAGCTCGACGGTGGGCGCCTCGAACAAGTCGCGCAGCGGCAGCTCCACGCCGGTGGAGGCACGAAGCTGCGCCACCAGCCGCGTCCCCAACAGGGAGTGGCCACCCAACTCGAAGAAGCTATCGGTGACACCCACGCGCTCGATGCGGAGCACCGAGGCGAAGAGGGCGGCGAGCCGCTCCTCGGTGGGCGTGCGAGGCGCGACGAACTCGCGCGAGGCAGGGACGAAGTCCGGAGCCGGGAGCGCCTTGCGTTCCACCTTGCCGCTGGGGCTCAGGGGGAGCGCGTCGAGGAAGACGAAGGCGGAGGGCACCATGTACTCGGGGAGGCGCTGGGAGAGCGCGGCCCGGAGTGAAGCGGCGTCGACGTCGCCAGAAGAGACGACGTAGGCAACGAGTCGAGCCTCGTCCCGGACGACGACGACGGTGTCGGAGACAGAGGGAAGCGAGCGCAGGGCGGCCTCGACTTCACCCAACTCGATGCGGAAGCCGCGCAGCTTGACCTGGAAGTCGGAGCGGCCGAGGTACTCGAGGGTGCCGTCGGGCAGCCAGCGAGCGACGTCACCGGTGCGGTAGAGGCGAGCACCCGGCGTGGCGCTGAAGGCGTCGGGGATGAAGCGCTCAGCGGTGAGGTGGGGCTTGCGCCAGTAGCCGAGGCCGACCTGGACGCCGCCGATGAAGAGCTCGCCGGGGACGCCGACGGGAGAAGGCTGGGAGTCGGAGTCGAGGACGTAGAGGCGGGTGTTGGCGACGGGCCTGCCAATGGGGATGGAAGGCCGGGAGGAGCCGCGAGCGCAGTGGAAGAAGGAGACGTCGACGGCGGCCTCGGTGGGGCCGTAGAGGTTGTGGACCTCGGCGGACGCGGGGAGGCGCGCATGGGCGCGTGCCACGAGGTCCGAGGTGAGGGCCTCACCACTGCACACGACGCGACGCAGTCCCGAGAGCTTCTCGATGCCCGGCTCCTCCAGGAAGGCGCGGAGCATGGAGGGGACGAAGTGGAGCGTGGAGATGCGCTGCTCGGCGATGAGGCGCACGAGGTAGGCGGGGTCCTGGTGACCACCGGGCTTCGCGAGGACGATGCGAGCGCCCGTCATGAGGGGCCAGAAGAACTCCCAGACGGAGACGTCGAAGGAGAACGGCGTCTTCTGAAGGACGGTGTCCATCGCCGTGAGGGCGTACTGCTGCTGCATCCACAGCAGGCGATTGACGACGCCTGAGTGGGCATTCATGGCGCCCTTGGGCCTGCCGGTGGAGCCTGAAGTGAAGATGACGTAGGCCAGCGCGTCGGGGCCCGCGAGCGACTCGAGCGAGGAGGAGGGCTGGCGCGAGACAGCGTCCCACTCGGAGTCGAGGCAGAGGACGCGAGCGGAGTGCTGAGGGAGCACGGACTTCAAGTGCTCATGCGTGAGGAGCACGGGCGCGTCGGCGTCTTCGAGCATCCCGGCGAGACGCTCGCGCGGATACGCGGGGTCCATGGGGACGTAGGCGGCGCCGGACTTGAGAACGGCGAGGAGGGAGACGACGAGGTCGAGCGAGCGCTCCAGGCAGACACCGACGAGGACACCCGGGCGAGCGCCGAGGGAGCGCAGGTGGTGAGCGAGTTGGTTGGAGCGTGAGTCGAGCTGGGCGTAGGTGAGGACGCTGTCCTCGAAGCGAACGGCCTCCGAGTAGGGCGTGCGCATCGACTGGGACTCGATGAGCGAGTGAAGCGTGGCCTCACTCGGGTACCGCACCTGCGCGCCCTGGAAGTCGGAGAGGACCTGGCGGTTCTCCTCCTGCGTGAGGAGGGGCAGCTCGGACAGCTGGGTGTCCGGGTTGGCGGCCACCGCGCCGAGCAGCGTGTAGAAGTGACCCCGCAGCCGCTGGATGGTCGCGACGTCGAAGAGGTCGGTGTTGTATTCGAGCCAGCCGAAGATCTCGTCCGGCCGGTCCTCGCGCAGCTCCAGCAGCAGGTCGAACTTCGCCGAGCCCGGGTCCACCAGCAGATACGTGGACTGCAACCCCGGCATCGACAGGTCCTGTCGCGGGGTGTTCTGGAAGCTGAACATCACCTGGAACAGCGGGTGACGGCTCAAGTCGCGCGGAGGCTGCAGCTCCTCCACCAGCTTCTCGAAGGGCAGCTCCTGGTGCGCGTACGCCGCCATGCACACGTCCTTCGCGCGACGCAGCAGCTCGCGGAAGGTGGGGTTGCCGCCCAGGTCATTGCGCAGCACCAGCGTGTTGACGAAGAAGCCGATCAACGACTCCAGCTCCGGCACGTTGCGGCCGGCGATGGGCGAGCCGACGGTGATGTCCGTCTGCCGCGAGTGCCGGTGCATCAACGTCTGGAACGTGGACAGCAACGTCATGAAGAGGGTGGCCCCCTCTTGCTGGCTGATCTCCTTCAGCGCGCGCGTCAGCGCGACGGGAAGCGTGACGAACTGACGCGAGCCCCGGTACGTCTGGCGGGCAGGGCGCTGCCTGTCCGTGGGCAGCTCCAGCGGCTCTGGCAGCGTCTTGAGGTGCTGCTTCCAGAAGTCCAGCTCGATGCGCAGCCGCTCGCCTTGCATCCGCTCGCGCTGCCACTCCGCGAAGTCGGAGTACTGGATGACGAGCTCCGGAATCGCGGGCGTCTGGCCCGTGACCTCCGCCGCGTAGAAGGTCATCAGCTCGCGAACGAAGACACCCAACGACCAGCGGTCCGTCACCAGGTGATGCATGGTGACCAGGGCCACGTGGTTGTCGGGCCCCAGGCGCAGCACCTTGCCGCGCAGGAGCGGCCCGCGCGCCAAATCGAACAGGCGCTGCGACTCCTCGCTGGTGCGGCGCTCCACCTCCTCGTCCTGCTCCGCCTTGCCCAGCTGGGAGATGTCCTCCACCGGGATGGTCAGCGTCAGCTCCGGCAGGACGACCTGCACGGGCAGCCCGTCGTCCCTCGAGGCGAACACGGTGCGCAGCGACTCGTGGCGCCGCACCACCTGGTTCACACACCGCGCCAGCAGCGGGACGTCCAGCACGCCGGTGAACTGCACGGTGATGTGGACGTTGTAGGCGAAGGCCTGTCCGCCCTCGAGCTGGTCCACCACCCACAGTCGCTGCTGCGGGAATGAGGCAGGCGCGGGCTCGGTTCCGGCGCGACGCGGAATCGTCCGCTCGAGCGCCTGGGTCGTCGACGCCTGGAGCTGCCCCTTCTTTTCCTTGAGGAGCAACTCGTACAGCGCGCGCTGCTTGGGAGTCAGCTTGTCGAGATTCTTGGAGCTACCGCTCATTGCATGACTCCGACTTCGGAGCCTCCGCTCGCTGGGGTGACCCAGGGCGGAGGGGAAGGTTGCTGGGGCCGATGGGGGGACGTCGGCCCGACTGAAATCTGGTGTGGGCTAGCTCGAGCGACGCAGCAGCTCGGCTTCAATCTCTTCGTCGCTGAGGTTGGACAGCTCCTCGAGCGCGGCTTGACTGGCTGCCTCTTCGAGCGCGAGCTGGTGGTCCGCCACCAGCTTCGCGAGCGCGGCCACGGTGGCTGCCTCGAAGAGCTTCGCCAGGGGAATGTCGAACTCGAACTGGGTGCGCAGGCGTCCGGCCACGCGCGTGGCCAGCAGCGAGTGGCCGCCCAGGTCGAAGAAGTTGTCGTTCAGGCCCACGGAGTCCACGCCCAGGACTTCCTGCCAGATGGACGCGAGCTGTTTCTCCAGCTCGCTCGCGGGCGGCACGAAGGGCGTCTTCGCGCGACGAGGCTTGCCGGCCGCGCGCGCACCCGAGGTGGGCTGGGACGTGTCGCGCTGAATCCACAGCTTCCAGCGCTGGGCCAGGTCTCCGGTGGCGACCACGACGTGGCCATCCACGCCGAGCGTCACCAACCGACGGACGGCCTCGGCGCCTTCCTGGGGCGTCATGGCGTACTGGTCCATGCTGGTGCGCACGTGGGTGTGCTTCGTCTCTTCCGGCCACGGGTCCCACGACGCGCTCACCCAGCGTGTCCCGGTGCGTCCGGCGTGGGCCTGCGCGAAGGCGTCCATGAAGAGGTTGGAGGACGCGTAGGTCAGGTAGCCGAGGCCACCGAGGACCGCGGCGTTGGACGAGAAGAGCAGGGCGAAGTCCACCGAGCGGGTGCTCAGCACCTTCTCCAGCGCGTAGGTGCCGTAGACCTTCGGACCGAACTGCGTCTCCGACTCGGCCCGGCCAATCTCCGTCAGCGGGTTGTACAGCGACGGGCCCTGGGTGACGCCCGCGCAGTGGAGCACGCCATTCAGCGCGCCGAAGCGGGCCTCCACCTGCGCCACCGCCTTCTCCAGTTGTCCCGCGTCCGCGACGTCCGCGTGCACCACCAGTACCTGCGCGCCAAGCTGCTCCAGCTTCCGCACACGGAGGATGCGCTGGGCCACCGCGTCGTTCTCGGGATGCGTGGCCAGGTAGGAGTCCCACTCGGATTTCGCCGGCAGGGCCGTGCGGCCCAGCAGCGCCAGGCGGGCCTTGAGCGTCTGGGCCAGGTGCTCGGCCAGCATCAAGCCCACGCCGCCGAGGCCTCCGGTGATGAGATAGACGCCCTGCTCACGCAGCGGGGCCTGGGCCTCGCCCGTGGGCTCCAGCCGCAGCGGCGCATGCGTCTGCGTGAAGCGGTGGTTGGAGCGCCACGCCACCACTGCGTCGCGCGTGCGCTGACTCAGCTCGGCGAGCAACCGCTCCGCGAGCTTCTCCACGCCCGCGGTCCGAGGCTCGGGCGCGATCAGGTCGATGCAGCGCGTGGTGACGTGGTCCTGCTCCTGCGGAATCACCTTGCACGGCCCCAGCAGCGTGGCCTTCTCCGGGAGGGCGTTGCCCTCGCCCGCCACGTCATGCAGCCGGTCCGTCACCACCTCCAGGCGCACGGGGCGGGAGGTGTCTCCCTGGGCGAGCGCCTGTCCCAGGTGCAGGAGGCTGAAGTAGCCCGTGTCCTGGACCTTGCGGAACAGCTCGGGCCCCGGGAGGTCCTCGCCCGACGAGGCGAGGCTCCACAGATGGACGACCACGGACGGGCTCAGCTCCTGGTCCGTCAGGTCCTTCCACAGCATGGCGTAGTCACCGCGCAGGCGAGGATCCAACGCATACCGGCGCGCGGCGTCTCGCATGAACGCGCTGCCCTGGCGCACCCGCACCACGTCCTGGCCCGCCTCCTCCAGTCGTCGGCACAGCGCCTCGCCGACGCCCACGCCGTCCACGAAGACGACCCAGCAGCGACGCTCGGCCAGGGCCTTGCGGTCCAGGGCCACGGGCGCCGTGCGGTGCCACGTGGGCACGTGGAACCACTCCGCCATGTCCACGAGCTTTCCCTGCGGCGCTTGGGCCTGCGTGGCCTCGACGCGCGTGCCCGGCGCCACCCAGTAGCGCTGGCGCTCGAAGGGGTACGTGGGCAGCGGCACGCGACGAAGCGCGCGGCCCTCGCTCACGGCCTCCCAGTCCACCTCCACGCCGTCCAGCCAGAGCTGCCCCAGCGTGCCGAGCACCGCCGCGGACGCGGGCGGGTTGGCTCCCGAGGCGGGCAGGCAGCCGCGCACGGAGCGAGTCCCCGTGCTTCCCGCCAGCGCGAGGGACTTCTCGACGAGCGCCCCCGTGGCCCCCATCGCGAGCACGACGCGAGAGGGCTCCTTCACCAGCTCGCGAAGCGCGTCGTCCAGGCGCGGCGCGCGGCTCGCCGCGTCCTTCCACGTCTCGGGACGGGTGGCCTCGGCGGCCGTGAGCAGCGCTCCGGTGACCAGGGAGTAGAGCGGCACCTCGGGCGCCTTCAGCGTCGCGGCGCTCGGTGCGTGCTCTCGTCCCTCGGCTCGGGCGACCGTCAGGGACAGGGCCTCCTCCAGCGAGAGCGTGCCCGCGAGGCTCGCGGCGATCCACGCGCCCACGCCTTCGCCGAGCATCGACTCGGGCTGCACGCCCCACGACATCCACAGGCGCGCCAGGGCGTACGGCTCCACGAAGCGCGCGGCGGCGGACACCGGACCGGAGCGCGCGGGCCGGCTCCCGTCCTCGGGATACAGCACGGCGCTCAGGTCCACGCCCAGCCGCGACTGGAGCAGCTCCGCGCACTGGTCCACTTCCGCGCGGAAGGCGGGCTCCGACCGGTACAGCGAATCCAGTGAAGCCTCCGCTCCGGCGTCGGAGAAGAGGAAGGACACGGGGCGGTTGCCCGTCTCGTGCGTACCGGAGAGCACGCGCTGGGGCTCCGCCATGCGCAGCACCCGCACGGCATCCTGCCCGTCGCGAGCCACCACCACGCGGCGGTGTGCATGCGCCTTGCGGCCGACCTGGAGCGTGTACGCCACATCCGCGAGCGGCTGCTCCGGATGTGCTTCCAGGTGCTGCGCGAGCCGCGCGGTGGCCGAGTCGAGCGCGGTGTGGCTGCGCGCGGAGAGGACCAGCAACTCCCACGGGCGGCCCGTCGACGCAGAGGGCGCGGGAGGCGCCTCCTCCAGCACGATGTGGGCGTTGGTGCCGCCGATGCCGAACGAGCTGACGCCCGCGCGCCGGGGCGTCTTGCCGCGCGGCCACGGCTGGAGCGCGGTGTTCACGTAGAAGGGCCCGCTGTCGAAGTCGATCTGCGGGTTGGGCGACTCGAAGTGGAGGCTGGGCGGAACCTGCTGGTGCTTCATCGCGAGGATGGCCTTGAGCAGGCTCGCGCTGCCGGCCGCCGCGTCCAGATGGCCCACGTTCGTCTTCACCGAGCCGATGGGCACCGTGCGGCGGCCCTTCGCCTTCGCGCCGAACACCTTCGTCAACGCGCGCAGCTCGATGGGGTCTCCCAGCGCGGTGCCGGTGCCGTGCGTCTCCACGTAGGAAATCGTGTCGGCGGGCACCTCCGCCGCGGCGAGCGCGTCCTTGATGACGGTGGCCTGCCCCTGCACGCTGGGCGCGGTGAAGCTGGCCTTCACGGCGCCGTCGTTGTTGATGGCGGAGCCCTTGATGACGGCGTGGATGGTGTCGCCGTCCGCCAGCGCGTCCTCCAGCCGCTTGAGGACCACCAGGCCGATTCCGCTGCCGAAGATGGTGCCCGCCGCCTTCGCGTCGAAGGCCCGGCAGTGGCCATCCGGCGAGACGATGCCGCCGTACTGGTACAGGTAGCCGACCTTCTGCGGCACGTTGATGGCGACGCCGCCAGCAATGGCCATCCGGCACTCGTCCGCGAGCAGGGCCTGTCCCGCCAGGTGCAGCGCGACGAGCGCCGTGGAGCACGCGGTGTGCACGGAGTACGCGGGCCCGCGCAGGTTGAGGCGGTGCGCCACGCGCGTGGTGAGGAAGGCCAGGTCATTGCCCAGGCCAATCTCGAACGGGTCCAACCCGCCGAGCGCGGTGGGGTTGGAGAAGAGGTTGAAGACGTACGTGTCCGTGCGCGCTCCGGCGTACACGCCGATGCGACCCTTGAAGCGCTCGGCGTCGTAGCCCGCGTTCTCCAGCGCCTCCACGGCGCACTCCAGGAAGACGCGCTGCTGAGGGTCCATCACCTCCGCTTCCTTGGGGGTGACGCCGAAGTAGCCCGCGTCGAAAAGGTCCGCGTCCTCCAGGACGGCGGCGGCCTTCACGTAGTTGGGGTCCGAGCGAATGGCGGCCGTGTCGAGCGCGCTCGCCTCCAGCTCCGCGTCCGTCAGGAAGCTGATGGACTCCACGCCGTCCCGCAGGTTGCGCCAGAACGCCTCCAGGTCGCGCGCACCCGGGAAGCGCCCCGCCATGCCGACGACGGCGATCTCCAAACCGGTGGTGTCCGCGTTGGACGAATCCGTGGCCATGTCTCTCTCCGAAGTCCCGCTCAAGTTTCGACCTTCCTCGCCCGTTGCTGCTTCAGCGCCGACTTGCGGCGCTGTTGCCGCCCCTCGTCTTCCGCGTCCGCTTCGTCCTCGACCTTCGAGTCCGAGGCCAACCCCACTCGCCGGACCAGGTCCTCGAGGAGCTGACGCGCCTTCATCGTTCCGTGCTCCGCGCGGAGCTGTTCGCCCAGCCGCGCCGCGGTCGCCTGGAGGTCCGCGCGAGCGTGCACCGTGCTCAACGCGTCCCCGAGTCGCTCCGCGCTCAGCTCACCAATCGGCAGCGCCGCGCCACCGCAGCCCTGCTGCTGGACGACCTCGCCCCAGGTGAACTGGTCATACGTGTGTGGCACCACGACTTGCGGGACGCCTGCCCGGAAGGCCGCGCCCGTGGTCCCCGCTCCGCCGTGGTGCACCACGCACGACACGCGCGAGAAGAGCCAGGAGTGCGGCACCTGTCCCAGGGCTCGCACCGTCGGAGGCAGGGCGCGCTGGCCCAGTCCGCTCCATCCGTGCTGGATGAGCGCCCGTCGCCCCGCGCGCGCCGTGGCGTTCACCAACGTGTCCGTCAGCGCCTCCGGGTCCGCGTGCGTCATGCTGCCGAAGGTGATGCAGACAGGAGGCTCGCCCTCGGCGAGGAACCGGGCCAGCTCCGCGTCCGGCGTGAAGGCCGGCTCGTCGAGGAAGCAGTAGCCGACGGTGTGGTGGTGCGGAGGCAGGTCCGTGGCGGGAGGCCGAACGTGTCGGCTCAGCGCGGTGAGCACGAGCTGATTCGACAGGCCATCCACCAGCGGGTTGTCGAGCGGCGGCAAGCCATGGACCTCTCGCAGGGGGTTCACCAGTCCGCGCACGGCCGCCTGGAAGGCCGGGCCTCCGCCGCCGCTGCCGCTGTGCTCCACCAGCACGGTGACGAAGGGCAGGTGCGTCAGGTCATGCACCATGCGCGCGGCGGGTTGGACGCGTCCGCTGACGAGCACGTCGGCGCCCTGACACGCGGCGCGAAGGTCCTCATACATGCGGGGCAGCGACTCCACCAACGGCTGGAAGAGCTGGAGCATTCCCCCGGCGGAGTGCACGACGTCGGGGCTCCCCATCATCGCCTGGGTGATGCCGCTCTGGGCTTGCCGCAGGTCGGGCCCCACCGGAATGAAGTCGACGTCATGCTGCTGGGCGAGCGCGCGGTACGACGGCGCGGCGGCGAGCACGGGCTGGTGTCCGTGACGCTTCAGCTCGACGGCCAGCGCCACGAAGGGCTGGACGTCGCCGAGGGTTCCGAAGTTGGTGAGGATGGCTCGCATGGGTGGGCGCGCGGAGGTTGAGTGGGAGCCGTGACGACTCTCAGCCGGCTTCCTCCGGTTCTTCATCGTCCGCGCGTCGACGGGAGCGCTGGCGCTGGAGGTTCTGTTTGCGGCGCTGCACGGTGGACTCGCGCTCGTCGGCCTCGCTGTTCGCGGAGCCCGGGCCCGCCTCGGGAGGCTGGAGCAGCGCCGCCAGGGCCTTCACGGTGACGCCCTCGTAGAGGCTGGACGCGGGCACGCTGATGTTGAGCCGACGCTTGAGCCGGTCGCTGAGCTGCACGGCGATGAGTGAGTCACCGCCCAGCTCGAAGAAGTTGTCCTGGATGCCAATGGGCGCGACGCCCAGCGTCTGCTGCCACAGGTCGGCCAGCGTCCGCTCCATGTCCGTCGTCGGCGCCACGTAGGCACTGCGCAGGTTCGACGGTCGGGGATGCTGGGGCCGCGCCGCGGGCTCCTCGCGCGTGTCCTCGGTGGCATGGCCCTGCGCCGCTGGAGACTGGCGCGCGGCTACATCGTGGGTGGAGACCACCAACCAGGAACCCGTGGCATGCGCGAGCGCGCGACTCAGGGCCTCCGCGCCTTGCTCGGGAGAGAGCGCCAGGCGGTC
Organism: Corallococcus terminator; assembly: GCF_049194865.1. Classification (GTDB taxonomy): domain Bacteria; phylum Myxococcota; class Myxococcia; order Myxococcales; family Myxococcaceae; genus Myxococcus; species Myxococcus terminator_A. Next base: position 35,221 of record NZ_JBLZWL010000024.1, on the reverse strand, counting down.
CAGCGCCTCACCGCGTGCACCCGGGTGCGCGCCGTAGTCCTCCACCTTCACCACGTCCCAGCCCAGGCTCAACCACCGCCGTCCTTCATGCGACGCGGCCTGGGCGAAGGCGTCCTGCCAGGCGCTCGCGGCGGTGTGCGCGACGGTGGCCATGCCGCCAAGGACCGCCGAGATGGACGACGCCACGACGCGGAAATCCAGCGCCCTGTCTCCAAGCACTGCATCCAGCAGGGCCAGGCCCCGTGCGCGCGGGTCGAAGTGCCAGGCGCTCTCCTCGGGCCCTGTCTCCGAGACGAGCCGCGCCACCTGGTCCTTGGGGAGCCACGCCGCATGCACCACGCCGTGCAGCGCGCCGAAGCGGGCCACCGTCGTGTCGATGGCTTCGCGCAGGGACTCCTGTCGCGTCAGGTCGGTGGGAAGCACCACCACCTCCGCGCCCAGGGCCTCGAGCTGCCGCGCGCGACGGATGCGCTGCGTCCACGTCTCGCTCTCGCCATGACGGGCGACGTGCGCGTCCCAGGTGTCGCGTGACGGAAAGCCGAGCGGCTCCAGACACACGAGCTTCGCCCCGGGAGACAGGCTGGCCAGCGCGCGTCCATTCATCGCGCCCAGACCGCCGAGGCCATGGACGAGCAGGTACACACCGCCGGGACGTGCGCTCGGATGCGGCGCGGGCGCGTCAGGCAGCGGCAGCGGCTCCAGGCGCTGCACCCAGCGGTGCGGTCCGCGCAGCGCCACCACCGACTCGCGGGGAGCAGAGCGCAGCTCGACGCGGAGCGACTGGAGGCTGGTGGCGGAGAGTCGTGCGTCCGGACCCGTCACCACGTCCACGTGGTGGAACCTCAGGCTCGGATGCTCCTGCGGAATCACCCGGCAGGGGCCGGTCAGCGTGGCCTTGTCGGCGCGGAGTGGCTCGTCACCCGTGACGTCGTGGACGTGGTTGGACACCACCCAGATGATGCAGGGTCGCTCCGACGTCAGCTCGACGAGGGCCCGCGCGAGGGCGACGAGCGTGAAGTAGCCGCTCGCCTGGACCTGCGCGAAGGACGCGGGCGCGTCCGAGGTGAGGCTCCACAGGTGCAACACGGCATCGGGCAGTTGGCCCGCGTCCCGCAGCGCCGTGAGCAGCGCGCGCAGGTCCGGCAGCGAGCCCGGAGCCACGGTGTAGTCGCACTCGCCGGAGCGACTGAAGCCCGCGCCCGGCCGCACGCGGACCACCAGGCGCTCCTCGCCAGACTTGGAGGCCAGCAGCGCCTCGGTGGGGGACGACTCGTCCTCGAAGACGAGCCAGACGCTTGGGTTCGCGGCCTTCGCGGTCCGTCCGGGAGGAAGCGGCGCGCGCTTCCAGGAAGGCGCATGGAACCAGCGCTCCATCGGCGCCTGCGCGAGCGGCAACCCGAGCGTCTCGCTCGTGACGGGCGCGGCCTCGGTGGGGCGCTTCGTGTCGGGCTCCACCCAGTAGCGTTGCCGCTCGAAGGGATAGGTCGGCAGGGGAATGCGGTGGCGACGCTCCTCGCCGTGGAAGCCGCGCCAGTCCACGGTGACGCCGGCCTGCCAGAGTCCGCCCAGCGTGGTGTACGCGAGCGGCGGCGCGTCGGCGGCCACGGTGTCCTGCGACGAGGGCATCGAGCTGAGCACCGGGCGTGACGCGGTGGCGTCGGGATAGCGCCGCGTGAGCCGGCTGAGCACCTGTCCCGGACCCACCTCGAGCACCGCGCGCTTCGGGTCGGAGAGCAGCGCGTGCAGGCCATCCGCGAAGCGCACCGCGCCGCGCAGGTGCTGGGCCCAGTACCGGGGGCTCGTCGCCTGCTCCGAGGTAATCCACGTACCGGTGACGTTGGAGACGAAGGGCAGGGTGGGGGGCTTCAGGCTCACCGCCGCCGCGCGCGCCGTGAAGGACTCCAGGATGGGGTCCATCATCGCCGAGTGGAAGGCATGGGACGTGGCGAGCACGTGGCTGCGCACGCCGGCCTCCTCGAGCTGGCGCTTCAGCTTCTCCACGGCCTCCGTCGGCCCGGAGGCGACGCACTGCATGGGCGCGTTCACCGCGGCCAGGCTCAGCTCGGTCCCGAGATACGGACGGACCTCGTCCTCGCTCAGCGGCACCGCCAGCATGGCGCCGGTGGGCAGCGACTGCATCAGCCGGCCGCGCGCGGCGACCAGCTGGAGCGCGTGCTCCAACGAGAAGACTCCCGCGAGGCACGCGGCCGTGTACTCGCCAATGCTGTGTCCCAGCATCGCCGCGGGCTTCACGCCCCAGGACATCCAGAGGCGCGCGGTGGCGTACTCGATGACGAACAGCGCGGGCTGCGTGAACTCCGTCCGCGCCAGCGTCTTCTCGTTCTCCGCCGGGTCCCCTGCCTTCGGGTACATCACGTCGCGCAGGTCCCGCCCGCCCAGATGCGCCTTGAGCAGCTCGGAGCACCGGTCGACCTCGACCCGGAAGACGGGCTCCGCGTCGTACAGCGCGCGTCCCATGCCCACGTGCTGCGAGCCCTGGCCCGAGAAGAGGAACGCCACCGGGCGCTCCACCGCGTCCTGGGACTCGGTGTGGAGGCGGGCATCGCCTTCCTTGGAGAGCACCTCCACCGCGTCTCCCACGCCGCGCGCGAGCAGGAAGCGGCGCTGCGAGAAGCGCTGGCGTCCCGCCTGGAGCGTCCAGGCCACGTCCGCGAGCTTCGCGTCGGGTGAAGACTTCAGCGCCTCGGCGAGTCGCCGGGTGCTGGTCTCCAGCGCGGAGGACGTGCGCGCGGACAGCGGCAGCACCTGCCACGCGCGACGCGAGGCCGCGCTGTCGGGCGTGCGAGGCGCCTGCTCGAGCACGACGTGCGCGTTGGTGCCGCCCACGCCGAAGGAGCTGACGCCGCCGCGCCGGGGCAGCGCGCCGCCTGGCCAGGGCTTGAGCGTCGCGTTGACGTAGAAGGGACTGCCGTCGAAGTCGATGGCCGGGTTGGGCCGCTCGTAGTGGAGGCTGGGCGGCAGCTCGCCGTGCTTCACGGCCAGCGCCGTCTTGATGAGGCCGGTGATGCCAGCGGCGGCATCCAGGTGGCCCACGTTGCCCTTCACCGAGCCAATGGCGCAGAAGCGCCTGCGCTGCGTGGAGGAGCGGAAGGCGCGCGTGAGCGCCTCCACTTCGATGGGGTCGCCCAGGGGCGTCGCGGTGCCGTGGGCCTCCACGTAGCCGATGGAGTCCGCGTCCAGTCCCGCCGCCGCGAGCGCCTCCGCCACCACCTGGGACTGGCCCTCGATGCCCGGCGCGGTGTAGCCCGCCTTGAGCGCGCCATCGTTGTTGATGGCCGAGCCCTTGATGACGGCGTGCACCGTGTCGCCATCTCGCACGGCGTTGCGCAGCTTCTTCAGCAACACGACGCCCGCGCCGCTGCCGAACAGCGTGCCCCGAGCCTTCGCGTCGAAGGGACGGCAGCGACCGTCGGGAGAGGCCATGCCTCCCTCCGCGTGCCGGTAGCCGTGGAGGAAGCTGACGTTGACGGAGGCGCCGCCCGCGAGCGCCATGTCGCACTCGCCATTGAGCAGGCTCTGGCAAGCCAGGTGCACCGCCACCAGCGACGTCGAGCACGCGCTCTGCACGGCGTGGCTGGCGCCTCGGAGGTTCAGCTTGTACGAGACGCGGGTGGCCAGGAAGTCGGTGCCGTTGCCGATGTTGACCTGCACCGGCTCCACGGACTCCAGCACGCGAGGATTCCGCGCCAGGTTCATCAACAGATATGTGTTGAGCGTGGCGCCGCCGTACACGGAGACGGCGCCCGGGTAGTCGCGCGGCGAATAGCCCGCGTGCTCCAGCGCCTCCCAGCAGACCTCCAGGAAGACGCGGTGCTGCGGGTCCGTCAGCTCCGCCTCGCGGGGAGGCATGTCGAAGAAAGCAGCGTCGAAGGACTCGGGCTCCGGCAGCACCGCCGCCGCGCGCACGTAGTCGGGGTCCTCCACCAACTCCGGGGGAACTCCCGCCGCGAGGGACTCCTCGGGGGTGAAGAAGCGGATGGACTCCACGCCGCCGCGCACGTTCGCCCAGAACTCCGCCGTGTCACGTGCGCCAGGAAAGCGCCCGGACATGCCGATGATGGCGAGGTCTGCGTCGTCGATGTCTGCCGGCTGCTTCACGTCCACGTCAATCCACTCCTTCGCTGCTTCACTCACGGCGACTGCGCCGCTCCCTGCGCTGGGCTCCCCGGTTCTGACTCGCCTCGAAGGTGGGGGACTCCTCCGGGGTGGGGAGCCCTCCCAGCCGCTTCGCCAGCGCGGCCACCGTGGGCGCCTCGAAGACGGAGGTGAGGGGGACATCGCGCCCCAGCTCCCGCTTCAGGCGGCCGACAATCTTGAGCCACAGCAGCGAGTTGCCGCCCAGGTCGAAGAAGTTGTCGTGGATGCCCAGTTGCGTCAGGCCGAGCTGCTCCTGCCACACCTTCGCCAGCGCCAGCTCCACGTCATCCGTGGGCGCCACGTACTCGGTGCCGAGCTGGGGCCGCTCGTGCGTCGCGCCACCCGCCGCGTTCGCGTGCTTCCCCGTGCCCTCGCGCCGCACCCACCGCGCGACGCGCGCGTCCAGGTCGCCGGTGGACACCACCACCTGTCCGCTCAGCGGGGACTCCACCACGCGGCGGAAGGCTTCCACCGCCTCGGTCGGCGTCATGGCGAACATGTCGATGCTCGTGCGGACCTCGCGCGTCACCTCGTCCACGCCGGGCCAGCCGTCCCAGTTGGTGCTCAGCCACCGGGTCAGCCCCGGGCGAGAACGCGAGACGGCGAAGGCATCCAGGAAGGCATTCGCCGCGCCGTAGGCCGCGAGCCCCAGGCCGCCGAGCACCGAGGCGTTGGAGGACACCAGCAGCACGAAGTCGAGGGCCCGGCCCGTCAGCGCGCGCTCCAGCGCGTAGGTGCCATGGACCTTCGCCCGGAAGTGGGGCGCGCAGGCCGCCGCGTCCAGTCCGGAGAGCAGCGCCACCGCGCCTTCACCCGCGAGTCCCGCCGCGTGAATCACTCCGTCCACCGAGCCGAAGCGAACGTCCGCCTCCGCCAGCGCCATGCGCAGCCGAGACTCGTCCGCCACGTCCGCGCGGACCACCAGCACCTCCGCGCCCGCCGCTTCCAGCTCTCGCACCGCGCGCTGCTTGTGTCCGCCCGGGTCGACTTCCAACCCGGCGCGGCTCACGAGGATGAGCCGGGCTTGATGGGCGCTCGCCAGGTGCCGCGCGAGCAGCAGGCCCACGCCACCCAGGCCGCCGGTGATGAGGTACACGCCGCGCGCCTTGAGGGGCTGCTCCGCGAGGGCATCCTGCTCGAGCCGCAGCGGCTCATGCGTCTGCGCCAGTCGGTGCGTCCCGCGCCAGGCGACGATGGGCTCCTGGGTGTCGGAGGTGAGCTCGCGCAGCAGGGAGTGCGCGTCCTGCGTCACGGAGCCGTGTCCCAGGTCCACATAGCGGCAGGACAGGGTGTCGTGCTCCTGGGGAATCACCTTGCACAGGGCGGGCAGCGTGGCGTGCTCGGGGGTGACCTCGTCCGCGCTCTCCACCTCCATTGCTCCGCGCCCCACCACCGTCAGCTCCACGGGGCCGGGCAGCGCCTCCTCCGCCAGCGCGCGTGTCAGCCGCAGCAGGGGATGGAAGCCGCGCTCCTGCTGTTGGTCGAAGCGAGCCTCGGACGACTCGTGCTCCGCGCCGTCGAGCCCGTCCAGGCTCCACAGGTGGACGATGCGCTCCACCTTGAAGTCCTTCGCCTTCAGGGCCAGCAACAGGAACGTGGGCTCGTCCGAGTCCGCGGGGTCCAGGCTGAAGTGGTACGGGCCCAGCTCCTGAAGCCGAGCACCGCGTGACACGCGCGCCACGCGGTGACCCGCGCTCTCCAGTCGCACGGCCAGGGCCTCGCCCACGCCGCCCGCATCCAGGAACACGACCCAGTCGCGCACCGCGCTGGTGCTCGCCCGGGGCAGGGGAAGCGGCGCGCGCTTCCATGAAGGCAGGTAGAACCAGCCGCCGACGTCCGACGTCTTGCGCGCCGCGCCTCGTCGCTGAGTGGAAGGGGCCTCGGGCGCGAGCCAGTAGTCCTGTCCCTCGAATGGATAGGTGGGCAGGGGCACGCGCAGACGCCGCTTGTCGCCGCGCACGCCGTTCCAGTCGATGCCGATTCCCGCCGCCCAGAGCTTGCCGAGCGTGGCGGTGAGCAGCTCCTCGTCGGGCACCGGGTCCTGCGGATGGCGCAGCGAGGGGAGGATGGGCGGCGCCTGGGGGCCGGTGAGCTGGAGTCGCGCGAGCGTGCTCAGCGTGCGGCCGGGGCCGACCTCCAGGTACACGCGGTGGGGAACCTCCGCCAGCGTGCGGATGCCATCGCCGAAGCGCACCGTCTGCCGCAGGTGCCGTGTCCAGTACGCCGGGTCCGTGGCCTCCTCGGCCGTCATCCACGTGCCGGTGACGTTGGACATCAACGGCAGGGTGGGCGCGTTGCGCTGGAGCGTCCCGATGAACTCCTGGAAGCGCGCGAGAATCGGCGTCACCAGATGCGAGTGCGCCGCCACGTCGATGGGGATGTGACGGAACTCCACCTCACGGCGCGTCAGCTCGGCCGCCAGGGCCTCGACGGCCTCCACCGTGCCGGCCACCACGCACTGCGAGGGCCCGTTCACCGCCGCCAGGGACAGCGTCTCCCCGAGGAAGGGCCGCACGCCCGACTCCGGCAGGGGCACGCTGAGCATGCCGCCACCGGGCAGCTCCTCGAAGAGCTTGCCGCGCAGCACCACCAGCGCCAGCGCGTCCTCCAGCGAGAACACCCCCGCGAGGCAGGCCGCCGTGTACTCACCCAGGCTGTGGCCGATGACGGCCTCGGGCTTCACGCCCCACGACTCCCAGAGGCGCGCCAGCGCGTACTCGACGGTGAACAGCGCGGGCAGCGCCAGCGACGTCCGCTTGAGGCGCTGGCTCGCGTTCGCCGAGGAGGCCGCGTCCGGGTACATGACGGGCTTCAGGTCGAAGCCCAGCCGGGGTCGCAAGAGCGCGCAGCACTGGTCCACCGCTTCGCGGAAGGCAGGCTCCGCGTCGTAGAGGCCCCGGCCCATGTCCGGGTATTGCGCGCCGCCGCCGGGGAACATGAAGACCGCCGAGGGCGTGCCGGAGCCGGGCGCGAGCGTGAACAGCCGCTGCGGGTCCCTCGTCTCCAGCACACGCACCGCGTCGTCCCTGTCGCGGCACACCAGCACGCGTCGGAGGTCCAGCGCCTTGCGGCCGATTTGCAGCGTCCACGCCACGTCCGCGAGCGGCTGCTCGGGATGCGCCTTCAAGTGCTCCAGCAGCGCGGTGGTCTGCTTCTCCAGCGCCGTCTGCGTCCGCGCGGAGAGCACCAGGAGCTGCCACGCGCGCGCGGAGTCTCCAGGCCGGACGAACGGGGCCTCCTCCAGGATGACGTGCGCGTTGGTGCCGCCAATGCCGAACGAGCTGACACCCGCGCGGCGCGGCGTGGCGCCCTCGGGCCAGGGCTTGAGCGCGGTGTTGACGTAGAAGGGGCTGTTGGCGAAGTCGATGCGCGGGTTGGGCGTCTCGTAGTTCAGGCTGGGCGGCAGCTCCGCGTGCTCCAGTGAGAGCACCGTCTTCACCAGCCCCGTCACGCCCGCGGCGGCGTCCAGGTGGCCCACGTTCGTCTTCACCGAGCCCAGCCCGCAGAAGCCGCGCTTGTCGGTGCCGGCGCGGAACACGGTGTCGAGCGCCTGCACTTCGATGGGGTCACCGAGCGGCGTGGCCGTGCCGTGCGCCTCCACGTAGCTGATGGAGTCCGGCGCCACCTCCGCGATGGCCTGTGCCCGGGCGATGACCTCCACCTGGCCCTCCACTCCGGGCGCGGTGAAGCCGACCTTCATCGCGCCGTCGTTGTTGATGGCGGACGCGCGGATGACGGCGTGGATGGTGTCGCCGTCGTTGAGCGCGTCCTCCAGGCGCTTGAGCACCACCACGCCCGCGCCGCTGCCGAAGAGCGTGCCCTGGCCCTTCGCGTCGAAGGCGCGGCAGTGGCCGTCCGGGGAGGTGATGCCACCCTCCTGGTAGTGGTAGCCGGTGCGCTGCGGCACGTGCACGGACACGCCGCCCGCGAGCGCCACGTCACACTGGTAGCCCAGGAGCGACTGGCAGGCGAGGTGCGTGGCCACCAGCGACGTGGAGCAGCCCGTCTGCACCGTCAGCGCCGGGCCCTTGAGGTCCAGATGATACGCCACGCGCGTGGCGAGGAAGTCCTTGTCGTTGGCCACCATGGCCGGGAAGGTGTCCTCGGCCTGCTGGAACTCCGCGCGTGAGAGCAGGTTGAAGAGCAGGTAGCTGCTGAGGCTGGAGCCCGCGTAGAGGCCCGTCGTCCCAGGGATGCGCCCCGGCGCGTAGCCCGCGTGCTCCAGCGCCTTCCAGACACACTCCAGGAAGACGCGGTGCTGGGGGTCCAACAGCTCCGCCTCGCGCGGGGCGTAGCCGAAGAAGCCCGCGTCGAAGCGGGCCGGTCGCTCCAGCACCGGCGCCGCGCGGACGAAGTGGGGGTTGGCCAGGAACGTCGGGTCGACGCCCAGGGACTTGAGCGCGTCATCGGAGAAGAAGGAGATGCCCTCCACGCCCTCGCGCAGCAGGCGCCAGAACGCGTCTACGTCCTCGGCACCAGGGACACGCACGGCCATGCCGACGATGGCCACCGCCAGCCCTACATCCCCCTGGTACTCCATGTGACGCCCCATGACGGACTACCCCTGTTTCCTGGCCCGTTGCTGCTGTCGCTTCAGGCTCTCGAGCTGGCGCTTCGCCCGGTCCTGCGCCGTCTCCACCGATGAAGCCCCGGCCGGAGTTCCCTGACGCACGAACCGCGCGAGCGCGCTGACGGTGGGATGTTCCAACAGCTTGAGCAGCGGCAGCTCCCCACCGAGCACCGCCTTGAGTCGGGTGTGCACCTGCACCATCAGCAGCGAGTGACCACCCAGGTCGAAGAAGTTGTCGTTCACGCCGACCTGCTCGACCTTGAGCACTTCCTTCCAGATGTCGGAGATCTGCTGCTCCAACTGCCCCTGCGGCGCCACGAAGGTCGCGCGCGAGGCACGCGTCGCCGTGGGCGCGGGGAGGGCCTTGCGGTCCACCTTGCCGTTGGGCGTGAGGGGCAGCGCCGGCAGCTCCACCACCAGCGACGGCACCATGTGCTCGGGCAGTCGCTGTGCCACCGCGTCGCGCAGCGCCGCCGCGTCGACGGCGTGTCCGTCCCGCTGCACCACGTACGCCACCAGGCGCACGTCGCCCGGCGTGTCCTCGCGGGCCACCACGACGGCCTCGCGCACCTCGGGCCTGGCGCTGAGCACCGCCTCGATTTCACCCGCCTCGATGCGGAAGCCACGCACCTTGAGCTGGTGGTCCACGCGGCCCAGGAACTCCACCGTGCCGTCTTCGCGCCAGCGCGCCCTGTCTCCGGTGCGGTACAGCCGCGCGCCCGGCTCGCGAGCGAAGGGGTCCGGCAGGAAGCGCTCCGCCGTCAGCTCGGGACGCGCCAGGTAGCCGCGCACCACGCCCGCGCCGCCGATGAACAGCTCCCCGGGCACGCCCACCGGCACCGGGCGCATCCGCGCGTCGAGCAGGTAGAACTGCGTCCTCAGGAACGGCGTTCCGATGGAGACCACCGGCCCGGCCTCACCGCGCACGTCGTGCGTGGACGACCAGATGGTCGTCTCCGTGGGGCCGTACATGTTGAGCAGCCGGGAGCCCTCGCCCAGCACCTGCCGCAGCGACGCGCTCAGGGAGGAGGGAAGGGCCTCGCCACCGACCATCAGCCGCTGAAGCCCGCCCACCGCCTCGGAGGACTCGGAATCGGCCAGCAGCGCGCGCGCCAGTGACGGCGTGCATTGCAGGTGCGTGACGGCGTGCTCACGCACGTTGAGCGGAATGGAGCGCGCGGTGCCGGAGCGACGGCCCTCGCGGTCCGCCTGGAGCTTCACTTCGAGGAGCAAGGGAAGGCTGGCCAGCACGGTGTCCGCCGGGATTCCGAAGTCGATGAGGCACCCCACCTCGTCCACGCCCAGAGACCGCAGCCGCTCCATCTGCTCGCGCACGGAGCGCGGTGTGCCGAACAAGCCGCTCGCCTCGAAGTAACGCTCGAACGCCTGCGCCGCCAGCCGATCCAGATCCGCCTCGGTCGCCGTGTTCAGGTCCACGCCCAGCGTCTGTCCCAGGCCGCGCATCAGGTCCGCGGAGCTGCGCAGGTAGTCGCGGAAGGGCTTCTCCACCACCGAGCGCACCTTGGCGACGTCCTCGCCGATGAAGGTGTGGAGCATCAGCGTGACGTGGCCGTCACCCTCGTGGCCCGCAGCGCGCCAGGCGTCACGGTAGAGGACCAGCTTCTTCTCCAGGTCCTCCCACGTCTGTCCCAGCAAGTGGGTGAGGACATGGCAGCCCAGCTTGCCCGCGGTGAGGAACGTCTCCGGGTTGCCCGCCGCCGTGAGCCACACCGGCAGCTCCTTCTGCACCGGGCGGGGACGCAGCGTGACGTCCACCTGCGCGCCCGCGCCACCCGTCATGCGCAGCGTCTCGCCGCGCCAGAGGCGGCGCACCGTCTCCAGGCCCTCCAGCATCAGCTCGCGGCGCTTCTCGTAGCGCTCGGGCGCGAAGACGAAGTCGTTCGCGTGCCAGCCGGAGGCGACGGAGATGCCCACGCGGCCCCGGGAGATGTTGTCCACCAGCGCCCACTCCTCGGCCACGCGGACCGGGTGGTGCAGGGGCAACACGACGCTGCCGGCGCGGATGGCCACGCGCTCCGTCACCGCGGCGATGGCGGCGCCCGCGACGGAAGGACTGGGGTACAGGCCGCCGAAGGCGTGGAAGTGGCGCTCCGGCGTCCACACCGCCGCGAAGCCGTGGCGGTCCGCGAACTTCGCGCCCTCCAGCAGCAGCCGGTAGCGGTCTCCCGACGCCGCCTCCGCATCATCCGCGAAGTAGAAGAGGCTCATCTCCATCGGCTTGCGCTTCGAGGCCGAGGCCCGGGCGGGCGCCTTGATGGACGCGCCCTCGCCCTGGACCACGAGCTTGAAGCCGCGCGTGAGCGTCCACAGCAGCTCCAGCACGGAGATGTCGAAGGAGATGCTGGTGACGGCCAGCCACGAGCCCACGGGCTGGTCGCCGATGCGCGCGTCCATCGCGGTGAAGAAGTTGGCCACGCCGCCATGGGGCACCATGACGCCCTTGGGCCGCCCCGTGGAGCCGGACGTGTAGATGACGTACGCGAGGTTCGCCGGGCCCATCCCGGAAGGAGGAGGCGCATCGCGCCCCGCGCCAGCCGTCAGCGCCACGCTCTCCATCGTCACGACGCGCGCGCGCCCCGCGGGCACGGTGCCTTCCAGGTGCGTCTCCGTGAGCAGCACGGCCGCGCCGGAGTCCTCCAGCATGTATGCCAGTCGCTCGCGGGGGTAGTCCGGGTCCAGGGGCACGTAGGCGCCACCCGCCTTGAGCACACCCATCATCGCGACGACCATGGCGGCCGAGCGCTCCACGCACAGGCCCACCCGCACCTCGGGCCCGACGCCCAGCGTGCGCAGGTGCCACGCCAGCGCGTTGGAGCGCGCGTCCAGCTCCGCGTACGTCAGCGCCGCGTCGTCACCCACCACGGCCACGGCGTCGGGAGTCTTCGCCGCCTGGGCGCGGAACTGCGCGTGGATGCACGCCGCCGCGTCCTCGGGCGCCGAGGGCGTCAGCTCGTTCCAGTCCACCAACAGCCGCCGCGTCTCCACGGCGTCGAGCAGGGCCAGGTCCTCCACCCGCGTCTCGGAGCTGTCCACCGCCGCGCGCAGCAGCGTCTCCAGGTGCTTCGCCAGCCGCGCCACGGTGGTGGCCGTGAAGAGGTCCGTGCGGTACTCGAACGCGCCCGTGAGGCCGTCCACCGTCTCAGCGAGCGAGAGCTGGAGGTCGAACTTCGACGTGCCCTCCACCGCGCCATCCGGCACCGGCAACACCGGCTGCCACTGCATGCCCGGCACCGTCAGGTCCGTGGGAGGCAGCGCCTCCAGGAGCAGCGCCGTCTGGAACAGCGGGTTGTCCGCGCCACCGCGAGGCGCACGCGCCGCGCCGACGACTTCCTCGAAAGGGAGGTCCGCGTGGGCCAGCGCCTCATGGAAGGTCTGCCGCGTCCGCGCCAGCAGCTCGCGGAAGGTCGGCTGTCCCGCGACATTCGCTCGCAGGACGAGCGTGTGCGCGAAGAAGCCCACCACGTCCCGCAGCTCGGGGCGCTCGCGGTTCGCCACCACCGTGCCCACGCCGAAGTCTTCCTGCCCGCTGTAGCGGTGCAAGAGCGCCGTCCACGCCGCCGTCAGCGTGACGAAGAGCGTACAACCCTCGCGACGCCCCAGCGCGCGCAGCGCCTCCACCAGCGGGCGCTCCAGCGTGAGCCGGTGCAGCGCGCCCTGGAAGCCGGGCTCGCGGGGACGAGGGAAGTCGGTGGGCAGCTCCAGGCGCGACAGGCCCGCGAGCTGCTTGCCCCAATAGGCCCGCTGCCCGTCGAGCAGCGCACCCAGGCCCTGCTGCCAGCGCGCGAAGTCCGTGTACTGGAACGCGGGGAGCGGCGGCGCGGCGCTCGCTCCGGAGACCTGCGCCCGGTACAGCGCCGCCAGCTCATGTGCCAGCACGCCGATGGACCAGCCATCCGTGGCGATGTGGTGCTGCGTCATCAGCAGCACGTGCTCGTTCGCGCCCAGGGACACCAGCGAGGCGCGCACGCACGGCCCCTCGGCCAGGCGGAACGGCTCGCGCGACTGCTCCAGCGACAGCCGTCGCAGCTCCGTGTCGCGGACCTCGGACTCCAACGTGCCCAGGTCGAAGCGGGGCAGCGCCAGCGGCGCGGGCGCGCGCATCACCAGTCGCGGCTGTCCGTCCACCTCGGGGAAGGCCGCGCTCAGCGTGGGGTGCCGCGCCAGCAGCGCGTCCAGGCCGCGGCGCAGCGCCTCCGCGTCCAAGGGGCCGGTGAGCCGGAGCTGGAAGTGGAGGTTGTAGAGCGCGCTGTCCGGCACCAGCCGGTCCAGGAACCACAGGCGCAGCTGGCCCGAGGACAGCGGCAGCTCACCCTCGCGAGGCCCCGCGGTCAGCGGCGGAGCGACGAGCGTGGCCGCGGGCCGGATGCCCTGCCAGGCCTCCAGCAGCCGCGCGGCGGCGGTCTCCAGCGTCGGGCTCATCCAGAGGAAGGCCGCGGGCAGGGCCACGCCCAGCTCGGACTCCAGCTGGCCGTGCAGCTCCAGCACCATCAGCGAGTCGAGTCCCAGGCTCGCCAGCTCCGTGTTGCCCGGCAGCTTCGCGGCGTCCATGCGCAGCGTGCGCGCCACCGCGTTGCGCAGGAAGCCCTGGACGAGCGCGGCGCGCTCCGTCTCGGCCGCCGTCGCGAGCGTCTCCTTGAGGGGCTGTGCCGGCGTCGCGGGCACTTCGACCGCCTCGGGCTCCGTCACGGAGGCCTCGACGACCTCCAGCTCACCCGCCAGCCAGGCGGCCTTCGTCGCCCGGCGCTGAATCTTCCCGCTGGACGTCTTGGGGATGCTGCGCGCCTGGAGCAGCACCACGCCATGCGCGTGGACCGCGTGCTGCTCGGCGAGCACGCGTCGCACGGCGGCGACGACCGCCGACGCATCGAAGCCGTCGCGCATGTCCACCTCGGCCGCGAGCATCAGCCGCTCTTCGCCCTCCACGTCCACGCTGAAGGCCGCGCAGCAGCCGGCGCGAATGGCGCGGTGCGCGCGCTCCGCCTCCAGCTCCAGGTCCTGGGGGTACAGGTTGCGGCCCCGGATGATGAGCAGGTCCTTGAGCCGACCGGTGACGAACAGCTGCCCCTCGGGCGACAGGAAGGCCAGGTCTCCGGTGCGAAGGAACGGACCCTCGCCCGACGCCAGCCGCGCGCCGAAGGCGTAGGCCGTCTCCTCCGGCCGAGACCAGTAGCCCTGCGCCACGCTCGGACCCGACACCCAGACCTCGCCCACGGCATTCGCGCCCAGCGGCTCGCGCGTCTCGGGGTGGACGATGAGAACGCGCTGATCCAGTGCGCTGATTCCCGCGCCCACCAGCGTGCGCTCGCGCGCGCCGTCAGCACCCGGTGCCGGGGCCTCCGCGCGGCCCTGCTCCAGCGCCTCCGCGGTGAAGCGCCCGTGCACGAAGGGCTCGCCCTGCGTGCCGCCCGTGACGATGAGCGTGGCCTCCGCGAGGCCGTAGCAGGGATAGAACGACGTGCTCTTGAAGCCACAAGGGGCGAAGGTCTCGGCGAAGCGCTCCAGCGTCTCGCGCCGCACCGGCTCCGCGCCGTTGAAGGCCAGGTCCCAGCTCCCCAGCTTCAGCTTCGCCCGGTCCTCCGCGGTCGCCTTCCTCACGCACAAGTCGTAGGCGAAGTTGGGCCCACCGCTGCACGTCGCCTGGAAGTGGGAGATGGCCTCCAGCCACCGCAGCGGGCGCTGCAGGAAGGAGATGGGCGACATCAGCGTGCAGGGGAAGCCGAGGTACATCGGCTGCAGCACTTTTCCGATGAGCCCCATGTCGTGGAACATGGGCAGCCAGCCCATCCCCGACGAGCGCGACGCATCCAGGCCGAAGCCTCGGGAGATGAGCGCCTCGTTGTGGAGGATGTTGGCATGGCTCACCATCACCCCCTTGGGATTGCCCGTGGAACCGGACGTGTACTGGAGGAACGCCAGCGTGCCGCCCTCCAATTCCGGGCGACGCCACTCCGCCGCTTGAGCCTCCGGCACCGCGTCACTGGCCAGCCACTGCAGCTCCGCCAGCTCCGGCGCCTGCGGCGTGAACAGCTCCGACATCTCCAGGATGAAGCTCGTCGTGAGCACGTAGCGCGCGCCGCAGTCCTGGGCGATGGCGCGCAGGCGGGGCAGGGTGCGCTCCAGGCGAGTGGGGTCCGGCGGGTAACAAGGTACCGCCACCACGCCGCCATACAGACAGCCCATGAAGCCCGCGACGAATTCCATGCCGGGCGGATACAGCAGCAGCGCACGCTCACCCTGAGCACCGGAGGCCCTCAGGAGCGCGCCCAGCGCCCTGGCCCGTGTGTCCAGCCGCGCGTAGCTCCACTCCTCGATGGGGCCGTCGACGTCGCCCGATTCCAGGAAGCGATACAGCAGCGAATCACCCTGTGTCTGCGCGCGATGGCACAGCAGATCCACGAGGTGGGGGAAGTCACCCGGTGACGGCTCGTTGCGCTGTTTCATTCCTGCTCCCAGGCGGACGGCTCGCGAAGTTGGTTCCGCGGGCCCGAGGAGTAGGCCGCTCCATGGGACCGCTTCAGTCCAGTTGGCTGGTAAAGTCCTCGACCCTCAACAGCGGGCGGATTCGACAGTCCGCCTCGCGAGGGGAGCGACCGCGGTGCTCCCCCCGGTCTGCCGCGAGGAGCCCGCTACCGCACGGGGGCACGGCGCCGGTACCGGGAGCCGTGATCGAGGAAAATTAGGTCGGAGGTGAAGCATGCCCTCTGGCTTCATCCCTTGTTTTATCTGGAATGTCTAGTCAGCCTCGAACGGCGCTAACTCCTTGGTTTGTCAGGGGGTCAGGCCCTTCTGATAAACTGGTAGGCTTCGCTCTAGAGACCGCATGGCTTCGACTCAAGTTTCGTCGTCCCCCCCGGGTCCCCGGGGGCTTCCCATCTGGGGCAACATCCTGCGACATGAGACCGACCCGTTGGGTCTCTTCGTCGATGGTTTCCGGGCGCACGGCGACGTGGTCCGCTTCCGGTTGGGGGCCCACGCGACCTACATGGTGAGTCATCCGGACAAGGTCCGGTACTTCCTCACCGAGAACGCCCCCAACTACTCGAAGCCGGAGCTGGTGGATGACCCGTTCCTGGGCAACGGGCTCTTCGTGAGCGAAGGGAACTACTGGCGAAAGCAGCGCAGGCTCGTCCAGCCCGCCTTCCACAGGGAGCGGCTGACGGGCCTGCTGGCGGGCATGGGGGACCTCATCCAGCGGAAGCTGTCCCAGTGGGAGTCGGCGCAAGCGCCGGGGCGGCGGTTCGACATCGCGGAGGAGATGGGGGTGCTCTCGCTGCGGATGACGACGCGGGCGCTGTACTCCGAGGAGCCCGACGAGCCGACGGCGGAGGCCATCCGCCGGATGATGTGGATGATGAACGACCGCGGCTCGTTCCTGTACCGGCTCCTGAAGCTGGAGCGGCTGCCCATCTACAAGAAGAAGTGGGCGGACTTCTTCGCCACGCTGCGCCTGCTCAACCGCAAGGCGAAGGAGGTCGTCGCCCGGCGCAAGGAAGGCGGCCCCGAGGACGACATCATGTCCATGCTGGTGGCCGCGAAGGACCGCGACACCGGCGAGGGCATGTCGGACAAGGAGCTTCGTGACGAGTTCATGAACCTCTTCTCCGGCAACGAGGGCCCGGGAGCCGCGCTGGCGTGGGCCTGGCACCTGCTGTCGAGCCATCCCGAAATCGCCGACAAGCTGGCGTCGGAGAGCGCGGCGGTGCTCGGAGGAAGGGCGCCGACGCTGGAGGACCTGCCGCGCCTGCGCTACGCCACCCAGGTGTTCGAGGAGACGCTCCGCCTGTATCCCACGGCCTGGCGCCTGCCTCGCGTGGCGAAAGAGGCGGACACCCTGGGCGGCTATCACGTGGCGCCGGGCTCGGTGGTCATCGCCATTCCCTACGTGCTGCACCGGCACCCGGAGTTCTGGCCGTCACCGGAGAAGTTCGACCCGGACCGCTTCGCCCCCGAGCCGCGCGGCGCACGCCACAAGTTCGCCTACCTGCCGTTCGGCGCGGGCCAGCACATCTGCATCGGCAACAACCTGTCGCTGATGTTCGGCGCGCTCGTGCTGGCGATGGTCTCCCAGCGCTTCCACCTCCGCGCGATTCCCGGGCGGAAGGTGAACATCTATCCGGGCATCTCGCTGCTGCCCCATGGCGGCCTGCCGATGACGCTGGAGCCCCGGAAGTGACGTGACGTCGTGGCGGCGGGTGTCGCTCAGCCCGCCGCGCGCGTGGCGTCCTGCTCCTTCGCCGCGTAGAGCGCCTGGATGTTGGCGCCGCCGAAGCCCCGCGCCTGCTGCCGCTGGATGACCTCGAAGAAGAGCGTGCGCCGCGCGTGCTGGGAGCGGGTGAAGACCTGCAACAGCACGCCCCAGGCGTCCCGGTCCATCAGGATGTTGCGCGCCTGGAGCAGCTCCCGGCGGAACGGGCCGAGCGTGCCGAGCCGTGCCTCCAGCCCCTCGTAGTACCCCCGCGGAGCGTCGAGCAGCTTCACGCCGCGCTGGGTGAGGCCATCCACCGCGCGGGTGATGTCGTCCGCGAGGAAGGCCAGGTGCTGCACGCCCGCGCCGCCATGCGCGGTGACGAAGTCCTCCAGCTGTCCCCGCCGCGCGCCGGAGACGGGCTCCTGCAACGGAAAGCACACCCGGCCCCCCGCGGCCTGCACCACCCGCGAGCTCATGCCGCTGTACTCGGTGCGCACGTCCTCCTGGTGGGTCTGCGCGAAGCCGAGCACGTCCACGTAGAAGCCCACCGTGTCGAGCAGCCGGCCTCGCTCCAGGGCGAAGGCGAAGTGGTCCACGCCGGAGAACATCGCCGCGCCACCCGAGGGCCCCGCGTCCACCGGCAGGTACGCCCCCGGGAGGAACGCGCCCTCTGGAGCGTCGCGCTGGATGAACGAGTGCACCCACGTGCCCGGTCCGGCGATGGTGGCCTTCACCACGCGCTGGCCATCGGCTTCGTACACGGACGGCTCGGACACCACCCGCGCGCCCCGGCTCACCGCCTCGCGAAAGGCCGCGTGCACGTCGGGCGTCCCGAGCGCGATGTCACGCACGCCATCGCCGTGAGCCCGTACGTACGCGGCCACCTCGCCGTCGGAGCCCAGCGCGGAGGTGACGACGAGCCGCGCGTCGCCTTGCTCGAGCACGAAGGAGCGACGGCCCTCCAACCCCGTCTCCGGTCCCCCGCAGGCCACCATCCGGAAGCCGAGCGCGTGACAGAAGTAGTAGGCGGAGAGCGCCGCATCGCCCACGAAAAGCTCGGCATGCTCCACGCGCGTGAGCTCCACTCGGAGAACCTCGATTCAAGTGGGCAGGGCCTTTCCAGGCCAGCCCGATGGGAGCGCGAGATGGTTACTTCGTTGCAATAACTATTATCACGGATTGTCGCCGTAAACCTCTCAGTGAGACATTCCCGAGAGGTGTCGGACGCTGTATCACCCGCTGCTCACGCCGAGACGGCACGTGGGGCGATGTATCACCCGGTGCTCACGCCGAGACGGCGGTGGGGACGGGGAGGGTGTCCGTCGTGGCGACGAGCTGGCCCGACTCGAGCTTGAGCAGCTGGTCGGCCAGGTGGAAGTAGCGGTCGTCGTGGCTGATGACGAAGACGAGCTTGCCCTGGTTCTTCAGCGCGGGGAGCATCTCCCGGTAGAACAGCTCACGGAAGATGGGGTCCTGGTCCGCGGCCCACTCGTCGAAGACGTAGATGGGGCGGTCCTCCAGGAACGACGTCAGCAGGGCCAGGCGCTTGCGCT
The DNA here is from genome assembly GCF_049194865.1 of Corallococcus terminator. GTDB lineage: Bacteria > Myxococcota > Myxococcia > Myxococcales > Myxococcaceae > Myxococcus > Myxococcus terminator_A. The sequence continues at coordinate 16,731 of NZ_JBLZWL010000024.1, read as the reverse complement.
GTCCCTGGGAGAGCGACACGGTGGACAGCTTGCCGTCCGCCACCTTCACCTTGCGCTCCAGCTGGAGCCGGGACAGGTAGCCGCGAGCCTTCTCCTCGAGCCCGGGATGGTCCAGGCCGAGCATGCGCTCGAAGAGGTGGAAGTCGAAGAAGACGGAGGAGAAGAGCTGCCGGTAGGCGCGTCGGTTGGCCGCGGTGATGGGGACGCCGTCCACGCGCAGCTCGCCCTTCTCCGGCGAGTACAGGCCGGTGAAGAGCTTGGCCAGCGTCGTCTTGCCGCTGCCGTTGCCGCCCACGAGAAAGACGAGCTCGCCCCGGCGCATCGTCGTGTTGATGGGGCCCAGCGTGAAGCTCGCGCCGTCCTGCTCGCGGTAGTAGGTGTGCGTGATGTCCGCCAGCTCGATTCGCTCGAACGTCGTCGGCACGGCTTCGTCAGTGGAAGACGGCTCCGGGTCCTCCAGCGACAGGCCCAGCTTCTCCAGCTTCTTCATCGCGACGTGGCTGCGAGACAGGGCCGGCCACTGGTTCAACAGGCCGTCGAGCGGCTGTTGCAGATACAGCACCACCAGCGCGTACGCGGCCAGCGTGGACATCTCCACCGTCTGGAACCGGGGCACGCCGAAGAGGATGACGGCGATGACGGCCATCACCATGAAGCCGCCCCAGCTCCCGGTGATGATGAAGAGGTTGTTGGTCGACAGCGAGACGCGGGAGACCTCCTCGGCCGTCGGCTTGAGCTCCTTGGCGAAGAAGTCCTCGCTGCGCGCATGGTGGAGCTGAAGCTCCTTGGCGCCGTCGATGAGCGTCCTGAAGCTGGAGTACAGCGCGTCGTGGCTCTCGCGCCGCTTGAAGAACTGCGAATACGCGTAGCGGTTCGGAATCGCGACGCTCGCCATCACCACCGCGATGACCGCGAGGATCATCATCAGGAGCGGCCCGGACAGCCACGCCAGGTAGACGAGGCAACCCACGAGCGTCGCCAGGCAGATGATGACGCCGGGGATGACGGAGATGGTGCTGTTGATGACGGCGATGTCCTCCGTCAGCGCGGCCAGCAGCTTGTGAGAGCCGGCATCCTCCAGCTTCCGCAGCGGGGCCGCCAGCATGCGCCGGCACAGCGACAACCGGAGGTCCAGCAGCGCCACCTGCTGCATGGAGCTGAGCTGCATCTGCGAAACGATTCGCAGCACCAGCACCGCCACCGCCAGGCCGATGAACCAGGGCATCAGCGGCAGCGCGTCCGCCACCGTCCGCGACGTCAGCGTCTGGTTCATCACCGCGACGAGCGCCGCGCTGCACGCACCCGTGAGGATGCCCAGGAGCGCCGCGAGGATGATGGGGAGTTTTGACTTCTGGAAGAGCAGGGCGAGCAATGACACGACGGCTCCCGGAGACCCGGAGGGACCTGAGAATCGGGCCCTCATGGCTCTCATACGTCAATACCGCGCGAAGTGATACCCGGGGACAGGCTGCTTATCGGGTCTTCGTGGAGCCAGGCGAGACAGGCTGCCGCCACCCTTGGCGGACGGGCCGAGGGCACGGAATACTGGGGGGATATGCGACTGCCCTCCTTCGTCCCCGACGTCTTGACTGCCCTGGTGCTCCTCGGGGCGACCGCCTGGGTCGGGCTCGCGCTCGCCTTGACAGGGGCCGGGCCCGAAGGGGCGCACCTCCTCAGGGCGTTGGGGGCGCTGGTGGTGGCGGCCGTGGCCCTCGTCGTGTGGCGACGGTTCGGCTCGCGCCTGGGCGCGGTGGCGGTGATGCTCGCCGCGTGTGGGGGACTTCACGTCTGGGCCTATTCCAAGGCGCCGTCGACCGAGCGGGACTGGGCTCCGGATTTGACCCGGGTGGCTCGCGCGGACGTGGAGGGCTCACGCGTCACGATTCACGACGTGCGCGACTTCCGCTACCGGAGCACGACGGACTGGGACGCCTCCTGGTACACGGCCACGTATGACGCGCGCGAGCTGACGGGGGCGTGGTTCATCGTCGAGCCCTTCTCCGGTTTCTACGGCGCCGCGCACACCATGGTGAGCTTCGGCTTCTCGGATGGCCGCTACCTCGTCTTCTCCGTGGAGGTGCGCCGCGAGAAGGGGGAGTCGTTCTCCGCCGTTGGCGGGCTCTTCCGCCAGTTCGAGCTCGTCTACGTCGTGGGTGACGAGCGAGACCTGGTGCAGCTGCGCTCGAATCACCGTCACGACGAGGTGTATCTCTATCCAGTGGATGCGTCGCAGGCGCGCATCTCCGACTTCTTCCTGGACATGGTGGCGCGGATGAACGCGCTGCACGCGAAGCCGGAGTTCTACAACTCGCTCTCCAACAACTGCACCACCAACCTGGTGCGGCACTTCGAGAAGGTGAGCGCGGTGAAGGTGCCGTATGACCACCGCACGCTGCTGCCGGCCTTCTCGGATGCGCTGGCGTACGAGCTGGGCCTCATCGAGACGGACGCGCCCCTGGAAGTGGTGCGCGCGCGGCACCGCATCAACACGCGCGCGCTGGCGGCGGCGAACCAGCCGGACTTCTCGCAGCGCATCCGCGGGACGGAAGCGCGCGCGGTCGACTCAGCTCCCTGACGCGGCTTTCAGGACGGGGGCCGGGCCGGCCTCCAGGTGGCGGACGTAGTGCGCCTCCAGCGTCGTGAAGTAGCCGCGCTCCTCCCACAGCAGCGCGAGGAGGCGGTCCGCCAGCGACTTCACCTCCGTGCTCTCACCCGGCTCGGGCGTGCGCGGGCCCACGTTCTTCGGGTTGAGGAACACGCGCGTGGCCTCGGCCACCAGCAACCGGCTGCTCGCGAAGAGGCGCCGCAGGGCCTGGTTGATGGGCCGTGCATCGACCTCGGCGCAGGCCGCGACGATGGCCGCGTGGATGGCCCGCGGCTTGTCGCCCTGGAGGCTCAGCGCGTCCAGGTCTCCGCGCTCCAGCGCGTGGTGGAGCAGGTAGCCGTGGTGCAGTGACACGGAGGCCACGTCCACGCAGTCCTTCACCCAGAGGACGAAGAAGATCTTCCGGAAGAGCTTCTTCACGGGGAGCAGCATCATCCCCTTGAGGTAGCTGGCCAGCCGCCCGCCCAGCGTGCGACCCAGGCTGGAGCCCGCGAGCGCTTCCACCGCCTGGGTCGGCGCGCGCAGCCCGCGCTCCTCCAGCAGCGAGCGGACCATCTGCTCCCGCACCTGGTAGAGGGCGTAGTCATCCAGGAAGGGGACGGGGATGAGGGGAGTCAGCCCGGAGGCGGCGGCATGCAGCGCCACGCGCGCCAGGGGCGGAGACGACGGAGGGCTCGGCTTGGGAAGGGGGCTCGGCTCGCTCATCACTCATCTCTATGCGAAATCCGGCGGACGATTGCGTCAGGCCTTCTCGGCCCGCTCGGCGGGTGGACAGACAGGCTCAGCCCTGACGCGAGCCGCGCGCGTGGGGCAACAGCACGGAGTACAGGGTGCTCATGACGGGCGTGGGGACGCCGAGCGCATGACCGCGCCGCGCCACCGTGCCCTGGAGGTATTCGACCTCCAGCGGCTTGCCCGCGTCGAAGTCAGCCATCATCGACGGGCGGATCTCCGGGGCCATCGCCTCCATGAAGCGCACCACGTCGTCGGGCCGCGTGGTGGTGGAGACGCCCTCGGCGGCGGCGACGCGGAGCACCTCGGCGACGGCCTCGCGGAACACGTCCCGGAAGAAGGGCGCTTCCCTCAAGGGGCCAATCGCGGAGCGCGCCGCGGTACAGAAGCCGGCCATGGCGGCGAGGAAGGCGAGCTTCTCCCAGAGGGGCGCGCGGATGTCGGCCACCGCCTCCGCGTTGATTCCCGCCTGCGCGAGCACGTCTCGCAGCGTCTGGACGCGCGAGGACACGCGCGAGATGTCTCCAAAAGTTTCTCCCAGCACCACCCGGTGCAGCGTGCCCGCCTGACGGATGACGCCGGGCTCGGTGATGGCGGTGGAGATGTACGTCGTCCCACCGATGACCACGGCCTCGCCCACGGCGGCGGCCACCTCGGAGGGGCTGTCCACGCCGTTCTGGAGCGTGACGACCACCGCGCTGGGACCGCCGAGCGCGGGCCGCTCCGACGCGGCGAGCAGCGTCTTCACCTGGGTGAGCACGCTGGCGACGTCGTAGTTCTTCACCGCCAGCACCACCACGTCCACCGGCCCCAGCCGCGCGGCGTCCTCCTCGGCGCGGACGGGGACGGTGAAGTCCCCCTCCTGGCTGAGGACCGTCAGCCCCCGTTCCCTCATGGCCTTCAGGTGCGCACCCCGCGCGAGAAAGCCCACCTCGTGGCCCCCGCGCACCAGCCTCGCGCCGTAATAACCGCCCACTCCACCCGAACCGACGATGGCGAATCGCATGGCTCGCGAGGATAGCGAAGCGCCGTCACTCCCGCAGGGGCGTTTCGACAGCGCCTCGCATTGATATCAATGTCTCAGCCAGCGAGAGGACGGATCCGGGCCCCGGTGTCCCAGCCCAGGGCCCCGGACGCGGCCAGGATTTCGGCGCTCGGCGTCCCCGCGCGGGCGATGAACTCCTCGGTGGCCTCGGGGGAAGCGCAGGCGGAGAGGATGCGCTCGGGAATCATGAAGGCGCTGACGACGGCGTCGGCCACCCGGTTGTCCCGGCTGCCGGCGACCAGCAGGTCGATGACGTGCGGCGGAGGCGGCTCGAGCAGCGCGTTGCTCCAGTCCGTCGCCGGGGCCACGGCGGCCCACATCCGCGTCTCCGTGTCGCGGCAGAATGTCTCGTCGAAGGGGCGCTCGGACAGGAGCGCGTCCTGGATGGCGATGGCCAGCGTGAAGGCGGAGGCGGACGCGGCGTTGGCGCCCTGGCCCGCGACGGGGTCATTCGTCACGTGCGTGTCGCCCACCGCCATGACGAAGCGGCCCTCGCCCACCTGGGCCCAGGCGCGGCGCACCGCGGGCGTGAAGCCGCCCTGGAGGAAGTCCAGCGGGCCGCGGACGCCGAACTCCGTCGGGTCGATGCGCTCGTACGTGGCGGGCGCGTGGCGGCGCATCAGGTCCAACAACATGGCGTCGAAGGCGATCGGGTCGTCGTCGCGCTTGCGGGAGATCATCGACGCCAGCTCGGAGCCGGGCACCGCCTCGATGAGCGTGCTGGGCACGCGGCCGTGGCGGGTGATCATCTGCGACTCGAAGACCTCACCCTGGCCCGGCACCAGGTTGACGTGCATGCCGAAGGGCTCCGGCATGCGCAGGCCCTTGAGGATGGCGGCGAACAGCACGCGCGGCGGCTTCGTGTGCGGCGACAGCTCCGGCACGCGCGGGAACAGCGCGTTGAGGCCGCCGCGTCCGGTGGCCACCACCACCAGCGCGTGGCGGCGCGTCAGCCCCTCCAGCGCCGCGGTGTCCACCGGCGTCACCTCCAGCCGACCGCCGCGCTCCACGAAGGCCTCCGCGAGTCGGGGCTGATAGAGCCGGTAGTCCACGCACAGGCTCGGCTCGCCCACGCGTCCCTTCAGGCTGAACGGGTGCGGCCCGTGGACGTGGATGGCGCAGCGGTTCATCGCCAGCTCCGGCGCGCCCCAGAAGTCCACCCACAGCTCCCGCTCCCTCGCGCGGGTGGGCGCATGGTGAGTCACGGTGTTCAGAAGTCGGCCCACGCGGAGGTTGTCTGGCTCCTGCTCCGCATAGAGGGTGACGGGAATGCCCTGCGAGAGAAGCTTCAGACCCAGATGCAGACCGGCAGTGCCGGCGCCGACGATTCCGATGCTCGCCATCTGTCTCTCCTTCACTTTTCCCGACTTGAAAGACTTTGGGTCGGGCAGGCCCCTCAGGGGATGTGGGGTTCCCGGGGTGGTCCGGGGTGCGCAGGGCTCCATATCACAATGCAAATGGAGTTCTTTAGACTGGTCATACCCTGAGTCTTGGGACCATGGGGGTCCCCAGACACCCGTTCGCGATTGGACCGTTGGGTTCTGGATTGGGTGCGGACCGTCGTCGGCCCTACAGTCGAGGGATGAGCGCGGCCCTCGACGTGGTGCTGGAGGTGGGTGACGTCACCGAGATGACGGCGGATGTTGCCTTGTTCAAATATGCACAAAGGCTGTACGGCGCGGCCGGTGAGGCGTCGCGGCGGCTGGCGGCGGTGGGCGTTGCGCCGGAGCAGGTGGAGGTGCAGCCGGGCGAGTTCCGCTTCCTGGAGACGCACGGCGCGCTGGCCGCTCCGCTGGCGCTCTTTGTGGGCACGGTGCGGCTGGGCGCGTTCGGCTACCACGAGATTCGTCAGTTCACGTTGCGCGCGCTGAAGGCGCTGGAGTCGCACTCCTCGGTGAAGCACGTGGCGGGCACGGTGCACGGCCCCAACTACGGGCTGGACGAGGACGAGGCGGTGCTGGCCTTCGTGGGCGGGCTCATCGAGGCCTTCCAGCGCGGCACGGGTCCCAAGGGGCTGGAGCGCTTCACGGTGGTGGAGCTGGACATGCGCCGCGCGCTGCGGCTGCGCAAGGCGCTGGAGCGGGGGCTGGGTGGCACGCCCGGCGTGGAGCCGCTGCCAGGAGGGGGCTTCCGGGTGCGGCGCAACAGCGCCTTCGTGCAGGCGCCGTCCATGGCGAGCGCGGGCACGGTGTCCATGGCGAAGCCGCACGCCTTCGTGGCCATGCCCTTCGCGCCCGAGTTGGAGGACACGTACCACTACGGCATCCAGGGGCCCGTGAATGCGGCGGGCATGTTGTGCGAGCGCGTGGATCAGGCCGTGTTCGACGGGCCCATCATCCAGCGCATCAAGGAGCGCATCGACACGGCGAAGATCGTCATCGCCGACCTGTCGCTGGCCAACCCCAACGTGTACCTGGAGGTCGGCTATGCCTGGGGCAAGGGGCGGCCCACGCTGCTGCTGGTGCGTGACGTGAAGGAGCTGCGCTTCGACGTCGCGTCCTACCGGTGCATCGTCTACCGCAGCATCCGGGACTTGGAGTCGGTGCTCTCGCGGGAGCTGGAGCGGCTCGACAAGCTGGGGTGAGGCGGGCTCCCAGCCGCGCGCGCGGCGACGGACCCGTGGGCCGTCACGGTGTCGCCGCGACGCCCACGATGATAGCTATCGCTGGGGCCGCGCCTTTTGCTTCGAGCTGGCATTGCGATGATGAGGAACCTGTTCATGAGACACATGTGGATGGCGGCACTTGTGCTCGCCACGGGCTGTGACGACATCGCGCTGGATCCGTTCGGCAGGCAGCACCCGCCGCTCACCCGGATCGAGTCCGAGCCCGCGGGTGCCAACTGCGCTCAGGGTGGCCACTTCGTGAGGACGGGCCTGGACCTCGACGGCAACGGCATGCTCGAGGACGGAGAGGTGACGCGCACCGAGTACGCCTGCGTCACCGCTGTGCCGGGGGTGCTGGTCCGCGTGCAGGCGGTAGCGCCCGGGGAGCCGTGTGCGCATGGCGGCCAGGTGGCCCGCGCGGGCACGGATGCGGATGGGAGCGGCACGTTGGAGGACGGCGAAGTCAGCCGTGAGGTGTTCGGCTGCACGGAGCCCGAGCCCGAGACGGTGCTCCACCGCGCGATGAACCAGCCTCCAGCGTCCCCACCTCCCCCGTGGGGATGTCGCTGGGGATACACCTGGGTGGAGGCAGGCCCTGACGTGAATGGGAATGGCCAGGTCGACGACGCGGAGGTTCGGACCCTGGCGAGCCTCTGCGTGGATCCGGCACTGCTCATGGTGGAGCACGAGCCCGAGTTCCCCGGCACGGCCTGCGTCGACGGCGGCACACGTATCAAGGCCGGCATCGACGCGAACGGAGACGGCTCGCTCAGCAGCTTTGAGACTCACGCAAGCGCCTACGTCTGCAAGGCCCTCCACACCTTCCACGGTCACTACACCGTGCGGACGCCCGCGGACCTCGCGGCGCTCCAGGGCATCTCCCGCATCCAGGGCGCCCTCCAGGTGGACGACACCACCGTCACCGAGCTGCGCCTGCCAGCGCTCTCGGTGGTGGACCGCTACGTGCGACTTGGTTACAACCGGCTGTTGACCCGGGTGGAGTTGCCGGGCCTTCGCTTCGTGGGGGATGACATCGAGGTCGTCGCCAATCCCGAGCTGGAGACGTTGCGGGCCGGCGGAGCCGACGGCGAGCGGCTCGTCGTCGGCAGGACCCTCACGGTGGACAGCAACCCCGCGCTCCGGACGCTGGCGGGGCTTCAGGCCTTGTCCCCCCGGCTGAACGTGCGGCTGCGCAACAACGATGCGCTCGAGTTCCATCCAGGCGAGGAGTCGCCCCTGCTCGGCGTCGACTTCATCATGGGCTCGCTGGACGTCAGCGGAAACGATGCGCTGCGGGCGCTCCCATTCTCGAGCCTCCTGCACGCGAACAGCATCGTCATCGCACAGAACAGTTCACTGCTGTCCCTGGATGGGCTCAGTCCTGGAAGCATCGGATCCTCGCTCTTCATTCACGGCAACAAAGCCCTGGTCGATATATCGGGGCTCGCGGGGGTGACGAACCTGGACGCGCTGAGTGTGGAGGGGAATCCCGCCTTGGCGAGCCTGATTGGCCTCGGTTCGCTGGGCCTGGTCAAGTCGCTTCGCGTGGTGGACAACCCGGAGCTCGTCCGGTTCGAACTGGCCGCGCTGAGCCGGGTGAGTCAGGCGTTCACCGTCACCGGGAACCCGAGGCTGCCGACGTGCCTCGCCGCGGCGCTCGCGGCGGACACGTACACCGGCATCCCCGAGCAGCTCGACATCAGCGGCAACGACGGCGCGGCCACCTGCGGCGCGAGCGCTACGGGCCAGAGGCCATGATGACAACATGGGTCTGCATCGCGGAGCACGGCGCCTGGCGCTGGTGCCCGCCGGCCAACTCCCGGCGTGGGGCGGCCGACGGATCCATGTTTCGCTCTACGTTGGAGTGAGAGACTCGGCGGTCGAGCCACTACCAGCCGCGCGCGGCGACGGACCACCAGGCCGTCACGGTGTCGCCGCGCAGGACGTGCAGCCGCTCGTGCAGGTTGACGGCGGCGCAGACGTGGTTGGGGACGACGCGCAGGAGGTCTCCCACGCGGGGCCGCCAGGACGTGTTGGAGACGTCGAGCAGGCCGTGCTCCTCGGAGACGCTCCGGATGACCAGCTCGGGCCTGTCCAGGAGGGCGCCGTAGCCGCCGGCTGGAGCGAGCCCTTCTTCCTTGGCCAGGGCCTTGGAGCCCGCGTCGACCACCACCTGTCCAGGGACGGCGGTGCTCACCACGGTGGTCAGCACGGAGAAGGCGCACTCGCTCCACGTGCACGCGCCGAGCGCGGCGGTGTTGCGGTCATTCAGCACGTTGATGCCCGGGCGGATCTCCGTCAGGCCCTCTACCTCGTGTGAGCGCCACAGCATGGGCGTGGAGCCTCCGCTCACCACCTCGGGGCGGAGGCCCTCGGCGGCGAGCGCGTCCACGAACTCGCGCACGCGCGCGGTCTGCTCCCTCACGGCGGAGTCCTGCTGCTCCACCGGCGCGCGCACGTGGCCCGGATAGAAGATGATGCCTTGGTACGTCACGGAGGCCGTGTCGGCGATGCGCCGGGCCAGGGCCACGGCGTCGGCCGGCGTCTGCACGCCCACGCGGCGCATGCCCAGGTCCAGCTCCACCAGCACGCCCACGGTGCGGCCCGCCTCTCGCGCCGCGCGGCCCAGTCCCTCGAGCGCCTCCACCGAGTCGAGCGCCACCATGAGCCGCGTGTGGCGGGGCAGGGCCATCAGTCGCGCGAGCCTGCTTGTCCCCACGGGTGGATAGGCCAGCAGCACGTCATCGGAGATGGTGGCCATGAGCTCGGCCTCGCGCGGCGTGGCGACAGTGACGCCCACGGCTCCTGCGGCGAGCTGGAGCGCGGTGAGCTCCGCGGTCTTGTGCGTCTTCGTGTGGGGACGCCAGCGCAGGCGATGCTCGCGCGCGTACGCGGCCACGCGCAGCAGGTTGGCTTCCACCCGGTCCAGGTCCACGAGGGCGGCGGGAGTCGTGAGCGCTTCGAGCGGGAGCAGGTCCATGCCGCGCAATCTGGCACCGCGTGCGCTGACGCTCCAGGTGCCCGTGGCGGCAAAGGGGCTTCACTCGACACGACGAGGCCCGCCTCGAGCCCGGAGCGACTGCTCCAGGTCCAGGGCGGGCCTCGGGGACGCGCGTGAACCCGCGTGCTACTGCGGCTTGGGGGCCGCGACCTTCTTCGCGGGCGGCAGGTACTTCACGCCCAACTGGCTGAAGATGAACGCGTACGCGTCCACCTCCTCCTCGATGCGGGCGTTGAGCGGAGTGCCGGCGCCGTGGCCCGTCTCCGCGTCGGCGCGCAGGAGGATGGGGCTCTTGGCGGTGGTGGCCGTCTGCATCCGGGCGACCATCTTCCGCGAGTGGAACGGGTCCACGCGCGGGTCATTGGCGCCGGAGGTGAAGAGCACGGGCGGGTACTTCACGCCGTCCTTCACGTTGTGGACGGGCGAGTACGCCAGCAGCGCCTTGAACTGCTCGGGGTCCTTCACCGTGCCGTACTCGGTGACGTTGAACTGGCCGTTGGACGTGCGCTCCGAGCGCAGCATGTCGTAGAGGCCTACGCGGGCCACCACGGCGCCATACGCCTCCGGGTGTTGGGTGACGGCGGCGCCCATCAGCAGGCCGCCGTTGCTGCCGCCCTGGATGGCCAGCTTCTTGGGCTGCGTGTACTTCTGGTCCACCAGCAGCTTCGCGCAGGCGTAGAAGTCGTCGAAGACGTTCTGTTTCTTCGTCAGCGAGCCCTCGGCGTGCCACTTCTCGCCGAACTCCGAGCCGCCGCGCAGGTTGGCGATGGCGTAGACGCCGCCCTGCTCCAGCCACAGGCCCGCCAGCGCGCTGAAGCCCGGGCTGATGGAGATGTTGAAGCCGCCGTAGCCGGTGAGGAGCGTCGGGTTGTTGCCGTTGAGCTTCGTGCCCTTCTTCTTGAGGATGGTCAGCGGAACCTTGGTGCCGTCCTTCGACGTGGCCTCGGCGCGCACCACCTCCATGTCGCTCACGTCCAGCGGCGAAGTCTTGGCCAGCGCCGTCTTCGTCACCTTGCCGTCCGCGGCGGTGAAGCGGTACCAGGCCTGCGGCTGCACGAAGCTGGAGTTGCTGAAGTAGACGTCGTCGCCGCCCGCGCTCACCAGCCCGCCCACCGATGACACCGGCGGGGTGGGGACGAGGCCCAGGTCCTTGCCCTTCAGGTCCACCATGCGCAGCTGCGACGGGCCGCCGAGCTGCTCGCTCACGTACAGCCGCGACTTCGCCGGGAAGAAGCCCTGGACGCTGGCCTCGCCCTCGGGCAGCAGCACCGTGGCCTTCTCCAGCGTCGGCGTGGCCAGGGCCAGGCGCAGCACCTTGCCGCGCGGCGCGTCCTGCCGGCTGAGCAGGTAGAGGGCACCGTCATGGCCGAAGCGGGCGCGGATGATCTTGTCCGCGAACTTCGTCACCTGCGTCCACTTCCCGTCGGGGCCGTGGAGGTAGAGCATGAACTCGCCGCCGTCGCCGTTGGCGACCATCGCCTTGATGTACTTGCCGTCGGGCGACGTCTCCAGCTCCGTCATGGCGATGCGCGGGAAGTCCTTGCCCAGCGCGTACGTGTCCTGCTCGGTGGGCGTGCCCAGCTTGTGGAAGTACACCTGCTGGAAGAAGTCCCGGTCCTCCGCCGGGCGCTCCTCGCCGCGCGGATAGCGGGTGTAGAAGTAGCCCGTTCCGTCCGCGTTCCACGCGAGGCCGCCGCCCGCCGTACCGCCGTTGACGCGGGGGACTACCTCGTTCGGCAGCGGCTTGCCCGTGGCCACGTCGTAGACGGAGACGTCACCGCTCTCCGTGCCGTCCTTCGACAGCGACACCGCCAGCTTCTTGCCGTCCTGCGTAAGCTCGATGAAGTCGATGGTGGTGTGACCCGTCGGGTCGATGACCATGGGGTCCAGCAGCGAGCGCTCCTTCGACGTGTCGTCCGCGGAGCCGATGACCACCACGTACGGCTGCTGTCGGGGCGGCTGCATCTTGATGCCGACGAGGGTGCCGTTGGCCTCCGTCAGTCCCACGTAGCCCGGGGACTTCCAGGACAGCAGCTCGGCGACGCGCTGACGGATGCCCTCGCGGCCGGGCAGCTTGTCCAGGATGGCCCGCGTGTGGGCGTTCTGGGCGTCGTTCCACTGCTTCACCTTCGCGTCGTCGGTGGCCTCCAGCCACTGGTAGGGGTCCTTCACCTCCGTTCCGTGGAAGGTGTCGACGACCTCCTTCTTCTCAGTGACGGGCGGCTTGGACGCGCCCTTGCCTGCGGCCGGGGACGTGAGTGGCAGCAGCAGTGCCGCCGCGGCCAGTGCGGTTGTCAGCTTCATGTTCACCTCGGGATAGGGAAAGGCGGGCGCAGCCTGCCACGTCCCATCCTCCAAGGCGCCCGTTCCCGACAGGGGAATGTCGTCCCGGAGCGGGTGTTCCCTCGGACTGCCTCCAGGCGTGCGCTGCGTCAAACCCGCCCGGGAATTCGAGGACGCGTCACGTCACGGGGCGCGGAGGGGCAGCTCCACCAGCGCGGCGGCGAAGCGGTCGAAGGCCTCGTTGGCGGGGAGGGCGGTGCTCTCGTCCATGTTTCCGAGCATCAAGGCGAAGACGACGCGCGGGTGCTCGGCGTCTCCGGGCCGGTCCACCACGCCCACGAAGCACTTCTGGCCGGAGAGCGTGCCCGTCTTGGCGTGGATGCGGCCCGCGGTGAGGGGCGTGACGGGGCGGGTGGCCAGCGTGCCGTCGAGCCCGGCCACGGGCAGGCTGTCCACCAGCGCGGCGCCGTAGGGCTCTCGCAGGCTGGTGAAGAGCACGCGCGCCAGGCCCCGCGCGGTGGCCAGGTTGTAGCGGGACAGGCCGCTGCCGTCGACGGGGCGCAGGTCCCGGGCGGGGATGCCGCGACGGGTGAGCTCGTCCGCGAGCGCGGTGCGCAGCGTGGCGTAGCCCTCCGTGCCGCTGCGCTCGCGGGCGAAGCGCAGGCCCAGGCGCTCCGCGTAGAGGTTGAGGGACTCCTTGTTGGTGACCTTCACCAGCTCTGACAGGGGCGGGCTGACCAGCGTCACGAGCGGCTCCGGCACGGGCGGACGCAAGGGGCCGGGGGCCTCCAGGGTGGCGGGCAGTCGGGGCACGCCGCGCTTGAGCAGGGCCTCCTCCACGCAGGCGGAGAAGAGGACCTGGGGCTCGTCCACGGAGAGCTTCACGGCGGCGGTGCGGGGACACTGGTTGACGGGAGAGCGCCACACGCAGCGCACGCCCGGAGCGCCGCGCTGGCGGGTGCAGGAGAGGTTGGCGCGCTCCGCGTTCGGGTCCACGCGGACGATGGCGGAGAGGGTGGCGAAGGCCGGGGTGAGCTGCACAGTTGGAGGCAGCGCGCAGTCGGCGCCGTCCGCGCGGGACAGCGCGAGGTCCACCACGTTCTCCCGGAAGACGAAGGGCGTGGGCGCGGCGCTGTAGGCATAGGCGGCGTCATCCCAGGCCCAGCCCGGACCGAAGGCGGCCTCCACGTCGTCGGTGCCGCGCACTCGCACCTGTCCGCGCCACTGCTGGACTCCGCGCGCCTGGAGCGCGTCCGCGACCTGCTCGCAGGCGAGCGCCGTCTCCGGAAAGCGCCACGAGCCCAGCGACGGGTCGCCCGACGGCTCCACCACGAGGTCGCCGAGGTACAGCCCGTCCGTCAGCGTGCCCTCCAGCGTCACATGCGTCTGGAATCGAAAGTCCGGCCCGAGCGCGGAGAGCACCGAGGCGGTGGAGACGACCTTCATCGTGGACGCGGGCAGCAGGCGGACGTGCTCCCGGTGCGCGTACAGCGGCTCGCCGGTTCGAGCGTCCAGCACGAAGGCGCTCGCGAGCGCGCCCTCATCCTCCAGGGTGGCGAAGAGGCTGCTCGCCACGGAGCCCACGGTGCGCGCTTCAGGGCGCTGCGCGTGGCGGCAGGCGGGAAGCAGGGCGGAGGCCAGCAACAGGGAGAGGGGCAAGGCGCGGCTGATCACCCGCGCCACGCTAACGCTGGCGGGCGTGGGTGTCATGCGGCGTGGTGCCGGAGCGGGGGTGTCACGCCACCCAGGCCGTCCGGTATGCGACCCCTCCGCTCACTCCTCGTGGGATGGGGGCCGCCGCACCCCAGTCGGAGGTGAGGAATTGGGAATCAGGGGACGTCTTGATTCAGGGGTGCGGGTTGTCGCAGAAAGGGCCCGCTGCTCCTCGCCCTGGATGGTTTCCGATGACGCCCGGCTTGTTGCTGTCGCTGCTCCTGACGCAGACGCCCCCGCCCGATATCCACTACACCGCCGAGACGGTGGAGGAGGGTGCGCAGCGCACGCTGGAGAGCTACTCCTTCACGGAGTGGGAGCCTTCAGGGAAGACGGAGGCCCTCTACGTGGGGGTGGATGAAGCGAACCTCCGGCAGACCGCCTCGGCGGAAGGCGCGGTGGTCGCCACGCTGCCCCTGGGCGCGGCCGTGCGGGTGTTGGAGAAGGGCAAGGAGCGCTTGAAGGTGGGGGAGTACGTCAACCACTGGTACTCGGTGGAGTACGTGGACGCGAAGGGCACGGCGGACGCCGCGGACGACGCGGTCTTCAAGGGCTGGCTCTTCGGCAACACGCTGACGCCGTTCCGCTTCGAGGCGGACTTCGACGGGGACGGGGAGAAGGAGATCGCCACGGTGGTGATGAGTGGGGACTTCAAGATTCGCGTCCGTGTCCTGGAGCCGAACGTGAAGCCGCCGCGACGGGTCAGCAGCGTGGACCTCTCGCCCGCCGGGCAGGGGTACCTCAGCGTGAATGGCGGGCCCGCGTCGGCGAAGCTCGTTCTCGCGAAGACCGCGGGAGTCATCCTGTTGCAGGTGGACTCCGCGCCCGAGGCCTGCGGCGACTTCAGGACGAACTACGTGAGCTACACGGTACCGGGAAACAAGAAGGGGGTGCTGGGCAAGGCGAAGCTGGGGCTGGAGGTGGCCGGCTTGTCGGACTCGCCCTCCTTCTCCAGATTCAAGGTCTCCTTCCAGGCGGGGAAGAAGCAGCTCACGGTGCTGAGGACCAATGAGGAGGAGGACGAGTCCGGCAAGGTGGTGACGACGAAGGAGCAGACGCGCTACCAGCTCAAGGACGGCGTCTACTCCGAGCTGACGCCCTCGGGCTCCTCCGTGGCGGAGTCGAAGCCCTGACGCGCGACGAGTCCCTCCGCGAAGGAAGGGACTCGCCGCCTCACTTCGGGAGGATGATGTTTCCGTATGCCGGTGTCCGGAGCAGGTCGTGGACCGTCGAGTCCATCCAGCCGCGGCGCCTCCGGCCCGTGTTCAGGGGGCAGGAGTTGCTGTTTCCGGGCGCAAGGGGATTGCACCAGCCACTCGCCACGCAGCCCAGTTCGTGGCCAGCAATGCCAGCATGACGACGAAAGCCAGGCTTCGTGGAACTTGAGTTGGAATCAATGACAAGACAGTCCCCCTCGGATTGACGGTTGATGGATGCGGCCCCCGGGCTGATTCTAGCCTCATGAGGGCGCGCTCATCGACGCCTCGGTCTGAGCCGACTGACGGTGACGGCTCGCACCGCGACGCCACGTTTTTCCGAGGGGAGTGCGTCGAATCAGAACCGGCCGACGACTCCCGCGAAGCCGCCATCCCTCAATGCGCCCACGGTGGGAGCGACCATGAGCCCCTCGTCTCGATGCTGACTTCGTGCGGAGAGCCCACCCCCGCTGAATCGGTGTGACAGCCCGTTGAGTAGGAGCGCGCCCGCGGTGGGAATCAGCAGGCTGAGCACGATGTGGGTGCCTCCCTCGGTCACGAGCGTATAGAGACGAGCGGTCATGACAAGCACCCGAAGCTCGTGCGCCCGGCCGGGCACTTCAGTTCAGGGTGGGATGTGGGAATGGCCAGGAATGACATGCGCGAGTGGCCCGAGTCCGCGCATGACTGGCAACCCCACGATAGCCGAACGCCAGGTGGCCGGTGCAAGGGGCCTGAGGTCGTGGCCTGGCTAGAACCGGCCGGCGACTCCACCCATCAGCCCGCCGTGAGGTGTCGTCCCGAAGGTGAACGTGGGCATCGGCGCACCCTGACTGGGTGTCTGGGAAAGGCGAGACACCGCGGGAGGCTCCGAGCGGGAGAACTCATAACCCAGCATGGCGCCAATGGGCGGGAGGGCCAGGAAGGAGATGAGGCCGAAGACGTCGGCCCCATCCCGGGCGAAGAACCCCAGTGCTCCCGCGCCCGTGCCCGCCAGTCCGCCCACCAGGGTCGCCAGGAGCGAGCCCCGGCCCTTCATCACGCCTCCCGCCGCGTAGGTGCCCATCGTCGCGCCCAGGGCCATGCCCGTGAAGCCCGCGATGACGGGGAGGACGCAGTCATCCTCGCGGAGCGAGCAGGTGCCTGTGAGGGCTCCCCCGAAGAATGCCAGCAACCCGCCTCCCACCATCCCCACACCGCCCGCCGCCGTCTCGATGATGACGCGTGGCACAGCGGGCATCCCCGTCTTCACCGGGGTCAGAGGAGCTTCGGCCCCGGGGCTTCTCGGAGGGACGAAGGGCGCGGGCTCCACGTCATCGGGGGCGGAGATCAACGGCGGGGCCTGAACCGACTCTCCCGGTGTCGTGGGCGCCTGGGCGTCCTCCTGTTGCGCGAGAACTTCCCGGGGCAGCACGGCACCCAGCAGGAGCACGGCGAGCAGGGACGACACGGGGGCGAGCTTCATGGGCGGTACATTCCTCAAACGGAGGGGTAGGCGCCAGCGCACCCGTGTCCCAGTCAGGCGGGGGACAGCACCAAGAGTGCCTGACG
>NZ_JBLZWL010000110.1:0-64255 GCF_049194865.1 Corallococcus terminator | reverse complement strand
TGGCGCAGCCTGAAGGACGCGGGGGCGAACCTCGCCTTGGGCAGCGACTTCCCCATCGAGAACCCGGATGTCCTGGCCGGGCTGTACGCGGCGCGCTCGCGGCAGGACGCCACCGGAAGGCCGGAGGGCGGCTGGCTGCCGGAGGAGGCGCTGTCGGGGTACGAGGCCCTGGAGGGCTTCACGCGCGGGCCGGCGTGGGCGTCCTTCGAGGAGGCCCGGCGCGGCGGGTTGGCGCCAGGGCAGGACGCGGACTTCGTGGCGCTGTCGGTGGACCCGGTGGAGGGGCCCGCGAAGGCGCTGGTGGATGCGCGGGTGCTGGCGACGGTGGTGGCGGGCGTGGAGGTGTACCGCGCCTCGCCTTGAGCACCTCGGGCCTCACACGCTGAAGATTTGAGAGCGGGCCGCCTCGGCGATGGCGACGACGGCGGGGTGGCGCAGGCGGCGCTCGACGGTGATGGCGTAGAAGCAGGTCTCGATTTCGTCGGTGCGGCCGATGACGGAGCAGTTGTACTCACGCTCCATCTGCGACTCGATGACGGAGGGCATGGCGAAGACGCCGTGGCCGCTCTGGCCGAAGGCCTGGAGCAGGGCGCTGTCGTCGAAGTCACCGGCGATGAGGGGGCGCAGGCCCTGGCGCTCGAACCAGAGGTCCAGCGAGCGGCGCACGGAGGACTCGTCCGAGGGCAGCAGCATGGGCGCGCCGTCGAGGGAGCGGGGGAAGTCCTTCTTGAGATGCTGCAGGCTGTTGGCGGCGAAGAAGGACACGCCACACTTGCCGAGCAGGTGGTTGAAGGAGCGGACGCTGACGGGCTCGGAGCTGGGCGCGTCGGCGAGCACCACGTCCAGCTCGTGCAAGGCGAGCGAGGCGAGCAGCTGGGGCAGGGGGCCTTCGCGGCAGATGATGCGCAGCGACGGGCCTGCTTCGAGCGCGGGCTTGAGGAGCTGCTCGGCGACGAGCTTGGGAATGACGTCGAGGATGCCCACGTTGAGGCGGAGTTGTTGGCCGGGAGGCAGGCCAGCGACCACGTTCTTCAGCTCGTTGCCCAGGCGGAAGATTTCATCGGCGTAGCGCATGACGGTGCGCCCCACGTCGGTGAGGACCAGCTTGCGGCCCTGTCGCTCGAAGAGCTTGTGGCCCAGCGACTCCTCCAGCAGCTTCAGCTGGCTGCTGATGGTGGGTTGAGCGAGGTGCAGTTCTTCGCCTGCCTTGGCGATGCTGCCCGCCCGCGCAACCGTCCAGAAATACAGGAGATGGTGGTAGTTGAGCCAGCTCATACCCATAGAGATAACCGATGGGTTGCGTTCAAACTACCTAATTTTCTTAAGAATGGTCCTGGCTTATCTCTACGTGCATTCGCGGGCGAGTTCCTCGCCCCGAAGAGCCTGGAGGAGGTCCATGGAAGCCATCAACGTGAGCGAGTCCTGCGAGTCCCTTGAGCTTGAGGTGCTCCGCGCCGCGGTGGAGACGCGGGTCAGGGAGCACCTGGTGCTGGTGGAGCGGTTGGCGTGGAAGTACCGGTGGACGGGGTTGCCGCTGGACGAGCTGGTGGCTGAGGGGAACGTGGGGTTGATGGAGGCGGCGGGTCGGTTCGAGGAGCGGGGGATTCCGTTCGGGGCGTACGCGAGTCAGTGGATTCGGGCGCGCATCCGGGCGTACGTGAGCCGCAACTGGAGCATGGCGGGCGGGCGGGCGCCGTGGGTGGTGTTCCAGCTCCGGCGGGAGCGGGCGCGGCTGGAGGCCCGGTGGGGGGAGGGGCACCCGGAGGTGGTGCGCCGGCTGGCGGACGCGCTGGGGAAGAAGGAAGAGGACGTGGCCCGTGCGACGGAGTCGCTGGCGCGGGACGTGTCGCTGGACGCGCCGGTGACGCAGGACGGTGAGGTGACGCGGCTGGAGGTGTTGGAGGGGGAGGGTGAGTCGCAGGAGGAGGTGGTGGACCGGGCGCAGTGGGCGGCGAGGCTGCGGGCGAGCGTGGAGGCGGCCTGGCCGGAGCTGGACGCGAGGGAGCGGGCGCTGGTGGAGGAGCGGATGCTGGCGGAGGAGGCGGCGAGCGCGGAGCTGCTGGCTCGGCGCTTCGGGGTGACGGCGGTGCGCATCCGGCAGATCGAGCAGGGGCTGAGGGCGAAGCTGAAGAAGAGGCTCACCGCGAGTCTGACGACCTGGGACGCGGAGGCGATGCCCCGTGCCGCATGAAGCTGGGAGGGGCTGCCGGGAAAAGGGTGCTTGACGGCCCTGGGAAGGGCTCGATATGAGAGCGCGGCCTCTCGCGGTGACCCGTACGCCCAGGTAGCTCAGTCGGTAGAGCAGGGGACTGAAAATCCCCGTGTCGGTGGTTCGATTCCGCCCCTGGGCACACAGAGTTGAAAAGTTTGGGGCCCTGGACTTCGGTTCAGGGCCCTTTCTTTTTGTCCGGAGCGCCGGACGAAACCCGCGAAGCGAGCGGTTGAGCCAGTGGGTGTCCGATTCCTTCAAGACGGTTTGACCCGCCTCGTTCAGGTTTCCTGGCATGCGCTCTTCTACGACCACTCCCCCCAAGGACGCTGTTCGCCAGTTCTACGTGAAGCTCGACGAAGCCATCCGCACCGGCGACTTCGACGTCCTCGATGAAGTCATCCATCTCGATGCCGTCGACCACAACCCGGACCCGGACATGACGCTGGGGCGCGACGGCATCAAGGGAGGGTTCGCCGGGTTGAGAACCTCTCTGACCGATATCCGCTTCACCATCGAAGACCTTGTCGCCGAGGGGGACAAGGTTGCCTGTCGTGTCACGACCCAGGCCACCCATCACGGGCCCTTCCTGGGATTCGCCCCGACGGGCCGCACGATTTCCTACACGGTCATCGACATCCTGCGCTTCTCGGACGATGGCAAGTTGCTCGAGCGCTGGGGGCTCATTGACGAGGCGACCCTGCGCACGCAGCTCACGGGTGGTCATCCCCGCTGACCCGGCCGTCGGCGAGGGTCCATCGGTCTGTCTGTTCATCCCATTGAGCGCTTCCCCGGTACAGCCAGGGGACCACAGGCGACTCTCTGCTGAAGACGAGCGCGGTCTCTCCAGGCCTCTTCTCGGCGATTCTCGACGCGAGGAAGCCGGGAGCCTCGAACACGCCTTCTCCCGTGGCGAAGAGGAACAGATGGCCTTCGTGTCGTCCTGTCTTTGGGGTGGTGGTCAGGCCGAAGCGGTCCATGAGCTGCTCATCCGTGAGTCGTGCTCCATGCTCGGGGCCCACGCTCTCGGGTGTCACGACCTCGACCAGCAGGGCGATGGGCACCATGTCCGCACCTGCCTCCGATGTGGCGTGGCTGGGATTGTCGGACCGGAGGGCCCAGCGGCCTTCGTCCTTCACGAGGCGCTTCACCTGATAGGCATATCCCGCTGCATCCGGGACCTGGATGAGCGCCACCTTTCCTTCCATCGCATGGAGTGAGAGGTCGCGCGCGTAGCGCATCACCAGCCAGTCGCCGTTCCGGATGGGCCGCTCTCCTCCGTTCATGGAGTTCCCAGAGGCTCTCACCACGAACAGCCCTTCACCCTGTGCCTGGATGGGAAGCCGGACATGTTCCGCCTCGGGTGCCTGCTCCAGCGAAAGTGCATGGCTCGCGGCTCCCGCCGCGGCACGCAAGGTAGGGAATGCGACCAGTCGTACTGGGCGAATGAAGGGAATCACCTCGGCCTTCACGGGCTCGGCCGACCATCCTTCCGTCCGTGGCGTGAAGCGCACGCGAAACGCAGTGCCCGGCTTGCCAGCGCGGTCTCCGAACCATTGCGTCAGCAGCACTGGGAGCTGGTTCTCCTCCTCTCCTGCTGGCTTCGCGACGTTGACGGCGATCTTCACGAAGTTGAATCGCCAGAGGGCTCCCTCCGGAATCCGGATGTCGGTGAGGCCGCTGGGAAGGTCCGGACGCTGCTGCCGGTCGGGGAGCTTGAGAATCGGATGGCGCCCATTGGAGATGACCTGAGCCTCGAAGGCCATCCCGGGTCCTTGCCGCTGGATGAGTCGGCGACGACGGTATTGCCCCAGTCGGTACTCGACCAGCTCCTGGGTCATTTCCTCGAAGGCTTCGCGCGCGTCCTCGGATACGGCGAACCGAGGCACGAGCTTGTCTCCCTCGACGCGGAACCACTTGCTGTCCTGTGTCCACGCGTGGACCGGCTCCGTCATCCAGTATGCGAGGAACTTCGATGCGCTCGGCTCCCGTGGGTCATCCAACGCGGTGACGCCATCGAGGTCCTGGAGCAGCTCGGGCGACCGCTGGAGGATGGCGAGGCTCCGTCGGGCAAGCTCGGACAATGAAAGTCCTCCCCACAGCGCCTCCTCTTCGAGCAGGGCCTCCAGCGACACCATCTTGAAGCACTTGCTCATGGGCGTGAGCTCAAGATTCCGGAACCAACCCGGGTCTTGCTTCAGGGCGCGTGCCTGCGCTTCGGTCAGGTCGCGCTCCGCTTCCACGAAGTGGAACCACCCGGCGTACTCATCCTTCTTGTGCAGGGATGCAGGGGAGTAGCCAGAGCGATACAGCTCACCGATGGTGGGACGCTCGCCTCGCGCGGTCCTCAGCTCGCGATACATGCGCGCGACGTCCGTTTCGCCAGGGGACAGGAAATGTTGGAGCAACTTCTTGGCCTCCAGTGAGACCTGGACCGAGCAACCCGGGGGGAGCTCGGGCTGCTTGTCATGGACCAGGAAGTCGCGCAGCGAGACGGGGCTCCGGCCCAGTGCCAACAAGGTGCGCACCCGGTCGAGGAACATCCGATGGTTGCCCACGAAGTCGATGACGGTGACGCGCTCCTTGCCGTCGTGTTTCCTCAGGCCTCGTCCCAGTTGCTGAAGGAAGACCACGGGTGACTCGGTGGGCCTGAGCATCACCACGCGGTCGATGCTCGGCACATCCACGCCTTCGTTGAAGAGGTCCACCGAGCACACCGCGTCCAGTGTGCCGGTCCCCAGCTCTCGCAGGGCTTGTGCCCGGTCCGCGGAGCCAGGCCCCGAGTACACCGCGGCCACCCGCACACCCTGTCGACGCAGCCACTGCTGGACGTAGTTCGCGTGGGAGACGGAGACGCAGAACACCAACGTCCTGCTCGCCGCGTGCTCCTCCCAGGCGCGCCACAGCGTCTTCATGCGCGCCTCCGTCTGGACCGCCTGGGTCAAGGCCTCCGAGTCGAAGCTCCGGCTGCGCCACGGAATGTTCTCGTACGGGACGTCGTCCTTCAGTCCGAAGTAGGCGAAGGGCGTGAGCAGCCCTTGCTGGATACCTTCGCCAAGGTCCGCTCGATAGGCCAGGTGGTCATCGAACAGCCCCAGGACATCACCGTCATCCGCGCGCTCGGGTGTCGCCGTCAGTCCGAGCAGGAACGCCGGGTCCAGACGCGAGAGGATGGCCCGGTAGCTCGCGGCGGCGGCATGGTGCACCTCGTCCACGATGACGTAGTCGAAGGGCGCTGCTTCCCGCAGTGTCTCGAGCCCGTCGGGATTCGAGAGCTTCTGGACCGAGGCGAACACCAAATCACCGGCGAGTGACGACTTCGCTCCGACATACCAACCGAAGCGCAGCGTCGGAAACTGGCGGCGGAAGGTCTCCGCTGCCTGGACGAGCAGCTCCTCCCGATGCGCCAGGAACAAGACGCGAGGTCGCGCGTCACGCTCCTCGCGGAAGGCCGCGACGTCCAGCGCCGCCAACCACGTCTTGCCGAGCCCCGTCGCGAGCACCACGAGCGCGCGGCGGCGCCCCTCTTCTCGACTCTTCCTCAACTGGAGCAAGGCTTGTTGCTGAAGGACATGCGGCTGGCGTGGAGGGGGCGTCGGTTCGTGCTCACCGGGTGAGACCACGCGTTCCGTGATTCGTGCGCGGAGGGCGTATTGCTCGACCCAGTCCGCTTCCAGCGGCGCGGCGCGGTCCCACCACAGCTCGAAGGCGTCGACCACTTCACTCCAGGCCCTCGGGTCCCGGTCCTGCTCGACGCGCAGGTTCCACTCGATGCCTGTCTTCAGCGCGGACCGCGAGATGTTGCTCGAACCCACGTACGCCACCGCGAGCCCCGGGCCCTTGAAACGCCAGGACTTCGGATGGAAGGACGAGATGCGTTCCCGCTCTACTTCGACCACGCGCGCCTCGAAGTGTCCCCGGGCGCTCCCCTGTAGGACGCTGTCCTCGTCCATCCAATCGAGCAGGCGGCGCAGGGCCTCGGCCTGGGTGATGGTCAGATAGTCACCCGTGAGGATGCGCACCCGTGCCCCTCGCGCGAGGGCCGCATCCACGGATTGCCGCAGCACCTCCAGCCCGCTGTCCTGCACGAAGGCCGCGAGCACCGCGATGTCCGACGCGCGGGAGAACAGCGGCTCCAGGTGATTGAGGAACGGGTCCTCCCGTCCGCCCGTGGCGAGGGGCTTCGCCTGCACCGCCAGGTAGTTGCCCTTGCCCGGGATGACGTGACGAATGCCGCCGCGCGCGTCCGCGACGTCATCCTGGAACCGGGGGATGACGTGCACATGAAGATGGAACACCGTCTGCCCGGCCGCCGCGCCCACGTTGATGCCGAGGTTGTAGCCGTCCGGCTTCAGCTTTGCGTCCAGTCCCCGCTTCACTTCGTCCACCAACTCGAAGAGGGCCCGTTGTTCTTCGAGCGTGGCGTCGAACCAGGTGGCCACGGGGCGGCGCGGAATCACCAGCGTGTGCCCGGGGCTGACGGGGAATCCATCCCGGATGGCGAAGGCGAGTGTGTTCGAGGCGACCCACTCGGATTCTGGAATCAGCAGGAAGGGTGAGGACACCCCGACACCCTATCCCAGCCACCCGGTCTCAGAGTTCGTTGAAGATGAGCAGCCCCCGGGACGTGTCCACGACGTACACGTAGCCGTCTCCCGGGACGCGAAGGCCAATGGCGCCATCGACGATGCTGTCGGACCGGTTGGGGTCGGACTCCCGGAAGGTGTTGAAGTGGGCGATCTCACGCGGGTTGGGCGGAATGGACACGTCCAGCACTCGCAACCCCTCATGGTAGTGGGTGAGGTAGAGCCGCTTGTCCTTCAGAATCATGTTGTGGATGGAGGAGTGGAAGCGGAGGTTGTACGTGCCGATGAGCGGGATGTTCGTGGGGTCCGTGACGTCGAGCACGCGCAGGCGAGTCCCCTGTCCCTCGCCGCCCTCGAAGGCGATGGTCCTCCCCGCGAACGTCCCCACCGCGCCCGAGTGACTCATGGATGCGCTGTTCTCCGTCTCGAAGGTGTACGTGCCCAGCTCGCGAGGGTTCATCGCGTCCTTCACGTCGAAGACGACGTAGCCCGAGCTGAAGTGGTTGATGTAGAGCCGGTCCTGGTAGGCGAAGGAGTCGTGCGCCGAGGGGAGGTAGGACGTCGTATCGGAGACGACGAAGCGGTTGAGCAGCGCGGGCTCCAGCGGCGTGGAGATGTCGAAGATGATCGTCTCCCCATGCGGCGCGGGGCCGGGGGACACGGCGTAGAGTCGGTTGCCGTCCACGAAGAAGGTGTGGACGTCGAGGGGCTCACCCCCCGGCACGTTGCGCACGAAGACGGGGTCGGCCGGGTTGGAGATGTCGAAGACGATGACCCCCGAACTCTTGCTGGCGACGTAGAGCACGTGGTCCTTCGTCCACGCCGCGTTCCAGTACGAGTCCCCTGGCACGGAGATGTGCTTCTTGAGGACCGGGTGGCTCGGGTCGCTGACATCGAAGACGGTGAGGCCCCCTGCCTGAGGGGCGTCGTCGAGCGACACGACGTAGGCGTGCTTGTGGGCGACGTAGACGTCCGCGTGCTTCCCCTGGGGGACCGCCGACTCGGAGATGAGGCGCAGGCCACCCGAGGACTCGGCCTCACCTCGTGCCCACGTCATCCTCGCGGCCTCGAAGGTGCCCCAGCTGCCGGCCTTCCCATTGCCACAGCGGACGAAGCAGCCCGTCACCAGTCCGGACGCCTGACGGCCACAGCCGACGAGGACGGTCTGCCGCGCGACGCCTCGCTGGGTGTACCGCGTGGAGAATTGGAAGCGTCCCGCCACCTGCTGCCGCGTGAGGGGAGTGCCGTCCAGGGTCCCCGTGCTGCCATCCTGGGGCACCCGGACGCCGACGAAGTCTGGGAAGCCCGCAGCATGGCGCACGTCCACCTGATAGATGCCGTGCGCGTCCAGGGAGTCGAGCGCGGCGAGGTCACACTTCGACAAGTCGAAGAGTGACGGGTCGTCGCAGTCGACGACGGTGCCCCGCACCGGAGTGAACGAGCAGGGTGCGTAGGGGCCTCGGTCGACCCAGTCCGTGGGCTCGACGAGTGGCGTGTACGTCCCGTCCCACGGCTCCGCGGGAGGAGGAGGCGGCTCCGTGGGCCCCGGCTTGTCAGAGCAGGCGAAGCACAGCCAGGCACAGCCAATGACAACACCACGGAGGGACGGTGAGCCGAGGGCCATGGCCAGTCTCCTGTCGCGAGGCGCGGTCCGGAAGGGACGGCGCATCCAAAGGGAGCGATTAGCGCAGGGTTTCGCTCCGGGCTTGTATGGCAATGCCCTTAGCCCCACGGGATGGGATTCACCGGACAAGGATTGTTTGCGCATTGGCAAGGTTGCCCGGGTTCATCGCCATCGGGCACGCAGTCGCAGCGAGCGCACCCTCCCACTTCAGGCCCCTGGCCACGTCAGGTGCGGCGCTTCGTCCCCGGATGACAGTCAGGCAGGGAAGCACCTCCAACCGACGCGCCGTGCCTCTCGGGGAGTGCCCCGAATCGTCTCGGCACTCCTCTGGGGATTCAGGTACGGTCGCCCCGTTTTTGGCAATGGCGTGGCCGTCGACGGACGGCCCGGAGGGCGGAACGCGATGGTGGTGCGAAGCCAGGGGGAAGCGACGGACTCAACCCGACAGGGGCGCCGGTTGCCGCCAGGGACGGGCCTGGTCTCGCTGGCCCTGCTCGCGGGCGGCATCGTGTTCGGTGCCATGCGCCTGACCTGGCCGTCAGCTCCCATCCCGCGGCTCGAGCGACACCTGCTCCAGACGAGCGACATGGTGCTCGCGCTCCTGGTGGCGGTGAGCACCTTCATGGTCGCCTGGTCCTTCAGCCAGGGCGCCCGACGGGAGGACCCGGTATCCATCCGCCATCGGTGGCGCCTCTTTCTCGGGTTGTGGGCCGTGCTCGCCACTCCCCTGCTGCTGTGGTGGGTGGGCGAGTGGCCCGGCCATTTCCACAGCGATGCACGCCAATCCCTGCTCGTCTCGTCCGAGCTCCGCGTGGAGCCCTGGCTGAGCACGCTGTGGGGCATCTGGGCGCATGCGATTCACCGCGCCACCGGCCAGTTCCCCTTCCTCTCCCTCTTCAATGTCGTGGTCCTCGCCGCGCTGCTCGCGGACTTCTTCTCCCTGCTGCTGCACCTGGGCTTGTCGCGCCGCGTGGGAGGCCTCTTCATCGCGCTCGTGGTGACGTCCGTCCCCCTGGGCCTCTTGGCCATCAACCTCTCCCACGACACCATCAACGCGCTGTTGCGGCTGGGCATCGCGCTCATCCTGCTGCGGGTCATGTCGCGGCGGGCGCTCACCGGGCAGCCCGGCCTCACACCCGTGACGCTGCCATCGCTGGTGCTCCTCACCGCCCTGGCCACGTTGCTGCGCGGCGACAGCCTCGCCCTGCTGCTCTATGTCCCCGCCGTGCTGCTGCTGACGCGGCAGGTGCGCGTCGGTGTCGCGGTGGCGGTGTTGCTGGGAACGATGGCCCTCAATCAGGGGGTCCGCCGCGGCATCGAGCCTCGGCTGGTGGAGCCCCAGCCCGAGAGGGCGGAGCGCTATGGGCTGTCACTGTTGCTCAACCCGCTCGGGTTCATGGTGGCCAACAACTACGTCACCGCCACCCCCGAGGAAGACAAGGCAACCATCCAGGCCCTGGTGGCCTACTCCTGCCTGCGGGAGCGCTACGTCCTCGAGGAGTCCCCCTGCTACTGGTTTGATTTGCAGCCCCCCATCACCGCCGAGAAGATGGCCCGTCTGCGCTCCCTCGTCTTCCGCATGGCGCGAGACAACCCGGCGCTGATGCTCTCCAACCGGCTCGTCACCTTCGCGGGCATCCTGGGCCTCAGCTCACGCGCCACCTTCCCCGTCATGGGCCAACGGGAGACGACCCCGCCCGAGCACGTCTACTCCGCCAACGGCGCGGAGCTGCTGCGGCGGCATGGGCTGGAGCCCTCTCGGGCGCCCCAGGCCCTGGCGCGTGTCACCCACTGGCTGCGTGAAGCGAGCATCCCCTACAAGCAGGGACGCTGGCTCTACTTCCCCTGGAATGGCCTGCCCGCGTTGCTGCTCACCGCGTGGCTGGTGTCGCGCTGGCGCACCCTGCCCCTGTCGGCGGTGGTGGCGGGCGCCATCCTGGCCCCCGCCGCGCTCGTCTTCGTCGCCGCGCCCGCCAGTCACCCCTCCTACGTCACGGACCTCTGGGTGTTTGGCTATCTCGCCGTGCCACTGGCCTGGTTCGAGGCCCGCGTCCTGCGCGCGCGGACCTCTTCCCGGAACTCCTCAGCGGGTGGGGAAGGCGGGAGCGCGGGTGCGGTCGACGCTGCCCCCGCTCACCTGAGCCACCACGGTTGAGGTGTACGGCCGTCCCGGACGGCTGCTCCAGTCCTTCGCGAGGAAGGCCTCCGGGCTCCTCGCGAACTCCAGCGCGATGCGGCCCGTCTGGAGCGACTGGCGCACCATCCGCACGTTGCTCACCTGGTCCTCCTCGCGCCAGCTCAGCGGAAAGAAGCCGAAGCGCGAGCGCCGGTGGATGCCCGCCAGCAGCATGTGGATGTTGAAGGTGAGGCTGTCCGGGAAGCCCAGGTAGAAGCGTGGCTCCAGATAGCGGGTCGAGTACAGGTTGAGACCCGAGCCCAGGTCATGGACGCGGTGGCGCGCCGCCGCGGAGAACAGCAGGTTGAAGACGTGGTTGCCCAGGGTGCGCACGTGGGAGTAGCCCTGGAGCCGCGAGCCGCGCATGAAGCGGCTGCCCAGCAGCGAGTCCTGCTCCCGGTACTCCCCCGCGTCCAGGTGGGGCAACAAGTCATTGATGTCCGCCTGGTCGTCGCCGTGGAGGACCACCACCTGGTCGAAGCCGTGCGCGAGCGCGTACTCGAAGGCCACCTTGTGGGAGCCGCCCAGGTTGTAGTTGTCGTCGTTGACGAGCACCTTGCCCGGCAGGTGGGCCAGCTTCGACAGCCCCGTCACGGCGGCCTCCACGCCGTTGTCGCGGCTGCCATTGTCCACCACGATGATTTCGGCGAAGCGGCGCTGGAGGGCTTCGCCGAAGCGGGCGAGCACCCGGGGAATCTGCCGCTCGCAGTTGTACATGGGGATGAAGACGAGCATGCGTTCGGCGGCCAAGAGAGTCTCCTTCGAGAGATGAGGTGCTGCGACGCGGGGACTCCTACCGAGCCCCTTCGCGCCATTCAAGGCACGGTGGGGCCCTGGGCCTCGTACTGGCGCAGCTCCTCCGGAGTGCCAAAGGAGGCATACCGGGAGACGCGCGCGGAGCGCACCGTGCCTCCCGCCTCCAGGAGCAGGTTGTAGAGCAATGACAGGTAATACTCCCGCATCCCCTCGGCGATGGGGCGCTCCATCAGGTGCTGGCCCACGGTGAGGAAGTGGCGCTCGGTGGCGAAGAAGTACGCGCCCATGATGGCCGCGTCGGAGATGACCACCTTCTCCGCCGTGCGCACCACCTGGCCCGCCTCGCTCTTCGCATAGCTGTAGCGGGGAAGCTGTGAGGGAAAGGTGAGCAGGCCCCCCGTCAACGTCGGGTCCTCCCCGGAGAGCGAGCCGCGCACCAGCTCGCGGTAGGCGGGGCTGTCGAACCACAAATCACAGTCCATCACCAGCAGGCCGCGCTCGCCCGTCATGCGCCCGGAGGCCGCGAGCGCCGTCTCCACCGCGCCTCGGGTCATCTCCTCCAGAATCACCACGTCCAGTCCAGGGACGGCCTCGCGCAGCAGCGTGGCCAACTGGAACTGCTCCTCGTGGGGCCTGCGCACCACGGCGGTGTGCACCACATCCAGCCCCCAGTCCGACAGGCTGGAGAGGGCCTTGAGCACCATGGGGATTCCGTCCACGGGGATGAGGGGCTTGGGCGTGGTGAAGCCCGCATCGGCGAAGCGAGAGCCGAGGCCCGCCATGGGCAGCAGGACGTGGAGCGGACGCATGGGGGCAGGGACCTTTCCGGAAAAGTGACTCAGGCCAGACGCTGACGCGAGGGGTCCTCGCCCTGGAGCGGCCTGGCGGACGGCTCCGACGCGTACTGGTCATTGAACTGGTTGAACAGACGCACGGCGGTGGCGAAGAAGGCGGGCAGGCTGCTCGGGTTGATGCGGGCCCGGTAGGTGAGCATGCGGCAGTAGTGCACGGCCTCGTGGAAGAGGACCGCGCGGCGCACCTCGGGCGGCAGCGTGGTCTCGAAGCGTCGCTGGAGGTGGAGATACAGCTCCGCGTAGCGCGACGACATGGACTCCTCGTACTCCACCACCGAGCCCTCCACCTTCGCGCGGGAGACCTGACAGAGGAACTCGTAGCCGGAGTGCAATGACTGGCACAGCTTGCCCAGGTCCACCACCGGGTCACTGATGGCGTTCTCGTTGTTGGGGTCCAACACCAGGAAGTCGCCGTCTTCCTTGCGGACGATGAGGTTGTCCACCGTCAGGTCGCCGTGGATGGGGGTCTGCCGCATGCTGGCCAGCTCCGCCAGGGCGCGCGGGTTGGCTCTCAACCGCGCGAGGGCCGGGCCTATGTTCTCGTAGCGCTGACCGTTGATGGAGAGCGTGTCGTGCGTGAGCAGCTCGGCCAGCGTCGGGCTCAGGGCCGCGGCGTCGTGCACCTTGGCCACGACCTTCTCCCGAAGGTAGCGGTCCAACATGTCCGGCTCGTCGCGGCGCTCGGCGTGCTCGTAGAGGTGCTGGTCCACGAAGTCGAGGACCCGGTCCAGCACCTGCTTGCTGCGCTCCACGTCCTCGGAGTGGATGAACTGGAAGAAGGGGACGTACTCCTTCCGGTACTCCAGGTCGAACGCGTAGTAGCCCTCCGTGCGCACCTCCCTCAGGGGGCGCGGCAGGTGGGGCAGGTGGCGACGGGACTCCAGCCAGTCGTGCTGCGCCTTCAGCTTCTCCAGGTGCTGGGGCAGCGTCACCTTGCGCACGCGCAGCCCTTCGCCGTCCCAGACCAGCAGGGTGCTCGCGTTGGAGCCACCCTTGAAGGTGTGCACCATGCGGAAGTCGCCGCGCAGCTCTCCGGTGGACAGCACGTGGCTGAGCGCCTGCCCGGAGAAGTACTCGTCCAGGAAGTGGCTGAACTCGCGGCTGATATCCGAGTCGCGGTGCAGCTTGTTCTTCAAGGGCTCCAGGGCGACGGGGACATCGGCGGCCTGCTCACGGCCGCGCCGCAGCAGGAAGTAGAGCCCCACCGCGGAGAAGGGGCCGATGAGCACCGCCCAGGACACCAGCGACAGGCCCAGCGGGACGCCGTCGATGCCCAGCATCCCGCGCGCCAGCTCGGAGAAGTAGTAGTGGAAGGTCCCCAGGAAGCCCGGCCCCGACGGCACGCCCACGGCGAGGTAGGCGGAGACGGCCGTGCCCAGGATGGCCAGGGGGCCGTGGCCCGGCGCGAAGCCATGGGCCAGCGCGGCCATGGAGCCCAGGTAGAGCACCCACATGCCCATGGACGTGACGACGAAGCGGCCCAGGCGCGCGGAGCGGAAGATGACGTGGGTGCCGTAGATGAGCGACCAGAGCACGAAGCGCGTCCGGTCCTTCAGTCTGTCATTGAGCAGCGCCGTGAAGGCGCCGACCGCGCGCAACATGCGGCGGTTCTGCGTATAGAGCAGCCAGGCGAGGACCGCGACCGCGAGGCTCGCCGCGCCCACGCCCAGCGCCAGGCGCAGCATCAGCGCCGCTGCTTCAGGCGCCTGCTCGCGCGCCGCGAGTCCGACACCCACCGCGCACAGCGCCAACACCAGGCCATCCACCGCGC
Organism: Corallococcus terminator; assembly: GCF_049194865.1. Lineage (GTDB taxonomy): Bacteria > Myxococcota > Myxococcia > Myxococcales > Myxococcaceae > Myxococcus > Myxococcus terminator_A. The sequence continues at coordinate 50,279 of NZ_JBLZWL010000110.1, read as the reverse complement.
GCTCGAAGAGGATGGTGAAGAACACCACCGCGCGGCTGATGCGCATCTGCCGGCCGATGAGGTGCGCGCGCACCAGCTCGCCGAGCCGGAAGGGGAGCAGGGCGTTGAAGAGGAAGCCCACGGAGAGGCCGGAGAAGAGGATGCGCCAGGTGGTGGGCCTCACCACGCGCAAGAGCCTCTGGGCGTTCTTCGCGCGCAGGACGTGGGCCAACCCCTGGCAGAGCACGGCGAGGGGAATGACCCACACCGCCATGCGGCTGTCGGGCACCCACCGGCCGGACTGGTGCGACCCGTCGACGAAGCGGGAGAGGAAGGCGGCGCTGACGAGCAGCCCCACCGCCACCAGGGCCAGGCCCCATCCACGCGCGTGCTTCAAGGGGCCTCCTGGACGCGGACCACGGAGATTCCCGCGGCCTCGGCCGCCGCCACGCCGCTGGCGCTGTCCTCGAAGGCGAGGCACTGCGCCGGAGGTACACCGAGCAGCCGCGCCGCGCGGAGGTAGCCCTCCGGATGGGGCTTGGGGTGCTCCACGTCCTCGCCGAAGACGGTGACGTCGAAGAGGTGGACCAGGTCGAAATGTTCAATCAGCGCGCGCGCGTTGGTGGTCGCCGCCGTCGTCACCAGCCCGGTGGCGTGGTGGGCGCGCGCCGAGCGCAGGAAGCCGATGAGCGGCAGGTTGGGGCGCACCTGGTCGAAGGACTCCGGATAGAAGCGGGCCTTGGCGTCGCGGACCCGCGCGGCCGACGGGGCGTCCAGCTTCGCGCCCACCTCGCGCACCATGGCGTCGAAGCGCAGGCCGAAGGCGCGCTGGTAGGCTGCTCGCTCCAGCGTGAAGCCTTCCTCCGCGAAGGCTCGCCGGTACGCGACGAAGTTGGCCTCCTCCGTGAAGAGGAGGGTCCCATCCATGTCGAACAGCATGCAGCGGATCATCGACTCCCCGGTTGCGGGGCCCTGGCCTTCGGGCACGCAATGCAAGGCCAGATACCGGGCCCCTGGCGTGAAGGCAAGGTTGGGCCCATGGACAGCGGGCGCCGGGGCGGGGCGCGAGTGGAGGAGGCGAGCGGACGTGTTCGTGCGAAGCGGGGTGCACGAGGGGCCCGGGGCAGGGTAGAGAGGGGGCTCGGAGGCGTGAACAGCGATGGACGCGAATGCAGTGGCGGAGCTGGAGAAGGCGGGCGTGAGGGTGGACGCTCCGGACCGGCTGTTTGTCGCCGTGGAGTGGGAAGAGCAGAAGCGCGTGATGCCCGTCGGCGCTCGCGCCCTGGTGCGGGCCGGCGAGGTGACGACGCACGTCAGCCTCCAGCCCGTCTCCAAGCTGTGGACCGGTGACAAGAAGCCCCCCAACCTCACCAAGGCCCCGCCTCCCGAGTACCACCCCTTCTTCATCCTCATCGAGGCGACCGCCGCCGGCTACTGCCGCGCCGTGCGCAACACGGAGACCGACCAGGAGTTCGAGCGGCTCTACCGCCACCTCGGCCGGCGCCCGGACGGCACGGACCGCAACCCCCTGTTCTCGTACCTCCAGGGCGCCGCGCGCCTCTACATGTCCCTGCGCGACGTGAGCCAGGCCGAGTTCGAGGCCGTCGTCGACCGGCTCCAACGGTCCGCCAAGCACCACCATACGCACACCGGAAGCATCAACTACTTCCAGGACGTGCTCCGCGGCGTGCTCGGGGCCTGAGCTGGAGGAGGGGCGCTCCTGGACGGACGTGGGGCGCCCTGGCGTGGCTCAATCGATGAAGCGGCGTTCCCAGCGGCGCAGCTCCTCGGCGTGCTCAGCGCCCGCGAGTTGCTGCTCGTGAAAGAGCCAGGGCTCCAGTGTCGTAGCGAGCCTCCGATACGCAGCCGGCACGGCGCCGTGCTCCGCGCCTCCTGCCTCGGGCTTTGGAGCGAGCACGATGGCGACTCGCTCGTTGCTCAGTTCCAACACGGTGCCTCCCATCGAGCGCAGCTGCTCACGGAGTTCCACCGCGCCTCCTGAGGCGCTCAGCACCGGCTCTCCCAGGAGTGTCATCCAGGAAACCGTGCTGACCTTTGTTCCGAGCTGAGATGCACGCCGGTCCATTCGAGGGAGGTCCATCCCCGGATACTTGCGACACCACTCCCAGACCTCGGCCTCGACTCCGACAAGGTCGAGGTCGCAGTTGAAGGCAAGCCCCGCGTGCCCGGAGTTGAAGGGGAGCGCCTCGGCCAGCCCCAGCACCAGCTTGCCCAGTGCTTCGGGGCCTTGTTCCTCCAGGTACTCCGTGGGAAGCCAGAAGCCCACCGCGCAGACCGTGTCCGACGTGACACGGGTTGCTGGGCGACGACCGCGATAGGCGAAGCGATACCGCTTCTCACCCGTGGCGTCCCGAAGGTCCAGGATTGCGCCATGGGGCTCGAGGAGTTCGTCTCGAATGCGGTTCCAGCCCGCCTGGTCAATGGGCTCCCAGTCTCCTGTCTCCTCGACGTAGCTGCTCAGCGCGTCCTCGGGAACCACGCGCCGATAGCACTCCAATGCACGCAGGACGGCGGGGGCCACCTCCGCGTGTGGATGGCGCATGTAGAAGTGGATGCAGAGCGAGTCCCGAATCAGGAGGGCACCGCTTGCCGCGCGAACGCGGATGCGGGGTGGATGCTCGGTCATCGGACGATTCCAAGTCGAGGGACGATGCGCAAGGCGGGCACTCCTAGCGCCTGCTCATACAGGTCCCCTTGGTGGAGGCCTTGGCTGCAGTGCCCCTTCGGATATTTGCGCCAGGGGGGAGCTTCATCGACATTGGCGCATGGGAACTTGAAGTCGTAGACGGCTTGCGCCTGGCCGGGCTGGCCCGCATGGATGACGACATCGGGAACGAGCGTCCCATGAAGCTCGCCGCCATTCCCAGACTGCTTCAGTGCCTGGACATCCGCCTCGGTGATCACCTTCGTCGCGCCGGTATCCGTGTCGTGGCGGTAGCAGGGCTCCAGGCTGAAGCCACCCGGGCGCAAATGCGTCAGCGCGCTCTCGGCACAGCGCAGCGCCGCTTCGTGCATCTCCACCCCAAGCAGCATGGCCCGGCTCAGACTCCTGCCCGAGGCGTCTCGCACCAGTTGCTTGCACTCCTCTCGCGTGGGTATCGGACCCGCGAAGTCCTCGCGATGCGCCAGAAGGACTTGCGAGCGTGACAAATCCGCACACCTCACGAGTGCCTCTTCAATGCGGGCCTTCGTTCCTCCGTCCAGAATCCGAAGCGCTTCATGAAGCGAGGCTCCCAGCGTGGCCGCGGCATGTCCTGGTGCCTGGACGAGGTCCTTCCCGACTGCGGTACAGGTCTCCATCCGTTGGCGGCAGGTGTTCGAGACCGTGTCGAAACGATAGCTGCTTGCTTGCCGCGCGGGGGGCGTCACACATCCCGCGAGGAGCAGGGAGAAGGATGCCACGAGCAGCCACCAGGAAGAGGGCGGCCCGAGGGTGGGGAGGACGCGGCTTGTCGAGGGCATGAGGCGTGAAGGAAACCTTGGACCGCGTGGCGAGGACTCCTGCACGGTGGGTGCGTGCGAAGGTAGCTCATGCCCAGCGTCGGTGGACGCGCCGCGGCGTGCTCGGGGCCTGAGCTTCACCTGTCTTCCGAGGTAGGTACGGGGGGCTGAAACTGGAATATCGTGCGCCGCCGCCCGTTCCTGGGCGTCTTCCTCTTCGACAGGAGCACGGATGTTCCGTCAGTCCCTCCTCTGGACATCGTGCCTGGCGCTGCTGGTGGCTCCCGCCGCCGATGCCCAGGCGCAAGGCAAGGCGGCCTCCAAGCCCGCCGCCACGTCCACCCAGAAGCTCGGCGCCAATGTCGAGACCCGAACCTTCAAGAACGGCCTCAAGGTCATCGTCTGGCCCGACCACGACATCCCCAACGTCGCCCTCTACAACTGGTTCCGCGTTGGCAGCCGCAACGAATACCCAGGCATCACCGGCCTGTCCCACTTCTTCGAACACATGATGTTCAACGGCGCCAAGAAGTTCGGCCCCGGTGAGTTCGACCGCGTCATGGAGGCCAACGGCGGCTCCAACAACGCCTTCACCTCCGAGGATGTCACCGTCTACCAGGACTGGTTCCCTCGCTCCGCGCTCGACATCATCTTCCAGCTCGAGGCCGACCGGCTCCAGCACCTCGCCTTCGACCCCAAGGTCATCGAGTCCGAGCGCGGTGTCGTCTACTCGGAGCGTCGCTCCGGCGTCGACAACAACAACATGGGCGCGCTCATCGAACAGGTCCAGGCCACCGCCTTCGTCGCCCACCCGTACCAGTTCCCCGTCATCGGCTGGCCCTCCGACATCGAGTCGTGGCGAATCGAAGACCTGCAGCGCTACTTCAAGACCTACTACGCCCCCAACAACGCCACGCTCATCTTCACCGGCGCCGTCACGCCCGCTGAAATCTTCACGCTCGTCGAGAAGCACCTCGAGCCCATCCCCGCCCAGCCCGCTCCCGAGCCCGTCCGCACCAAGGAGCCCGAGCAGCAGGGAGAGCGCCGCGTCGTCGTGAAGAAGATCTCCCAGTCCCCGCTGCTCCAAATCGCCTACCACGGCATGTCCGGCAAGGACGCCGACGTCGAGGCGCTCACCCTCCTGCTCAACATCCTGGGCGACGGTGACTCCTCCCGCCTCCACCGCCGCCTCGTCGAGGAAGAGCGCGTCGCCATCCGCGCCGGCACCATGTACACGCCCGGCTTCGACCCGGGCCTCGTCTGGTTCACCGCCGACCTGCCCACCGGCGGCGACCTGGCGCGCGCCGAAGCCCTCATCACCGAGGAGCTGGCCCGCGTCGTGAAGGACGGCGTCACCGACGCCGAGCTGCGCAAGGCCCGCAACATCACCCTCGCCAACTTCTGGCGCTCGCTGGAGACCATCAACGGCCGCGCCTACGCGCTCGGCTCGTCCGAGGTCTTCCGCGGCGACTACCGCCAGGTCTTCGACTCCCCCGCCCGCTTCGAGCGCGTCACCCGCGACGACATCCGCAAGGTCGCCGCTCGCATCTTCGTTCCCCAGCGGCGCACCGTCGGCTGGCTCGTCCCCACCGAGGCCGCTGACGCCGCCACCCCCGCCACCCGCAAGGAGGCCGCGCGATGATTGCCCCCCCTACCTGGAAGACCGTCCTCGCCGCCCTCCTGCTCTCCTCGGGCCCCGCCGCCGCCGAGAGCGCCACCCCATCCAAGCCCCCGTCCACCGCGCCGTCGGCGCCCCAGGGCGTCACGCTCCCCAAGCCCACCACCGTCACGCTGAAGAACGGCGCGCGCGTGCTGCTGGTGGAGCGCAAGGACGTGCCGCTCGTCGCCTTCAGCGCGTGGCTGCGCGGCGGCGCGCTCGCGGACCCCTCGGGCAAGGAGGGCCTGGCCGCCCTCACCGCGGAGCTGCTCCAGAAGGGCGCGGGCTCCCGTGACGCGCGCCAGTTCGCCGAGGCCGTGGATGGCGTCGGTGGCGTGCTGGAGACGCGCGCGGAGCTGGAGAACCTGGTCGTCAACGGCCAGTTCATGTCCCGCGACAGCGCGCTGATGGTGGAGCTGCTCGCGGACCTGCTCACCCGCCCGCGCTTCGCCCAGGAGGAGCTGGAGAAGACGCGCTCGCGCATGGCCTCCGAAATCACCGCCGCCAAGGACGGTGACCCGCGCGCCCTCATCAACACCTACTTCGAGGCCTTCCAGTTCGCCGGCCACCCCTACGGCACCCCCGTGGACGGCACCGAGGCCTCCCTGCCGGGCCTGTCCCGCGACGACGTGCTCGCCTACGCCAAGAGCCAGCTCGGCGGAGACAGGCTCATCCTCTCCGTCGTCGGTGACTTCGACAGCAAGGCGCTCGCCGCGAAGCTGGAGGCCGCGCTCGGCGGCTGGGCCCGCGCGGCCAGCCCTGCCCCGGAGGTCGCCGCCACCACCGTCTCCAAGGGCCGCCGCGTCCTGCTGGTGGACAAGCCCGACGCCACCCAGACGTACTTCTCCATCGGCAACACCGGCATCGCCCGGAACGACCCGGACCGCGTCACCGCCAGTCTGGCGAACACGGTGCTCGGCGGACGCTTCACCTCGCTGCTCAACACGGAGCTGCGCGTGAAGTCCGGCCTCACCTACGGCGCTCGCTCCGGCTTCTCCCCCAGCGCCCACCCCGGCCCGTTCGTCATCAGCTCCTTCACCCAGACGGACAAGACAGACAAGGCCATCGACATGGCGCTGGATGTCTTCACCCGCTACCGCAAGTCCAGTATGGATGACGCCATGCTGGCGTCCGCCAAGTCCTACGTGCTGGGCCAGTTCCCGCCCCGGCTGGAGACGGGCGCCCAGGTGGCCGAGAAGCTGGCGGAGCTGGCCTTCTATGGCCTGGACGCCACCGACGTGGACGGCTTCGCCACCGCCGTCACCGCCACCACCCGTGAGGGCGTGGGCACCGTCATCCAGCGCGTGCTGCCCGCTCCGGAGAACCTCACCTTCGTCCTCATCGGCAAGGCCTCCGCCATCCGGGAGCTGGCTCGCAAGTACGGCACCGTCACGGAGATGAAGATTTCAGACAAGCGCTTCTCCCCGCCGCCCGCGCCCGCCAAGCGCTGACTCTGGCTCCCACGTCCTCCGGGCCCGACACACTCCAACACCTGTCGGGCCCGGGTGACGCACATCGCGCGCAATACCTCACGCCGCAAGCACTTGAGCACCCCAGTGGGCCTCCCCGATGCCATCGGCTAGGGTTGACTGGCTTTTCTCTGACTGGGGGGCTTCACGTGAAGATGCTGCGTCTTTCTTTCCTGCTGGGCGCGACGTGTGTCGCGGCGCTGGCGGGGTGTGGCAGTGATTCGTCCGCGCCAGGGGGACTTCAGGAGGGCTTGTCCCCCGTGGACACGGACTCCAGCGCCTCGGGTGACGGGACGTGGATGGGCGAGCCCGTCGCGGAGGGCTGCGGGCCGGATGGCGGCTCGGCCGATGCTGGCTCGCCCGACGCCGGTGTGGATGGAGGGCCGGCGAATCAGGGCGTGGTGCTGGTGAAGCAGACCACCCGCTTCCACACGTCGGTGGGCGTCGCCGAGCGCGAGGAGGACCTGTCGGCGAATCCTCCCGAGTTGCTCGTGTTCAACGGGTCCACCTTCACGCTGTTCCTGGGCTCGCCGGCGAATGGCGGGTGGAGGTTCACGGGCGTGCCCCAGGGGCCGTTCTACCTGCGCACGGGGAGCACCTACTTCGTGACGTCCTCGCGCTACGTGGACCTCGGCCGCAATCGCCTGGGTCGGCCGGATGCCGAGTACGTGGACATCATCGACATGCCCCTTCAGCTCAACCTGCTGAACCTGGCGCCGTGGCAGCCCTGGTTGAGCAGCTACCAGCCAGGCACCGACCTTCAGCTCACCTCCGGGCAGGTGGACCTGTTCGCGACTCCCTTTCTCCATGAGACCCCTCCCGACGGAGCCACCTCCGTCGTCACCGCCGAGGCCTCGCTGGGCTCGAGCCTGGGCAACTTCCCCGTCTTCGAGGCGGACCGCGGGGACCGGCTGTACATCAATCAGCTCGGTTCGTTCAGCGCGGGCACTCTGCCCAATGGGCAGCCGCTGGGGTACAGCGCCGTGGAGCGCTCCGTGCAAGCGGGGGCGCTCGACTTCAGGCCCGACGGCGTCACGCCGATGCCCGTCACGGGATTGCTCCAGCCAGCGAGGATGCGGGAGTTCCCGCTGGAGTGGCGGCTGCCGGAATTCGCCCGGTTCGCCTCGGAGGCCCATCCCAACGCGCTGCCCGGTTTGCCCCGGCTGGATGTCGTCCCTGGCGCGCATGGGCTGAGTGACGGGTGGATTGGCTATACCGGTGAGCTGCTCACGCTGAGCCTGCCTCGCGGGTCCTCGTATGACTTCACGTCCCGCTTGAAGTTCGGCAATCCCTATCCTTCGAACTGGGGGCTGGTCGGCGTGGTGTCCTACTCCTTCCGGAACCAGGAACGGCTGCCGGATGGCTCGGGGCGGCTTGGCAGCCTGACGGCGAGCTACACCGCCTGGGACGAGTTCGACCGCCTCATCGCGGGGCCCGTGACGCCGCAGGTGTCGCCGCCCCGGTCCTTCACCATCGACGGCGTGCCCGCGAGCGTTCCGCGCAAGGTGGGCACCGCCAGTCCCGTGTTCGCCTGGGCACCGCCGACGCTCGGCACGCCCACGGCCTACCGGGTGACCATCTCGCGACTCGACCTGGACTTCGGCTTCTCGATGACGTGGAGGTCGCTCTACCTGCCCGGCTCGGCCACCCAGGTGCGGCTGCCTCCGGACATCCTGGAGCCGGGCACCACGTACCACGCCACGGTGAACGCCATCGACAGCCCCCAGCTCGATATCCAGACCTACCCCTTCAGGACCCTGGAGCGGTTGCCCTACCGCTCCGCAGGCACCGTGAGCTCGTACTTCACCACGCCGTGAATCGTGCGTGACGGTCGAGGGTGCTTCGCCCAAGGCCCCGGCGCTCCTCGTGACGCCGGGGCCTTCGTGTGTCTGGTGTTGCGAGAGCCACGCGTCCTGCTCGTGCTCAACGCACGGGCCCCTGGGGGGTATCGGAGGGGCCGTGAATGCTTGCGCGGTGAGGGCCTGTCAGCCGGCCTGGGGAGGGCGCCGTGGTAACGCTCCTGGCGCATCACTTCTCATGCGACCGGGAGTCTCTCATGAAGCCGCTGCGGATATCCGCCCTGCTGGGCACGACGTGTGTCGTGTGGCTTTCGGGGTGTGGAAGTGGAACGTCCTCCGGTGAGAGGGATTCCCAGGCGACGGGCCAGGCGTTGCTCGCCGAGGACACGGTGCTGGTGACGAAGACCACGCGCTTCTACACCTCGGTGGGCATGGCCGAGCGCGCCGAGGACCTGTCGGAGAACCCTCCTGAAATCCATGTGTACGACGGGGCCCGCTTCTCGCGCATCACCGGCTCCTCGGTGCCGGGAGGCTGGCGCTTCACGGGGGTGCCGCGAGGGGAGTACTACCTGCGCGCGGACGCCAGCGCCATGGTCGACATCCTCACGTCCGAGCGTCACGTGGACCTCGGCGTCGGAAGTCGGGGGCGGCTGGATGCCGTCTCCCCGGGAGTCGACGTGTCACCTGCCCACCTCGAGCTGCGAAACCTGTCGCCCTGGGTGCGGTGGACAGGCGACTACCAGCGGGGCTCCACCTTCCAGATGGTCTCCTCGCAGATGGAGCTGACGGGTGCGCTGTTCCCCTCCAACGACCCCCCCGATGGGGCGACCTCCGTCACCGATGACGCGCTGATGGTGAGCGTCACCCCGCGCGGGCTCCCCGTCTTCCAGTCGGACCGCGGGGACCGGCTGTACGTCAACCAGCTCAGTGAGCTCATCGCGAATGGGGCGCCCGATGGGACGCGGGTGGGGTACTCCGCCGTGGACCGCTCCGTGCAATTGGAGCCCTTCGACTTCGTGCCGGACTGGGAGACGCCCATGAGCATCACCGCGGAGCTCCAGCCGCTGGAGCTGCGGGAGGTCACCATCGATTGGCGCCTGTCCGAGCTCGCCCGTCTGGCCGTGGAGGCGCACCCGCGCGCCACGCCCTTCAGCCCCTATTTCGAGGTCCGCCCCGCTCCGCATCGCCCGGCGGATGGCTGGTCTGGCTATGCGGGTGAGCTGCTCTCGATGAGCCTGCCCGACGGGTTGACGACGGACTACACGAGCCGTTTGCGATTCGGCAATCCGTACCCGTCGGACTGGGGCGTGGTCGGTCGGTTGGCCCAGAGCTACGCCCTCGCGACACCCCTGCCGAGCAACCCGGCGCGTTCCGTCAATCTGACAGGGCACTATTTCGCCATCGACGTGCTCGAGAGGTTCCTCTCAGGCCCGGTGGTCCCGAAGCTGTCGCCGCCACGCTCCCTGCGCATCGACCAGAGGCACGCCAGTGAGCTGCACGCGGTGGGCTCGCTCCATCCCGTGATTTCCTGGGCCCCTCCGTCGGTCGGCAAGCCCACGGGCTATGAGGTGAGGGTGATGCGAATCCATCCGCAGGCGGGGAGCATGATGAACAGGGGGTCCATCTACGTGCCCGGCTCGGTCAGGGAGTTGCGGTTGCCGCCCGGCAAGCTGGTGCCGGGGTCTCTCAACTATGTGAGGGTGACCGCCATCGAGGCTCCCCACTGGGACCTGGAGCATGCTCCGCTTCGCACGCTGGAGACGGTGCCGTACCACTCCGCCACCGCCTTCAGTTCCGCCTTCTTCGCGCCGTGAGGCATGACGGCTGAGGGCGTGTCTGGGCCCCGGCGTTCGTCGTGACGCTGGGGCTGTCACTTGGGGCGGGCGGTGTCGCGGGGCGGGGCGGGCGGCTTCGTCAGCGCGCGGTAGCGGCCCTGGCACTTCTGGAAGCGGGCATCCACCGAGCGCGCGAACCACGCCGTGGTTCGCTCTCCCTTCAGCTTGGGACTCTGGAGCGTCACCTGCGGGAGATGGGCGTAGGCGGGAGACTCCCCCGTCTGGTTTGCGTACACGCGCTTCACCGCGCGGAAGGTCTCCGTGGACTCGAAGGCTTCTTCCTTCTCCTTCTTCACGTCGCGACGGACCTGTCGCTCGCTGAGCTCCGGGGCGTGGTCCCGACGGAAGGCGAGCAGTGCCGCCAGGGACTTGCTGTCTTCGGAGCGAGGGTCGCCGTTCTTGTCATAGAGTTGCAGGTCTCCGTCCAGGACGAGTGACACGCGGGTGAGCTGGCTCACCTGGGCCTGGAGCGCGGCGTTGCGCGAGGCGTAGATGCCCGCGTTGTAGTCGGCGAAGCGGAAGAGGGGCTGGGGATAGGCGGCCTCGAAGCCGAGCAGCCGCGCGGTGCCGAAGCGCACGCCTCCCGCGCGCGTGTACAGCGACTCGCGCACCTTCACCGGGTCCGCGTCCTCGCCTTGCTTCTCCACCGCGTACCGGACGCTCACCTGCATGGAGCCCGCGGTGGTGACGGGGTTGAGGTCCTCCAGACGCCGCGAGGAGAACAGGGCGCTGGCCAGGTTCATCGTCGCGAAGGTCGTGGGGTACTCGTCCTCGTAGTACGCGAGCATGTCGCGGAAGAGGCGGTCGAGGTCTCGTTCCGTGCGCACGGTGCGCAGCCTCTCGTCGAAGGTGCGCTTCTGGCCGGCTGTCTTGCCCGCGAGCACCGAGGCCAGCGCCTTGTGGCCCAGCGGGCCCAGCGTGTCCGCGTGCTCCTCCAGTCGCGTGCGGACCATGCGCGACAGGTTCGGGACCGCGGGGTCCGACTGGTAGCCGGACTCCTGCTCGATGGTGGCGAGCACGGCGCACACGGTCGAGGGCGACGGGGGCACGTCCTCCGCCTCCAGTGCGGAGAGGACGTCCCGTGCCCAGCCCTCACGCTCCTTCACGTGGGGCGGGAGGAGCTGGGTGACCTGTTGGACTGTGAGACGCGGAGGTGGCGGCACGGTGGGCTCGGGAGTGCCCACGCCTCGCGGGGTGCACGCGGCGAGAGCGCAGACCAGGGCCCAGGCGACGCGTCCACGTCCGCGCCGCCGCGTTCCGGTTCCACCTGGGCCTGGGTCATCCATCCGCTTTGCCTCCGGGCACGGCTCGAGGTTCCACCGGGGTTCGACGGTGGAACAGCCGGCGCGGCGACTTCGTCCCGCCGCCGTGTTCCTCGACGGCGGGGCAGCGGTGCCATTCAGTCCGCGACTCGGGGCGTCATCCTACCTTGCCCCGGGTGGCGGAGGGAGTGGGTTCCAGGCGGACTTCAACTCAGCGGCGGATGCGCACGTCGCGCGCCACGGAGCGCCCACCCATGAGGACGAAGCGCGCTCGCACAGGCGTGCCCTCCTGGAGCTGGCGCAGTGAGACGCGGCGTCCCTGGCGGACCCCTTGGCTGCGGTCGTCGAGCGTCAGGACGTAGTCACTGCCTTCGCTGTCGCGCACGGTGATGGTGTCCTTGCCCACGCGGGTGACCCTGCCGCTCACGGCGCTGGACGCGATGACCACGTCTTCGAGCGAGCGGTCCGAGGTGTTCTCCGGGAGCGCGGCTTGCGCTGCGCGCGCGGCACCCTTGAACCAGTCTTCATCGTCGCTCGCCTGCACCGCTTCGGTGCCGATCATCACCCTGCCGGCTTTGGGGGCCTGGGCCGCGGCGCTGCCCGTGGCGGTGTTGCCCGCCGGGGTACCGGATGCGGTGGTGCTGGTGCCCTCCGCGCTGCCCGTGGCGGTGTTGCCAGTGTTGTTGCTGGCTGCCGCGTTGCCGGTGCCCGGTGCATTGCCGGTGTTGCCCACCGCCGTGTTGCCTGGAGTCCGTGCGCTGCCCGTGTTCACTGCGTTGCGTTGCGCCGCGGCGGAGTCCCGCGTGGCGTCAGTCTGTCCCGCGACGCCTCCCGCCATGCTCGGCGGCGGTACCTCCTGCTCCGACTGTCCACTCGCGGACCGCGCGCTCGCCACGGGCTCCTGTCCTTGCCGCTCGGCACACCCGGACACCCACGCGCAGAGACCCAACATTCCCACCCACGCCCATCGCCTGCCCATCCAGTCACCTCGCGTTCCCATTCCGCGTTACGTGCCAGGAGAGCTGTGCAAGAGGCGTGCTCCTATCAACCGGGGCGTGGGCCTGAGCGCTCGTGAGGGCTCACCGCGACCGCACCCCACGCGGCCGAGGCGCCTTGGCGCTCGGTTGCCTGCTCGCGAGTCCGGAGGATGGGCGCGAGGTGTTTCCGGAGGAGGTTCGGTCCTTCTCGGCCTCGCGACGTGTCGATGCCAGGCGCGAGGCGCTTCCGGCGTGCGGCCCCCGCGTTACTCAGGCCGACAGCGCACGCGCCACGGCCTTCACATGCGAGCGCACCAGCTCACGCGAGGCCATCAGCTCCGTGGCGTTGGCGGGCGTGTACCCCAGGCACAGCACCACGTCGTCCTCGGGTGCCGCCCGCATGCCCAGCTTCATGTAGTCGAGCATTCGCGGCACCGGCTCACCCTCCGTGTCGCGCGTGAAGCGCCCGAAGACCGCCGCGTTCGGGTCTCTCCGGGGCGCCGTCTCCTTCAGCGCGAACAGCCGCCGCACCGCCGCGAGCACTTCCGGCTTCTCCACCATCCGCTCCGGCCGCGATGGCCCCGCGAGCTCCCACTCCAGCAGCCGCAGGCAGCCGCGCACGAACTCCACGTCGGTGATGACCAGTCCATACAGGTACCAGTCCGCGCACGCGGCCTGCACCAGCTTCGCCTGCGCGTCCGTGAGCCACCCGAAGGACGGACACGTGAAGGTCTCGCACACCGACGAGCGGTAGACGCCGCAGTCGCGCAGGTCCGCGCCGCCCGTCACCTTTGGATGCCCCAGGCACCCCACCTGCTTGCGCTCCCGGTCCAGGAAGCCCAGCAGCGGACACACCCGGACGGCGTTGAACATCGGCGCCGCGCGCCGCGCGTCCACCAGCTCCTTCGCCGCCGCGTGCCACGCCACCGGTTCCATGGGCGCTCGGCGCAGCCGCTCCGTCTGCATGGCGAGCTGCTCCGTCAGCGCGATGCGCGAGTGGTCCTTGAAGTTGTAGAGGCCACAGCAGGCGCCGCACGAGGCGCCTCCACCGGGCTGGCAGAGGTGGAAGGAAACCGTCACAAGGCACATCTTACGAGCACCAACGATTTATGCAGCGGAATCGTAGCGAGCAGGCGAGCAACCGACTCCAGGAGGGCAGGCGAGCAAGCGCCTCGACCTGCTTAGCGATTGGCTGTAGGGCCCGAACGACTGGGATGAACCCAACCAGCGGCTCGCTAGCGGGTCACCCTGCCTGCTCGCACTGAAGAGGGTGGAAACGGGCCACTGAACCGGTATCGCGCCACCCCTCTCCCTATGACAAATGCGCAATCCATCGGCTTTGCCGCGCTCGTCGCCGCGCTCTCCCTGCGATGTGCCACCGCTGGGGGGAGTTGCATGGACAGCGAGACGTGCTGCATCCAGGCCCACCCGGGTAACCCCGCCGCCTGTGGCCTTACGGCTGCGGAGGCGGCCACGCTCATGGCCGCTGGAGCCGCCGGCTCCGGCACGCACACCGGCTCCGACGTGGATGTGAATGACTACATTGAGGACCCGCGCTTGCCCGAGTGGAAGAACCGGTGCATCCAGAACTGGAACGCCTGCACGAACGGCCTGTTCTCCGGCCCCTGCACCGACTGCCTACGCAGATGTGAAGGCCAGCATGACTGGCCCCTTGACATGTGCCGCCCTTCCAAGCCGAAGAAGAGGTGAGGACTGAATGAGCACACCCAACTGGAGCCCATTCCGCGCCCTCGCGCGGCGCGTCCTGCGCGAAGATGCGCGGCTGATGCTCACGAGCGACGTGCGCGCCCTCCTGTTGCGCACCGCCGAGGAAGTCTCCATTCCCGACGCGGAGGCGGCCTTGAGCACCAGTGATGGTGCCCTGGCCTTGCTGCGCGAAGCAGAGCGCCGCATCGGCGAAGGGTCGAACCGCCTGACAGACGCCCTGCACCGGATGTGGAAGCTCCAGCGACAGGGCGACTACGACAGCGCGCGGCAGCAGATGCGCGAAGTGCTGGCCGTCGAAGTCGTCCGCTACTACCGCGAGCTTGCGATGGAGCAGCTTGACGGCATGGCCGACGAGCCGTGACGCCCAGGGCGGGGGCCGTGCTGGCGCCGCGCCCTGGCCATCACCGGGAACTCCGCCAGCCCAATGACAGTGGGCTCAGAACCACTCGGGCTTCATCCGCGCGTAGGAGTCCTCGCCGGTGTGGCACAGCTGAATCAGCAGCGGGATGCGCGGCAGCTCCACGGCGAACCAGTACTGCGCGGCGGCGAGCTTGCCCTCGTAGAAGTCCGCGTCGCCCGAGCCGCGTGCCAGCCCCTCCTTCGCGGCGGCAGCCTGCTCCAGCCAGCGCCACGCCACCGCGAGCACGCTGAACAGGTCCAGGAAGTCCGCGCTGTGGCGCAGCATCAGCTCCACCTCACCCGCCGCGCCCCGCGCCCCCAGCTCCGAGACGAGCTCCGCCACCTCGCCCGTGGTGCGCTCCAGCGCTTCACCCCACGCGGGGTCCACGCCCGCCTTCCGCGCGCGCTCCACCGTGCGGCCCACCTCGTCCGCGAAGGTCGCCAGCGCCGCGCCACCACCGGCCACCACCTTGCGACCCAGCAGGTCGAGCCCCTGGATGCCCGTGGTGCCCTCGTGGATGCTGTTGAGCTTCTGGTCTCTCAGCCACGCCTCCGGCAGGTACTCGCTGGAGTAGCCGTAGCCGCCGTGCACCTGCACCGCGAGCGCGTTGGCCTCGAAGCCGCGCTCCGCGGGGAAGGTCTTCGCCACCGGCGTCAACAAATCCACGAGCAGCCCCGCGCGCTGTCGCGTGTCCTCGTCCGTGGCATGCGACGCGAGGTCCGCCTGGTACGCCGCCGTCACCAGCAACGACAGGCCGCCTTCGACAATCGCCTTCTGGCGCAACAGCATGCGCCGCACGTCCGCGTGCTCGATGATGGGGTGCTGCGGGCGCGTGGCGTCCTTGGTCCCCACGGGTCGGCCCTGGGGACGCTCGCGCGCGTAGGCCACGGCCTCGTGGTACGCCACCGACGCGGTGGCCACGCCGTTGAGGCCCACCATGATGCGCGCCTCGTTCATCATCTGGAACATGCACGCCAGCCCGCGCCCGGGCTGCCCCACCATCCACCCCCGGCAGTCGCCTGACTCGCCGTAGTTGAGGACGAGGCTGGGGATGCCCTTCCAGCCAATCTTGTGGATGACGCCGGCCACGCGGACGTCGTTGTCCACCAGCGCATCACCCTCGCGCCGCCGCGCCGGCACCGCGAACAAGGAGATTCCGCGCGTGCCGCTCTCCACGCCCTCCGTGCGCGCCAGCGTGAGGTGCACGATGTTCTCGGTGAAGTCCTGGTCCCCACCGCTGATGAAAATCTTGGAGCCCTGGAGGCGCCACGTCCCATCCGCCGCCAGCGTCGCGCGCGTCCGCACGTCCGCGAGGCTGCTGCCGGCCTGCGGCTCGGTGAGGGCCATGGTGCCCGTCCACTCGCCCCGGTAGAGCGGCTCCATGAAGGCCGCCTTCACCTCCGGCGTGCCGAAGGCCTCCAGCAGGTGCGCGGCGCCGTGCGTCAGGCCCAGGTAGGCATACGCGCTCAGGTTGGCCGCCATGAGATAGGCGCTGGCGAGCGCGTGGACGGTGAGCGGGAGCTGCTGGCCTCCGACGTCCGGAGGTCGGGTGGCGGTGAGCATCCCCAGCTCCACCAGGCGCGGGTACAGCTCGCGCATCAGTGGATGGACGTGGACGCGGCCCTTGTCGAAGGTGGGCGGCTCCACATCGAACGTCCGATAGGTGGGGTAGAGCACCTCGCGCGCGAAGCGCCGGGCGCTGTCCAGCAGCAGGCCGAAGGTCTCTCGGGAGTGCTCCGCGAAGTCGGGCAGCTCGCACAGGGTGGCGACCCGCACCACCTCGTCGAGTTGGAAGTCCACGTCGCGGTCCGACAACAACGGATTGGGGCGGGGCGCGGTCATCCCCCGGTTGTTAGCAGGAGCGTTACCAGGAGGCGATGGCGTCTTCGAAGTCGACCGCCTCTTCGTCCCACGACTCGTCCACCGGGTCCGCGTGCGTTCGCAGAGCGGAACGCCGCCAGCGCTTTCCCGGTCCACGCGGCGACTGGTGTCGCTCGCCCAAGGCTTCCAACATGGCGAAGGTCATCGTCTCGGCTCCCAGTGTCCTGCCCCCATGGGGCCGCCGCAGCCGCCCCAGGATTCGTCGTCTCCGAGGTCCCTCGGCCCAGACCGAGGAAGATGTGCTCCACATGACAGGCTCCTGCTCCCTGGAGGCATCCGTTTCAGCTTGTACGTCTGGAGGCTGAAGTTGGGTCTGGACCTAGGTCCATGCCATGTGGGGAGGGCTCGCCCCCTCGCCGTCCGTATGCAGGGCGACGGATGGAGCGAGCGATTGTCTGCTCGTCTGCCATGACGGCCAGGTCTCTCATCGGGCGGTCCTCAACTTCTCGCGGGATGTTTTACGCGGTGCGGCGTCGGGCCCTGGCTGCGCACGCGCGTGACGGCGGCGCGTTCTCGTCCATCATCCCCGCATGATCCGCCCCGCGCTCGGAGCCGTCCTCGTGCCCGTCCTCTCGCTCCTCGTCGGCTGTGCCGGCGCCACGTCGAACGTCCGGCGCCCTCAGGAGGTGGATGCGCTCTTCGCGGACTACGACGCGCCCGAGCGGCCAGGGGCCAGCGTCGTCGTGCTCCATGAGGGAAAGGTCGTGCTCAGTCGTGCCTATGGACTGGCCGACGTGGGGACACGGACGAAGGCCACGACGGAGAGCCACTACCGGTTGGCCTCGCTCAGCAAGCAGTTCACCGCGATGGCCGTCCTGCTGCTGGTGGAGGAGGGCGGGCTCCGGTTGGAGGACCGCGTGGTGGACGTGCTCCCCGGGTTGCCTGCGTACCTGGGCGAGGTCCGGCTCCACCACCTGCTCCAGCACACCTCCGGCATCTGGGACTACGAGGCGTTCGTCCCGGCCACGCAGACCGAGCAGGTGAAGGACCGCGACGTGCTCGCGCTGCTCGCGCGCGCGGACCGCACGTACTTCCCGCCGGGGAGCGCGGTGCGCTACAGCAACTCCGCCTACGCGGTGCTCTCGCTCGTCGTGGAGCACGTGAGCGGCATGCCCTTCGCCCGCTTCCTGCGCGAGCGCGTCTTCACGCCTGGCGGCATGGCCTCGGCCGTCGCCCACGAGGAGGGCGTGTCCACCGTGCCCCAGCGCGCCTACGGCCATGCGAGCCGCGAGGAAGGCTTCGTGCCCAGGGACCAGAGCAACACCAGCGCGGTGCTGGGCGATGGCGGCATCTACGCCTCCGTCGTGGACCTGGCCGCGTGGGATGTCGCGCTGGACGCCGACACGCTGGTGGACGCGAAGGCGCGGGCGCGCGCGTGGACGCCGGTGAAGCTCCCGGACGGCGCCTCCGGACGTTATGGCTTTGGCTGGTTCGTCGACGAGGACCAGGGCCGCACGCGCATGTCACACCACGGCGAGACGTGTGGCTTCACCAACGCCATCGTGAAGTATCCGGACCAGCGCCTCACCGTCATCGTCCTGACGAACCGCGCGGGCGGCGCGCCGTGGACGCTCGCGCAGCACGTCGCCGATTCCTGGCTGGGGACGCCTGTCACGCCGCGTCCCTGGCCCTTCGAGAGCATGGCCAACGCGCACTGAAACAGCGCGGGCGAGCCTCAGTGGCTCAGCCGCTCCGTCAACCAGACACGCGCGTAGGCCCAGTCTCGTTTCATCGTGGCATGCGACACACCCAGCGCCGTCGCCGTCTCGTGGAGGCTCAGACCCGCGAAGTAGCGCAGCTCCACCAGCCGGGCGAGCCGGGGCTGGAAGGTCTCCAGCTCCGACAAGGCCCCCTCCAACTGGAGGACCTCCAGGTCGGGGCCCGGGTTCTCCACGTCCAGGTGGCGGATGCTCACCCACTCCCGCCGCGCGTCGCGCCGCTGATGGAGCTGGGCGCGGGCCCGGTCCACCAGCACCCGCCGCAGCGCCTGGACGGCGAGCCCGAAGAAGTGGCGACGGTCCTCGGGTTGGAGCGCGTCCGTCCCGAACAGCCGCGTCCAGGCATCCTGGAGCAGCACGGTGGGCTGTAGGGGATTGTGGGGAGTCACCTCGGGCTGGACCGCGCGGGCCATCCGCCGCAGCTCCCGATAGGTCGCCGCCGTCAGCGCGTCCCTCGCGCCCAGGTCTCCCTCGCGTGCTCCCTCCAACAAGACCGCCAGCTCCGTCGTGCTCATGGTGTCCCCCGCGGCCCGGCTCGGGCCGCCCCACGGACGCTTTCTCCGCGTTCCCTCTTAACGACGGACTCGTCGGAAATCCTTGAGAGGTCGGTAAATGACCCTCACGGGGAAACCATCGCCCGGTTTCCGGGAAAAGAGGTGGACGTCCGCGAAGCGGGCCCGGGGGAACAGGGACGTCGCGAGCGCTCGGCGGCACGCGCGATTCGATACATCCCGTTTGAAACATCGACGCGAAACAGGAACACGCGCTGGGTAGACAGGCGGGGCGGGGGGGACCCGTTTACATTCGTATCAAAGAAGCCCGAGCATCATGTTCATCCATGAGTCTGCTCCGCTGTTCGGGTCGCGCGTCGATGGGTTGTTTCGTCTCGGGTGTTTCATCGGGGGTCTTCACCTGGCTTCTCCTCATGGTGCTCGTGCTCGCTCCTTCGGCGCGGGCGGCGGGCTCGGGCGATGGAAGCGTGGTGTTGGAGAGCGGGTGGCGCTATCGCTGGGGTGACTCGCCGATGGGGCCGGATGGCGTGCCCACGTGGGTGCATGAGGCGGACCGGGAGGACTGGCTGCCGATGCTTGCCGCGCACGAGCCGCCGGGGCGCGCGTCCAACGACTTCCTGTGGGTGAGCATCCCCGTGCCGCAAGGCACGTGGGGGGAGCCCGCGCTCTTCCTGGCTACCGTGGCCAACGCGTTCGAGGTCTACGCCAGTGGCCGCCGCATCTACGTGAATGGGACGCTGCGTCCCTCGGGCGTCGAGTCGGTGGAGGCCATGGCGTGGAGCCTGGTGCCGCTGCCTCCCTCGGTCATCGGCTCGCGGGTGTTGCTGCGCATCCAGAGCAACGGGCCCATCATCGGCGTGGGCCAGGAGGCCCGGGTGGGGCCTCGGTACGCGCTGGCCGCCGGGGCGATGCGCGAGGGGCTGGCGCCCTTCATCATGGGCGTGCTGCTGCTCGTGGTCGCGAGTGTCTCAGTGGTGGCGGCGCTGGTGCGACGACAGCAGCGGATGCTGGTGGCGCTCACCGTCTTCTCCAGCGGCTCGGGCGTGCTGCTGCTGGGCTCCAGCGGGCTGTTGATGTCCCTGTGGGACGCGAAGCTGCTGACCAGCCAGCTCACGTTGCTGGGCGCGTACACCCTCCTGCCGGGCCTGGGGTGGTTCATCTCCGACAGCATCCTGGAGGGCAAGCTGCGCTGGTTCCGCTGGGGCGTGGTCGTGCTCTCCGTGCCCGCCGCGATTCAGAGCGTGCTGCTGTTCGTGGACCTGGGGCTGGTGTACCGGAACCTCTCGTACTTCACCTTCTATTCGCTGCCCTGCTTGTTCGTGTGCCTCATCGTCGCGGTCAGGGCCGCGTGGCGAGGCAACTCCGATGCGCGCATCTTCGTCGTGGGCCTGGGCGTGCTCACCTTCGTGTGCGTGCTCAGCACGTTGCCCGTGCTCGGGGTGATGGAGCAGTCAGGCTCGCAGATGCACTGGGGCTTCGTGGCGCTCACGGTGTCGCTGGTGTGCATCGTCGCGCGACGCTCCACGCTGGTGGTGCGCTCGCTGGAGTCCCACACGCGCCAACTGGAGGCGCGCCGCAAGGACGTGCGGGAGCTGGCTGAGGGCATGGGCACCGGCGCCGGAGAGCTGGCGACGGTGGTGCAGCAGCTGCGCACGTCCAGCGACGAGCAGACGGTGGGCATCGGCCGTCAGGCGACGGCGCTCAAGGAGCTGGAGCAGACGGTGCAGGAAATCCGTCAGGGCTCGCTGGTGACGGCGGACAAGACGCGGCTGTTGGCCAACTCCATCGTCATCGCGGAGGAGGCGGGCCGCGACGGTGGCGCGGCCATCGAGCGGACGCTGAACAACCTGGAGGCCATCCGCGCGGAGGTGTCGGAGATGGCCCGGCGCATCCTCGCGCTGGATGCGCGCACGCGAGAGATTTCCGGCATCGTCGACACGGTGAAGGGGCTGGCGGACCAGTCCAACATGCTGGCCGTCAACGCCGCGATTGAAGCGGCGCGCAGCGGTGAGCACGGCCGGGGCTTCGCCGTGGTGTCGCGCGAGGTCCGCAGCCTCGCGGACCAGTCCATCCTCGCCACGCAGCGCATCCGCGAGGTGCTGGAGGGCGTGAACACCAGCATGCGCGAGGCCGCGAAGATGAGCGAGCAGGGCGAGCAGCGGGTGAGGGTGAGCCTGGACGCGGTGCGCATCTCAGGCTCTCAGCTCCAGAAGCTGGCGGGCATCATCGGAGAGACGAGCGGCAGCGTGCGGCAGATCTCCATGGCCGTGTCCCAGCAGGACGCGGGCACGTCCCAGATTGCCGTGGCCATCCAGGACCTGTCCGGACAGATGCAGCAGACCCTGCGCGTCGTGGAGGAGACGCAGAAGGTGGCGCGCTCGGTGCAAACGCTGGCGGAGACCATGTCCGGCTCGGCCCGGAAGGCGGTCGAGTCGGGCTCGCTGGGCGCGTGAGGCGCGCCGTGGGTCAGGGAGACAGGGCGTCGCGGATGAGCGGCGCCAGGTCTCGTTCGAGCGTCACGCTGAAGCTGGCGACGCCGCCCTCGCCCGCGGTGGTGTTCAGCTCCATGCCCAGAATCGCGTAGTAGCCGCTGTCGCGGTCCAGCCAGGGCGTGAAGCCGAACGCGCCCGGGGAGCTGAGGCGCGTGCAGCCGAGCGCGGGCGTCAGGCACTCCAGCCACGCGGTGAGGCCATAGTGGAAGGGCAGGCCGAGCGCCGCCATGGGCGAGTTGCCGATGACGACGTTGGGGTACGGCTCGCGCGCCTGGGCGTCGAAGAGGGCGGGAGTGCCAATCGTCAGCGTCGGCGTCTGGCCCTTGTGGAAGGCGAGTGAGAGGAAGTCGGCGTACTCGGACATGGTGACGCGCAGGCCACCGGCGATGAGCGGGTTCTGCGTGCCGAGGCCCTGGCGCGGCAGCGTGTAGTAGGTGGCGGCCGTGGACTGGCCCAGCGGCGCGCGGAGGATGTCACTGAAGAGGGTGTTCCACGTCTTGCCCGTGACGACCTCCGCCATGCGCGCGGCCACGTGCAGGTGCGTGCTGCCGTAGTCGAAGCGCGTCCCCGGCGCGGCGACGGGCGCCAGCGTGGAGAGCGTATTCACACACGTGGCCAGGGTGATGCCCGGCGTGGTGGTGCAGGCGTGGTCCCTCACCATGCCGGAGGTGAAAGACAGCAGGTGCCGCAGGGTGATGCTGGCCTTGGGCCCCGTCCAGCCGAGCACCGTGCCCGTCGTCGAGTCCAGGCCGAGCTGCCCTCGCTTGATGAGCTCGAGCAGCACCATCCCGGAGACCATCTTGGAGGCCGAGGCTACCGCCACGCGCTGGGTGGGCGTGAAGGTGCCGACCATGTGCTGGAAGACGAGGGTGTCGTTGCTGTCGAACACCATCAGCCCCAGGTCCGGGACGCCCTCGGCCGCGGCCCGCTGGACGAGCAGCGCGCGCACGGCCGCCCAGCCCGCGAGCTGGGAGTCCTGCTCGGTGACCGTGGCGGTGGAGGGTGCCGATTCCTCCGGCGGGGTGGAGGGACCACAGGCGCACAGCCAGCAGGACAGCAGACACACGTAGAGATTTCGCATGGCCTGCCTGAACACGAGACCCCCGCGAAAGTCGCGGAGGTCTCTTTTTCGACGAGCGCGGCCGTGTGGCTCGGCTCAGGGCTGGGGCTGCCCCGGGCAGACGCCGCTCCAGTACCCGACATACGGCGTCGAGGTGTCACCCCAGGTGGAGATGGTGCCTCGGCACTTGCAGATGATTCCGCCCACCTGCTCGAAGTGGGAGGCATCGCTGTAGAAGTTGTATTCCCACAGCATCGTTCCATCGCAGGGGTCGAGCGCGCTCACCTGACTGCCGTCGGGTGCCTGCTCCTGCTCCGCCTCCGTGGTGACGCCGCAACCCGAGAGGACTCCGACCGCCAGCAGGGCTCCGATGTGGTGACGCAGCTTCATGTCGCGCTCCATGAGTGGGGGATGGATGCCACTGCATGGCGACAGTAATTCAAGTCAGGGGTCGACAGGGGCGGGGCAGAGGGGGAAGTGGGCGCCGCACGCGAAGCGCTGGGTGCAGTAGCCGCCCGCCTCCGTGGGCCAGGCGTAGGCCGTCCCGTAGGGGGCGCCCGGAGGACAGTCCAAGGAGTGCGTGCTGACGTGGCACCATTCGGCCGGGTCGCAGGTCCAGGCGCCGGAGAGGGACTGACCGACAGCGGACGGTGCTTCCTCCGAGAGCTGGGACTCCGTGCCTCCACCACAACCAGTCAGCAGCAAGGCCACCACGACGGCTCCGCTCCACGTCTGACGATTCATTGCACGCTCCCAGGGTTGAGGGAGCGTGAGTTCACTGCCAGTGGCGGCCGTCGCCAAGGAGAATCGAAGGGGTCGGCGGTTCTGGCCGGGCGCGTCACCTCGCGCACGGGTGGTTTCCTCCGTGGGCACGCCTGTTCCGGGTGGGGGCTCCGAGGGCGCCTGCTCGCTGGGGCATTTGCGTGATTGCCTCGCGAGTGTGGTCGAATCTCCCAAGAAACAGCGCCTCGGGACTTCTAGGGTGGCTCATGGAGGCCCGGGTAGAGGGAGCGGTCCGCATGCGGCGCATTCGTGTCATCGACAGTCATACGGGCGGTGAGCCCACGCGCGTGGTGATTGACGGAGGACCCGAGCTGGGGACGGGCGACGTGGCGAGCCAGCGCGAGCGCTTCCGCGAGAAGTTCGACGCCTTCCGCAAGGCCATCGTCTGCGAGCCCCGTGGCTCCGACGTCATGGTGGGGGCGCTGTTGTGTCCGCCCGTCCATGCGTCGAGCGTCGCCGGCATCATCTTCTTCAACAACGTCGGCTATCTCGGGATGTGTGGCCACGGGACCATCGGCGTGGTGAAGACGCTGGAGTACCTGGGCCGCATCGGTCCTGGTGTCCACTCGCTGGAGACGCCCGTGGGCGTGGTGAAGGCCACGCTGCATCCGGATGGCAGCGTCAGCATCGCCAACGTGCCGAGCTACCGACTGGCGCATGACGTGGCCGTGTCGGTGCCGGGGCATGGGGAGGTTCGCGGCGATATCGCCTGGGGCGGCAACTGGTTCTTCCTGGCTCGTGCGACGAACCCGCCGCTGGAGCTGGCGCGGGTCCCCTCGCTCCTCGCGTACACGTCCGCGCTCAAGCAGGCGCTCGTGGACCAGGGCATCACCGGCGCGGAGGGCGCTGAGATTGACCACGTGGAGCTGTATGCGCCGTCGCCGACGCCGGGGGTGAATGCTCGCAACTTCGTGCTGTGCCCCGGGCTGGCCTATGACCGGTCTCCGTGCGGCACCGGGACGAGCGCGAAGGTCGCGTGTCTCGCCGCCGAGGGTGCGCTGGCGGAGGGGGCGACGTGGGTGCAGGAGAGCATCATCGGCAGTCGCTTCGAGGCGCGCTACGTCCGCGACGGGGACCGCGTCCTTCCCACCATTACCGGCACCGCGTCCGTCAACGCGGAGGCGACGCTGCTGGTGGACCCGACGGACCCGTTCGCCTGGGGCATCGGATGAGCGCCTTCGACTGCGTCATCGTCGGCGGTGGCATCGTCGGCGCGGCGCTCGCGGATGTGCTCAGCGCGGAAGGGGTGTCGGTGGCGCTCGTGGAGGCGCGCTCCATTGGCACGGGGACCACCGCGTGCGGCATGGGGCACCTGGTGGCCATGGACGACAACGCGGCGGAGCTGGCGCTGACGGCGTGGTCCGTGGCGCTGTGGCGGGAGCTGGCGGACGGACTGCCTCGCACCGTGGAGTACGACGCTTGCGGCACGCTGTGGCTCGCCGCTGATGACGAGGAGATGGCCGCGGTCTCCGCGAAGGTCGCCAACTACCGCGCCGCGGGTGTGCGCGCGGAGGTGCTCGACAGCGCGGCGCTGTATGAGGCCGAGCCGGCTCTGGCTCCGGGGCTCGTCGGGGCGCTGCGTGTGCCGGAGGATGCCGTGCTCTATCCGCCGCTCGCCGCGCGGACCTTCGCGCTGCGTGCTCAGGCTCGTGGCGCGCGGTTGATGACGGGCTGTCCGGTTCAGGAGCTGCGCCCGGGCGGGGTCATGCTCGCGAATGGCGAGGTGCTGGCGGCGCGGCACATCGTGCTCGCGGCGGGGGTGGCGAGTCCCTTGCTATGTCCTGGGCTGCCCATCTCTCCGCGCAAGGGACACCTGCTCATCACCCGGCGCGGTGCTCCGGTGGTGCACCACCAGTTGGTGGAGCTGGGCTATCTCAAGAGCGCACACGGGACGGATGGGGCCTCCGTGGCCTTCAACGCGCAGCCTCGCGTCACGGGACAGTTGCTGCTGGGCTCGTCGCGGCAGCCAGGGGATGGGACTCGCGAGGTGGATGCGGCGCTGTTGGAGCGCATGTTGAAGCGCGCGGCCATGTTCCTTCCCGGGCTCGATGGGTTGCAGGCGCTGCGCGTGTGGACGGGGCTGCGTCCGGCGACACCGGATGGACTGCCCCTGCTGGGGCCACATCCGGACAAGCCGTGGCTCTGGCTGGCGTGTGGCCATGAGGGGCTCGGCATCACCACCGCCACGGGCAGCGCGCGACTGGTGGCGGACCAGTTGCTCGGGCGTGCGAGTGTCATTGATGCGCGTCCGTATTCACCCGCGCGCTTCCTGACGCCGGCGGGTCATGGGGTCGCTCATGCGTGAGCCCGCGCTGAAGAACGCCTCAGTGGTGACCCTGCGCATCAACGGACGTGCGGTCACCGTTCCGGTGGGGACGTCGGTCGCGGCCGCGCTGGCGATGACGGACAGCTTCGTCAGTCGCGCGGACCTGAGCGGACGGCCCCGTGGGCCCCTGTGCGGAATGGGCGTCTGCTTCGAGTGCCGCGCCACCATCGACGGTGTGCCCGAGGTCCTCATGTGTCTGACGCCGTGCCGCGAGGACCAGGAGGTGGTGACTGATGCGTGAGCGCCGCGACCTCTCTGTCCGTGCCGGACTCCAACGGCTCGTCGCGGCTTGCCGCACGGCCGAGGTGTGCTCCCATGCGTGAGGTCTGTGACCTCGTGGTCATCGGCGCAGGTCCAGGTGGGCTCGCCGCCGCGTGTCGCGCGGCCGAGGCGGGGCTGGATGTGCTCGTCCTCGATGCGCAGCCGGAGCCCGGTGGTCAGGTCTGGCGAGGCGAGGCTCGAAAGGGCTCGAATCGACTCGCGCGTCGCTGGCTCACCCGGTTCTCCGCGTCGGGCGCGCGCTTTCGTCCGGGCGCTCGGGTCGTCGCGGCGCCCGAGCCGGGCGTGCTCCTGGTCGAAGAAGGCCCGTCCTCGTTCGCGGTGCGCTACGGCCGCGCGGTGCTCGCCACTGGCGCGCGTGAGCGCTTCCTTCCGTTCCCCGGTTGGACACTGCCCGGAGTGCTGGGCGTCAGTGGACTCCAGGTGCTCGTGAAGGACGGCCTCCCCATTCGGGGCAAGCGCGTGGTGCTCGCGGGCACGGGCCCGCTGTTGCTCGCCGCCGCCGCGACGATTCACTCCTACGGTGGCGAGGTCCTCTACATCGCCGAGCAGGCCTCCGCCGCGAGTCACTGGGGCTTCGCGCTCCAGCTCTGGCGTCATCCGTCCAAGCTGCTCCAGGGCGCCTTGATGGCGACGAAGCTCGTCAGCGTGCCCACGTCCACGGACGCCTGGGTCACCGCCGCCGAAGGCGAGGGCCGCTTGGAGGCGGTCCGCCTGTCCGTTCGCGGTCGCGAAGAACACCTGCGATGCGACTACCTGGGCGCGGCCTACGGGTTGGTACCCAACCTGGAAGTGGCGCGGCTGCTGGGCTGTGAGACCGCGTCTGGCGCGGTGGTCGTCGACGACCGCTTGCGGACTCGCGTTCCCAAGGTCCACGCCGTGGGTGAGCTGCTCGGCATCGGTGGCGTGGACCAGGCGCTCGTCACAGGAGAGCTGGCCGGACTCGTCGCCGCCGAGCAGCCCATTCCCCTCGAGCTGGAGCGCTCCTGGCACCGCGTGCGGACCTTCGCCGCCCGGCTCGCGATGCACGACGCGCCGCGCGCGGAGCTGCGCCGATTGGCCACGCCGGACACGCTGCTGTGTCGCTGCGAGGACGTGCCCATGTCCGCGCTGGAGGGCTGTCAGAACCTGCGCGAGGCACGGCTGTACGCACGGCTGGGCATGGGCGCCTGTCAGGGCCGCACCTGCGGCACCGCGGCGCAGACCCTCTTCGGCTGGGAGGGCGAAGACGTGCGCCCACCGTGCCTCCCCGCGCGCATCGGCAGCCTGCGCCTTCCCTCGGACGTTTCCTCTACCCACACGAGAGAGTCATGAGCCTCTGGACTGGTGTCCTCCCCGCCATCACCACCCCCTTCAACACGGACCTGTCCGTCGACCACGGTACGGTGCGCTCGCACGTGCGCTGGCTGGTGTCGCAGGGCTGCACCGGCATCATCCCCTGCGGCTCCCTGGGCGAGGGCGCGACGCTGAGCCTGGAGGAGAAGGCCGCGGTGATGCGCACCGTCGTGGACGCGGTGAAGGTGCCCGTCATCCCGGGCATCGCCGCGCTGTCCACCGCGGAGGCCGTGCGGCTGGCTCGCGCCGCCGAGGAGGCGGGCTGCGCGGGGCTCATGGTGCTGCCCCCGTATGTCTATTCCAGCGACTGGCGCGAGATGAAGACGCACATGTCCGCCGTCCTTCGCGCCACCAAGCTGCCGTGCCTGCTCTACAACAACCCCGTCGCCTACAAGACGGACTTCACCCCCGCCCACCTCGCGGAGCTGGCCGCCGAGCACGACAATGCGGTCGCCGTGAAGGAGTCCTCCACCGATGCCCGTCGCGTCACCGCCATTCGCGCGCTCCTGGGAGACCGGCTGGCCCTGGGCGTCGGCGTGGATGACTGCCTCGTCGAGGGCGTCGACGCGGGCGCGCGCTTCTGGGTGGCCGGACTCGTCAACGCCTTCCCCGCCGAGTCCGTGCGGCTGCTCGAGCTGGCGCTCGCCGGAAAGAAGCAGGCCGCCTTCGAGCTGTACCGATGGTTCCTGCCGCTGTTGCGCCTGGACACCGTCACCAAGTTCGTCCAGCTCATCAAGCTGGTGCAGCAGGAGGTCGGCTGGGGCCACGAGCGGGTGCGCGGGCCTCGGCTGGAGCTGGCGGGAGCCGAGCGCGAGGAGTGCCTGCGCGTCCTGCGCGAGGCCCTGGCGAATCGTCCCGCCCTGTAGCGTGATGTGAAGTCTCTCGTATCGAAGCTGGAGGGGCGCCGCGCCCCTCCCGAAGTGAGGTCGTCGCATGAGCTGGATGGGACTGTCGTTGATTGGCGCCGAACGCGGCGAGCCCGGTGGGCCGACGTTCACCGGTTGGAATCCGGCCGAGGGCGTGGCGCTGGAGCCTCGCTTCCACGGCGCGCGGCCCCAGGAGGTGGAGCGCGCCTGCGTGCTCGCGGAGCAGGCCGCGCCCTCGCTCGCGGCCCTGTCCTCGCGCCAGCGCGCCGTCTTCCTGGAGCACATCGCGGAGGCGCTCCTCGCGGCGGAGGCGGACTTCCTCGCCGTGACGCCGAAGGAGACCGGCCTGCCTCCCGCGCGCATCCAGGGAGAGCTGGGCCGCGCGGCCGGACAGTTCCGTCAGTTCGCCCGGCTGCTGGAAGAGGGGAGCTGGGTGGATGCGCGCATCGACCGGGCCCTTCCCGAGCGCCGTCCGTTGCCCCGTCCGGACCTGCGCTCCCTGCTGCGTCCCGTGGGGCCGGTGGCCGTGTTCGGCGCGAGCAACTTCCCGCTCGCGTTCTCCGTCGCGGGAGGTGACACCGCGTCCGCGCTGGCCGCGGGCTGTCCCGTCGTCGCCAAGGCCCATCCCGCGCACCCCGCGACGTCCGAGCGCGCGGGGCTCGCCATCCGCGCGGCCGTGGCGGCGTGTGGACTGCACGAAGGCGTGTTCTCGCTCCTGTTCGACGCGGGCACCGAGGTGGGCGCGTCGCTGGTGCGTCACCCCGCCATCCGCGCCGTCGGCTTCACGGGCTCTCGCGGTGGAGGGCGCGCGCTGATGGCGCTGGCCGCCGCCCGGTCCGTTCCCATTCCCGTGTTCGCGGAGATGGGCTCCATCAACCCCATCTTCCTCCTGCCGGAAGCCCTGGCCGCCCGTCCGCAGGCGATGGCGGATGCGTTGGCCGCGTCCATCCTCCAGGGCGCGGGCCAGTTCTGCACCTCGCCCGGACTGCTCGTGGCGGTGGAGGGGCCGGGGTACGAGGCCTTCCGCACACGGCTCGCCGAGAAGCTGGGAGCCGCACCGGCCGCGCCCATGTTGACGCCCGCCATCGCCGAGCGCTTCCGCGAAGGCGTGAGCCGGCTCGCCGCCCGCGCGGACACGAAGACTCGTGCACGCGGCGAGTCGAAGGCCGCGCTCGGTGCGCCCGCGCTCTTCGAGGCGGAGGCGCAAGTCGTGCTCGCTCAGGGTGAACTCACGGAAGAGGTGTTCGGCAGCTGCGCGGTGCTGACCGTGGCGCGTGACGCGGCGGAGTTGGTGCGCGTGGCCTCACGGCTGGAAGGCCAGCTCACCGCCACGGTGATGATGGACCCGGGTGACACGGAGCTGGCCTCCGAGCTGCTCCCCACGTTGTCGGACCGCGTGGGGCGCGTGCTGATGAACGGTGTCCCCACGGGCGTGGAGGTCTGTCCGGCGATGGTGCATGGCGGTCCCTTTCCCGCCAGCTCGGATGGGCGCTTCACCGCCGTGGGCACGGGAGCCATCCGCCGCTTCGTGCGCCCGGTCTGCTTCCAGGACGTGCCGGACGTGCTGCTCCCGCCAGAGCTTCGCGAGGCGAACCCGCTGGGCCTGTGGCGCACGGTGGAGGGTGTGCTGAAGCGGGAGTGACTCCCAGGTGGCCCCGCCTCCACCCGGGAGCCACTCCCTTGTTTCACGGCGTCGTGTCGAAGCGGGACTCCAGCTTCACGTCCGCGAACGCCGCGCGACCCTTCACCATGAGGTAGTAGTAGCTGCCACCCAGCGGCGAGGGGATGTCCACCACCTCGTCGTTGCCGGACAGATACGGCCGCTGGTCATACGCCGTCGTCGAGGGCCACGTGCTGGCGCGGACGTAGAGGTCCGCGTTGCCCGTGCCGCCGCTCATCTGGAAGCGCAGGTTGCGCGCGCCGGCGGGCACCCACACGTAGAAGTACTGCAGCTCCTCGCCACCGGCCAGCGGGCCCCGGTAGCAGTTGTTGCCCAGCATCCGCGTGTCCGCCCCCGTGCATGGCGTGCTGGTGCCCGGGCCAGGACCCGGGCCGGGATTCACGCAGGTGCTCGGGTCGCTCGCGGTGGCGACGCAGGTCAGCCACTGGTGGAACTCCGTGTCGTTCGTCGTGCCCAGGGCGTCGAGCGACGTGCGATACGCGCTGTAGTTCCCCGCGCGGAACTGGGCGACGAAGCCGTCCACCTGGTCCGAGTGGCGCTCGAACATGAAGCGCACCGCGAGATAGCCCCAGGAGTACACGCGCTCCGTGCCGCTGTTGTAGTCGTTGCGCAGAATCTGGCTGAGCTGGAAGCTCTTGCTCGCGCCCCGCGCCACCGCGTCCGCGTTGACGTCCTTCTTGGACACGTACTCGGCCAGGCCCTCAATCCACCAGATGGTGGGCTGGCTGATGCTGGCGCCGAAGTCGCCCTTCAGGTTGAAGCGGCCATCCAGGTAGTGGACGTACTCGTGGCGCAGGTTCCAGATTTCGAACGCGGGCCGCAGCCACTCCGCCTCGTAGGCGATGAAGCGGGCCTGGTTGCCGGACGCCGCGGGGTTTCCTTCCAGGTACATGCCACCGTTGTTCGTGTCGATGCCGAACAGGGCGCCGGCATACGTCTGGTAGTCCAGGCTGCTGTCGAAGATGACCATCTCCAGCGACGTGTTGTTGTCACTGGCGACGGGGAGGCGGCCCGTCTTCAACTTGTCGTGGAAGTAGTTCTCCTGCGTGGCCAGCTGGCCGCAGCTCTGCGTGAGCTGCGTGGCCGTCATGTCCTGCGCGCGCATCTTCAGCGTGGCGCCGCAGTTGTGCGTCACGCGGAGCACCGCCTGCTCCAGGGTGCGGCGGAAGTCGCAGATGCCGTAATAGGCGCAGTTGGCGCCGTCGTAGTAGTCGGCCATCTCCGCCGTGCCCACCCAGACGCCCGCGGTGGGGCCCGTCATCGAGTGGCTGGTGATGAGCGTTCTCACCTTGGGGCGCGTCTTCGTCTGGAGCGTCCCCGCGTACTGGAGGAAGCGCGACAGCTCACGAGCGGCGTTGACCGGGAGGTACTGGTTGTCGGTGCCCAGCAGGTGCTCGGTGCGCGGGCCGAAGGAGTCCAGCGCGTCGATGATGGACGAGTCCGCCTGCACGGCCGTCACGAAGTCGCTGTTGTAGTGACCCCGGAACAGGCCGACGAAGACGTTGTTGGTGGCGCTGCGCATGTACCAGAAGGACGCGACCGTGTCGTTGAAGCGGTCCAGGAGCCCCTTGAAGGTGCCCAGGTGCCGCGCGTTCTCCCCCGAGCTGTCGATGAGCGTGACGAACTCACTCAGCACCGCGCCGTGCGCGTCGTTGACGTCCCGGAAGTGGCTGTTGGCGACGAAGGCGGCCAGGGCCGGGCGGATGGCGTTGGCCAGCGCCGTGCCGTAGCTGCCCACGACGTCCGGGGCGTAGTACTGGACGTAGTACCCCGCGCGCAGGAACAGGACGAGCTGGAGCGTCTGGCCGCTGTTGTTCCCCACGTAGGCCTGGGCATTCGTGGTGAGCGCGTTGGCGATGGTGACCATCTTGCTCTCGATGAACACCTGGCGGGCGAGCGTGCCCGTGACGCTGAACAGCGTGTTGATGCAATCCGCCGTGGAGCCCTTCACCAGCGTCACGAGCGCCGTGCCCGTGGCCGACCCGAAGGCCGCGGTGTCGCACGCCAGCAGGGCCTGCTTCGGCGCGGGAGGTGTGAGGGACTGGCGTAGCTGCTCCGGGGAGACGTCGGGCCGGCGCTCGTCGGGCTGGATGCGCTGGTGGGCATGCTCCAGGCCGTGGACGCGCGGGGCAGACTCGGCTGGCGGGGGACCTCCAGGGCGGGCGTCCGCTCCGGGCGTGAACAGGGTGAGACAGCAGATGGAGAGGACGATGTGACAGCGACACCAATCCGTGATTGGACCGCGCATGGCTTCGTGCTCCTCGGGTGGGGGCTTGATGCACGGTGTCGTCCGTTTCCGAGTGACACCGACGTAGGTTTCACGTGGTGTTCAAGGTATTCGTGAGCACGTCTGACGTTCTTGTGTCTTTCCCATGTGGGGACGAATGGAAACCACCAAAGCGCGTGAAACCTTGGAGCACTGGCGGATGGGCTTCATGGGGCGGGTGGCCAACCCGCTGTTCGCGGAGGAGCTGTTCGACCGGGTGCCGGACATCGTCTTCTCGGTGAAGGACATCCGGGGACGCTATGTGTGCATCAGCGAGGCGTGCGCGGAGCGCTGTGGCCTGAAGAGCAAGACGGCGGCGGTGGGGCGCACGGCGCACGAGCTGTTTCCCCAGCACATGGCGGACCGCTACGTGCGACAGGACGAGAAGGTGTTCCGGACGGGCCGCGCGCTGGTGGACAACCTGGACCTGACGTTGTTCAACAACCGCGAGCCGGGCTGGTGTCTGACGAGCAAGGTGCCGCTGTTCGATGCGACGGGTGAGGTGATGGGGCTGGCGTGTCTGTCCAAGGACGTGCACGAGCCGGGGCGCGCGGGGCTGGTGGACGAGCGCTTCGCGGGGACCATCGACCACATCCAGGCGAGCTATGGGGAGCGGCTGCGCATCGACTCCCTGGCGCGCCGGGCGGGCATGTCCGCGGCGCAGTTCGAGCGGCGGATGCGGCGCATCTTCCAGCTGTCGGCCGGGCAGTTCATCATGAAGACGCGCATCGACGCGGCGGCGGCGCGACTGGTGGAGGATGAGCAGCCCATCGCCGCCATCGCCCTCGCGGTGGGCTTCTGTGACCAGAGCGCGCTGTCGCGCCAGTTCAAGCAGGTGACGGGGTTGAGTCCCCGTCAGTACCGGCAGCTCGTCGTCGCCACGTCGGTGCCCATGGCCTCCCGGCGGCGGCGGGCCCGCTGAAGGGGAGGGGCCCTCCCCAAATCCTCACGGATGTGATGCGCTGGCGGGCACCGATGAAAGCGACCGCGCTCCCCGTGTCCACCGTCGCATTCCATGTCCTGGCGGTGGGGTTCTTCAGCGCCTGTGCGGTGTGGCTCGTCCAGGAGTCCCAGGCGCTCGGCGGGCGCCGGGGGATGCTGGCCCTGGCGGTGGCGGTGGCCTCCTGCGGACAGGCATTGCTGTCGCTCGTGGCGCTGGTGTCGCTCTTGCGAGCGCGCTCGCTCGTCGTGCTGGGCGCGCGGGCGCGGGTGGGGACGTACCTGCAAGTACTCGCGGGGATGGGGTTGCTGGTGCTGCTGGGCGTGCACCTCCTGTACTCCGAGGCGCGGCCGGCGCTGGGGAGCTTCTGTCTGGGGTTGGCGGTGTGGCTGGGCGCCATCGGCCTGCACCTGGTGCCGGGGTTGTTCCTCTCCGGGAAGGGCTTCATCGACCCCTTGGGGCGGTGCACTCGCTTCTCGGAACTGGAGTGGTTCTCGCTCCAGAAGGGCGACGGCGAGCCACCTCGCACGGTGCTGCGGGCGGGGCGGGGTGAGTCGCTTCGTCTGGAGGCGAGGCTGGCGCACGACGCTGTGGACGGCGTGCGAGGACGGCTGCTGAAGGTGGGGCTGTCGTCGCGCGTGCCCGGGCGCTGAGGCTCACTTCTTGGGCGGTGGCGCGGGGAACATGGCGGGGGTGGTGCGCTCCTTCCACGGGTCTCCTCCCACGCCGAAGTCGACGAGGTGGAAGGGATTCTCTCCGCCCATCCGCACCAGCCCGAGGCCGGGCACGGCGGCGGACCACTCGGCGGTGTTGCCTCCGGTGAAGGAGTACTCCATCACCTCGAGGACCTTGCCGGCGAGGGTCTCCGTCGACTTCTGGAGGAACTTCCCTTCACGTCTGGACTTGGGTTCGTTCTTGAAGGGCTCGGTGCTCTCGCGGGGCTTCTCCCCTGGAATCGTCGCGCGCATCAGGAGGATGTTGCTCGCGCCGAAGCGGTCTCCCTCGACGAGGAACTGGAGGGAGATGCGGCCCGCGGAGGGGACCTCGATTTCCAGGTCGAGCCAGCGACCGCGCTTCTGTTGATGGCGCCCCGGCGCGCCGACCTTGACCACGAAGCGCGCGGGGCCGTCCGTGGAGAGCGCCTCGTAGCGCGCCCAGCCACCCTCCTTCACCACGAGGGGGAGTTCGGGGAAGGACTGGGGAGACGTCACCTGTGCTTGTGCGAGCACGGCCAGCAGGGAGAACAGCGCGATACCCATCATCCACGTCCTTCCTATTCACCACCCGAAACCAAGACATGCATTGGATTGGGATGCGAGGCGGAACCCTATAGGATTGCACCATGTCCCGCATCCCGACGGCCTTGAGTGTGTCCTTCCTGCTGTTCGGTGCCTGCTCTGACTCCCGGCGTGGAGCGGAGGACGCGGGGCCGGGCCTGGCGCTGGTTCCCCTGACGCCGCCTCCCGTGGAGCAAGCGTCCGTCCTCGATGACGCGGGTGCCCCCTCGGTGGAGGCGCCGATGGTCGTGGACCCGGCCCGCCTCAAGGAGGCGCGGGCGCTGGTGCCGGCACCGTTGCTGTATGGCCAGTTCAAGCCGATGGTCGGCGCGTGGGTCGACTACGAGCTGCGTGCCAAGGAGGGCAAGAGCCGCGTCCGTGTCGCGGTGGTGGGGGAGACGACGCGCGAGGATGGCACGGTGCTGTACCAGCTCGAGCTGGACCATGAGACCAACCCACGCACGCTCGTGGTCCTCTGGGTCCGGGGAGGAGACAGGCCCTTCGTCGAGCGGCTCGCCGTCTCCGTCCCTCCCCATGCCCCGCTCTCCATCCCCGTGGACCTTCATGTGGACCAGCCCGAGCTGAGGGGCACGCTGGAGGCAGAGAAGGATGCGGTGGCGCAGGGCGCCTTCGCGGGCAAGGCGCGCGAGCGGACCTTCCGTCGCGAGGAGGGGCTCTCCGTAGGAGTGGTGAGCACGGAGCGTGTTCCGCTCTTCGGGGTGGAGTCCGTGCGCGACGCCGAGACGACCTGGGTGGCGCGCGCGACGGGAACGGGCGCGAAACCCGCGCTGGACACCGTCCCCATCGCAGTGCCCCGCGTGCCGGGGCAGTGAGTGCGCGGCCGGCTCACCCCAGCGGATAGCCGAGCACGACATAGAAGCCGCGCACGTAGATGGTGTACGCGGCGAGGATGTCCGGCGCGAAGGTGTACAGGCCCATCGTTCCGACGATGAGTCCCATCATCAGCAAGGACATCTCCGCCAGGGCCTGCCCTCGTGAGCGGGGGCGGCGCAGCCAGCGGTAGGTCGCGGTCATCCAGCCAGTCATGTGCGGCGCTCCTGAATCTAGCGAATCCGTTCGAGGACCACGGTGACGAGGGTTTCCTGTGCCGCCGGGTCACCCATGGGTGACAGAGAGAGCGACAGCCGCTCCCCGGGCTTCTGGAAGTCGAGCAGCTCCACGCCCTGGGGCTCGGAGCGTGCTTCCTTCTGCGCGTAGCCGCGCTGCTCCAGCTCTTGTCGGTAGAACTTCGCGAGGGTGGCGGGCGAGCCCTTCGCCACCTCGGTGACGGTGGTGTTGCCCTCGGTGGGCCCCCGGTTGCGGTCCTCGAGGCGCAGCATCGTCGTGGCGCCGGGAGGACGCGGCAGGGACGTCATCGCCTCCGCCTTGAGGTGCATGCCGTCGGGCGCGTCGGTGATGGAAGGGAAGACCTGGGTGCGAGGAGGCGTCCCGTCGATGCCCACGGCGGTGACGGCGACGAGCGCGCCCCGCTTCGCGTCGTAATAGCTGACGGCGCCACCGCCCGCGCCGTCCGGCTCGGTGGCGGTGCGATGGCCCTGCCGGCGGAACTCGCGGGCATAGAACTCCATCACGTCGCCCGCGGCGTCGGTCGTCTCGAAGTACGCCATCTCCATCGGATTGCCGTTGGCCTCCAGCCGTCCCATGGAGATGGCCTTGGCGCGGGGATAGGCGGGGATGAGTCCCTGGAGGCGCTTCGTCAGCGGCTCCGCGTGGCTCGGCGTGGGGACCAGCCCTCCGCTCGCGACCGGAGGCGGGGGCGGCGGAGGTGGCTCGGGCGGGGGCTCACGGAGCGTGGCCGCCGTGGCGACCAGCAGCAGCACGCCGCCCAATCCCACGACGCGTGTCACGGCGCCCGTGCGGTCCGCCAGTCTGGATGGCGAGGCGCTCACTCGTCCTCTCCACCCTGGTCCCGGTCGGGGTTCGACGAGCACGCGTAGTCGTCGTACGTGAAGTACTCCTTCCCCGTGCCCTCTCTCTGTCCGTACTTGGATTCGGGCGCCTCGGACTTCCGCGCGCCCTGGAAGTACTTGCCCCGGCAGTTGTAGGCGCGCATGGACCAGTTGAAGTGGCCGTCCTTGGATGACGGCTTGAGGCCGCGCTTCTCCTTGATTTCGGAGGGCTCGCAGCTGTCGAAGCACGCGTCCTTGTCATTATTCCAGTAGGCCGCCAGCAGCTTGTCTCCTGGGACCGTCCGGGTGTCGGGCGTGCGCGCGTTCTTGTTCCAGTTGTGACGGCCTCCCTCCTTCACATGCTTGATGAGCACGGTGTCGCGGAGGTAGTCGGACTTGAGGGGGAAGTCCAAGCCCAGCACGGAGAGCACCGCGCCAATGGCATCCAGGAGTCCCCCCTCCGAGGCGAGGCCCGCATAGGCAAGCTTCTTCACGCGGTCATGGGTGAGCTGCTGGACGCGGGGAATCGAGTCGGACGGACGGTCTCCAGGACCCCAGGCGCGCCAGGTGTCGTGGTACATGAAGAACGACTCCTTGAGGTTCAAGTCCAGCCGGTTGTCGTCGAGGCCTCGGGTGAGGAAGGCGAGCTGCGAGGGGATGACTCCGTTCTTGATATGGACATCCACCTGCGCGCGGACCGCGCCCTTCTTGGGGTCCAGGCCCATGGTCTTCGCGACGAGGCCCGCGGTGGAGCCGATGGCGCCCAGCACCGTGCCCAGCAGCTGGCCCACGCCGCCCTGGCCGCCGCGCTCGGAGAGCGACTCGTTCTGGAGCGGCGCGTCCGCGTTCTCCACGCTCACGGTGAGGGTGAGCCGGTTCTGGAAGCCCAGGCCCGTGGGCATGGCGCCCGTCTTGGTGGCGCCATCCAGGTCCTGGTAGCGCTCCTGGGCCTCGGTGGCGATTTGCCCCACGTCCGGTCGCACGGTGCGCTCGAAGGCGACATAGCGCGCGAGCTCCGCGGCCTTGAGGCGCACGTGCTGTACTTCCCAGAAGTAGGTGGACCCCAGGATGAGGAGGATGAGGACGGGGGCGAGGATGGCGAACTCCGTCGTCGCCGCGCCCCTCCGCGCCCGCCGTCCCAGGTGCCAGGAACCTCGCTTCAGGGTGGCTCGAGTCGTCATGGCGGTTCCCATCAGTAGTTGAGGGCGTCGGCGAAGTCGGACTCGGCTGCACCCCACTGGGGGATGATTTGATTCATGGCCGCGTGCTCCCAGTGGGTCTTCGCGGGGGCGAGGCGGGCCGTCCACAAGGGGTTGAAGAAGTTGGGCTCCTCCTCCCAGTGTCCGGGCCGGTGGTAGATGGCCCGTCCCACCGACATGGCCATCATGGCCCCGGCCGGCTCCGTGCGTGTCCCCGTGTCGCTGCCGATGCGCATCGTGTTCCACGAGAGGTCCACGAACCCGCCACGGATACCCGTGGTCTCATCATCGTGCTGGCCCGTGCTTGACTCCCGCATGAAGCCGTTCTTGCTCATGCCCTCCAGGTGGAAGGGCTTGGCGGCGCCACCGCCGGCCGTCATGTCCTTGGACACGATGCTGAGGTTGCAGGGGTAGCTGAAGTGGTTGAGCCACGGGTCCACGAAGCTGCTGTCCGACGTGTAGAAGGGAGTGATTCCCATCCAGTCGTGGTGGTCCTCCGACTTGTGCGTCCCGTAGCTCTGGTGGAAGCCGCCCTGGTTGTCCGCGGCGACGCGGAAGTTGACGGTGAGGATGTCCTTCCATCCCTTGTTCCTGCCGCCCAGGTAGGGGCAGGGCGTCCGCCATTGAATCTTGATGTCGTCGGAGGCGAAGAGCTGGTCCCTGCGGTTGTCCTCGAACTCCTCGTGGAAGCTCTTGATTTGACTGTCCGCCACCTTGGCGACGCGCAGCTGGAAGAGCGGGGGGACGCAGAGGTTCAGGGACCACTTGCGGCCGACGAGCGGGAGGGTCTTCCCCTCGGCGGTCCACTGGCGGCGCGCGCCGTTGACGAGGTTGCCCATGAGCAGCCGGTACTTGGCCATCTCCGGGTCGGACAGCTTGTTCTTGTTGCCCAGCAGCTTGGAGCGCTTGGTGAGGCCGGTGGGGTCGGTCAGGTCGAACTGGCCGCGCTTCGTCTTGCTGCTGGGGCCGTCGTCGACGACGTGCAGGAAGTTCTTCATGTTGGAGTAGTTGACGTTGTACTTGCCGGTGATGGCACCCAGCCCGGAGCCGGAGGACATGAGCACCCCGGGTCTGGCTTTCGGGTCCGTGCCGTGGATGGCGCCCGCTCCCGAGTTCACCAGCAGGTCCTTGAACGTCCCCAACATCATGGCCTCCTGGGCGAGCCAGAGGGCCACGTTGAGTATCGACAGGATGGGTATGAAGACCCTGGCGATTGTCTCCACGACTTTCTTCCAGGCTTTGATGACCTGTTTGACCGCCGCGAAGATGCCGCCGATGACGGGGATGTACTGCGCGATGGACGCGAGCTTCCCGATGGTCATGTCCAGGTACAGGGCATGGCTCACGTACGACATGAAGGTGAGCATGGCCGAGTAATGAACAATCATCGCGCGGTTGGTGTAGGCCAGGAAGTTGTAGGCCCGGGCCTCCTTCACCGCGAGGGAGTACGCCTGCGCGTCGGCGGCGTCCTGGAGCTTTATCTTTTCGTAGACGCCGTGACCGATGCTGACGGAGGTCATGACGGTGACGGCGAGCACCAGCATGGCGACGACGCCGACGACCAGCGCCTGGCCCCGCTCGTCCCCGCGCAACCTTCTAAGAAGCTTGAACATGGTCATCCCCCGGGAGCGGTGGTGGTGCTAGTCGTTGACGACGCACCGACCAGGTCCGTGCTGGTCATTGTTGAGGAGGTTGGACTGCATGCGCATGGACCAGGTGGCGACCAGGGGCATCACGTACTTGCGCTCCTGTTGCGCCAGCGTGACGACCTTCGCGTGGTCCGTGCTCAGGGTCCGTCCCCGGTCCTGGAGGTACTGGGTCGCGTTGCGGCCTCCCACGCGCTGGCGCTCGAACTGGATGCCCTTGAGTTGATCCAGATACTCGCGCCCCAGGTAGAAGCTGTGGAGCTGCCAGTTGGCGAAGGGGATTCGCAGCTCGTAGAAGTAGGTGAGCCGCACTGACAGGAGATTGGCTTCGATGACGCGCTCGTCCCGCACGTCGTCGTAGTCGATCTCCAGCTGGTCCAGGTGGGAGCCGTAGGTGCCGAAGAGCTCTGCCAGCTCGCTCTTCTTGGGATTGAGGACCTGCACGCGGAACAGGGGCAGCGCCGGCGCCCTCGCATAGAACCGCGCCAGCAATCCCTCGCCGAACAGCTTCCGGCTGAAGGCTTTGTGGACCGCCACGGCCTCGCGCACCGTGTCGACCCGGCCCGGCTTGCCGCCCAGCGGCGGCAGCGTGGGGAGCAGCGCGGTGAGCGCCGCCCGCTCCATCAGCCCGCAGTCACCATGATTGACGATGCCAGCCCGCACCGCGCGATAGGCGCCGTACTCCGTCATCAGTCTGGCGTTGTGCACCATGCCGAGCTGGATGATGCCCAGCACCATGAACACCAACATCGGCACGATGATGGCCGTCTCCACGGCGGCTTGCCCGGACTGTCCGGACGCGATTCTGGGTCTGTCTATCGAGCGCATGGCCCTCCCCGGGCACGACGTCACTGCACCCCCGGCCCACCCCACCCGCTGAACCCAGACTCTATGGAAGAACGCGCTACGATGGAAACGTATGGCTCTATTTGAAGTCGCGGCGATTCCGAATAACGCCACTTTGTGACTTTTGTGACGTCATTGCGGGGGTGTCAGGAATAACCAGGGCCAGCGATGTCAGGGTTTCCCGGCGGGTAGGCAGGACACCCCCGGCCCGGTGGGTCTCCCCCGCGCATCGGTCCGCACCTCTCGGTCAACTGTCCGGTGGTGGAAATCACGGGGTGCGGAAAGGGTGGCGCGAGTGCGGGCTGTTGAGGTGATGTGCGTCCCATGTTCCCGTCCCATCCCCGCCCGGAGAAGGCGGCCGAGGAGCCTGAGCCGCGGCAGGAGGATCTGTTCCAGGGAGCGCTCTCCCGGCAGGTGCTGGAGAGCCTGCCCCAGCTCGTGTGGATGACCCGCCCCGACGGGCACCACGTCTATTTCAACCGCCGCTGGTACGCGTACACCGGGTTGACGCCCGAGAAGTCGCTCGGCGATGGCTGGCGGCAGACCATCCACCCGGAGGACCTGCCGGAAGCCAGCAGGCGCTGGGCCCACTCCCTGCGCACCGGCGAGCCCTACGAGGCGGAGTTCCGCTGCCGTCGTCATGACGGGGCGTGGCGCTGGATGCTCGGCCGCGCCAGCCCCCTGCGGGGTTCCGACGGTCATATCCTCCAGTGGCTCGGCACGAAGACGGACATCGAGGAGCCCAAGCGCGCCTCGGAGTCCATGCGCTTCCTCGCCGAGGCCGGCGCGCTCTTGTCCTCCTCCGCGCTGGACTTGGAGGGCACGCTGTCCTCACTGGCGCGGCTCGTCGTGCCCCGCATGGCGGACTGGTGCGCGGTGGAGCTGCTGGAGGAGGACGGCCGCACGCGCCAGGTGGCGGTGGCCCACGTGGACCCCAGCAGGGTGCGGCTGGCCGAGGATCTCCGCGAGCGCTACCCACCGCGCGAGGATGACCCGCGAGGCGTGCTGACCGTCATCCGCACCGGCACCCCCGTGCTGCTGGAGTCCATCTCCGAGGAGGGGCTGGTCGGCGGCGCCCGGAGCCCCGAGCACCTGGGCTTCCTGCGGGAGCTGGGGCTGCGCTCGGCGGTGATTGTCCCGCTGCGGGCGCGCGGGCGCATCCTCGGCGCGCTCATGCTGGTGACGGCGGAGTCCGGCCGCCGCTTCGGCCCGGAGGACCTGGCGCTGGGCGAGC
Organism: Corallococcus terminator; assembly: GCF_049194865.1. Classification (GTDB taxonomy): domain Bacteria; phylum Myxococcota; class Myxococcia; order Myxococcales; family Myxococcaceae; genus Myxococcus; species Myxococcus terminator_A. The sequence continues at coordinate 9,460 of NZ_JBLZWL010000110.1, read as the reverse complement.
AGCTCGCCTCGCGCGCCGCGCAGTCGGTGGACACCGCGCGCCTGCACCGCGAGACGCAGGAGTCGCTGCGCCGCAGCCAGGAGGAGCGCCGCACCGCGGAGACGCTGCTGCGCATCGGCGCGTCGCTGTCCTCCGAGCTGGACGCGGGGGTGCTCGTCCAGCGCATCACCGACGAGACGGTGGCCCTCACCGGCGCGGGCTTCGGCGCCTTCTTCGAGAACCGCGTGGACGAGCGAGGCGAGTCGTATCTGCTCTACACGTTGTCCGGCGCGCCCCGGCAGGCCTTCGCCCACATGCCCATGCCGCGCAACACCGCCATCTTCGGCCCCACGTTCCGGGGCGAGGGCACGCGCCTCTATGACGACGTGACGCGCCAGCCGGACTACGGCAAGAGCGCGCCCTTCCACGGCATGCCGCCCGGGCACCTGCCGGTGCGCAGCTACCTCGCCGTGCCCGTGAAGGGCCGCTCCGGCGAAATCCTCGGCGGGCTGTTCTTCGGACACGAGGCGCCCGGGCGCTTCCGCGAGGAGCACGCGCGGCTGGTGGAGGGCGTGGCGTCGCAGGCCGCCGTGGCCCTGGACAACGCGCGCCTGTTCCGCGACGCGCGGCGGGCCGAGGAGCGCTTCCGCTCGCTCGTCACCGCCACCGCGCAGGCGGTGTGGGTGACGCGCCCGGATGGCTTCATCGAGGAGGACAGCCCCTCCTGGCGCGACTACACCGGACAGACGTACGCGCAGTGGCGGGGCCAGGGGTGGCTGGACGCCCTCCACCCGGAGGACCGCGAGGCGGCCGCCCGCGCGTGGCGGGCGGCGGTGACGGACGTGCGCCCCTATGAAGTGGAGTACCGCCTGCTGCGTCCGGACGGCACGTACTCGCCCACGATGGCCCGCGCGGTGCCCGTGCTCAACGCGGACGGCGCCGTGCGCGAGTGGGTGGGCACCAACACGGACATGACGGCCCAGCGCCACGTCGAGGAGGGCCTGCGCCGGCTGGACCGGGAGCAGGGCGCGCGCCGGCTGGAGGCCCTGCGCGCGGAGGTGAGCGGCGCGCTCGCGCGAGAGGGCACCGTGGGCGAGGTGCTCCAGGCCTGCGCGGAGGCGCTGGCCCGTCACCTGGATGCGCAGGTGGCGCGGCTGTGGATGTACTCGCGCGCCGCGGCGATGTTGGAATTGGTGGGCAACGCGGGGGCCGCCGCGCCGCCGCCCGACCGCTGGGGCCGCGTGTCCCTGCACGGCCAGAGCCTGGTGGCGGAGGTGGCCCGCAGGCGCGAGCAGATATGGGTGGCCCAGATGGACCAGGATGCCCGCGTCCTGGACCAGACCTGGGTGCGGGAGACGGGGGTGCGCTCGTTCGCCGGAATCCCCTTGCTGGTGCGCGGGCAGCTGGTGGGCGTCATGGGGCTCTACAGTCGCAACGTGCTGGGCGAGGACGCGATGGCGGTGCTGGCCACGGTGGCGGACGCGCTCGCGCAGGGCCTGGAGCGCCGCCGGGCGGAGGAGTCGCTCCGGCTGCGCGCTCGGGAGCTGTCGCGCTCCAACGAGGAGCTCCAGCAGTTCGCCTACGTGGCCTCGCATGACCTGCAGGAGCCGCTGCGCATGGTGGCCAGCTACACGCAGCTGCTCGCCCGGCGCTACCAGGGCAAGCTGGACGCGGACGCCGACACCTTCATCCACTACGCGGTGGACGGCGTCACCCGCATGCAGCAGCTCATCCAGGACCTGCTCGCCTATTCGCGCGTGGGGACGCAGGGCCGCGAGCCCAAGCCCGTGGACGCCAACCGCGCGCTGGAGCGGGCGAAGGCCAACCTCCGGGTGGCGCTGGAGGAGTCCGGCGCGGACTTCCGCGCGGGGCCGCTGCCCACGGTGCTCGCGGACGAGACGCAGCTGGCGCAGCTGTTCCAGAACCTCATCGGCAACGCGCTCAAGTTCCACGGCGACTCGCCGCCGCGCGTGGAGGTGACGGCGGAGGCGAAGGGCGCCGAGGTCCGCTTCTCCGTGCGGGACTGGGGCATCGGCATCGACGCGCAGGACTTCGAGCGCATCTTCGTCATCTTCCAGCGCCTGCACGGCAAGGAGGCGTTCGCCGGGACAGGCATCGGGCTGGCCATCTGCAAGAAAATCGTCGAGCGTCTGGGGGGACGCATCGGCGTCGAGTCCCGGCCAGGAGAGGGGAGTACGTTCTGGTTCACCCTGCCCTGGCCGCCGGCCGGAGCCACGGTGTCCGAGGCGTCGTCATGAGTGAGATTGGAACGAACGAGCGCCCCCTGCGCCTGCTGCTGGTGGAGGACAACCCCGGCGACGCGCGGCTGCTCCAGGAGGAGCTGCGCGAGGTGGGCACCACGCACTTCGAGGTGCTCCACGTCGAGCGACTGGCGGACGCGGTGCGCGTGGTGACGAGCGACACCCAGCTGGACGCGGTGCTGTTGGACCTGTCGCTGCCGGACGGGCACGGGCTGGGCAACATCCCGCCCCTGCTCCAGGCCGCGCCGTCCGTCCCCCTCGTCGTGCTCACCGGCACGGATGACGAGCGGCTGGCGGTGCGCGCGGTGCACGAGGGCGCGCAGGACTACCTGGTGAAGGGCCAGGTGTCGGGCCCGCTGCTGGTGCGCGCGCTGCGGTATGCGATTGAGCGCAAGCGCGTGGAGGAGGGCCTCAAGCGCGAGGAGGCCGCGCGGCGCACGGCGGTGTTCCGCGAGCAGTTCCTGGGCATCCTCGGCCATGACTTGCGCAACCCGCTCCAGGCCATCTCCGGCAACGCGTCCCTGCTGTTGCGCCACGGCGGCTTGAGCGAGCCCCAGCGCAAGGCCATCAACCGCATCTCCATCTCCGCGGACCGCATGGCGCGGATGATCAACGACTTGCTGGACTTCACCCGCACGCGCTTGGGCGCGGGCTACGTGCTGGAGCGCGCGCGGATGAACGTGCACGAGGTGCTGCGCCAGGTGGTGGAGGAGCTGGAGGTGGCGCACCCGAGGCGCCAGTTCGAGCTGAGCCTGACGGGCAACGGCTGGGGCGACTGGGACGGGGACCGCATCGCCCAGGCGGCGTCGAACCTGGTGGGCAACGCCGTGCAGTACTCGCCCGAGGACACCGCCGTGCGGGTGATGGTGGCGGACGCGGAGGGCGGCGTGCGGGTGGAGGTCCACAACTGGGGCCTGCCCATCCCCACCGAGCGGCTGGCCTCCATCTTCGACCCCTTCGTGCGCGCCCAGGACATGCGCAGCGCCCAGCGCAACGGCCTGGGCCTGGGCCTCTACATCACCCACGAAATCGTGCGCGCCCATGGCGGCCTGTTGGGCGTCTCCTCCTCCTCCGAGGAGGGCACCTGCTTCTGGCTCAGCCTGCCGCGCCAGTACGCGGGCGGCTGACCGACGGCGCCCCCTGCCTGCCTGCCCCCCGGCTTGAGCGGGCGAGCGGGGGCGGGAAGACGCGGTGCCCGTCGCGGCGCGCGGCGGGAAGCCCCACCCTTGGAAGGTACATTCTCACTTCCAGGAGGTCTGGCGATGCTCATGCTCGGTGCAGCCCTGTTCGGTACGCTCTTCTTCTTGGCGGCGCTCTTCGCCGTCGTCCTGTTCGGCGCCGCCGGCAACAAGTGGGAGAAGGACATCCGCGCGGTGACGGAGCACGAGCGCGCCAACGGCATTCTTGGCGACGTCGCCTTGAATGGCCCCGGTGTCGCCCGGGGGCCTCACGTCCACGCGCATGCCTGAGTTCAGCGGGGCCGCGGGCTGTAGTAGCGACGCAGCCAGCGGCTCAGCCCGTCCAGGCCGGGGAAGAGCACGCGCTCGGTGACGTTGGCCTGGTCCAGCTTGTCGCGCACCTCCCACTTGAGGGCCGCGGGGATGATGAGCTTGCGCACCCCGTGCTTCTGCTTCTCCAGGAAGGTGTCCAGGCGCAGGTCCGGCCCGTTCATCACCGAGAAGAGCGCGAACTGGTTGACGATGCGCGCGTCCAGGGAGGGCGGCTCGAAGTAGAGCACGAAGGGGTGCTGGGTCAGCTTGTCCAGGTCCGCCATGGAGCCGGCCGCCGCCGCCAGCATGTCCCCGGTGAAGACGTCGGCGCCCTCCTTGCGCAGCTGCGCCTTGAGGGCGCGGGGCAGCAGGCGGTTGGTCTCCCGGTAGTCCACGCACCACACCACGCCGTCCGCGCCCGCCAGCTCACTGTCCTCGGTCAGGAAGTGCAGCGCGACGTAGGGGCTGAACGTCCAGTCGAGCATCCGCGTGGGCAGGCCGTGGTGCTGGGCCAGGGCGAGCCAATCCCAGACGGAGTCCAGGGGCTCGCGAGGCGTGCCGCGCGCGTACTTGCGGAAGGCGCGCAGCAAGTCCCGCTCCTGTCGGATGAACATGCCCCGGCGGTTGAGCGCGGTGGACAGGTCGTGCTCGACGTGGGGCATGCCCCGGAAGACGAAGTTGGAGCGGTGACGCCCGAGCGTCTCGTTCCAGGAGTCGGAGAACAGCGAGTCCTGGAGCTCCAGCCACGTGGTGACGCGATGCTCTTGCATGACGAGGGCGGACAAGGCCTCGTGCCGGGCCCGCGGTCCTCGGAAGATGGGGCGTGCCGCGCGGGTGTGGAAGCGGGCGTCAGGCCACGCGTTGGGTGCGCGGCGCCAGGGTGGTGGGAGGCTGGCCCGGTTGGGTGAGGCTGTGCAGGATTCGCGACAGCTCGCCCGGGGCGACGGGCTTGCGCAACAGGCACACCGCGCCCTCGAAGCTGGGCAGCTCCAGGTCCAGCCCCGTCGTCAGGACGATGGGCAGCTCCGCCAGCGAGCGCTGCGCGTGCAGCATCCGGATGAGACCCTGGCCCTCGATGTCGGGCAGCAGCCAGTCCAGCACCAGCACGTCCACGTGGGGCTCGGCGAAGAAGGCCCTCAGCGCGGTGAAGCCGTTCTCGCAAGCGAGGACCCGGTAGCCCTCCAGCTCCATGGTCTCGGTCATTGCCTCTCTGAGGAGGCCATCATCCTCGGCCAGGACGACCACGGGGCGGTAAGGCATGCGCAAGGCTCGCGACGACCGGAGGAGAAGGGCTCAAGCGGCACGCGGGTCCGGACTCCCACCACCACCGTTGGGCAAGAACCCCCGGGGGCCCGTGCCTCGTCCCGGCCTCCACGCAGGGGTGGAGCGCCGGCACGTCGCCTGCTCTTCACACCGGGCTAGGGCCTGCCGGTGTCCGCGGGCTGGTTGAAGGCGTACTGGTCCGCGCCGGGCGCGGCGTCCTGCTGGAACATGGGGCACTTGGCGCAGGTGAAGCTGTCCCAGTCCTCGCGCACCGCCACGTCGATGCAGCCGCCGTAGAAGCGGCAGTGCACGTTGCGGTGGTCCTCGACGGAAAAGGACTCCGCGCGCATGGGCAGGCGGAACTCTGTGGGACGCGGTTGTGGACAGGACATGGTGACTCTCTTGCCCCCCTCGTGGGTGCGTTGAATCGGCTACCGCTGCTCTACCGGCTGTTGCGACGCGTCATTCCCGGGGCAAACCCACCGAGGCCCTCGCGATTCACGGCGAACCTCATAAAGCCCAGCAGCAGGGGTTGCCATTCGTGTCGGCTGGCCGCCCGTGGGGCGTGGGGCCGGGCCTGGAGCCACGCTCGCCTGGCCCGTTACGGGTGACGCCGACATTCGAACACTTCACCCGGTGCCTCCTTTCCCCGAAGATGCGAGGCGTGTTCGCCCCCCCTCGTCCCCTTCGTCCGGCGCCTGGCGCATCTCGTGGCGTGCTCGGCGCCCTGGCCCTGGCCTCGCTGCTCGTCCTGACGGCCTGTTCGGCCTTCTCCCGCGCCGTGAAGGAGGGCGACTCCGCCAGCCAGCAGCAGAAGTGGGCGGAGGCCGAGGCGGCCTACCTGCGCGCGCTCGCCGCGGACCCGGAGGCGTCCGAAATCACGGTGAAGCTGCGCGAGGTGCGCAAGGCGTGGAGCCAGGTGGTGCTGGAGGAGGCCCGGAGCGTGCACGGCTCTGGCGACCTGGACGGCGCCATGAAGCGGCTGGTGCGCGCGCTGGAGCTGGACGCGGAGAACACGGCGGCGCGGGAGCTCCTGAATACGACGCTGGATGAGCGCGTGGCCGTGGCGCTCGCGGCGCTCAAGGCGGACAAGCTCCAGGAGGCGCGCGTGGAGCTGGACGCGGTGCTGTCGGTGTCGCCGGAGCACGCGGGCGCGAAGAAGGCGGTGGACCAGGTGCAGGTGGCGTGGGCCAAGCGCTGGTTCACCACCGGGGACGGGCTGGAGAAGGCCGGCAAGCTGGGCAACGCGCTGGTGGCCTACGTGCGCGCGGACCAGGAGCGCGTGGGCGCGACGGCGGCCAGGGAGCGCGCGGAGGCGGTGCGGCAGAAGCTGCGTGACGAGGTGGCCTTCCTCGTGGTGGCGACGCCCGTGGAGGACCGCGCCGGCGCGCCGGACGTGGCGCAGCGGCTGGCGGCGGGGAGGCTCGCGGCCATGCTCCCCACCCAGCTCCCCCTGCGCGTGGTGACGGAGGCCCCCGAGGGCCGCGAGGGCGTGAAGCTGGACTTGTCGCTGGAGCGGGTGCTGCCCCTCAAGGCGGTGGAGGACTCGCAGCGCTCGCACCGCTACCTCGCCGGCAAGACGTCCGTGCCCAACCCGCGCCGCGCCGGCTTCGAGACGAAGCTGTTGCAAGCCGAGCGCTCCCAGGAGGAGGTGGACCGCAAGCAGGCCGCCGCCCTGCGCGAGTACCTGCGCATGCAGACGGAGATGAACCTGCTGCGCGCGGGCGCCGAGCGCTGCCGGGAGCGCGAGCGCCGCGAGTGTCTGGAGGCGCTGCAGGAGTGCGGCGAGGCCGCGCGCGAGGCGGAGAAGCCCGGCACGCTGCCCGGTGAGTGCAGTCCCGCGCGCTGCGCCAGCGGCCTGTGCTCCAAGGAGGAGCAGCTGCTCGCGCAGATGGTGGTGGCGGTGAAGGACCGGGAGACGAAGCTGGAGGCGGCCCTGGAGAAGTCGGAGGGGCAGCGCATCGAGGTGCAGCGCCACCGCGACACGACTTTCAGGGAGCCCGTCACCGTGGAGGAGAACATGTTCTCCGACTTCGTCTACGACGTGCAGCTGCACCGCCTCACCGTGACGGCCTCCGTCACCGCGGTGATGCGTGACTTGCTCAAGGACCAGGTCCCCGCGCCCCACACCGACGACTTCGCGGTGATGCACGAGGACATGTCGCACAAGGGCTACGACAGGTACGGCGTGCTGGCGGACCCGGTGCAACTGCGCAACGAGCTGGAGCTGCGCGTGGAGGTGGGGGACAAGGCCGTCTCCGATTTGGCTCGCCGCGTGAAGGAGCGCTTCGACGCGTACCGGGGCAAGCGCGTGGAGGACGCCCGCCGGGGCATGGTGCGTCCCGGCGCAGAGGACGTGGTGGAGACCGCCGTGCGCGCCCTGCTGCTCACCGCCGACGCGCCCCCGCCCGACGTGCTCCAGCCCCTGGCCCGCGCCCGCGGCCTCAACCGCCCCGAGACGCTCCTGGGTTTGTAGTCCGACCTGACCCGGGACACTTTACAACGGGAGTGTCCTTTTCTTGGACACTCCCGTTTTTGCGTTCCAACCCTTTGGAATCAAAGGGGTTTTGTTACGAATTGTTACGAGATTTTACAGCCTGGGCGTGAAACGTGGAGTCTTCGTGCTCCGTGAATCCCCGGTGTTTCCGTAAAAGCATGAGGGAAATCCACTAGTTGCGGGATTGGCATGGCGGCTGCTGTGTCGCCGGGCCCGAGCTGTCGGAGCTCTGGCAGTACCCCCTCTCGAAAAGGAAGTTCATGTCCAAGTCCAAGTTGATCGGTGCCCTCACGGGCCTGGCGCTGCTGTCCGGTTGTGGTGGCGGCGAAGGTTCCACCCCCGCTCCCGAGGCCGTTGGCCAGGGGATGTCGTGGGAGCAGTTCCTCTCGGTGGTCTACCAGGAGCCGGACACCGGCATCTTCATCGCGGACGGCGACACGACGTTCGCCAACGAGAAGCTGCTGCGCGAGTTCTACGAGAACAACGTTCGTGACGGGCAGCTCATCGTCCACCGGGCGGGCGGCGTGGATGCCGCGTGGAACGCGACGCAGAAGAAGAACATCACCTACTGCGTGAGCACGACGTTCGGCACCAACTACAACGCGGCCGTGCAGGCGATGGCGAACGCGGCGGCGGCGTGGGAGGCGGTGGCCAACATCGACTTCGTCTACGTCAGCGCGCAGGACGCCACCTGCACCGCGAGCAACCAGAACGTGGTGTTCGACGTGCGTCCGGTGAACTCGGGTGGCCAGTACCTGGCGCGCGCGTTCTTCCCGAACGACACCCGCGCCAACCGCAACGTCCTCATCGACAACACGGGCTTCGGCAACACGTCGCCCTGGACGCTGACGGGCATCATCCGTCACGAGCTGGGCCACACGCTCGGCTTCCGCCACGAGCACACCCGCCCCGAGTCGGGCACGTGCTTCGAGGACAGCAACTGGCGTCAGCTGACGGCGTATGACTCCAAGTCGGTCATGCACTACCCGCAGTGCAACGGCACGCAGACGGGCGACCTGGTCATCACCGCGCTGGACGCGCAGGGCGCCGTGGCGCTCTACGGCGCGCCGGGTGGCACGGACCCCGAGCCGCCGGGCCCGGGCACTGGCACCCCGACGACGGAGACCCGCACGGGCACCGTGGCGACGGGCTCCAACACCAGCTACGGCCCCTTCAACGTCGTGGCCGGCACCAGCTTCAGCGTGGCGATGACGGGCACGGGCGACCCGGACCTGTACGTCCGCTTTGGCGCCACCCCCACCACGACGACGTATGACTGCCGCCCCTACCTGAGCGGCGCGTCGGAGAGCTGCAACCTGACGGTGCCCGCCGGCACGACGACGGCGTACATCATGGTGCGTGGCTACGCGGCGGGTAACTTCAACCTGACCATCAACTACACCAAGCCGGGCACCGGCACCGGCGGCACGCCGACCACGGACAGCAAGACGGGCAGCGTCGCGGCGAACACCAACGTGAACTTCCCCGCGTACAACGTGGTGGCTGGCACCACGTTCCGCGTGGCGATGACGGGCACGGGCGACCCGGACCTGTACGTCAACTTCGGCTCGGCGCCCACCACCACCACGTACAACTGCCGTCCGTACCAGACGGGCGCCACGGAGACGTGCGACCTGACGGTGCCCGCCGGCGCGACGACGGCGCACGTCATGGTGCGCGGCTACACGGCGGCCACGTACAACCTGGCCATCAACTACACCCGGCCGTAGTCGCTTCAGGCTTCCGGTGTGGAACACGGGCGGTCTCCTTCGCGGGAGGCCGCCCGTTGTCTTTGGAGACGAGGCGCTTCAGTCGACGAGGGGGCTCAGGTCCGTGCGCGCCGCGCGCTCCGAGTCCAGCCTGCGGCGCCGGGCGCCCGCGATGGCCAGCTGCCAGACGGCGCAGACGAGCCCCAGCGCGAGACAGCCGAGCCACAGCGCCGACGTGCCGGCGCGACCGAGCACCCAGCC
>NZ_JBLZWL010000018.1:0-61451 GCF_049194865.1 Corallococcus terminator | reverse complement strand
TCGGCCACCGCGAGCAGCGGCGCGGACGACGCGCGCGCATGCACATGGAACCGCTCGGCGGCGGGGAGCCCGGAGTACAGCGCGAGGGCCTGCTCGAGGAGCGTGCTCATGAGATGTAGTAGTCCGCGCCAAAGGCCCAGGACAGCACGAGCAGCGACACCGCGCCCACCGCCAGCGCGCCCTGGAGCAGGCGAGGCCGCTGCCTCAACAACAGCGCACCCGTGAGGAAGACAGGGAACGACGACAGCAGATACCGCCCCATGCCCATGAAGTCCTTCGTGGACCATGCGGGCAGGCCGACAATCGCCAGCACATACACCGCATAACCCCACCCCAGCAGCTTGCGCGTGGGCCACACCAACGCCAGGGCCAGGAACGTGAAGAACGCGTGCGCGGCCAGTCGGAACGCCTCGCGCTTGTCCGTGGGATTGAGCACCACGCGCTCGAACCAGCCCATCTTGAGCCACGTGTGCCAGCCGGGTTGCTGCGCCCAGCCCGCCGCGCCCTGCACCTTCACGAAGGCGAACGGGTCTCCAAACTTGTGCCACAGGAAGAGCATGTAGCAACCGAAGCCCAGCCCCGAGAGCACCGGCATGAAGTCCACCACGCCCCACTTCTCGCCCCGAGCGTGCTTCCACTCCAGCCGCCGCACCAACAGCCCCAACACCACCGCGGGAGCCACCGGCCGCGCCGCCGTCGCCACCGCCGCCACCAGCACCGCCGGCGCCAGGTGCCCCTTCTCCAACAACAGGAAGGACGACACCACCAGCAGGACGAACAGGGCGTCCGAGTACATGGCGCCGTAGAAGTACATTGTGAAGGGGTACAGCGCCATCAACAGCCCGGCCTTCAGCGCCGTGTCGTCATCCGTCAGCAGCTTCGCCCAGCGCGTGAACATGAGCAGCGCCAGCGGTCCGCACAGCAGCGTTATCAGCACCCCGGCCTGATAGACGTTGGGCCCCAGCGTCTCCACCGCGCGGATGAGCAGCGGATAGAGCGGGAAGAAGGCCACCGAGCTCTGCTCGCCCGGCGTGTACTGGTAACCCTCCTGGGCAATCCGCATGTACCAGCTCGAATCCCACGCCACCCAACCCATGGTGACGTACTCGTCCAGGCGGACGACGGGGTTCCGAGGATTCTTGTGGAAGTAGCGCCACGCCCCGGCCGCGGCGGCGGCGCCGCAGAGCAGGACTGCGACGAGGACGACCAGGGCGATGGTGCGGGACGCGGAGCGGGCCATGCGGGCGGCAGGCTGTTCCTAGAACACCACCCCGGTCAAGCACCGGGGTGGGAAGTCACGCTCCCTCACCCCGGCGGAGACCTCGCGCTCAGCGCGGGTAGAACGTCTTGCCCGCCTTCACCATCTCCACCAGGAGCGGTGCGGGAGTGAAGCGCTCACCGAACTTGTCCTGGTAGTGCTCCAGCTTGCGCAGCACGTCCGCCGGCCCACGGCTGTCGGCGTAGTGGAACGGTCCGCCGAGGAACGGCGGGAAGCCCAGGCCGAAGATGGCGCCCACGTCACCATCGCGCGCGCTGCGGAGGATGCCCTCGCCCAGGCAGCGGATGGCCTCGTTCACCATCTGCAACACCAGCCGCTCCGCCATCTCCGAGGCATCGAACGACTTGCGCTCCTTGCCGTGCGGCAGGAGGGCGTAGACCGTCGGGTCCACCTCCTTCTTCTTGCCGTTCTCGTAGACGTAGAAGCCCTTCTGGCTCTTGCGGCCCAGCCGGCCGTCGGCCACCACGCCGTCCAGCGACTTCGGCGCCGCCATGCGCTTGCCGAAGGCCGCCTCCATGATGGGCCCCACCTTGTGGGCCACGTCGATGCCCACCTCGTCCAACAGCGTCATCGGCCCCACCGGGAAGCCGAACTCCACCAGCGCCTTGTCCAGCGCGGCGATGTCAGCGCCCTCGGCCAGCAGGTACGCCGCCTCGTTCATGTACGGCGCGAGGATGCGCGAGGTGTAGAAGCCCGGCCCGTCATTCACGACGATGACCGTCTTGCCCTGCTTGCGCCCCACCTCCACGCACGTGGCCGTCACCCAGTCCGCCGTGCCCGCGTGGGTGATGATCTCCAGGAGCGGCATCTTGTTGACCGGACTGAAGTAATGCATGCCGATGACCTGCGCCGGCCGCTGGCTGCCCTTGGCCAGCTCCGTAATCGGGATGCTGGAGGTGTTGGACGCGAAGATGGCGTCGGGGCCGGTGACGGCCTCCACCTCCGCGAGGATGCGGTGCTTGAGCTTCAGGTCCTCGAACACCGCCTCGATGACCAGGTCCGCCGCCTTGAAGCCGCTGTAGTCGGTGCCCGCGGTGATTCGCGCCTGCTTCGCCGCCGCCTCGCGCCACGTGAGCGAGCGCCGCTTCACGCGCTCGTCCAGGATGCCCTGCACCTGCTTCAGCGCGCGGCTCGTCCCCGCGTCGTCCTTGTCCTTCACCCGCACCTGCACGCCCTGGAGCACGCCGGCCACGTAGGCGATGCCGCCGCCCATCAACCCGCCACCCAGCACAGCGACCTTCTTCACCTCGCGCGGCTTCACGCTGGCGTCGGCCGTGCCGTTCTCCTTCTTGAGCGCCGTGGTCGCGAAGAAGACCTCCACCAGCCGCTTCGACACGTCCGACATCACCAGCTCGCCGAACGCCTTCGCCTCCGCCTCCAGGCCCGCCTTGCGCCCGGACTCCAGGCCCACGCGGATGACCTGCAAGGCCTTCTCCGGCGCCGGGTACTTGCCACGCGTCTTCTTGCGCAGCTGCTTGCGCGCCTGGTCGAAGAGGACCTTGCGGCCCAGCGGGTTGTCCTCCAGGGCGACCTCCGCCCACAGCTCCTTGTTCGCCAGCCCCTGGAAGAAGCCCGCCACGCCCTTCTTCTGCCCCACTCCCTTGAAGCCCTGGCCGTGCGCGCGCTCGGGCTTCAGCGTGCCCTCCGCCAGCTCCCGCGCGCGCTGGAGCGCAATCGCGCGGAGGATGGGCGTGGGCACGACTTCGTCGACGATGCCCAGCTTCTTCGCCTTGGACGGCTTGACGTTCTTCCCCGTGAGGATGAGGTCCAGCGCCGCCTGCACCCCGATGAGCGCGGGCAGCCGCTGCGTGCCGCCGGCCCCCGGAATCAAGCCGAGCTGTACCTCCGGCAGACCGAGCGTCGTCTTGGGGCTGTCCGTGGCGATGCGGTAGTGGCACGCCAGCGCCCACTCCAGGCCGCCGCCCAGACACGCGCCGTGGATGGCCGCGACGACGGGCTTGGGGAACGCCTCCAGCCGGTCGAAGCCCGCGTGCCCCTGCTGGCTCATCGCGGTGGCCTCCTCCGCCGTCTTGAGCGTCTGGAGGTAGTCGATCTTCGCCCCGGCGACGAAGCTGTCCTTCTTGCCGGAGATGAGCACCACCGCCTTCACGCCCGCCTCGCGCTCCACTTCCTCCAGCAGGACGGTGAAGGCCGAGCCCACCTCGGGGGACAGCGTGTTGACGGCCGAGTCCGGCAGGTCGAACGTGACGACCGCGACGCCGTCCTCCACGGAGAGGGAGAAGCCCTGCTTCGCCTCGAGCTCTTCAAGCTTGATGGCCATCACGCACGCTCCAGGACCACCACGGCGCCCAGGCCGCCGGCGGCGCAGACGGTGCACATCACCGTGTTCTTGTTCCGACGCTTCAGCTCGTTGAGCGCCTGGGTGACGATGCGCGCCCCCGTCGCCCCGAAGGGATGGCCGATGGCGATGGAGCCGCCCGTGACGTTGAGCCGCTCCCGGTCAATCTCACCCACCGGCTCGCTCCAGCCCGCCTTCTTCGCGAACGACTTGGACGCGAGCGCCTGGAGGTTGCTGCCCACCTGCGCGGCGAAGGCCTCGTGCATCTCGACGAGGTCGATGTCCGCCAGCTTCAGCCCCGCGCGCTTGAGCGCCGTGGGCACCGCGTACACCGGCCCCTGGAGCAGTTGGTCCCCCGGGTCCGTGGCCGCGTAGGCGTGCGAGCGCAGGTACCCCAAGGGCTCGTACCCCAGCGCGCGGGCGCGCTCCTCGCTCATCAACAGCAGCGCCGCGGCGCCATCCGTGAGCGGCGACGCGTTGCCCGCGGTGACGGTGCCGTACTTGCGGTCGAACACCGGCTTGAGCTTGCCCAGCGCCTCCAGCGTGGAGTCCTCGCGGATGATGTTGTCGCGCGTCGCCGTCTGCTCGTACCGGGGCGGCACCGACACGTGCATCACCTCGTTGTCGAACCGGCCGTCCTTCCACGCCGCCGCCGCGTTCTTGTGCGACGCCAGGGCAATCCGGTCCTGCTCGTCGCGGGAGATGCCGTTCTCCTTGGCCATCTTCTCCGCGCTCTCGCCCATGGACAGGCCCGTGGAGTACTCGGCGATGGCGGGCGGCACCGGCACCAAATCTGTCGCCTTGAGCTTCTGGAAGGGCCTGAGCTTCTCCGGCAGCGAGCGCCCCTTGGAGGCCGCCGCCAGCGCGTGCGCCAGGGGCCGGCTGGTGAACACGGGCGCGTCCGACATCGCCTCGGTGCCACCGGCGATGGCCACCTCCACCTCGCCCACCGCAATCGAGTTGGCCGCCGTCGTCATCGCCTGGATGGACGTCGCGCAGGCCTTCGTCACCGTCGCCGCCTCAATCTTCATCGGCAGGCCCGCGGCAATCACGACTTCGCGGGCGATGGACGGCGCCGTCAGCGACGGAATCACCGTGCCGAACACCAACTGGTCGATGAGGTTCGGGTCCAGGTCCGAGCGCTGCACCAGCTCCTGGACCACCATGCGGCCCAAATCCAGCGCGGTGAGCCCGGCGAAGACGGTGCCCGCCTTGACGAATGGGGTCCGCAGGCCGCGGACGATGGCCACCCTGCGGTGACCGTTGCGCTTCTCGCTTGCCATGTGTGCCTCACCCTCCCGAGACGACGAGTGAAGCGCATCTAACGGACGGTGATGCGCCGCGTCAACCCGCGATTGACTCAAGAGTCAATCCGCGAGCATTTGTCCCGAGGCACGCCTGGCCCGCAATGGAGCGAGGGGGCGAAGGGCCCGTGACGGGCACCTCCACCCCCTCGTCTTGCTGCTCACGGGGTCAGGCCCCGCGCACGACTACTTCGCGTTGGTGTCCGCCTGCTGACCCACGGTGATGTCGAAGCGAACGCCACCCGCCTCTTCGACCTTGGTCGGGTTCTCCTCGCTGGCCGAGTGCTGGACCAAGTCCACCGCGAACTTGCCCTGCTCGGTCGTGGTCGCCTGGATGGCGAAGCGCACGCCGACATGGTGAGCGCCGTTCGGGTCCAGCATCAGGCCCTCCAGCCGCGCACCGTTCGGGTTGACGATGCGCACCTGGCGCTCGCCCACCACCTCGAAGCCCGTGCCCTGACGCTGCCAGCGGGCCCACAGCTCCTGGGGCAGCGTGAGGATGAGCTGGCCGCGCTCCAGGAAGGACGGGCCACCGGTGCGGTCGGGGATGCGAACCTCCAGGGCGGCCTGGCCCTGGGCGTCACGCAGCAGGTTGCGCAGGCGGAAGTCGTACTCGCTCGAGGGCGCGAACTGCGTCAGGTTGACGACGTTCACGTTCTTCCACGCCAGGTTGTTGTTCCAGCGCGTGTTGTTGAGCGTGTTGGAGGGGTTCAGCTCCACCAGCGTCATCGGGTCCTGCGCCGACACCCACCGCGTCAGCAGGCAGTAGTGGCCCGGCGCCGGCACACCCGTCCAGGGCACCATGAACTCCTGCGTGGCCCCCGCGGGGATGCTGACGGCGGTGGAGCCGATGGTCGCCCAGTCCATGGGCCACATGGCCGCGCCACCGGAGCCGGTGTAGTAGACAATCAGCGTGCCGCTCGCCGGGTTGCCCACGGGCGCCAGCGGACCGTTGTTGCGCAGCGTCACGTAGACGTAGTTCGGCTGGCCGAACTCGGGGTTCTGGTGGCCCACGCAGCCGGGGTTCTGACAGACGCGAATGTCGGGGCTGACCCAGATGGGGTCCACCGTCGGCGAGTTGCCGAAGTCGCTGGTGTTGTCCTTCGAGTACACGTCCACGCGGCACTGGGTGACGATGAGCGTGACGGAGTCCACGCCCGAGTCGTCCTGGACGATGACGTCCACGAAGCCCTGGGCGTTGAGCGTCGGGATGAGGTTGACCGCGCCCGGCAGCGCCGCCAGGTTGAGGTTGATGGTGCCCGTGGTGTTCAGGGCTACGCCCAGGTTCACCAGGGAGTCGCCCCACCCGGCGGCGAGCGGCGTGCCGGCCGGCCCCATGAACATCAGGCCCATGGAGTCATTGCCGCCCTGGTTGCGCACCGTCATGCGCAGGGTGGCCCCACAGATGGGGCCGTTGCGGCGCAGGTTGGTGAAGGTGGTGGCGAACCACCGGTCGAAGCTCAGGTCGTCGAACGCACGCGAGCCGGGGAAGCCGTAGTTCGCCGCGATGTAGTTGAGCATGCCGGCGCTGGGCGACACCGGCTCGGTGGGCGCGGCGAAGTTGTCGGCGATGCCGTGGGTGAAGGTCTGCGCCTGGGCGGTGCCACCCCAGGTGAAGGCGGCCAGGGCCAACAAGGTGATGGCAGAGCTGAAGGTGGTTCGGGGGTGTGAGTGACGATGTTGCATACGCTCCTCGTGGTGCCGCGGGTTCAGCCGCACCGGTCCGGGTCGAAGAGGTCAGGGTCGAGAAGAGGGAATGAATGGCGGGCTGCGGGCCGGCGACGGAGCAATGCTCGTGCCCAAAACCAAACAAAGACATTGCGGGCATGACGCGGCGCTCAATCCCTGGCGCAGAGACCTTTCACGCCACAAGAGTCGGGCTCCGTGTGGCGTGAAAGGTTACGACAGGCCGCGCGCATGCCCAGACGGGCGCGCAGCGACCCTGGAGCTTTACGGCGTCAGCGTTCCCTGACGGAGCGCGACACCGTGGCGGTGCACGGCCTCCACGGCGAACTTCGCGGCCTCGGGGTCCGAGGGCGGGAGGATGCCGTGGCCCAGGTTGAAGATGTGCCCCACGGGGCCCGCGCGCAGGAGGATGTCTTTGACGCGTCCGTCCAATTCCTCACGCGGAAGGAACAGGTGCAGCGGGTCCAGATTGCCCTGGACTGAAACGTCCGGCCCCAGCACGCGCCGGCCTTCGTCCATGGGCATCGTCCAGTCCAGGCCCACCACGTCCGCGCCCGTGCGCTTGAGCAGCGGCAGGTGCGTGGACATGCCCACGCCGAAGACGATGACGGGCACGCCGGTGGCCTTCAGCTCGGACACCATGCGCGTCAGGTAGGGCATGCAGAAGCGCTCGTAGTCCCACGGCGACAGCTCGCCACCCCATGAGTCGAAAATCTGGACGATGCTCGCGCCCGCCTCCACCTGCATCTTGAGGTAGGGGATGAGCGTGTCGGTGAGCTTGCCGAACAGGCGGTGCGCCAGCTCCGGCTGCTCGAACATCAGACGCTTGATGAGGATGTAGCTCTTGGAGCCGCCGCCCTCCACCATGTACGCGGCCAGCGTGAAGGGCGCGCCCGCGAAGCCGATGACAGGCACGGAGTCGTTGAGCGCCTTGCGCGTGCGGCGGATGGCCTCCGCCACGAAGCCCGTGCCCTCCACCGGGTCCGGCACGCCCAGCTTGTCGATGTCCGCCGCGGTGCGCACGGGCTGCGGGAAGTGCGGGCCCTTGTCACCCAGCTCCAGCGTGATTCCCATCGCCTCCACGGGAATCAGGATGTCGGAGAAGATGATGGCCGCGTCCACGCCCAGCCGGGTCACCGGCTGCACCGTCACTTCGGCGGCCAGGTCCGGGTGCTTGCAGAGGTCCAGGAAGGCGATGTTGCCGCGGATGGCCCGGTACTCGGGCAGGTAGCGGCCAGCCTGACGCATGAGCCAGACCGGAGTGGTGTCGGTGGGCTGGCGGCGGGCGGCGCGGAGGAGTCGGTCGTTCACTTCGAGCTCTGGGTCAGGGCTCCGGTCGGGAGCGGA
Organism: Corallococcus terminator; assembly: GCF_049194865.1. GTDB lineage: Bacteria > Myxococcota > Myxococcia > Myxococcales > Myxococcaceae > Myxococcus > Myxococcus terminator_A. The sequence continues at coordinate 53,536 of NZ_JBLZWL010000018.1, read as the reverse complement.
AATAGGAAGGGCTGACGAGGGCGGACGGTACCGCGACGACGGGGCGCTGCTCCCAGGCCACCTCCACACGGAGGGGACCCTGGCTGTCGACGCCGGACGCGTCCGACTCGGGAACGTAGAGCAGCCGGTTGGGTCCGCCTTCCCAGGCGAACTTCCCCGGGCCGTCGTCCCGGACGAGCTTGTACTCGAAGAGGCCCCCCACGGGCAGCGACAGTGTCACGGCGCCCGCCTCCGGGCGCAGCGAGCGCTCGGCCTTCCACCCGCCCAGCTCCGGCCCGCCGCCCACCACGCGCACGGAGGCCTCCCCCGTCGCGAGCACCACCGTGCGACGCTCACCCTCACCACGCCACCACGCCCGCGCCTTCCGGGCGAGCGCGGCGAAGCCACCCGGCGCGCGGGGCTTCAGCCGGCGCAGCGTCACCTCTCCGGGAGGCGTCGAGACGTGGAAGTACGCGGACTCGGCGTACCGGCCCAGCATGCCCTGGAAGCCCGTCAGCGGGTCCGTGGCCTGGCCGTCCTCGCCCAGTTCGCTGGGGAGGAACACGTCCCGGGGCTTCGTCCCGGAGTTGATGGCGATGAACACGGCCTCGTCGGGCGTCACGCGGGCGTAGGCGAAGAGGTCCTCCCGGGCGGCGAGCACCAGTGTCTCGCCACGCTGGAGGGCCCCGCTGCCCCGCCGTAGTTCCAAGAGCCGACCAATCCACGCACGCAGCGGGTGGTCCGGCGTGAAGCGCATGTCGCCCCGGTTCTCCGGCTCCTTCGCGCCCGTGAGCCCTTCCTCGATGCCATACGTCAGCGCCGGTACACCCCGCGCCGTGAGCTGCACCGCCAGCGCGCGCTTCACCTTCTCCACGTCCCCACCGCACTCGCTCATGACGCGGGGCAAGTCGTGGTTGTCCAGCAGCGTCACCAGCGAGCCGGGGGCCGGGTTCAGCCTGTCGTTGAAGAGGACCGCGCCCAGGTGCGCCGGCGAGCGGCTCCGACAGAAGACGTCCACCAGCGCGAAGGCCAGCGGGAAGTCGAACATGGTCCCGAAGCGCCCTTCCTTCATCACTCGCGCCAGCAGCACCGGGTCGCCGTCCAGCAGCTCACCCAGGAGGAGGAAGTCGTTGCCCGCGTGCGCGCGCACGTCGTCGTTGTAGCGGGCCCAGAAGTCCATCGGCAGGTGCTTGACGGCATCCAGTCGGAAGCCCGCGGGCTTCACCGCGTCCACCCACTTCAGCGACTTCGACAGCAGGTGCGCATAGACCTCCTCCTGCTCCACCGCGAGGTCCGGCAGCCCGTGCACGTCGCGCATCACCAGCTCGCGCGAGTCACTCCAGTTCTCGATGGGACCCAGGCCGTGGAACCACTCGGGCTTCTCGCGCGTGAGCCGCGTCTCCGGGCCCACGTGGTTGAGCACCACGTCCAGCACCAGCCGCATGTCCCGGCGCCGCAGCTCGTCCGACAACCGCGTCAGCAGGGCCGCGTCACCGAAGCGCGGCTCCACCTGGCCGAAGTCCTCTACCCAGTACCCGTGGAAGGCGCCGTAGCCGTAGAACTTCTCCGTCCGCATCTGGAAGACGGGTGAAAGCCACACCGTGCGGACACCGAGCGACTTCAGCCCGTCCAGTCGGTCGATGACACCCCGCAGGTCTCCGCCGTGAAAGGCCTGCGCGTCCTTCGCATCCACCGCCCCGTCATTGCGCGCGTCTCCGTTGGAGAAGCGGTCCACCATCACGAAGTAGATGGCGTCGCCGTCCGGCGGCATCCACAGGCCCCGGTACGGCTTGTGCGCGGGGGGCGGCACGGGCGGAGCCTCGGGCCCGGGCGGAGGCAGCTCCGTCGGCGTGCTCTTGCCCGGCTCGATTCCCTCGCCGGCCGGCGCGTCCAGTCCAGGCACCACCCCAGGGCCACCGTCCGTGTTCGGCACCAGCATGGGCGAGGCGAGGAACGAGTCGAACAGCGCGGCGGCCTGCCCCGAAATCTGGCGGGAGACCTCGTTCTGCGCGTCATCCTCGCGCTGCTGGTCGAACTGGAGCGCGGCGCCGTAGTCCTGCAAGTCGCTGGTCGGCTCCAGCTTGGACGAGGCGCGGTTCGCCGTCGTCTTCACGTACACGTCCCAGGAGAAGCGCCCTCCCACCTGGCCGAAGAACGACACCCGCGTCTCCACCAGGAGCAGCAGCGGGGCCTCGGGGGCCTGCTGCTTGAGCATCGCGAAGCGGCGCTGCGAGTCCGACACCTTCGCGAACTCGGTGGCGTACCGCTCGTAGGGCACCTCCTGCACCGTGAGGTTGCGCTTGGCCAGGGCCTCCTGGATGCGCTGCCGGACGCCCTCGGGGACCTGCGCCACGGTGCCGCGTCGCTGCGCGTCGTCCCGGATATAGGCCACCGCCACCACCGTGCCCTCGGGCGCCAGCACCGGCGGCCCCTGCCGCTTCAGGCAGCCCGACGCCGCGAGCGCCAGGAAGAGAACGACCATCCACCGCTGTCTCAGAACCATCCTTCGGCCTCGATGGCGACCACCGAGTGCCAGTGGCGCTCGGGGCCGATGTACGTGTTGTACTGGTCCAGGCTGTCCACGAACGAATTGCCGAACGCCGCGTGCTGCGAGGAGTTCTGCAGGCCGTACAGCAGCCGCAGGCTGGGGCGCGCGTAGATGCCGCGGCCCGTCGGCGTGAGCACGACACCGACTTTTCCCTGCCACGTGTTGCGCGTGTCGCTGTCGCCGTACTCCAGGCCGCGCGAGTCCGGCACGCCCCCGGTGTTGGTGAACACCGAGTCCACGTGGTTGCGATACAGGTTGCCGTTCTGGCTGCGCTCCGTGGCGATGCTCGTCTCCAGGAGGAGATGCACGCGCTCGGTGAGGAAGTACTGGAGCCGCAGCACCGTGGACGCGATGAAGCGGTCGTCGTCGCCGGGCTTGATGGCGTTGTCCTTGTTGTACGCGTACCCCACCCAGACACCCCACAGGGCCTCCAGCTTGTCGGGGATGAGCTTGATGTACGCCTCGTTGCCCAGCGCCGCCTCGTAGCGCTCGTCCGTCTGGTCCGCGACGAAGACGTTCCAGTCCTGGTTCCGGTAGCGCTCCGTGTAGGCCTGGTCGGGGTGCTTGCGCTCGAAGGTGAGGTAGAGGTTGTCCCAGACCAGCGGCCCCAGGTTGCCGAAGCCCACGTAGCCCATGGCCCGGTAGGACAGCGCGCTGCGCGGCGACAGGTTGGGCACCACGTAGTCCTCCAGGCCCGGGTTCGCCTCGAAGAAGCGCTGCACCACCTCGCGCCGCACGTAGTCCTCGTAGTTCGTGTTGGGCGAGTTGTAGAGCGCGTTGCGATTGCCACGCACCTTCGGCTCGTAGCCGAGCTGCCCGCGCACGCCCAGCTCCAGGTGCCCCGGAATCAGCCGGTAGCGGAAGGACGCGGCGCCGGTGAGCACCGTGTTGTACTTCTGGGGACGCAGCGTGTAGCCGCTGTCACCCACCGCCAGCAGCACGTCGTAGCGGTCCGCCTGATACGTACCGGACAGGCCCACCGTGTCCCAGAGCAGCGTCGCCGGCCGCTGGTCGTAGATGTGCAAGTCGTTCCAGCGGTCCTCGAGCGTGCCCAGCTGCCACGTCACCCGGTCGAGCAGGATGTTGCCGGCGCGCACGAACAGGTAGTCCGCGCGGAAGTTGACGAAGGAGCCGTTGCCCGGGTCCGCCGAGCGGAAGGACGTGCCGGAGAAGCGCGTGTGCACCTCCGCCCACGCCTCGTCCGTGCCCGGGGCGGACTGGAGCACGTCCAGTCTCAGGTTCAGCTCGCCGTAGGGGCTCTCGTTGAGGAGCCGGCCGTACAGCCAGTAGTAACCGAGCTGGCCGGAGCCGCCCGAGAAGTCCGGGCGGGTCATGATGCGAAAGTAGCCCGCGGCGCCGAAGCGATCTCTCGATGCGTCGGCCAGGGTGACGAGCGGGATGAGGAGCAGCAGGAGGGCGCCGAGGCGCGCTGGCAGGACTCGCATGGACGGGCCCTGCTTATAGCGCACCTCGCCTGCCTGCCCCTACTCCGCGCGCAGGACGACGATGGTGCGCTCGGGCACCCCGTAGGTCGTCCCCGTCACCAGGGACGGCGCGTCCAGCCAGGAGTTGCCCGTGACACGGGACTCCAGGCCCGTGGCGGACAGATACTCGGGGCTGTCGAAGTAGGCCTGCGTGTCGATGAGCCGCTTCCACTGGCGTCCGGGCGGCAGGGTGAACTCCACCGCGCGAGGCTCCATGTTGATGAGCACCACCAGCTCCGGACCGTGGGACGTGTCCGGGTAGTGCATCATCAGCTGCTTGGTGTCCCAGGCCACCTCCTCGGTGTTCTGGGCGCTCTTCCACACCAGGGGCGAGCCCTTCTCGTAGTCCGGCGGCGCGAAGGCGTAGGAGTGCTCCTTGCGCAGGCGGATGGCCGCCTTGACGAACTCGTACATCCGGTGCCGCTCGTCGCGCGCCAGATACGCGCCCCACTGGTACCAGTTGAAGGCGTTGTCAGCGCGCGTGGAGTAGGCGTTGTTGTTGCCCAGCTGCGTGCGCATCCACTCGTCGCCGCCCAGAATCATGGGCGTGCCGTGGCTGATCATCATCGCCATGAAGGCGTTGCGCATCATCTGCCGGCGCATGCTCTCCCCGCGCGCGTCACCCACCGGGCCCCAGTTGCGAGAGCGGTTGTGGTCCTCGCCGCTCACCTTGTCGCAGAAGGGGCTGTTCGGCGTGTCACAGCACACCGGGTTGAGGGGACCGCACTTGTTCTGCTTCGCCTCGTACGCGAACAGGTCGTACATGGTGAAGCCGTCGTGCACGGTGATGAAGTTCATCGAGTGATACGGGCGGCGGCCATTGCGCGAGTACCACTCCTTGCTGCCGTACATCAGGAAGGCGCCGTCCGCCGAGCCCGGCCTGCCGCACAGCGAGCCCTCGTTGGAGTTGAGCTTCCAGTCGTCGCGGTTGATGAACGCACGCCACCAGTCGCGGAAGCGGCCATTCCACTCGTACCAGCCGTTGCCGGGCTGGGTGAGGGAGTTGGGGAACTCGCCCATGGGCATGCAGTACCAGCCGCCCGCGCTCCAGGGCTCCGCGATGATGCGCGTGTTGTACTTCTGGAGCACCGGGTCATCGACAATCTCTTGAAGCACCGTGTTCTTCGGGTCGTCCCAGCGGTTGTAGTCCTGGTCCCTCTCGCCAAGGATGGGCGCCAGGTCGAAGCGGAAGCCGTCGACGTGCAGCTCCTCGGTGTAGAAGCGCAGGCTGTCGATGATGAGCTTGCGCATGGGCCGGTGGTTGGGCCGCGTCTGGTTGCCCACGCCCGTGTTGTTCCAGTACATCCGCCGGTCCCCGGTCAGGCCGTAGTACGCCTGATTGTCGATGCCGCGGAACGAGTACACGCCCGCCACTTCCGCCGGGTCCAACGAGTCCAGCGGCTCGCCGGGCAGCACGTCGTCCGACTCCAGCTTCTCGCGCCAGAGGCCGCCCTCGCCGGTGTGGTTGTAGACGACGTCGACGATGACCTCGATGTCGCGCTTGTGCAGCTCCTCCACCATCCACTTGAACTCGTCGATGACCTCGTTCGGCCGCTTGAAGGCGGCGTAGGACAGCTCGGGCGCGAAGAAGTTGATGGTCTGGTAGCCCCAGTACCCGCCGTCCAGCGGCTTCTCGTGGATGGGGAGCAGCTCCACGGCGGTGATGCCCAGGTCCTTGAAGTAGTCGGCCTTCTCGCCCAGGCCCCGGTAGGTGCCGGGGAAGCGCACGCCGCTGGCGGGGTCCGCGGTGAAGCCCTTGGCGTGGACCTCGTAGACGATGAGGTCCTGCCACTTGTGGCCCTTCCACTGCTCGTTCTGACGGTTGTCCCGCCACTGCCGCTCCGCCTCGCCCCACTGGTAGGTGCTCTGGACGAGGACGCTCTTGGCCGAGGCCGCGTACGTCACCTCCGTGCGCGCCGGGCCACTGGCGGTGCTGCCCTTGCTCCAGTCGTGGTCCCGGTGCAGCGCCTTCGAGTAGGGGTCCGTCAAGAGCTTGTTCGGGTTGAAGCGGTTGCCGTCCACGTCCGCGTCCGCGCGGAAGCCGTGGATGGTGCCGGGGAACCAGCGCTCGTCGAACTCCCAGTTGGGCCCCCAGGCCCTGAAGCCATAGTGCTGCCCCAGGCCCACGCCCTCCACGTAGACGTTCCACACATCCCCGTAGCGCGTCAGCGGGTACGTGCGCGAAGGCCGGTTGCTCTCCGGATCATCGAACAGGAGCAGCTCCAGCCGCGTCGCGTTCTCCGAGTAGAGGGCGAAGTTGACCCCCTGGTCGGTGAACGTCGCCCCCATGTGCTTCATCGCCTCGACGTCCTCGACGGAGTAGCTCGGGGCGCGGGCCTCGCTGTGGTAGAGCCGGACGTAGTCGCTCTCGCTGCAACCGACGGCGAACAGAAAAGCGACCAGGGTCGCGCCCCTCGGGAGGGACCAACGGGGAGTGCTCATACGGTGGGGTAGACCTCGACGAACCGGATGTCAGCTTCCATAACAAGCGCCTTCCGGGGCTGACAAGGCGGCCACCCCCGTTGTCACTCTACGGGACCCGGAAACTTCCGGATGGGCCAGGGCGAGAATAACGCACTGCGCCCAACCGGGCAGGTTTGAGGAAATTGTGAGGCTGCGGGTAATGTGCCGCGCCGTTCCTCCCCTCATTTTCCGAGTGTGTCTTGTCCGAAGTCACCCTGAACGGAATCAAGAAGTCGTTTGGCCCGAACCTCATCGTGAAGGGCGTGGACCTTCAGGTGGGACAGGGCGAGTTCCTGGTCATGGTGGGGCCCTCGGGCTGTGGGAAGACGACGCTGCTGCGGCTCATCGCGGGGCTGGAGCAGGTGGACGCGGGCGAGGTGCGCATCGGCGGGGCGCGGGTCAACGACGTGCCCCCGCGTGATCGCGACGTGGCCATGGTGTTCCAGTCGTACGCGCTCTATCCCCACATGACGGTGCGGGAGAACCTGGCCTTCGGCCTGACGCTGCGGAAGTTCCCCGCGGCGGAGATTGCCTCCCGGGTGGACGAAGTCGCGGCGATGCTGGAGCTGGGCCACCTGCTGGAGCGCAAGCCCAAGGCGTTGTCGGGCGGTCAACGTCAGCGCGTGGCCATGGGGCGAGCCATCGTCCGGCGGCCGAAGGTCTTCCTCTTCGACGAGCCCCTGTCCAACCTGGACACGGCCCTGCGGGTGCAGATGCGCGGGGAGCTGGCGCGGCTGCACCGCCGGCTGGGCGCGACGATGATCTACGTCACCCATGACCAGGTGGAGGCGATGACGCTGGCCACCCGGGTGGCCGTCTTCAACGCGGGCGTGTTGCAGCAGGTGGGTCCCCCGCTGGAGCTGTACAACCGACCGGCGAACCGCTTCGTCGCGGGCTTCCTCGGCTCGCCCGCCATGAACTTCCTCGAGGCCCGTCGCGATGGGGCGAACCTGGTGGGCAAGGGCTTCACCCTGCTCTCCCCGTCGGACCTCGCCCCGGGCGCGTCCAACGTCCTGGTGGGCCTGCGTCCCCAGGACCTGCGCGTGGCGGCGCTGGGGCCCCTGACGGGCACGGTGGACGCGGTGGAGCGGCTGGGGTTCGACGGGTACGCCTTCGTCAATACAGAAGCAGGCTCGGTGGCCGCGCGCTTCGACAAGGGCACCCAGGTATCGGTGGGCGACAAGGTGTTTCTGGCGCCCATGGCGGACGCGCTGCATGTGTTCACCGAAGACGGCTCGGTGGCCCTGCGCCATCCCGTGGAGCGCGAGTCGCTGGAGGTGGCGTCTTGAGCAGGCTGCTGGCGCTGGTGCTGCTCGCCACCGCGTGGAGTGCGCGCGCGGCGGAAGCCCAGCCCGCGCCCCTCAAGCTGTGGCACGCGTACCGAGGTGGAGAGGAGTCGGCGCTCCTTCAGGCGACGACGCTGTTCACCGAGAAGACGGGCGTGAGGGTGGACATGCTCGCCCTGCCCTATGACGCCTACGCGGCCAAGCTGACCAACGCCATTCCCCACGGCGCGGGCCCCGACGTCTTCATCTTCAATCACGAGCGGCTGCGCAACTTCCAGGGCCAGAACCTGCTGGCGCCCACGACGGGTGTCCTCGTGCGCGACGACTACTTCGCCAACACGGTGGAGGCGCTGGAGGTGGATGGCCAGGTGTACGGCTATCCGATGTCGCTCAAGTCGCTGGCGCTCTATGTGAATACGAAGCTGGTGCCGCGCCCGCCCACCAACACGGCGGAGCTGCTGGCGCTGTTGCCCACCCTGTCGAACCCGGCGGAGGGGCGCTTCGGGCTGGCCTACGAGAGCGGGGACTTCTACTTCCACGCGCCGTTCCTCTTCGGCTTCGACGGGCCGCTCTTCGACGCCACGGGCCGCGCGAGCTTCGACACGCCGGGGATGGCGCGCTCGCTGGCGTTCGTGAAGAAGCTCCAGGACGAGCGGATGATGCCCCAGGAGGTGTCGGGGGCGCTGGTGAAGACGCTCTTCAACGACGGCCGCGTGGCGATGACCATCAGCGGCCCCTGGTTCGCGGGAGAAATCGCGCCGTCCGTGCAGTACCGCGTGGTGGCGCTGCCCACGGTGAGCGAGACGGGCACGCCGATGAAGCCCTTCCTCGGCGTGGAGGCGGCCTTCGTCTCCTCGCGCACGGAGCAGGCCGCACGAGCGCACGAGCTGGCGCGCTTCCTGTCGCTGGGCGAGGCGTCGCGGGTGCTCACCACGGTGGGCCGGCAGATTCCGGCGAACGTGGCCGCCTACCAGCTCCAGGAGGTGAAGGACGACACGCTCATCTCGTCCTTCCGCGAGGCGGCGCGGGACGCCACGCCCATGCCCAACACGCTGGAGATGGCGCGGGTGTGGGAGCCCATGAAGCTGACGCTGCGCGCGGTGCTCCAGGGCGGAACCCGGCCCGAGGACGCGGGCGCGCTCGCGGACCGTCGCTACCGGGCCCTGCACCGGGAGCGTCCGCCCGAAGCCAGCCCCATGCCCTGGCTGACGCTCGCGGGGGTGATGGCCCTGGGTGGAGGCACCGCGTGGGTGCTGCGGCGGCCGGCGCAGAGCCAGACGTTCCGTCAGCGCTATCCGGATGTCTCGCGCGCGGTGGCGTATGTCGCGCCCGCGGCGGCGGGCCTGCTGGTGCTGGTGTTCATCCCCTTCGCCGTGGGCCTGACGCTGTCGCTGTTCCACCACGACGCGGGGCAGTACACGTTCGTGGGCCTGGCCAACTTCGTCGACATCCTCGCCAGCCGTGGCTACAGCATCACCGAGCCGCTCTCGTTCTACTTCACGCTCGCGGTGACGCTCTTGTGGGCGGTGGTCAACGTGGTGCTGCACGTGAGCATCGGCCTGGGGCTGGCGCTCATCCTGAAGGACCCGCTGCTCAAGATGCGCGGCGTGTATCGGGTGCTGCTCATCATCCCGTGGGCGGTGCCCAACTACATCACCGCGCTGATGTGGAAGGGCATGTTCCACCGGCAGTTCGGCGCCATCAACGGCCTGCTCGTGGCGCTGGACCTGGAGCCGGTGAGCTGGTTCACCCGCTTCTCCACGGCCTTCGCCGCCAACGTGGCCACCAACACGTGGCTGGGCTTCCCGTTCATGATGGTGGTGGCGCTGGGCGCGCTGCAGTCCATCCCCCCGGAGCTGTACGAGGCCGCGGAGGTGGACGGGGCCAGCAAGTGGACGCAGTTCCGGCGAATCACGCTGCCCCTGCTCAAGCCCGCGATGCTGCCCGCCGTCATCCTGGGCAGCGTGTGGACGTTCAACATGTTCAACATCATCTACCTGGTGTCCGGAGGCGAGCCGGGCGGCGCCACGGACATCCTGGTGTCGGAGGCCTTCCGCTGGGCCTTCCAGCGCAATGAGCAGTACGGCTTCGCGGCGGCGTACTCGGTCCTCATCTTCGTGGTGCTGATGGGCTGGTCGGTCTTCACCCGGCGCCTGATGAAGCCGGAGGAGGCGTCATGAAGAAGCCCTCGGGTTTGAAGATGGCCGTCATCCACATGGGGCTCAGCCTGATGTGCATGGTGACGCTCTACCCGGTGCTGTGGGTGGTGAAGATGGCGCTATCGCCATCGGACAGCATGGCGCTCACCGCCAACCCGTTCCCGGACGCGGTGACGTTCGACCACTTCCGGGAGGTGCTGCTCAGCTCGGATGCACAGGGCCGCTGGGTGTTCGGCCGGCAGGTGCTGGCGAGCTTCATCGTCTCCGGCGCCACGACGGTGGTGGGGCTGACGCTCGCGGTGACCGCGGCGTATGCGCTCTCGCGCTTCAAGTTCCCGGGCAAGGAGGGCGGCATGCAGGCCCTGCTCGTCACCCAGATGTTCCCGGCGACGCTGATGCTGGTACCCATCTACGGCATCCTCCAGAAGCTGCGGCTGCTCGACAGCCTCACCGGGCTGGTGCTGGTGTACGCCACCACCGCCCTGCCCTTCTGCATCTGGATGCTGAAGGGCTACTTCGACACGCTGCCGCGCGAGTTGGAGGAGGCGGCGGTGATGGACGGAGCCTCGCCCTTCCAGGTGTTCATCAAGGTGGTCTTGCCGCTGGCCCGCCCCGCGCTGGCCGTGACGGCGCTCTTCTCCTTCATGACGGCGTGGAACGAGTTCGTCCTCGCCGCCACGCTGATCAATGACCCGACCCGCTTCACCCTGCCCGTCGCCCTCCAGCGGTACGTGGGCGAGTACAAGGTGGAATGGGGCAAGTTCGCCGCCTGCGCGTTGATTGTCTCCGCGCCGGTCATGGCGTTGTTCTTCGCTCTCCAGAAGCACCTCGTCGGCGGGTTGACCGCCGGCGGCGTCAAGGGGTGATGGCCGATGTCGTCGCGTTGTCCGAGGTCCCTTCTTCTCGTGTTGTCGTTGCTCCTCGCTGCCTGTGGTGATGACCCGGACGGCGGCCTGCCCCCTTCGGCCATCCCGCCCACCGTGAGGGAAATCACCCCCGCCGGTGGCCCCATCGCGGGCAACACGCTCATCAACGTCTATGGCTCCGGCTTCGAGCAGGGCGCGAAGCTCTACCTGGGCAACCAGGAGGCCCTGCGCGTCGTCGTGGTCAACTCCTTCCGCATCTACGGCTACTCGCCCACGGCGAGCACCGCGCAGGTGGACGTGCGGGTCGTCAATCCGGACGGCGCCTACGGCGTGCTGGTGAAGGGCTTCAACTACGAAGGCCCTCCGACGGCGAACATCGACCAGGCCGAAATCATCAACGGCAACACCGACGCGGTGAGCGGCGGGCAGCCGGTGGGCGTGCTCGTGCGCGGCGCCATCACCGTGGCCGGCCTCACCCGAGGCGTGGGCCAGGGCGGCGGGGTGCGCGCGCAGGTGGGCTTCGCACCGGCGAGCGGAGAGCTGCTCATCGCGGACAGCTACACCTGGGAGGAGGCCACGTACGAGGGCGACTCCGACAGCGGCGAGGCGGACATCTACAAGGGCAACGTCCTCTTGCAGCCGGCCATTGGCGGCGAGAGCCGCGAGTGGGTCATCACCATCCGCTTCTCCATCGACGGAGGGAAGACGTGGGTGATGGCGGACGGCGACGGCATCGCCAACGGCCTGTCGGAGGACATGCTGCGCCGCGTGTTCATCACCCGGCCGCGCGTGGACTACTGCAAGCTGGGACCGGACGGGAACCGCGCCAGCCCGGAGCTGTTCTACCGCCCCACCGACACGACGCTGCTCAAGGTGGCCGGCCAGGTGTACGCGGCGGGCATCACCCAGGGCGCTGGCGCGGGCTCGGGGCTGGTGGCGCAGCTGGGCATGGGGCCGGTGGACTCGGACCCTCGCGACTCCGCCGCGTGGACGTGGGTCCCCGCCGTCTACAAGGCCGAGCACGGCAACAACGACGAGTGGGAAGCGGACCTGCCCAACCCGGGCACGGTGGGCACGTACAAGCTCGCCTTCCGCTTCAGCATCAGTGAGAACGCGTGGCGCGTGTGCGACGCGGACGGCGTCAACGACAGCGCCGAGGGCGAGCTGGCCTTCAGCCTGGCGAAGCTGGGCACGCTCACCGTGGGCACCGAGGCGCCGAAGCCGCAAGTCAGCTGGTGCAAGATTGGCGAGGACCAGAAGGCCCCCGAGGTCATCAACTACCAGACCACGCAGACGTCGGGGTTCAAGACGGTCTTCGCCCAGGTCAACCTGCCGGGCGTGACGGACAAGGTGGGCGCGGGCCCGGGCCTGGCCGGCCAGCTCGGTTGGGGTCCCGCGGGTGAGGACCCGCGCACCTCTCCGCTGTGGAACTGGGCCACGCCGCTGGCCTGGAACAAGGACAACTTCGACGTCAACGACGAGTGGAAGGGCACGCTGCCCAACCCGGGCCTGAACGGCGACTACCGGTACGCGGTGCGCTTCAGCGCCAACGGCGGCCCCTTGCGCGTCTGCGACGGCAACGGCGTGGATGACGGTGGCCAGGAGTTCGAGCTGGCGCAGCTGGGCCAGCTCACCGTCGCGGGTGAGATCGTGGTCCCCAAGGTCATCGGCTACTGCAAGCTGGGGCCGGATGGGAATGCGACGCCGGAGACGGTGACGTACGCCACGGACGCGGTGGCCAACCGCAAGGTGGTGGCGCAGGTGTTCGTGCAGGGCGTGACGAGCGGCGCGGGCGCGGGCACGGGGCTGGTGGGCCAGCTCGGTTGGGGTCCGGCGGCGGAGAATCCGGCCACGTCGGCGCAGTGGAACTGGGCGACGACGGCCGCGTACACGAACGAGCTGGGCAACAACGACCAGTTCGAGGCCACGCTGCCCAACCCGGGCACGCTGGGCAGCTACCGGTTCGCCTACCGCTTCAAGGTGAACGACGGCGCGTATCTGCTGTGCGACTCGGACGGCAACAGCGGCGGGCCCACGGGCTTCGACACCACGAAGATGGGCACGCTCAACGTGAGCGCGGCCCAGGACATCTCCATCAACTGGTGCAAGCTCGGCGGTGAGGCCACCGAGGCGGCGCCCAGCGAGGTGTACCGCGTGGGCCAGGCGACGAAGGAGATCTACGCCCAGGTCTACATGGAGGGCGTCACGCCGGGCACGGGCGGAGGCACGGGCATCCAGGGCCAGGTGGGCTACGGCCCCGAGGCAGCCGCTCCGGACGCCGCGAGCTGGCAGTGGACCTCCACGGGGACGAGCTTCAACCGCGAGTCGGGCGGCGGAAACAACGACGAGTGGAAGGCCGCCCTGCCCAACCCGGGCACGGTGGGCCGCTACAAGTTCGCCATCCGCTTCAACGTGAATGGCGGCACGTACCGCTACTGCGACGCGGACGGGCTCGGCAACGGCTTCTCGCTCGACCAGGCCGGTGGCCTGGAGGTGAAGGCCGTGGGCGTGGACACGTGCCAGTTGGTGGGCCCGGCCACGCTGAGTGCGACGCCGGGCGGCGCCACGCAGGTGGTGCACGGCAAGGCGCTGGTGACGACGGTGACGGACGTCACGAGCGGCGCGGCGGGCGCGGGAATCACCTCGGAAGTGGGGTATGGCCCGGAGAACTCCGACCCGGTGGTGGGGACGGGCTGGAGCTGGACGGCCGCGAGCTTCGCGGGCGAGACGGACAGCGGGGCGCAGGACTCCTACGAGACGTCGCTGACGGCGCCCTCGACGGAGGGCACCTACGCGGTGGCCGTGCGCTTCCGGTATCAGACCGGAGCCTGGGCCTATTGCGACCGGGACGGCAGCGCCAACGGCTACCAGCCGGCGCAGGCGTCGGTCCTGACGGTGGCCGCCGTGGTGCCGCCGCAGGTGGACTGGTGCCGACTGGGCGGTGAGACGCAAGCCGCGCCCCCTGTCGAGGCCTACGCCATTGGCGAGGCGGCCTCGAAGGTCATCGCGGTGCAGGTGCACGAGGCGGGCGTGACGCCGGGCGCGGGCGCCGGTGCGGGCATCGTCGCGGAGCTGGGCTACGGGCCGACCGGCAGCGCCCACACGGGTGGCGGCTGGCAGTGGGTGGCGGCGACGCATGGCGCCGACACGGGCAACACCCAGAATGACGAGTACCGGGCCACCCTGCCCAACCCGGGCACGGCGGGCAGCTTCCAGTTCGCCTACCGCGTGAAGCTGGGCACCGGCCCCTACGTGTACTGCGACGCGGACGGGACGGATGACGGCTTCGACATCGCGGACGCGGGCACGTTGACGGTGCAGGCGGCGGCCACGGGCGTCTGCCGGCTGCAGAGCGTGAGCGGGACGACGGTGGGCAGCGGCGACGCTGTCACCGTGACGGGCCGCGTGCGCATCCCCGGCGTCACCAACGGGCCCGGCGCGGGCACGGGGCTCCAGGTGCAGGTCGGCCTGGGCAACGCGGACGTGGACGCCTCCACCACCCCGGCGTCGTTCACCTGGAAGCCGGCGACGTACTTGGGCGAGGCCTCGGGTGAGGCGGACACGGACGAGTTCACCACGGAGCTGCGTCCGGCCTACACGGCGAGTCGAGCCGTGAGCCTGCGCTACACCACGGACGGCTCCACGTGGACCTACTGCGACAAGGACGGCAGCGACGTGGGGGGCTACACCCAGGGCCAGCAGCACGCCCTCACGGTGGGCAACCACGCCGGCATCGACTACTGCCGACTCCAGTGGCCGCTGAAGCTCAGCGACCTGGGCGGTGCCCGGACCATGTACGGGTTCATCTACGAGGACGGCGTCACCAACGCCCCTCCCCCGGCCACCACCCTCTCAGCCGAGCTGGGCCACGGCCCCAAGACGCAGGACCCGGGCGTCAGCCCCGCATGGACCTGGGTCGCCGGCGTGGTGCAGAGCGACACCAACAACGACGACGAGTACCGGGCCGACCTCCCGGCGAACGCCGCCCTGAACCACGGCTACCTGTGGCGCTTCCGGGTGGGCACCGGACCTTACTGCTACGGCGACTGGCAGCCACAGGACCTGCCGGGCGGCTCGTCCAACGGCGTGGCCCCGGACTCCCTGGGCACGGTGGACGTCGCGCCTGTCCCCTAGGCTCCTAAGTCACCGGCCGCACGAGCGTTTTCACGCTCCGCGCGGCCGGTGACGGAAGATCCTGGGTCTTCGCAACAGGTGCTTGACAGTGGAGTGAGCCACTTATAAAAGCCCGCTCGTCGCAACGCGGAACACGCCTGCGGGCGGATAGCTCAGCGGCAGAGCGTCGCCCTTACAAGGCGAGGGTCACAGGTTCAATCCCTGTTCCGCCCAAGGTTGTGGGGAGTTAGTTCAGTTGGTTAGAACGCCGGCCTGTCACGCCGGAGGCCACGGGTTCAAGTCCCGTACTCCTCGCCAAAAGAAGGCCCCCAAGTCCAAAAGACTTGGGGGCTTTCGCTTTTTCAGGCCCTCGCATTCGCACTCCCAACGAAGCGCTCAGCCCACCCAGTTGCCAGGTGCGATGAAGCTGAGTGTGGAGATGCCGCTCGCTTCGACGTGGGCCTTGATGTCGGCCCTGATGAGGATGACGTCGGGCGACTCGGCCAGCCGGCACACCGACAGCTCGCGCAGGGCGTCCTCCACGAGCACCAGCCGGTCCACCCAGGGAATCGACGGATGGAGAACGGACCTGGCGGGGTCCGCCGCGGCGATGCGGCCCACGATGTTGAACGCCACGTAGTCCCAGCGCCGCGCCTGCCTGTTGACTACGACGGCCGGGTAGCAATCGAGGTTGACCACCCCCGCCTCGTCGAACGCCTGCCGCAGCCGCGGAGTCATCAACGGCAGGCCGTCATCCGTGAGCTCCGGCAACACCCCCACGCGCTGAATCCGGACCTCCAACTGCGCGGACACCGGCGGCAACGAAGGTCCGAAGCGACGACCTCCCATCCATGAGCGCAGGGCGTCATCGTCGGGATACGCGAACAAGGCATGCCGAGCCCCCCTCGGGCTCGTGCAGCGCAACACGTCGTGCGACGGCGAGTGGGGAGACATGGGCTCGTCCTCTCCAGGCGTGGCGCGACGAACCACTTCTACTCGACATGCGGAGGAGAGGTGCTCTTCGCGATTTACAATCACGCAGGCAGCGCCTGTCTCCTGGAGAGGCTTTGGAGCAAGTGTCCCCCTGCCCAAAGGAGTCAGATTCACGGATGGTCGAACCACCTGAGCCGTGCTACGCCAAGCGTTACATGCCCAGAGCCCGTCGCGTCACCCCCTCCCCCCGAACCCCTCGCTCTCTTCCCGCGCGCGGCGCTTCCTCGGCGACGCCGTCACTGGATGAGGCCTTCCAGGCCATCGTGCACGGCGCCGTGCAGGAGTCGTTCGCCCCGCTGATGACGGCCATGCGCCGTCTGTCCGAGCGGCTGAGCGGCCAGCCCTACTCCGCGCCCCCCGTGCAGAGGAAGGCGGCCCCCGCGCCGCAGCAGCCGGAGCCCGTGGCCCAGGCCGTCGTCGAGCAGCCCGTGGCCTGTGCTGTCATCGGATGTCGACAGCCCGTCCGCACGCTCGGCTATTGCTCGGCGCACTACCAGAAGCGTCGGCAGATGGTGGCCACCGGTCGGCTCCACGCCGCCTGGGTCGAGCACGCCGCGCCCCACTCCATTCCGGATGTCATCCTGTCTCGCCGTCGTCGCTCGGAGAGCTCGGCGGAGACGCCCGCGCGCACCGCGGTTCCCGCTCCGGCGGGCCCCCGCGTGTGGGTCCGCAAGAAGGGCCAGACGCAGTCCGTGGGTCCCCAGGGTGAAGAAGGCCCGTCCGCGCCGTCCATCATCCCCACCCTCCGCCCGGTCGAGGGTGCCGATGCGGCGGACACGGTGAAGCGTTGGGCCGCGGAGTTCCTCGCGACCAAGCGTCGCAACTGAAGAGTGGAGCGCGGGGTTCATCCAGGAGTGACCTCTCCCCTGGATGAACCCAATCACATCCCCCGAGCTTGAAGCGGGTTCCGCCCGAGAGCCCCCCAGCTCAGCGGCAGGACCAGGACTCCTCGGTCCATTCACCACAGACGCTCTTGCGGCACAGCGTGTACGAGCACGTGTCGCTCGAGTAGCCACAACAGGCCACGTCCGCTTCGCTGGTGCCGGAACACGTCACCCGCCTGGCCGACTTGTACGTCTCGGGCGACGCGTTATCACCACACGAGTCGGCGTCGTCACCACCACAACCCGCCAACAGGGGAACCGCGATGAGCATGCACAGAAGAGTACGCATGTCTCACAGAGGACCATGGAGCACATACCCAGGCCACGGAACCCGAGTGAAACACTTTCACATGGCCCACGTATCACCTCCTGGAAATTGCTTCTCACGAACCGAGAGCGCGGCGTCCGCCTCGTCTGGATTTCCAGAACACCGCGCAATTGATTGCACTCCGCTCAGTATCGAGCCTGGAGCATCACCGTCGCGCCATAGGTGCTCGCGGACTTGAAGACAGGCCTCGCCACGCCAGTGTCATCCTCGACGAACTCCGTCTTGTTGGGGTCATTCACGTAGGCGACCTCCGCCACGACGCCGGCCACCGTGCCCAGGTCCCAGCGCGCCGTGGCCTTCAAGGTCAGCACCGCCTTGCGCTCCGCATCCACCGGAAGCATCGTCAGTTGATTGGGTCCCCGGAGCACCAGTACCTGGGGCAGACTGGGAGAGCCAAAGACCGGCGCCATGAAGGACGCTGGCAGCGTGAGCCGGGCGAGCAAGCCCGGCGTGAGCCCCCAGCGCGCAAAGTGGTAGTCGGCTCCCAACGAGCCGGAGACCTCCGCCCGAGGGGCCGCGTCGGGCGCGAAAGCCACGCTCGGTGGAAACCCGGGAACGCCCAGTTGGATGAAGCTCGGGGTCCGGTAGTACGCAAGCCCGAACAGCCGCAGGAAATCCTTCCGCACCCGCACCTCCAGCGCGGCGGCCCGGGCCTGCTGGGTGATGAGGCGTGGGCTCGTCGTGGCCTCGGTGACCAGGAGGTCCTGAGAGGCCAGGCTGCCTTCCAGCGACACCGAGGCGGCGAAGCCCGAGGCATAAGGCTCGGCCGTGAAGGACCTGTCGAAGAATGCCGGGTCGCTCCGATAGAGCGACAGGTCCACGTTGCGGCCGATGGGCGGCCCCTGGTGCCACAGGGCGCGCACGGAGGCCCCGCGCATGTGCATAGGCAGGTCCACATCGATGCTCGCCGCGGAGGGGTTCGCCCCCAGGCTCGAGTACGTGCCCGACAGCTCCAGTCGGAGCTGGGACAACACGTCCACGAACCCACCCGCGAGCACCGCGTAGTGGCGCGACTCCTCCGCCAGCAGCCCGCTGATGATGGCGGACTTCAGCGCCGCGAACGCGCCCCACTGTCGCCGCGCGAGCCGCAGCTCCAGCGCCGGCTCCCCTCCGATGCGGCGCGGGAAGACCTCCCGCGCCCACGTCACGGGGTAGGACGAGCCCAGGTACAGCCGGACGGAGCTCAGCGGGTAGACACCCAGCGCCAGGCCTTCTTCAGCCGCCCAGTGGGATGGCCGGTAGCGCAGCCGGATGGCACTGCCATTGTCCCCGAAGGTGACACCTCGACCGGTGCCGTTCGACCCGATGAAGAACGACAGCGCCGCCTCGGCACGCAGCCCCGAGGTCAGCTCGGAAGTGTGCGCATCGAGCGCCGCATTCCACTGAGTGAACGAGCCCGCGGTGTCGACATCCTCGTCACCCGCGAGAAAGGACAGACGCGCCTGGAAAGGCTGCTCCACCGGAGGAGACTCGGAGGCCTGCCCCAGGGTGAGCCACAACGACAGAGACAGAAAAACAGGAGCCATGAGGCGCCGCGTCTAACATGCCTCCCAGCCTCCGAACAGGCTATGGCTCGCGTTGCGGGAAACAAGCCGAGAGATACTCACGAACGGCCTGCTCCGCGGGGGAGCGCCGGACGGCTCCCGCCGAGTCCCGGACCTGCTCATAGAGAGACACCGCGGCATGAAGGGCCCGCCCGCAGTCGACCGCGTCCGCGCGGGCCACGGTGGCCGCGAGGGCAGGCGCCCACTTCGACAGGTCCTGCTCCACCCGACGCACACCTCGGATGACCTGTCCTTCCGCCGCGCCCGCCAGTGGCGCCAACACCTGCCCCCGCAGGAACGTCAGCAGGTCGATGCACTCGAGCAGCTCTCCGCGCCGGACCTTGTCCGCTCCGTAGTGGATCCAGACCCAGAAACGGTCCTCCACCCCCTGCGGCGCCAGGGCGGGAAGCGGCCTGGCCTCCGTCTGGGACAGACGACGCGTCAGGGCCCCCTCCCGCTCCCAGAGCACCTTCGGGTCCTCGATGCGCGAGCCCAGCTCCGAGAGCGACACGAACTTCAGGTCCACATGGAGCAACGGCGGCCCATACAGACAGATGAGCAGGCGAGGCTCCCCCACGTGCTCTCCGGTGAACCCCTGGAGGAGCGGGCCGGCTCGCCGCGCGAGGTCCTGGCGCCCCTGCTGGACCTCCTCACGGGCGTCGTCACGACAGACGAGGACCAGGTCCAGGTCGGAGAAGGCATCCATCCGGCCCGTCAGGAGACTTCCCCCGGCGGCCACCCCCACGAGCCGCGGGTCGGAAGACCAGGCGGCCAGGGCCGCATCCAGGAAGCGCTGATGCGTTTCGGGAACCATGGAGCCAACCTAACCCAGGGTAGAACTCCGGACAGCACACAACGCGGCGCGTCGGAGCCCCTCCTCACTGAAGCCGAAACATCGCGAATGACATTCCGCTCCGCGAAACAAAGACAGTCATGTTTCGCGGCGCGGAACAAAACGAGGAAAAACATAACAGTCAGAAAAATCAGATAGACGAGAAGACATCCTCGGGGGCTTAATCGTGAGAACGGAGCCGCCTGTGAATGCAGCGACGGCTCACGTCGGTCCGGGTGCCCGAAGCCCCGGACATGAAGTCCCACGTTACCCACGAGGAGAAGTCATGAAGCAGACAGAGCTGACCTTCCGTCTTGGATTGCTCCTGACCCTGGCCTGGACGACCTCCGCAGGAGCGCAGTCCTTGAGCAGCTTCACGGCGACGTACCGTGGCGGCGGCACGTCGTCGTGCTCCTCCACGTACAATCTGCGCGGCCAGGAGCCGTCGGCCTCGGGCAAGTACCCCGTGTTCATCTACACGGTGGGCACCACGGAGCCGTACCAGCACTCCTCGGCCCTGGCCGCGGTGGAGGAGATGGCGGCGCGCGGCTATGTCGCCGCCACCGTGGAGTACGACAACGCGACGTTCGGCACCTGCTCCAGCATGACCACACGGTCCAAGTGCATCTATGACGGCAGCCGGGCCACCAGCGCCGTGGGCACGCTGTGCGCTCGCGCCAAGGCGGACTGCTCCAAGGGCATCGTCGTAGCGGGCTTCAGCCAGGGCTCCATCATGGCCATCCTCGCCAAGAACCATGACTCGCGAGTCCAGGCAGCCTACGGCCTGGGCGCGGGCGTCCAGTACTCCATCTACAACCTGAGCTCCTGCGTGGCCAATGGCAACCGCGCGCTGCCGAGCAACCGCCTGCGCATCATCAACGGAGAGCAGGACATCTTCGTCGGCCCCACCGAGTCCTCCGTCCGCGCTCAAAACACGGAGACGACGGGCCAGTCCTGCCCCCTGGCGACGTCCTGCTTCCAGAGCAACAACAGCGGCTGGTACATCATCAAGGACATCCAGCTCGGGGACCTCAACGCGGACCACTGCTACATGCGCTCGGGCGGCTGCACCGGGCTGCTCCTCGACTCGACTTGGCGCACCGGCACCGCGCCCTGGTCCCTGCGCACCAACCTGAACTGGCTCACCCAGTTCACCACGCCGTAAGCCACCCCAGGCGCCAGCCTCCTGGACTCAAGGGGGCTGGCGCGCGCGGCGGAAGTGAGCGGGCCTCCTTGACAATCGCACAAACGAATCGCACGATTCAATCGCCTGAGTAACACACCCTGAAGAACCCAAGGAAGGCACGGGAAACTCCGTGACCTTCCCGCCGCCGCATGTGCTGTTGAACACCTCGGCGCCCTCGCGTCTGTGATTTCGGGTCGCGATGACAGAATTAAAAGAGCCCGGTGTTCAAGCCTCCAATCCCTCATCCGGAGGCAGCACACCATGGGTTTCAACCTGAATCGCCGTTCCCTGCTCCACGCGGGCCTGGGGCTCACCGGAGGTCTCGCGCTCCTGCGCGCCCCCGCCTCGCTCGCCGCGACGTCACCTGGAGCGGCGCCGTCACCTGGCGCCCAGGAGCCCTCGCGGCCCTGGTATGAGCTGGGATTGCTGTCGGACCCCATCATGGAGAACCAGCTCCTGCACTTCCTGGCCGCGACGTACAGCGCCCAGGCGGATATCGGCGAGGTGCTGGACACCGCGAGCCGTATCCACCCCGAGGACGAGTGGAGCTGGCCCACCGAGTGGGTCAGCACGGCGGACCGCCTCCGGGCCATGGGGGACTCGAGCCTTGCCCGCCGCCACTCCCGCAGCGCGGGCAACGCCTACCTGCGCGCGGCCAATTACTACCGCGCCGCGCTGATCCACCACCCGGAGCCGAGCCACCCCAGCGTGCTGGCCACGGGGCGCAAGGCGGTGGACGCCTACGACAAGGCCTTGAGGCTGCTCAAGATTCCGGCGACGCCCGTGCGGATTCCCTACGAGAACACCACCCTGCCCGGCTACTTCTTCCGCGCCCCCGACACGCGCGGGCAGGCGCCGCTGCTCATCTTCCAGCAGGGCCGCGACGCGTGGCCGGAGGAGTCCAAGTATGTGATTGATGCCGCCCTGGAGCGGGGCTACCACTGCCTCATCGTCCATGCGCCGGGCCAGGGCATGTCCGTCCGGGAGCAACACCTGACGTTCCGGCCCGACTGGGAGAAGGTCATCACGCCCGTCGTCAACTTCGCCGTGCGCATCGCCGGCGTGGACTCGCGGAGGCTGGCGCTGCTGGGCTGGAGCATGGGCGGAGCGCTGGTGCCGCGCGCGGCGGCGTTCGAGCGGCGCCTCAAGATTCTCATCCCCAACCCGGGCGTGCTCGACTGGGGCAAGTCGCAGTTCGACAACTTCAACGGCTACTTCCCCGACATCATGAAGCTGCTCGACACGGACCCGGCGGCGTTCGACGCGGCCCTCTACGAGCTCATGTCGCAGGTGTTCCTGTACCGCTGGTACATGCGCGACGCCATGTCCAAGCACGGCGCCAGCTCACCGTCGGATCTGCTCTTCAAGCTGCGGGAGTTCACCAACGAGCCCGTCGTCCACCGCATCCGCTGCCGCACGCTCGTCATGGACGGCACCGCGGAGGCGTACTCGGGGGCCCAGGCGAAGCAGCTCTACGACGCGCTGACGTGCCCCAAGGACTACCTGCTCTTCACGGAGCAGGACACCGGACTCTTGCACTGCCAGGAGGGCGCTCAGGCCGTCGCCAATCACCGCATGTTCGACTGGCTCGACGAGTACATCTGAGGCCGCGTCCCAGACAGCGGAACGTCGGGCCGGTGAGTCCTGGCCCGACGTCTCACGCCTGACGACTAGAAGCGGTACTGCGCGCGGATGCCGCCGTAGATGAAGCCGTGGATCTTCTTCGACTCCAGGTCCTCGGACTCCTCGAGGTCCCCGCCGGGGAGTTCCACGCTCGACTCGAGGGACACCGTGGCGGTGGAGTACTGGCCCGCGGTGACGGTCGCGAACGGACCCACCGAGAACTTCGGGGAGATGCGGTAGTCGAGCCCCACCTGGGCGGCGATGAACTCGAAGCCCTTCACGGAGGCCTTGGCGGTGATGGACTCGCCGTCCTGCTCGGCCTTGACGGACTGGTTGAGGAACTCATAGCCGACACCCACGCTCACCCAGGGGTCGATCTTGGGCGTGACGTTGAAGTGATAGGCCAGGTTGACGCCCAGGCGGAGCTGGCTCGCGCTGCAGCTCACGCTGACGCCGGCCGCGTCATCGCAATCGGCCTCGTCGGTATTGAGGCTCGCGATGCCGTACTGGAAGGTCGCGCCCAGGTACACGTTGGGGTTGAAGAAGTAACCGGCCTCCAGCTGAATCGGGATGACGCCCGTGACCAGGTCACTCACCGGGTTGGACTCGTCGTCGTCCGCGTCAACCGAGCCCAGCTCGCCGTACGGAGCGCCGTAACCCACGCTCAGGCCCAGCGCGAATCCCTTGCCGCCGCCCTTCTCCTCCGTGGCCTCCTCGCTGGCATAGCCTTCGTTGGAGTAGCCCTCCTGGGTGCTGTCATCCTGCAGGCGGTAGGTGTCACCGGCCAGGGCGGGAGTGGCGGCAAGAGCGAAGGACATCGAGCACAGCATGAGCTGGGTGCGGCTTTTCATGACGAAAGTCCTGAAAGAAGAAGGTGAGGTGCTGAGCCGCACACCGTCAAGGTGTCGGACGCCCGTTAGGACGCACGCCCTCGTCGCATATTTAAAGTCCCAATGGGACAAAAAGCAGGGGTTCCGGAGACCCGGGGTCCCCCAGGGCTGGCCCCCCGCTGGCGCCGCCCTCACGGGACGACGTAATTCTTCCAGGCACGCAGGTATTCGACGAAGCCCGCTGACGCGCCCTCCCTTCGCAGCACCTCCGCGGGGATGGGGGCGCGCTGGATGGCGTCACCTCGGCGGACGCGCTCGGGCCAGTCGTGGTTGGCGATGGCGGAGCGGCCCAGGGCCACCGCATCCGCGCCGAGCGCCAGTTGTGCCTCGGCGTCCTCCTTCGTCCAGATGTTGCCCGCCACGACAATCTTGACCCGTGAAGGCACCGCCGCGCGGAACAGCGTCGTCGCGTGCTCCTGGGGGCGCTTGTGGGTGTTGAGGGCCGAGCGCCACAGGGACAGGTGGAGGACGTCCATCCCCTCCTGGGCGAGCATCCGCGCGACTTCAATCGTCTCGTCCAGGTCCAGGCCCTTGGCCTGCCCGAAGTCCTCGGGGGACAGGCGCACGGCGAGGACCAGCTCGGGCGCCGCGCGCCGGACGGCGGCCAGCGTCTCGCGGATGAGCCGTGAGCGATTCTCCAGCGAGCCGCCCCAGCGGTCCTCGCGACGGTTGTAGGTGGTGCTCAGGAATTGCGACAGCAGGTAGCCGTGCGCGCCGTGGAGCTCCACACCGTCGAAGCCCGCCTGCGCGCAGCGGCGCGCCGCGCTCGCGAAGGCGTCGATAGCTCCCTGGATGTCCTCCTCCGTCCCCTCCCGGCACCGGTCCGCCTCTTCGGTGTGCGCGCTCGCGCTCCAGCGCTCCAGGCCGCTGACGGCGGGGTCTGCCCGCAGGCCGCCATGGAAGAGCTGCGCGGACAGGAGCGCGCCGCCCTGGTGGATTCGCGCGGCCAGCCTGCGCAGGCCCGGCAGCATCGCGTCGTCGTGCACACCCAGCTCGCCCGGCCACGCCTTGCCGTCCTGCTCCACATGCGTCGCGCAGGTCTCCACCAACCCGAAGCCCCCATCCGCGCGCAGTGCGAGGAAGTGGAGTTCGTCATCGGACAGCGTGCCGTCCGCATGACTTTGCTGGTTCGTGAGCGGCGCGAGCCAGATGCGGTTTCGCGCGACGACATTCTCACGGAGCGCCAGGGGGTCGAAGAGTCCTGCCATGTGGGTGCATCTCCCGCGAAGGGGCCAGAGGGGCTGGGCCCTCGGATGCCGCGAGGGCATGGGCGTCGCGCGCCCATGCCCGATTTTCGCCCAGCCTACGACATGGCCTGCCTGGGGGCGTCCAGCCGCCTGCGCAGCTCCTCCGTGCTCACCGCGGGCGTGCCGTCCCTGCCCACCAGCACGGTGCCGTCCGTGGGTGAGTACAGCGCCGGGCGCGAGTACAGCGTGCGCAGGGCGTGGACATGGGGGAAGACGGCGGACACCTCCGGCTTGAGCTCTCGCAGCCGTTGCCGCAGCAGCGGCGCGAAGCGAGGGCTCATGGCCGGGAAGATGTGGTGCTCCTGGTGATAGCTGAAGTTGAGGTGGGCCCAGTTCATCAGCGGGTGGGTCTCCACGCTCGCGGTGTTCACGAAGGGGTTGTCGCTGTCCTCGGACGCCGGCAGGAGCCAGTGATTGGTGGCGATGTAGATCATCAGCGTGACATTGGCGACGAGCAGGGGAATGACGAGCGCGAAGAGCGCGCCCCTGGGTCCCATGGCGAAGCCCAGCGTGAACCAGCCCGCCGTCACCAGCACCGTGAGGACGCGCTCCTTCACGAGGTTCATGCGCACGTGCCGGAGCTGGGGCTGGCGGATGTGGTGCCACAGGAACGCCTGGCCCTGCGCAGTGAAGAACAGGCCGAAGCTGATGTAGCTGACCCAGGTGCCCGAGCCCGGTGAAATCGCATGGAACAGTCGCGCGAACCGCTGGGTGCCCAGGTCCTGCTGGCGCGGGAGGATGTCCGGGTCCCTCTGGTGGATGTTCGCGGCGCTGTGGTGCGCCTGGACATGCCAGGCCCGCCAGTTGCCCGGCGTGACGAGGAACGGGGCGAAGCCCGCCCATCCCAAGACGTCCTCCCATCGCCGGCTGCGGAAGACCGCGTGGTGCAGCGCTTCGTGCGCGGCCAGCCCCACGGTGGTGACCATCTGACCGAGCAGGAACGAGAGCGGCAGACAGAGCCACCAGGGCAAGCCTCCCCAGCCCAGCAACCCCATCAGGCCCATCATCACTGGCACCAGCGCCAGCGCGATGACACCCCGATGGGGCTGCGGCGCGAAGGACTCGGGAGGCATCACCCGACGCAGCTCCGCGCGGAGCGGCTTCGGGTCATCGATGGGCAGGGACGCCGTCGACAGTGCGGTGGAGTTCATTGTGTTCACCCGATGGAGAGAGGGTTCAAGCCATGGGACGCGCGAGGCCGCCCTCGAGCAGCATTCGCAGCCGTCCCGCCTCGTCGACCGCCGCGACGGTGCCGCACTGGAGGATGTCCCCGTCCAGCCGGGGACTCAGCGCCTTCAATGACAGCCGCAGCGGTGCATCCGTCTCGCCCACCAGTCCTCGGTCGAAGGTGGCTCGTTCGAATTGGATGGGCGCGAAGACGGCGCTCGACACTCCATCCACGTGCATCGCGCTCAGTCGCAGCGCCGCGTCCAGGACGAGCGCGGGCACGGTGGCCCCCGCGTGTTCCCGCCGCGCTGGCAGCCCCACGCTCGCGAAGCGCGCCGAGCGCTCCAGGCGGATGTCCTCCAGGCAGTCGAACATCTTCCTCAGCTCGATGGGGCCTCCCTGTGCGCAGTGGGGGTCCTCCGCGGACAGGCCACGTCCCGAGGGCGTCGCCGCATCGAGCCCCGGCGTGCCCTTGGGCGGCTGGGCCGACAGCGTGAAGCGGGCCTCCGCGAAGACGAGGTCTCGTTCGAGCACCACGCCGGAGGCATGGACGATGTCGCCCAGCAGCTTCACCCGCACGCAATGACGGCCCGGCTCGTCGGTGAGCTGGCTGCACTCGGCACGCAGGGCCTGACGTCCCCCGGGCTTCACGCGAATGAAGCGGGAGAACCGCACGTCCTCGATGGTGACGGTGCGCAGCTCTGGTCGCCCGTCTCCCAGCGCGGCCCGCAGCATCAAGTCCAATGCCCAGGCCCCGGGCAGCGTGGGCGTGCCACGGACGAGGTGGTCCTCCAGACAGGGCACGCTCGCGGCATCGACCATGAGGTCCCTCACCGTCGCCGCTGGGGGCTCCGCGGGCAGCAGCTCCAGCCCGTAGTAGGAACGCTCGCTCTCCGTGAGCTGCACGTGGATGGACTCGCGCAGGGGGCCTTCGAGGAGCTGGAGGAACAGCGCCTCCCCTTCCTCCGCGCGAATTCCGCGCAGCTTCCGGCTGGCACCGAGCACGCGGTACTCGGAGCCTCGGGTCATTCCGATTCCATCCCAGGCCAGCCACCCCACGCTGCACCAGGGTGCCCGTGGATTCGCGTCGCTGACCCAGGCGCACAAGCGGTCCAGCGCCTCGTTCGCCGCGCCGTAGTCCGCCTGCCCGTCGTTGCCGATGAAGCTGAACGCGGACGTGAGGACATGGAAAGGCACAGGTCTCTCGAAGCGACTCGCGCAGGCCGCGTGCAGGTTGCGGAGCCCGAGCAGCTTCGTGTCCAGGTTCGTGCGCAGCTCCGCGAGACGCCGCCGGTTCAGCTTCTTGGACGTCTGCGTGCCCGCCCCGTGGACCACCAGGTCCAGGCGCCCGTGCTCTCGGGTGAGCTCGTCCATCACCCGCGCCACGTCTCCCGGACTCGTGACATCCGCGACGCGGTAGACCATGCGCCCTGGCAACCTCGCGAGCCCCACCAATGTGGACCGCAGCTCGCGGACCGCGAGGTGTCGCTCGAAGCGCGCTCGCAGCTCGGGCATCCGCGTGCCCGGCTTCGCCGCCAGCTCCGAGGCGTAGAAGTCCCGCTCCACCGTGGGGAGCTGGTCCTCCGAGGCGTGAAGCACCCGCTCCGGCGCGGCTTCCGGGTCGCTGCGCCCCAGGAGCACCACCGTGCATCCATACCGCTTCAGGAGCGCCCCAGCGAGCACCGCCGTGACACCTCGCCCGCCTCCTGTCAGCAGCACCACGGAGCTGGAATCGAGCGTGGATGCACCAGTTGCAGGAGCAGCGGTAGGACGGAGTCGACGGACACACCGGGTCTCCGCGTCGAAGCAGACCTCGACCGAGCCAGTGCCCTCTTCTTCCGAGCCCAGCTCGACCAGGGCCTGCTCCAGAGCGTCCGGAAGGCTGCGCTGTGAGGTCGCGATGGCGCGAACGTTTCGCGCCGGGACTTCGCGAGCGATGGACTTGAGCATGCCGGCGAACAGACCGGTCATCGGATGCAGGACGCGCCGGGGGCCCACACCTCCCACGCACAGGCTCGCCAGCGTGACTTCTCCGGAGAGGAGCTGCTCGTAGGAGCGGCGAGCGGCGAGGAAGAGCAACTCCAGCGCCTCGTGGCGCAGCGCCGTGTCGGAGACCACCTCGGCCTCTCGTGCGTCCGGCTCGACTCGACTGACAGAGAGGATGAGCTGGGGCGAGAAGCCCAGCGCCTCCAGCGCCGCGTCGGCAGTCTCCTCGCGGGTCAGGTCAATGCCGCGAACCTGTCCCGCTGCTTTGGATTCGCCCGCGAAGAGCACGAGGAAGTCAGGTCCGAACAGTCGGCGTGCTTGGGGCTCCAGCTCGTGTGCCAGCGCCTCGCCCTCCGCGATGAAGAGGACTCGACGCGCCTCGCGCTTCATGGGCCGCATCGCCCGAGCCGGCTGCTCGACGAGCACGGGCGAGTAATAGCCAATGGGCTCACTGTGGTCGAAGCCACTTGCCGAGTCCTCGGCGACGACCTCCTTCAAATCCGTGCGACGAGGGTTCAAGGAGGCAATTACCTCGGTCCCCTGCCGAGGCTGGAGCTGAAGCTCCAACCGGGTGCCACTCGCGGCTTCCGGATGGAAGCACAGCGTGGCGGGGCGTCCTTCGGCGGCGGCCTGCACCGCTCGCAGGACCTCCAGGCTTTCTCGCGCCGAATGCGGAGGCAACGCGTGACTGGACCCAACTCGCGAGTCCGTGACCTCCGACATCTGGAGGCGGCACAGCACCTTCAAGCCTCGCCGCGCGGCCTTCTCGGCGGTGGTGACCGCCAGCAGCATCAGCCCCTCTTCGGACTGGGCCTCACTCGCGACGGCTCCCGGGCGAAGCACATGCGCCCCGCCCACGAGCACCAGCTCGAAGCCCGTCTCCAACACGCCTCGCGCGGCCTTCAGCGCGGCGGCCAGTGAAGCCCCTCCTGCATCGACCACGAAGTTGGGGCCCTTCACGTCCAGCGCTCCCGCTACTCGCCCCGGCGTGACGTTCGCCATCATCCCTTGCAACGTGTAGGGCCCGGATGGACGCAGCGCCCCCCGCACCACGTCATGGAAGCGCTCCGCCAGCGGCAGCAGGGCCGCCTGCTCCGGCGCCCTCAGGACACGCTCCCTCAGCTTGCGACGCGTGGACGCGGCCAGCACGCGCTGGATGGCCTCCACCCCTCGACGGGTCTTCCCTTCAAGCCCAAGCACGAGGGCCGTTCCCGCACGCAGCCCCTCGAAGCCCGCCAGCTTCTGGACGAGCGCACTGGCAGCGGTGAGCGCGAGCCCCTGCGTCAGGTCCATGTCCTCGGCGATGTCCGGCAACAGCCGCAGTGACGACGGCAGCCTGAAGGCCGCGGCGTCGAAGCGTGCGCCCACTTCGGACGGCACACCGACAGTCGGCAGGCCTCTTGAGTCCGGGAACACACCTTCGGCGGCCACCACCACCAGCTCACTTCCAGGAGCCGTGCGCACCGAGGCACGCGGCGCGACACGCCCACCCCGATACTCCTCGAGCACCAGGTGCGCGTTGGTTCCCCCGAAGCCGAAGCCGTTCGTGGCGGCACGGCGCGGGTGCTCGCCATTCTCGGGCCAGGGCTGCTCGCGCAGGCTCACCTCGAAGTCGGGGCCCAGCGCGCGCAGCTCCGCGCCGGGTCTCTCGAAGTTCGCCTGTCGCGGAATGAGCCGGTGCTCCAGGGCCTTGCACAGCTTGATGACCGAGGCCGCGCCCGCCGCCCAGCCCACATGGCCAATCAGCGCCTTCACACTCGCGAGTTGGATGCCCTGGCGCTTGCCGCCGAAGACCTTCGCAATCGACTTCAGCTCGGTGGCATCTCCCGCCGGAGTGGCCGTGCCGTGCGCCTCCAGGTACTGGATGGTGGCCGGGTCGATGTCGGCCGCCGCGTAGCACGCCGTCATCGCCGCCACTTGTCCCTCGACGCGCGGGACGTTCGCCGAGCTGCTGCGACCGTCACTGGAGAGCCCCGTGCCCCGGACGATGGCGCGCACCGGAAGCCCCTGGGAGAGCGCGTCCGAGAGACGCATCAGCCCCACGACACCCGCGCCCTCTCCGAAGATGACTCCATCCGCCCGCTCGTCGAACGGACGACTCCCGGTCGCCGAGAGCCCGTTGAACTGGGAGAAGAGACAACTGTTGCCAGGACCCGGCGAGAAGACTCCTCCGGCCAGCACCAGGTCCGCCCTGCCCTGCTGGAGCGACTTCATCCCCAGCGCGATGGCATAGAGCGAGGACGCGCACGCGGCATCGAGCAACACCGTGGAGACGCCCCGTCCGACCACATCCGTCACCACCGCCTGAAGCGTGGGATGTGGCGCCAGCTCGGAGGACCGGGCCTCCACGCCCATCACCGAGCGCGCCGCTTGTGACAGCAAGGCGAGGTCGGCCGCGTGCATCCCCTTCGCGCGAAGGAGCGCCTCTCCCGCTTCCAGGCTGAGCGCCGCGTCGTACTCGGACGACCCTTCCGCCGTGGAGCCGAGCAGACACTGGATGCGCGAGGGTGAGCGCGCGGCGATTCCCTCCAGCCCCGCCATCCCCTGTGCGAGCGCGATGGCGAGGAGCTTCTGCTCGCGGACGTATCGCTGGAAGCGCACCGGGTCGACGCCTCGCGGAGCCCTCAGGTCCGCGTCTCGCACCGCGCCCGTCAGGAGCGTGTAGGCCCGGTCCGGCGTCCCCGTGGGTCCCACGAAGTCGGTGACCAGGGAAGGCTCGCTCGCACCGGGGTCGACGATGCCACTCACGCCCTGACGGATGTTCCGCCAGTAGGCCTCGGGGTCCGACGCACCACCCGGGAACAGACACCCGAGCGAGACGATGGCAATCGCCGACGCTTCCTCCTCCACTTCACCAGGTGCCTGTTCCACGGAGGCTGGCGCCGAGGGCAACATCCCAGCGATGGCGCTCACCTCGGTGACGGCGGTCGACGGGAGGATGCGCTGAACGATGCGCGCCAGTCGCCCCTCTGTTCCGCAGTCCAGGAAGCGGGCGCAACCCGAGCGTGACAACCACTCCACCGCGCCCTGGAAGTCGAAGGGGTGAACCAGGTGCGACGCGAGCGCGTCCGCCAACTCGCCCGGCGCCCCCGTGTACACCCTGCGCTCGATGGGCGAGTAGATGGGCCCCCGGGGTGGCCGCATCTCGACACGTGCGAGCGCGGCGCGAAACGCCTCCGCCGCGCTCCTCAGTCCTGGATGGTGGAACGGATACCGGCTGGCCACGAAGGTGAAGCCCTGTCCCCGCTGCTCCAGTTGGGAGCGGAGCCGCTCCAGCTCCGCACGCGCTCCCGCCACCACGGTCTGCTTCGCGTGATTGCGGCCCGCGATGACCAGCCCCGTCGCACCACTGTCCGCGATGGCCCGCGACGTCTCCGCCTCACCCAGCGCAACAGCGGCGAGCGTGCCCAGGTCGTCCGACACCGTCTGGAGCGCCTGGCTTCGCAGGCACACCACCTCCGCGCCCCCGCGCAAGTCCAACGCCCCGGCCGCCGTCATCGCGGCGATCTCCCCGAAGCTGTGCCCCACGAAGATGTCGGCGGCCCTTCCCTCGCGCATCAGCCACCGCGCTCCGAGCACTCCCGACAGGAAGATGCCGAGCTGGTCCAACCGGGGCGCCTGCTCCAGCGCCCGCCGCACCTCGTCCGCATCCCGGGCCGCGAGCAAGGGCCCCGCATCAAACCCGTACCGCCGTGCCACGTCCTCGACCGCCGCGAGGTCGTCGCGCAGCTCCGGCTGAAGGAGCTTCAGTCGCGCGAACAACCCAGGCTCGAACGAGCCCTGTCCCGCGAACAAGAAGGAGGTGGCACCCGCGGGCAGCCCCAAGAGGGGCGCATCCTTCGGTGCGGTGCGCGCGGGCGTCGCCACCTCCACCAGGCGGGCCGAGCCCAACGTGGCCGGGTCCGAGAGGAGCTGCTTCGCCAGCCCCCGGACACTCTCCGAGAACAGCTCCGACATCGCGGCGCCCCCCTTGAGCGCGCGCTCACGGAAGCTCAGCGTCGCGGGGGGCTCGAACATGCCGGCCAGGGACTCGAAGCACGGACGGAACGAGTCAGGGAACGGGCAGAGGGCGCCAGTCTCCTTGTCCGCGCAGAGCACCGTCTGGTAGCCGCAGGCCACGGGCGTGCCGTCCTGCTTCAACGTCCGGAAGCAGAAGCGGACCGACACCTCGCCCCGCTCCTCGAACGACGTCAGCACCACCAGCCTGTCACCCAGGTTCGCGGGAGCGAGGTTGCGCGAGTACCCCTCATAGGTGAGCAGGAGCACGCGGTCGAAGTCGCGACGGAACTCCGGCACCTCGAAGAAGTGGGGCCCGAAGAGCAGGTGCTCGCGACCCGCGCACTGGAACTTGAAGTTGGTGAGGAAGTGATGGCTCCCGTAGGCCATCGTGTCATCGAAGTGGATGACGTACGGGACAGCGAAGTAACCCATGGCGTTCTCCTCGTCGAAGGTGTTCAGGAGTCCAGGGCGAGCAGCGCCCGAACGTCGTGTCCGTTGGAAGGCTGTCGGCCGACAGGCAACAGGCCATCCACCGTGCCGGAGAGTCCGCCGTCCACCACCCAGATGGCGCCGTTCACCCGCTGCGTCTTCGGCCCCAGCAACAGCTCCGTCACGTCCGCCACGTCATCCGCCGTGCAGAGCTGCCCACCAGGCGTGGCCGCCTCCCAGCGCGAGACGCGGCCAGGAGCGTTGGGGAACATCCCCAGCAGCTCTCCGTGCACCGGCCCGGCCGATACGCAGTTGGTGCGAATGCCCTCGGGCGCCAGCTCCGTGGCCAGGTAGCGCGTGAGGGACTCGACTCCGGCCTTCACCACACCTTGGCAACCCAGGTCGTGCATGTACCGCTGGGACATCGACGTGGACATCGTGACGATGGCCCCACCGCCCCGTCTCGCCATCAGCGGACGTGCCCGCATCGCGCACTCGTAGGTGCCGGTGACGCAGGTGCGGAACGCCTTGTCCCAGTCGCGCGGCGAAATCCGGTCGAACGGCCCAATCAGGCCGTTGGACGCGTTGCACACCAGGAAGTCCAACCCACCGAGCTGCTCGGCGATGGTGGCGAACAGTCGCTCCAGGTGCTCCTCCTGCGCGACGGAGCCCCACAGGTGCAGCGCCTTGCCCCCCGCCGCGACAATCTCCTGGGCCGTCCGCTCCCCGTCGTCTCGGGAATGGAACGAATTCACCACCACCGTCGCTCCCGCGCTGGCCAGCCGCATGGCGATGACCTTGCCAATGCCCTTGCCCGAGCCCGTGACGAGCGCGACCTTCCCCTCGAAGGGAAGCCGAGCCACGACGGGCGGCGGCGCGGCCCGCGCGGGCTGCTCCTCCTCACGTCGCGGCGTGCTCACCACTCCTCGCGACGCGCGAATCGCCTCGCACAGCGCGGAGAGCGTCCGCAGCCGCTGGGAGGGCTTCGGCCCCACCTCCAGCCCCAGCTCCTTGGCGAGCACCGCCATCACCTCCGCCTGCTTGACGGAGTCGATGCCAAGCTCGTCCTCCAGGTCCGCCTCCAGCGTCAGCAGCTCCAGGGGATAACGCGTGACGCGCGCGAACACGGAGCGCACCTGCGCCTCGATGTCCGACGACGCCACGGGCGAGGCAGACACCTCGCGCGGGCTGGCGACAGGAGCCTGCTCGGGAGCGGGAGAGACCACGGGCGCCGCGACGGGAGCAGGCGCCGCTTCCGCCAGCAGCTCCGCCACGCGCTCGGAGATGGCGCCCAGCGTGCGCGCCTTCGCGCCGCGGGGTAGCCGGTCGGCTGGGAGGTTGAACTCCCTCGCGACGACGGCGGCAATCTCGGCGAGCTTCACCGAGTCGATGCCCAGCTCGTCCTCGAGGTGGGCCTCCGCCGTGAGGATATCGAGCGGATACCGCGTGACGCTCGCCGCGCAACGACGAATCTGCTCCAGGACCTGTGCAAGCGAACGGGTGCCCTGCTGGAATGACGGGGACATTCTGAAGCCTCACAATTCATGAACCGCATGGAGATGAATGAGCCACGTGCGTTGTGCATCAGGGGTCTGACATTGCCTCGCGACCTGTCTCGAACGACACAAAAAGACAGACAAAAACCAACACGCACGGGAATAACCCACACATGCGCAGGGCAACGAACGAACGTTTTCGGGAATGAGCCGGCCCGCGGCATAGACACACAAGGGGCTCATCCAGGCGCGCCTCCGCCATGGGCAAGCAAGGCCCTGTGCGGTGCGCCGGGTGGTCATCAAATACAGACATCGCGTGAACCAGGGGCTCTCGCGATAAACCCCACGGCGACACGGCGTGAAGCCGTGCGCACCGGGGATGGTTTTTCACACGGACCCCATGCAGGGGTCGCGTGTGTTCAGCGGGGGTGTGGGTGAGGGCCGGGGCGCCTAGTTCTTGGAAATCTGCTCACGCAGACGCTCTTCCTGCGCACGCAGCTCGGGCGTGAACTCGGCGCCGAAGTCCTCCATCTCGAAGACCTGGCGGATTTCGATCTCCGACTCGCCGGGCATCGGGTTGGGGCAGCGCTTCACCCACTCGATGGCCTCTTCCTTCGACTTCACCTGCCACAGCCAGAAGCCGGCCACCAACTCCTTCGTCTCCGCGAAGGGGCCGTCAATCACCGTCCGGCTCGTGCCGGAGAAGCGCACCCGCACGCCCTTGGAGCTGGGGTGGAGTCCCTCGCCCGCGAGGATGACGCCCGCCTTCACCAGCTCCTCGTTGAACTTCCCCATCTCGGCCATCAGCTTCTCATCCGGCGGGGCTCCCGATTCCGAGTCCTTCGTCGCCTTGACCAGCACCATGAATCGCATGTCGTTCTCCTTCAGGTTCCTGGGCTCGTACGTGCCCGTTGTCCCGGGCTCTACTTCTTCGTCGAACAGACTCGCGGGAGATCGACATGGCCTTTTAATTTTCTGAACGCCGCCGTCAAACCCGCGAAATGACAGGCCGTCCTCGCCCTTCCTCGGAAAAATGGGGCGTGCGGCGCCAGAAAGCATGGAGCGGGTCGCTCGCCCGGTCCTGGGGCGAGGGGGAAAAACGAAAAGAAGGAATGACCCGAAAAATGGGGCGGTCCGCTCTCTTCGGTTTTCCCCCAGCCGAAAGGCAGACGCCATGCAGCTTCCAGGACACCTCCCCCGAGCGGCACTCGCCGCCCTGGTGGCCTTCGTCACCCTGCTCAGCACCCTGCTTCCCACGTCCGCGCTCGCGGCGGACCGGGGGGCCTGGGCCCCCAACACGCAGTACACCGTGGGTGACATCGCCTCCTATGGAGGCAAGGCCTACGACTGCCGTCAGTCCCATTTTTCCCTCGTGGGCTGGGAGCCGCCCAACGTCCTGGCCTTGTGGCTGGAGCGTACGGGGAATCCGCAGCCCGACACCCAAGTCCCCTCCACGCCCGCTTCGCTCACCTCCACCGCGAAGACCTTCGACAGCGTGTCGCTGTCCTGGGGCGCGTCCACGGACAACGTGGGCGTCACCGGCTACGAGGTCTTCACCAATGGAGGCGCCAACGCGTCGGCGTCCACGTCCGGGGCCACCAGCGTCACCGTGACGGGCCTCTCGGAGAACACCACCTACACCTTCACCGTGAAGGCGCGTGATGCCGCGGGCAACCGCTCCGCCGCGAGCACCGCGCACAGCGTGACGACGTCGCCCCGCCCGGCGACCGACACGGTGGCGCCCTCCACTCCCGCCAACCTCGCCTCCACCGGCGTGAGCGCCAGCAGCGTGTCGCTGTCCTGGGGCGCGTCCACCGACAACGTGGGCGTCACCGGCTACGAGGTCTTCGTCAATGGTGGAGCGTCCTCGTCCACCACTACCTCCGGCGCCACCAGCGTCACGGTGACGGGGCTGGCCGCGAACACGACGTACACGTTCACCGTGAAGGCGCGCGACGCCGCGGGCAACCGCTCCTCCGCGAGCAACAGCATCTCCGCGACGACGACGGGGACGCAGCCGGTGGGCAACAAGCTCCTGGTCGGCTACTGGCACAACTTCGACAACGGCTCGACGAACATCCGGCTGCGCGACATCTCCGCGAAGTTCAACGTCATCCAGGTCGCGTTCGCCGAGCCCGTGGGCGGCGCCGGCTCCGGCAACATGGCCTTCACGCCGTACAACTCCAGCGTCGCGGACTTCAAGGCGGACGTCGCCCTGCTCAAGAGCCAGGGGCGCAAGGTGCTCATCTCCATCGGCGGAGCCAACGGCACGGTGCACCTGGATGACGCCGCCGCCCGGCAGAACTTCGTCACCACCATGCAGGGCCTCATCACCACCTATGGCTTCGATGGGTTCGACCTGGACCTGGAGGGCAGCTCGCTGTCGCTCAATGGCGGCGACACGGACTTCCGCAACCCCACCACGCCGCGAATCACGAACCTCATCCAGGCCACCCGCCAGCTGCTCAATCAGAATGGCTCCGGCTTCATCCTGACCATGGCGCCGGAGACGGCCTATGTGCAGGGTGGCATGGCGGCCTACGGCGGCCCCTGGGGTGCGTACCTGCCCGTCATCTACTCGCTGCGCGACAGGCTCACGTACCTCCACGTGCAGCACTACAACACCGGGACCGTCACTGCTCTCGACGGCCGGGCCTACGCGCAGAGCACGCCGGACTTCCACGTCGCCATGGCGGAGATGTTGCTGCGCGGCTTCCCCGTGGGCGGCAACGCCAGCGCGCAGTTCCCCGCGCTCCGGCCGGACCAGATTCTCATCGGCCTGCCCTCTTCGCCGCAGGCGGCGGGTGGCGGGTACACCACGCCGGCCAACGTGCACAAGGCGCTCGACTACCTCATCAAGGGCCAGTCCTTCGGTGGAACCTACGTCCTGCGCAACACCGCGGGCTACCCCGGCTTCAAGGGCCTGATGACCTGGTCCATCAACTGGGACAAGTTCACCAACTTCGAGTTCTCCAACAGCCACCGCGCGTACCTGGACACCTACCCGTAGCCACGCCCCTACAGGCCCGGCGCAGGCGAACATTGCGCCGGGCCTTCCAACGGAGCTAGGGAGGCGGTCCTCGTATGTCCGCGACCGCCGACCTGCTCGAAGCCATCCAGGAGGAAGCGCGCCAGGAGACCTGGTCCGTCGGCATGGGCCTCGCTCGTGCCGGCGCCGTCTCGGTGCAGTCCGTCGGTGAAGAGGAGACGGTGCTGCGCGTGCGCGCCACCGGCCGCCCCGCGCCGGTGACGACCGTCCTCTATCCCGAGGACGAAATCTGGGAGTGCGACTGCAAGGGCAAGGTGGACCCGTGCGAGCACGTGGTGGCCGCCGCCCTCTTCCTCCACCACTCCTCGCAGAAGGCCGCGCCGGCCCGCCCCGCCGCGCCCGCGCGTCCACCCGCCCGTCCGCCCGTCTCCGCGCCCGCTCGCCCGGCGGCTCCGTCCGCCCCGCGTCCCGGCGCCGCGCCGAAGCCGGAGCGGATGGTGTACCGCTTCAAGCGCGTGGACGGAGGTCTCCAGCTCGAGCGCCTGGTGGTCCGGCCCGACAACACGGCGCGACTGCTGGCGCGCAGCCTCTCCTCGCTGCTGACGAACCCGGTGGAGGCCGCCCGCATCCAGGTGGAGCCTTGCGACCGTGTGGCCGACGCGCTGCTCGCGAAGCCCACGCGCGGCGCGCTGCCACCGGAGCGCCTGGAGGCGCTGCTGCGCGCGCTGGAGCCCGCGCGCACGGTGCTCTTCGACGGAAACCTGGTCTCGATATCCAGCGAGCTGCTCCTGCCTCGCGTCACCGTGGAGGACCGGGGCGAACAGACGGTGCTGAAGGTGGACAGGGACCCGCGCGCCACCGAAGTCGTCAGCCCCGGCGTGGCGGTGGGCGGTGGCATCCTCTTCCGCATGGGCGAGCAGTCGCTCACCGGCTCGCGGCTGGAGAACCTGCCCCAGGAGCGAGTCTTCTCGCCCGACCAGATGGGAGACCTCACCGGCAAGGTGCTGCCGGAGATGGCCCGTCGCCTGCCCGTGGACGTGAAGAGTCAGCGCCTCCCGCGCATCGACCGCACGCTCAAGCCGCGCATCTCGCTGGAGCTGGACCCGTTGGGCACGGGGCTCTCCGTGCTGCCCACCCTCGTGTACGGCTCACCGCCCACGGTGCGCATCGACAACGGGCGCATGGTGTACCTCACGGGCGCGGTGCCCGTGCGCAACGAGCCCGCGGAGCAGCAGCTCATCCACGGCCTGCGCGACGAGCTGAACATGGTCCCCGGTCGTCGGGTGACGGTGCAGGGCCAGGAGGCCTTGCAGCTCGCCGACAAGCTGCGGCGCTGGCGTGGCGGACTCACCGGGGACGCGGCGCGCTTCGTCAGTCCCGACGTGAAGCTGCGCCCCATGCTCGACGTGAAGGCGGGGACCACCGAGGCGGGGGCCCCGCGCGTCGACTTCTCGTTCGACTTCCAGGTGGAGGGCGCGGGACCTGATGCGCCGCGCACGGTGGACGCGGGCGCGGTGATGAAGGCGTGGGAAGAAGGGCTCGGCCTGGTGCCCCTGCAGGGCGGTGGCTGGGCGCCGCTGCCCACCGCGTGGCTGAAGTCACATGGCCAGCGCGTGACGGACCTCTTGGCGGCGCGCGGCTCGGATGGGCGGCTCGCCAACCACGCCATCCCCCAGCTCACGGACTTGTGCGAGGCGCTGGAGCATCCGTCTCCGCCCGGCCTGGAGCGGCTGGCGCCCCTGGTGCAAGGCTTCGAGAAGCTCCCCGACCCACGGCTCCCGGCGGACCTCACGGCGACGCTGCGGCCGTACCAGCTCCAGGGCGTGAGCTGGCTCACCTTCTTGCGTCAGGCAGGCCTGGGCGGCGTGCTCGCGGACGACATGGGGCTGGGCAAGACGCTGCAGACCATCTGCATGGTGGGCAAGGGCACGCTCGTCGTCGCGCCCACCAGCGTGCTCCCCAACTGGCACGCGGAGGTGAAGCGCTTCCGTCCCTCGCTGAAGGTGTCCGTGTACCACGGCCCCGGACGCTCCCTGGACGAGACGGCCGACGTGACGCTCACCACCTACGCGCTGATGCGGCTGGACGCGGAGGTGCTCGGCGCGAAGACGTGGGACATGGTGGTGCTCGACGAGGCCCAGGCCATCAAGAACCCCGACAGCCAGGTGGCGCGCGCGGCATACGGGCTGGAGGCGACGTTCCGCCTGGCGCTCAGCGGCACGCCCATCGAGAACCGGCTCGAGGAGCTGTGGAGCCTGATGCACTTCACCAACCAGGGGCTGCTCGGCGGGCGCAAGGAGTTCGAGGAGCGCTGGGCACGGCCCGTCGGTGACAACCACAAGGGCGCCGCCGAGCGACTGCGCGCGCGCATCCGTCCCTTCGTGCTGCGCAGGCTCAAGCGGGACGTGGCCCCTGAGCTTCCGCCGCGCACGGAGTCCGTGCGTCACGTCACGCTCAGCGAGCACGAGCGCGCCGTCTACGACGCGGTGTACTCCGCCACCCGCGAAGAGGTGGTGTCCCAGCTCGAGGCGGGCGGCAGCGTGCTCAAGGCGCTGGAGGCCCTGCTGCGGCTGCGTCAGGCCGCGTGCCATCCCGCGCTCGTCCCGGGGCAGCACGCGAAGACGTCGTCCAAGGTCCAGGCGCTCCTGGAGGCGCTCAGCACCGCGGTGGAGGACGGACACAAGGCGCTCGTCTTCTCGCAGTGGACGTCCATGCTGGACCTCATCGAGCCGGCGCTGAAGGAGGCCGACATCGGCTTCATCCGCCTGGACGGAAGCACGTCCAATCGCGGCGCCGTGGCGGAGACCTTCCAGGACCCGAAGGGCCCGCCGGTGATGCTCATCTCGCTGAAGGCGGGCGCCACGGGGTTGAATCTCACGGCGGCGGACCACGTGTTCCTGGTGGACCCGTGGTGGAACCCCTCCGTGGAGAACCAGGCCGCGGACCGCGCGCATCGCATCGGTCAGCAGCGCCCCGTCATGGTGTACCGGCTGGTGTCCCAGGGCACGGTGGAGGAGAAGATCCTCACGCTCCAGGACAAGAAGCGCGCGCTGTTCGAGTCGGCGCTCGGTGGAGGTGCCTCGGGGGGCGCCGCCATCACCCGCGCGGACCTGATGCAGTTGCTCGACTGACGGCTCGCGGCTCACCCAGGAGCTGTCGCCGCACCGAGCCCCAGAACCGTGACTCCATTGATAACCCTGAGTGATTGATGAGCGTCTGATTAGTTCCCACCGGAACTCATGGGGACCCCGTACGGTGTGCGGCACACGTAGGAAGAAGGAGGCCACATGAAATCGCTCCAAGCCATGGTCGCCGCCACAATCCTCGGAGTCATCGTCCATCCGCTTGTCGGGGCAGTGGCGAAGCGCCTCATCGACGTCCGCGTCAATGGACATGACGCGTTCAGCGTCATCCCCCTCACCGTCATCCCGCTGGTCCTCCTTGTCGGCGTGGGAGTCATCGTCGCCGACCTGGCGCCCAGGACGCCCTCCGTGAAGTGGGGCCTCTGGACGGGTGCCATCAGCGCGCCCGTGCTGGCCCTGGCCGCCCAGATCCACGCCTGGGGAACGGTGAGCAGGGACCCCTACGTGATCATCACCTTCATGTTCATCCCTACCTGTGCGGCGCTGGCCTCGGGAGCCCTGGCGTTGGTCGCCATGCTCTTCCGGTGGGCCGTGGGAGGGTTCCTGGGCGCGGGCCGCCGCCCTCGGACCGCGTAGGGCGGGTGCTCCTGGCGGGCAACCCCACGGCCTCGAACACACGCTCCGTCGGTCGGAGCCTGTTCCTCCACGCCTTCCGGCATCAGATTCGGTAGGACGCCCGGAGGAGCGTCCCTCATGAGCCGACCCCGCCGTCTCCACGTCACAGGTAGCTCCAGCGACACGCGAGCAGGCTTCGTCCGCGTCCGTGGCGCCCGGGAGCACAACCTGAAGCACGTGGACGTGGACCTGCCCCGCGACGCCCTGGTCGTCTTCACGGGAGTCTCCGGCTCGGGCAAGTCCTCCCTGGCCTTCGGGACGCTCTACGCGGAGGCCCAGCGCCGCTACTTCGAATCCGTGGCCCCGTACGCTCGGCGCCTCATCGACCAGGCAGGCATCCCCGAGGTGGACTCGATTGAGGGTCTCCCCCCCGCCGTCGCGCTCCAGCAACACCGGGGTGCCCCCACGACGCGCTCGTCGGTGGGCAGCGTGACGACGCTGTCGAACTCCCTGCGCCTCTTGTACTCGCGCGCCGGCACCTATCCGCCGAACCAACCCCACCTCGACTCCGACGCCTTCTCACCCAACACGCCAGCGGGCGCGTGTCCCAACTGTCACGGCCTCGGTCGCGTCTACGAGGTGACGGAGCGGACCCTGGTGCCAGATGACTCGCTCACCATCCGGGAGCGGGCCGTCGCCGGATGGCCGCCCGCGTGGCACGGACAGAACCTGCGCGACATCCTGGTGTCGCTTGGCTACGACGTGGACACGCCCTGGCGGGATTTGCCCAAGAAGGACCGCGACTGGATTCTCTTCACGGACGAGCAGCCCACCGTCCCCGTGTACGCGGGCTTCACCCCGGCCGAGACACGACAGGCCCTCAAGCGCAAGACGGCCCCCAGCTACATGGGCACGTTCACCGGCGCGAGGCGCTACGTGCTGCAGACCTTCGCCACGACGCAGAGCCCGCTCATCAAGAAGCGCGTGTCGCGCTACCTGGAGAGCGGCGAGTGCCGCGTCTGCCACGGCAAGCGGCTGCGCCCCGAGTCCCTCTCCGTCACCTTCGCGGGACTGGACTACGGAGAGCTGTCACGCCTGCCGCTCAAGCGCGTCGCCACCCTGCTCCAGCCCTACGCGGAAGGGACGGCGTCCCCGCTGAAGAAGCTCACGCGAGAGCACCCCGAGAAGGCGCTCGTCACGGAGCGCATCGCCAAGGACCTGGTGGAGCGGCTGCACGTCCTGCTGGAGCTGGGCCTCGGCTATCTGTCACTGGAGCGCGCCACGCCCACGCTCTCTCCGGGTGAGCTGCAGCGGCTCCGGCTGGCCACCCAGGTGCGCTCCAACCTGTTCGGTGTGGTGTACGTGCTGGACGAGCCCTCCGCGGGCCTGCATCCCGCCGACACCCAGGCGCTGCTCAGGGCGCTCGACTCGCTGAAGGGCTCCGGCAACTCGCTGTTCGTGGTGGAGCACGAGGTGGACGTCATCCGCCACGCGGACTGGGTCATCGACGTGGGCCCGGCCGCGGGAGAACAAGGGGGTCAGGTCCTCTACAGCGGTCCGCTCGACGGACTTCAGGGAGTGGAGGCGTCCCAGACGCGGCTCTATCTCTTCGGCGCTGAGCCTTCGCGCCCGCGCCCCCCGCGCACTCCAAAGGGATGGCTGCGCCTGCGAGGCGTCTCCCGCAACAACCTGCGGGGACTGAGCGCCGACTTTCCGCTGGGCGTCTTCACCACCGTGACGGGCATCTCCGGCTCCGGCAAGTCGAGCCTGGTGAGCCAGGTGCTGGTGGAGCTGGTGGCCGCGCACCTGGGCCACGAGCCTCCCGAGGAAGAGGAGGAAGGCGAGCCGCTGGAGCGCTCCGAAGTGCTGACTACCGGTGGCCGAATCACCGAGGGACTGGAGGGCATCCACCGGATGGTGCGGGTGGACCAGAAGCCCATCGGCCGCACGCCGCGCTCCAACCTGGCGACGTACACGGGCCTGTTCGACCATGTCCGAAAGCTCTTCGCCGCGACGCCGGCCGCCAGAACGCGCAAGTACGACGCCGGGCGCTTCTCCTTCAACGTGGCCAAGGGCCGCTGCGAGACGTGCGAGGGCGAGGGCTTCGTGAGCGTGGAGCTCTTGTTCCTGCCCAGCGTCTACGCGCCCTGCCCCACCTGCCACGGCGCCCGCTACAACGCGAAGACGCTGGAGATTCGCTACCGGGGAAAGAACATCGCCGACGTGCTGGGCATGACGGTGGACGCGGCCCATGCGTTCTTCACCGAGGAGCCCCACGTCCACCGCGCCCTCGGCGTCCTGCGCGAGGTGGGCCTGGGCTACCTGCGCCTGGGACAACCCGCGACGGAGCTGTCCGGCGGCGAGGCCCAGCGCATCAAGCTGGCCACGGAGCTTCAACGCACGCAGCGCGGCCACTCGCTCTATGTCCTGGATGAGCCCACCACGGGCCTGCACCCCTCGGACGTGGACAAGCTGATGGCGCAGCTCGACGGACTGGTGGAGGCGGGCAACACCGTCATCCTCGTGGAGCACGACATGCGCGTCGTCGCCGCGAGCGACTGGGTCATCGACCTGGGGCCTGGCGCCGGGGACGAAGGCGGCCACATCGTCGCGGCGGGTACACCCGCGCAGGTCGCCGCCTCATCGAAGAGCCGCACCGCTCCATTCCTCGCACTAGGATGACCGTCTCCACGCGCCCTCGCGGGCGGAGGTGACGGCACATGAGACGCTGGCTCGCACCATTCTCCATCGCGTTGTTCCTGCTCCTGGGTTGCGACCCGGCGGACCCCATCAAGCCCGGGCGTCCCTCCAATGGCGACGACGCGGGCACCCAGACGCCTCCGCTCATCAAGAGCGCCAAGCGCGGCATCGC
This sequence comes from Corallococcus terminator, assembly GCF_049194865.1. Lineage (GTDB taxonomy): Bacteria > Myxococcota > Myxococcia > Myxococcales > Myxococcaceae > Myxococcus > Myxococcus terminator_A. Next base: position 10,475 of record NZ_JBLZWL010000018.1, on the reverse strand, counting down.
CTTCGACCTGGCGACGCCCGAGGACCTGGCGGCCGTCTCTCCGGGCGTGAGCTGGTGGTACAACTGGAGCCCCCGTCCCCATGCCAACGTGCCGACGGACTTCCGCACCCGCTACGGCATGGACTTCATCCCCATGCTCTGGAACGGCGACTTCGACGCCGCGCGCATCGAGACGATGCTCCGGGACAATCCCCACATCGAATACCTGCTGCTGCTCAACGAGCCGAACCTGCGAGATCAGGCGAACATGTCGCCGCAGGCCGCCGCGCGGCTGTGGCCCCGGTACGAGAGCGTCGCCGCCAACACGGGCGTGAAGCTGGTGGGCCCGGCGATGAACTGGGGCACGGTGTCGGGGTACTCGGACCCGGTGGTCTGGCTGGATGCCTTCTTCGCCACCTACCGCGCGGAGAACGGCAACCGCGAGCCGCGCATCGATTACCTGGCGTTCCACTGGTACGACTACGGACTCGACGGCCAGCTCAACCGCCTCACCAAATACGGCAAGCCGTTCTGGGTCACCGAGTTCGCCAACTGCCACCAGCAGCAGGACGGCGCGCAGATCGACTCGGTCGCCAAGGCGAAGGCGCAGATGACGGAGATGGTGGCCGTCTGCGAGCGCCGGGCGGACGTGTTCCGCTACGCGTGGTTCACCGGACGGTGGACCAATGACCCGTGCTTCGCGAGCCTCCTGGGCGCGCCCGGCGTCCTGAACGAGCTGGGCAAGCACTACATCTCGCTGCCCACGCCCTGAGGGCGGACAGCGCGCCACCGGGCCCGTGGGAGAGGGCCCGGTGCTCGGGAGGGACTACCGCTTCGTGAGCAGCGTGACGGACTCGTACTTGCTGCCCTGGAGCTGGAAGGCACCGGGGGCCGACGTGTCCTTCTCCAGCTTCTCCTGCACGCTCTTGGGGAGCTGCGCGTATAGGTCCTGCCCCAACAGCTTCTCGAGCTGGTCCACCGGCACGCGCGAGGACTCCAGCAGCGGGACGATGGCGTCCTTCTTCGAGGGCCCGTCCTTCACGTTGGGCACCATGTACGCGAACATCGTCACGTTGCCGTTGGGCAGCTCCAGCAGCACCGTCTTGAAGTTGTGCGTGGGCACGGCGATCTTGCGGTCCTTGGCGCCCATCGTCTCCACCGACTCCGGAGGCAGCGGCTTGCCGTCCGCGCCCAGGAACAGGTTGCCGGTCAGGATGTGCGCCTTGCCACCGGACTCCTTCACCAGGTCCGTCACGGCCCGCTCCAGCGTCTTCCACACCTGCTGGTTGTGGTTGCCGTACTGGGGGGCGATGTTGGTCATCTGGTGACTCTCGTTCATCGCCTCCTGGTTGGGAGAGTCGTCGGCGGCCTTCATGTGCCCACGGTCGAAGCCCGTGTGGTTGTAGTCGGACTCCGAGACGCCGTTGGCGCCCAACACCGGGTCCCTCACGAAGGTGCTCTTCGTGCGGTTCACCTCGGCCGGCGTCTCCTTGATGTCGGCGGCGGTCAGCAGGTAGCTCACGAAGGTGGGGATGTTCTTCCCCTCATCCAGCAGCAGTCGCGAGTACTGCTTCACCAGCTCCATCCCCTTGCCCTCGCCGCCCGTGGGACGCAGCGGGTCCGCCTCTCCAGCGGCCTCCGCGACGCGGCTCTGGAAGGTGGCCATCTGCTGGTCCGGCACCCACCGCGTGTCGTCCACCTGGTTGGCCTTGGACTTCTGGATGTAGGCCGCCAGCTCATCCTGGCTGACCTTGCCGTCGCTGTTGCCGCCCAGGAGGTCGGCGCGCTTCGCCAGCCCGTCCTGCCACTTGGAGTCGAAGGCATCCACGTCCACGGGCGCGCCGCCGCCCTTGGCGAGCTTCGCGTCCACCGCGGCTCGGCCCTGCTGGAGCGCCGTGGAGGTGAGGTAGCGGCCGTCCGTGGGCGCCGAGAGGTAGGCCTGGATTTCGGCCGCGGACACCTGGCCGTTGCCCCCGCGCGTCTTGGTGCCCGCCGCGTCCGCCGCCTTCAGCAGCCCGGTCTCCCAGCTCTGCTCGGTCCAACCGAACTTGGCCTGGAGCTCGGCGATGGGGACCTCGCGAGCGGTGGAGCGGTTCCAGCTGCCCCCCTTCGGCGTCACGACGTTGGTGGACGCGGCGTCCGCCGTGGCCACCGTGGTGGCGGTGGGCGGGGTGCTGGCACGAGCAGTGGGTCGCAGCGTCGTCATGCGGAAGGCATCCTTGGGCCGCCCAGGAGAGGAACGGAATGAGGCCCTGGTAGAGCTATGGTCGGTCGCGAGCGACACCGGGTTGCGTCATCGCCCTGCATTTTTTCCAGAAAGTGGAGATCACGGCTTCTTCGCGGGGGAGCCTGGGACAGAGCGTGCGTCCGCCTTCGCCTGTTGGAGCGTTCCCACGATGTGGGCCTCGGCCTGGAGGCGCTCCACGTAGTCCGCCGGGAGGCCCGCCCGTTCGGCCGCCAGGGCCACGGTGACGAGGAAGGCCTCGCTGACGGGGCCCTGGGCGGGAGGGCCACTACGGGCCGGCGCGGTGAAGGCATGGGCGGAGAGCACGGTGCCGGTGGCCGTGCGCACCTTGACGGTCCGGGACGTGGTGGCCTCGGCGAGCACCGATTCCAGCCGGCTCACGGCGTCCCACGTCTCCGCTGACACGCGCCGCAGCAGTCCGGGGAGGGACTTGCCCGGGGCATCCACCAGCCGGGCCACCTTGCCGCCCCAGGCCAGCGAGGGCACGTCGTAGACGACGTCCACGTCGAGTGCCTCGGCCAGCTCCCCTTCCGGCAGTGTGGGCGCGGAGGGCAGGCCCGGCAGGCGCTCACGCGCCGTCGCGGGGGACAGGTCGACGGAGAAGGCGAACCACGGACGCGGCGATGGAGTACCTGCGGACATGGCATCGAGTCTCGACGGGCGATGACCTGGGGACAAGCCCCTGGGGGTGCGCGCTGGCCTCCGAGGACGCGGGGGCCAGCGGCTTCACGTCCGAGCGGACGTTACTCCTTGGCGGTGGTCCGGTTGGCGGCCAGCTCGATGACGTTGACCATCAGGTCCTTGACCCGGCGCGGCTTCTCGCCGCCGTTGTCGCGGATGATGAGGTCGATGTCGTCTCCGGGCTCGTGGTACTCGGGGATGAGGTCGCCGCCGCCCTTGGGGTTGGACAGGCCCTCGAAGAGGAAGAGGACGTCCTCGCCCTTGCGGCCGAAGACGGCGCCGTCCTGGCGGTCCCGGTACACGTTGATGTCGCGGTTGATGCGGTCGAACGGGTCCGGGAGCTGTGCGTTGGCCTGGTCCACCACGTCACGGAAGTAGTTCGCCTGGCCCCTGCGGTCGGTGTCCACGACGGACAGGCGCTGGTCGTCCCAGCGGCCCACCATGTCCACGTTGACGACGCCGGAGATCTGCTCCGTGCTCAGCCCCGGAATCGGGTGGTCGACGAAGTACTGCGAGCCGACCAGGCCCTTCTCCTCGGCACCCGTCCAGATGAAGAGGATGGAACGGTCCAGCTCGCCGCGCTTCTGCGCCTCGGCCAGCTCCGGCACCGCCGCCATCAGCACCGCGCTGCCGGACGCGTTGTCGTCCGCGCCGTTGTGGATGTTGCCGCGACGGTCCGTGCCCACGTGGTCCAGGTGGGCCATCACCACGATGACCTCGTTCTTGTTTGGCCCGGTGCCGGGCAGCAGCGCCATCGTGTTCACCGCCTGGCCGGACTCCGTGGCCAGCGCGCGCAGCTCCTCCACGCTTCGCAGCTCACCGCCACGCGCGGGCGTGAGGGGCTGTCCCTCCGCCTTCATCGTGCTCTCGTACTTCTTGTTGAGCATCTCGAGCGTCTCGCGGGGCATCCCATCCTCCAGGTAGAACCCCTCCTGGAAGAGCTGGTGGCCGAACTGCTTGTGCTCCGCGTGGTCATGCGCGTGGGCGTCACCCGTGGCCGAGGCCTCCGGCTTGCCGGCGAAGGAGAACACGTCGAACTTCTGCTGGAAGGGGTTCTCCGGGTTGTTGCTGTTGGGGCCCACGAGGCCGTACTTCTCGACATGCGCCTGCACGTACGCGGAGGCAGCGTCGAGCCCCGCCGACGGGCTGTCGCGGCCCTGGAGTTCATCCGAGGCGAGGTACGCGATGTGCGTCATCGGGTCCGAGTCGGTGATGGACGGCTCGGGCTTCGGCTCGGGGGTGGGCTCCACGGGGCCGGGCCCGGGAAGCTGGGGCAGCGGCAGGGGCAGGGGATTCGTCGGGACCTGAGGGTCCGTCGGGAGCTGCGGCAGCGGCAAGGGCAGCGGGTTCGTCGGAACCTGAGGGTCCGTCGGGAGCTGCGGCAGCGGCAGGGGCAGCGGGTTCGTGGGCAGCTGGGGGTGCGTCGGGAGCTGCGGCAGCGGCAGGGGCAGCGGGTTCGTGGGCAGCTGGGGGTGCGTCGGGAGCTGCGGCAGCGGCAGGGGCAGCGGGTTCGTGGGCAGCTGCGGGTGCGTCGGGAGCTGCGGCAGCGGCAGGGGCAGCGGGTTCGTAGGCAGCTGCGGCTGCGAGGGCGGCTTGGGCAGCGGCAGCGGCTTCGGATCCGTGGGCAGGGGCTGCGACGACGTCGGCGGCTTGGGCAGCGGCAGCGGCTGGGCCTTGCCCGGCTCGAACCGGTCCTTGTTCCACTTCAGGTCGGGCGTCGTGACCTTGTTCGCCGTCTCCGAGGGCTGGGGAGCCTTCGTGGCCGGGGTTCGCGTCGTCGCGGTAGGTAGAGGACGAGGCGGGTCGCTGATCTTGGAGGCCATGGTGGGGGATCCCGATGGAGAGCGTGGACGGCGCGCTTCAGGATTATCGCCCCGAGGGAGTACAAGGTTGCGAGAAGGTTTCACTTCCCCGTGATTTCAGTGCCTTGTCTCAGCGATGTATCACCGGCGGTGGATCTGCCGGCGTCAGGGACGCCCCCCTGGTGTGGCACGGCTAGCGACGCTTGACGGCGACGAAGGTGTCGTACGGCGTCCCCTCCAGGGTGCGAGTCTCCAGGCGCGCATCAAGCCCCAGCTCGTCGAAGAGGCGCAGCCACGTCGCCCTCGAAAAGAGGCCATGCAGGTGCACGTCGTGGACGGAGCGGACGCTGCCGTCACGCTCCTTCAGCAACATCGCGAAGTGGGTCTCCGAGGTCGCGCTCCCCGGCTTCTTCGGCAACGTCCACATGAGGTAGCGCAGCGAGCGCGAGCCCTGCCCCGGCACCTCGGGCTCGTCGCCCCCTTCCGTGATTGAACCCGGCTCGAAGCTCTCTTGCGTCGCATCCGGGGCCACCAGGACGACGCCACCCGGGCGCAGGTGCAGGGCCGCCGTCTCCAGCGCCGCGCGCAGGTCCGCCTCCGTGGTCATGTACTCGACGGCGTCATGGATGAACACGGCGTCGAACTCGCGACCCAGGCGCACGGTCCGCATGTCACCGGGCAGGTGCTCGCATTCGGGATTGAGCTCGCGGCTGTGCTTGCGCATGCCCTCCGAGGGCTCCACCAGCGTGAGCTGGAAGTCGTGCTTGAGGAAGCTGGCGTTGTTGCCTCCCCCGCTGCCCAGCTCCAGCAAGGTCACCAACGGGCCCGTCGCGCCCGCACGCAGCAGGCGGCGGTACTCGGACGCCTCCTCCGCGTAGTCGCTCGGGGGAGAGACCAGGGGCCACCACTCGGCCAGTTCGTCATAGAGCTTCATGGGCATCGTTCCGTTCGTACCTACGGGTTCAGAGATGACGGACCTCGGCCGGCGGCTTCTTGGAGTCGCCGTCCCGCCCGTTGACGTAGGTGAGGGGAGAGCGCAGCAGCTCGTCGAGGTCCACGTCGTCGAGGCAGTTGACCTTGACGGTGTAGAACTTCCCCAGGTCCGTGTCGTCACCCCAACCAAAGGAGTGCACGCCACAGCGCTTGCAGAACAGGTGATGGAGTTGCTTGGTGTGGAACTGGTACTCGGTGAGCTCGGACTCACCGGCCAGGAGGCGGAAGTCCTCGGGACCGATGACGACGTGCCACAGCCGCGCCTTGGTGCAGATGGAGCAGTTGCACTTGTAGGTGCCCTGGCTCAGGTCGACGTCCGCTTCGTAGCGGACCGCCCCGCAGTGGCAGCTTCCGACGTACGTCTTCTTCACGTGTGACGCTCCTCATGAGCCCCGGCCCCATCCGGAGGCGGAGCAGAGCACGAGTGCGGACTGATGCAACGCCTGGTTTGCGCCCTGGCGCTCCACAGCCCACGCGGGTGACACTCCTCGAAACGTCGCCATTCCAGCGGCGCGGTGGCCCCAGGGGCGGACGCCGCGCCCGCGTCATTCCGGGACCTCACGCGGGCTTGCAGTTCGCCGTGTACGGCATCTCCTGCATCGTCGTGGAAGTGCCGGTGCTCGCCGTCTACGCATGGCTGGGTGTCGCCGGAGGACGCGTCTCCAGCTCACCGCGCGCCATGGTGTGGCGTGAGCGACTGTCAGGCCTCGCGCTCATCGGCATCGGAGCGGTGCTCGCCACGATGAGGCCACAAGCCTGACGACCGGCGACGACGACCGGAGCCTCTCGCTCCGGCCGTCTCGTCCAGCCGCGACAGCCTCAAGGCGTGGGAGCCTCGGGCGCGGGAGCCGCAGGCGCGGGAGCCTCGTCCTTCAACGCGTCCAGTTCACGAGCCGTGGCGGGCCGCGTCCGGGCCTTGCCCTTCTCCACGACGATGAGCGTCCCCTTGGTGCCCTGCCGACAGAACAGCGCATCGCCCAGCGAAGGCGCCTTCTTCAGCGCGTCGCAGCGTCCCACGTGAGCCACCTGCCGCCGCGCGGGCTCGATGCCCAACGCCACGGCGAAGACCTTGCCCGAGCCACCATCGAACGGCCCGCCAGACACCACGGTCACCCAGGTGTCCTTGAGCAAATCCGACGTGTAGAGCACCTCGTAGCTCTCGGCCTTGCACTCGGCCTGGGTGCTCCCCGCCTTGCAGCGCTGGGCCGCGCGAAGTTTCTCCAGCAGGGCCGCATCCACCCGCGCGGTGAAGGAGGGCGAGGGCAACTCGTAGCGGGCCGGTCCCACCTTCTCCAGCCCCGCGCACGGTCGCTTGCCATCGGACGCGGAGATGCGCAGCGCGAGCGGCACCTGCTGTGCGCCGCTGGAGGGCACCGTGAGGAACGCCGTGCCCGTGCTGGCGAGCGAGTCCGGTACCGTGACGGCGAAGGCGCCGATGAAGTCCGACATGCCTTCGTCCGAGTCGGTGAGCAGCAGGCTCAGCGAGCCCCCCACGCCCACCGGGAGCCAGGCTCCCGAGCGCGTCTCTTCGAGGAAGAGGCTGTTCCACACCAGGGAGCCGGTGTCCTCCTGCTTCGGGCCAATGACGATGGGTGAAGCACCTTCGACGTCGACGGCCATCGCCGACAGTTCAGGGTCGACCGCGGAGCCCTCATCCCAGGACGAGCCACCGGGGTTCGTCGTCCCGACCTTCACCGCCAGCGGGGACACGAACAGCTCCTTGCAAGCCCGATAGTCCTGCGCCCACACGCGAGTGGAGACACAGAACACCAGCAACACCCACCGTCGCATCATGCTTCCTCTCATCCAGCCGGGCGACATCGCCTCGGCTACAGCCCCAGCGCGTATACCTTGTTCCGGTCCACCACATAGACCCGGTCCTTCACGATGACAGGGTCCCTGAGCGAGCCGCCCTCCGACGTCCCCACCAACGAGAGCTTGGTGGCGCTCCACAGCTCAGCGAGTGTCGAGACGGCGACGATGTGCAGCCCCGTACGCGAGGTGATGACGAGCGTGGGGACACTCACACTCGCTGCGTCCTTCGTCCCCGAGGCAGCGGCGATGGACGTGCTGCGCTTGCCCGCGAAGGGCGTGGTGGAAAAATCCAGGAGGTCTCTCCCGTAGTACGGGACGATGACATCGTAGACCCCCGGAAGCGCCGCCGTCAGCGGCGTGCCACCGGAGATGGCGTCGAAGGAATAGAGGACGGTGCCGGCATTGGGACCGGAGCTCTCCTGTACGGCGATGATGGCTCGGCCCGCGACGAGCACGGGCGCTTGATATCCCGTGACTTGCGAGCTGGGAAACGGCGGGGACCGGAAGAGACTGGCGCCATTGTAACCGGCATTGCGGATGTTGAAGGTCACCGTGCCGGTGGCCAGGTCCCGCTCCAACAGGTAGATGCGATTGCCCGCCACGCTGAGGTTGCTGGCGGGCTCCAGCGCGACGCGAGGCCAGCGCGGTGTCCCGGTGGCGATATCCCAACCGAACAGGCCCGACGCGAAGGGACGGGGCTCGCTCGCGGAGCAGTTCGTGGAGCACTGGAAGTTGTAGATGGCGGCCAGGTAGATGAAGCCGTTGTCGGTGGCGATGGAGCCCAGCCGGTCCTCCGCGGTGTCCCACTGGTGCTGGGGAAAGACTCGCGTGCCACCGTAGTACCCGTAGGTGTTCAGCTCGAGCAGCGTGTTGCCGCGCTTGTCAAACGAGCGCAGGCCCAGCTTGGGGCCGTGATAGTGGAGCTGGTTGTAGACCCACAGGCGTGTGCCGTCCGACAGCGTCTGGCCCCAGCTGTCGTTGTTCGCCTGCTCGTACTCGGCATAGGGCGTGGTGCCGCCCGAGTAGTAGTTGGCGCCGAACTGCTTGCTCCACGTCCGGATGCCGTCGTCATTGCGGACGACGCCGTCCCGCGCCTCGTAGACACCGCCGCCGACGAGCTTTTCGTACGCGAAGAACGAGGGCCAGTGGCCCCGGTTGTCATTGAGCTGCCGGTCGACGCTCCACACGCTGGCGCCCGTGGCCGGGGCGATTTTCTCCAGGGCGGGGCTTCCACCAGAGCCGACGTAGTTGGGATTGGAATTCCACGCCAGATAGACGCCGTCGGTGTCCGCCACCGCCCGCTCCACGCCTTGCACGGAGCGCCCCGCCCCCGCGGTGGGCGCGAACTCCCAGAGCTTGCGCAGCGGATGCCACGCACAGCCATCCGAGGTGAAGGAGCGCCGTCCATCATGTCCCATCGTCGCCCACGCATTGGTGCCCGTGCAGGGCGGCACCACGGCGGAAGCAATGACTCCAGGCGACTCGGGCGGTGGCGAGGAAGGCCCCTCCTCCGCGCCACCACATGCACCGAGCCCCACGGCGGACAGCAGCAACACCACGCCTCGCGTTCGCAGCGTCATGGAACAACCTCCACGTCAGGGCGCGCCGGAAGCTCTCGGCCACACCAGGAAAAAGCCTCGCGGGTAAGCGTCCCTCATGGGAGCGAGCCAGGGGACGTCGCGGCGCCGACCTCGCCGTGGCTCGTCGGCAGTCGCATGGGTTGGGCCTTGCCATAGGTAAGCGAGCGCCACAGCCACTCGGCGGGACCGAAGCGGAAGCGGGCCATCCACAGATGACTGAGGACGATCTGCACCGCGAAGATACCCAGGGCCAGGAAGATGCTCGTCGACGGAGGGAGCTTCCCGATGAGGCCCAGACCCCAGCCGTTGTAGAGCCAGACGCTCACCACCGACTGCAGCAGGTAGTTCGACAGCGCCATCTTGCCCACGGGCATCAACACGCTGAAGACGCGCTGCACCCAGCCACGCCGGGACAGCAGCGCGAACAGGGCGACGTAGGCCCCGCCCAGCGTCAAGCAGCCCAGCTCCTGGACCACGGTCACCACCATCATCCAGTCACGGTCGATGAGGTCCCCCATCCCCATCGCGCGCAGCCGCCAGACGACCAGCCCCAGCCCGTTGCCAATCACGCCCAGGAACAACCCCCAGAACAGCAGCCGCTGGTGCACATGGCGGTTGCCTTCGAGGTCCTGGAGCAACAGGAAGCGGCCCGCGAGCAAGCCGAACAAGAACCGCCCCAGGATGAGGCTCATCCAGACGAGCCGGTTGATGCGCACGAACGACTCGTTGTTGAAGCGGGCCATCCCCACGAGCGTCGTCCAGAACGAGTCGCTGGAGAGCGCCTCGAACAGCCGCGTGCGAGACGCCGTCTCCACGGCCCGGGCCGCCTTCGCCGCCTCTCCCGCGGCCTCCGCGCCGTGCAGCCAGATGGGGATGAAGCGCTCCAGGGCCGGAATCGCCAGCGGCACCACCGCCATCAACACCACCGCCCAGATGAGCACCGTCGTGTTCGAGCGGTTCCGGAACAACAGCAGCCCGAAGCCCACCACCGCATAGGTGTGGAGGATGTCACCGCACCAGATGGCGTACTGGTGGGTCATCCCTATCGCCAGCAGCACCAGCAGGCGCCGCGAGTAGAGCCTGACAATCGAGGAGCCTCGCGCCTCCGCACGGGCGAGCTGGATGCTGAAGCCCAGCCCGAAGAGGAACGAGAACAGCGTCACGAACTTCTGGTTCACGAAGAACTGGTAGAGGCCCGCGACCACCATCTCGAAGAGGGGCGCTGAGAGGGCCTGAGCCTGCTCTCGCGGCATCATCACCCGGCCGCTGAACCAGGACACGCTGTTGGAAACGAAGACGCCGCACAGCGCGAAACCACGCAGCGCATCCAGCAGCGTCACCCGCTCGGTGGCATCCACCGGGCGGGCATCGGCGACGTCC
>NZ_JBLZWL010000117.1:0-64838 GCF_049194865.1 Corallococcus terminator | reverse complement strand
TGGTGGACCACCTCGCCACGGCCGTCAGCAGCGCTCGCGCCTATGAAGGTGAGAAGCGGCGGGCGGAGGCCCTGGCCGAGATTGACCGCTCGAAGACCGCCTTCTTCAGCAACGTCAGCCACGAGTTCCGCACGCCCCTCACGTTGATGCTCGGCCCCATCGAGGACGCGCTGATGGATGCCGAGCATCCCCTGCCCCCGCCCCAGCGAGAGCGCCAGGAGCTGGTGCGCCGCAACGGGCTGCGGCTGCAGAAGCTGGTCAACACCCTGCTCGACTTCGCCCGGCTGGAGGCGGGCCGGGCCCAGGCGTCGTTCATCCCCACGGACCTCTCCGCCCTCACGCGAGACCTGGTCAGCAGCTTCGACTCGGCGATGACCACCGCGGGGCTGGAGCTGGTCGTCGCCTGCCCGCCGCTGCCCGACTCCGTCTACGTGGACCCGGAGATGTGGGAGAAGGTTGTCCTCAACCTCCTCTCCAACGCCTTGAAGTTCACCTTCGAGGGGCAGGTCCACATCGCGCTGGAGTGGCTGGGCGACAGCGTGGAGTTGACGGTGCGCGACACGGGCATCGGCATGCCGGAGCACGAGCTGCCGCGCATCTTCGACCGCTTCCACCGCGTCGAGGGCGCGCGGGGGCGGAGCCACGAAGGCACGGGCATCGGGCTCTCGCTGGTGCGAGAGCTGGTCAAGCTGCACGGCGGCACCGTGACGGTGACGAGCACGCTCCAGCGGGGCACGACCTTCGCGGTGCGCCTGCCGACGGGCTCCTCGCACCTGAACCAGGAGCATGTCGGGGCGGCCCGGACGCGGGCCTCCACGGGGATTGGCGCCCGCGAGTTCCTCGCCGAGACGACCCAGTGGAGCGAGCCGGAGACCGCCGTCGCCGGGCCCCTGCGCGCCCACGCCGGGGCGCGCATCCTCGTGGCGGACGACAACGCCGACATGCGCGGCTACCTGCTGCGACTCCTGGCGCCCCACTGGCGCGTGGAGACGGTGAGTGATGGAGCCCAGGCGCTCACCTCCGCGCGGGAGAACCCTCCCGACCTCCTCCTCTCCGACGTGATGATGCCGGGCGTGGACGGCCTGGAGCTGGTGCGGACCCTGCGCGCCGACGAGCACACCCGCGCCATTCCCATCCTGCTGCTGTCCGCGCGGGCCGGAGAAGAGGCCACCATCGAAGGGCTGCGCAGCGGCGCGGACGAGTACCTGGTCAAGCCCTTCTCCGCCAACGAGCTCCGGGCGCGCATCAATGCCCTGCTCACCGTCTCCCAGCTTCGGCGGGAGGCGATCCACGCCGAGCGCGTCCACGCGGAGGAGGCCCGAACCCTGCTCGAGGAGGCGCGCCGCGCCACCCGCTCGCGAGAAGAGACTCTCGCGGTGGTCAGTCACGACCTGCGCTCGCCCCTCACCGCCATCCGCACCGCCGCCGAGCTGCTCCAGCGAAGCCCCCCGGAGGGCGACACGGGCGGGCGCGTGCACAAGCACGCGGAGTCGATTCACCGCTCCGCCAGCCGGATGAACCGGCTCATCGACGACCTGCTCGACCTGGCGAGCATCGACACCGGGTCGCTCTCCGTCGACGTGAAACCGCAGCGGGTCGAGTACCTGGTGCGCGAGGCCCAGGAGCAGTTCGAGCCCCAGGCGGCCGAGAAGGGCCTGACGCTCGACAGCGAGGTGGCGCCCGGGCTCATCCTGCAGTGCGACCGGGAGCGCCTCCTCCAGGCGCTCGGCAACCTCCTCTCCAATGCCATCAAGTTCACGCCTCCCGGACAGGGCGGCCGCATCCACCTGTGGGCAGGCAACGCGCTGGGGACGCCCGGCATCCGCTTCAGCGTGACGGACAGCGGCCCCGGCATTTCGCCCGAGGCGCGGCGGCACCTCTTCGACCGCCACTGGCACGCGGCCCAGAAGCGGCGCGACAGCCACGGGCTGGGGCTCTCCATCGCGAAGGGCATCGTGGAGAGCCACGGTGGGCGGCTTCAGTTGGAGAGCACGTCCGACGCCGGCAGCACGTTCTCCCTCTGGCTCCCCGCCGAGCCTCGGGCCGTGGAGGTCTCCGTGGAGCCGCGCCCGGTGCTCGCGCGAGGCGCCGCGGAGGAGCACTTCATCCAGGGTGGCGGCGAGATGGGCGCCTTGATGCGCGCCTTCGACTGGCGGACGACGGCGCTGGGGCCGCTGGAGCGCTGGCCTCAGTCGCTGCGGACCTCCGTCAGCACGATGCTGCGCTCTCCGTACCCCATCATCCTGTTCTGGGGTCCGGAGCTGAACATGCTCTACAACGACCCGTTCCGGCCCATCCTCGGAGCGAAGCACCCGCTGACGCTGGGCGCGCGCGGGTCGGAGGCGCTGGCGGAGGAGTGGCGGTTGTTGGGCCCCTTGATGCAGCGCGTGCACGAGACGGGAGAGCCGCTCTTCATCGAGAACGGCAACGTCAACTTCGCGCGGCGGCCCGGGGGCCTGCGGGAAGAGTCCTACTTCACCTGGTCCTACAACCCCACCATCGGCGAGTCGGGGGAGATCGCCGGCCTCTTCGCCATCGCGAGCGAGACGACGCGGCAGGTCGTCGGTGACCGGCGCCTGACCATCCTCCGGGAGCTGTCCATCCGGGCGGCGCTCAGCGCCAAGGTCGACGCGCTCTTCGTCGCATTGGAAGAGGTCCTCACGCCGGCCGGCCACGACCTGCCCTTCGGCCTGCTCTACGTCGTCCGAGGCGAGCAGGCGCAGCTGGTCACCTGCGCCAACCTGCCCCGGGGCTCGGCGGCGGCGCCTACCGAGCTGCGTCTGGACGACACGAGCTCGTGGCCGCTCGCCAGCGTCGTGGACGCGGGACAGGAGGTGCTGGTCGACGACCTCGCGTCGAGGTTCGGTCCCCTCCCCGGCGGCCCCTGGCCCGAGCCCACGACGCGCGCGCTGCTGCTCCCGGTGCCCATGGGCGCGGACGCGGAGCTGACGGGCGTGCTCGTCATCGGCATCAGTCCGCTGCGCGCGCTGGATGACGAGTACCGGAGCTTCTTGCAGCTGCTCGCGCGGCAGCTCGCCGCCAGCTTCGCCAGCGCCCGCGCCTACGAGCAGGAGCGACAGCGCGCCGAGCAGCTCGCCCAGCTCGACCAGGCCAAGACGGCCTTCTTCAGCAACGTGAGCCACGAGTTCCGCACGCCGCTCACGCTGATTCTCGGGCCCATCGAAGACGCCATGAACAGGGAGCCGAAGACCCTGGATGGCGAGCAGTTGGACCTGGTGCGCCGCAACGCGCTGCGGCTCTACAAGATGGTCAACACGCTGCTCGACTTCTCGCGCATGGAGGCCGGACGGACGCAGGCCACCTACGTCCCCACGGACCTGGCGGCCTTCACTCGCAACCTGGCGAGCACCTTCGAGTCGGCGGTGGGCAGCGCCGGGCTGCGGCTGCGGGTGGACTGTCCCGCGCTGCCCGAGTCCATCTACGTGGACCCGGAGATGTGGGAGAAGGTTGTCCTCAACCTGCTCTCCAACGCGGTGAAGTACACCTACCAGGGCGAGATTCGCGTCGGCCTGCACTGGCGGGACGGGGGCGCGGTCCTCACGGTGCAGGACACGGGCGTGGGCATCCCCGAGGAGGACCTCCCGCGCGTCTTCGAGCGCTTCTACCGCGTGCGCGCCACCCAGGGCCGGAGCCATGAGGGGACGGGCATCGGCCTCGCCATGGTGGAGGAGCTCGTCAAGCTGCACGGGGGCCACGTCTCCGTGACGAGCCGGCTGGGCGAGGGCACCACCTTCACGGTGCGGCTGCCAGGCGGCTCGGCCCACCTGCCCGAGGAGCGAATCGACCACAAGCCCCGCTCGCGCTCGTCGGCGGCCTGGGCCGCGCCCTTCGTCCAGGAGGCCCAGCGGTGGTCCGCCTCGGACACGCCCCTGCGCCAGCCCGCGGCGGCGGCTTCGACGCAGAGCGCGGAGGACGCGGAGCTGGAGGTTCCGGAGTCGCTGACGTCCTCGCGCATCCTCCTCGTCGATGACAACGCCGACCTGCGCAGCTACGTGTCGGGGTTGCTGGGCCGCCGCTTCTCCCATGTCGAGACAGCGATGAACGGCCAGGAGGCCCTCGAGCGGGCGCGCCTCCAGCCACCGGACCTCATCCTCTCCGACGTGATGATGCCGGTGATGGATGGCTTTGGCCTCGTGCGCGAGCTCCGCGCGGACCCGCGCACGCGGACCATCCCCATCATCCTGCTCTCCGCGCGCGCGGGCGACGAGTCCACGGTGGAGGGACTGTCGAGCGGAGCGGATGACTACCTGGTGAAGCCCTTCTCCGCGCGCGAGCTCATCGCCCGGGTGCGCACGCAGCTGGAGATGGTCAGCGTGCGGCGGGAAGTGACGCGCAAGGAGACGGAGAAGGAGGCGCTGCTGGACTCCGTGCACCTGCGCGACGAGTTCCTCAGCCTGGTCAGCCATGAGCTGCGCACCCCGGTGAGCGTCCTGTCCCTCAACATCCAGTCCCTCCTGCGCGGCCTGGACCGAGACACGCAACGCTCGCCGGAGGAGCTGGTGCGCAGCCGGGCGCAGACGACGGAAAAGCAGCTCCAGCGGCTGACACGGCTGGTGGAGCACCTGCTGGACGTGTCCGAGTTCGTCACCGGCCGGCTGGAGCTGGTGCGCCAGGACGTGGATGTGACGGCCGTCGTGAAGGACGTCATGGAGGGGGCACAAGAGAAGGCCGCGCGCGCCGAGTCTCCCCTCACGTGGACCGCCCCGCCCGCCGTGGTGGGCCAGTTCGACCTGGAGCGGCTGCATCAGCTCGTGGAGAGCCTGGTCGACAACGCCATCAAGTTCGGCGCGGGCAGGCCCGTCGAGGTCAACGTGGCCTCCTCGGCACAGAGCGTCCGGATCTCCGTCGTGGACCACGGCCCCGGCGTCGCCTCCGAGGACGGCGAGCGCATCTTCGGCCGCTTCGAGCGCGCCGTCTCCGCGCGCAACCACGGGGGCTTCGGACTGGGCCTGTGGATGGCGCTCCACATCGCGGAGGGCCACGAAGGTGGCATCCACCTGACGCCCACGGAGGGGGGAGGGGCCACCTTCACCGCCGAGCTGCCGCTGACCGCCCCGAAGGGCTGACGGGGAGCCTCACTGTCAACCGAGGCCCCCTCCCTGCTAGACTGCCGGACATGGTGCCGTTGACCGACCGAGCCGCCCTGTCCCCCGAGCAGCGAGAGGCGCTGGAGCGAGAGCTTGGGCCCCTCACCCTGCTCCAGGACGTGGTGCGCTGGGGCTTCGCGAGCACGCCGCCGCGCGACGTGACGGAAGTGGTGGTGCAGGACGAGTTCACCCACGACGTGGTGCTGCCCTGGAAGGACGGCGGCTACCTCGTCTTCGACACCACCTGACTCGGCGGAGTCAATGCGGTCTCCGTGTGGGACCGTCGACCCAGCGCGGATGACCTCCTCGACGCCCGGCTCGCGGCGGGCTGGACGCCCACCCCCACCGGCACCGTCGACGGAGACGTCATCCTGGGACATGCCGCGTGCAGGGTGCCGCCCCCGAAAGACAAGGCGACACCCTGAGCGACGCGGGGACTACTTCCCCTTGCCCTGCTCCTTCACCCACGAGTCCTTCAGGGTGACGGTGCGGTTGAAGACGGGCTTGCCCGGCTGCGAGTCCTTCGGGTCCGCGAAGAAGTACCCCAGCCGCTCGAACTGGAAGCGGGACTCCGGCGTCGCCTGGGCCAGGCTCGGCTCCACGCGCGCATTGCGGAGGACCTCCAGGCCCGCCGGATTGAGGAAGGTGGTGAAGTCCTTCGCGTCATCCGCGTCCGGGCTCTCCACGGAGAAGAGCCTGTCGTACAGCCGCACCTCGGCGGTGGGCGCGTTGCCCGGCACCCAGTGCAGCGTGCCCTTCACCTTGCGGCCATCCGGCGAGTCACCGCCGCGCGTGGCCGGGTCATAGGTGCAGCGCAGCTCCGTGATGTTGCCGGCCGCGTCCTTGATGACCTCCTTGCAGGTGATGAAGTACGCCGAGCGCAGGCGCACCTCTTTGCCCGGGGCCAGTCGGAAGAAGCCCTTCGCGGGGACCTCCATGAAGTCCTCCGCCTCGATGAACAGCTCGCGCATGAACGGCACCTTGCGCGTGCCCATCTCCGGCTTCTGCGGGTGGTTCTGCACGTCCAGCAGCTCCTCCTGCCCCTCCGGGTAGTTCTCCACCACCACCTTCAGCGGACGCAGCACCGCCATGGCGCGAGGGGCCGTCTCGTTCAGGTCCTCGCGGATGCACAGCTCCAGCACGCCCATGTCGATGAGCTGCTGCGTCTTGCTGACGCCCGCGCGCGTGGCGAAGTCGCGGATGGAGGCCGGCGTGAAGCCCCGGCGGCGCAGGCCGCTGAGGGTCATCATCCGGGGGTCATCCCAGCCGGAGACGTACTTCTCCATGACGAGCTTGAGCAGCTTGCGCTTGCTCATCACCGTGTAGTTGAGGTTCAGCCGGTTGAACTCGTACTGATACGGCCGGTCCCCCTGGATGAGGCTGTCCACAATCCAGTCGTACAGCACCCGGCGGTTCTCGAACTCCAGCGTACAGACGGAGTGGGTGATGCCCTCAATCGCATCCGACAGGCAGTGCGCGAAGTCGTAGAGCGGGTAGATGGGCCACGCCTCGCCGGTGCGGTGATGGTGCGCGTGGCGGATGCGGTAGATGGGCGGGTCCCTCAACACGGGGTTGGGGGACGTCATGTCGATTTTCGCGCGCAGCGTGTGCTTGCCGTCGGGGAACTCTCCGCCGCGCATGCGCTCGAAGAGGTCCAGGTTCTCCTCCACGGAGCGGGTGCGGTACGGGCTGTCCCGGCCCGGCGTGGTGAAGTCGCCGCGGTACTCGCGAATCTCGTCCGCGGACAGGCTGCACACGTACGCCTTGCCCTGCTTGATGAGCTGCACGGCGAAGTCGTAGAGCTTCGGGAAGTAGTCGGACGCGTAGAACTTGCGGTCGTCCCAGTCGAAGCCCAGCCACTTCACGTCGCGCTGGATGGCCTCGACGTAGTCGGTGTCTTCCGTGACGGGGTTGGTGTCGTCGAAGCGCAGGTTGCACACGCCGCCGAATTGCTTCGCCAGCCCGAAGTTCAGGCAGATGGCCTTGGCGTGGCCGATGTGGAGGTAACCATTGGGCTCGGGCGGGAAGCGGGTGTGCACGCGACCACCGTGCTTTCCCGCGCGCCGGTCTTCCTCGATGATCTCCTGGAGGAAGTTCAGGCCCTGCGTTTCGTTCGTCGTCGTCATGATGGGGGCGAATCCTCGTGAAGCCGCCCGGGGCCGGCAAGCGATTCCTTGCACCCTCGCCGTTCCCAGCGGGCCTCGAAGCAGAACACCCGGGCCGGGCCACCCCTTCCGCCCCCCAGAGCGGAGAGGCGCCCAGGTGCCCTCCCGGGCCCTCTAGAGGGACGCCAGCAGGTCTTCCCAGGCCCCCAGGGCCTTGGACGCGGACAGCTCGTCGGCACGGGCCCGGGCCCGGCGGGACAAATCCTTGCGGTGTACCTCGTCGGTGACGACGCGCCCCAGCGCCTCCGCCAGCGCCTGGGGGTCCTCCATGGGCACCAGGATGCCATGGCGGCCATGCTCCAGGACCTCCGCCGGCCCGGAGGGACAGTCGGTGCTGACCACCGGGCACCCCAGGGCGAGCGCCTCCAGGAGCACCATGGGCAGGCCCTCGAAGCGCGAGGACAGGGCGAACACGGCGGCCCGGCGCATCAGCGCGTGCGGGTTGGTGGCGAACCCCGGCATGAAGACGGTGGACTCCACGCCCAGCGAGCGCGTCAGGGCCTTCAGCTCGGCCTCCAGCGAGCCCACCCCGAGGATGAGCAGGTGCTGGTCCACGCCCCGCTGACGCGCCAGGGCATGGCTCCGGATGAGCACGTCGAAGCCCTTCTGGGGCTCCAGCCGTCCCACGGCGATGACCACGGGCTTCTCGAAGACGGGCGGGGCCCAGTCCGGCAGCGGCCCCTCCGCGGCGGCGCGCACGGTGTCGCCGTCCACGAAGTTGGGGATGACCTGGAGCCGCTCCTCGGGCACGGGCACGAGCGACCGGAAGGAGCGCGCGGTGTCATGGCCGCAGGCGACGATGCGGTTCATGCGCGGATACAGCAGGCGCAGGCCCCACAGCTGACGGCGCGGCTGCTCGCGGTGGAAGGCGCCCCAGTCGAAGTGGATCATCCCCACCACGGGCTTGTCGAGCAGCTTGCCCGCCAGGCAGGCCAGCAGCGCGGCGCGGCCCTCCTGGCCCGCGACGATGACGTCGGCCTCTCGCGCGTGGCGCAGCAGGTGCCAGAGGTACACCGGCAGGCTCTGCCGGTGGTAGTCGTAGGAGTCCGTGGCCCAGGAGATTTCGGTGTTCCGGGGCAGCCGGTCCTCGCGTCCCGGCGGGGGCCGGTGGTGGAAGAACAAGCGGGTGGCGAAGCGGCGCGGGTCCAGCCCCTCCAGGATGTTGCACACCGAGCGCTCGATACCCCCACCGCCCAGGAACACGAGCGTGAAGAGCACTCGCTTCCGGCTGGGGTCTTTCGAGGCTTCTCGTGGCACCGGTTGCAGCATCAGCCCTCCACTCCCCAGAAGGCGGATGCACCGTAACCCAAGGAGCCCTACCCGCCAACAGAAGGCACCGGAGGTCTGTCCGCTCGCGACCCGAGCCGCCGGCCTGACGCAGGCCGCCGGGAGTCTGGACTAGGCTGGCACGTCCTCGCGCCCTCCTCCCGTGAAAATCCCACGCCGCCCGCGCCGTGTCCTCTTCCAGATGTCCCTGCTCGGCCTGGTCGCCATCGCCGGCGCCCTGGCGGTGCGAGGCCACCGCATTGGCCAGGGCCTGCTGCACCCGCCGCACGTGCCGGTGGAGCGGCCCGCTGCATCACCGGACCTCACGGGCATGGAGGACGTGGCCTTCTCCAGCGCGGACGGGTTGACGCTGCGCGGCTGGTACGTGCCGTCGCGCAACCGGGCCGCGGTGGTGCTGGTGCATGGCTTCGCGGACAACCGCGCGCAGCTGCTCTTCGAGGCGCGCGCGCTGGCCCGCGCCGGCTACGGCGTGTTGCTGTTCGACTTGCGCGCGCATGGCGAGAGCGGTGGAGACCACGTGACGTGGGGTGACAGCGAGCGGCGCGACGTGACGGCCGCGCTGGACTTCGTCTCCACGCGGCGGGACGTGGACCCGGCGCGGCTGGGCCTCTTCGGCTTCTCCATGGGCGGCACCACCGCGCTGCTGGTGGCGGAGCAGGACGCCCGCGTGAAGGCGGTGGCCGCGGCGGGCGCGTATCCCGCGCTGGAGGCGGACGTGTACTCGGGCTACGGCCGGTGGGGCGCCTTCAGCGCGGAGCCGGTGCTGTGGACGCTGCGCCACGCGGGCGTGGATGTGGAGGCGGTGCGCCCCATCGACGGCATGTGCCGGCTCCAGGGCCGGCCCCTGCTGCTCGTCAACGGCGACGTGGACCCGGACGCGCCCGCCAAGCTCCAGGCCAGCCTCTTCCGCGCTGCCTGCGAGCCCAAGTCCCTGTGGGTCGTGGAAGGCGCGGGCCATGGCGAGTACGCGCGCGTCGCGCCGGAGGAGTACGCACGCCGGCTGCGTGAGCACTTCGACCGGGCCCTCCTGAGCGCGGGCTGACACGCGGGACCTACGAGGTCCCGCCCGGCTCGGAGGCCGGCTCGGGCACTGCGGGGGGTTCCCACGCGGGAGGCGCATTCAGCGCGGGCCGCCCCACGAGCAGCTCGTGCGGACGAAAGCCGCCCTTGTACCGCAGCGACGCGCACGCCTGGACGCGGTAGCCCAGGTACACGTGGGGGATTCCGCGCGCGCGCGCCAGCTCCACCTGGAACACCACGTTCGCCGTGCCTGGGGACAGGGCCGCGTAGGCCGGGTCGTAGAAGAAGTACACCGCGCTCCAGGCGCGCGGCGTCTCGTCGCAGATGCCCAGCGCCACCAGCCGGGGGCCGCCCTCCGCGCCATCATCGTAGAAGGCGACCTCGCGCGCGGACGGGTGCGGGAAGGAGAACTGGAGCGAGTACTCGCGCGGGGTCAGCGGCGAAGCCTCCCACTCTCGCGAGGACTCGCGCTCCGCATGCCAGGCCCGGTAGAGCGCCAGCCGCTCGTCGTCCACGCGGGGCACGCCCACCTCCACGCGCAGGTGCGCGCAGGCCGCCCGCGCCCGGCGCTGGCTGCGGTTGGGGCGGAAGGACTCCACAGGCAGGCGCAGCGAGACACACTCGCCACACGAGGCGCACGCGGGCCGGAAGTACAGCGGGCCGAAGCGGCGCCACCCGCGCAGCAAGAGGTGTTCGTACTCCTCCGGTGAGACCTCCTGCATCACCAGGTTCTCCAGCGACGCCTGCTGCTCGGGCAGGTAGCTGCAGGGGCGAGGGGCTTCGACTTCATGTGCCAGCAGGAGGGCCATGTCCGTCCACGTTCCTCTCCGGCGGCCCGCCCGGCGTCAAGTCGGCCGCGGGCGTCAGGGTGCCCCGCGGCCAGGGAGCCACGCCCCGCCAGTGTCTCATGTCGAGCCTCCGGCGCATCCCCGACGCGAGGGCATGGCATGGCGACTGCAATCATTCTCCGGTGACTCCCACGCGAAGGCGGTTAGCACATGGCCCGAGACTGCCTGCAGCCCTGGATGGACCGGCTCGCCCACGCCCAACTGGAGACCGAGGCCTTCGAGCCCCACGCCAGCTTCGGATGGGAGTCGTGGGATGACCAGCGGCTGGGAGCTCGGATGCTGGCCACGCTCCCCTCGAACCCGGACAGTCGTGTCCTGCCGGCCGAGCTTTCCCGACAGGTCGTCGAGGACCCCGGGTGGGAGCCGGACGACTCCGATTTCTCGGTGGCGAGCTACTGAGGGACGCCGCTTCTCAACCTCATCCAGTTTGAGAACACGCGGCCCGCACACCTTGCGCGTCGGGCGGGCAGCCGCGCAAGCCGCGCGCGGGCTGGAATGCGAGGTGTCTTCCCGGCCCCCGGCGCCAGCGCGTATAAGTCTGACATGTCCGCAATCGATGTCTCGGTGGTGATGCCCACCCACCGACGAGAGAAGGAAGTGCTGGAGGCCATCCGCTCGGTGCTTTGCCAGGAGGGGGTCCAGGTCGAGGTCATCGTGTTGGATGACACGCCGGAGGGCACGGCTCGGGCGTCGGTGGAGGGGCTGGGTGACGAGCGCGTGCGCTACGTGGTGAACGACCCGCCCTCCAAGGGCCGTCCGGCGGTGGTGCGCAACCACGGCGTGACGCTGGCGCGCGGGCGCTACCTGCACTTCCTGGATGACGACGACATGCTGGCGGACGGCTCGCTGCACGCCATGGTGAGCGCGCTGGACGCGCGCCCCGACGCGGGCGTGGCGGTGGGCTGGGTGGTGCCCTTCGGCGACGACGCGGACTGGCTCAAGGACAAGAGCGAGTACTTCGAGTGGGCCGCCAAGGTGGGCGCCTCCACGCCCAACAGCGCGTGGACGGTGGCGCACATCCTCTTCCGCGGCACGCTGTACGTGAACTCGGCCTGCATGGTGCGCCGGGAGCACTTCTCCGCGCTGGGCGGCTTCGACGCGTCCATCCCCGTCTACGAGGACGTGGACTTCTACCTGCGCGGCATCCGCGCCTTCGGCCACGTCTACGTCAACCGGCCCATCCTGCACTACCGCACCGGCCGGCCCTCGCTGATGCACAACCTGGGCAAGGACGGCACGCTGGTGATGCAGTCCAACGAGATGATTCACGGCAAGTATCGCAAGACGAACGGCGTGCTGGAGTATCGCGCGCTGCAGTTGTTGATGCGCGCGCTGCCTTTTGATGTCGCCAAGCGGCTGCCGCTGCGGTTGCCGAAGCAGGGCCGGGTCTCATGAGCTTGAAGAATCGCCTTGTCGGGACGGCCAAGCGTCAGATGAAGCAGACGCTGCGGCCAGTGCTCCAGCGGGCCATGGCGCCCGCGCGCACGGAGATTCCCGCGTCGTACTGGGGGCTGGAGCACCGCGCCAGCCAGGGCCTGTGCCTGGAGGGCGTGCCGCTCAAGGAGCTGGTGAAGCGCTGGGGCTCGCCGCTGCACGTGGTGCACCTGGCGGCGCTGCGGCGCAACGTGGAGCGCTTCCTGGCCGTGCCTCATGGACGGGCGGGCGGCTGCGAGGTGTTCTACTCGTACAAGACGAACCCGATTCCCGGCGTGCTGGAGGTGCTGCACGGCCTGGGCGTGGGCGCGGAAATCATCTCCGCCTATGAGCTGTGGCTCGCGCTGAAGCTGGGCGTCGCGCCCGAGCGCATCGTCTACAACGGCCCGGTGAAGTCGGAGGCCTCGGTGCGCGAGGCCATCTCCCGGGGCATCCAGCTCCTGGCCGCCAATCACGCGGAGGAGCTGGGCACCTTCGCGCGCATCGCCTCGGAGGTCGGCAAGCGTCCGCGCGTGGCGGTGCGAGTCACGACGGACAGTGGCTGGGCGGCGCAGTTCGGCACGCCCATCGCCGGGGGCGCGGCGCTGCGGGCGTATGCGCAGGCGCGGGCGTCGTCACATCTGGACGTGGTGGGCCTGCATGCGCACCGGGGCGCCACCATCCGCACCGAGGGCGAGTTCACCGCCTTCGTGGAGGCGGTGCTCGCCTTCACGGACACGCTGCACCAGGAGCTGGGGCTCGATTTGGAGGTGCTGGATTTGGGCGGCAGCCTCTGCACCCCGTCGGTGGAGCACATCGCCGAGCGCGACTGGCGGCTCAACCTCACCTTCTTCCGCGACGTGCCCGCGCCGGACCCGGAAGGGGCGCTGGGCATCTCCCGCTACGTGGCGCTCGCGGTGGAGCTGGTGGAGACGCACTACGCGCGGCGGGGCCGCGAGCGTCCGCGCATCTTCCTGGAGCCGGGCCGCGCCATGACGGGCGACACGCAGCTGCTCCTGGGCCGCGTGCACACGCTGAAGGAAGGCGATGACCGGACGTGGGCGGTGCTCGACGCGGGCGTGAATCATGCCGAGTGCGTGCGCAACGAGTACCACCAGCTCTTCCACGTGGACCGGCCGGACGCGCCCGCGTCTCGCGTGTACACGGTGGTGGGGCCCATCTGCACGCCGGGCGACACGCTGTACCACGCGAAGCGGCTGCCGGAGCTGGCCGAAGGCGACACGCTGGCCATCATGGACGCGGGCGCCTACTTCGTGCCGTTCGCCACGTCCTTCTCGTATCCCCAGCCCGCCATCATCGCGCTGGACGACGGGCAGGAGCGCCTCTTGCGCCGGGCGGAGACGTTCGAGGACCAGATTGCCCTCGACACGGCGGGCGGGGCCACGACGCCGGGCAAGCCCGAGGCCGCCTGAGGCGCCTGGCCGCCCGCGCCTTCAGCGGGCGGCCCAGGCTCCGAGCGGGACCTACCGGTTGAGCACCATCATCCGGAGGAACGCGCGAGGGTGGCGCGCGGAGCCGTAGAGAATCTGGGCGACCTCCACCGCGGTGGGCATCATGTCATCCGAGTCGATGAGCGGATCCACCGCCACGTCCCGGTGCTCCCCCAGCCAGCGTCGCCACTGGCGAGCCTCATCGACGGGGAGCGCGCCGGACAGGCGCTGGAGGTTGAGCAGCATCTCCAACGCAATCCGGTTGCAGAACACCTCGCCCTTCCCCGTCCACTCGCGCGCCGCCTTCACCACGCCCTCGAGCGCGGGCTTGTCGCCCAGCGCCGCGTGGTAGGCCATCAGCGGCAGCGGCAGGCCCCGGGCGATATCGAAGCCCATCTGCCCGTAGTAGCGCGGGTTGAAGTCGATGAGCAGGAAGTCGTCCTTCGTCTGGATGAACTCCACCTCGAAGACACCGTGATAGTTCAGCCGCTGGCACAGCCGCTTGAGCCCGTCCGCCAGGTCCTGTCGCACCGGCGCGGACTCGAAGCACACGCCCACGCCCAGCCGGCGCGGACGCTGGAGCACCTTCATGGCGCCTCGCACCTCGAACAGCTCGCCGGACTCGTCCACGAAGCCCGACAGGCTGTAGATGCCCTCCGCAGCCTCCGGATGGAACTCCTGCACCATCGGCCGCGCCACCGCCGGGTCGAACTTCACCAGCATGGGCGCGTAGCCATCACGCGCGAAGGACCGGTACTCCTCCACCAGCTGCGACGGCTCCGCCACCGGCAGGCCCTTGACGTGCGTGGAGTAGAGAATCTGCGTCGTCGGCTTGATGAGGACCGGGAAGCGCGCCTCGCGGGCGATGGCCTCCAGGTCCGCCTCGGACTCGGGGAACCAGGTGCGCGGCAACGTCAGCCCCACCGCCTGGCCCGCCTCGAAGAGCTTGCGCTTGTTGAGCAGCCCGTACACGGCCTCCACGCCCGGGTCATAGAGGTGGAAGTACTTCGACAGCTCCTCCGCATGGACCGACACCAGCCACGCCAGCTCGTCGCTCGTCGGGTACAGCACGTGCCGGCCCGGCTCCCTCCGGCCGAAGTCCAGCAGCCACTCCATGAACGCCTCGGGCTGGGACTCGGGAGGACACTGCACGCGCCGCCCGACGAAGCGGGACCAGCTCGCGGGCCCCAGACGGCCGGGGTCCGCCACCGTGACGTCAATGCCATTGCGCCCGAAGCAGCGCGCGGCGGCGAGCGTGCCGTAGAAGCTCGCGGAGAAGAGCAACGCGGACGGCCGCCCCTCCACGCGCTGGCGCGCCGCCTGTTCCACCTTCACGTCTTCTGCCTCCACCTGAGCCGTCTCCAGTCTCTCCACTTCCTCCAGCCTGCGGGGACGCGGGGGCGTCCTGCGGGCCGTTGCCTGGGCTTGCGCGCCGACACCTGAAGCCTGCGTCGGAGCGGGAATCGAGAGACCCGCGGCGAGCCCGGCGGTGAGGAGTGAGAGGATGTGTCGTTTCATGCCTTGGGGACTCAACATAGCCGCCCCCCCCACCATTTGCCCCTGTCCACTTCGAGTCCCTTGTTCTGAGAACCAACGAACTCGCCACTTCCCGCCCATGAGACCCAGCCGGGTCCGACGCGACGACCCACCCGCGCGTGGCGACCCATGGCGTGAGAAAACCACCTCGGGCCATGGCGCGAGCGGCTGGCCACACGCGTCAGGGACTCACGCCACCCTCCGGCCGCCACACGAGGTAACCCGAGTCGAGCAGCCACGGCTCCGTGGCCACCCCGCTCAGGCGCGCACCCAGGCGTGTGACGGACTCGTGGAACGCATCAGGAGGCGAGGTGTGTCCCGCCTCGCGCGCCTGTCTCCAGGCTTCTGTCCACTCCTGGAAGAAGGTGTGCATGGGCTCGCCAGGACGCACGCGTCGGCGCAAGTCCCGGGGCAGCCAGTCACGGAACAGCAAGGGCGCGAACCCGTTGCGGAAGTCGGTGTGGAACAGCAGCGCCTCGCGCGTGGGAGGGGCCTCCCGGTCCGCCGACTCCCGACGCAGCAGGTGCGCGGTGAGCACTGAACCCTCCGGGTCCGAGCTTCCCTCCACGAGCAGCCCCGACGGCAGCAGGAAGCGACCCAGGGCGTGGTGCACCTCGGAGACGCGCTCGGCGGGCCCCTGACGCAGCAGGTTCATGGCCCGCATGAGCCGGACGGGCTCGTCTTCCGAGAGCGGCAGCTCGAAGCCCCCCTGCCGGAAGGAGGTGCGGGGCCCCGCGTGGGCCTGGGCCGCCAGGGCGCGCGCCTCCTCCAGCTCCACGCCGATGACGGTGAGGTCCGGCTGGAGCGCGCGAAACGCCTCCGCGCTCTCCAGCGTCGTCCACGGGTGCTCGCCGAAGCCCACGTCCACGAAGGAGGCCCGGGCCCAGGCGCCGTCGACGCGCGACAGCAGCTCGCGCTCGAAGCGGCACAGGTAGACATCGAGCGCGCGCAGGCGCCCTGGCGCGGTGCGTCCTCGTGTCTTCGCATCCAGCGTGGACATGGCTCCCACTTCGTCGAGGCGCGGCTCGCGCGTCAAGCCTCTCCCTGTTCCCTCCCGCCCGCACGGGCCGGTAGGCTCCTTCGCGTGCGTCCTGCTTCCGCCCTCACCTGCCCCGGCTGTCAGGCGCCCCGCGTGGAGGGGCCGGAGTGTCCTCGCTGCGGCATCATCTACGCCCGCGCGGAGGCCCGGGCGGCGCGCAAGGCCGAGCAGGAACGCGCGGCGGCGGCATCAGCGCCGCCTCCCGAGCCCGAGGCCTTCGAGGTGGACCCCGCCTGGCTCGTGCCGCCGCCGGACCTGCGCTCGGACGTGCACCCGCCGGAGACGGCCGCGTTCGACGCCGCCGACGAGCAGGCCGTGCACGAGCTGCGGCTGCGCCTCATCGTCGTCCCCGTGGCGCTGTTCGTGGGCTACCTGGGGGCCACCGGCTCGCTGCGCTTCATCGTCCGCCTGTTCACCATGCTCGTGCACGAGGCGGGGCACGCCATCACCGCGTGGCTGTGCGGCATCCCCGCCGTGCCGTCACTCTGGGTGACCTCCATGGGCTCGGAGCGCTGGTACTCGCTGGCGCTGCTGCTCGCGGGTGCGCTCGGAGCGCTCACGTGGCTGGGATGGAAGCTGCGTCGCCCGGCGTGGGTGACCTGGGGCGTGGTGCTGCTCACCGCCCAGCTCGTCTGCACGCTGCTCTTGCCCATGGCGAGCACGACGCCGCTCATCATCTTCGGCGGCGACGCGGGGATGCTGGTGCTGGGCACGGTGCTGATGGGGTGCTTCTACGTGCGGCCCGGCAGCTACCTCCACGTGCGGGGACTGCGCTGGGGCCTGGTGCCCATTGGCGCATTGGCCTTCTGGGACTGCTTCGTCACCTGGTGGGCGGCGAGGACGAACGCGGAGGAGATTCCCTTCGGACGCATGGAGGGCGTGGGCCTGAGCGACCCGAGCCGTCTGGTGGACGAGCACGGCTGGCAGGAGGGCGACCTCATCCGCCGCTATGTGATGCTGGGCGTGCTCTGCCTCGTGGCACTGGCGGTGTTTCACGGCCTGCACCTCTACCGGGGGCGGAGCCGGCTTCGAGACGCCGTGCGAGCGAGGCGCTACCAGGACCCGTGACGCGACGTCGCGGGTTGTGACAGCGGTGGAGGATGCCGGTACCCTTCGCGGCACATGGCCCACTCCGTCCCGCCGCTCCCCTCTCCGGAGCACGCCCCGTCCCCGATGTCCGACGCCCCCGAGCAGGTGCAGCCGCGCTTCGGGTGGCTGCCTCCGGTGGGGACCTGGAAGTACCACCTGCTGTTGAGCGCGGTGGCCCTCTTCATCCTCGGGCCCCTGGGTGGCATCGCCGCGTCGTACATGAACTTCAGCGTGGGCTTCTTCGTCGGCGGGCAGGTGCTGGCGGGCATCCTCGGCAGCGCCGTCACGTACGGCTACGGCGCGGAGGGCAAGCACGGCGCCAACTACATGCAGACGATGGCCGCGTCGGTGGCCTCGCTGTGCGCCATGTCCGTGCTCATCCAGGCCATGGTGTGGCTGGGCATGGAGCTGCCCCCCGCGTGGCACCTGATGCTCTTCGTGGGCTGCGTGGGCATGTTCGCGGTGGGCGTGGGCATGCTCTACACGCCGCTGCTCGTGGACCGGCTCCAGCTCGACTACCCGTCGGGCTTCGCGGTGGCCAACATCCTGCGCGCGCTGACGGACAAGCGGCTGCTCAAGGCGTCCATCTCCAAGCTGGGCGGCGGCACGTTGCTGGGCGCCATCGCCGCGTGGATGACGGAGAAGATTGCCTTCGTCGGCGCCATCGGGACGAGCGCCGCCACGCTGGGCGCGGGCATGATTGTCGGCAGTCGCATCACCGTGCCCGCGGTGCTGATGGCCGTCATCGGCGCGTGGCAGCTGCCCTACCTGCGCGAGCTTGGCTGGCTGGGCGCGGCGGACCCGTTCCGCAAGGTGGGCTTCCTCATCGGTCTGGCCATGATTTGCGGCGCGGCGGCGGTGGACCTCTCGCTGCTCGCGGTCCAGGCCGTCGCGCGCATGCGTGCCCATGCGGACGCCGCGCCGGGCGAGGAGCCGGCGTGGAAGAAGGTCAACATGCCCCGGCTGCTGGCCTGGGTGGTGGGCTGGGGCGCGGCGACGCTGCTGGTGGGCACGCTCGTGCTGGGTCAGCCCCTGGCGTGGCTCGCGTTCGGCCTCGCGCTGGCGCTCCTGTTCGTGCTCATCAACGGCATCTCCTACGGCATCACCGACCAGAACCCCATCTCCAGCGCGTTCGTCATCTCCATCATGTTGATGTCGCTGATGGGCCTGAAGAACCCGCTGGTGGGGTTGATGGCGGCGACCATCCTGCTCATCTCCACGTCCGTGGGCTGCGACATGCAGCAGGACCGCTCCACCGGCTGGCGCCTGGGCACCAACCGCGTCATCCAGTTCCGCTACCAGGTGATGGGCGTCGTCATGGGCGCGCTCCTGTGCGTGGGGTTGGCGAAGGTCTTCATGACGGCCTACCCCGCGCTGACCGTCAACCAGCTCGACAACCCCAACGTCCCGGTGGGCCAGTGGGGCTCCGCCATGACCTACAAGCTGGTGGGCGCCATCCGGGATTTGGGCTCGCTGTCGGACGCCAAGATTCAGGCGATGTTCTTCGGCCTGGGGCTCGGCTTCGGCATCCAGGTGCTGCGCAAGCTGCTCCAGCGCAACCAGGGCTACCAGCGCTACATCAAGAGCTCGCGCGAGGGCTTCGCGCTGGGCTGGACCATGGACTCGCTGGTGCTGGCCAGCCCCTACGCGTCGTCCTTCGGCGCCTTCGTGTCCTTCCCGGTGGCGCTGTGGTTCGGCGCGGGCGGCGTCATCGCGTCCGTGTGGAACACCGTGACGAAGAAGCGCGCCCCCGCCGCCGCGGGCAGCCCTGGACAAGGAGAGGCGCTCCCCGAGGACATGAGCACCATGTCCCTGGCGGGCGGTGGCCTCATCGCGGGCGAGTCCCTCTTCTTCCTCATCGCCGGCTTGATTGGCCTGGCCTCGCTGCTGGCGTGACTTGACAGTTTCGGCCAGAGGGCTGCTGTTGCGCACGAAAGCGCACTCATGAAAGAACCCGCACGGAGCGTCTGAGAACAGACGTTTCACACAAGACTCGAAGCGGGGGTTTCCATGAAGCGCGCAATCGTGATGATGGCAGCGGTCCTCGGTGTCTCGTTGATGGGCTGTGGCGGAGCGGACGTCGGTGCGGAGCCCGCGGAGGTCCAGGAAGACGTCTTGCTGGTTTCGGACGTCAGCCAGGAGCTCACCACGTGTACCGCCACCTGCTTCGACGGACAGTCCGTCTCCTGCTCGGGCGCGACCTGTTCCGCGGCGAATCAGAGCGGGGTGACGTGTGATGGCGTCTTCACTGCTTGCCCTCCAGCGGCCTGTCCGGGGACCTATCCGGCGTGCGCCGATTTGGAAGGAATGCTGTGCAACCGCACGGGGAATTGCTGTGAGGGCACGGTCAAGGCCATATGCCCGTGCTTCAACAAGCGATATCGCTGCTAGTACGACTTGAGCATCTGCTTCTTCAGCGCCAGCCGCTGCCTCAGCTACGAGTCGCTCCAACAGCCGACCAGACATGGCTAGCTTGAAAAAGCTGGAAAGCTGTGAGACACGGGTTCACTGACAGTGATGTTCGTGACCCGTGGTCAGGTGAGGAGTTCATCGATGAGACACCAGGCATTTCGAGCGCTTTTGATAGCAGCGGCCCTTGGCTGGGTGGGGTGTGGAGGAGAGGGGGGCGAGGCCCTGGAAGGGGAGAAGCCGGCGCCCCTCTCGGAGACGAAGTCGGAGGCGCTGGCCAGCAGCGGCCCGGCCGTCCCCTGGGTGGCCCCGACGCTCGTCGTCGACAGCAACTTCCCGACGGGGACGCTCCAGTTCAACTCCGAGACGGACTTCACCAGGTTCCTGCGCGCGTTCGATGCCGCGGAGGCTCCCTCCACCGGCTCCATCACCGGCACGCACGCCTACAGCGCCGCCAATACCAACAGCGCCAGCCAGAACTACGTCACCTTCACCGTCTACCTGCTGGCGGGCCAGGACTTCGACGTCGGTACGTGCGGTGTCGAGGGCTCGGTGGCCTCGGGCGACACCTACCTGCGCGTCCATGATGGCGCCAACAACCAGGTCGCCTACAGCGACGACGCCTGCGGCGGCTCGGGCAGCCGCGCGACCTTCACCGCTCCCTCCACGGGCACGTATCAGGTCCGGATGGGCTGTTACTCCGGCAACTCGTGCAGCGGGACGACGGCCTATGTCGTCAACGACGCCATCGGCGCCGGGGGGACCTCGAGCGGCTTCGTCTCCTACAACACCGCGAACACCAACAGCGCGACCCAGAACTACGCAACCCTGTCATTGCGGCTCGAGCAGGGGCAGACCTTCAGCCTCGGGACGTGTGGCCTCGTGGGGTCTGCCTTCACGGGTGACACCTACCTGAGCGTCCTCAACGGCAGCAACGCGGTGGTCGCCAGCGGCGACGATGCCTGTGGTGGCCGGGGCAGTCGCATCGACTTCACCGCCAGCACCAGCGGGACGTACGAGGTCCGCCTGGGGTGCTACGCGGCGGTCGCCTGCACCGGCACCCTCGCCTACACCGTCACCGCGCCGCTGACGCAGGCGCAGATGATGCCGGTGGGCTTCAACAGCGCGTACGCGGCGCTCAAGGCCGCTTCGTTCAGCGACCCCGCGGGTGATGCCATCGTCGACGTCACCGAGGCCGAGTACCTGAACGACCTCAAGCTCTACCTCACCGACGACGACTCCATCCGCAAGCTCGTCGACCCCGAGCTGCAGGTCGTCGTGGGCAGCACGCTGCGCCACATCACGAACCTGGGTGTCTTCACTGTCGAGCTGTCTCAGCTCGCGGCGTACCGGAGCTGGTACAACGCGAACAAGTACGCCATCAACGTCGACCCGAACTACACCTCGGTGCCGGGCGAGACGTCCCTGGGCAATGGCAGGTATCAGGTCATGCCGGGCGTCACGCGCGCGGTGGGCCGGGACTACGGCGTGCCCGACATGAAGCTGCTGGGCAATGACGAGGAGGGCGGCGGCGCCCAGACCCTCACCCAGAAGCGCGAGGCCCAGGAGGGGGAGCCGTCCGGGTCCGACACCCTGGCTGAGAAGAGCGAGGTCCAGGAGTCGAAGACGTCCTGCTCCGACGCCCTGACGGAGAAGGGCAACAAGGGCACGGAGTACGGCCGCATCGCGTACTGGTGGGGCAAGGTCAACCTGCACACGACGTCGTCCGGGGCCTGGACCCACGACACCGACTGCACCTCGGGCGCGAACCTCGACCCGCTCGCCTACTGCCGCAAGTTCTGGCCGGGCACGGCCTCGGTGCTGGAGGTCCCTGTGACGCAGAAGCCGGGGGCCCCCTGGCTGTCCGCGGGTTGCACGGGCCCCACCGCCTACAACGGGCTGCGCGAGTTCCTCTGCCAGGACACCCTTGCGTGCAACACGACTCCGCCCGCCAACCTCAACTATTCGTCCTTCCCCGTGGGCTCCAACTTCCGGCGCTCGGAGGACGTGGGTGTCACCGACAACCGGCGCTTCGTCTTCAAGGCGCAGCACACCTGGCAGCCGCTCAGCATCGTCTACGAGCGCATTGGCGTGAAGGCGAAGCTCCAGCGCAAGAAGCGCTTCCTGTTCGTCAGCTACTGGGGCCCCTCGAACGCCGACGAGATGGTGATTTCCATCGACAACATGTACCTCTGGACGGACTACATCTTCCCGGCTCCGCAGCAGTTCAACAATCTTGCCCAGCCGAAGTTCGATGGCCTGGCGGACTACAAGATTGGCAACTGGGTCGTGAAGACGATGAACATCAAGGTCAACGCGAGCGCCCTGGGCTACCGGGTGACGACGGCCCAGGTGGGGCAGTGGCTCAACAGCCTGTTCAACTCGCTCATCGGCAACACGTACCAGAACCTCTATGAGAGCATCGTCAAGAACATGATCGACTCGATCGATTCAACGTTCAGCCAGCGCTACAAGGAGTACGCCAAGCGCGTGATGCAGCTCGCCGAACAAAATCGTCTCAAGTGGACCATCGGCGAGGCCCGCAAGCCGCAGTGTTATGGAGAGTCCAACCGCTGGACCTTCGACTGGAACATCGGGTTCGGTGACGCCACGTACGACTACCAGATGAAGACAGGCGCCTTCTCCGCGCGCGCCCGCGTCGGCAACAACTGGTACGGCATCCGTTTCGTGCGCCAGGATTAGAACCGATTTCGGTAGGGCAGAAACCGGCACCGAACGGGGCGCCGACGCTCGATTCATCTGACCGGGTAGTACGAGGCCGACAACGCATCGGCTGACAGGCTGTCCGGCGGGTCCGGTTGACAATCATCGGGCCCGCCTGCATTTTAGTCCTCGTGAGCTTCGTCAACTTCTCCACGACCACCGGCACCACGACTCGCTACGGCGGGTGTGGAGCGGTGCGCGTCGCGAAGTAAGCAGACGACCGCACGGCTTTCCGCCCCGCCTTTTCGGCCGGGGCAGCCGTGCACTCGCTCAGTGCTCCGTCCGGCAAGGCATTCAACCCTTCCGTCTCTGGAGTCACTGCAATGCTCGACGAACAAGACCACCGCTCCCTGGGCCATCGCATGGACCTCTTCCATTTGCAGGAAGAGGCACCGGGAATGGTCTTCTGGCACCCGCGTGGCTGGAAGCTGTACCAACTGCTGGAGGAGCGCGTCCGCCAGCGCATGAAGCGCGAGGGCTACCTCGAAGTCCGTACGCCGCAAATCTACGCGCAGCCCCTGTGGGAGCGCAGCGGCCACTGGGAGAACTTCCGCGAGAACATGTTCCTGCTCGAGGACGGCGACCGCCACCTCGCCGTGAAGCCAGTGAGCTGCCCGGGCCACATCGAGCTCGTGCAGCGCATGGCGCCCAGCTACAGGGACTTGCCCCTGCGGCTGGGTGAGTTCGGGCTGGTGCACCGCAGTGAGCCGGGAGGCGCGCTGCATGGCCTGTTCCGGCTGCGCCAGTTCACGCAAGACGACGGGCACATCTTCTGTGCCCCGGAGCAGGTGGTGGACGAAGTCGTCCACTTCGCGCGCTCCCTGAAGGAGTTCTACGCGAGCTTCGGCTTCGACGAGGTCCAGGTGGCCTTCTCCGGCCGACCGGCGTCCCGAGCAGGAAGCGACGAGGTCTGGGACCAGGCCGAGTCGTGGCTGGCCGCCGCGGCGAAGCAGGCTGGACTGGACTGCAAGCTCCAGCCGGGCCAGGGCGCCTTCTACGGGCCCAAGCTGGAGTTCGTCCTGAAGGACAGGCTGGGGCGCGAGTGGCAGTGCGGGACGATTCAGCTCGACCTCGTCCTGCCCGAGCGCTTCGACCTGCGCTACCAGGATGGCTCGGGTGCGCGGGTCCGTCCGGTGATGCTTCACCGCGCGCTGCTGGGCAGCCTGGAGCGCTTCATCGGCGTGTTGCTGGAGCAGCACGGGGGCGCGCTGCCCGCGTGGCTCTCGCCGGAGCAGGTGGTGGTGGTGCCCGTGGGCGAGGCGGCGGTGGACTACGCGGAGCGCTTCGCGGCCAGCCTGCGCCGAGCGGGCTGCCGCGCACGGGTGGATGCGCGCAACGAGTCGCTGTCGCGCAAGGTGCTGGACTCGCACCAGGCGGGAGTCCCGTGGCTCGTCGTGGTGGGCGGGCGTGAAGTGCAGGCGAACGGCGTCAGGCTGCGCCAGCGGGACGGGGCGCAGCGGGACGTGTCGTGGGACGCGGGGCTGGCGGAGCTGGTGGCCGCCTGCGGGCCTGCGTCGGACGCCTGATGAAAGCCCGAGGGGTGGGGCCGGACCTCCCGGCGTCCCGCCCCTCGGGGGTGCCTATCCGCGCATCAGGTGCTCCAGCACCGCGCCTGCGCGCACCACCTCCGCGGGCACGGTGGCCAGGTCATCCAGGCTGAGGATGCCCAGGGGCCGGCGGGCCTCGTCCACGACGACGAGCCGCCGCACCATCTTGTCCTCCATGAGCTGCTCGGCGGCGCTCAGTGACGCGCCCGGCTCGCAGGTGATGAGCGCGGTCGTCATGACCTCGCGCACCCGCGTCTCGTTGGGGTCCTGTCCCAGGGCCGTGGAGCGGACGGTGATGTCCCGGTCCGTCAACATGCCCACCAGCTGCCCCTTCTCGGTGACGGGCAGCGAGCCGATGTTGCACGTGCGCATCCTCAGGGCCGCGACGCGCAGCGACTCGTCGGCCTCGATGGTCTCCACATTCTTCGTCATCAGCTCGTCAATCCGCATGGCGTCCTCCGCTGATGGGGTGAACGATGGGCTACAGCCTAACGTGGCGTCAGCGGGGACATCCTGCTCGCCCCGCCCCTGGGCCCGGAGGAGGGGCGGACGAGCGGACAGGGGGCACCATTCCGGGTTGGCCAGCAGGCGCGACGATTGGGCAGGATGAGCATCCAAGAGAAACCCCGGGCGTGGACCCGGGCAAAAGGAGCGTGATGGCATGGTCGACAAGCTCACCCTCAGCGATGCCCAGTGGCGCGAGCGCCTGACCCCGGAGGAGTACGACGTCCTGCGCAAGCACGGCACGGAGCGCGCGGGGACGGGGTGTTTCCTGGGAACCAAGACGCCGGGCACCTACGTGTGCGCCGGCTGTGGCAATCCCCTCTTCAAGTCGGGGACGAAGTTCGAGTCCGGCACGGGCTGGCCCTCCTTCACCCAGCCGGTGAGCGCGGACTCGGTGGCGGAGATCAGCGACCGCTCCTACGGCATGGTGCGCACCGAGGTGCGCTGCGCCCGCTGTGATGGCCACCTGGGCCACGTCTTCCCGGATGGACCACCGCCCACCGGGCAGCGCTACTGCATGAACTCGGCGGCGATGAAGCACGTGGAAGAAGGCCAGCCGCTGGAGCTGGTCCGCGCGTAGGCGGCACGTGTTGCCCCGGCCTCGGCTGAGTCTCCGAGGTCGGGGCACCGCCCGCGTCGCTCAGCCCAGCCAGGCGCGAGCGTTGCGGAACATCCGCATCCACGGGCCGTCGTCGCCGGTCCACTCCCGGGGCCGCCACGAGTGCTGCACGGTGCGGTGGACGCGCTCGGGATGCGGCATCGTCACGGTGAAGCGGCCATCCCGCGTCGTCACCCCGGCGATGCCATGGGGCGAGCCGTTGGGGTTGGCGGGGTACGTCGCCGCCACCTGGCCCCGGTTGTCCACCCAGCGCGTGGTGATGTAGCCCTGCGCGTTGACGCGCGCGGCCTCGGCGACGTCGGAGAACTCCGCGCGGCCCTCACCGTGCGCCACGGCGATGAGCATCCGGCTGCCCTCCATGCCCTGGTAGAAGAGCGAAGGCGTGCGGGCAATCTCCACCGTCCCCAGGCGCGCCTCGTACTGCTCGGAGGCGTTGCGCACGAAGCGCGGGAAGTGCTCCGCGCCCGGGATGATGTCCTTCAAGCCGGACATCATCTGGCAGCCGTTGCAGATGCCCAGGCCAAAGCTGTCGGAGCGCGCGAAGAAGCCCGCGAACTCATCGCGTGCGCGCGGGTTGAAGAGGATGGACTTCGCCCAGCCTCCGCCCGCGCCCAGCACGTCTCCGTAGGAGAAGCCGCCGCAGGCCAGCACGCCGTGGAAGTCCTTCAGCGACACGCGCCCGGCGAGGATGTCGCTCATGTGCACGTCCACCGCCAGGAAGCCCGCGCGGGTGAAGGCCGCCGCCATCTCCTGCTGGCTGTTGACGCCCTGCTCGCGCAGCACCGCCACGCGAGGACGGGCGCCCTTCGCCACGAACGGCGCGGCGACGTCCAGCCTCACGTCGAACGTCAGCTTCGGCGAGAGGCCCGGGTCCGCCGCGTCGCACTTGGCCGCGTACTCCTGCTCCGCGCACACGGGGTTGTCGCGGCGCTTCTGCAGCTCGTGGCTCACGCGGGACCAGATGCGCCTCAGGTCCATGGTGCCCTCGGAGAGCAGCGCCTGCGCGCCATGGCGCACGCGGACCTCCAGCGCGGCCGTCGGCCGCCCCAGCTCGTGGCAGGACGTCGCGAGGCCGTGCTGCCCCAACACCTCACGCACTCGAGCCACGTCCGCCGAGCGCACCTGCACCACCGCGCCCAGCTCCTCGTTGAAGAGGGCCGCCGTCGGGTCTCCGCCCAGGGCCGCGACGTCCACGTCCACGCCGCAGTGGCCCGCGAAGGCCATCTCGCACAGCGTGGCCCACAAGCCGCCGTCGGAGCGGTCGTGGTAGGCCAGGAACCGGCCCTCCGCGTTGAGTGACTGCATCGCCGCGAAGAAGCCGCTCAGGAGCGCCGGGTCCTCCACGTCGGGGACCTCGGGGCCCACCTGCGAGTGCGTCTGCGCGACGATGGAGCCGCCCAGCCGCTGCTTCCCCTTCGCCAGGTCGATGAAGAGCAGCCGCGTGTCCTGCTCCAGCTCCACCAACTGCGGCGTGAGCGACTGGCGCACGTCCAGCACCGGGGCGAAGGCGGAGATGATGAGCGACACCGGCGACGTCACGGCCTTGCGCGCGCCGCCCTCCTCCCAGACGGTGCGCATGGACATGGAGTCCTTGCCCACGGGGATGGTGAGGCCCAGCGCCGGGCACAGCTCCATGCCCACCGCGTGCACGGCGGCGTAGAGCTGTGCGTCCTCGCCAGGGCTGCCGGCCGCCGCCATCCAGTTCGCGGAGAGCTTCACGTCGGACAGCTTGTCGATGCGCGCCGAGGCGATGTTGGTGAGCGCCTCGCCCACCGCCATCCGCGCGGAGGCCGCCGCGTCCACCACCGCCAGCGGCGTGCGCTCGCCCATGGACATCGCCTCGCCCGTGGTGCTCGTCACCGTGGACAGCGTCACCGCGCAGTCGGCCACCGCCACCTGCCACGGTCCCACCATCTGGTCTCTCGCCACCTGGCCCGACACCGAGCGGTCGCCGATGGTGATGAGGAAGGACTTGTCCGCCACCGTGGGGTGGCTCAGCACGCGCTCGGCCAGCACCTTGACGTCACTGGACAGCACCAGCGGCGCGTGGGTCAGCGGACGCGACGTCGCGTCGCGGTGCATGCGCGGCGCCTTGCCGAACAACACGTCCATCGGCAGGTCGATGGGCGGCGTGCCCAGGCGCGCGTCGGACAGCTTGAGCACCTGGGCCTCGGTCGCATCTCCCAGCACGGAGAAGGGCGCGCGCTCGCGCTCGCAGAAAGCGGCGAAGCGCGGCAGGTCCTCCGGTGCCACGCCCAACACGTAGCGCTCCTGGGCCTCGTTGCACCAGATCTCCAGCGGAGACATGCCCGGCTCCGCGTTGGGCACCGCGCGCAGCTCCAGCCGGCCACCCAGCTCGTTGTCGTGCGCCAGCTCCGGCAGCGCGTTGGACAGGCCGCCCGCGCCCACGTCGTGGATGGAGCGGATGGGGCTCTTCTCGCCGAGCGCGCAGCACTGGTCGATGACCTGCTGGCAGCGCCGCTCCATCTCCGCGTTGTCGCGCTGCACGGAGGCGAAGTCGAGGTCCGCCGCGCTCGTGCCCTGCGCCATGGAGGACGCCGCGCCGCCACCCAGGCCGATGAGCATGGAGGGGCCGCCCAGGACGATGAGCTTGTCTCCCGGCCGCAGCTTGCCCTTCTGCACGTGCGGCGCGCGGATGTTGCCGAGCCCGCCGGCGATCATGATGGGCTTGTGGTAGCCGCGCACCTCCACGCCCTCGGGCGTGGCGACCTGCGACTCGTAGCTGCGGAAGTAGCCGCACAGGTTGGGACGGCCGAACTCGTTGTTGAAGGCGGCCCCGCCCAGCGGACCCTCAATCATGATGTCCAGCGCGGAGACGATGCGGTCCGGCTTGCCGTAGGGCTGCTCCCAGGGCTGCTCGTAGCCAGGGATGCGCAGGTGGCTGACGGTGAAGCCCGTCAGGCCCGCCTTGGGCTTCGCGCCGCGTCCGGTGGCGCCCTCGTCGCGAATCTCTCCGCCCGCGCCAGTGGCCGCGCCGGGGTACGGCGAAATCGCCGTCGGGTGATTGTGCGTCTCCACCTTCACCATGATGTGAGACGGCTCGCGCACCGTCCCCCACTCGCCCGTGTCCGCGTCCGGGAAGAAGCGGTCCACCTCGAAGCCCGCGATGACGGCCGCGTTGTCCTTGTAGGCGGAGAGCACGCCCTCCTTGTGCTGGGCGTAGGTGTTCTTGATGGCCTGGAAGAGCGAGCGCTCCTTCGGCTTGCCATCCACCGTCCAGCTCGCGTTGAAGATCTTGTGTCGGCAGTGCTCGCTGTTGGCCTGCGCGAACATCATCAACTCGACGTCGGTGGGGTTGCGCTTCAGCTCCAGGAAGCGCGCCACCAGGTAGTCGATTTCGTCCTCCGCCAGCGCCAGGCCCAGCATGCGATTCGCCGTCACCAGCGCCGCGCGTCCACCGCCCAGGATGTCCACGGTGGTGAGGGGACGGGGCGCGTGCTCGGAGAAGAGGACGGCGGCGTCCTCCATGCGCTTGAGCACCGCCTGCGTCATCCGGTCATGCAGCACCGGCGCGAGGCGCTCCACCTGAGCGGGCTCCAGCGCGCGGCCCTCGGGGCCGGCCACGTAGTACGCGAGGCCGCGCTCCAGGCGCTTGAGCTTCGCCCCCAGGCCGCAGTTCTGGACGATGTCCGTCGCCTTCGAGGACCAGGGGGAGATGGTTCCCGGACGAGGCACCACGAGCAGCAGGCTGCCCGCCCGCTCTCCCGAGGGCACCTTGGGGCCGTACTCCAGGAGGCGACCGAGCATCGCCTGCTCGTCCTCGGAGAGGGCGCTCGGGGCGTCGAGGAAGTGCACGTGCTCCGCGTAGACGGACGACACGCCGGGCACCTGCTCGCGGCACTGCGCGAGCAGCTTGGCGAGCCGGAATTCAGAGAGGACAGGAGCGCCGCGCAGGAAGTGCATGCTGGACATGGGGAGTAGGTGTGGCCCTGGGTAACAGCCGGGGCGTCCTTATCACCGTGCGTCGCGTGGGCGAGGACAGACTTCGCCGCGGCCCGCTCGCTGTCCAGGCGGACAGGGGCCACGGTGGGAGCCGCTCACACGTCAGAGCTTGCGCGGCGCTCGTGACAGGCGGGGAAACTCGGCAACCCCACGGAGGGCTCCGCACGGCGCGCGAACGCCCCCGGGAACGACGGCCCGGGGTGCGTCCAGCGTGCGGGGAGTCATCCCCCGTGCACGCCATCAACGAAGGGCGCTACCCGTCCTTGCCAGAAGCCGAGGGGACCGGAGTCGCGGCGGGCTTCTCCTCCGGGGCCTGGGCCTTGCGCCACAGCGCCAGCAGCTCCGCCTCACGCTCGGCGGGCAGTCCCGCGCGTGGCTTCTTCCGGCGCTCCTCGGGCAGCCCCTTGAAGTACGCCAGCGTGTCGCGCACGGTGACGTCCACGGGGCGGAACTTCAGCCCGGCCTTCACCGCCTTCGCGTTGCTACGCAGGTGCGTGCCCAGGCTGGTGCCCGTGGGCGGCATGTAGATGGGGAGGCGGACATCGCCTGTCTCGCCGTGCTTCTCCAGGAACTCCGCCGGCACCCACGTCACCTTCGTGTCCCGTCCCGTCACCTGCCGGCACGTGTCCAGCATCGCGCCCATCGACCACGGCTCCGCGGGGCCCACCGCGTTGAAGACGCCGTTCACCTGGCCCTCGATGAGCAACACCAGCCACTCGGCCAGGTCTCGCACGTCGATGATCTGCAGCGGGTCCTTGGCCGTCCCGGGCGCGAGCATCTCCCCACCCTGGTCGAAGCGCACCGGCCAGTACGTGAAGCGGTCCGAGCGGTCATCCGGCCCGACGATGTAACCGGGAC
Organism: Corallococcus terminator; assembly: GCF_049194865.1. GTDB lineage: Bacteria > Myxococcota > Myxococcia > Myxococcales > Myxococcaceae > Myxococcus > Myxococcus terminator_A. The sequence continues at coordinate 35,258 of NZ_JBLZWL010000117.1, read as the reverse complement.
GGATGTTGGCCACGCGCCCCGGCAGCGCGGCCTCGGCCGCCTCCTCGCACGCGCGCTTGAGGCCTCCGTAGAACTCGAAGTCCTTGCCCATCGTCTCCACGGCGGGGTCCGCCAGCGTCGCAGTGGGGCCGCTCTCGTCCTCGCGAGGCGTCTTGTCGCTGGCGTACGCGGACACGCTGGAGATGAAGACATACTGCTTCACGTTCGGCGCCAGCAGCGCGGCCGAGGCGCGGACCATGCGCGGGTAGTAGCCGGACGTGTCCACGACGGCGTCCCACTTCTTGCCCTTCAGCGCCTTGAGTCCCTCGTCCTTGTCCGGGTCTCTGTCCCCGCGCAGCTTCTCCACGTCGGGGAAGAGCTCGGGGCGCGTCTTGCCCCGGTTGAAGAGCGTCAGTGAATGGCCCCGCGCTCGCGCGGCCTCCACCACGGCGGGGCCCAGGAACCCCGTGCCGCCCAGGATGAGGATGCGCTTCTTCACGCCCTTCTTCGGCGCGGCCATCACCTCGGGTCCGAGCGCGAGCAGCGACGCACCCGTAGCGGTGTACTGCAGGAACTTCCTTCGCGAAGTCTTCATGACAACGGCTCCAGGGGCCGTGGTGCACTCGGGGGGGACGCGCGCGAGAACGCGGCGTCTGGCGTTTCATTCCCGAGACAACCCGCTGCTCAGCGGTCACCCAGCGCGACACCGAAGCCGAGTGTCCACGCGAACCCATGGGTCCACTCCTGGGTGAACGGGTGCACTCCCTGGTAGCGCAGCTCGGTGCTCGCGATGAAGGGCCCACCGAGCAGGGCACTCGCGCGCAGTCCCACCGGGACGCCGAAGCGAGTCCCCTCCTCCCGCGAGAACAACCCCACGCCCAGCGAGGCCCGCACATCCACGCCCACCGCATAGGCGGGACGCCACGCCCACAGCGGCGGCGACAGCACCGCCAGGCTCCACCCACCCGCTGGCAGCGGCCTGTTCCCCAGCCCCAGGCCCCGCGTCCACTCCACCGACAGGCGCAGCGCATGGGGCAAGGGCAGCCCCGCACGCAGCCCGGCGACGGGCGTCGCGCCTCGCGAGTCCCGGGCCATTCCTCCCAGCGCCTGGAGCGACAGCTCCGGTGACGGGATGAAACCTCGCGCCGTGGAAGGAGGTGCGTCGGGCGCCGAGAGGGCCTCGAAGCGCGAGCCCGCCCACGTCAGGAAGGCCTGCGTATATGCCACCGCGGCGGCGGCCCGCTCCGCCATGAAGGCGTCATACGTCTCGGGCGACACGCGGTGCGCGCCGTCCTTCCAGCGAGGCTCGGCCTGACCGAAGGCATTGCCCACGCTTCCGTAGACGCCGAAGGAGCCAGGACGCCGCGCATCCGGCTCCGCCCAGAACGTGCTCCACGGAAGCTCGACGCCGTCCTCCGCGCGCAGGAACTGGGAGCGCACCACCTCCAGCGTCTCGCGCGCGAGCGCATGCTGCGCCGCGGGCCCCGGCAGCGGCTCGACCTCCCGCGAAGGCAGCCGCGTCAGCACGTCGCGCAGGCCCCACCGCTCGAAGCCATCCGCGAAGCTGTGATTCACCGGCACGACATGCGGCGGCGAGGCCACGTCCTGGATGTGGTGCGCCAGGTGCCCGGCCCTGTCCCACGCCCGCCCCAGGTCTCCCCCGCGCGCGGCGTCGAGGGCCTCCTCCCACAGCATCTTCACCCGCGCGTCGGAGCCCGCGCGCAAGGAGGAGTCCAGCGAGCCCTCCGGCCGGTAGAAGTGGTGCCACCCCGTCCACTTCACGTGGAGGTTGAGGTCCTCCGCGGTGGCGCCGTGCAGCACCGCGTCCCGGTGCGCGGCCAGGGAGCTCGGGCCTCCCGCCACCAGGGTCCGCTCGAGCGCGGCCTCGGTCAGCGCGTGGTGGTCCTTCACCCAGAAGGCGCTCGCGTCCGACGGAGCGGCCACGGACAGCAAGGCGGCGGCGAGCGCGAGGCGCGGCGGGGTCGGCATCGTGAGCAGCCTCAACCGGCGAGGACGCCCGTTGCTTCCAGGAGTCCTCGCGGCGGGCGCGACGTCACGTCTCAGGCGGCCTCCGCCCGGGGAGGCTCGTCGAGCGTCGCCAGGTGGGCGCGGGCGATGTGCAGGTTGTCATTGTCCAGCGGATGGAAGGAGGGCCGCAGGTACTCCTTGAGGCCTCGCCAGAGCACGCGCACCAGCACCGGGTCCTTCTTGTGGGCGCTGCGCAGCTCCCGCCACATCCCCCTCCAACCCAACCCGGGCTCCTGGCGCAGCAGCGTCACGGTGGCCGCGAACCACAGGCCGTACAGCGCGATGATGCCCGCGAACATCCCCGTCACCCGCAGCGCGTAGCCGGGCGCCACCTTCCGCAGCACGTCGAAGGCCACGGCCTTGTGCTCAATCTCCTCGGCGGCGTGCCACTCGATGAGCTGGCGCATGGCCGGGTGGCCATCCGCGAACACGCCGAGCGTCAGCGTGTTCTCCCCCATGATGGCCGTGTAGTGCTCCAGCGCGGCGGTGATGGCCAGCCGCACGGACGGCGGGAAGTACTTGTCGATGTAACCCCAGACGATGCGCTGGTAGGCGCGCATGAAGCCGGTGATGACATACCCCTGGGACTCCAGCAGCTCGATGTAGTCCTGGTGCTCCCGCGCGTGTTGGCCTTCCTGGGCGAAGAACGCCTTCACCTGCGCGCGCAACACCGGCGCGTCATCCAGGTCATGAAGGTAGTGATTGACGCTGCGGACGAAGAAACGCTCACCCTGGGGGAAGAGCATGTTGAGCCCGTTCCACAGGTGCGTGGAACCCAGCCCGTTGTGATGCCACACCCGGGGGAACGTGGCGTCGAAGTGAAACTTCAGGTGCGGTCGCGGGACGATTCTGCGGGGGTCGGGGGGATTGACCATGAGTGGGGGGAACTCGCTTTCGCCGGAGGGGACGGCGGGTCAGGGGGAACAGGAAACCGGGGAGCGGAGCGATACCTCGCGCTGGAGCTCCGTGCGAAAAGCCGTGAGTCGCTCGCGGGAGGTGAAGGGGCCGCTGCCAGCGATAGCGCCAAAGAAGCGCTTGCGCACGCCCTTGCGCGTCGCGCACAGCACCTCCGTCACGCAGAGCGCCACGCCGCCCCCCACGGCGGGCAACGGCCGCATGGTGTTGAAGTAGAGGGGGAGGTGCCGCTCCAGGGCCGCCTCGTCCTCCACCTCGATGGTGATCTTCGACAAGAGCGCATTGCCACACAACGCCGTGGCCACCTGTCTCAATCCCGGCGTGAAGGCGAAGCCATGGGTGGTGAGCGACGGCATCCACCAGGGCAGCGCGGGCGAATACAAGGTGGAGAAGACATCCTCCAGCACCCCACCCTCCCCCCGCGTGCGCGCCAGCAGCGCGGAGACCTGCTCGGGCGTCACCGGCCCCTGGCTCGTCCGCGAGGGAATCACCGCGATGCGGATGCGCCGCCAGGGCCTCGCCACGGACGAGGGCGCATCCGGCAACACGGGCACCAGCATGGTGGGGTTGTCACCGCGCAGCAGGCCCGCGCCGGAGCGCTCCAGCGCCAGCAGCGAGGCGCACGCGAGGTTTCGGAAGTCCAGCCGCTCCGGAAGCTCCACGTGCAACAGCGGCGTGGGCTCCTCCGCCCCCGTGAGCCACTCGTCGGTGGCCGGGCCGCCCCGCCGGGGCATGGCGGCGGCGATGGCGCGCGACACCTCCATCATCGCGGTGCCATCCATCACCAGATGGTCGAACGCCAGCTCCAGCGAGCCCGTCCCCGGGTCCACCCGGGCCCCCATCCAGGTGCTCGTCGTCAACAGATGCGAGGTCCAGGCGCTGCGCCCCCGCCCCGCCGCGTCCACCACCACCTGGGGGTGCAGCCCGGCCCGGCGCGCCTCGGAGAGCGTGCACGGCGCGGACGCGGCCAGCAGCCCCGCCACCGCCGCCGGGTTCAGGTGCGAGTCCTCCAGGGGCAGCCGCGCGATGCGAAACCCGCCGCCCTCGTGGGTGACGGCCACGATGAGCACGCTGTCATCGGAGACGCGCTGTCGGGCGTCCAGCCCCTCGCGGCCCAGCCCCGCCAACCAGACATCCGTGGGCTGGTTGTAGCGGCGGCCCCGCGTGTCACGGTGCCATCGGGCCACCTGGGCGAGCAGCGCGGGCCCCCAGGCCCCCGCCGCCGTGTCGACGCCCAGGGGCTGCACCGTCAACATGATGCGGCGCGAGCGAGGCTCGGTGGAGAGGAAGCGCTCCCACGTCGTCAGCTCCCGCACCACGCCCGAGGCCCGGCTCGCCGGGAAGGTGCGCTGCCAGCCATCACAAAAGCCCACCAAGGCGGAGAGCGACTGGCGCGCCACCGGCAGGAAGTGGGGAAACTTGTGCGCCATCGAATCCCGCACGCGAGACAGCACGTCCTCGCCACGGCGCACAGCGAAGGAAGGAAAGGAAACAGAGCCGTCCATGGCACGTGTCCCGCGCAAGCCCACCGGTGAGGTGACCCACAGCATTGGCCGTGCAGTGTACCGGACACTTCTCCGTCGCGGTGACGCTGTTGTGCCCTTCCAGACGCAGGCCCCACGCACTCATACGGGTGGTGAACGACTCACGCTCCCATCCACACCCACCTGTCGCCCAGGTGCACCGTGAATCACCGCACCGAGTCGTAGGATCACGCACGCGGAGCGAGAGTCTCCCCCGGTGAGGATGGCTGGACAGCAGACTTCCACTCCCAGCGGCCCTACCTCCTGGAGCGTGCCCGGTCAGCAGCCGGCGAGGCACGGCGCCACCGGGACTTCCCGCCGCTCCGGACAAGGCCCCGCCCGCTGGAGCCCTTCAGCGCCCGTGTCCAGGTGCTCGCGTCGCGACGCATGCCGACGTGCGGTTTCCACGCAGTCCTTCGCGTGACAAGGCTTCAACCCTTGCAAGATTGCGCCACGTGGTCCCAATTCGTGGCGCCGTAATGACAACCAGCGCGCGCCATCGCCGTGACGTGACTGCCATCACCCGGGGCGAGCACGCTTTCATTGATACGCATGCGTCACGAAACGACGGGTGATTCAACAAGACCCCTCGGGAACCCCCAAACAAAATCAAACCAGATTTCACCGACAGAATAACCTTTCAAGACAAAGTCGATTTGACCTGACCCGCACTGGCAGTCTGGCCCGCAATCGGTAGGATGGAACTGTCCAAGTTCAATCATCGCCCTTGGACGCATGAGGGGGAGTCCAGCCACACAGCACACGGAACGGCCCACGGTACCCACGCTTCTTCGGTGGGGAACCTGGACGCCGGTATGCGTTCGCGAGCCCTCGGCTCGTGGGCACGGGAAGAGTGCGCCCTCCAGTCATCACGCCACGCAAAGGAATGCAACTCATGAAGAAGTTCCTGTCTGCTACCGCCGCGGCCGCGCTGTCGCTCACCGCGACGCAGGCCCTCGCCGCGCCGATGTCCCCGTCCGCCAAGCCCATGGCGCAGCACTTCACGCCCACCGTGCAGGATGCCTTCACGCTGATGGGCGACACGGACAACAACAACCTCGTCTATTACGTCCCGCGCCGCGGCGGCATCGCCGTCCAGTCGCCCGCGTCGGCCCAACCCATCCCCCGCTTCCAGATCTCCGGCTTCACCCCCATCTACGGATGGTTCGCGGGCCTGGAGCTGGCGAACCTGGGTGGCTCGTTCTCCACCACCAGCGACCTGGGCGCGCTCAACCGGCTGTCCACCGAGGCCGCCGCGAAGGGCTTCCAGATCGCCCCGGCGCCCGCCGCCCGCTCCACCACCCAGTTCCTGCTCTCCGGCTTCGCGCCGGTCAACGGCCGCGTGGAGATCGACTGCGAGTTTGAAATCCTCGTCGTCAACGGCCGCGAGGTGAAGGTCCCCAACTGCTTCACGCACCTGGACCCGACCGCGCCGTACAACCTCGACACGAACGTGATGTACAAGTTCAACACGCTGCCCACCCTGGGTGGCAGCGTCGTGGCGCAGGACATCGCGTTCCAGGCCACCACCCTGCCGACGTGGAGCAACCAGCTCCGCGCCCTGATGGCCACGGGCGCCCAGTGGGACAGCATCATGACGGCGCAGGTGGACTGGGACATCAAGACCCACAACCTGACCCGCCAGGCGCGCTTCACGGTGAACTGGCGCTCGCTGTTCGAGCAGGCCAGCGCCTTCGCGGCCTTCCACCTGAGCTCCTGCGTGGACATCGAAGTTCGCGCCTTCTTCCAGCGCCTGGTCACCTGTTCCTCCGAGAACGCCTGCGGCATCCGCATCGAGTACCTCGGCGCCAACGGCGTCTGGGGCCCCACGGCGCCCAACGACGCCAACTTCATCAACGTCGTGAACGCCGTCCAGGCCCGCCTCCAGGACGAGCTGTTCAACGAGGTCCGCCGCTACACGACGCCGGTGAACGGCCAGGTCTCCAACCAGACCAACTCCATCTTCACCATGCGCGCCAACTACGAGAAGCTCATCCTGGAGCGCAACGAGGTCACCTACATCCAGTACAACCCGGGCCCCACCGACTTCCAGGTCAAGACCAACCTGAACGTCACGTGCCTCATGGACGGCTTCGAGCTGGGCCGCGTCAACTGGAACATGAATGACGCGGGCTGCAGGGCGCTGCTGGGCCAGCCGTAATCCCACCTCGCTTTGATTTCAGGGCGGAGGCCATCTTCTGGATGGCTTCCGCCCTTCCTTTCCTTTCTCGAACCAGGCCCTCTCTCCATGCGATTGCTCTCGCTCTGCCTCGCCGTCGTGTCATGTCTCGCCGCTGTTCCCGCCCAGGCCCAGTCAGACACGCCGCCTCTCGACTATGCGCGCACCATCCGCGAGTCTGAGATGGTATTCGTTCCCTACATGGGGATGAATCGCGGTCCCGTCTTCTATACCCAGTACCAGCAGGTCCCGACCGACTCCGCCGCCTCCGTGGCTGGCATGAGGCGGTTCTTCGTCAACCTGTACCCCACGGCCCACCAGCAGGACCTGTACAACGGCTTCATCTCCCGCCACGGCATCACCGACGCGCGGCTGCTCCCGCTTCCCTCGGCCGGCTCGTGCCAGCCCTCGGCGGGAATCGCGGACCTGCTGCGCACCATGCCGACCAACTACCGGCCGACCGTCGTCGGCGGCAACTATCCGTTCGTCTGCGGCCTCAGCGTCTACGTCTTCCCCGCGGAGGAGGCGGCGGTGCGTGCCTATATCGCCGCGAACTCCGTCATCACCCTGCGCGCCTCGGTGCCGCTGTGCGCGACGAACAGCCCCCTGCTGAACGTCCCCGCCATCAACCAGCGGCTGGTGACGGACGGCGTGCTCCAGACGGCGCCCAACCTGGGCCTCCAGGGCAACAGCTGGGACGTGCTCTTCGAGTCGGCCAAGCTCGCGCAGCTCAGCCCCTCCTTGTTCGTCTCGTCCGACCCGCAGGTCGGCTGGGAGACGTACATCAAGTCCTTCACGCTGAACCTGACGGCGCAGACCGCGACGATGTCTCCCGCCGCGGCCAGCAACTCCGCCGCCATCTGCACGCCCACGCCGCTGGTCATCAACTTCGGCTGAGCCGGCCCGCGTCGCGAAGACGAACCCTCACACATCAGCAGCCGGGGGCGACCATGGCGACGGCCATGACGCTCCCGGCTCGGGAGTTTCATCAGATGAAGCCAAGGGTCTGGGTCCTGGCGGGACTCGTGGGATGGACGGCCTGTGCCTGCTCGGGCGAAGACCCGGACGAGCCAGGCCAGACACCGGAGCAGCGCAAAAAGCAGGTCCAGGAGTGCATCGTCACCCGCGTGCCACCTCCGGCCGGCTCCACCGAGGCGGGGTGGTCGGTGTCGGGGTATGCCCTGGTGAGCGCCTATCGGGCCTGTCAGGCGAAGCAGGAGGACGCGACGTCCGAAGACTTCCGCCACGTGCTCCAGGGCCTCGCCGAACCCGAGGAGGACCCCTCGCGCGTGAGACTCACCCCGCCTGGCGGGAGCACGCCGTGAGGTGGCTCGCCTTCCTCGTCCTCGTGCTGGGGGGCCTCGCCTCCGCCAAGGGCGTCGTGGCCCAGGAGTGCACCGGCTGCCACACGCCCAAGCGAACCGAACCCCAGACGCGCTTCGCCAACGGCCTGGGCCGGTGGACGGACAGCCAGTGCTATGGCTGCCACGCCGAAATCAACGACGTCGCGGTGAAGCGACAGAAGCGCGAGCCGGACCCGCGCTACTTCGCCATCCCCGTGCGCGAGGACAAGCTGGCGCACCTGGCCAAGAAGCCGCTGGCCTACATGAACGCCCCGGAAGTTTTCGAGCATCCGGGACAGAAGACTCCCCGCATCTCCGCGCGCGGGCTGGCCGCCTTCCTCAAGCGCCCCAGCACCCTCTCCCACCACGAGGGCAGCCGCGCGCCCCGGATGATGGCCTATCCCAACCTCCAGTCGGGCGACTTGAAGGACGTGGCCGCGCTCCTGTCGGTGCGGCTGCCCGCGCGCGCGGCCCCCGCCGCGAAGCTGACCCCCGCCGAGCGCAGGGACGCCGACGGGCTCTGGAAGGCGCGCTGCGCCAGCTGTCACGCGGGAGAAAGGCCCCTCTCCGGACGGGACGCGGTGTCGCTGGGGCTCTACACGCCCGAGTGGACGTATGAGTACTCCCGCGAGCAGATGCCCTACGCGCGCGAGGACCGGCGGATGCCGGAGGTGCCCCTGTCGCTGGACGAGGCGAAGCTCCTGCACCGCCTGTTCGACGAGCTGCGCGTGGAGAAGGAGCGCGAGCTGGACGCGCGCGTGACGAAGCTCGCGCTGAAGGACGCCGCCCTGCCCGGCGCGGTGCCTCCCGCGATGCTCGCCTATCTCTGGGGCCCCTTCTTCCGGGACGCCACCTGCGTGCACTGCCACGCGACGAGCCCTCGGGCGGCCAGCGCCTTCACCGCGGACGCGGAGGGCTTGAAGAAGTACCTCACGAAGAAGTCCGGCGAGGAGTACTGGCGCAGGCTGGAGACGCGCGCGCTGGAGGCCGAGCACGGCCTGGTCGCCGCGAAGCCCGGCATGCCCATGGCGGGCCTGGAGCTGCCCGTGGAGCTGCGACGGCTCATCGCCCGGTGGGTGATGGACGGCTGCGAGGATGCCGAAGGCAAGGCCTGGTGCCGTCGCTGACGGCTCACACCCAAGGGGGATGTCCATGAGCCGGAATGTGTCTCACCTGTCGTCGAGGATTGGCTGGACGTGGGCGCTCTTCGTCGGCCTCTGGCTTTGGACGGGCTGCGGCGGCCAGGGCCCTGCCTCCGAGGACAAGGCCCTGCGACAGGCGCTCGCGGGCCGCGCCTCCGCCACCCGGTTGTCGATGGGCCAGTACCACTCCGTGGGCGTCCACTCGGACGGCTCGGTGTGGGCCTGGGGCTACAACCGGCAGGGCCAGCTGGGCAATGGCCTCTTCACCGACAGCCCCACGCCGGTGAAGGTGAGGAACCTGGAGGACGCGGTGGCGGTGGCCTCGGGTGACTACCACTCGATGGCGCTGCGCTCGGATGGCACCGTCTGGTCCTGGGGGGACAACTACTCGGGGCAGCTCGGCAACGGCACCGTGCTGGCCAGCAACGAGCCGGTGCGCGTCCAGAACCTGTTTGGCGTGCTCTCGGTGGGCTCGGGCTTCTCCCACTCGGTGGCGCTGCGCTCGGACGGCACCGTGTGGGCCTGGGGCGACAACCGCTCCAAGCAGCTCGGCACGCTCGCGGCCACCAGCAGCACCCTGCCCGTCCAGGTGCCGGGCCTCAGCGGCGTCATCGCGGTGGCGGCGGGCGGCAACACCTCGCTGGCGCTGCGCGCGGACGGCACCGTGTGGGCCTGGGGCGACAACCGCAGCGGCCAGCTTGGCGACGGCACGACGACGACGCGCGGCACGCCCGCGCAGGTGCAGTCGCTGGCGGGCGTGGTGACCCTCTCCGCGGGCGCGTCCCACTGCGTGGCGCTGCGCTCGAATGGCACCGCGTGGACGTGGGGGCTCAACTCCACGGGCCAGCTGGGCGACGGGACGAAGATCAACCGGCCTTACCCGGTGCAGGCGGTGCTGACGGACGTGCTGGCCGCAGTCGCCGGCAACTACCACTCGCTGGCGGTGCGCTCGGACGGCGCGGTGTGGGCCTGGGGCGACAACCGCTATCGCCAGCTCGGCAACGGCACGCTGACGAGCAGCGCGCTGCCGATTCAAGCGGGCCTCAGCGGCGGCGTCACGCTGGTGGCGGGCTTCAAGCACTCGCTGACGCTGCGCGCGGACGGCACCGTGTGGGCCTGGGGTGACAACGCCTTCGGCCAGCTGGGTGACGGTACGTTCCAGCCGCGCATGTCGCCGGTGCGCGTGGGCAATATGACGCTGGGCAACCCCGGGGTGGCGTCCGGCCAGTTGCACTCCGTCTACCTGGACGCGGCGGGGAACCTGTGGAGCTGGGGTGACAACGAGGACGGCCAGCTGGGCAACGGCCTGGGCGCGGACCGGCTCGTGCCCGCGCGCACGGGGCTGACGTCCAGCGTGGCCGTGGCCGCCGGACACCGCCACACCGTCGTCCTGAAGGGCGACACCACCGTGTGGTCCTGGGGCGTCAACACGCGGGGCGAGGTGGGGGATGGCTCCAACACCAACCGCACCCAGCCCGTGGCGGTGTCGGGCCTGGCTGGCATCTCCGCCATCTCCGCGGGGGCCTACCACTCGCTCGCACTGCACCACGACGGCACGGTGTGGGCCTGGGGCTTCAACCGCTACGGGCAGCTGGGTGACGGGACGACGGTGGACCGCAACCAGCCCGTGCAGGTGACGGGCCTGGCGGGGGTGACGGCGATTGCCGCGGGGCACAGCCACTCGCTGGCGCTGCGCTCCGACGGCACGGTGTGGGCGTGGGGCTACAACTTCGATGGCCAGATTGGCAGCGGGACGAACTCCTGGCACATCCTGCCGGTGCAGGTGGTGGGGCTGTCGGCGATGACGGCCATCACCGCCGGGGGCTACCACTCCATGGCGCTGCGCTCGGACGGCTCGGTGTGGTCCTGGGGCTACAACGGCTCGGGACAGCTGGGCAACAACTCCACGCTGAGCCAGAACGCGCCGGTGCTCGTGTCGAACCTGAGCGGCATCGTCTCCATCACCGCCGGGGACTACCACTCGCTGGCGCTGCGCTCGGACGGCACGGTGCGCGCGTGGGGCTTCAACTTCGACGGACAGATTGGGGATGGCTTCCTGGAGAACCGCCACGTGCCGGTGATGGTCGCGGGCATGACGAACGTCGTGGCCGTCATCGCCGGAGACCACCACTCCATGGCCTTGCGCTCGGATGGCACGACGTGGGCCTGGGGCGCCAACGCGGAAGGCCAGCTCGGCGACGGCACGCGCGACGACAGCGTCATCCCCGTGAAGGTGGAGCTGTTCTGATGCAACTCGACAAGGAGACACCCATGTTCGCTCGTACCCTGAATCGCTGGGCCCCCCGTGCTGTCGCGGGCGCCGCCCTCGCGCTCGCCCTGCTGTCCGGCACCGCCGCCCACGCCTTCACCGAAGAGCACGTCATCATCCTGATTGACCGCAGCGGCTCCATGAAGACGACGCGCGCCAACGGGCAGACGCGCTTCGCGGATGCGCTCGTGCGTGGCCGCGACTTCGTGAACATGACGAACCCGCTCCCGCGCCTGTTCGCCATCTGGACGTTCGAGGGCGGCAGCTACCGCCGCGAGCAGGGCTTCGAGGACGCCCCGACGACGGTGGCGAGCCTGGGCCGGTTGAGCCCCGGTGTGGGCGCGACGCCCCTGGCGCTCGCCGTCTGTGATGCCGCCGACGAGCTGCTCCAGTTCGGCCCCGGCATCGACGCCCGCAAGGTCGTCCGCCTCATCTCCGACGGCGAGGAGAACAGCACGCCGGAGACCACGCTCTGCTTCGGCCCTCCGAGCGCCACGCGCTTCCCCACCCTGGAGGAGGGCTCGTGGGAGTGGAAGGTCCGCAACATGCTCAAGACGGGCGACCCGCTGCGCGACAGCCCCAACCCCTTCCAGCTCATCCTCGACGCGGATGTCTTCTTCAACCACGTCACGCTGGCGGCACCCGAGCCCTTCTTCATCTCGTTCGTCCAGGGAGTCGCCAAGGCGTCGGGAGGCCGCTACACGCCCATTGACGACGTGCGCCCGCTCCCCATCCCCGGCGACGCGGATGGGAACGGCTGCGTCGACTCCGTGGACTACCGCCTCATGCTCGCCAACTACGGGCTGAGCGTTCCCCCGGCCAACCCGGCGGCGGACTTCAACGGGGACCGCGTCGTCGACTTCACGGACTACGCCATCGTCCTCGGCAACCTGGGCCGGGGCTGCAACGCGGTGCTTCCGCCCCTGCTGCCCGTACACGAAGTCCGCGAGTAGTCGTCAACGGGACTGGCCTCCGGAGGTCGGCTCCGGGGAGAATGCGCGTCCGCCGGCCTGGGTAGGCCGGCGACACTCGGGGGGCACGAGCGCATGAGCCAGGAGCGCGTCATCTTCGGCAACACGGTGGACAGCCTCTACCTGAAGACGCTCGACAGGGACCTGTCCTACGAGCTGCGCAACCAACTGCGCGCGCTGGGCATGGACCTGGACGCCCCCCTCCAGGCCGCCTATCCCCACACCGTCTGGGTGAGCTGCCTGGACGAGGTGGGCCGCGCGCTCTACCCGGAGAAGCCCCTGGAAGAAGCCCGGCGGCGGCTCGCCCGGCGGATGATTGAGGGCTACGCGCAGACCGTCATGGGCTCGGCGGTGCTCACGCTGGCGCGCGTGCTGGGCCCCATGCGCTCGCTGGGCCGCATGACGCACAACTTCCGCAGCGGCAACAACTTCACGCAGACGCGGGTCACGGTGGTGAACCCCACCACCGCGGAGCTGTGGTTCAACGAGCCGGAGGTCACCGAGGGCTTCGTCGAGGGCGTGCTGGAAGAGGGCCTGCACCGCATCGGTGTCCGGGGCCTCACCATTTCCCGCACCCGTCACGACGCGGAGTCCTGTACCTATCGCATCGAGTGGTACGACCCCTCCGCGCGCTGACCCCACCTCAGAGAGCCCCCGAGCCCCATGACCCGCCTCCTCGACAGCCTGCCCGAGCTCTACCGCGACGTCCTCCCGGACTTCTTCCGCCAGGACGTCGTCCCCGAGGAGACCAAGGCCACATGCTCCAAGTGCGCCATGTGCAAGGAGAACGCGGAGGGCGCCGTCGACTCCGTGGACGGCGTCAGCCGCTTCTTCCGTCCCGACACCAAGTGCTGCACGTACTTCCCGCGCCTGCCCAACTACCTCGTCGGCGCGCTGCTGTCGGATGACCGCCCGGAGCTGGCCGAGGGGCGCCGGCGCATGGAGGCGCGCATCGCCGGCCGCATCGGCGTGACGCCGCAGTGGGTGAAGCCTCCGGCGAAGTTCAACTTCCTCTACAAGAACGGGCACCAGTTCTTCGGCCGGGCCGCGTCGCTGCGCTGCCCCTACTACGGCGAGGAGAGCGGCGGCTGCACCATCTGGCCGTACCGCGAGGCCGTCTGCTCCACCTTCTTCTGCAAGTACGTCGCGGGCGCCGACGGCCGCAAGTTCTGGATGTCCCTCAAGACGTACCTGACGCTGACGGAGATCCAGCTGTCGCGCTGGACGTCGCTCCAGCTGCTGCCCGACTACGTCCTGTCCGGCAAGGACCGCCCCGAGCTGAACCCCGTGCCGCTGGGCGTGGAGGACCTGGACGACGCGCCGCCTCCCGCGAAGGCCTACGCCGAGCTCTGGAAGGAGCACGTGGGCCGCGAGGTGGAGTACTTCCGCGCCTGCTACCAGCTGGTGCGCGGGCTGACGGCGGAGGGGCTCGACAAGCTGCTCGGCCTGGACGGCATCATCGAGCTGAAGGCGGTGGAGAAGCTGCTCGCGACGTCCACCTCACCCAAGCTGCCGGCCACGCTGCGCTTCAACCCGGACGCCACCGTGCAGTGGCTGCCCGACGGCGGCGTGGCCCTGGGTGCGTACAGCGACTTCGACGCGATTGCCCTGCCCGGAGAGGCCTACGGCCTGCTCGTGGAGTTCACCGGCCGGCAGCCCGTGGAGGCCGTGCGCCACCACCTGCGCGAGCACAAGCAGGCGGACCTGTCCGAGGACATCCTCGCGGAGTTGTACCGGCACCGCATCCTCGTGGAGGCCTGAGGGCCCCGCCTACGGAGGACCGGACAGCGCGCCCAGCTCCTGGAGGAGCCGGCTGGAGGCATGCGCGTCGCGCCAGGCGGGCACCGACGCGGAGAGGTGCTCAGCCAGCCACGCGCAGAAGCCGGGGTCACCCGCGCCCAGCCACTCGGCGGACTCGGACAGCTCCGCCTGCGTGGCCTCCCAGGCGCGACGGTACGCGCTCGCCGCGGCCATCACCTGCGTCACCGAGTGGGTGAAGGCGTCCAGCGCGGCCCGCAGCTCCAGCGCGGCGGAGGGCTCCATGCCCCGCGACTCGCGCAGGCGCCCCAGGTGCAGGAGCAACCCCTGCTCCAGCGCGGCCGTCGTCCCCAGCCGCGCCTGCGCGCCACGCAGCAGCAGCTGCAGGTCTCCGTTCAGCTCGCGCAGCAGCTCCTCCGTGGAGCGCGCCACCGGGCGCCCCAGTCGGGTGCAGACGGCCTGCCACAGGTTGCTGAACGCGAGCAGCTCGCTGACGCCCCGGCGCACGTGCGGAGGAATGCGGTCCAGGAACTCCAGCGCGGCGCCGCGCGCCTCGGCGGACAGCACCCCGGCGCCCTTGGCCAGCTGCAGCAGCTTCCACGCCCAGGGGAGGGCCTGCTCGGTGCAGCGGAAGAGCGCCTCACAGCTCGCGCTCAGCGCGCCCGCATGGCTGCTTTCCTTCAACGCGGAGGGAGCCTGGGACATCTTCTCGCGCTCCGGTTCTCCTGGCTCGGACACCACGGCCCGCTCGTCACCGCGCCGCGCATCACCGGAGACCTCGTCGCGTTCCGAAGAGCTGTCGTCCAGCCACATTCATCTCCTCCAGCCTCGTCGGCGGACCCCCGGTTATCGCACGCCGCACCCTCAACCTCCAGGCCCCATCCGTCCGCCGTGAAACCCCCGACGTCCGGACCCCTCCCTGGCGTTCTATTTACGCCTCGCCATTCACGCCGCGCTCATTCCCGGAGTTTGAGAGTCCCAACACGAGCGGCCCGGAGCCACGACGCGCGCGGCCCGGGCCCCGGGAGCTTCCCACCTGTCACGTCACCTCAGTGGAGGGTGTGCTTCAGGTGGCTGAGCTTCTTGTGGGTGCTCTTCTGCGCGGGCAGCAGCTCCATGCGCACGAAGCGCCGCAGGTCGCCGTTGACCTTGTCAGCGTCGCGCTCATAGTCGCGCAGGCCGTGGTCCTCGCCTTCCTCCAGCGCGGAGATGGCGGCCTTCTCGCCCAGCACGTCCGCGCCCGCTTGGACGATCTTGGAGAAGGCGCCCCAGACCCCGGAGCCCTCCGCCGGTTTGCCTTCGAGCTTGAGGATGCGTTCGCGCAGCTTCTCCACGCGACCCTCATGGTCCAGCCGACACTCCTCCAGCGTGCGCCGTCTCACGTCATCTTCGATGTGCCCAATCGCCTGCCGGTAGGTCTCCACCGCTGAAATCTCGCCCCGGAGGAAAGAATTGAGCGTCTCGACGTCCTTGTCGGTTTGCGCCATGAAGGCCTCCTGGAAGTGGTGAACGGGTTGCTGAGCAAGAAGGTGCGACGTCCCCGCCCACCCGCAACGAGGGCTCCCTCCCCCGCCACCTCCCTTGGGACACACCCACCGTCCGTGTTTCAGCAGGTATCAGCGCGACTGTCCGGGTAGTCTGTTTGCAAGAATGCGTCAGGGCTGTGAAGCTGATCTGGGAGTGCCCCAGTTCCTGTGCCGTGCCCCTGGCCAGTGGGAAGCTCGCCAGCCAACCCAGCTCGCACCTTCACGACGAATGACCGCCCCGTCGCCTGCTTCGCCGTCGCGCCCGCTTTTCACCTTCGGCCTCGTGTGGCTGGGGCAGTTCATCTCCCTGTTCGGTTCGGGGCTGACGTCGTTCGCGCTGGGCGCGCACGTCTACCAGCTCACCGGCTCCACGACGCGCTTCGTGCTCATCTCCTTCTGCGCGACGCTGCCCTTGGCGGTGCTGTCGCCGTTCGCCGGCGTGCTGGTGGACCGGTGGGACCGCAGGAAGGCGATGTTGTGGAGCGACGTGGGCTCCGGCGTCACCACCGCGCTCATCTGGCTGCTCCTGGTGGCGGACGACACGGGACGGCTGGAGTTCAAGGCCTGGTACCTGTACCCCATCGTCCTGTTGGGGGGCTGTTGCACGGCGTTTCGCTGGCCGGCATGGACGGCCACGACGCCGCTGCTCATCCCCAAGCGGCACCTGGGGCGGGCCAGCGGCATGGCGGAGCTGGGCGCGGCGCTCAGCCAGATTGCGTCGCCGGTCTTCGCCGGGGTGCTGGTGGGCAGCATCGGCCTGCACGGCGTGCTCTTCATCGACGTCATCAGCTTCCTGTTCGCCGCGGGCGTGCTGGTGGCCGTGCGCTTCCCGCCGACGCCGGGCGCCTCCGCGCGGAGCACGGGGCCGCGCTCCATGCGCAAGGAGCTGGCGGAGGGGTGGCGCTTCCTGAGGGAGCGGCGGGGCCTGTCGTACATCCTGGCCTTCACCACCTTCACCAACGCGAGCCTCGCGCTGGTGCTGCTGCTCTTCACGCCGTTGGTGCTGGCCTTCACGGACCTGAAGAACCTGGGTGTCATCGGCTCCATCTCCGGCATGGGCATGCTGGCCGGAGGCATCCTCACCAGCGCGTGGGGAGGCCCCAAGCGGCGCATCCTCGGCATCGCGGGCTTCCCGGCCATCGCCTCGCTGATGCTGCTGCTGGCCGCGCTGCCGCCCAGCGTGCCGTTGCTCGCCACGGCGGCGGCGCTGTTCCTGTTCTCCATGCCGCTCACCACGGCCAACGCCCAGGTCCTCTGGCAGCTCAAGGTGCCGCTGGAAATCCAGGGCCGGGTGTCCGCGCTGCGCAAGACGGTGGGGCAGTCCGCGGTGTTGCTCGTCACGCTGGTGGCGGGTCCGCTGGCGGACCGGGTCTTCGAGCCGTGGATGGCGCCAGGCGGCGCGTTCGCCGGCAGCGTGGGCCGCGTGCTGGGCACGGGCACCGGGCGCGGCATCGCCTTTCTCTTCGTCGTCCTGGGGCTCACGGTGCTGGGCGCCGTCTGTCTCCTTCTGCTGTCTCCTCGCGCGCGGCGCGTCCAGGAAGAGCATCCGGACGTGATTCCCTCCCATCCGCTCGCCATCCCTCTTTCCTCAGAACCGCCCCCGGCAGGCGCCGTGTCCGGGAGTCCGCTCCCGGCGACGGGAAACTCCCCGTCCTGAACACGCAGCGCCCCGGCCCCGCGCAATGAATTGACTGGAGTACCTCGTGAGCAAGCGCAACGACTCCCCGACGTCCGTCGGCCCCGTCACCCCATCCGAGGCGAGCCCGTCCGCCTCGCCTCTGGTGCCCCTGCGAAAGGGGAACGACACGACCCGCCCGCTCTATCTGGTGCATCCGATGGATGGCGGCCTGGACTGCTACGCGGAGCTGGTCCGGCGGGCCCCCGCGACCCAGCCCGTGGTCGGCATCCAGGCGCGCGGCGTGGACGACGGGCGCGCGCCCATGGAGTCGCTGGAGGCGATGGCCGTCGTCTACGTCGAGGCCCTCCGCGCCGAGCGCTCCGAGGGGCCGTATCACCTGGTGGGCTGGGCACTGGGCGCGGTCATCGCGTGGGAGATGGCGCGCCTGCTCCAGCGCGATGGTCATGTCGCGAGGCTCACGCTGCTCGAGCCTCCGCCCGCCTCGCCCGACCGGAGCGTCTCCGCCACGGCGCTGGCCGCGCATGCCGCGCTCTTCGCGAAGGAGCTGGCGCTGCAGGCGGGCCTGGCCCCGCTGGAGCTGCCCGCCGCGCTCACCACGGGCAAGGACCCCGAGCCCCTCCTGCTGCACCTGCACACCGAGGGCACGCGACAGGGGCTGCTGTCTGAGTCCATGACACTCGAGCTGCTGCGCGCGCGCTTCAAGGTCTTCTCCGCGCACGTGCGCGCCGCGCGTCGCTACGTCCCCGAGGCGTTTGCCTGCACCGCGCGCATCGTCCGCGCCGCCGAAGTCGTCGACGCCGAAGGCGTGGAGAAGGACAAGGGCTGGGCGGTGCTCGCGGAAGCAGGCGCCCAGGTGGAGGACGCGCCCGGAGACGGGCACTCGCTCTTGCGCGAGCCCCACGTGAAGGAGCTGGCGGCGCGACTCTTCGAGTCCGCACTGGAGAAGAAGCTCGCCGCGCTCTTCGCCGATCTCCTGCGCGTGCCGAGCGTGAGCGTCACCGACAACATCTTCGCGCTCGGGGGGCAGTCGCTGCTCGCCACCCAGGTCGTGTCGCTCGTGCGGGCCGCGCTCGGCGTGGAGCTGCCGCTGCGCACCGTCTTCAGCGCGCCCACCGTGGCCGCGCTCGCGGCGAGCATCGACACCCTGATGTCGAGGTCGCGGGACCGGCAACCGCCCGCGCTGACTCCGGTGCCGCGCACGGGACCGCTGCCGCTGTCCTACGCGCAGCAGCGCCTCTGGTTCCTGGACCAGCTCCAGCCCGGGAGCGCGACGTACAACATGCCCTCCTTCGTCCGGCTGGACGGGCAGATCCATGTGTCCGCGCTCCAGCGGGCGTTCGATGAACTGGTGCGGCGCCACGAGGCCCTGCGCACCACGTTCCTCGAGCAGAACGACGAGCCCGTCCAGGTCATCGCCCCGCACGCGGAGCTGCCTGTGGGCGTGGTGAAGCTTCAGGGCCTGGAGCCAGACGCCAGACGCGCGGAGGTGGAGCGGCTGCTGAACGAGGAGTACCTGCGCCCGTTCAACCTCTCCACCGGCCCGCTCATCCGCGCCATGCTGCTGGAGCTGTCCCCCACCGAGAACATCCTCGCGCTCAACATGCACCACATCGTCTCCGACGGTTGGTCCATGGGCGTGCTCATCCAGGAGGTCGCCACGCTGTACGCGGCCTTCTCGGCGGGAGCGCCGTCGCCGCTTGCTCCCATGTCCCTCCAGTACGCCGACTACGCCGTCTGGCAACGTGACTGGCTTCAGGGCGACGTGCTGGAGCAGCAGCTCGCGTGGTGGCGCGGCCGACTCACGGGCGTCGCCACGCTGGACCTGCCGCTCGACAAGCCGCGCCCTCCGGTGCAGACCTTCATCGGCGCCCAGGTGCCCATCACCTTGAAGCCGGAGGTCTCCAGGCGACTCAAGACGCTGTGCCAGCACGAGGCCACCACGCCCTTCATGGCGCTGCTCGCCGCGTGGCAGTTGCTCCTGTCCCGACACAGCGGCCAGGACGACATCGCCGTCGGTTCGCCCATCGCGGGTCGTCAGCGAGCGGAGCTGGAAGGGCTCATCGGCTTCTTCGTCAACACCCTCGTCTTCCGGGCGCGCATCGACCCGAGCGCGACGTTCCTCCAACTCTTGCGACAGGTGAAGGAGACCTCCCTGGGTGCCTATGCGCATCAGGACGTCCCCTTCGAGCGGTTGGTGGAAGAGCTTCAGATTCGTCGAGACCTGAGCCGCGGTCCGCTGTTCCAGGTCCTCTTCGCGCTTCAGAGCACGACCGCGTCGGCCCTCGAGAAGCAGGACCAGGCACTCAAGCCGGTGGAGATGGAAAACACCGTCATCAAGTTCGAGCTGGAGCTGAACTTCGTGGACGGGCCCGACGGCCTCTTCGGCGCGCTGACCTACAACACGGCCCTGTTCGAGCGAGCCTCCATCCAGCGGATGACGCGACACTTCGAGCTGCTCGTCGAAGCCGTCGTCGCTCGGCCCGACGCCCCGCTCACGGCTCACTCCATGCTGACGGAGCAGGAGCAGCGGCAGGTCCTCCTCGACTGGAACGCGACGCGCATGGACGTCGCCACCGAGCCCTTCGTCCATCGCCTCGTCGAGCACCAGGCCCGCCTCACGCCCGAGGCCCTCGCCGTCCTCTCCGACGACGAGTGGCTCTCCTACGGACAGCTCGACGCGCGCGCAAATCAGCTCGCGCGGTTGCTGGCTTCTCGCGGCGTGCGTCCCGGCGACTTCGTTGCCCTGCTCACGCACCGCACGGCCCAGCTCCCGGTTGCCCTGCTCGCCATCCTCAAGGCCGGCGCCGCGTACCTGCCGCTCTCGCCCGACTACCCCCGTGAGCGCCTCGCGTTCATGGTGCGCGACAGCGGTGCGCGCCTCGTGCTGTCCCAGGAGGCGCTCGTCTCTCTCCTGCCGGAGGGACTGGACGTCGTGTGCCTCGACTCCGCCTCCCACGCGGAGGCACTCGCTCGCGTCTCGACGGAGCCACTCGCGTCGACGCCGGAGCCCGAGGCTCCCGCCTACGTCATCTACACCTCCGGCTCCACGGGGCAGCCCAAGGGCGTCCTCATCCCCCACCGGGCACTCGCCAACCACATGGCCTGGTTCCTCCAGGCCTTCCCGCTCACTCCCCAGGACAGGGTCCTCCTCAAGACGCCGCTCGCCTTCGACGCGTCCGTCTGGGAGTGCTGGGCGCCTCTGCTCGCCGGTGCGCCGCTCGTGCTCGCGCCCACCGACGCACACCGCGACGCCGCGATGCTGCTCGACTGCGTCGTCCGGCACGGCATCACCGTCCTCCAGCTCGTGCCGTCCATGCTGCGCTTCGTCCTCGACGAGCCTTCGGCGGCACGCGCCACGTCCCTGAAGTGGTTGTTCTGCGGTGGTGAGGCGCTCTCCGCTTCGCTCGCGTCCCTCGCCCGCGAGCGACTCCCCGAGGCCCGCCTCGTCAACCTCTACGGCCCCACCGAAGTCACCATCGATTCGACGTTCACCGTCGTCGAGGCCGACTCCTCGGGCGTCTCCATTCCCATTGGCCGCCCCGTCGCCAACACGCGCGCCTACGTGCTCGACGACACCCTGCGGCCCGTCCCGCCGGGTGTCCCGGGAGAGCTGTACCTGGGCGGTGCGCAGGTGGCATTGGGCTACCTCGGCAGGCCCGCGCTCACCGCGGAGCGCTTCATCCCAGACCCGTTCTCCTCCACGCCCGGAGCGCGTCTGTATCGCACCGGTGACAAGGCCCGGTGGCTGGCGGAAGGGCGCCTGGAGTACCTCGGCCGCACCGACTTCCAGGTGAAGCTGCGCGGTCTGCGCATCGAGCTTGGGGAGATTGAAGCCGCCCTCCGCGCGCAGCCGGGAGTACGTGACACCATCGTCCTCGTTCGCGAGGACGTCCCCGGCCAGCACCGCCTCGTCGCCTACCTCGTCACCGCGCCGCTCGACGCTTCTTCAGTCTCCGCGCCGCCCGACACCGATGCGCTGCTCGCCTCGCTTCGGGAGCGGCTGCCTGAGTACATGCTGCCCACGGTCTTCGTGCGGCTCGACGCGCTGCCGCTGACGCCCAACGGCAAGGTCGACCGTCAGGCGCTCCCTGTCCCCGAGCAAGGCGCGGAGGAGGCCCCCTTCGTCGCCCCTCGGAACGCCACCGAAGAGTCTCTCGCCGCCATCTGGGCGGAGGTGCTCCAGCTCGCCAAGGTCAGCGTCACCGAGAACTTCTTCTCCCTCGGCGGCCACTCCCTGCTCGCCACGCAGGTCGTCTCCCGCGTGCGCAGGATTCTGGACGTGGAGCTGCCGCTCCGCGCTCTCTTCGAGACACCCACCATCGCCTCGCTCGCCTCCCGCATCGGTGAGGCTGGAGGCACCTCTCCGCGCACCCGTGCGCCCGCGCTCGTTCCCGTGCCTCGCACGAGCGAGCTGCCGCTGTCCTTCGCCCAGCAGCGCCTCTGGCTCATTGATCAGCTCGAGCCTGGAAGCGCCACCTACAACATCCCCCTCGCTCTGATGCTCCAAGGGCCGCTCGATGTGATCGCGCTCGAAGGCGCCTTCACGTCGCTCATCGAGCGCCACGAGTCGCTGCGCACGACGTTCGTGACGCGCGACGGAGAGCCGCGTCAGCACATCCACGCGCCCGCGCCGGTGAAGGTGTCGGTGAGGGAGCTCCAGTCTCTCTCCGAGGACACGAAGCTCGCCGAGGCTCAGCGCCTGGTGAGCGAGGAGGCCGCTCGGCCCTTCGACCTGGAGCACGGCCCCATCTTCCGCGTGCTCCTCTTGCGGCTGGATGAGCAGCGCCATGTCCTCGTCGGCACCGTCCACCACATCGCCTCCGACGGCTGGTCCATGGGCGTCCTGCTCCGCGAGCTGGCGGAGTTCTATTCCGCGCACGCCGCCGGGCAGACGCCCCGGATGGAAGCGCTTCCCGTGCAGTACGCGGACTACGCCGTGTGGCAGCGCGCATGGCTGAGTGACGAGGCGTTGGAGCAGCAGC
Source organism: Corallococcus terminator (assembly GCF_049194865.1). Taxonomy (GTDB): domain Bacteria; phylum Myxococcota; class Myxococcia; order Myxococcales; family Myxococcaceae; genus Myxococcus; species Myxococcus terminator_A. The sequence goes on along the minus strand of NZ_JBLZWL010000117.1, from coordinate 13,004 downwards.
TCTCCTATTGGAAGCAGCAGCTCTCCGGGGCGCCTCCCTTCCTGGATCTGTCCACCGACCGGCCGCGTCCTCCCGTCCAGTCCAACCGGGGTGGGTCCTTCCCCGTCCACCTGCCTCGCTCCTTGAACGAGCGGCTCCTCGCCCTCTGCCAGCGCGAGGGCGTGACGCCCTTCATGGCGTTGCTCGCCGTCTGGCAGCTCCTCCTCTCCCGCTACTCGGGTCAGGACGACATCTCCGTCGGCTCTCCTATCGCGGGACGCACGCGCTCGGAGACCGAGGGCCTCATCGGCTTCTTCGTGAACACGCTCGTGCTGCGCACGCACGTCCAGCCGGGACTGCGCTTCCGCGAGCTGCTCGCCCAGGTGAAGCGCACCACGCTCTCGGCCTACGAGCATCAGGACGTCCCCTTCGAGAAGCTCGTCGAGGAGCTCAACCCGCAGCGCACCCTGAGTCACTCGCCCCTGTTCCAGGTGATGTTCGTCCTTCAGAACGCGCCCACGACGAGCATGGAAGTGCCTGGGAGCACGGTGGAGACGTCCCCGCTGCGCCTGGAGCCCTTCGACTCGGGAGCCCCGAGCGCGAAGTTCGACCTCGCCCTGTCGCTGGGCGAGGGACTGGAAGGCGAGCTGGGCTACCGCACGGACTTGTTTGACGAGTCCACCATCGCCCGGATGGTCGAGCACTTCTCCAGGCTGCTCGAAGCCGTCGTCACCACACCGGAGTCGCGGCTGAGCGAGCTGCCGATGCTGTCGGCCGAGGAGCGCCGTCAGGTCCTCGTCGAGTGGAATGACACCCGCGCGGACTACCCGTCCGAAGCCACCCTGCCCCAGTTGTTCGCCGAGCAGGTCCAGCGCACGCCCGAGGCCATCGCCCTCCAGTTCGAGGGACAGCGCCTCACGTACGCGGAGCTCGACGCGCGCTCGAACCAGCTCGCCCGACATCTGCTGGCCCTGGGCTTGAGACAGGAGTCGCGAATCGCCGTGTGCATCCCGCGCGGCCTGGAGCTGTACGTGGCGCTGCTCGGCATCCTCAAGGCGGGCGGCTGCTACGTCCCGCTCGACGCGGCCCACCCGTCGCGGCGAATCGCCTTCATGCTCGAGGACTCCAGCGTCGCCGGTGTCCTCACCGTGAGCGCGGTCGAGGACGTGCTGCCCTCAGGCCCTTGGCCCGTGGTGGCGCTCGACACCGACATGGCGAGCATCACGAGCCTGTCCGCGGAGCCGCTCTCCGTACCGCTCGGCTCGGACAACCTCGCCTACATCACGTACACGTCAGGCTCCACGGGGACGCCCAAGGGCGTGGCCATTCCCCACCGGGGCGTGCTGCGACTCGTCTTCGGCGTGGGCTTCGCGTCCCGCGAACCGGGCGAGGTCATCCTCCAGGTGGCTCCGCTGACGTTCGACCCCTCCGCGATGGAGATCTGGAGCGCGCTGCTCACGGGGGCTCGGCTCGCCGTGTATCCGCCAGGTACGCCGGAGGTGACGGAGCTGGGCCGTGTCATCGCCGAGCACGGCGTCACCACCGCGCAGCTCGCCACCGCCCTCTTCGACGTCATGCAGCAGCATGAGCCGCGGGCCCTGTCCCGACTGCCCCGGCTGTGGGTGGGTGGCGACGTGCTGCCCGTCCCAACGGCTCGCGAACGGCTGGCGCGAGGGCTCCCGCTCACCAACGCGTATGGCCCCACGGAAACCACCGTGGTGGCGGCGCAGCAGATGCTGCCACCGGGCACGCCCCTGGGCGACTCCATCCCCATCGGCCGCCCCATCGCGAACACCCAGGTCTATGTCCTGGATGCATCGCTGCGGCCCGTCCCGGTGGGTGTGCCGGGCGAGTTGTTCATCGGAGGCGCGGGGCTCGCGCGGGGCTACCAGGGACGTCCGGCGCTCACCGCCGAGCGCTTCGTGCCCCATCCCTTCGCCACCACGCCGGGCGAGCGCCTCTATCGCACGGGCGACCGCGTGTGCTGGACGGCGGACGGTGTGCTCCGCTTCCTCGGACGCATCGACCTTCAGGTGAAGTTGCGAGGCTTCCGCATCGAGCTGGGCGAAGTCGAGTCCTCCCTGCGCACGCATCACGAGGTGCGCGAGGTGGTCGTCGTCATCCGGGAGGACGTGCCCGGCGACAAGCGACTGGTGGCCTATGTCGTCACGGCTGACGGAAACGCCCCCACGGGCGAGGACCCGAGAGCGTGGCTGCGGCAGCGGCTGCCCGAGTACATGGTGCCCGCGCACGTGATGTACCTGTCCGCGCTGCCCATCAACACCCACGGCAAGCTCGACAGGAAGGCGCTCCCGGCTCCCGACTCCGGCCCTACCGCCTCCTTCGTCGCGCCTCGCAACCCCACCGAGGCTCGCCTCGCCGCCATCTGGGCCGAGGTCCTCCACGTCCCCCAGGTCGGCGTCTCCGACGACTTCTTCGCGCTCGGCGGTCACTCGCTGCTCGCCACGCAGCTCGTCTCGCGCATCCGCGACACCTTCCAGGTGGAGCTGGCGCTGCGGGAATTGTTCGAGGCGCCCACTGTCGAAGCGCTGGCCCGGCGACTGGATGCGGCGACCCTCGCGGGCAAGGGCTCGGTGCGGCCTCCGCTCGTCCTGGTGCCTCGTGACGGCACGCCGCTGCCACTGTCCTTCGCGCAGCAGCGCCTCTGGTTCCTGGACCGCTTCCAGCCCGACAGCCCGTTCTACAACGTGCCTTCCGCGATGCCGCTCGACGGCGCCATGGACACTGGCGCGCTCGAGCGGAGCATCCAGGTGCTCGTCCAGCGCCACGAGGCCCTGCGCACCACCTTCCACGCCCAGCCCGACGGCGTGCCCTTCCAGCGCATCCATGCGGAGGCGGAGCTGACGGTTCCCGTGGTGGACCTGAGCGCGCTGCCCGAGAGTGAGCGTGAGCAGGAAGCGCGGCGACTGGCCGGCATCGAGGCCCAGAAGCCCTTCGACCTGAGCCGCGCCCCGCTGCTGCGAGCCTCCGTGCTGCGTCTCTCCGAGCAGCGCCACGTCCTGCTCGTCACCGTCCACCACATCGTCTCCGACGCCTGGTCGCACGGCATCATCTCGCGCGAGATTGGGGCGCTCTACGACGCGTTCGCGCGCGGACAGCCGTCGACGCTGCCGCCGCTCGCGTTGCAGTACGCGGACTACGCCGTGTGGCAGCGCGGCTGGCTGCAGGGCACGGTGCTCGCGACGCAGGTGGACTGGTGGCGCGAACAGCTCGCCGGTGCGCCCCAGGTGCTGGAGTTGCCCACGGACCGCCCTCGACCGCCCGTGCAGACCTCCCACGGTGCCACGCTCTCCCTCAGCCTGGGGCGCGAGCTCACCGCGCGGTTGCAGGCCGCGTGCAAGCGAGAGGGCGTCACGCCGTTCATGGCGCTGCTCGCCTCGTTCCAGGTCCTCCTCGCCCGGTACTCCGGCCAGGACGACATCGTGGTGGGCTCGCCCATCGCCAACCGCCACCAGTCCGAGGTGGAGGGCATCGTCGGCTTCTTCGTCAACACGCTCGCCCTGCGTGCCCGGCTCACGCCCGGAATGACCTTCCGGGAGCTGCTGGCGCAGGTCCGGAACAGCACGCTCGGCGCCTACGCCCACCAGGACGTCCCGTTCGAGAAGCTGGTGGAGGAGCTGCGTCCCGAGCGCGACCTGAGCCGCTCGCCCCTCTTCCAGGTCCTGCTCGCGCTCCAGACGTCCGAGCGCGCCGCCCCCTCCGACGGTGACCAGAGCGACTCCGACTCCTTCGACGTGGGCAGCGGCACCGCCAAGTACGACCTGTCGTTCCTGCTCTTCGATTCCGGGAATGACATCGGCGGAATGCTCGAGTTCAACACCGACCTCTTCGACCGAGCCACCATGGAGCGGATGCGCGCGCACTGGACGCGCCTGCTCGCCTCCGTCGTGGAGTCGCCTGAGCAGCCCCTTTGGAGCGCTCCCCTGCTGGCGGAGGACGAGCGCAAGCAGCTCCTCGTCGGATGGAACAGCACCGCGCGCGAGCCGCACACCGCCACGCCCATCCACGTCCCCGTGGAGGCCCAGGCCGCACGCACGCCGGATGCCATCGCCGTCACCGACGGGACGCACGCGCTGACCTACTCGCTGCTCGACGCGCGCGCCAACCAGCTCGCCCGTCACCTCCTTGCCCTGGGTGTCTCGTCTGGTGCGCCGGTCGGCATCTGCCTGGACAAGTCACTCGACATGGCCGTCGCGGTCCTCGCCACGCTCAAGGCGGGCGCGTCGTACCTCCCGCTCGACCCGACCTATCCGGCCGAGCGCCTCGCGTTCATGCTCGAGGACTCCGCGGCGCCCGTCGTCCTCTCGCACTCATCCCTGCGCGCGGCGATTCCCGCGTCGGGAGCGCGGCTCGTCCTGATGGATGAGCAGACCGAAGCGTTGGCGGCGCTGCCCACGCAGGCGCCCGGTGTCTCCGTCTCGCCCGAGTCTCCCGCGTACATCATCTACACCTCCGGCAGCACCGGCCGGCCCAAGGGCGTCGCGCTGCCGCACCGCGCGCTGAGCCACCTGATGACGTGGCAGTTGCATCAGTCGGAGAAGCCCGCGGCCACGACGCTCCAGTTCGCGTCGCTCAGCTTCGACGTCTCCTGCCAGGAGCTCTTCTCCACCTGGTGGGCCGGAGGCACCCTGGTGCTCCCCACCGGGGGTCTGCGCCAGGACATCTCCGCGCTGCTCGACTTCATGCACCAGCAGCACGTCGAGCGGCTCTTCCTGCCCTTCGTCGCGCTCCAGGCCATCGCCGACGCCGTCGCTCACGGCGCCACCCTGCCTGGCTCCTTGCGCGAAGTCGTCACGGCCGGTGAGCAGCTCCAGGTCACCGCCGCGCTCGTCGCCCTCTTCGAGAAGCTCCCGGGCTGCGTCCTGGAGAATCAGTACGGCCCCTCGGAGACGCACGTCGTCTCCGCCCACAGACTCCAGGGCCCTCCCGCGTCCTGGCCCCGGCTGCCGTCCATCGGCGGCCCCTTGCCGCACACGCAGCTCTTCGTGCTGGATGCGCTGGGCCAGCCGGCCCCCATCGGCGTGCCGGGAGAGCTGCTCATCGGCGGCGCGCACCTGGCCCTCGGCTACGCGGGCCGGCCCGAGCTGACGGCCGAGAAGTTCGTCCCCCATCCCTTCAGCACCACGCCCGGCGCGCGCGTCTACCGCACTGGCGACTCCGCGCGCTGGAAGGCCGACGGCACCGTCGAGTTCCTCGGTCGCCTGGACGGACAGGTGAAGCTGCGCGGCTTCCGCGTCGAGCTGGGCGAGGTCGAGGCCGCTCTGCGCGCCATCCCCGGCATCCGCGATGCCGCCGCGACGGTGCGCGAGGACGTCCCCGGGCTCAAGCGCCTCGTCGGCTACCTCGTCCCGGTGTCCGAGTCGGAGACGCCGGGGACGGAGAGCCTGCGGGCCCTCCTGCTCCAGCGCCTGCCCGAGTACATGGTGCCCACGGCCTTCGTCTCTCTGGAGACGTTGCCGCTGACGCCCAGCGGAAAAGTCGCGCGCCGCATGCTGCCCGCGCCCGACGTGCGTGACGAGGAGCGCGAAGACTCGTTCATCGCACCCAGGACGCCGAAGGAAGAGAAGCTGGCCAAGGTGTTCTGCGGCGTCCTGCACCTGCCGCGCGTGAGTGTCACCGACAACTTCTTCGCGCTCGGTGGACATTCGCTGCTCGCGACCCAGGTCATCTCCCGCCTGCGCTCCGACTTCTCCGTCGAGCTGCCGCTGCGCGCGCTCTTCGAGTCGCCCACCGTCGCCGCGCTCGCGGCCCGCATCGAAGACGAGGGACACGCGGAGCTCCTCGCGCCGCCCATCGTCCCCGTGCCTCGTGAAGGCCTGGTGCCCCTGTCGTTCGCGCAGCTCCGGCTCTGGTTCATCGACCAGTTCCAGCCCGGCGCCGCCGCGTACCACATGCCGTCCTTCGTGCGCCTGGAGGGAGCGCTCGACACGGCGGCGCTCCAGCGGGCCTTCGACGAGCTGGTGCGTCGTCACGAGGCGCTGCGAACCACCTTCTTCCAGCAGGACGACCAGCCCTACCAGCGCATCGCGCCGCACGGCGAGCTGCCCCTGGTGCGGGTGGGCCTGCGGCACCTGGAGCCCTCCGCCGCGCGAGACGAAGTGAAGCGACTGCTCCTGGAGGAGCTGGCCCGCCCCTTCAATCTTTCCACGGGACCGCTCATCCGCGCGCAGCTCCTGGAGCTGAGCGACACCGAGCACGTGCTCGCGCTCAACATGCACCACATCGTCTCCGACGGTTGGTCCATGGGCGTACTCATCCAGGAAGTCGCCGCGCTCTATGACGCCTTCGCCCACGGCAGGCCGTCACCGCTTCCCGCCCTTGGCATCCAGTACGCCGACTACTCCGTCTGGCAGCGCACCTGGTTCCAGGGTGAGGTCATCGAACGTCAGCTCACCTTCTGGCGCAATCAGCTCTCCGGCGTCGCGCCGCTGGAGCTGGCCATCGACCGCCCTCGTCCGCCCGTCATGTCCTCGCGCGGCGGCAACGTCGGAGTGTTCCTCCCCTCGGCCACCGCCGAGAAGCTCAAGGCGCTCTGCCAGCAGGAGGGCGCCACGCCCTTCATGGCGCTGCTCGCGGCGTGGCAGGTGCTCCTCTCGCGCTACTCCGGGCAGGACGACCTCACCGTCGGCTCACCCATCGCGGGTCGCCAGCGCGCGGAGCTCGAAGGCCTCATCGGCTTCTTCGTCAACACGCTCGTCTTCCGGGCGCGCATCGACGGACAGGCCTCCTTCCAGCACCTGCTGCGACAGGTGAAGGAGACGGCGCTCGGCGCCTACGCGCATCAGGACGTGCCCTTCGAGCGACTGGTCGAGGTCCTCCAGCCCGCGCGTGACTTGAGCCGCAGCCCGCTGTTCCAGGTCCTGTTCTCCCTCCAGAACACGCCCGCCTCCGCCATCCAGAAGCAGGAGCTGACCCTCAGCCCCGTCGACGTCGACGACGTCACGTCCAAGTTCGAGCTCAACCTCAACCTCGTGGAGCTGCCGGACGGCTACGCGGGCTCGCTCGGCTACAACTCCGACCTGTTCGAGCACGCCACCGCCGAGCGGCTCGCCCTCCACTTCGCCACCCTGGTCGAAGCCCTCGTCTCGCGGCCCCAGGCCTCCATCGCTTCCGCCTCGCTGCTGACCGAGCAGGAGCAGCGGCAGGTCCTCCTCGACTGGAACGCGACGGACGCGGACTTCGCCACCGAGCCCTTCGTCCATCGCCTCGTCGAGCACCAGGCCCGCCTCACGCCCGAGGCCCTCGCCGTCCTCTCCGACGACGAGTGGCTCTCCTACGGACAGCTCGACGCGCGCGCCAATCAGCTCGCGTGGGTGCTGGCTTCTCGCGGCGTGCGCCCCGGCGACTTCGTTGCCCTGCTCACGCACCGCACGGCTCACCTCCCCGTCGCCTTGCTCGCCATCCTCAAGGCCGGCGCCGCCTACCTCCCGCTCTCACCCGACTACCCCCGTGAGCGCCTCGCGTTCATGGTGCAAGACAGCGGGGCCCGCCTCGTCCTGTCCCAGGAGGCGCTTGTCTCTCTCCTGCCGGAGGGACTGGACGTCGTGTGCCTCGACTCCGCCTCCCACGCGGAGGCACTCGCTCGCGTCTCGACGGAGCCACTCGCGTCGACGCCGGAGCCCGAGGCTCCCGCCTACGTCATCTACACCTCCGGCTCCACGGGGCAGCCCAAGGGCGTCCTCATCCCCCACCGGGCCCTCGCCAACCACATGGCCTGGTTCCTCCAGGCCTTCCCGCTCACTCCCCAGGACAGGGTCCTCCTCAAGACGCCGCTCGCCTTCGACGCGTCCGTCTGGGAGTGCTGGGCGCCTCTGCTCGCCGGTGCGCCGCTCGTGCTCGCGCCCACCGACGCACACCGCGACGCCGCGATGCTGCTCGACTGCGTCGTCCGGCACGGCATCACCGTCCTCCAGCTCGTGCCGTCCCTGCTGCGCTTCGTCCTCGACGAGCCTTCGGCGGCACGCGCCACGTCCCTGAGGTGGCTGTTCTGCGGCGGTGAGGCGCTCTCCGCCTCGCTCGCGTCCCTCGCCCGCGAGCGACTCCCCGAGGCCCGCCTCGTCAACCTCTACGGCCCCACCGAAGTCACCATCGACTCGACCTACACCGTCGTCGAGGCCGACTCCTCGGGCGTCTCCATTCCCATTGGCCGCCCCGTCGCCAACACGCGCGCCTACGTCCTCGACGACTCCCTGCGGCCCGTCCCGCCGGGTGTCCCGGGAGAGCTGTACCTGGGCGGTGCGCAGGTGGCATTGGGCTACCTCGGCAGGCCCGCGCTCACCTCGGAGCGCTTCATCCCAGACCCGTTCTCCTCCACGCCCGGAGCGCGGCTGTATCGCACCGGTGACAAGGCTCGATGGCTGACGGACGGGCGACTGGAGTACCTCGGCCGCACCGACTTCCAGGTGAAGCTGCGCGGTCTGCGCATCGAGCTTGGGGAGATTGAAGCCGCCCTCCGCGCGCAGCCAGGGGTGCGTGACAGCATCGTCCTTGTTCGCGAGGACGTCCCCGGCCAGCACCGCCTCGTCGCCTATCTGGTCTCCGAGCCGCTCGACACCGACACGTTGCTCGTCGCGCTGCGGGAGCGACTGCCCGAGTACATGCTGCCCACGGTCTTCGTGAGGCTGGATGCGCTGCCGCTGACGCCCAACGGCAAGGTCGACCGTCAGGCGCTCCCTGTTCCCGAGCAGGGCGCGGAAGACGCTCCCTTCGTCGCTCCTCGGAGCGCGACCGAAGAGGCGCTCGCCGCCATCTGGGCGGAGGTGCTCCAGCTCGCCAAGGTCAGCGTCACCGCCAACTTCTTCTCCCTCGGCGGCCACTCCCTGCTCGCCACGCAGGTCGTCTCCCGCGTGCGCAGGACGTTGGACGTGGAGCTGCCGCTTCGCGCCCTCTTCGAGACGCCCACCATCGCCGCGCTCGCCACCCGCATCGGCGAGTCCGGAGGCACCTCTTCGCGTGCTCGTGCGCCCGCACTCGTCCCGGCGCCTCGGACTGGCGAGCTGCCGCTGTCCTTCGCCCAGCAGCGCCTCTGGCTCATTGATCAGCTCGAGCCTGGGAGTTCCACGTACAACATCCCCCTCGCCCTGATGCTCCAAGGGCCGCTGGATGTGGCCGCGCTCGAGGGTGCCTTCACGTCGCTCGCCGAGCGCCACGAATCTCTGCGCACGACGTTCCTGACGCGCGACGGAGAGCCGTACCAGCACATCCATGCGCCCGCGCCGGTGAGTGTGTCGGTGAGGGAACTCCAGTCCCTCTCCGAGGACACGAAGCTCGCAGAGGCGCAGCGCCTGGTGAGCGAGGAGGCCACTCGGCCCTTCGACCTGGAGCACGGCCCCATCTTCCGCGTGCTCCTCTTGCGGCTGGATGAGCAGCGCCATGTCCTGGTCGGAACGGTTCATCACATCGCGTCCGACGGCTGGTCCATGGGCGTCCTGCTCCGTGAGCTGGCGGAGTTCTATTCCGCGCACGCCACCGGGCAGACGCCCCGGATGGAAGCGCTTCCCGTGCAGTACGCGGACTACGCCGCGTGGCAGCGCTCGTGGCTGCGTGACGAGGCCTTGGAGCAGCAGCTTACCTATTGGAAGCAGCAGCTCACGGGAGCGCCTCCCTTCCTGGAGCTGTCCACCGACCGGCCGCGTCCGCCCGTCCAGTCGAACCGGGGTGGGTCCTTCCCCATCCGCCTGCCTCGCTCCGTGAACGAGCGGTTCGTCGCGCTCTGCCAGCGCGAAGGCGTGACGCCCTTCATGGCGTTGCTCGCCGTCTGGCAGCTCCTCCTCTCCCGCTACTCGGGTCAGGACGACATCTCCGTCGGCTCGCCCATCGCGGGACGCACGCGCTCGGAGACGGAGGGGCTCATCGGCTTCTTCGTGAACACGCTCGTGCTGCGCACGCACGTCCGACCGGGACTCCGCTTCCGCGAGCTGCTCGCGCAGGTGAAGCGCACGACGCTCGCGGGTTACGAGCATCAGGACGTCCCCTTCGAGAAGCTCGTCGAGGAGCTGAACCCGCAGCGCACCCTCAGTCACTCGCCCCTGTTCCAGGTGATGCTCGTCCTGCAGAACGCACCGACGACGAGCATGGAAGTGCCTGGGAGCACGGTGGAGACGTCCCCGCTGCGCCTGGAGGCCTTCGATTCGGGAGCGCCGAGCGCGAAGTTCGACCTCACCCTGTCGTTGGGCGAGGGGCTGGAAGGCGCGCTGGGCTACCGCACGGACTTGTTCGATGAGTCCACCATCGCCCGGATGGTCGAGCACTTCTCCACGCTGCTCGAAGCCGTCGTCACCACACCGGAGTCGCGGCTGAGTGACCTGCCGATGCTGCCGGCGGAGGAGCGCCGGCAGGTGCTCGTCGAGTGGAACGACACCCGCCGCGAGCTGCCGTGGGCTGGCGCCTTCCACGAGCTCTTCGAGGCCCAGGTCGCCCTCACTCCCGACGCCCTCGCCGTCCTCGACGACTCCTCGTCCCTCTCCTTCCTCCAGCTCAATCAGCGCGCCAACCAACTCGCCCACCTGCTGCGCTCGCGCGGCGTCGGGCCTGAAGTCCGCGTCGCCTTCTGCTTGGAGCGCTCCGTCGACTCCCTCGTCGCCCTCCTCGCAATCCTCAAGGCTGGCGCCGCCTACGTCCCTCTCGACTCCGCCTACCCCCGCGAGCGCCTGGCTTTCATGCTCCAGGACTCCGGCTCTCCCTTCGTCCTCACCCAGTCCCACCTGCTGCCTCGTCTCGACTCGGCCTCCTCCACGCCGCTCTGCCTTGATGACGCCGCACTGCGCGCTTCTCTCGCCGCCCTCCCGGACTCCAACCCTCCTCACGTCACCCTCCCTTCTCACCTCGCCTACGTCATCTACACCTCCGGCTCCACCGGGCGTCCCAAGGGCGTCATGGTCCACCACTCCTCCGTGGTGAATCTCCTCGCCGCCCTCTCCTCCTCCGTCTACTCCGACGTCCAGGGGCCGCTGCGCATCTCGCTCAACGCGCCGCTCTCCTTCGACGCTTCCGTCAAGCAGCTCGTCTTCCTCTCCCTGGGCCACTGCCTCTGCTTCGTCCCACAGGCCGCTCGCGAAGACGTCCCCCTGCTTCTCTCCTGGATTCGGAAGCACCAGCTCGACGTCCTCGACTGCGCTCCTTCCCACCTCCGCCTCCTCCTCGACGAAGGCCTCGCGGACTCCGGCCGTCCCCTCCGCGTCCTCATCGGAGGTGAGGCCATCGACGACTCCCTCTGGGCCACCCTTGCGTCCGCGCCCTCGCTGAGCGCCTTCAACGTCTACGGCCCCACCGAGGCCACCGTCGACACCACCGCGCTCGCCATCCGCGCCTCCGCGCGTCCCGCTCTCGGTGGGCCGCTCTCCAACGTCTCCACCTTCATCCTCGACGCTTCCCTCCAGCCCACCCCCATCGGCGTCCCTGGTGAGCTCTTCATCGGTGGTGACGGACTGGCTCGCGGTTACCACCTGCGTCCGGACCTCACCGCCGAGCGCTTCGTCCCCAACCCCTTCTCCCCGGTGCCTGGCGCTCGCCTCTACCGCACCGGTGACAAGGCCCGGTGGCTCGCGCACGGCCACCTCGAGTACCTCGGCCGCATCGACTTCCAGGTGAAGCTGCGCGGCTTCCGCATCGAGTTGGGCGAAGTCGAGGCCGCTCTCGAGGCCCTGCCTTCCGTCCACCATGCCGCCGCCCTCGTCCGTGAGGACGTCCCAGGCCTCAAGCGTCTCGTCGCCTACGTCACCCCGGCCTCCGTCGACACCTCGGCTTTGCGCGCGGAGCTGCTGCTCTCCCTTCCCGAGTACATGGTGCCCTCGGCCTTCGTCGCCCTGGACGCCCTGCCCATCAACACTCACGGCAAGCTCGACAGGAAGGCGCTGCCGGCTCCCGACTCCGGCCCCACCGACTCCTTCGTCGCTCCTCGTACTCCCTCCGAGATGCGCCTCGCCGCCATCTGGGCCGAGGTTCTCCACCTCGACTTCGTCAGCGTCACCGACGACTTCTTCGCGCTCGGTGGACACTCCCTCCTCGCCACCCAGGTCGTCTCTCGCGTCCGCAAGTCCTTCGACGTCGAGCTGCCTCTGCGCGCGCTCTTCGAGGCGCCGACAGTCGCGACGCTCGCGGCTCGCGTCGATGCCGTGGGTCATGGAGACCTGTCGCTCCAGCGGCCTCCGCTCGTGGCGGTGCCTCGCACCGGGCCGATTCCGCTGTCCTTCGCGCAGCAGCGCCTGTGGTTCCTCGACAGGCTCCAGCCGGGCAGTCCGTTCTACAACATCCCCTCGGCCATCCTGCTCCACGGCGGGCTGAACCTCGCCGCGTTGGAGCGCGCGATTCAGGAGCTCGTGCAGCGCCATGAAGCGCTGCGCACCTCGTTCCACGACCAGGCGGATGGCGAGGCGGTGCAGCACATCCATCCTCGCGTGGAGATGTCCGTTCCGGTGACGGACCTGGAGGGCGTGCCCGAGGCCACGCGTGAGACCGAAGCGCTGCGGCTGGCCCAGCTCGAAGCGCAGAAGCCGTTCGACCTTTCTCAAGCCCCACTGCTCCGTGCGTCCGTGCTTCGCCTCTCCGAGCAACGGCACATCCTGCTCGTCACCGTCCATCACATCGTCTCGGATGGTTGGTCCAACGGCATCCTCACGCGGGAAGTCGGCGCGCTCTACGATGCGTTCTCCCAGGGACGTCCGTCCCCGCTCGCGCCGCTGGAGCTCCAGTACGCGGACTACGCGGCGTGGCAGCGAGGCTGGCTGCGCGACGAAGCCCTTGCCCAGCAGGTGAGCTGGTGGCGAGGTCAGCTCTCCGGGGCTCCGCACGCCCTGGAGCTGCCCACCGACAGGCCGCGTCCTCCGGTCCAGACGGCGAACGGCGGCACGTTGGCCATCGACCTGGGCGCGCAGCTCACCGCCGAACTGCGCGCGCTGTGCCTGCGCGAAGGCGTCACGCCCTTCATGGCGCTGCTGTCCGCGTTCCAGGTGCTGCTCGCGCGGTACTCGGGCCAGGATGACATCGTCGTCGGCTCGCCCATCGCG
>NZ_JBLZWL010000105.1:0-62870 GCF_049194865.1 Corallococcus terminator | reverse complement strand
TGCACCTCTTCGAGCCGCCGCACCTCACCAAGGAGCTGCTCTTCGCCATCATCCTGCCCGGCCTCTTGTTCGAGGCGGCGTTCCACCTCGAGTTCCGCAAGTTCTGGAAGAACAAGCTGACCATCCACGCCATGGCGATTCCGGGCGTGGCGGCGTCGGCGGGCCTGACGGCGTTCATCCTCTCGCAGTGGGTGGAGGGGATGAACGTGGTGAGCGGGTTCGGGATGATTCCGGCGATGGTGTTCGCGTCGGTCATCGTATCGACGGACCCGATTGCGGTGGTGGGCCTGTTCAAGTCGCTGGGCGCGCCCAAGCGGCTGCTCATCCTGGTGGAGGGAGAGAGCCTGCTGAACGACGGCACCGCCGTGGTGCTCTTCACGCTGGTGGTGGCGGTGGCGATGGGCGGCCAGTTCACCGTGGGCGGCGCGGTGATGGACTTCATCAAGGTCGCCGGCATGGGCATGGTGGTGGGCAGCGCGGTGGGGTACGTGGCGGCGCGGGTCATCAAGAAGGTGGATGACGCGATGGTGGAAATCACCTGCACCGTCATCGCGGCGTACGGCTCGTTCGTCATCGCGGAGAACTTCCACTACTCGGGCGTCATCGCCACGGTGGTGGCCGGCATGCTGTGCGGCAATTGGGCCACGCACGAGGGCATGAGCCCCACCACGCGCGTCGCGGTGGAGAGCTTCTGGGAGTACTGGTCCTTCGCGCTCAACTCGGTGGTGTTCCTGCTCATCGGCCTGGAGGTGAACCTCACGTCGCTGTTGGCCTCGTGGAAGCCGATTCTCGCGGCTTACTTCGCGGTCATCGCGGGCCGCGCGGTGGTGGTGTACGGCGTGTCCTCCATCCTGAAGCTCACGTCGGAGCGCATACCGTGGTCCTGGAGCGCGGTGCTTACGTGGGCCGGGCTGCGAGGCGCCATCTCCATGGTGCTGGTGCTCAGCCTTCCGGCGGACTTCGACCACCGCGAGCTGCTGGTGAACATGACGTTCGGCGTGGTGGTGCTGTCCATCGTCATCCAGGGCCTCTCCATGGCGCCGCTCTTGCGCAAGCTTGGCATCACCGGCTTGAAGGACGCGTACCAGGAGCAGTACGAGTTGGCGCGAGGCCGACTGGGCGCCATCCACGCCGCGATGGCCGCGCTCGAGTCCCTGCGGCGCACGCGCGAGATTCCCGCCGAAGTGCTGACCCAGTTGGAGAAGGACTACCAGGAGAAGGAGAGCGTGACGGAGAAGGAGCTGGCCCAGCTCAAGCAGCAGTCGATGCGCTTCCACGAGGAGGAGCACCAGGAGGCCGTCCGCCGCATGCTCATCGTCGAGAAGGAGTCACTGCTCAAGGCGTACCAGTCCGCCGCCATCGGCAAGGAGGCCTTCGAGCGGCTCACTGCGGAGCTGGATGAGCGCATCGCCCATGCCGACGCCGCCGAGATGCACTCGTCGGTGCCCGCCATGCCCACGACGCCCACGGGCGCCGTCGGGACCTGACGTCGGGCGCACCTCGCGTCACGGGCGGCCTTCGCGGGCTCCCGTGACGCGGGTTCGACGAGCCTGGGGTTTCTCTCAGACCGCCGAAGTCTTCGAGGTGTCCGGAGTCTCGGTCGGCGCCGCGGAGAGGGATTGCTCGGGCAGGCGAATCACCGGGTCCGGGCGCTCTACCTCAGAGGGAGTTGCCTGCACCGCGCTCGCGGTGGTGGACCCGAGGGACTCCACCGCGGACACGGACGTGTCCACACGCGCCTCGGTGGCCGGCGTGAAAGCCGGGGTCGTGACGGAGGTATCAACGCGAGCCTCGGCGCTCGCGGACGACTCAGGCGCCTGGACGGACGTATCGACGCGGGCCTCGGCGGGTGACGCAGGCGCCTGGACGGAGGTGTCCACGCGGGCCTCGGCGGCGCTCTGGGCCTCGCGCTGCTCCAGCCGGGCGCCGCCCTGCTCCGCCGCGCGGAGGAACTCGTCGTACTCGCCCTTGCGCTCCTCGGCCTTGGATTGGGTCTTCTCGGATTGCTTCGCGGCGGCGGCCCTTCCAGCCATCAGCGCACGCGCGCTGACGACGATGCCCGCGCCGAACACCGCGACGTTCAACACCGAGCCCAGCCCACCCAGCCACAGCGAGTCCGCGCCGCCCTGGACATAGCCCAGCGCGAGCACGAAGGTGGCTCCGGACACGGCCGCGCCAGCCGCCGTGTGCCAGGGCTTCAACTCCATCACCCGGCCCGCGCCGTAGCAGAGCACCGGCAGCACGCCGAGCAACCACACGTTCTCCAGCAGCACCGCCACCAGCACCTTCAACGGAACGAAGGGCAGCGCCTGCACGCGCAGGCTCAGCCGCAGCGTCAGCGACACGCTGAGGGCCGAGCCCAGGACAAGCGCGATGAAACCCAGTCCGACGATGAACTGGAAACGGCGGATTCGGACGCGCAGCGGCTCGAGGGCACTCGGCTTGGGGCTCACGGGCAGGCAGCCTACCCCAGTTCAGCCCTCGTCCTCGTCCGCGTCCGCTTCACCGCCTGGCGTCCGAGGAGGCGGGCCATCCGCGTAGAAGACCTCCTCCAGCACCAGCCCCTGGGGAGGCGCCGTCTGCCCCGCCAGCTTCCGGTTGCGCGAGGCCAGCACCTCCGCCACCCACGCCTCGGGCCGCTTGCCCTTGCCCACGTCGACCAGCGTCCCCACGAGGTTTCGCACCATGTGCTTCAGGAAGGCCGTGCCCTCCACCACAATCGAGATGGCGCCTCCGGCCGCGCCCTCCACCGTGACGCCGCGCACCTCGCGCACCGCGTGCTTCGCCTGGCAGTCCGCCGCCCGGAACGCGGAGAAGTCATGCCGGCCCACCAGGTGCGCCGCCGCCCTGCGCATCGCCGCGACATCCAGCGGCGCGAAGACCTCCCAGTGCGTCGTGCGCAGCAGCGGGGAGCGCGTGCGGCGATTGTTCAGCCGGTAACGGTAGCGCTTGCCGCGAGACCAGCGGCGCGGGTCGAACCCCTCGGGCGCCTCCACCGCGTCCACCACCGCCACGTCGTGCGGCAAGAGGCCGTTGAGGCCCATGACGTACGCCTTCATGGGCAGCACCCGCTCCGTGTCGAAGCAAATCACCTGCCCCGTGGCGTGCACGCCGGAGTCCGTGCGCCCGGCGGAGCGGACGGACACCGGCTCGCTCAGCAGGCGGGACAGCGACTCCTCCATCACCGCCTGGAGCGAGCGCCCATTGGGCTGCACCTGCCAGCCCACGTAGCGGGTGCCCTCGTATTCGAGCGTCAGCTTCAGCCGAGGCATGTCAGCGGTACTTGAGCCAGGACTCGAGGAGCTCCGCCACCATGCGCCCCGAGGGGACACCGTTGCGACGGGCCACCGCCTCCAGCGCCTCCAGCACCTCCGCGGAGAGGGGCACGGCCAGCATGCGCGGCTCGGTGCGCTCGTCGGGGCCACCCGGCGCCAGCGCGGCGATGCCCGGGGGAATGGTGAGCGGCGCGGTGACGGCGGGAGGTGGCTCGGGCACCGGGGCCGGTGGCGTCACGGGAGCCGGCGGCGTCCCGGGGTCCAGCGTGGCGACGACCTCCGACAGCTCCAGCGCCTCCTCGGAGGTGGGCGCGGTGGCGACGCGGTTGCGCAGCCGGCGCTGCTCCTCCTGGAGCTCCTCCTCGAAGAGCTGCTTGATGAAGTTGGCCAGGTGCAGCGGCGTGGGCGTGAAGTCGTACGCGTCCAGGAACG
Organism: Corallococcus terminator; assembly: GCF_049194865.1. Classification (GTDB taxonomy): domain Bacteria; phylum Myxococcota; class Myxococcia; order Myxococcales; family Myxococcaceae; genus Myxococcus; species Myxococcus terminator_A. The sequence goes on along the minus strand of NZ_JBLZWL010000105.1, from coordinate 59,163 downwards.
CGTCCAGGTCCTTCTGCATCTCCGCCGCCGTCTGGTAGCGCTTGTCGCGATCTCTCTCCAGGGCCTTCATCAGGATGACTTCCACGCGCTCGGGCAGGTCCTCGCGGAAGTACGAGGGCGCGTAGATCTTCCCCTCGGTGATGCTGCGCATCACGGCGACCTCGGACTCGCCCGTGAAGAGCTTGAAGCCCGTGAGCCACTCGTAGAGCACCACGCCGAGCGAGAACACGTCGCTGCGACAGTCCAGCGCCTTGCCCAGACACTGCTCCGGGCTCATGTAGCTGAGCTTGCCCTTGATTTCGCCCGTGCGCGTCTGGCCCACCTGGTTGGCGGCCTTGGCGATACCGAAGTCGAGAATCTTCACCGAGCCGTCGAAGGCGACGATGATGTTCTCCGGCGACACGTCCCGGTGGACGATGTTGAGCGGGCTGTCGTACAGGTCCGCCTTCGTGTGCGCGTGATGCAGGCCCGCGCAGACACACGAGGCGATCTTCACCGCGTACACCAGCGGGAAGGGAATCCCGAGCGCCTCCGCCTTGGGCACGACGCGGCGCATGTCCCGGCCGGCCACGTACTCCATGGCGATGAAGTAGCTCTCCGCGATCTTCCCCAGGTCGTGAATCTGCACGACGTTGGGGTGGTTGAGCTGGGAAGCGAGCCGGGCCTCGTTGAGGAACATCTTCACGAAGGCCGCGTGCTTGGACAGGTGCGGACGGATGCGCTTGATGACGACGGGCGTCTCGCGGCCGTCCTCGCCTTCCTGATGCGCGAGGAAGATCTCCGCCATCCCTCCGACGGCGATGCGGTCGATGAGCCGGTACTTTCCGAAGCGACCGGTTTCGCGCTGCTGCGGTGCGGCGGGAGACATGGCGTCCTGACCTTACCCGCGCCAGGGGCCTGACGCTAACGAAGTTGGACGACGTGGACCTTCAGGGCCGACTCCTGACCCGGAGGGCTCGGAAAGTCGAGGGAAGAAGGCCCCGAGGAGCCCACCGCCCTGCCCTGCCGTCCGGCCAGCGAGAGGCCCTCCGACACCATGGCCTCGAAGCGCCGGGCAGGCAGGCCCGCATGGTTGCAGCAGGCGACCAGCCGGCCTCCGGGCGCAACGACGCGCGCGGTGGCCTCGGCCAGTCGGGCGTAGTCGCGCGCGGCGGAGAAGCGGGCCTCCTTCGTGTTGGAGAACGACGGCGGGTCCGCGATGACGAGGTCGAACGTCTCGCCCTTCTTCGCCAGCCGCTTGAGCCAGTCGAAGACATCTCCGGCCACGTAGTCGTAGCGGTCCACGGGTTGGGCGTTGAGCTGGGCGTTCTCCTCGCCCCACTCCAGCACGCGGCGGCTCGCATCCAGGTTGAGCGCCCGCTTCGCGCCGCCCGCATTCGCCACCACGCCGAACGCGCAGGTGTAGGCGAAGAGGTTGAGCACGGTGAGGCCGCGGGCCTCCTTCAACAGCCACGCGCGGGTGTCGCGCATGTCCAGGTACAGCCCCACCGAGAGGCCCTGACCGGGGCGGATGAGGAAGGACAGGCCATTCTCCAGGGCCGTGAGGGACTCCACGGGTTCGCCTCGGGCGGCGGTCTCCGGGGCCAGCGACTCCTTCGCCACGTTGGCGAGGACGCGCGCCTCGCGGGGACGGCGCTTGAGATAGAGGCTCGTGGGCGCCCAGGCCGTCATGGCGGCGTCGAGCAGGGCCTCTTCCTCCGAGGGAGTGAAGTCGCGGTAGAGGCTGAGGACATACAGGCCGCCGAAGCGGTCCGCCGTCACGTCGGGGAGGTTGTCGGCCTCGCCGTGGAGGACGCGGAAGGCGGTGGTGCGAGCGTCGGTCAACAGGGGGCCGCGCCGGGCTTGCGCGGTCCGAAGCGTGTCCACGAGGGTGGGCATGGGCCCTCCCTGTATCAGCTTCCCAGTCGGGCGCGAGACCAGACGCGCTCGAGCGCCTCGGTGGCGGCGCGGGAGAGGTCCACGAAGTCGGTGCCCAGGAGCTGGCCTTCGCGCACGCGGACGCGCCCATCGACGATGGTCCAGGCCGCGGGCGAGCGGGCGAGCTGGCCGATGAGATACGGCGAGTAGCCCGTCTCCGGGTCGGCCGCGGGCACGGAGTCGTAGACGACGAGGTCCGCGAGGCTGCCCTCCTCCACGGTGCCCGAGGGCAGGCCGAACAGGCGCGTGCACAGCTCCGCGGGGCCGTTGACGAGCAGGTGCGCGAGGGTGCTGTCCACGTCGGGCAGGTGTCCGGCGCGGGAGATGCGCAGCACGCCCACGAGGGCCGCGAGCAGCTCGTCCTGGAGGGTGCCGTGGCCACCGGTGCCCAGACCGAGCAGGTGCAGCCGCAGGAGGATGGCCTCCATCGGGTCCGTGCCGCGCTCCAGGGTGCGCACGCCTCGGGCCGCGAGCGAGACGAAGGTCTCCGTCTGCTCCAGGCGCGCGGCCTCGGAGCTGTCGAGCGCGCGCGCATAGCCGGCGATGGCGCGAGGACCGAGCAGGCCCAGCGCGTCGAGACGGGGCACCACGCGCTGACCGTGGCGAGCGTAGGTGGTGCTGAGGTCGTCCTCGTTCTCCGCGAGGTGGAAGACGGTGGGGACCTCGAGCTCCGCGCTGAGACGGGAGATGCGCGTGAGGAGCGCGTCTTCGCAGGTGTACGAGGCGTGGAAGCCGAGGGCGCCGCGCACCAGGTGGTGCTTCGCGTAGCGGCGGGCGAAATCCACGTTGGCGTCGAGCCACGCGTCGGCCTGCGCGGCGCCGTCCATGCTGTGGGTGGCGTGGCTCGTCACCAGGCGGAGGCCCACGCTCTCGGCGGCGCGGGCCTGGGCGTCGAGCCCCCCGGCGACATCGGAACAGGCGAGGTGCTCCACGACGAGGGTGACACCATCGAGCAGCGAGCGGGCGGCGGCGAAGCGCGTGAGGGCCTCGATGTCCTCGGAGGAGACGAGACGGGCCACGCGGCGCATGCGCTCCAGCCGCTCGCGAGGCGGCAGGAGGAGGAACTGGCCATTGGGCGGGAGGAGCTGGCCATTGACGAGGTGCGAGTGGCTGTCCACCAATCCGGGAGCGACGAGACGGCCGCGACAGGCCACCTCCCAGTCACCCGGAAGGACAGGCACCTGGGCATCCGGAGCGACGCGGCGGATGACCCCGCCCTCGACGACCACGGCCATACCGCGCCTGACCCGGCCATCCGCCCGGAACACAGCGCAGTTTTTCAGCAGCAGGCGACCTTCCATGTCCGGCCCCCGTCATACCACGGGTCCATGGGGGTGGGAGCGGGGTTAGTCCAGGAATCCTGGTGCTGCCGCGAGGATCGACCATTGACACGTCCGCGGCACGGGGCCTTGCGGAATATCGAGGCAACGCCGGGCTGGCCACGGGCCCCCCGGGCAATGAACGGGCGATGGGATGAGCCCAAACCCGCATCGACAACCAATACTCGGAGTAAAACACTTGACGTTTCACCATGAGCGCCTCTCAACCAACAGAGGCCTGCTCATGCCCCCCCACGAGATGACCTCCGTCAAGGATTGGCGTTGAAGCAGACGCCGATGCGCAATGAGCGATGTGAAGGCGTTCCCTCGGAGAGTGAACTGGCAAGACCTGTCAAAGCCGCTTTTCACCAAGCATCCATCCGTACAGCAAAAGCCAAAGCTTTCGACCTGTAACGGAACTACAAACGCCACTTGTCGGCCCGCGAAAAAACATGGCATATGCCAGGATAAGAATTCCGAAGACATCCAAACAACAGTCACCAGAAGCAGGCCCCGAGATGCCCTACTCCGACGCATCGTTTCGATGGTTCGCACCTCTCCTGTTGCTGCTCCTGGCCGGAGCATCTGGCTGCACCGAATCACCGGCCCCCGGCCCCGCGGTCTTCTCCGAACATCGGCAGACCTTGCAAGGTGACGCGGACCGCGAAGCCGGCGCCGATTGTGCCACGGAGGGCGGCCCCGCCTGCCGCAGCGGCCTGTGCATCCACTACCAGCCCGACCCGGACAAAGGCTGGGCTTGCACTCGGAAGTGCGACCATTCGCAGGAGTGCCCCTCCGGATGGGAATGTCGGAACACGCATGCATCCGCTGAATCCCGGTGGTGCGTTCCGCCCGCATCCTGGGTTCCTACCCGTGGGATTCACCCCGCCTCACCCTGAGACCGCACTCCATGAAATTTCCTTTATGGCTGGCGGGAGCCGTCTTGCTCCTGGCCCTGGGCCCAGCAGAGGCCCAGGAGAACGCCTGGACACAGCCTCGGTTCGCCGTGTTTGGAGAAGGCAAGGATTGGGTTGTACTGAATGTCCGGGACCTCTCCCTCCGGCGAATCCGCATCCCGGGGCCGAACTCGCCCCAGAATGTGTCCACCACGTCAGATGGTCGCTGGCTCGTCTTCACGGCCTACGACGAACAGGCCGGCAACACCCTTCTGTTCAAATGGGATGGAGAGCCCCGCTCGGAACCTGTTCGCATTGGAGACTCACAGGGCTATCACGCCGACCCCGTGGTGTCTCATGAGGGTACGCGCGTCCTCTTCTCCCACCACCCATTGGCGGGTGGCCCTCCTGGCCAACATGGTCCGAAGGCGACCGCACAGCTCTACGAGGTGGGCCTGGATGGGACGGGGCTCAAGCCGCTGACGGCGGGCCAGGGCTGCCATCTCGGCCCCACCGCGCCGCGAGGAGATCAGGTCTATTTCATCCACACGCCCTGCGATGGCACCCGATTCCTGTCTTTCGTCGACCGGACCTCTGGAAAGACGGGGGGAATCGGCCCCAAGGATGAGAGCTCCGCGAGCGAGCCCTCTCTTTCACCGGATGGCCAGCGCCTGCTCTACACCACCCGGACCTTGACCCAGGCAACCCTGAAGGAACTGCACATCAAGACCGGCAAGGCTCAGTCGCTGTCGACGTTTGACTACGACACACCCAAGAACCGCCCCCACTTCGCGGGGCGCCCCGGTGAGTTCCTGTATCAGAACAACGGTGCCGTCTTCCTGCTGAAAGAGGGGAAGGCCCGCCAGGTCGCGACGCTTCGAGGAGAGACACCATGAACCTCAAGAATTTCTCCGTCTGTCTTCTGCTGTTGACGTCCTGGGCCGCCTTCGCGCAGGACTCCTTCTGCCCCCACAAGCCCCTCGGGCCTGTTCCCTGCAAAGACACGTCGTGTTGCAGTGGAGGAGGAGGTGGTGGTGGCGGAGGAGGAGGAGGAGGCGGCGGCGGAGGGGGAAGTGGCGGCCCACCACCACCTCCGGGAAGTCCACCTCCCTCCAAGATGAGCTTCGGCAGCATGGGCGGCGCCCCCAAGGGCACCCCCCTGACGGGCTCCGCTGGCAGCATCAACATCGGCGACCCCTTCAGCATCGCCAATGGCCAGTCTCATGAGGCCTTCCTCGAAGCCATCCTCCCCACCGGCAACCGCAGCCTCAACTTCGTCCGCTACTACGTCTCTCATTTCGACGTCTGGACGTACTACTCGGTGATTCGCGCCGTGCCCAAGCCGTACGGCTCAGACCCTCAGAATCAGCACGCCGCGCGCTGGTGGCACAGCCTCTACTCCGCGGTCAGGATGCGCTACTCCTCCGAGTGGCACTTCCTCGACACCGGCGGCCAGCAATACTCCTTCGGCGCCTGCACCATCCCCTCCGGAGGGACGTCCTGCTTCGCGCCCAACGGCGCCTATACCGCCAGCCTCCGCAGCCGCCTTGAGCGGACCGCCACCGGCTTCGTCTTCCACCAGGACAACACCCTTCGCTACATCTACGAGGCGCACCACGTCCAGGAAGGCACCTCTTTCTATTTCCTCTCCCGAATCGAGGATTACGCCGGCAACACCCTCCTCACCCTCGCCTACCAGCAGCCCACCGGCCTCTCCTGCCCCACCGGTGAGACGGGAAGCCACGCCGGCGTCCCATACCTCAGCGCCGCGACCACCGGCAGCGGCACGCAGCTGCTCTTCACCTACAAGGCCCTCACTCGCACCAGCAGCGAGACGGAGTGCGTCCTCGACTTCATCGACATCAAGGCGCCTGGCACCTCCGCCCAGCGTCTCGTCTCCTACGGCTATACGACGAGCGGCAGCGTCGAGCGTCCTGGCCTCCTCAGCTCTGCCTCCTCTCCCAGCAGAACTGCGGGACAGCCCCAGCGCGTCGAGACCTACGACTACTCCGCCACCCAGTTCCGCGTCAGCCGTGACGGCAAGACTATTGCCCAGCACACCTACGAGAACAGCTACTACGCCAGGGTCCTCTCCACCCAGGGCCCCGGCGAGTCCCTCTCCGTCTCCTGGGGCGCTCGCGGCAGCTGCCAACCCGGCTCCGAGTGCTGCGGCACCACCCCCTATGTCCGCGACGTCCTCACCCAGTCCGCTGGCAGAGGTGATGGACTGACGAGCGCTCCTGGTTTCAGCCGGGCCTACGAAGTCCTCCCGATGGCCAACGGCAACACCTTCCACGAGGCCCGCCTCTACCGCACCGTCGACAGCTGCACGGTCCCCGAGTCCTGCTCCCCTGGCAGCGTCCAGTACGAGTGGGCGTGCACCACCTCCGGCGGCAATTTCCCCGGCTACGAGAAGGGCGTCAAGGACAAGCGCGGCAACTGGACTGTCAACCTTGTCTCCCCCGCGCCCACCGGGAAGCCCAAGGCCCTCACCGAGAAGACGGCCATCCTCCTCGGCGCCACCGACGCCAGTGGCACTGGTGCCCTCGATCGCACCGACTACACCTATACCTACGGCCACGACGACGTACAGCTTCCCCGCTACGAGCAGCAAGCCTCCGTCCTGGCCCCTTCCGGCGCCACGGACCCCTACGCAAGGACGGAGTATGTCTACGAAAGCCCCGGTACCCTTCCTCCCAATCAGGACCGTCTCAAGGCCACACTCCTATCGGGATGGACCCGGGAGCTGACCTCGACAGGCTGGACAACGCCCAAGAAGACCATCGGGTACTTCACCTTCACCGCGCGCACTATCGGCGACACGACTCCAGACCCCCTGGGCCGCATCCTTGAAGAGCATGGCCCCTGCTACGTCGACGCCACCTCTGGCACTCCCACCGACTGCCCTACTGGCACCGACTTCCCCATCACCCGCTACTTCTACTGGCCTCAAAACGCCGGCACCCCCGCCGCGGGCCACCTCCAGAAAGTCGTCACCTACCCCTCTCAAGTCGTGGGCACCACTCCGCTTGAAAAGAAATACAACACCTACGACACCTGGGGAAACCCCACTCAAATCGAGGCTCCCGACGGCACCCTCACGAACAACACCTACGTCGAGAACCGACTCATCTCCACCCAGGTCGGCAGTCAGACGGCCATCGAGTTTGGTTACCTGGACGACCGCCTCTCCTACGTGAAGCACCGCGCAGCGAACTCCTATGAGGTGTATTGCTACCGCACGGGCGTCTCCAGCACGAGTTGCACGGGTGCTCTCACGGAGAGACTCCAGTGGAAGGCACGCGCCTCGGGTTCTGACGGCTCGGGATGGACGGAACGAGTCGAGTATTCGTACTGGCCGGATGGCACCATGAAGGAGGCACGCCAACTCACCATGAGTGGTGGCGTGGCTGAGACGCGACGAGTGCTGAGCTACGCAGCCGACGCACACAAACGGCCTGTCCTCAAGCGCTGGGGCGAAGGCACGGGCAGCTTCGTTTCCGTGAGTGCTTATGACGGCGCCGACAACCTCACGGGTATCGGCCAGCCTCTCAATACACCTCCCGCCTGGTGTGGGGGCGTCTCAGACGTCGCCTCCGGAACTCCTCTGTCGGACCTCTGCAGTCACCCGAGCTACGACCGTGCCAACAGACTGGAGAGTCTTGTCCAATTCCCAGGAGGAAGCGCCCCAGCAACTCGAACACACTTCGCTCGCGATGCGCATGGAAACGTCATCGGCGTCAAGACGGGTTGCGCGACGTCCACCACCTTCCAGACATGCACCCAGCCCGCTTCCAGCTACACCTATGACGACTTCGAAAGGCTTGTGGAGGTGACTCCAGCACAGGCCGAGGGCTCTATTCGACAGGCCTACGATGCCCGCAGCAATCGGACAGCCCGCGAGACCGCCAGCATGAGAGCCCTCAGCGAGCATGTCGAATACACTTACGACAACCTCTCGCGATTGACGTTGGTGGAAAAGGTCTCCAGCGCGGGAAGGGTCGTGCTGTTCCGCCTGGGGTATGACGCCAACGGGACGCCTCCCTCGGGGTGCGGAACAGGGCTCGACCTCAGCACCACAGCGGCCCGCACGCTGGGACGCTTGAGGTACAAGGAAGACTCCTTCGGCTTCACCTGGTATCGATACGATGAAGGAGGGCGCGTCACCGCAGAGGTCCGCGCCCGCGGCGGCACCTGCGGGGCTGGCGGCAACAACAATCCGCACACTCTCTATAGCTATACCGCTGATGGAGCGCTCGAGCGCATCACCTATCCCTATGGACGCGAGGTTCACTACCTCTTCGGCACAGGAGCCAACGCACAGCGTGTCAGCGGCATCGAGGTCACCCTTCACAATGGAACAGGCTGGGGCTCCCCTCGCCAGATCTTGAGCGAGGTGAGCTGGGAGCCCTATGGAGGACTTCGGGGCTACCGCATCCATCATGACAACGGTACGACCACCGCCTCCGTCGACTATGCAGTGGGAGGCAATGCCAGTGGCGTCACTGGGGGCTGCTCATCCACCCCGCCCTCCTCTGGAACGGGCTATGACTTGACGGCACGGCTGCGTTCGCTTCGTGTCACTTCGGGGACAGCCACCACAGGAGCCGGGGACCTCTTCCAGCGCAACTATCAATGGACAGCTGACCAAGTCGCTCGCACCGACACGTGTGTCCTCGGAAGCACGGCAAGAACAGAGACCTTTGCCTACGACAGGCTCCTTCGCCTCACGGACACTCAGCTGACTGGTGCGCACACAGGCCCGGCATCCATGGGTGCCAGCTACGGATATGACACTCGCAGCAACCGTTCTTCCCACCTTGAGGATGGATTTGCGTCAACGCGGACGATGGCGTCCTCCGGCCCCTCGGATTGGCTTTCGGCGCTCAGTTCGCAGACCGATGCCTCCCTCGAGTCCCGCTACACCTACGACGCTGACGGGCGAGCCCTCCGGAAAGCACAGGGCAAGTGGTTGTCGGGAACGGATGCGGACGTGCTCGCTTTCAGCTACGGCCAGTCGACCTCCGTCGCAACGGACACCGTCTTCCGCGCCGTCGAGGTCAACGGAGCAACCTACAATTATTACTACGACGCCGAGGGCCGTCGTCGAACCAAGGTCTACCCAAGCGGCAACAAAGATGAGTTCTTCTACGACACGGCCAAGCGGCTCCTCGTGGACCAGGGCAACGACAGCACCACCTCTCCGAGCTATCTCGTAACGGACGATTACATCTGGCTCCATGACCGCGCCGTTGCAATGGTTCGGGGCCGGATGTCGACAGCCTGGACGAGGCAGTCGGACGCGCATTCAACGTGCCATCGAAACGCAGAGCCCGCGGCGTGTGGCCTCCACTATTTCGTCACGGACCACATCGCCAAGCCGGTCCTGACCCTGGATGCTCAACTGCGGGTCATGGACGTCGCGGACCATGACGCGTTCGGAATCCCCAATCGCGTCACCTTGCATGCGTCTACCACGCACCCCTATCCGAACGGGCTGTCCACGACACTCGCCGACTTCAACCAGGTCACCGGCTCGCCCAACCTTACGGTCCAGGCTCGCGTCATCTTCCACATGGTGGACACCGAGTCCATCGCACACGGAGGCGCGGAGAACGACACGGTCAACGTCAAGGATGGAGATACCGGTACAACGCTGACCTCCCTCCAAGGCCGTCTGGGGCGCAGCACTACTGCCTGGCTACAACCTTCGGCAGGTCGCATTGCCGTCGCATTCGTGTCGGGGTCGAATTCGAATCCGACGCACGCAGGCGCCATCATCGAGGCCTACGACTACCGTCGGTTCCAAGCCGGTGCACAGCCCTTTGCCTCTCCCTTGCGTTTTCCAGGCCAGTATTACGACGCCGAGACGGGCCTCTTCGAAAACTGGAACCGCTACTACGATCCGAGCATCGGCAGATACCTTCATCCAGAGCCGCTGCTGACGCGGCCGGAATATGCCAAGTCCATGGCAAGGTATGGACACGGCACCCAGGCATACGCCTATGCCGCGAACAACCCCTTGTTCTTCATAGACAGCGACGGCCTGTGGATGCGCAACTACTGGCACATGGCCATCCCAGTCAAACCAGAGAATGGACCGTGGTTCTTGTTGCCCCCTGGAAAGGAATACCCAGGACAGGTCGACGGCTGGTTTCACAACAACCAAACGTTCAAGCTCTATGGCAAAGATGGCTCCTGGAAAGGAAAGCTGGGGGAATGCCTGCAGAGCGATGTAGAGATTACACCCAACGGTGAAAACGGTTGCAGGCGTGGGGTCTGCGCAATCATCCAGCCGTTCCCGTTCACTTCAGAAAACAAGGACGACAACTCATGGGATGTACCTCTCTCCTTCAGCGAACCTCCCATGCCCTTGGTCGATGCCCCATCCTGGACGCCGTACGGAAACTCTTCTCCCCAGTATAACGATTGGCAAATGTAGAGACCGTCGGTCCGAACACCACCGACCTGGCGGACGACTCGCCTCATTTCGAGGCAAGCGTCCCTTCGCAGGGGCCCCAGGAGCAAAACAACCTGGGGCCCACATGCGAACGCGGTTCCTCCTCCCAGGACCGGCGGCCCTCGCGGCACTGGTCCTCGCAGTGCGGCTCGGGATGTCGCCGCTCAAGAAAGCGGTTCTGGACCTGCGTGGACACCTGGCCCGCGCAGGGGAGCACCTTCGAGGCGCTGCGCAAGCACCCGCCGGGCAAAGTGCTCAACCCCTTCGTCGTCGGCGGGCCCGCCTCGTTCTTCGCGGGCGCCGGGTTTCTACAGCGGAAGCGCCGCACGCGCAGGTCGAGTCGCACGGCGGAGAAGTCCGCCGGGCGATGGACACAGCCGCCGTGCACGCGGGGGCTGGGCGCCTGACAGGAGGGACAGCTCCTCCAAGTACAGGGGCAACGGCCGTGGGGTGAACCGGCCCGTAAGCCCCGCGGATGACGAGCCCTTTCAGGTGGAGGAAGAGGGAATCGACCCCGCATCCAAGGCGATAGGAAACGCCAGGCGGGACGCGCGGTACCCACTATCACCTCGGGCTCACGCCGGTTCATTGCGCCGCCCCGTACCGTCTTCCCCCGCTCTCATCCCCGCGTGCGGGGCTCACCGGGGGCACATGCGGCCCCGCAGGGGCAGCCCGCTCACGCCGGCCGGGAGCATCACTCGGGCGGCCCTCCTCGGCCCCGCGGTGTCCTCCCTCCCTTCAACCGGCCGTCCATCCCGCCAACACACTGTATTGGTGAACAACGAGGCTCATTGTCCGGAGGGACAGTGTCGATGTCTGTTTTATGCGGGAGGAGCGGGCGGTGGCTCGCGCGTTCTCGGAGGGCGATGTTACGGGTTGAGCCGATGTGGTTGGTGATTCAGCTCTGGAAATACCCGGGACATTGTTGGGGGGACCCGAATGAAATTCCGCATTGCGTTGATTGCTCACGACTCGAAAAAAGACGACATGCTCGCCCTGGCCGACGAATACAGGGCCTTCCTCTCGACCTGCACGCTGACCGCCACCGGCACCACCGGCCGCCGTCTGAGCGACGAGCTGGGGCTGGAAGTGGACCGCAAGCACTCCGGCCCCTTTGGCGGCGACTTGCAGATCGGCTCGCTGCTGGTGGAAGGTGAGATCGACTGCGTGATCTTCCTGCGCGACCCGATGACGCCGCAGGCGCACGACCCGGACATCCACGCCCTGCTCCGCGCCTGCGAAGTGCACAATACGCCGTGCGCGACCAACGTAGCATCCGCACATCTGGTGTTGTCTCAGCTCCAGCAACGCGCGGCACAAATGCGCAACGGAGGAAGGGAGTCCGCGTGAACCACGCCGGAGGACAGGCCCTACTCGCCCCCTGTACTTCCCGGCGGGCATGTCTTCGCAGGGGCCCCAGGAGCGAAGTAGCCTGCGGCTCACATGAGAACGCGGTCCCTCCTCCTTCCCGGTCCAGCGGCCCTGGCGGCACTGGTGCTCACCGTGCGGCTCGGGATGTCGCCGCTCAAGAACTTTGACCTCTTCTTCCACCTCGCCGGGGGCCAGTTCGTCCTGAAGAACGGCTTCACCCGCGTCGACCCCTTCAGCGTCACTGGAACCGCCGGATGGGTCCCCCATGAGTGGGGCTTCGGCGTGCTCTGCGTCGCGCTCGTCCGCTGGCTCGGCGCCGCGGGCCCCGCCCTCCTCGTCGCGGGGCTCGTCGCCCTCAACCTCATGCTGCTGTGGAAGGTCCTGGAGCGCGCCGCCGCGGGAAGGCGCGGCCTGCTCGCCGTGGCCTCGCTCGCCGCCCTGCTCGTCGTCTACGGCCCCACGTGGCCCCAGGAGCGCCCCTACCATCTGGGCCACCTGCTCTTCACCCTCGCCGTCCTCGCCATCCAGTCCTGGCGCGCCGGCAATGACCGCATCCTCTGGGTCTTCCCCTTGCTCGGCGCCCTCTGGGCCAACGTCCACGGCAGCTGGCTCCTGGGCCCGGCCCTGCTCGGTGCCACCGCTGTCGGACAGGCCCTCGACGAAGGCACCCCGGAGTCACGCCGCCGCGCGCTGCGCGCCATCGGGTTCAGCGTGGCCGCGTTCCTCATGGCCGGCCTCGGCCCCGACGGGCTCAACATCTACCTGTACCCCATCCACCACTCGCTCCTGGCCTCCACGCAGACCATCGTCGAGTGGCGCCCCCTCAACCTGGACCTCGCGTCGAGCTGGGCGTACCTCGCGCTCGGCGGCGCGGCCTGCTTCGCCGTGGGCCAGGCCCGCGTCCGCAAGGTGGCCATCCTCCTCCCCGCCTTCGTGCTCGGGCTCGCCGCCATCAAGGTGCAGCGCCACGCGCCCTTCGCCGCCGTGCTGCTGGCGCTCGCCCTGCTGGAGCATGCCGCGCTGACTCGCGCCGCCGCCGTGGCCACCGACACCACCGTGGGCGCCTGGAAGCGGTTCTGGACCCGCGTGGACACCTGGACCGCGCAGTGGAGTGACAAGGCCGGCGGCGGGCTCTGGCCCACCCTGGCGCTGTTGGGGCTCGTCGTGATTCATGCGCAGCACCCGATGCCGTTCGAGCAGGGCGTGAAGCGCTCCGTCATCCCCATTCCCGTGTTCGAGGCGCTGCGCAAGCACCCGCCGGGCAAGGTGCTCAACCCCTTCGTCATCGGCGGCCCCATCTCGTTCTTCGCCGGCGCCGACTACAAGGTGTTCATCGACAGCAGGAACGACCCGTTCCCCATGTCCATCCACGAGGACTACGACAAGCTCGTCTGGGGCGAGCCCGGCTGGGAGGACGCCCTGACCCGCTATGACCCGGACTACCTGCTCTGGGACATCGAGAACCCGGGCAACATCCTGCTCGACAACCTGAAGGTGCTCGGCGGCTGGCGCGAGGAGGCACGGGACGGCAACTACGTGCTGTGGATTCGCGAGCGCCCCACCGCGACGGGCCGCCCATGACAGCGCGGAAGACTGGGGCACGTAAGGCGGCGCTCGCCGTCCTCGGGCTCTTGGCGATGCTCGCGTTCAACTACAGCCCCGTGCTGCGCGGCGAGCTGCTCGCGGGCCGCGACGTCTTCCGCATCTTCTTCCCTGACTCCGCCTTCCTGCTCGAGTCCCTGCGCGCCGGCGAGCTGCCCCTGTGGACGCCCTACCTGCGCCTGGGGCAGCCGTTCGCCGCGACGCTCTACTCGCAGGTGTTCTACCCGCCACGCTGGGCGGCCGTGCTCCTCACCGGGCCCATCATCTCGATGACGGTGATGCACATCGCTCACGCGGCGCTCGCGGCGGCGGGGGTGTTCCTGCTCGCCAGACGACTGCGCGCCTCGTGGCCCGCGTCGCTCGTCGCGGGGGCCATGTTCGGGCTGTCGCCGATGATGACGTACCTGGGCATCCAGCAGAACGTCGTGGACGCAGCGGCGTGGAGCGGCTTCATCCTCCTCGCGGCCCATGACCTCGCGCTCCAGCCCGGACGAGGTCCGCTGACCCGCCTCGCCCTCTTCTCCACCCTGTCCCTGTTCGCCGGCTCGCCAGAGACCACGCTGTGGCAGGGAATCGTCGCGGTGCTCGTGGCCGGTCTCGGGGGCACGACGCAGGACTCGCGTGCATCACGACGGGTGACGGAGGCTGCCGCGCCGTCGAGCCCGCCTCAAGTCCCGGCGACCCCCGAAGACCCGGCCCGCGTCGCGGAGCTTCCACCCGCGCGGCTCTCGCTCGCGGGGCATCAGCCCGCCTCCGCATCGCAGGTCGCGCCCGCATCCGAGGGCGAGGCCCACGTCACCACCCGAAACACCCCCGAGCCAGGTCCCTCCCTTCAGCTCCTTCCCGCCTCGCCGCTCACCGCACGGAGCAGACCGCTCGGACTCCACTCCCGGGTCCTCGCCGTGGCGCGAATCATGGGCGGCTTCATCCTGGCCGCCGTACTGGCCTCCGTCGTCCTGCTCCCCACGGCCGAGTTCGCGCGCAACTCGCTGCGCTCCCAGGGGGGCTGGTCGGAGCAGCTCGCCTGGTCCATGTCGTGGCCCCAGGTCCTCTCGGCGGTGTGGCCGCTCGCGGACCTGCCTCGCGACATCTACTGGGGCAAGGACCAGTGGTTCATCCTCAGCCTCTTCCTGGGCACCCTGCCCTGTGCGCTCGCCATCGTCGGTGGCCTCCATGGGCCGCGTCGCGCACGCCCCTTCGTGGTCGGCGCGCTCACGCTGGTGATGTTGAGCCTGGGCAGACACTTTCCTCCCGCGGCCTGGGTCCTCCAGTCCGTGCCGCCCTTCTCCCTCTTCCGCTATCCCGTGAAGTACTTCGTCGGCGCGGCCTTCTGTGTCGCGGTGCTCTCCGCCTTCGGATTGGATGCACTGGGCCGACTCGCCCGGAAGCTGCCACCGTCTCGCGTGAAGGCCGCGCTGGCCTTCGTCGGCATGGGGTTCGCCATCGCGGCCAGCGGACCCGTGGTGCGCATGCTGCCCATGCGAGCCTCCGCGGAGACTGGGGCCCCGTGGGTGCCCTTCGCGCTCGGGCTCGCGCTCTTCATCCTGTTCGTGCTGCCGTGGTCCTTCGCGCGCCCGCGCCGCGTGCGACATGGGCTCGCGGCGCTCGCCGTGCTCGAGCTCGCGGCGGCGCACTCGCTGCTGGGCATTCCCAAGTACACGCCCTGGGAGGCCCTGCGAAAGCCCTTCTCCCTCCCTGCCTTCCTGCCCGAGTCCTTCCAGGGCCGCATCAGCGCGGACATCGAGGGCCCCGAGGACCCGACGCGCTCCAACTCCAAGGTGACGAACACCATCGAGCGCAGCCTCGACCGCCTCGTGCCGAACCGCTTCGTCGAGGCGCGGCTGCCCGCCCTCGAGGGTTACGGCGCACCCGAGCCGGTGCGCTCGAACGTCTTCCACCTCGCCGGAGAGCGCGGCGTCTACGACCTCGCGGGCGTCACGCACTACATCCGGAAGGGGCCGCCCCCGTTCGAGGACCTGGAGCTGCTCCACCGCGCCGAGGATGGCACCACGGTGTCCCGCTCGCGCACCGCGCTGCCTCGCGCCTTCCTCGTCCAGCGCGCCCGCGTCGTCACGGACGACGAAGCCCTGGAGGCCGTCCTCGACGAGGACCAGGCCTTCCGGGAGATTGCCTTCCTCGCCACCGGAGAGCCCCTGGAGCGGCCCGACTGCGAGGGCTCCGTGCGAATCCTCCGGAGCACGGGCCAGCACCTGGAGCTGGACGTCAGCGCCTGTGACGACAGCTACCTCGTCGTCACCGACAGCCACTATCCCGGCTGGCGCGCGACGGTGGACGGGAAGGACACCCCCATCCACCGCGCGAACTACGCCCTGCGCGCCGTGCGCCTGACTCCCGGCCCCCACCGCGTCCACTTCGACTACGTGCCGACGAGCTTCCGCCTGGGCCTCGCCCTGTCACTGCTCGGCTGGGCGGGGCTCGGCTTCGTGTGGCTCAGGGCCAGACACCGCGCGTGACGGGCCTCACGACGTCACGCCGTGTCGCTCCGCGTTGGCGACGAAGGCGTCCCGCATGTATCGCGCGAGCCCGGGCCTCACGCTGTCCAGGTTCTCCGTGAAGCGCGAGTCGCTCACGTACATCTCCCCGAAGCTCCGCTGCATGACGTGTGAGCAGGGGTAGAACCACTTCGTGATGAACTGGCGATGCGCCTCCGCGAGCGCCAGCACCTCCGGGTCCGTCGCCGGGCGCCCCGCGACAAGCTGCTCCGCGAGCGCCCCCAGGATGCGGTCCTGCTCCGCCTTGATGGCGCTCCACTCCTCCTTCTTGTAGCGCGAGGTCCGCCGGGCCGACTCCCGATACGCCTCGGTGTCCCCCCAGCGCTCCTTCACCTCGGCCTCGTACTTCGACGGGTCGAAGTCGCCAAACGCCTCGAACATCTTCTCGTTGTCCATGGGCTTCCCCTGCTCGAGTGCCTCCAGCGCCTGGTCCACCGTGCGCCGGAGGGCGTCCAGTCGCGAGGCTCGCTCGGACAGCAGCTGTCGCTGCATGAGCAAGGCCGCGCGGAGGTCGAAGCGAGCGTCGCTCAGGATGCGGCGGATCTCCTCCAGCGGGAACGCCAGCTCCCGGAAGAAGAGCACCTGCTGCAACCGCTCCAGGTCCGCCTGCGTGTACAGCCGATACCCCGCCTCGCTGCGCCCCGAAGGACACAGCAGGCCGAGCTCGTCGTAGTGATGCAGCGCCCGAACGCTGACCTTCGCCAATCGGGCCACCTGGCTGACCGTCAGAGCCATCTCTCTTCACCTCGGATGAGAGGTCTAGGGCCTCACGTCGCGTGAGGGTCAACCCCTCCCAGCGGGCGGCCCGTCACGGGCTCATCCCAGAGGTCGCTCAGGGCCCGCGCGCCACGTCGGGCGCGGAGTCCACGGGAGGACGGAAGACGTACATCATCAGCGACGCCCCCTCCGTCACGCGCACCGTCGCGTCGCGCCGCAGCACCCAGAGCTGGCCCGGCTTCACCGGCCGCTCCTCCGCCGCCTCCAGCGTCCCCGCGCCCTCCACGACATAGGCGATGACGGGCTCGGCGCGTGTGGCCGTCAGGGCATGCTCCCCCTTGACGAGCACCACGCTCGACACCTTTCCCTCCAGCGCGGGCAACGTCTCCACCGCCACGCCACCGGCCTGCTCGGCCAGCAGCACCAGCGCGCGGGTGGGCGCGTAGGTGAACGGCTCCGGCCCCTGCGCCAGTCGCGCATCCGTCGGCTCGACGTACAGGTTGCCGTCGAAGCGCGGCGTCGCGAACACGAGGTTGCCCAGCATCTGGTCCTCCGCGCGGTTGAACCACGCGTGGCCGGTGAAGGGCTCGGAGGCAATCAGCGCGCCGGGATGATGCGTCCCCCGCCGCTCCGCCAGCACTCCGCCCCGCCCCCAGATCTGCTGCACCTCCGCCTGCCCCGCGACGATGACAGTGGCCTCATGCGTGCGGCGGTGGATGTGCAGCGGACACGCCTGCCCGCGCCCCATGACGTGCAGGTGCACCGTGGCGCCGTCCGAGAAGAAGAAGGTGTCGGAGACATCCGCCGCGTCGGGGTTCTTCTTCGCCAGCGACTCGAAGACGGCGGGCACGTCGAAGACCTCGACCTCCGGGTCCTCGGGCACCGTCATCGCGCGCTTCACGGCGAACAGCACCGCCAGCAGGAACACCGTCAGCACCAGCGACAGCGTCCGGTACAGCACCACCCGGCGACGCAGCGTGGCGGAGTCCGCGGAGGTGGGTTCGCTCAAGGGGGGCATCCTGGACTTCGGCTCGCTCCCGGCCACCTGCACAGCCGCCGAGCCCGAGCGCACAAAGAAACATGGCGGGGCCCTCCGTGAGGAGGACACCCGCCACATGATTCGGAGGAACCGCCGCGAGGCGACTCCTCACGAGAGCTGAAGGGCTCAGTAGGCGTTGTTCTTGCCGAAGTCCTTCATGGTCTTCTTGTTCAGGGCCGTGTTGGACGACATGCCCTCGTTCTCCACGTCCGGGTTACCCGCCAGGGCCGCCGCGGAGGCGCCGAACAGCTTGCGGATGTTGTCGCCGAACAGCGTCACGACGCCGATGGCGGCGATCGCGATGAGGGCAACGATGATGATGTACTCGGTCATGCCCTGACCACGAGCCTTGCGGAGCTGGTTCTTCTTCGAGATAGCCTTCATGGAAGTCTCCTGGGGGTTCAGAACGGGAAAGACACCCTGTTACTCGGGGTTGAAAAGCACAGTACGGGAGATCCCACCTGCACCTCCATCCGTCATCGGGAGGATGGGGCCAATCCCCTGTAATTCCCGGCGGATAGGCCTTTTTCTTGGAGATTGGAAGGCTGCTTAGGGGCCAACCGGGGCCGCGATGGGGGTTTTCGGGGGGGCGCACGCCGAGGCGGAGAGAGCATCGCACAGATTCCGCACGGCCCGTGCGAGCTCCGCGTCGGCGGGGAACTCGGCGGCCACCTGTCGGCCCAGGGCCAGCGCGGGGGCCGCGTCCACCGGGGTCCACACGGTCCGCGTCGCCCAGGTCCGCTCGGCGACGAGCTTCAGGTACGCGGCGATGAGTCCCGGCTCCCGTCCCCCCTTGGCCACCTCCGGCTCCAGGAGCTGCGCGGCCAGCGTCAAGTCGTTCTGGGCCAGGGCGGCCTTGCCCAGCGCCACCGTCGCCTCGCGGTTGTCGGGGTCCACCGAGCGCCACAGCGTGGCCACGCCGCGCACCAGCGGATCATTCGCCGCGTGGTAGCGCTCCATGTTGCGGTACAGCCGCGCGGCCTCCTCGGCCGTGGGCGGGTGCTGGCGCAGGTAGTCCTCGATGAACAGGCGCGAGCTGCCTTCGGGGGAGCGCCGCTCGTCCTTCACCCGCACGTCGAGGTTCGCCACGAAGAAGGCGATGGGTGAGGCGTACTCGAGCAGGTTGTGGTCGTCGGTGTTGATGGGACCCGGGCCCGCGAAGGCGAGCTGCCCGGCCTCGCTGTGCACCTGCTTGGACAGGAGCGCGAAGACATCCGTCAGGCCCACGCGCTCCATGTCCGCGCGCACGTCCGGCACCGCCATCCGCTGGGCCAGGCGCTCCGCGTCGAAGGCCAGCGGCTTGCGGCTGGCGACCAGCACCAGGTCCTGCGGCCCCAGCCACGTCGTCGCATGCGGGAAGGTGTCGCGCAGCGTGCGCACCACCAGCCGGATGAGCTCGTCGTTGCTCTCGTAGGTGTGGATCCACTGCACCAGCACGCCGTCGTCGGCGAGGTGCCGGTCCACCGTCTGGAAGAAGTCCCGCGTGAAGAGGCCCGACACACCCGCCACCCACGGGTTGGAGGGCACGCTCACCACCAGGTCGTACTTGCGGTCGGCCAGCGCCATGAACGTCTTGGCGTCGTCGATGTGCACGCGCGTGCGGGGGTCGTCCACCGCGTTGCGGTTGTCATCCTTGAACAGGCGCGCCGCGTCGATGACGGCGGGGGCGATCTCCACCATGTCCAGGCGCTCCACCGGATGCGCCAGCACGCTGCCCGCGGTGATGGCTGCGCCCGCGCCCACGAGGAGCACGTTCTTCGGCTCGCGCGGATGCAGCAGCACGCCCAGGTGGCCGGCCATCACCTGCGTCTCCACGTCGCTCCCGTTGGAGGCGTCAATCTTCCCGTTGAGCTTCATGAAGCGCAGGTGGTCCTGCGGGTAGTCGGCCACCATCACCGTGGCGAAGGTGTCGTCCCGGTAGAAGATGGGGTGGATGTTCTTCTCGGTCTCCGCCACCAGCTTCGCGTAGCTCCCCGGGGGCTTCTGGTGGGAGCGGATGGAGGCGATGCCCGACAGCCGGACGGACCAGCCGCTCATCCCGCCCAGCACCACCGCGGCCAGCAGGGCCGCCGCGCCCACCGGCCACAGCGTGCGCACGAGACTCGCGGGACGACCAGGCAGCGCGTGGAAGGCCAGCGCGGCGGCGGCGAGGTTCGCCACCACGCCCGCCACGAAGTTGCCCTCCATGCCCCACCACGGCATCAGCACCAGCCCGCCCAGCGCGGAGCCGGTAATCGTGCCCACCGTGTTCCAGAGGTAGACGCCGCCCAGCTCCCGTCCGACTTCGGACACCTTCGCCGTGGCCACGCGCGCCGCCGCCGGGAAGGCCGCGCCCATGAAGAACGTGGGCACCAGCAGGACGAGACAGCAGAAGCCAAACGTCAACAACTGGAACAAAGGCCACGTGTCCACCGAGCGCGTCATCATCCACTGCGCCGAGCGGAACAGGTGCGGCAGCCGCACGTAGAGCGGCAGGGCCACGCAGAGGCTGGCCACCAGCGCCACCTGCATCTGCGCGTACAGCTTCAGCGAGTCCGTCTTCGTGGCGCGCGTCATCAGCCAGAAGCTGCCCAGACCGATGCCCAGGATGAACGCGGTGAGGATGAGCGTGAAGGCGTACGTGGACGCGCCCAGGACGATGGACAGGAGGCGAATCCACGTCACCTGGTACAGCATGGACGTGAAGCCCGACAGCGCCACGCCCACCAGCGCCGCGCGCACCGCCACGCGGGGATAGGCCAGATTCGCCGCGCCCTCCGACACCGGCGCGGCCTCTCCCGGCGCCAGCGCGGGGGGATGCCTGCGCGCGAGCAGCAGCGCCGCCACGGCCAACAATAGATTCAGCCCCGCCGCCAGCTTCGCCGAGGCGGACAGGCCCAGCACCGGCACCAGCTTCGTGCCCGCGATGAAGACGCCCAGCGCCGCGCCCAGGCTGTTGACGGCGTACAGCCGCGCCAGCTCCCGCTGCACCCCGGACAGGCTGTCCGCGAAGTGCCGCACCAGCGCCGGCAGCGTGCCGCCCATCAGCAGCGTGGGCACCACCAGCGACACCGCGGCCACCAGCAGCCGGGGCCCCACGCGCCAGCCCGCCGGCACGCCAGGCGCCACCACCAGCCACAGGGCCCCGAGGGCGTCCAGCACGTACGGGAAGGCCAGCGCGTACAGCGCCACGCCCAGCTCCAGCACGCCGTACAAGGCCAGCGGGCTCTTCACCCGGTCCGCTGTCCGCCCGAAAACAAATGCGCCGAGCGCCAGGCCGCCCATGAAGGTGGCGAGCACCACCGCATGCGCCTGCCCACTGTTGCCCAGGACGTTCCCGAGATACTTGGACCAAACCAACTCGTAGACCAGCGCCGTACCTCCTGAAAGGAAGAGGAGGACCGACACAAGGTTCTTCGGGAAACGCGCGATGAGGGACATAAGGGGACAGCGCGGAACCTTACTCGTTATGTTCGGGACCCACCAATGAACGCCCATCTCCTGCAAGCCGCATTGCTCGCCTGGACTCCAGGCCTGCGGGTGACCCGCGCGCAGGGAGACTGCGCCGCCGTGCTCCACCGCCCCGCGGCGGAGCTCCTCGACAGACCTCTCCACCTGGTCCTCGGGGTCTCCCCCGAGCGGGCCCGTGAGCTGGATGCCCTGGCCCGCGAGGACCGCCGGGCCGTGGAGTTCATCTCCTCGGCGCTGGGGAACGAGGACGCCACGCCCCTGCGGCTGACGCTCGGCCTGGACGCGGGCGAGGCCAGCACGTGCGCCCAGGACCTCAACGTCCTCTTGGAAGGAGCCCCGCCGGTGCAGATCTCCCGGCTGTCCAGCTCACTCAGCCACGAGATTCGCAACCCCCTGTCCTCCGTGAAGATGGCGGTGCAGACGCTGGCCCGGAACACCGGCCTGTCGGACAGGGACAGGCGGCGGCTGACCATCGCCAACCGCGAGATTCGCACCATGGAGCGCATGTTGTGGCTCCTGTCCGAGTACGGCCGCGACACCACGCCCAACCTGGACGCGCACGCGCTGCGCTCGGTGATTCAGGAGGCCACGGACATGGTGGCGCCGGAGCTGGCCGAGCGACGCATCGAAGTGCGCGTGGACGAGGAGGCGGAGCTGCCGCGCGTGCGAGTGGACCCCAACCGCCTGCGGCCCGTGCTGGCCCAGGTGCTGCTCAACGTGGCCATGGGTCGGCCCGAGGACAGTCCGGTGGAGGTGACCCTGCGCCGAGGCCCGCAGGGCCGCGTGCTGATGGTACTCAAGGACCCGGCCGCCGCTCTGCCTCCGGAGGAGAACGGCACCCTCTTCGAGCCCTTCGGCTCGAGGCTGGCACGCGGCGCGGGCCTTTCACTCGCGGCGCTGCGGCGGGTGATGGTGGGACAAGGAGGGGACGTCGCCGCCGAAGGCAGCGCCGAGCCCGGCATGGTCTTCACGCTCACATTCGCCACCTGAGAAGGAAGCCATGATGGAGACCCTTCTCATCGTCGATGACGACGTGTCGCTCCTCGAGACGTTGAAGATGCACTTCGAGGAAATCGAGCACGACGGCCAGCCGCGCTACCAGGTGGCCACCGCCACCAGCGCCGCCGCGGGACTGCGCGCCGCGCAGGACTCCATGCCCAGCGTGGTCATCCTCGACATGATGCTGCCGGACCGCACGGGCCTGGAGATCATCGAGGAGATGAAGGGGCTGTGCGGCGACGCGCGCATCATCCTCGTCACCGCCTACCACGACATGGAGACCACCATCCGGGCGATGAAGGCGGGGGCCTTCGACTACATCCACAAGCCCTTCCCGGACCCGGCCGCGTTGGACCTCGTCGTCGAGCGCGCCCTGGAGTACCGCCAGCTGTCGCGCCGCGCGGACGAGGTGAACCGCGAGAACGCCGCGGTGCGCCTGGGCGACATCGTCGGCACCAGCCCCTCCATGCAGCAGCTGGTGAAGGAGATTGGCAAGGTGACGGGCAGCCACGCCACCGTGCTGATTACGGGCGAGAGCGGCACCGGCAAGGAGCTCATCGCCCGCGTCATCCACAACTACTCGTACGACGAGCCCCGGCCCTTCATCGGCATCAACTGCTCCGCCATCGTCGACACGCTGCTGGAGAGCGAGCTGTTCGGCCACGAGAAGGGCGCCTTCACCGGCGCGACGGCGGGCAAGCCCGGCAAGTTCGAGCTGGCCGAGGACGGCACCGTCTTCCTCGACGAGATTGGCGACATGTCGATGATGCTCCAGGCCAAGCTCCTGCGCGTGCTCCAGGAGCGCGAGTTCGAGCGCGTGGGCGGCGTCAAGCGCATCAAGCTGCGCGCCCGCGTCATCGCCGCCACCCACCGCAACCTCACCGAGGAGGTGGAGCACGTCCGCTTTCGCGAGGACCTCTACCAGCGCCTCAAGGTGATTACGCTCCTGATTCCCCCGCTGCGCGAGCGGCGCGAGGACATCCCACCGCTCGTCAAGCACCTGCTCGAGCGCATCAACGAGAAGGTGCACAAGCGCGTCACCCGCGTGCCCATCGAAATCATGGAGCGCCTGACGCGCCTGCCCTGGCGGGGCAACGTGCGCGAACTGGAGAACGTCCTCACCCGCGCCGTGGTGCTCGCGCCGGGCGATGTGTTGCGCGGGGATGACTTGCCCACGCTGGACATCCCGCCCTCCCCGGAGTCGGGCCGCGTCGCCAACAACACCATCATGTTCACCGCCCCCGCGGTGGATGACGCCAGCCTCATCCCCACGCTCGACGAGGCCGAGCGGCTGCTGATCGCCCGTGCCATGGCCGTCACAAAGGGGCACAAGGGTCGCACCTGCCAGATTCTTGGAATCAGTCGCCCCACCCTCGAGCGCAAACTGCAGAAGTACAATCTTTCACAGGGACAGAACCCTTTAGGGCACGGGTTCACCGTGAAGGATGACCCGTGAACATTGTCCGGGCCGTAACAAAGGGCTCCCCCCTTTGAACGTTTCGTTCAACATGATCAGACTGTTTGAACGTTCTGTTTCAGGTTTTGGACACAGACAGGTGGGTGCTACGGGCCTCTAGCGCTAAGTACCCGGCATTCCTGGATGTGTTCCTTCCGGAGCACTTCATTCCCGAGTGGCACGTTCCTTGGAAAAGGTAAGTCCCGTTGCCGCTGAAGCAGGCGGCCCGCCCTACCCCCGATTGCTTTCCACGGAGTGAATGCCATGCACGGTTTCAATCGCCCCCTCGGCCCTATCGGTTCCAACGTCGTGGCGCCGCTCCAGGCAACCAGCTCCGGGATGATGGTCACCGCGAACAAGCTCGTTCCGGGGCAGGAGGCGATCGACTTCAAGGGCTACTTCAAGGTCGAGTCCTTCCCGCACAACTCGACCATCTACCGCCCTGGCGACAGCACGGACCGCGTCTATCTGCTCAAGTCCGGCCGCGTGCGCCTGATGCGCATCGGGAAGAACGGCACCCGCTCGGTGGTGTCCATCCTCCGCCCCGGTGACTTGTTCGGCGAGCTGTTCCGCCCCGAGGGGACGCCGATTGAAGAGATGGCCATCGCCGCGGGCGAGGCCGAGGTGTGGAGCATCGAGGGCCGCGACTTCCGCGCGCAGCTCGAGGCCCGGCCGGCGCTGGCGGTGGACGTGGTGCGCGCCTACGCCGAGCGCGTGCGTGCCCTGCGCAAGCGCGTGCTGGGGCTGACCTTCAAGGAAGTGCCCGCGCGGCTGGCGGACACCCTGCTGACGCTGGTGGAGGCGCACGGTGAGCGCTGCCCCCACGGCGGTGAGACGGACCTGCGCGGAATCACGCAGCAGGACCTGGCGGACCTGGTGGGCGCGTCGCGCTCGTTCGTGTCCACGCTCATCAACGAGATGAAGCGCGAGGGCGTGCTCGGCAATGTCGGCCGCATCCTCTGCGTGAGAGATCAGAAGGCGCTGCGGAAGATTGCCTCCAAGGAGAAGTGAGCACGACAGTCCCCCGCGCGAGGCGTGGGAGACCTGACGTCAACGACGGGCCTGACCACGGGAAGTCCTCGTGGCCGGGCCCGCGTCGTTTTCAGGCCCGAGCCTTCAGCTCATCGACCTCGGCGCGCAGCAGCCAGTCGTCCTGGAAGTCCGTCGCGGCGGCGGCGATCTGCGCCAGTCGCTCCGGCTTCGCCTGCCCCGAGTCGCGCAGCACGCGGACCTCCCGGTAGAGCGCCCCGAGCGACGGGTGCAAAGCCAGCGCCTTGCGCTCCCGCGCCTTCGACTCGCCGTCGCCTTCCGCGAAGGCCTCCAGCTCACCGAACCACCGGTCCCACGTCGCCGGGTCCGCCGGTCCACCCGCCACCGAGGGCAGGTGCGTGGTGACGAAGAGCTTCGTCACCGCGGGAACGTCCAGCGCGCGGCCCGCGAGCCGAGCCCGCAGCGCGAGCACCTCGCCTCCGCCCGCCGCGAAGCCCTCCAACTCCAGTCCGCTGGCCAGCGACAACTTGAACGTTCCGCGCTCAGGGAGGCTGCCCGCACCGAAGGCCACCAGCGCCGGACCGTTCCATGGACGACTTCCATCCCCCTTGCCACCGCGCGAGGTGACGACCGGACCCTCCATCCGCACCAGCGCCGTGGCGAGCCCCGGGGCGACTTCCGCGGGCGCCGCCACCATGTCCAGCACCCGGCCTGTCACCTCACGGCCATCCGCCAGCACCAGGTGATTCACCGTGCGCGCCTGACGGGCCACCTCCAGCCCGAAGTCGCCGCCGCGCTTCCACGCCAGCGTGGACTCGAACTCGGACAGCACCTCGAACAGGTGCTCGAAGTCCCGCGCCACGAAGAGCTGCGGCTGCATCCGGGTGATATCAAAGTCCGTGTCCGCGCACGCCACGCCGAGCGGCACCTTCCGCACGGCCGGCGTCAGACATTGTGCCGCCTCGCCGATGCTCGACAGCAGCCCCGCGCCGTAGATGCGCGGCGACTCCATGCTCCCGACGAGGCCGTACTCCGCCGTCCACCAGTACAGCCGCGTCGCCCGCGTGCTCTCACTCACGTACCGACGACTGGCGCTCGCCGCCTCCAGCCGCGCCTCCGAGTGAGCGACCTCCTCCGCGCTCGCGTCCGGGTCCTCCTTCACCACCGACAGGTTGCGGATGGCGTCGAAGACAGCCTGGTCCTCCGCGCTCGCGATGGACTTGAAGCCCACCAGGCCGCACGCCTTCAGGTACTCCGAGTACCGCCGGTTGGCGATGATGGGCGCGTGCCCCGCGCTCTCATGGACGATGTCCGGCGCGGGCGTGTACTCGATGTGCTCGTGCGTGCGGATGTCCGAGGCGATGGCGAGCACACCCATGGACTGGAGCTCCGTGAAGACGGCCGGCGGAATGAAGCCGCGCACGCCCACGCACGCCCAGCCAAGCCGCGACAGCCGCTCGTTCATCTCGTCCAGGCTGGGGATGGACTCCAGGTTGATGCCCGTCGCCGCCAGCCCCTCCAGATAGACGGAGTGCGCGCGCTGCGAGAGATGCCCGCGAAGCTTGCCCAGGATGTGGCGCCAGACCGCGTGGTCTCTCGGCGTATACGCGTCGTAGTCCTGGCTCACCACGTAGCGACGCAGATGCGGCGGCAGGCGCGATATCGTCAGTTCCGTTGGCGTCATATCCGGGCACTCCTGGTGAAAACTTTTAACCAGGAGAGGATACAGACGGACTCAGCTACGGAAAACCGGCAGAATCCGACGTCTTCGTCGATTTATCGACGAGGACTCACACGCGTTGACGCAGTCCGTCCAAGACGGTGGAGGCGCCCGGGCTGAGCGAGCCGGAGGGCCAGAGGGCCACGACTTCCACGGCCTGGGGCTCGTCCTCCTTCAAGGGCCAGGCGTGGATGTCGGGGGGAAACGGGTGCATGGGGCGCAGGTCTGGCGTAATCGCGCAGGCTCGGAAGGCGCGCAGCAACTCGTAGAGCAGCAGGAAGCTCTCCACGCGGGCCACCTCCGCCACCTTGACGCCATGCGCCGTGAAGCGCGCGCTGTTGGCGCCGCCGTAGGGGTCGTCTCGCAGCCAGTCCACGAAGGGCTGTCCGTCCAGGTCCTTCACATGAAGCGCCCGTCGGGACGAGGCCGCGCTCGCCAGGGCGCAGTCCGGGCCGGCGAGCACGACGAAGGACATGCGCAGCAGGGACTCCGACTCCACGCCCTCGTGCGGCGGCAGCGGGGTGAAGTCCAACGCCAGGTCCAGCTGGCGCGTCTGCACCTGGCGCGTCAGCTCATGCGGTCCACCGAAGCTGAGCACCAGCTTGAGGCCGGTGGCCGCCGCGTCGCGCGCGACCTTGCCCAGCAGGGAGAGGGACAAGGTGGGGTTGAGGCCCAGGCGTACCACGGGCTCCGCGCTGGCCAGGTCTCTCAGTCGCTTCATGTCGAGCTGGTGCAGGGGCGTCTGCGTGCCGGCGAAGAGGCGCTCTCCCCGGGCGGTGAGCTGGAGGCGCCGGCCGGGGCCGCGCTCCAGCAGCGTGGCGCCTTCGGCGAGCGCCATCTCCAGCGCGCGGATGTGCTCGCTCACCACGGAGCGCGCCACGCCCAGGTGCTCCGCGGCGGCTTCGATGCTGCCCGCTTCCACTGCCGCGGTGAAGGACTCCAGCCAGACGAGGTGTCGCACGAGCTTGCGTGGCGGCATGCACCCCATCCTGGCACCGGCGAGCCGCCGGACACGAGACCTGTGAAAAGACCCACCCAATGACTCGCGTGACCCGCGTCGCACCGGCGTGCCTCCACTGCGAGGAGGCGGCCGGGCGGTCCTGTCTTCCTTGAACATCCGCGTGCGGCGGGCTAGCAGGGGGCGCGATGTCTCGGATGCCTCCCGCCACCGTCACTCCCGCAGGGAGGCTCCGCCAGCGGTTGGCTGGGGCCCTGCCGCTGCTGGGCCCCGCGCTGCTCTGGTGCACGCTGCACGGGCTGCTCGCGCTGCTCTTCTTCGGTGCCCCCTTGCTCGATTCCGTGGGGCGGCTGGCCAGCAGCTTGCGGCCCGTGCTGCTGGTGGGCGGCGTCATCCAGGCGCTGTTCCTGGGACTGCTCACCTTCGTGGCCACCCTGCCCCTGGTGTTGCTCGGGCGGCGCTATGTGCTGGCCCTGCCCATCGTCGTGGCGCTGGGCGTGGCGATGCTCGGTGTGGACTCGCTGGTGCTTTCATCGCTGGGCTTCCACATCAACGGCCTGGTGCTCGCGGTGGCCCTGCAGCCGCGCGCGCTCGCGGAGACGGGGCTCGCGACACATGAGCTGGCGCTCCTGGGCGCGGCGACGCTGGGCGTGCTCGCGCTGGATGCCTGGGCGGGCGTCCACTTCCTGCGGCGAATCCCGCGTCCGCGCCACCTGGGGCGGCTCATCGCCATCCTCGTCGTCGTCACCGCGGCGGAGCGACTGACGAGCGCCTGGCTCGTCTTCGCGCATGGAGGCGCCGTGCTGCACGCGGCCACCACCCTGCCCCTGCAGCCGCCCGTGCGGATGAACACGCTGCTCACGCGGCTGACGGGCCGCCCGCCCGCGTCGGGGCTGCGGCTGGGCGTGAGCCCCGAGGCCGGCGCCCCCGCGTCGACCATCGACCCCGCGTCGGTGCGCTTCACGCGCCGGCCCGACATCGTCCTCATCCTGGTGGAGAGCCTGCGCGACGACTTCTTCCGCGCGGACGTCATGCCCCACCTCTGGCGCAGGGCGGAGCACGGCACGCGCTTCCTGCACCACCACAGCGCGGCCAGCTCCACGGACTACTCCCTCTTCAGCCTCTTCTTCGGGCTGGAGGCGCAGCGCCGCGACGCGGTGGTGGGCGCGGGGCGCGCGCCGCTGCTCTTCCCGGCGCTCCGGGAGAATGGCTACCGTCAGTCCTTCTTCGCCGCGTCCTCGGTGGACTGGATGGGCCTGAAGGACACTGTCTTCCGCGACGTGCAGGGCGGCCTGCGCACGGACTACGAGGGGCGCAGCCATCTGCGGGACACCGACATGGTGAAGGACGCGCTGGATACGGCGCGCACCACGCCCAAGGACACGCCGCTGTTCACCTTCGTGTTCTTCGCGGGCACGCACTTCGACTACGACTACCCGCCGCGCTCGGCGGTGTTCACCCCTGCCTGGGACGGCAAGGGGGGCCTGGCCACCGCGCGCGTCCCCGCCGAGCACCTCAAGGCCCGCGCCTGGAACTCCGCCTATGAGGTGGACACCAAGGTGGAGGAGCTCCTGAGCCAGTGGGAGGCCGTGCGTGGCACGCGCCCCCTGATCATCTTCACCGGAGACCACGGCGAGGAGTTCCGCGAGCACGGCCGCGTCGGCCACGCCAGCGACGTCACCGAGCTGCAGCTCCACGTCCCCATGCTCGTGTTCGACGAGCAGCTCCCGCCCGGTCAGGTTGACGCCGTCACCGGCCACATCGACCTGGTGCCCACCCTGTTCGACTTGCTGGGTGACACCCACTCACCGGAGCAACTGGGTGACGGGATTCCGATGAGCCGTCCGGACCCTCGGCGCTACCTGCTCACCACCATCGGCTGGGAGCCGCGCTACGCGCTCATCGGCCGTGACTTGAAGGTGCGCTTCGGGGCGGGGCTTCCCGGCACGGAGCTCAGCGACTTGTGGGACCGCCCGCTGCCAGACGCGCAGGAGCGCTTCGCGGCCGAGGCCCCTCGCATCCTCCGTCGGCTCCGGGGCGGTGGCGCGCAGGGTGAGGCCGAGCCTCGCTCCAGCCCCGCGACGGCGACCGAGCCTCCGCGCTGAACGCCGTCCTTGGGGCCGCTCAGAAGCGGACCCGCGCCCCGAGCGCGAGCGTGAACAGGCCCGTCTTCACGGTGCTCGGGTTCTGGAGGAACTGGACGATGCGGTAGTCGGTGGCCACCAGCTCGTAGTAGCCCTCCAGGTGCCGCAGGCCCAGCGACGGCACGGACCGGCCCGCGCTCCCGCCCAGCAGCAGCGCGGGCCTCAGCGCCGTCTTGAACCAGTAGTAGCCGGAGACGTAGCGGTCCGGCAGCGTCAGGTAGTAGTCGTCGCCAAAGGTGTAGCTGAAGGCCGCGCCCACGGTGAACGGACGGAAGCTCCACTCGCGATGGGTGACGAGGAACGGGTGCCACTGGCCCTTGAGCGTGAGGGTGACGAAGTCCGCGCCCGCCACCGCCTTGGGCGCCCAGCCCACGAGCACCTCCAGCTCCAGTTGCTCGTCCAGGAAGGCCCACCCCGGCCCCGCCGCCAGCATTCCAATCGAGCCAGCGAACTGGAGCGCCGCGTGGTCCGGCACGTACCACGGCGCTCCCGCTTGCCGGGGTGACTCCGCTCGCACGGAGCGCCCCGCGAGCAACATCGACGCCAGCAGTCCTCCCACGAGCCAGGTGCGCGCCATCAGAAGAAGACCTGCTCGACGTCCACCGAGTCGCCCTCGACGGTGACCACCAGGTAGCTGTGGATTTCGAGCGAGTCGGTGGTGAAGTAACGGACGCCCCGCCGCACGTCGGTGCTGAAGCGGTGGGTGTGGCCATGAAAGGAGACGGAGACCCCGTGCTCCGCCTGGAGCTGCTCCAGCGGCTCCGTCAGCGACGCATCGAAGTCCTGGTGACCGGGCGGCACATGCGAGAACGTGAACAGATGCCCGCCCGCGGGCACCTCCCCGAGCGCCGAGCGCAGCTGCTCCAGGTCCGGCACGTCGCCCGGGAACCCGTACTCACGGGAGTTGGAGTCGAAGAGGACGAACCGGCTCCCTGCGTACTCGAAGCTCAGGAACGTCGGGCCGAAGTGGCGGTGGTAGAGCGCCCGCCCCGTTCCGAGCAGGTCATGGTTGCCGATGACGGCCAGCGCGGGCACCGCCGCGTCCTCGAGCAGGCCCGCCACCCAGTCGTACTCCTGCGCCGAGCTGAACTCCGTCAGGTCCCCCATCTGCACGACGAAGTCGACGCCCCGCCGCGAGATGGCCTTCACCGCGTCGACAGAGTCGTCCTGGTAGACGCCGATGTCCCCGAGCACCGCGAAGCGGAACGCCCCGCCACTGACGTTGCGCTCGAGCCGCTCGAGCGCCCGCGCATTCGTGTCGCGGACGCCCCCTCGGACTTCATAGGGGTGCAGCTCGAAGACGTCGCAGCTGGAGCAGAGCACCAGCAGCCATGGGACCCAAGACCTCACCGTCGTCCCAGGTAACGACGGGCCGCCACCTCTTCAACCCTGAGGGCAAGGTCGCCACGGTGGATGAAACATCCACTCATGGAGATCATCACGTGCCCGACAGTCACCCCGCTCGCGGGCGCATGGACTCACTCAGGCCGCGAGGGCCTTCGCGCCGTCCCAGTCCTCCACTTCGTAGAGGAACTTCGAGCCCTTCACGAGCTTGCGGTTGGCGGAGGTGCTCTGCACGAACACGACGTACTTCTCCAGGCTGGCGGGCCGGATGCGCACCGTCTCTCCCGGCGGCAGCCCGAGCATCTCCCGCGCACGGTCTCCGCTGTAGAAGTCGCCCGTCTTGCGGTCCATCAGCACCACTTCCTTGTGGCCCTGGATGGTCTCCGTCTTGGTGAACTCGTAGAAGCCTCGCCCCGTCTTGAAGCTCAGCCCGTTCTCCTGGACGAAGGCCTTGATGGGCATGTCGTCGTCCACTTCCAGCGACTGGAACCGACCGGGCGACACGGCGCGCAGGTCCGTCTCTCCGTAGAGCGACTCCGTCTTGCGCTGGAGCATGGTGCTGAACATGGCGTTCAGCCCGCGGCTCATCCGCCCCTCCTTCGCCACCTCCGTCTCGTAGGCCTGGAGCCGCTCGTCGGACGACTGCTTGTAACAGACGGCCAGCAGCATGTCGGTGACGTGCGCGAACTGGTCCAGGCTCAGGTGGAAGCCCCCCGACTTCTCCGCCAGCTCCTTGTAGAACGGCGTCGCGTGACGCCGCGCCAGCGCCTGCACGCCGTACACCGGGACGCCCATCCTACCCAGCGCGTCCACTTCCTTGCGCCAGTCCAGGCGCTTCGGGTTGTCCGACGGCGCATGGGGCACGTCATCGCCAATCAGCACGAACGCCCGCTTGTAGCCCGTGGTCCACGACAGGGATTGCGCTTCGCGCAGCACCAGCTCGTAACACTCCGGCGCGTCACCGCCCCCCGTCTGCCCCACCTTGTCCACGAACCGCACCACGGCCTTCGCATCGTCCGTGAGGTCCAGGATCTTGGTGACGTACGTCGAGCCCGCGTCGCAGTAGTCGCCGTGCGCGATGACGCCGATGCGGATGCCGGGAATCTCCTTCATCAACCGGGACACGGTGACGTGCAGCTTCTTTCGCACCTGCGCGAGACACGGATACATGCTGCCGGTGGTGTCGAAGCTGAAGACAATCTCAACGCGATTATCAATGACTGACGCGGACATTTCTCGCTCCCCTCGTGTGCTGCGATGGGATGAAGAATACGTGGAGGGTCTGACATTTCCGGGCCTCCGGACGGGCCTACGCGTGGGGTGGTTTCGGGGGGCGAAGAGAGCCCCTCCCGACAGGGGGCCGGGATGACCTTGCGGGCCTGCCGGGGGCGTGCTGAATAGCCTCGCCACAGCCCCAGACCGGGGCGCGGGGAGGACCTTGGTGGAGATCCAGAAGCCCTACCTGTTGTTCCTGGGGGATGTACCCGACCAGCTCGCGGCGAAGACGGCGCACGGCATCGTCGACTGGCGCCCCGACTGGTGCGTGGGCCAGCTCCGGCTCCCCGGCTGTCAGGCGGACTGTGGCCTGGCGGACCTGGACATCGCCCAGGCGAAGGCGAAGGGGGCCCGGACGCTCATCGTCGGCGTGGCCAACGCGGGAGGCGTGCTCCCGGAGCACTGGGTGAGCAAGCTGGTGGAGGCCCTGGACGCGGGGATGGACGTGGCCACGGGCCTGCACAAGCGGCTGGCCTCCTTCCCCGCCATCGCCGAGGCCGCCGCTCGCAATGGCCGCCAGCTGCACGACGTGCGCATCCCCGACATGGACTTCGCCACGGGCAAGGGCACGAAGCGGCAGGGCCTGCGGCTCTTGACGGTGGGCACGGACTGCTCGGTGGGAAAGAAGTACACGGTGCTCGCGCTGGAGAAGGAGATGCGCGCCCGGGGCCTCAAGGCGGACTTCCGCGCCACGGGCCAGACGGGCATCTTCATCTCCGGCCGGGGCGTGGCCATCGACGCGGTGGTGTCCGACTTCGTCGCGGGCGCGGCGGAGTGGCTGTCACCCGCCCATGACGCGGACCATTGGGACCTGGTGGAAGGCCAGGGCTCGCTGTTCCATCCCTCGTTCGCGGGCGTGACGCTCGGCTTGCTGCACGGCGCGCAGCCCGACGCCTTCATCGTCTGCCACGAGCCCACGCGCACGAAGATGCGCGGCGTCCAGCACGCCCTGCCCTCCATCCAGGCCGTCATCGACCGCACGGTGCTGGAAGGACAGCTCACCAACCCCGCCATCCAGTGCACCGGGCTCGCCATCAACACCGAGCACATGCAGGAGCAGGACGCCCTGGCGCTGCTGGAGCGGACCGGGCGCGAGTACGGCCTGCCCTGTGTCGACCCCATCCGCACCGGAGTCGGCCCGCTGGTCGACGAGCTGGCGCGTCGCTACCCCGCGAAGGGCTGACCCGAGCATGCGCAAGCTCACCATCAGGCACGAGAGCTGGCCCATCGCGGGCAGCTTCACCATCTCCCGGGGCTCGAAGACGACGGCCGAGGTGGTGGTCGTCACGCTGGAAGAAGACGGCGCCGTGGGCCGTGGCGAGTGCGTCCCCTATGGGCGCTATGGGGAGACGGTGGACGGCGTGCTTCGCGCGCTGGAAATCGCCCGGCCGAGCATCGAGGGCGGCGTGGGCCGCGACGGTGTCCCCGAGGTGCTGGAGCCCCGGGCCGCGCGCAACGCGCTGGACTGCGCGCTGTGGGACCTGGAGGCGAAGAAGAGCGGCAAGCCCATCTGGGAGCTGCTCGGCATGTCGGAGCCCCAGCCGCTCGTCACCGCGTACACGCTGAGCCTGGACACCGCCGAGGCCATGGGCCGCGCCGCCGAGAAGTCCGCGCACCGGCCCCTGCTGAAGGTGAAGCTGGGACGCGGAGGTGACGGCGACATCGAGCGCCTGCGCGCCATCCGCCTCGGAGCGCCCGAAAGTCGTCTCATCGTGGACGCCAACGAAGGGTGGACGCCGGAGGAGCTTCCGACGTTGCTCGCCGCCTGCGCCGAGCTGGGCGTGGTGATGGTGGAGCAGCCGCTGCCCGCGTCCGACGACGAGGGCCTGCGGGGACTGCGACGTCCCGTGCCCGTCTGCGCCGACGAGTCCGCGCATGACCGGCACGGGCTCGCCACCCTCGTCGGCAAGTACGACGCCGTGAACATCAAGCTCGACAAGACGGGAGGGCTCACCGAGGCCCTGGCCCTGGCGAGCGAGGCGCGCGGACACGGACTCCAGCTCATGGTGGGCTGCATGGTGGCGACCTCGCTGTCCATGGCTCCCGCCGTCCTGGTGGCGCAAGGCGCCGAGGTGGTGGACCTGGACGGCCCGCTGCTGCTCGCGAAGGACCGCGAGCCGGGCATCCGCTTCGAG
The DNA here is from genome assembly GCF_049194865.1 of Corallococcus terminator. GTDB lineage: Bacteria > Myxococcota > Myxococcia > Myxococcales > Myxococcaceae > Myxococcus > Myxococcus terminator_A. The sequence continues at coordinate 24,858 of NZ_JBLZWL010000105.1, read as the reverse complement.
GGCAACACCCTGTTCTGGCCGCCCCGGGCGCTGTGGGGCTGAGCCGGTAGCGCATCGGCCTCCGCCCGCCGAGGAATCCGCCCCGTTCACCGATGTCCGGGGCGCCACCTTCCCCTCGGGCAACGAGTCCGGGCACGCCTCCGTCGTCCCGACACCATCTGGGGACAGCCGGCCCTTGCCCTGCGCGGGCCGGAAGCACAGCATGCGCGGCCACAGTGTCCGCGAACGCCCCGAGTCCGAACCCCCACCACACGTACACCCAGCGCCGTGCCGCCGCGGAGGCGGAGCTGGCCGCACTGGACCGCGTCAGCGCCCGCTACGCGAACCTGCGCACCCTGGCCTTCCTCGTCGCGGCCGTCGTCTCGGGACTCATCGTCACCGGGCGACTGCCCAAGACGTGGTGGTGGGGCACGGTGGCCGCCGTCGTCGTCTACGGACTCCTCGCGGTCCTCCACCATCAAATCTTCCGCCGCGAGGCGCGTCAGCGGCTGTACGTCACGCTCAACGAGCGGGGCCTCGCGCGCCTGGGCCACGGCTGGCACGAGTTCACCGAGCGCGGCGAGCGCTTCGCCTCCCCCGCCCACCTCTACACGCCGGACCTGGATGTCTTCGGGCAGGGCAGCCTCTTCCAGCTCCTGAACGAGACGGCCACGCGCGCGGGCGAAGAGCGCCTCGCCGCCTGGCTGTCGGCCCCCGCCCCCGTCGACGTGGTGCAGGCGCGGCAGGGCGCGGCGCGGGAGCTGGCACCACTCGTGGACTTCCGACAGGACCTCTGCGTGGAGGCTCGCACGGTGGCGAAGGAGAAGGCCGACCCGAGCCTCTTCATCCAGTGGTCCGAGGCCGGGCCCTCGCTGGACTCCATCCGCTGGTCCCGCCCGCTCGCCATCCTCCTGCCGCCGGTGACGCTGACGCTCTTCATCCTGGGCGAAGTGGGCGTGCTGCCCGGCGCCTCTGTGTGGGCGGGACTCGCCGCGCAGCTCGCGGTGGCCATGGCCACCCGTCGCACGCTGCGGAAGATGGACGAGGGCGTCGAGAAGGGCGAGCAGGGCTTCGTCCGCTACGCCCCCATCTTCGAGCGCATCGAAGGTCAGCGCTTCGAGCATCCCCTCCTGCGCCAGCTCCAGTCCGGACTCCAGCAGCAGGGAGAGCCACCCGTCTCCAAGCACTTCCAGCGCTTCAGCCGGCTGTTCTCGCTCATCGAGTTCAAGCGGCACCAGTTCCACCCCCTCGTGCACTGGCTCACGCTCTGGGACATCCACGCGCTGTTCGCCCTGGAGGGCTGGCGCGCGAAGCACGGCACGCGGGTGCGGCACTGGTTCGAGGCGCTCGCGGAGCTGGAGGCGCTCTCCTGCGTGGCGGGGCTCGCGCATGACCGGCCCGCCTTCGCCTGGCCCACGCTGGAGGCCACGGGGCCGCTCGTCGAGGCGAAGGTCATGGGCCATCCGCTGCTGGACGCCCCCGTGCCCAATGACGTGTCCCTGCCGGGTCCCCGGCAAGCCCTGCTCATCACCGGCTCCAACATGAGCGGCAAGACGACGCTGATGCGGGCCCTGGGCACCAACGCGGTGTTGGCACTCGCCGGTGCACCGGTGTCCGCCGCGTCGTTCCGACTGTCACCGCTGCATGTGCTCACCAGCATGCGCGTGAAGGACTCGCTGGAGCGCGGCGTGTCGTACTTCTACGCGGAGGTGCAGCGCATCAAGGCCGTGCTGGACGCGGCGCGCGCGGCGAACGGGCAGGCACTGTTCCTGCTCGACGAAATCCTCCTGGGCACGAATACGCGAGAGCGGCAGCTCGCCTCGCGCGAGGTGCTCCGTCTGCTGCTGTCCACCGGAGCCTCCGGCGCGGTGACGACGCATGACTTGTCGCTGACGTCGCTGGCGGAAGAGACGCGTGACGCGCACGTCCGCAACGTCCACTTCAGGGACCACCTGGAGGCAGGGGAGATGGTGTTCGACTACAAGCTGCGCGAGGGCGTGGTGGACACCACCAACGCGCTGCGAGTCCTGCGCCTCGCCGGTGTCCCCGTGGACGACCCCGAGGCCCCGGTCTCCTGACGTCGGGCCTGGAGGGCCGGCGCGGCGTCGCCCCCCGCAACGACACGGGCCCCGGGAAGCACATCCCCGGGGCCCGCGAACTTTCAGTCGGTGAAGCGGGCGGCTGACTACTTCGCCAGCTCGATGAGCGCCGCGGCGCCCATGCCGCCACCGATGCACATGGTGACGACGCCGTAGCGGCCATTGCGGCGCTTCAGCTCGCGCAGAATCGTCGCGACCAGACGCGCACCGGACACGCCCAGCGGGTGGCCCAGGGCGATGGCGCCGCCGTTCGGGTTCACCTTGTCCATGGGGATGCCCAGCTCACGGATGCAGTACAGCGCCTGCGGAGCGAAGGCCTCGTTCAGCTCGAAGACGTCGATGTCCTTCACCTCGAGCTTGTTCTTCGCCAGCAGCTTGCGGACCGCCGGGACCGGGCCGATGCCCATGACTTCCGGCGCCACACCCGCGACGGCGAAGTCCACGAAGTAGCCCAGCGGCTTGACGCCCAGCTCCTTCGCCTTCTCCTCGCTCATCACCACCGCCGCCGCCGCGCCGTCCGTCAGCGGCGACGCGTTGCCGGCCGTCACCACGCCCTTGGCGTTGAACGCCGGGCGCAGCTTGCCCAGGCCCTCGGCCGTCGTCTCCGGACGCAGGATGGTGTCCACGGACACCGTCACCGTCTGCGCCTTGCCATCCTCGTCGTAGACGGTGGTGGTGACGGGGACGATCTCCTCGCTGAACTTGCCCGTCTCCCGCGCGGAAGCAGCGCGGCGCTGGCTCTCCGCGGCGAACTTGTCGGAGTCCTCACGCGACACGTTGTGACGGGAGGCGATGTTCTCCGCCGTCACACCCATGGACGAGTAGATCTCCGGATGGTTCGCCATGATGTCCGGGTTGGCGCTGACCTTGTTGCCGCCCATGGGCACCATCGTCATCGACTCGGTACCACCGCCGATGCCGACCTGGATGTGCCCCGCCTGGATGGCCGCGGCAATCTGGGCAATCGCCTGCGTCCCGGAGGAACAGAAGCGGTTGATGGTCATCGCCGGTACTTCCACCGGCAGCCCCGCCAGGAGCGTGGCCTGACGGGCCACGTTCATCCCCTGCTCGGCCTCCGGCATGGCACAGCCCAGGACGACGTCTTCCACGTCCGACGGCTTGAGGCCGGGGACCTGGGCAACGGCTTCCTTGATGGCGATGGCGGCCAACGTATCCGGCCGGGTGTCCTTGAACTCTCCCTTGTGCGCGCGGGTGAACGGCGTGCGGACCGCGCTGGCAATCACGACTCGACCAGGCATCTTGATGTCTCCTTGCCCGGGGAGTACCCGGGCATGCAGCGAAATTTATGTCGTAGCCAATGGATACCGGCCGGCCGTCAATTCCGCAGCGGCTTGCCCTTCTCGATCATGTGAGTCAGACGGTCCTGGGTCTTCTCCTCGCCGCACAGGCTCAGGAAGGCCTCGGCCTCCAGCTCCAGCAGCTTCTCCTCGGTGACGAGCGCCGAGGTGCTGGTGTCGCCGCCGGTGAGCACGCGCGCGAGCTTCTGACCAATCTTGCGGTCGTGCGCGCTGACCTGCCCGTTCATCTCCATGTCGTACAGCATCATGTCGATGGTGGCGTAGCCGCTGGGGCCGCCCAGGCGGAAGCGCGTGGGACGCGGCGCGCGGAAGCCCGCGTCCGCCATGCCCAGCACCCGAGCCTTCGCGTCCGACAGCAGGAAGTCCCGGTTGGCGCTGATGCCGTCCGTCAGGGACAGGAAGCCCAGCTCCCGCGCCTCCTCGGCGCTGGTGGCGACCTTCGCCGTGCCGATGGCCAGGAACACCTTCTTGAGGAAGGGCAGCGGATCGAAGTCCTTGTCCGTGGAGTACGCGCCGTAGACGTTGCGCAGCAGCTGCATGTTGCCGCCGCCGCCGGGGATGAGGCCCACGCCGACCTCGACGAGGCCCATGTACAGCTCCGCGCTCGCCTGCACCGCGTTGCCGCCCATCGTCACCTCGGAGCCGCCGCCCAGGGTGAGGTTGAAGGGCGCCGTCACCACCGGCACCGGGCTGTAGCGCATGCGCTGGTTCACCGCCTGGAAGCCGGTGACGAGCTTGCGGATGGACTCGTACTCGCCGCTCTTCGCCGCCCACACCAGCGCGACGATGTTGGCGCCTGCGGAGAAGTTGGAGCCGTCATTGCCGATGACCAGGCCCTTGAAGTTCTTCTCCGTCTCGTCCAGCGCGGTGTTCATCATCTCGATGATCTGGTCATCGATGGAGTTCATCTTCGTGTGGAACTCCAGCAGCGTGGCGCCGTCGCCCAGGTCCCACAGGGTGGCGGAGTCGTTGCCGGCCACCTTCTTGTTGCCGCGCTTGAGGTACTCCACGCGCTGCGTGCGGACGTTCTCCGGCACCACCTTCACGGACTTCGTGGGGATGTCCCAGTACGTGTCCTTGCCGCCCTCCACGCCGTAGAAGGACTCGCGGCCCGTGGCCACCATGTCCTCCACCCACTTCGCCGGCTTGAGGCCCAGCTCCTTCATCCGCGCCAGGCCCTTCTTCACACCGTACGCGTCCCAGACCTCGAAGGGACCCAAATCCCACCCGAAGCCCCAGCGCACGCCGCGGTCCACGTTGACCACGTCGTCGGCGATCTCCGGGATACGGCGGCTGGTGTACGCCAGCACGTCCAGCGTCACCTGCTCGGCGAACTTCGCGGCCTTGTCCGTGCCGTTCATCACGACGGCGACGCGCTCCTTGACGTTCTCCACCTCGCGGGCGGCGCCCAGCGACTCGAAGCGCACCTTGCCCTGCGCGCGGTACTCCAGCGTCTTCAGGTCGAGCGCGAGGATTTCCTTCCCGCCGCTGCTCTTGTCCTTCTTGTAGAAGCCGCCGCCGCTCTTGTCGCCGAGCATGCCCTTCTCCACCATCTTCTGGAGGAAGCCGGGGATGGCGAAGACCTCTCGCTCCTCGTCCTGCGTCAGCGTGTCGTAACAGTTCTTCGACACGTGGACGAAGGTGTCCAGACCGACGATGTCCGCGGTGCGGAACACGGCCGACTTGGGGCGGCCCATGGCCGGGCCAAAGATCTTGTCCACCTCTTCGATGGACAGCTCCGCGGGGCCCATGGCGGCGATGGTCCGCATCATCCCGTACACGCCGATGCGGTTCGCGATGAAGTTGGTGGTGTCCTTGCCGTAGACGATGCCCTTGCCGAGCACCTCTTCGCCAAAGCGGTGGAGGGTCTTCATCACCGCCGGGTCCGTCTCCGTGCCGGCGACCAGCTCCAGCAGCTTCATGTAGCGGACGGGGTTGAAGAAGTGCGTGACGAGGAAGTTCTTCTTGAACGCCGCGCCACGGCCCTGCGTCATCCCGACAATCGACATGCCGGAGGTGTTGGAGGAGATGATGGCGTCCTTGCGGGCGTGCTTCTCCACCTTCTCGAAGAGGGCCTGCTTGACGCTCAGGTCCTCCTTCACCACTTCGATGACCCAATCGCAGTCGGCGATCTTCGCCATGTCGTCGTCGAAGTTGCCCACCTCGATGGCGGTGAACACCTGCTCGGACATGATGGGGCTGGGCTTCTGCTTGCGCATGTTGGCCAGCGCCCCGAGGGCGAACTTGTTGCGGAAGGCCTTGGTCGAAGTGTCTTCGCCCGGTGCGGCCTTCGGCGGAACGATGTCCAGGAGGAGCGCGCGCACGCCCGAGTTGGCCAGATGGGCGGCGATGCCGCTGCCCATCACTCCGGCGCCCAGCACAGCTACCTTGCGGATCCGCGTCGTCATTGGAAGAGGCTCCCTTGAGGGAAGAAGGGACTGCACAAATGTAGGCGATTGACCCGAAAGTCAATCTGTTCGGAAGGTGGGAGCACTCGCCATGGGTCGTCCCAAGGACTACAAACCGGACCTCCATGGCTCGCCCCGACCCGCACTCCTACAACGACAGCACGCAGCCTGAGACGGAAACCCTGGACTGGAAGGCGCGCGTCGACTTCCGGACCCGCCGCCTGCACGCGGAGGCAACCCTGACGCTGAAGGAGGCGTCCGCCGGCCCGCTGGACCTGGACACGAGGGACTTGGAGATTCTCAGAGTCGTAGACGGCAATGGTCGCCCCTTGCCCTACATGCTCGCCCCACCGGAGCCGATTCTGGGCAGCCGGCTGAGGGTGGAGCTGCCCTCGGGGGTGCGACAGCTCACGGTGCACTACCGCACCTCGCCCACGGCGAGCGCGCTGCAGTGGCTGACGCCCTCGCAGACGGCGGGCGGGCAGCACCCGTTCCTGTACAGCCAATGCCAGGCCATCCACGCGCGCAGCGTGGTGCCGCTGCAGGACACGCCGCGCATCCGCATCCGCTACCGCGCGTCGCTGCGAGTGCCCAAGGCGCTCAAGGCCGTCATGGCGGCCAGCTTCGTGCGCCGCGAGGAGCACGGCGTGGAGGCGGAGGAGCACTACGAGATGCCGCAGCCGGTGCCTCCGTACCTCCTGGCCTTCGCGGTGGGCAGCCTGGCGCCCAAGGAGCTGGGCCCCCGCTCGCGCGTGTGGGCGGAGCCGGAGCTGCTGGAGGACGCGGCCGAGGAGTTCTCCGGCGTGGACGACATGCTGCGCGCCGCCGAGTCCCTCTTCGGGCCGTATGATTGGGAGCGGTTCGATTTGCTCACCATGCCTCCGTCCTTCCCGTACGGCGGCATGGAGAACCCGAGGCTGACGTTCCTCACGCCCACGCTGATTGCCGGGGACAAGAGCCTCGTCAACGTGGTGGCGCATGAGCTGGCGCACTCGTGGACGGGAAATCTCGTGACGAATGCGTCCGCGGAGCACTTCTGGCTCAACGAGGGCTTCACCGTCTTCGCCGAGCGCCGCATCCTGGAGGCACTGGCCGGGCCGGAGGTCGCCGCGCTGAACGCGGCCCTGGGGCGGCGGGCGCTGGACGAGGCGCTGCACCACTTCCGCGAGCACCCGCACCTGACGGCGCTGCGCACGCACCTGACGGGCGTGGACCCGGACGAGGCCTTCTCCCAGATTCCGTACGAGAAGGGCTACCTGTTCCTCCGGGCCATGGAGGACGCCGTGGGGCGCGAGGCCTTCGACGGGTTCCTGCGCCGCTACCTGGCCACGTACCGCTTCCGCGCCCTCACCACCGAGGAGTTCATCGCCTTCACCGAGCGGGAGCTGCCCGGGGTGCTGGCGAAGGTCGACGCGGAGGCATACCTGCAACGCCCCGGCGTGCCCGCGAGCGCGCCTTCACCGCGCTCCAGCCGGCTGGAGGCCTTGCAGCGCGCCCGAGGCACGGTGCCGTCAGTGGAGGCGACCAAGGACTGGACGCCCGCGGAGTGGCAGCTCTTCCTGGAGTGGATGCCCGCGGACGCGCCCAGGGACTTGTTCCGTCAGCTCGACGAGCGCTTCGCCTTCACGCGCAGCCGCAACTCGGAGGTGCTGGTGGCGTGGCTGGTGGCGGCGCTGCGCGCGGGCTGGGAGCCGGCGGTGGGTCGCACCGAGGCGTTCCTGGGCGAGGTGGGGCGCATGAAGTACCTCAAGCCCCTGTACGGCGTGCTCGCCGCGTCCCGGGAGCACCGCGCCCTGGCGCGCTCGCTCTTCAAGCAGTACGGGGAGCGCTACCACCCCATCGCCCGACAGGGCGTGGAGCTCATCCTGTCCCGCGCCTGAGAAGCGGCGCGGGGACCTGGGGGCGCGGGGACTACTTCGCCGACTGCGCCACGAGGCGCTTCTCGGCGAGGTCCAGGTACTTCTCGTCCATGTCGATGCCCACGTAGCGGCGGCCCAGCTTGAGGGCCGCCACGCCCGTGGTGCCGCTGCCGTTGAAGGGGTCCAGAATCAGCGCGTCCTCGGGGGTGCTCGCCTCGATGATGCGCTCCAGCAGGGCCACGGGCTTCTGCGTGGGGTGGCTGCCGAAGGCCTTCTCCTCGCCGCCGCGCGGGACGGTGAGCGTCCACAGGCGGCCCTCGCCGTCGGCCGTGACTTCCGCGTCGCCAGAGGGAGGAAGAGCCCAGGCGTCACGCATCTGCTTGCCGCCGTTGTCCGCCTTCATCTTCGAGTAGTTGAAGACGTGCTGGAGCTTGCCGCCCGACTTCGGCGAGGCCCAGATGAGCAGCTCCGTCGAGTGGGTGAAGTAGCGGCACGCCAGGTTGGGGCTGGCGTTGGGCTTGAACCAGGTGACGGTGTTGAGCAGCTTGTAGCCGAGCTTCTGCATGGCGAAGCCGGCGTTGAAGATGACGTGCTGCGTGCCGCTCACCCAGAGGGTGCCGGTGGGCTTGAGCAGCCGCTGGCAGGCCGCGAGCCACGCGGTGGTGAAGGCGTGGTCCTCTTCCACCCCGCGTGACACATCCCAGCCGCCCTTCGCCACCGACACGCGCTTGCCACCCTTGCAGGTGGTGCCGCCGTTGGAGAGGAAGTACGGCGGGTCCGCGAAAATCATGTCGAACGTCTGGGGCTCGAACTGCTGCAGGAGCTCCAGGCTGTCCCCTCGCAGGAGCGTCCAGGCGTCGCCCTTCGCGTGCACGCTCTCGTTGAGGGAGCGCCGGACAACCTTCAGGTTTGGGGCAGCAGCTTCCGCGAACATCACGCCTCCGTCGGACTCTTCGTCTGGGACGCGACGGAATGTGCCTCAACAGGCTGCTACAGCAATTTTCTGACCTGTAGCACCCTGAAACTTGACGAGGTGCTCAAGCCGTAGAAACACCGCGAGCAGGGCGGGAGCGCCTCTCGCGTGAGGCCCTCCGACACCCTGCTCGTGGTGCTGCTTCAGTGGCTACGAAGCGCGACGGCCCGACTCAGGCCTTGGCCTTCTTGGCCTTGGCGACGGGGACCGCGATGTTGCCCTCGACAGGAGCAGCGTCGGCGCCCTTCGTGGGGTTCGCGGCGTACTTCTTCTTGAAGCGGTCGATGCGGCCGGCCGTGTCGATGAGCTTGTACTTGCCCGTGAAGAAGGGGTGGCAGTTCGAGCAGATTTCCACCGAGAACGAGCCGCGGGTGGAGTGGGTCTCGACGATGTTGCCGCAGGCACAGGTGATGCGGGACGGCGGATAGACAGGGTGCAGTTCCGGCTTCATGACGCTCTCCAAGGTGCCTTGCCCCCAACCGCCAACGGCTGGGAGGTCCGACACTGTAATGGCCGGCGCTTATAACGGCGCGCCGACCGGGGCACAAGATCCGCCCGGGCTAGTGGGATGCCGAGCCGGGAGGCTCGATGCGTTCCACCGCTTTCTGAACGGCCGGGTCCGCCGGCACGTCGCTCCCAAGCTGGATGTACGACAATAGATGCGTCCGGGCCGCAGGCGTTGCGCCCCCCGCCGCCGTCTTCTCCAGGGCAACGCGCCGGGCGTCCAGGCTGGCGACCGCTGCCTCGAGCGAGCGCTTCTGCGTCTCATCGGTGGATTTGGCGAGCCGCTCCCGGGCCTTGGCCAGGTTGGTCTCCACGATTCGCAGCCCGTCGCGGGTGCGCGCCACCTCGGAGTTGTCCACGAACCGGCCGGGGCCGTTGATGGACAGCTCCAGCTTCGCCAGCTGGCGCCCCCGGTCTCCCGGCGGGACGATGGTGGTCATCGCCATGCGCTGGGGGATGCCGGAGCCCCGGCCTTCGTGGGACGGCATCACGAAGTCCACACCCTCCACCTCGTTGGCCAGCTTGAGCACCTCGTCGTAGGGCACGGCGGCGAGCAGCACGACCAGGTCCACTTGCTCCTGCTTGCGCAGCCGCCTGGCCTCGGCGGCCACGGCGGGAGCCACCGGCAGGCCCTGCCGCATCACCCCGGCCGCCTTGCCCTGGGCCAACGGCTCCATGGGCTCGGGCTGGGTCGTCGCCGGGGAGGCGCCCACCACGCCGACCTTGAGCCCGCCGACGTCCACCACCGTGGAGGCGGGGAACAGCAGCTTGCCCTTCGCGTCCACGAGGTTCGCCGACAGCAGCTTCAGCTTCGACTTGCGCGTCTGCTTGCGCAGGAAGTCCACGCCCAGGTTGAGGTCTCGCGTGCCCACGGCCATGGCGGTGGTGCCCTGCGCGTCCATCTGCGCGAGCAACAGCTCCGCGCGTGCGCGCGCATCCGGAGCGCCACCGCTGTCCCGGCTCCTGAAGAGCGCGTTGCCCGCGTCCAACACGAGGACCGGTACGCCCTTGGCGCGCTCCTGCTCTATCGCGATTTTTCTTCTGGCCAGACCGCCAGACGGGTTGTGTCGTCAACCACAGGGGGCGATTTCGCCCCCGTTGTCTCCGGTGAAGAGCAGCACCAACTGCTTGGGCGCCGCGCCCGCGACCAGGGGCAGGAGCAGGAGCGCCAGCGCGGCGAGCCGCAGCGGACGGAAGCTCACTTCTTGCCGCCCTTCTTGGCGGGGGCCTTCGCCTTGTCCAGCTCGGCGATGCGCTCCTTGGCCGTCTTCGCGGCGGAGGCCTTGGGGTAGCTCTTCACGAGCTCCTCGAGCGCCATCCGCGACTCGTCCTTCATCTTGAGCTGGGCGAAGCACTCGGAGGAGCGCAGGTAGGCGTCCGGCGCGGAGGGCGTCTTCGGGTGGTCCTGCACCACCTTGCCGTACTCGAAGAGGGCCTCGCGGCACTTGGACTCGGTGAAGTACGTCTCACCCAGGCCGTAGTGGGCCTCGCCCACCAGCGGATCCTTGGCCCACTTCTTCATCAGCTCGGTGAAGAGCTGACGGGCCACGAGCACCTCGCCGGCCTTCGCCCGCTCCTGGGCGAGCGCGAGGAAGTCCTTGGGGTTGGTGGGACGCTGGAGCTCCTCGGCCTTCTTCTTGGCCTCGGCCTCCTTCACGGCGGCCGTGCCCTGCATCGCGAGCAGCTTCTGGTCCTGGGCACCGAGCGCGGTCTCCAGCTCGGTGATTTTGTGGAGGTAGGTCTCCACCTGGCCGCGCAGCTGGGACAGGTCCTCCATCGTCTTCTGGAGCTGGATGCCGATGTCCGCGTCCTTGCGGCGCGCGGCGCTGTCCAGGCCATCCAGGGCCTTGGTGACCTCGGCGACCTTCTCGTCGATTTTCGGCAGGGTGGCGGCGAGCTGGTCGCGCGCCTCCTTCAACTCCGTCTGCATCTGCGCGGAGTCGGCACCGAGCCGGTCGACCTTCGCCTCGAGGGCGCGGCCACGGTCAGCGGGATAGAAGCAACCAGGGAGCGCCACCAGCAGCGCGAACAGGACGAGCCTTCGCATGGGGCGGGCATCTTACGGCCAAATCGACAGGCCGTCCGGACTTCTCGCAGGTCCCCTGTCCCAGGCCCGCCCGCCTGCTCCTTCAGCGGCTGCTGCTCGAGGGGGACAGGCGTCCAGCGGCGTGTGCGCAGGCGACACGGAGCCGGCCGGGGTTGAGGAAGAAGGGGACCGGGCGGGCCCTCCCCTCCTCCAGGGACACCAGGGCCCGGCGGTACTCGGCGGCGGCTTCGAGGGGACGACGGCACTGCTCCAGCAACAGCCCGAGGAGGTAGCGCGCGGCCGCATGGTCCGGGTCGAGAGAGAGGCAGCGGCGGAGGTCACGCTCCGCCACCGCGTCGGAGGCTCCCGAGGCGGCGCCGTCGAGGACGCAGGCGAAGAGCAGGTCCGCTTCGGCGGAGGACGGTGAGGGCAGCGCCGAGCCCCGATCCGTGTCGATGGGACCTGGCGGCGCGCGGCCCGTTCCCGACGCGGACGCCCGGCCTGCATCGAGGGGACTCGACTGCTCGCGGGCCGCTCCGAGGGGCGTCGGCGGCTCCCTGTTCGCTCCTGGCATGGACGCCCGGCCCGCGCTGATGGGTGTCGGAGGCTCGCGGTTCACGCCAACCGACAACGTCCGGTCCACTCCGATGGGCGCCAATGGCTCACGGTTCGCTCCCAGCGCCGCGGACCGCCTCGCGCCGATAGGAATCGGTGGCTCGCGGCTCGCTCCCGCGCTGGACTCCCGCGAGGTGGACCTCGCCTCGGTGGACCGGACTGGAGCACTCGACGCGATGCCTGTTCCGACGATGCTCGCTGGACCTTCCTTGCCGAGGCGCGGCGTCCCCTGCCCTGCCTCGGACACGTCGACACGGACGTGAAAGAAGGCCGCCTCCGTGCGCGCCACCCGGAGTGTCGGTGGCACCTGGAGCAGCGGTTCCGAGGCGGACAGCACCAGCGTGCCTCCGGCCACCAGGCTGTCGGCCAGCGTCGCCACCGTCCGGTGGAAGGACTCCACCGTGAAGTAGATGAGGACGTTGCGGCAGAAGATGACGTCGAAGTGCCCCTCTCCCACGGACCGGGGATAGGGCACGTCCATCAGGTTGTGGACCTGGAAGCGCGCGCGCTCACGCAGCGCCGACACCAGCGTCAGCCGCGAACCCCTGGGCACGAAGTAGCGCTCACGCGGCCCCACGGGCACCCGGCGCAGTTGATCCGTCGTGAAGGAGAGCGCCGACGCCCGCCGCAGCGCCGCCTCGGAGATGTCCGTGCCCAGCACCGTGCTGCCAGGGCTCGCGCCCGACTCGGCCAGGAGGATGAGCAGCGTGGCCACCTCCTCGCCCGTGGAGCAGCCCGCGCTCCAGATTCGGAGCGGCCGTCCCCCCGCCCGCGCCACCAGCGGCGACAACACCCGCTCCCGGAAGTCGGTGAGCTGCACCTCGTCGCGGAAGAGGTCCGTCTTGTTCACCACCACCGCGGAGATGAGGCCCTCCAGCTCCGCCGCGCCCGACGGCGACTTGAGGAAGGCCAGGTACTGGTGCGGTGTCAGCCCACGACACCGCTCCGCCAGCCGATCATCCAGGCGGCGAATCTGGGGCCCGCTCAAGGCCATGCCCGTGCGCGCCGTGAGGAAGGCGCGCACGGAAGCCCATGGCGCACCCGGAGCGCGCACCGGCGGCTCAGCGCCCCACTGCGAGCGACTCACCCCGGGCCAGTCGCGCCAGCGTGGCGGCGACCTCGTCTCCGTGGATGAGGTGGTCCACCGCCTTGCGCTCCACCGCCGTGCCGGGCATGCCGAACACCACGCAGGACTCCTCGTTCTGCGCGAGCGTCAGCCCACCCGCCTGACGGATGGCCAGCAACCCCTCCGCGCCGTCCGCGCCCATGCCCGTCAGCACCAGCCCCACCGCCCGGCGGCCGTACGTCCTGGCCGCGCTCTCCAGCAACGTCGTCCCGGACGGCATATGCCCGTCCCGCTCCACTCCCGCCTTGAGCGCCACCCGCCCCCGGAAGGGAATCACGGTGTGCATCCCCGGCGGAGCGATGAGCACGTGCCCCGGCATCAGCGGCTCGCCGTCCTGCGCCAGCCGCACCTTCAGCCGGCTCGTGTTTCCCAGCCACCCCGCCAGCGACTCCGCGAAGGCCGCGTTGATGTGCTGGACGATGACGATGGGCGCCGGGAAGTCGGGCGGCAGCTCGGAGAGCATCCGGTTCAGCACCTGCGGCCCGCCCGTGCTGGCGGCCACCACCACCACGCCCATGGACACCGCGGGCAGCACCGACGTCGTCACCCGGGGAGGGGTGATGGTGCCCTTCTGGGAGCGGCGCAGGTGGCGGATGACGCGCACCGAGGAGAGCAGCCTGATCTCCCGCACCAGGTTCCACGCCTCGGGACCGGCGTCGATGGAGGGCTTGATTTGAAGCGCGAGCGCGCCCAGCTCCAGCGCGCGATACGTCAGCTCCGGGGCCTGCGAGCGCGGGTCCGCCGTCAGCACCAGGATGGGCGTGGGGCACTCGGCCATGATGTGCTCGGTGGCCGTCAGCCCGTCCATGACGGGCATGTCCACGTCCATGGTGATGACGTGGGGACGCAGCTCCTTGGTCATCTCCACGGCCTGCTTGCCGTCCGCGCAGGAACCCACGACCTCGATGTCGGGGTCCTTGCTCAGCGCCTCGCAGATGAGCTGTCGGCAGATGAGTGAGTCATCGACCACCAGCACCGACACTTTCTTGCCCATGCCCTGTCCATACCCCGTACGCGAGGTCGCGAGTATAGCCAATGCTCCGCCGTGTCCTCAGCAGGTTGAGCGGGGGGCCCTTCAGGACAGGAGACGGCCCACCACATCCACCAGGTCCTGGCGCACCAGATCTCCCTTGGTGATGTAGCCGTTCGCCCCGGCCGCCAACCCACGCCGCCGGTCCTCCTCGCCACCACGGGTGGTGAGGATGACGACGGGCATCCGGGCCTGGGTGGGATGCCCCTTCAGGCGCCGGGTCAGCTCCAGGCCGTCCATCCCGGGCATCTCCAGGTCCGTCACGACCAGGTCCACCGGCGCACCCTCCAGGGCGTCCAGCGCGTCGGCCCCGTCGGCGGCCATGACGGTGTCGTACCCCACGGCTTCCAGGAGGTTGGAGATGAGCTCCCGGGTCAGCGGCGAGTCGTCCACGACGAGGATGCGGCGGCGGCGAGACTCGGCTCCGGGGGAGGCCGAGCGGGGGAGCCTCAGCGGGGACGTCCCGTGGGCGCTGGCGGTGAGCCAGGCGGCGGAGAGGACCATCGCCAGCCGGCCGTCGGCCAGGGAGGTGGCCCCGGCGAGGTGGCCGAAGCGGGCCATCACCCCTCGCAGGGGGAGGATGGCCTGGACCCGCTCCTCCAGGACCCTGTCCACCACGACGGCGGCGGCGCCGCTCTGGCTGCGCACCACCAGGACGAGCTCTCCCTCGCGAACCTCCCGCTCCTGAGCCAGGCCCAGGAGCGCTCCCAGCGACGCCAGCGGCAGCACCCGCCCTTCCACGAGCAGCGAGGGACGGCCGGCCACCTCGCACAGGTGCAAGGGCTCCACCTTGAGCGCCCGCGAGACGTGGGTGGCGCTCAAGGCGAGCGTCTCCTGGCCCACCTGGACGAAGAGCAACGGCGCCACGGTGAGGGAGACGGGGACGCGCAGCTCGAAGATGGTGCCCCAGCCGGGCGCGGACTCCACCCCAACGTCGCCGCCCAGGCCCTGGATGGAGGCGCGCACGGCGTCGAGCCCCACGCCCCGCCCCGACAAGTCGGTGGCGACCTCGCGCGAGGTGAAGCCGGACAGGAAGATGAGCTCTCGGGCCGCGGCGTCAGAGAGGGCGTTGGCCGCGTTCTCGTCCAGGGTGCCTCGGCGCACGGCGACCCGGCGCAGCTCGGCGGGGTCCAGGCCCAGGCCGTCGTCCTCGACGCGGAGGATGATGCGACTGCCCTCTCGTGCGGCGCGCAGCGTGAGGCAGCCCCGAGGGTGCTTGCCCGACGTCACCCGGTCCACCCGTGTCTCCAGGCCGTGGTCCAGGGCGTTGCGCACCAGGTGCATCAGCGGTTCGCGCAGCGCCTCCACCACGGCCCGGTCCGCGCGGGTGTCCTCTCCGTCGACGACCAGCTCCACTTCCTTGCCGAGGGAGCGCGACAAATCGCGGACCATTCGCGGGTAGGGCTCGAAGAGGACGGACAAGGGCAGCATCCGCAGGCCCTGCACCTCCTCCACCACGAGGCCGAGGTCTCGGAGCTCCTCGTTGGACAGGAGCTTGGACTCGCGATGAAGGTCGGCGGCCAGCTCCTTGGCTGTTCCCAAGCGGGCCACCAGGGCCGCCGCGGCGGGCCCCAGGTCCTCCGCCTCGCGGGCCAGTTGACCGAGCTCCCGGGCCAGGGCCAGCCGCCGCGCGTTGGCGCGCTCTCGCCGCCGAGCCACCTGGGCCAGGTTGGTCACCGCGCTCGTCAACAGGTCCAGGCTGGCCACGTCGATGCGCACCGCGTCCATGCGCAGCTCGGCCTGACGGGGCGCCGCTGTGGCTCCTGCTTGCCGCACCCCACCCGGCCCTTGAGCGCGAGGCGCCGTGCTGGCTGAAGTCGCCGGAGAGGTCCCCGCGCTGGAAGCACCAGTACCGGCCCGAGGGGTGCTCGCGGCCGGAGTCCCTTCCGGGCGAGGCGCGGAGGGCCAATTGCGGGCCCGCGACGAAGCGGGCGTGCCGCCTGTCGCCAGAGGACTCCCCACCGGGCTCCGAGGAGGACTCTCCACGGGAGTGCCGCTGCTGACCCGCCACATCCCCGTGCCCGAGCCGCGGCGAGGCGCCCCCTCGGAGGAAGCACTGTCTCCGACGCGTCCCATCCCGGAGCCCGGCTCACTCCGGGCCGGCTCCTCGAAAGGAGCGCCGCCACCCCTCGACGTCGCGGTGCTCGCGGTGGCCAACTCGGATGCCACGGCGGCGGCTCGAGCGAGCGCGGCCAGCGACTCGCCCACGTCGGCCTTGCGGGGCACCGCTGATTCCTGCCCCACGGCCCCCGGCGTGCCTGCCCCGGTCGGCGGCCCCCCCGCCTCCGCCCGAGTACACGACTGGAGCCAGACCACGAGCCGCCCCACCTCGGGCGAAACCTCCGTCGACGGCTGGGCTCCCGACAGCAGCAGCACCACGTCGGCGGCGCTGAGCAGGGCGTCCGTGGAGTCCGCCGACAGCGCATACCGCCGAGGCTCCGTGCAGCGGACCAGCTCCTCCATCTCGTGCACGAGCACGTTGATGTCGTCGAAGCCCATCATCCGGGCCTCGCCCTTGAGCCCGTGCAGCTCGCGCAGCGCACCCCTTCCGGCCTCCGCGCTCGCCCCCGCCTCCAGCTCCATGAGCGCCCGGTTGATGCGCTCCAAGCGCACCGTCACCAGGTCCCGGAACTGCCTGAGGAGGCGCTCGCTCGGGTTCACCCGCCCTCCTCCCGCAGCGTCTCCTGGCCAATCTGGAACCGCTCCACCACTTCCCGCAAGTCACGCGCCAGCACGAGCAGATCCGTGTTCGCCGTGCTCACCTGCTTGGTGGCGTTGAGGCTCTGCTGGGTGATTCGGAGGATGTCCGCCATCGTCTCCGCGAGCTGGTCCGTGCCCGTCTGCTGCTGCTGCGTGGCCAGGGAGATGCTGCGCACCGCGTCCGAAGTCTTGCCCGCCAGCTTCGTAATCTGCCGCAGCGACTCCGACACCTGCTGTGCCAGCGTCGTCCCCGTCTCCACCGCGCGCACGCCGCCCTCCGTGGCGGACACCGCCGCGGCCGAGGCCTCGCGGACCTCCTCGATGAGCCCCTCGATTTCCTTGGTCGACTCCAGCACGTTCTCCGCCAGGCGCCGCATCTCCGCGGCCACCAGCGAGAAGCCCCGGCCCACCTCCGCCGCCTTCGTCCCCTCCAGCTCCGCGTTCAGCGCCAGCAGGTCCGACTTGTCGGCCACGCCGTTGATGAACTCGACAATCTTTCCAATCTGCTGGACGCGCTTGTTGAGCCGCACCACCGCCGAGGCAATGGCGGCGTTGTCCTGCTTCATGCGCTCCATGGAGCCCAGGAACGACTCCGCGCTGCGCTGCCCCTGCTGCGCCGCCCCCAGCGTGCGCTGGGCAATCTGCGCCACCGAGCCCGCGTTCTCGGCGATCTGCCGCGCCGACCGCGCCAGCTCCTCCGTCGTCGCGCTCGTCTGGTCCAGCGAGCTGGCCTGCTCCGAGGCCCCCATCTCGTAGCGCCCGGAGGTGGTGAGAATCTCCTCCGTGGTGGCCGAAATCTGCGCCCCGGCGCGCTGCAGCTGCGACATCACATCCGCCAGGTGCGCGCGCATCGTGGTGAAGGCGGCGGACACATCCCAGATTTCATCCTCCGCCGGCACCACGCGCGGACTGGCCAGGTCGCCCTCGGCGATGCGCCGCGCCTCGCTCGACAGCTCCCGCAGCGGACGCCCCAGCAACGTGCCTCCCAGGTACGCCGTGGTGAGCGCCAGCCCGAAGACGAGCAACACCAGCGGCCCTCCCGACGCCAGCGCCTCCAGGCGCAGCGCCGAGGCCAGCTCCGCGCTCGGGGTGCCGTACTCCACCAGCTGGGCCAGGGCCCGCTCTCCCAGCGCCGACGAGAGCTGCACCGACAACACCGCGGGCGTCACCACGGAGATGAAGGCGAAGGCCACCAGCCGCGCGCGAATCTCCGCCCGCCGGGGCATGGCCGCGATGAGCTGCGAGTGCGTCATGCCCAGCTCGGCCAGCCACAGCACCACCTTGCGCGAGCGCAAGATGACCAGGCAGTGCACGAGCAGCGCCGTGAGCGGGCCGAACAACAGCCCCAGCCCGGCGATGCGACGGGACATGTCGATGTCCGCGCCGCCAAACCCCCACAGCGAGGCCCCCAGCGCCACGGTGGTGAGCAGCCACAGCCCCAGCGAGCCCAGGAAGGACTCATCCGGCGCGCGCGTCGCCTCCATCACCGCCGCCTTCAGGGACTCCGGCGTCGGAGAGATATCGCCCCGCTCCAGTCCGCGCAGCGTGCGCAGCCGCCCGAGCGCCGCCGCCGCGCCCACCACCATCGCCACGCCGCACAGCAGCGCTCCCAGCCGGAGCAGCAGCGACAGTCGCCCGTCCACGGCCAGCGCGTCGGAGAGCGTGAGCCGGGCGTAGTGCAGCCCCAGCGCCGCGCCCATCAGGTTGGCCAGGGGAACCGGAAGCATCAGGTGCCGGCTGAACGAGGCCCGCCGAGGGCCACCGCGCTCGCTCATGCGTCCTCCCTGGCCACGACGTGGAAGCGCTCCACCACGCGCTTGAGGTCCCTCGACAGGGTGGACAGGTCCGCGTTGGCCACCGCCATCTGCTTGGTGGCCGCCGAGTTCTGCTCGGTGACGCGCAGGATGTCCCCCATGGCGGCGGCGAGCTGGTCCGTGCCCGTCTGCTGCTGCTGCGTGGCCAGCGAGATGCTGCGCACCGCGTGCGACGTCTGCCGCGCCAGCTCCAGGATGAGGCTCAGGCTCTCGTCCACCTCGGCCGCCAGCACCGTGCCCGCGTCCATCGCCTTCAACCCCGCCTCCGTGGCCATCACCGCCGCGTGCGTGGCGTCGCGAATCTCCGCGATGAGCTGCTCAATCGCCTTCGTGGACCGGATGACGTTCTCCGCCAGCCGCCGCATCTCCGCGGCCACCAGCGAGAAGCCCCGCCCCACCTCGCCCGCCTTGGTGCCCTCCAGCTCCGCGTTGAGCGCCAGCAGGTCCGACTTGTCGGCGATCTCGTTGATGAACTCCACCACCTTGCCAATCTGCTGCACGCGCTTGTTCAACCGCACCACCGCGTCCGCGATGGCCTGGTTGTCCTGCTTCATGCGCTGCATGGCGCCCAGGAAGGCCGCGGCGCCCCGCTGGCCCGTCTGCGCGGCGGCGAACGTCGACTCGGCGATGGTGGACACCGACTCCGCGTTGCCCGCGATTTGCTGCGCCGAGCGCGCCAGCTCCTCCGTCGTCGCGCTCGTCACGTTGAGCGAGCTGGCCTGCTCGTCCGCGCCCGACTCCTGCTCCCCGGACGTGGCCACCAGCTGCTCCGTCGTGGTGGAGATCTGCAGACCCGCGCGCCGCAGCTGGGTGAGCGCCTGGCCGAGCTGCGCCTGCATCTGCGCGAACGCGGCGGACGTGGCCCACACCTCGTCCTCGGCGGCGATGACGCGCGGAGGGCGCAGGTCGCCCTGGGCGATTCGGGTGGCATCCTCGGTGATGGCGCGCAGCGGCGCCGCGATGACGGTGCCGCCCAGGTGCGCCGTCAGCAGCACGAGGATGGCGACGAGCCCCGCCACCGCCAGTCCCCGCCCGTCATCCGCCCGCCGCAGCGCCTCGTCCTGCTCCAACGGCGAGCGGGCCAGCACCACGTCATCCATGGCGCGAAGGGTGCGGGAGACGGTGGCGTCGAGGATGAACAGCGATGGCGTGAGCACCGCGATGGCGGTGAAGAGCACCATGCGACGGCGGATGTGCAGCCGCTGGGGAGGCGCCGTGGCCACCACCTCCATCGGAGACAGGCCTCGGGCCGCGATGAGTTCCACCGCTTCGCGGCAGCGACGCACCACCAGCAGGTAGATGAGCAGCGCCGTCAGCGAGCCCAGCGACGCGCTGACCAGGAGGATGCGCGGCCCCAGCGACAGCGGCGCGTCCGCCCAGGGGATGAAGATGAAGGCCACCACCAGCGCGCCCACCAGCCAGCTCTGGAGCGCGAAGGAGAAGCACCGCTCGGGAAAGCCTCGGGCCTCCAGCAGCGCCGCCTTGAGGTTCTCCGCCGAGGCCGTCAGCCGCCCGGCCCCCACCGCATGCAGCACCCGCAGCGAGCGCCTCGCATGCAGTTGGATGAGCCACAGCGACAGCGCCGTGACGACGACGACGAGGACCAGGAAGCGCATCCACGACTCGACGGGGAGCGCCTCCGTCAGCAGGCCATGCAACAGCGCCAGGGAGATGCCCACCGTGCTGGCCGGCGCCACCGGACGCGCCAGCCACCGGGCCAGGCCCCGCACATCCTGGGGCGCCGTCATGCCGCCCCCCGGGACAGGCCCCGTAGGAAGCGCTCGAAGTCCGCCAGGCCCAGCAGCGGCCAGAGCACCCCGCGCGCCAGCACGAAGCCCCGCAGACTGCCGCCCGAGGCGTGCACCGTCACACAGGGAGCGGGCAGCACCGGATGCGACTCCGCGTCGATTT
Source organism: Corallococcus terminator (assembly GCF_049194865.1). Taxonomy (GTDB): domain Bacteria; phylum Myxococcota; class Myxococcia; order Myxococcales; family Myxococcaceae; genus Myxococcus; species Myxococcus terminator_A. The sequence goes on along the minus strand of NZ_JBLZWL010000105.1, from coordinate 4,495 downwards.
CGAGCGTGTCCACCCCCACCGCGCCTCCCGAGGCCGCCACCAGCACCCGCATGGCGCCCGCGGGTGCCTGGAACGCCAGCCGGGCGGAGGCCGCATCCGCCTCCTCACCGGGAGAAGAGATGGCGAGCACCTCGTGCGCGGCGAAGGCGAGCCGATGCGGGCCCGCATGGCAGAACAGCATGCCCCGGACGGGACTGGCTGGGGCCATGGTCAAGCCCCCTGGCTGAGATGGTCGAAGAGCCCTTCGGGGTCGATGACGGCCACATCCCGGGGACCGCTCTTGGCGGGGCCCCGCAGGTGGACCTGGACGCCGGCGGAACCCAGGGGCTCCAGCGCGCCCGTCACCGGGGACACACCGGCCACCGTGGACGCCGTGAGGCCCAGGGTGCCACGCGACAGCCGCACCAGCACGGCCCGCCGCGAGGATTGGCTGGCCCCCGCCACCAGCAGGCCCATGTCCACCACCGGGATGACCTCTCCTCGGTGGGCGAACACGCCCAGCAGGTGGGCAGGGGAGCCCGGTACCCGCGTCAGCTCGGGGAAGGTAACCACCTCCGCCGCGCACTCCGCGGGTACCGCGTACCAACTGCTACCGCAGGCGAAAACAAGATAGGACTGCCGCGCTTCCGGCTCGTGGACGGCCATGTGGCGCACAGCCTACCCCAGCCTCAACTAGCGCTGGAACTCGACGCGGCGGTTCTCGGACCAGGCGTCCTCGGACGAGGCGTTGCTCGCCGGCCGGGTCTCACCGTAACCCACCGTCGTCACCGAGTTGGACTTCACGCCCAGGTCCGTCAGGTAGCGCTTGACGGACTGCGCGCGGCGGTTGGACAGCTGGAGGTTGTACTCCTCCGTGCCGCGCTCGTCGGCGTGGCCCGCGAGGGTCAGCTTGCCCTGCTGGCCGGTCTTCAGGCACGTGGCCAGGTCGGACAGGCGCTGCTGGGCCGCGGAGTCCAGGGAGGACTCGTTGAAGCCGAAGCGCACCGGGCTCCAGTCGCACTTGTCGGCGGAGGCCGTCACGCAGCGGCCGGAGCTGCACTCCTGACCCTCACCGCAGTCGGAGTTGGACGCGCAGGTGTCCGAGGGGACCTGGCAGCGGCCCGCCTGGCACTTGCCGCCGGAGGGGCAGGAGGAGTCGTCCTTGCACTGGGCCTCGGCGCACTTGCCGGCCTCGCAGATGCGGCCATCACCGCACTGGTTGTCCACCGTGCACTCAGGGGGCTTGGGCGCGCACTTGTTGTTCTGGCACGTGAAGCCTTCCTTGCAGTTCGCCTCGGTGGCGCACTCCTGGCACTGGCCCTGGACGCAGACCTCGCCCTTCTCGGAGCAGGTCGAGTCGTCGTTACAGTTGGGGTAGCTGGGGGGGCAGCCGGTCAGCACGGCCATGGCGAGGCCGAGACCCGCCCAAAGAGAGATCCGACGCATCATTCCTCCCGAAAATCTTGAAAACGAAAGAAGCACCCGCAGGGGGCGGGTATTCGGGTCGCGTGTAGTCGTAGTCGCCAGGGTGAGTCAAAGCTTTTGTCCCTTTCGAGACACCCCTCCGCGCCCCGAAACCCTTGAATGTCCAAATATTTTCCGTGAGATTGTCACCGTTGCCCGTGAAGTGGCCGCGTGACGTGGCCCTCGGCCGGGAGCGCCCCACATGCCCGCATCCGTCCTCATCGTCGATGACGAGAAGAACATTCTGCTGACACTGAGCCAGTCGTTGCAGCTGGCGGGGTATCAGACACACCTGGCCGCCAGCGGACAGGTGGCGCTCGATGTGGTGAGCGCGCGTCCGGTGGACGCGGTGTTGATGGACGTGAAGATGCCGGACATGGATGGGCTGACGGCGCTGGCCCGGCTCACGGAGCTCAAGCCGGAGCTGCCCGTCATCATGATGTCGGGGCACGGCACCATCGACACTGCGGTGAAGGCGACCCAGCTGGGCGCGCGGGACTTCCTGGAGAAGCCCATCGCCCGGGAGCGGATGCTGGTGGCGCTGCGCAACGTGCTCAAGCACCAGGCGGCGATAGAGGAGTTGAGGGAGCTGCGCGAGCAGCTCGGGCGCTACGACATGGTGGGCAGCGGCCCGGCCATGCAGCGCATCTTCTCGCTCATCCAGCGCACGGCGCCCTCGGAAGGACGGGTGCTGATTACAGGTGAGAACGGCACGGGCAAGGAGCTCATCGCCCGGGCGCTGCACCAGCACTCGCGGCGCAAGGCCAACCCGTTCGTGAAGCTCAACTGCGCGGCGGTGCCGCACGATTTGATTGAAAGCGAACTGTTCGGCCACGAGAAGGGCGCCTTCACCGGCGCGGTGAGCGTGCGGCGGGGCAAGTTCGAGCTGGCCCACGAGGGCACGTTGTTCCTCGACGAGATTGGGGACATGCCTCCGGCGATGCAGTCCAAGCTCCTGCGCGTGTTGCAGGAAGGCGAGCTGGAGCGGGTGGGCGGCGCGGAGACCCTCAAGGTGGACGTGCGGGTCATCGCGGCCACGAACAAGAATCTGGAGAAGGAGATCTCCGCGGGGCGCTTCCGCGAGGATTTGTATTACCGCATCAACGTCGTCCAGATTCACTCGCCGCCCCTGCGTGAGCGGCGCGAGGACCTGCCGGACCTCATCGGCACCTTCCTTCGCGAGGCGTGCGCGAAGAACGGGCGCCGTCCGCTGACGCTGTCTCCGGACGCGGTGTCGGTGATGAGCGCGTATGACTATCCCGGCAACGTGCGCGAGCTGCGCAACCTGGTCGAGCGACTGGCCATTCTCTGCGAGGGCCCCATCGTCACCCGGACGGACGCGCTGGAGCTGCTGCCCCGAGGGCGCGGGGGTGTTCCCCCGCCGACGGAGGCGCCTGTCTCGCTGATGCCTCCTCCGCCCACCGTGGACTCCGCGGTGGTCGTGGCGGCCAGCACGCCGGCTCCGGCCCTGGTGGCGCCCCTTCCCCCCGTGTCAGCGCCAGCTCAAGCGGGCTTCCAGCCCCGGGCCGACAAGACCTTTCGCGAGCAGGTAGAGGACGCCGAGCGGGAGATCATTCTTTATGTGCTGGCCCACACCCACGACAACGTGACGGAGGCGGCGCGACTGCTGGACCTGGAGCGTGGACATTTTTACAAGAAGATGAAGGCATTGGGCTTGCGGCGCGGCCAATCCGAGACGTAGCCGCCCGCCTGATATGGGATTGATTCACCTCAGGCCCCTCGCGCCGTGATGGCGCCGGGGGCCAGCGCCGCCGAGGTCCCCACGAGCCGGGCGATGAACTCCCGCCGGCTGCGGACTCCGGCCTTGGTGAAGATGGACTTCAAGTGGTCCTGCACGGTCGCCGGGGTGATGAACAGGGTCCGCGCGATGGTGCTGGTGTTGTGCCCCCGGGCGACGAGGAGGGCGACATCCTGCTCCCGGGCCGTGAGCCCCAGGCTCATGAGCGCCATGGGCAGCACCTCCGCCGGAGTGGCGGGCGTCACCACGATGGCCACCTGACCGTCCGGGCGACCTTCGAGCAACGACGCATGCAACGTGAGCCACTGCCCCGTGCTCGTGCGCACCCGGGAGCGCGACGGCACATCCTTGCGTCCCGCTGCGCCCAGGCCCCGCGCATGCTCGGCGAGTGTAATCATTCCCGAGGGAACACCTGTCGATGAAGGTGACGACTCGGCGAGCGCGGCCAGGACGGCCTCGGCGCGCAGGTCCGCGGACATCAACTGACCTCGCGGCCCCAACACCGCGATGCCCGGGAGCGGCTGCCCTTCCCCCTGGGGCACGGTGCCTCGATAGGAGCGCCACAACATCTGGCCGATGTGCGAGGAGAACCGGTCCATCATCCCGACCTCGCGCTCCGTATAGGGGCCCCGGTCCTTGGCGCGCATGAACGTCGCCGCGCCCCAGCACCCCGACGGCAAGTCGAAGTTGACGCGCAGCTCGTCGCCAAAGCCAAACGGCGCCATCAGCTCCCGGTAGCGCGCGCTCTCATCGAGCTTCCCCTTCGCCGCGTGACTCAGCGAGTCCACCCGCTTCCCCAACGCCCGCAGCCCGGCGAACGTCAGCGGCTCCGGCGCCCACAACTCCAGATAGGCCGCGCGCGCAAAGCCTCTCGGGTCCAGGTTCTCCATCACCGTGGACGTCACCATCCCAGACGCGGGGTCCGTCCCATGCCAACAACTCGCATCGACCCCCAATGGCTCCTTCAGCAACACATTGAGCTGGGTGAACAGCTTGTCCAACGGCAGCTCGGCCTCCGCCAGACTGCGCAGCACCCCCAGCAACTCACGCTCCATCCGAGAACGGGTCACCATGCCGGGAGTCTACCCATTCTGGCTGGCCTTCAATCCTGAGAATCCCATTTTCCTGGGATGGACCTGCCCGGCTCCCGCCCACCACCCTGTCCGCGTTCGGCACCGCCCAGGACCGTGGGGAGGAAGCTTGGAGACTCGAACCTGGAAGCACCGCGCCATGGCTTGCATGTCTGGACTCCTGATGAGCGCATGCAACGGCGCCCACTTCGAGGAGGGAGCC
>NZ_JBLZWL010000038.1:0-65010 GCF_049194865.1 Corallococcus terminator | reverse complement strand
GCGCTCCTCCTTCAGCGCGGAGTGCGCGACGTACATCCTCCACCGCGCGAGGTAGTGCATGGGTGGCTCGCCCACCTGCCGCGTGAAGCGCGCCGAGAACGCCGAGCGGGACATCGCCACCCGCGCGGCAAGCGAGGCCACCGTCCACGGCTGCGTCGGCTCGCGGTGGATGAGCGCGAGCGCCCGCCCCAGCTCGGGGTCCTGGAGCGCACCCAGCCAGCCCGTGCGCGCGCTGGGGTCCTGCGCCATCCAATCCCGGAGCGCCTGCACCACCAGCACATCCGCGAGCCGGGTGATGACCGTCTCGCCCCCGGGCCGCAGCTCCTTCGCCTCGGCGGCCATGAAGCTCAGCGTGCTCTGGAGCCACTCCATGCACGAGGAGCCCGCGGGCTCCACGCGGATGATGCCCGGCAGCAGCGCGACCAGATGCTGGGCCGCCGGATGGTCCAACCGCACCGCGCCGCAGATGAGCGTCGTGGGAGCCCCTCCTCCACCGTGACGGAGAACGGAGTAGCGCTCGCTCATCAGCTCCTCGGGGAGCTCCTCGAGCTTGCGCGTGGGTCCACCGCGCTCGCTCGTCAGGCGATGCCCCTGGCCATGAGGCACGAGCGCGAACGTGCCCGGATGGAGCAACTGGTCCTCCGCGCCGTCGACCGCGAGCCAGCACTGCCCCGACGTCACGACATGGAACATCAGGCTGCCCTTCATCACCGGCAGCGAGACTCCCCACGGCGCCGTCAGCTCCGAGCGGCAATAGAACGTTCCGCTCATCCGCAGGAAGTGCAGGGCCTCGCCGAGCGAGTCCACCGGGGGCAGCAGGTCCGTCATGGCCCGAGTATCCGCACCACCCTCACCTTCGTCCAGCCGTTCCTGGACGAACGAGCATGAACCAGCGACTTCGCGTCATTGAGAGTCCTGTCCCAGGCCCCGATATTGGGCTCCAGGCAAGCCAATGCCACGGGGCCCAGGCCCCACGGAGGACACATGTTGACGGTGATGGGCGCGACTGGGAACACGGGCAAGAAGGTGGTGGAGCTGCTGTTGTCGGCCGGGCAGGAAGTCCGCGCGCTGGGCCGCTCCGAGGGACGTCTGGCGGAGCTCCGGGCCCGGGGCGCGGAGGTGCTCGTGGGAGACCCGAGCGACGCCGCGTTCCTGGCGAAGGCGTGTCGGGGCGCCGACGCCGTCTACACCCTGCTGCCCGCGGACCGCGAGTCGTCGGACTACCACGCGGACCAGCGACGCAAGGGCGAGGCGATCATCCAGGGTCTCCGGAACAGCGGCGTGCGCCACGTCGTCGCCTTGAGCAGCCTGGGCGCGGAGCAACGGGAAGGCACCGGACTGCTCGCCACGCTGCACGCGCAGGAGGAGCGCTTGAAGACTCTGGAGGACACCAACGTGCTGCTGCTGCGCCCGGCGTCCTTCTTCGAGAACTTCTTCGAGGCGCTTCACGTCATCGAGCACCAGGGCGTCAACGCGGACTCCGTGGCGCCGGACCTCGCGGTCCCCATGGTCGCGTCCCGCGACATCGCCGACGTCGCGGCGAAGGCGATGCTGCGCCGGGACTGGACGGGACTCGCCATTCGCGAGCTGCTGGGCGCTCGGGACCTCAGCTATCGCGAGGCCACTCGCCTCCTCGGAGCGCGCCTGGGCAAGCCCGGACTCGAGTACGTCCAGCTCGCCCCGGAGGAGATGACCCAGGCGCTCGTGCAGGCCGGAATGTCCGAGACGTTCGCCGCGCTCTATGTCGAGATGACGCGCGCCTTCAACGAAGGACGGGTCCTCCCGCGGGCAGGGAGGACCGAGGCCAATACGACGCCGACGCGGTTCGAGGACTTCGTGGACGAGCTCGCGCTTGCCGCCTCGGCGCGGTGAATGGGAATGGGACGGACGATGGAGACGGTGCTGGGAGTCCTGACGTGGGTGTCCGTGCTGGGCAGCGGACTGATGGCGGGCGTGTTCTTCGCCTTCTCGACCTTCGTGATGAGCGGCCTGACGCGGCTGCCCGCCGCGCGAGGCATCGCCGCGATGCAGGCGATCAACGTCTCGGCGGTGTCGGGCCTCTTCATCGCGGCCTTCATCGGCACCGCCCTGGCCTGCGCGGGGCTGGTGCTGCTGAGCCTGGGCACGTGGAGCGAGCCCACCTCACGCGAGCGGCTCCTGGGTGGCGCGGTCTTCCTCTTCGGGTGCTTCGCGGTGACGGCGGCGTTCAACGTGCCGCGCAATGACGCGCTGGCCACGCTGAACCCGGACAGCGCCGACGCCGCGGTCGCCTGGGCCCGCTACGTGTCGGGCTGGACCGCGTGGAACCACGTGAGGACGGCGGCGTGCCTCGCGGCGACGGTGCTCCTCACGCGCGCGCTGCGCTGAGAAGCCTCAGTCGACCTTCGCCACGCGGTTGCGGTCGCCGAGGAAGTCCTCGACCCCCTGGGCAATCGCCTTGGCCACGTCCGTCTGATAGGCGCTCGTGGCCAGGCGCTTCTCTTCATCCAGGTTCGACAGGAACGCGGTCTCCACCAGGATGGCCGGCATCTTCACGCCGAGCAGCACGTAGAACAGCGCCTCCTTGTGGCCCAGGCCCTTGATGTCCGAGTACTTGTTCGCCAGGGACGTCACCAGGCTGCGCTGCACCTGGTTCGCCAGCCGCGAGGACTCCTCGGTGTTCGCCTTCGTCGCCAGGTCCGCCAGGATGAACTGCAGGTCGCTGATGCCCTTCTCGGACGACGCGTTCTCCCGCGCGGCCAGCCGGATGGAGTAGCGGTCCGCCGAGGTGTTGAGCGTGTACGTCTCGATGCCGCGCAGCTTGCGGCTCGTCGCGGCGTTGCAGTGGACGGAGATGAACAAGTCACCGCGCTCGGTGTTGGCGAACTTCGCGCGGTCCTCCAGGCGGATGAACTGGTCATCCTCACGCGTCAGGACGACCTCCAGCCCGCGCTCGCGCAGCTCATCCGCCAGCTTGAGGGAGATGGAGAGCGCCACGTCCTTCTCGCGCGTCCCCTCCTTGCCGATGGCGCCCGAGTCGTGACCGCCGTGCCCCGGGTCGATGACCACGCGCCGCACCTTGAGGCCCAGCTGCTCCGCCAGCGTCAGCTCCGCGCGGCGCGACTGCTTCGCCACCGCCTTGAGCCGCGCCTGCGCCACTTCGTCATCGACGGGCCGGGTAATCGGCTTGGGTGGATCGGACGGCGCTACCTCCGCCTTCGGCTTCTCGGCGACCTGGACGGGCTCGGGCGGGCGCGGCGTGGAGAGCTTCGACGAGGCGACCTCGACCGGCGCCTCCACGACCTTCGGCGCCACGGAGACCTTCGACATCGACGGGGCCTTCGCGTCGCGCTCCTTCGCGGCCAGCGCGGCGGCGACCGCCTCGTCCAGCCCCTTGCCCTCGCTGGACGACTCACCGCTCATGGGAGCGCTGGGGTCCAGGCGGGGAATGATGGGAGACGGCTCACGAGCCAGCTTCTCGATGGCCCCCACCAGCGCGGAGGCCGGGCGCTCCGACGGCGTCTCGACCTTGGCCACCGCCGTGGCCTTCTCCTCCAGCACGGGCGCCTTGAAGGGCGTGGCGGGCTTCGCGCGCGACGGAGCCGGCGCGACGGGGGCGCCCTTGGGCGTCGGCAGCGAGGCCAGGAGCGCCTTCAGCTCCTTCGTCTGGTCACCCTTGCTGTTGGAGGCGAGCATGTCCGTCAGCACCCGGCGCGCGTCCTCGGGCCGGTCCATCCGGTGGACGTGGATGCGAGCCAGGGCCAGCGCGGCGTCGTCCGCCAGCCGGTGCTTCGGGTAGTCGCGGCTCAGCTTGTCGTAGTCGGAGATGGCCGACTTCAGGTCCTCCTCGACGAAGGAGATGCGGCTCAGCTCCTGGAGCAGCTCTCCCGCGGTGAAGAGGGCGTCGGGCGCGCGCTCGGACTTGGGGTGGCTCTTGGCCACCGCCTCGAACTTGTGCACCACGTTGAGCCAGTGGTGGCGCAGCTTGCGTCGGGCCGCGTCGTCCTTCAGCGCGTAGTAGGCGCGCCGGGCTCCCTGGTACGCCGCCTCGGCCTCATCCCGCTTCGCGGCCCCGACCGTGCCCGGGACGAGCAACAGCAGCATGGGCAGCGCGAGCAACAGGCGTGGGCACATGAAGAACCTCCGGCGAACTGGGAGCTACAGGCGTGTGTCACACGGCCCCACGTCACCGGCAACTTTTCAGCCCCCGCCCCACCGGCTCAGCGCAGCCAGCCCAATACTCCCGCCAGGTCCTGGTCGATGACCCGGGCCCAGCCGGGCTCCCGGGGCACCACCGCCGCGAGCACCTTCGTCCCGTTGCGCACCGGCGCCCGGCCCGGACGCACCCGCGCGCGGACCTCCATCTTCACGTCCTGCCGGAAGTAGTGCGCGGGGAACACCACCTCTCCCCGAGCCTCCGGCAGGGGCGCATCCGGCGTCAGCCACACCAGCGCGCCCAGCCGCAAGGGCTCCACCTCCGAGCGCACCAGCCTCCGCGCCTCGCGGGTGAACATGGCCACCGCCCCGAGCGCCCCCAACGCCAGACCGAAGGGCAGCCACCCCCTGCGCGACGCCTGCGCCCGGGCGAAGCGCGCCTCACGGGGAAGGCCCGGCGCGGCGGGGTCCACCAGCAGCTTCACCACCGCGCCGTGCCCCAGCCCCTCCGCGTACTCCGCGAAGGTGCGGACGTTCGACACGGAGTGCTCCACGTTCTCGAAGGTGTAGAGGACCTCGAGCGAGCCCTCGGCGCCGTCGCGCTTCTCCGTCGGCGGCAGCCGCGTGGCCACCAGCGCGCCGTCGACCTCCTCGGCCCGCGCGTTGAAGCCGTGCTCCTCCACGAAGAAGCGACCCGCCCAGGTGGCCCCGGCGCCGAGCAACGCCATGAAGGCGAGCCCGAGCACTGCATCACGCGCGAGGCGCCCCATCGCGCCGGGGACCTGCGTCAGTCGCACCTTTCGAGGTGCATGCGGAATGGCGAGCTGCATGAGCCCGACAGCCTACACGCGATTGACGTGTCCGCCAGCCGGGCCCCACGTTGGCCGCTACTCTCCACGGGCGCGCTTCTGGGCCTCCTCCAACTTGTAGAAGATGCTGTGGTCGCGGTACTTGAGGTCCGGGCCCACCACCGAGCGTCGCTTGAGCGTGCGCAGCTCACTCTCCTTGCCGGGCACCTCGGCGGGGGGATTCTTGTACTCCCCACACAGGCTGCCGAACACGCGCCGGAAGTTGCCCTCGGCGACGAGGGTGATGCGCAGCCCCAGCGAGGAGCTCTCCTTCGACGGCCAGGTCACCTTGAAGACGTCCTTTTCGGGCGTCTGGATGGTGACCTCCGAGCCGTTCACCTTCGCCTCGATCTCCGCGTCCTCGCAGTCCAGCTTCGAGCCGTACTGGACCCCCTTGGCGTCGACGGAGATGAGACAGTCCGACTTCAGGTGCCAGAAGCCCACCGCTTCGAGCCGAGGCTCCGTCGCGCCCTCCGGCTGGGAGACGAACACCTGCACATTGCTGCGCGAGCGCGAGAAGGAATAGAGGGCCGGCTCCTTGAGGTCGAAAGAGCCGCCGCCCAGCATGGTGAGGCGCAGCGCGGGAGTGAGCTCACACGTCGCCTCCGGCGTGGCGGGGGTGAGCTCCTTGCGCTGCGCGAGCGCGGCCGACGAGACACAGACGCAGAGCAACGCCAGCAGACCCGAGACACGATTCACGAAAGACTCCACGGCGGAAAAGCGATGATTCTCGCGAGGCCGCCGTGGCCCCGTCAATGACGGCGGGCGCTCGTCAGCCCTGTTCTCGGGGACGCACCCAGATGCCACGGAAGCGCTTGCGCGCGGGGTCCTTGAGCTTCTTGCATGCCACGCCGTCGAGCGGCATCGCGCCGTCGTCGCTGAGCAGCAGGATCTCCTCCGCGTCCTCGGGCGTGAAGAAGGCCTCCGGGTTGAAGCCCGCCAGGTTGACGTCGCTCACGAGGACGGGCGCATCGTCTCCACCGGCCCAGGTGAACAGGTGCGAGGTGCCTCCGCCATCCGTGCCGCCGCTGATGATGAGATAGCGCCCGCGCCACCAGGACAGGGAGCGCACGCCCATGCCCCCCAGGTCCACCAGCCGGGGCTCGCCCACGCGCGCTGAAGCGCCCTCCAGCACCATCTCCTTCGGGTTGAGGAGCGGGACGAGCAGCGCCTTGCCCCGCGGCACGGGGCTGCGAAAGCCGATGAGGATGGACGCGCCATCCGCCATCGCCGTCATGCCCTCGATGTTGAGTCCACCGGGCGCCTTGGGGGCCAGGCCCTCGGCATCCGCGAGGCGGAACGCGCCGAGCTGGGGCGCCGCGAGCAGGTCATCCAGCAGCTGCGTGTAGGGCCGCCCCACGAGCTTGGGCAGCCCCGCCGCCTCCTCGGTGGCGAAGAAGCGCAGCCGGCTGGGCGCCTTCTTCCCGGAGCTGTTGCGACCGTGCGAGGTGAGCCAGAAGGAGTACGAGCCCAGGCCCGTGGCCGCCTCGATGTCCGCCTCCGGGGCCTTCTTCTTGTGGGCTGGCAGCTCCAGCTCCGGTGACAGGTCCACGCCGCGCACCGGGGCGCCGCCGCGCCGCGCATCGTAGACGCGGAGGATGTTGTCCTCGTCGTCGCCCACGACAAACAAGGAGCCGCCCAGCGCCACCGCGCCGGAGGCGTCACACATGCCCTCGAAGACGAGGACATCGCGACCGGAGCCTCCTTCGGCCGGAACGCTCTCCGGTCCTGCCTGGACGCCCCGGGCCGCACAGCCCGCGATACCGATTCCCACGATGATGGAGGCCAGCCTCATAGACCCCCAGATCTCGCCACGCCCCCCGCATCCGGGAAGTCCTCCCGTGGGAAATGTGGCCTGCGAGACTCCCGCCACCCTGAAAACATTCGCTTCGAGAGGTTTTTCCTGTTCCGCCTGGAGTGAGTCCGATAGGCTGTCGTGCGGTTCCATCAGTTCAAGAGTTGCACTGGTGATTCATTGACGCCCAGGAGCCCCTCGGCATGAAGCGTCGAAACGCGTCCGCGGCCCCCGCGGAAGTCGTCATCCTTCGCCCGTCTTCGGCGCTCTTTTCGACCCCCCGCGTGGGACGCTTCACGGGGATGTCGGAGGAGGGCCTCCCCCTGGTGGACTTCGAGGACAATCCCTCGGGTCCGGTTCCCGCTCGCGTGCTTGCGGGCGTGAGCACGACGAACCTGGAGGAGGTGGCGCTCCAGACGGAGGTCCTCCTCACCTTCGAGGGAGGGCAGCCAGGTCGCCCCATCCTCATGGGACTGCTCGAGCCGAGGAAGAGCCTCCTTCGCTCGGTGGAAGCCAAGGCCCCCGCGCTGCCCGTCACCGCCAGCGTGGATGGCCAGCGCATCGTCCTGGAAGGCCAGGACGAAATCGTGCTGCTCTGCGGCGAGGCCAGCATCACCTTGCGTCGGAATGGACGGGTCGTCATCCGAGGCACCCACATCGAGTCGCACTCCTCGGGCGTCCAGCGAATCAAGGGCGCCGCGGTGAAGGTGAATTGATGGCGGCTCCACGCCGATGCCCCGTCATGTGGGACATCGTGGAGGAGCACCTGGAGGAGGCTGCCTTCCTCGCCAATCAGTGGCAGCGGGCCTGCCGCTCCCCGGACTATTGCTTGCGTGAGGTGGCGGCCGGGCCCGAGGCACGGTTGAAGGCACATCTGGACGGGCTGGCCTGCGCGGGCCCGGAGGCCCCTGAGCGCCTCCTGATGCCTTGGCTGGAGAGCGCCAGACCCGAGGAGGTCTTCGTCGCGGCCCTCGCCCTGATGAGGACGGGCGCGCCCCTGGAGTGGCTCCTCCCGTTCTTCTTGGAGGAACCCGGTCCGCGCCGAACCGCCATCTTCCGGGCCCTGAGACTGGCCCCCAACGCGGAGCTCTCCAGCTTCCTTCGACGCCGTGAGCTACACGCCGTCCCCAGCCTCCAGGCCGCGGCGGTACGCCTCCTGAGCCTTCGTGGCGAAGCGCTGGGGTCCGACGCCTTGTTGCCGCTGCTCCGGAGCGAGTCCGCCGATATCAAGTCAGCGGCCCTGAAGTCCCTCCGTGAAGACACTCCCGCGGCGCGCACGTTGCTGGAGTCGGCCCTCTCGTCGCCAGACCCCGGGGTGCGCATCACCGCTGGGGAGACGGCGTGGGTCCTGGGATATCCCGCCGCGCTCCAAGCCCTCCGCAAGCCCGTCGCAAGCACGGCCCCCGAGGCCGCGCGGGTCCTGGCGGTGCTGGCGGCGGGGGGACAGGCCGAAGACGTCGCGCGGATGGCCGATGCGCTGGCCGTCCCCGCCTTGGAGTCAGCGGCCCTGTGGTCACTGGGTCACTCCGGCTGGCGCCACGCCGCGGAGCTCTGCCTGGAGGCCATGAAGCACGACCGGATGGCGCGCCTCGCGGGGGAGGCCTTCTGTCGCGTGACGGGGCTGCGGTTGGAGGGCGCCTTCGCGCGGCCCACCCAGGTCGACGAGGAGAACGGCCTCCCGCCCTTCGAGGAGGACGACCTGGACGCGGACCTCGTCCCCGCCCCCGAAGCCACCCTGCCCTTGCCGGACACCGCCGCCGTCGCTCGCTGGTGGATGAAGGAGAAGGACCTCTTCGCGCCGAGGACGCGCTACCTCCGTGGCCAGCCCCGTTCCCCCGAGGTCGTGTGGAAGGCCCTCTCCACCGAGCCCATGCGCGGGCGCGAGCAGCTCGCGCTCGAGCTGGCGCTCCAGACCCGGGGCGCCGTGCGCTTCGACACACGCACCTGGGCGGCACGACAAGCCGCGGTCCTGGCCACGGGCGTGGCGGGCCACCAGCGATTCACGGCGCGCTGAGCATGTCAGCCAGGAGAACACCGCCATGCTGCAACTCCAGAACACCACGCCCTTCGCGCCGGCGATCTACCTGTTTCCAGACGAGAAGGGCGTGGACACGCTGTACGTGGTCCTCAAGGCGACCTTCACCATGACCGCCAGCGGGCTCCACGTCGCCGAGGCACAGCAGGCCGTCGCGCACGTGGATGAGCACTGGGGCGCCCCTGGGGAGTCCAGCCTCAAGTACGCGGGCGAATCACACCTCATGAAGCGCGGCACGGACGTCGTCCTCGTGGGAGACGCCCATGCGCCCAAGGGACGTCCCACGACGGACTTTGGCCTGTCCCTCTCCGTGGGCACGCTCAAGAAGCAGGTGCAGGTCCACGGAGACAGGACCTGGAAGGCGGGCCTCCTGGGGGCATCGCCCACCGCGCCCATTCCGACGACGCGGGTGCCGTTGACGTGGGAGCGAGCCTACGGAGGCCGACAGCAGACGGGCCCCCAGAGCTTCCTCGCCGAGATGCGAAACCCCGTGGGTGTGGGCTTCCGGGGGCAGCGCGCGGTCAAGGAGATGAACGGCACACCGCTGCCCAATCTCACACACCCTGGCTTTCCCCTCACCAGCCTGTCCGACAAGACACCGCCTCACGGAGTCGGCTTCGTCGCGCCCTCCTGGCAGCCGCGCATGGGCCTCGCGGGGACGTATGACGAAGCCTGGAAGAAACATCGCGCGCCCTATTTCCCGCGAGACTTCGACACGCGCTTCTTCCAGGCCGCCCCCGAGGGGCAGATCTACCCGACCTGGCTGAAGGGCGGCGAGCCCGTGGAGCTCATCAACGCGGCACCCGAAGGCGTGCAGCGCTTCAACCTTCCCGAGATAGCTCTGGAGACCTCGGTGCGCATCGCCGGCAAGGAGGAGCAGCCGCGCCTGCATCTTGAAACGCTGCTCCTGGAGGCGGACCAGCACCGCTTCTCGTTGACGTGGCGAGGCTTCGTGCCTTGCGACAAGCGCGCCTTGAAGGTCGAGAAGGTGACGCTGGCGGTGAAGCGCATGACGGGGGTGCGCTCGTGAGCGGCGCCCTCCCCGGCGTGGAGGTGGTGGGGCTGGGAGCCACCACCCCGGTGGGGCTCGACGTGCCCACCACGGAGACCTCCGTCCGCGCGGGGCTCGTGCGGTTCACGGAGTCGGGCCTCTTGAACCGCGCCCTTGACGGACAGGTGGCGTCGTTCCTCGCCGAGCACTACCTGCCTCCCCTGGAGGTCGACGGGACACGACTCTCCAGCGCCTGGATTCGCATGTTGCGGTTGTCCACGTACGCCCTCGCGGAGGCCTGCGCGGGACTCGCTGGCGCGGCGCCCCTGCTCCTGGCGCTCCCCGAGGACCGCTGGGGGATTCAGCTCCCCTCCACACGGGTGATGATGGAGCAGCTCGCCCGCCAGACGGGAGTGCGGCTCGAGGTCGCCCACAGCCGGCTGTACCGCCACGGCGGCGCGGGTGGCCTGATGGCCCTGCGCGACGCGATGCGACTGCTGTCCACGGGGCAGGCCTCCACCGTCATCGTCGGCGGGCTGGACACCTTCAACCATCCCCGGAGGCTGGCCGGGCTGGACTCCGAGGACAGACTGCGTCCCCGGGGTACGGACGGCTTCATTCCAGGAGAGGCCGCGAGCTTCCTGCTCCTGTCGACCCCTGTCGCCGCGCGCCGCTCCGGTCTCGTGCCCCTGGCGCGCATCACCCGCATCGGAGTCGGCGCGGAGCAGGGGCACCGCTACTCCGAGGAGCCCTATCTTGGCGACGGCCTGGCCCACGCGGTTCAAGCGCTCTTCGCGGGGATGCCGGGCAACGCACCCAAGGTGCACTGCGTGTTCGCGGGCTTCAACGGCGAGAGCCTGCCGACCAAGGAGTGGGGCGTGGCCTACCTGCGAAACGCGGAGCGCTTCCAGGAGGCGCATCGCATCGAACATCCCGCGGACTGCGTGGGCGACGCCGGCGCGGCGCTGGGGCCCCTGATGCTGGTGCTGGCCGCGGAGCGCCTGCGCGCCGGGCTCGTGAAGGGCCCCACCCTGGTCTGGAGCACGTCGGACCTGGAGGCCCGTGCGGCGGCGCTCCTGCTGCCCGCCTGAACTGGAATCCAGAAGGAGGAGGACCATGGAGATTGGTGAAGCGGTGACGGATGTCTCGGAGTTCTTCTCGAAGGAAGTGCATGACGAGAAGACGTGCCCCTGGCACGCCCTGGGCGACGCGTTTCCCACCCAGGAGATGTTGCCGCAGGAACCCGACGATGACGCGGAGACCCCCGTCCCGCTGCTGGGCGAAGGCGCATTGGTCACTAAGATGAAGGCCGCCAAGGACCTCCCTCCCGGAGGGGGCAAGCTCTTCCTGATTCCGGAGACGGACGGAGGCGTCCTGGGCAAGAAGATGAAGTCCGCCGAGGACATCCCGCCCCCAGCGGACACGGTCAGCCTGCATTTCGAGACGGGAGACGTCATCGAGCAAGCCAGCAAGCGCGTGCGAACGCAGACCTACAACCCGCACGAAGACGCATTTGAATACGACCTCCAATACGCCCCCCATCACCTCATCCCAGGCAATGAGTCGCTCAAGGGCTCCTCCGTCGTTCCCTTCATGGGGGATGACAACTCCATCAAGAACTACAAGTCACCCAGGATGACGAGCCGAATCAAGGACGGCCGCTCTGTTGGCTATGACGTCAACGCCGCGGAGAACGGGGTCTGGTTGCCGAGTCCCTATGCCCTCTCCAACAAGAAACTCTGGCCCACGGGTCCAGGACTCGCGGCCCTCCTCAAAGGCCCGGACAAAGAGATAGGCAAACAGACAACGTTCTTCAAAAAGGACTACGTCGCCGCCGCGATCGACGCCTCCGGCGGCAGGCAGTTCCACATGCGACACAAGGCCTACTCAGAGAAGGTGGGCGACATGCTCCAGGCGATTGGCGAACGCCTCAATGTGATGGCCAACGTGGCCTGTCCTCTTGCAAAAAACAGCAAGGACCAGGACAAATGCGCGCCTCCCCTGGGACTCACCGCACGCTTGAATGCGCTCTCCCAGAACCTCCGCGGATTGCTGACGGAATCCGTCTGGCGCCCTCCCCTGTATACAGACTCCCTCACCGAGGAGTATGCCAATACCCTGGTAGATCTGGGAAGAATCCCCAAGACCCGAGCCAAGGGCCGTATCACCCAGATTTTCTGAGCCATCACAATGCAAGCGCCCCCGAAATACTACATCCTCGCGTCGAGCAGCCACGACATGATGCTCATCTATCCCCCGCTGGACCCGGGGAGTCGAGATCGGTGGTGGGCGGGCAGGCCCTTCCAGCATCCGCCCGAGCAACCCATCATCGCCGACATCAGGCCAGGGAATGAGCGGGGGGAGTTGCTGGACTATTTCAATACAGCCTCCCTCATGAGCAATGCGTTCCATGCGGCGCTGCTCGAGGCCGGGGTGGACAACGTCGACGTCTATGACGCCGTCATCCAGAGCGAGGATGGAACCATCGCCCACCGGGGATACAAGGCCTTCAATGTCATCGGGCTGGTGAGGGCCGCGAACCTCGCGGAGACCGTCTTCCATTCTCCAGACAGCTCCACCCTCATCGATGCGAGCATCGACCACCTGGCCATTGACGGTGACAAGCCTCGCGGGCTCAAGCTCTTCAGGCTCGCGGAGAACGTCAGCGCGGTCCTCGTCCATGAGGACGTCAAGCGCGTGCTGGAGTCGAAGTCCTTCCCGCATCTCCGCTTCCTGGAACCCCGTGAGTTCGTGAGCGCATGACGGCTCACGCCCCCTGAGCCCTCTCGAGAAAGGACCTTCCCGTGCCCACCTTCGTCAATGGCCGAGGCGTCACCCATGGTGGAAGCAAGGGACAGAGCATCGTCCTGCCAGACGTCTGCAAGACGCCGTCTCCCGCCGGCCCGGTTCCCATTCCCTACCCGAACGTGGGTCGCTCGGCGGACGCGGCGGAGGGCCCCAAGACAGTCACCATCGAAGGACACATGCCCATGGTGAAGGGGGCCACCTACCGCGTCTCTTCGGGCGATGAAGCCGGCACCGCGGGAGGTGGCGTGGCCAGCAGCGCCACCAAGGGGCCCTGCGAGTTCATGATGTACTCCTTCGATGTGAAGTTCGAAGGCAAGAACGTGTGTCGCCTGGGCGACCCGCTCTTTCACAACAAGAAGAACACGGTGGGCTGACCGCGCGCCGCTCAGCCCTCCAGCTCGCGCTGGAGCTTCGCCAGCAGGTTGAGCGCATCCAGCGGCGTCAGCGTGTTGACCGACACCGCCTTGAGCGTCTCCAACGCATGCTGGTGCGAGGCAGGCAGCACAGGGGCCACCGGGGCCACGGGCGCGGGCTCTCCGAACAGGCCGAGCTGGGCCGTGGACGCCGCGCGCTTCGGGTTCTGCCGCACCGCCACGCGGGGACGTCCCGCGTCGTCCAGCTCTCCTGACTCCAGGTTCTGGAGCAGCTCCCGCGCGCGCCCCACCACCTCCGAGGGCAGCCCCGCGAGCTTCGCGACCTCGATGCCGTAGGAGCGGCTGGCCCCGCCGGGAATCAGCTTGCGCAGGAAGATGACCTTGCCGCCCTGCTCCTTCACGGCGATGCACAGGTTCTTCACCCGGGTCCGCTCGCGCGCCAGATCCACCAGCTCGTGGTAGTGCGTGGCGAACAGCGTGCGCGCGCTCACGTGGTCATGCAGGTGCTCCGCCACCGCCCACGCAATCGAGAGCCCGTCGAACGTCGACGTCCCGCGCCCAATCTCATCCAGGATGATGAGGCTCTTGCGGGTGGCGTGGTGGAGGATGTGGCTGGTCTCCGTCATCTCCACCATGAAGGTGGATTGGCCCCGCGCCAGGTTGTCCGCCGCGCCCACGCGCGTGAAGATGCGATCACACAGGCCAATGCGCGCCGCCTTCGCGGGGACGAACGAGCCCGCCTGCGCCATCAGCGCCGTCAGCGCCACCTGCCGCATCACCGTGCTCTTGCCGGCCATGTTCGGACCGGTGATGACCAGCAGCTGCGCGTCCTCCGGGTCCATCCGCACGTCGTTGGGAACGAAGGAGTCCCCCGCCCCCAGCATGCGCTCCACCACCGGATGCCGCCCGGCGGTGATGCTCAGCACCTCCGACGCGTCGACCTCCGGCCGCGTGTAGCCATACTCGGACGCGCACCGCGCGAAGGACAGCAGCGCGTCCGCCGCCGCCACCGCCTCCGCCGCCGAGCGGATGCGCGGGGCCGCCGAGGAGACCTTCGCCCGAAGCTCCTCGAACAACTGGAGCTCCAGCGCGCACCGCTTCTCCTCCGCGGTGAGCACCAACTCCTCGTGCTCCTTCAGCTCCGGGGTGACGAAGCGCTCCGCCCCCACCGTGGTCTGCTTGCGGATGTAGTCCGCCGGCACCAGGTGCAGGTTCGACTTCGTCACCTCCAGGTAGTACCCGAAGACCTTGTTGTAGCGGATCTTGAGCGAGCCGATGCCGGTCCGCTCCTTCTCGCGCTGCTCGATCTTCAGCAGGATGTCCTTGCCGGACGTGGACAGCTCCACCAGTTTGTCCAGCTCCGCGTGGTAGCCCTGGCGGATGAGGCCGCCTTCCTTCAGCACCACGGGAGGCTCGTCCACCACCGCGCGCGCCAGCAGGTCCGCCAGCTCCGGCAGCGCCGTCAGCGGCCCCGCGAGCGACTGGAGCAACGCCGTCTGGCACCGCGCCAGGGCCACCCCCAGCCGGGGGAGCTGCGCCAGGGACAGGCCCAGCGCGCGCAAGTCCCGGGCGTTGCCCGCGCCCAGCGACAGCCGGCCCGTCAGCCGCTCCAGGTCCGCCACTTCCTTGAGGATGCCGGTCAGCTCCTCGCGCCACACGCTGCGCGCGGACAGCTCCTCCACCGCGTCCAGCCGCGCGTGGATCTCCGGCAGCGAGCCCAGCGGGGACGCCAGCCAGCGCGCCAGCTTGCGCGCGCCCAGGCTCGTCACCGTCCGGTCCAGCACGCCGAGCAGCGAGCCCTTGCGTCCCCCGTCGCGCTGCGAGCGCAGCACCTCCAGATTCGCGCGCGAGGACTCGTCCATCAGCAGGCTGCCCGAGCGCTCCTGGCGGCTGAGCCGGTCCACGTGGGCCGCGGGCGTCTTCTGCGTGTCCTTCAGGTAGCGCAGCGCCGCGCCCGCCGCGCTCGTGGCCATTGGCGCGTCATCCAGTCCGAAGGCGGACAGCGACTGCACCGCGAAGTGCGTGCGCAGGAAGCCCGCCGCGCGCACAGGCTCGAAGGCGGCGCCCTCGCTCTCCGCGATGGAGGGCACGCGAGGCAGCCGCGCGCACACCCGCGCCACCTCCGCCGAGTCGCGCTGCCCCGCGGGCACCAGCAGCTCCCGGGGCTCCACGCGCGACAGCGACTCCGCCAGCTCCTCCGCGGAGGTCGCCTCCAGGGCGAGGAACTCTCCGGTGGACGCCTCCAGCAGCGCCCCGCCCCACCCGCGCTCACTCCAGCACACGGCGGCGAGGAAGTTGCTGTCGCGAGGCTCCAGCACCTCATCGTCCAGCACCATCCCAGGGGTGATGACGCGCGTGACTTCGCGCCGGACGATGCCGGGCCCGGTGCCGGCCTCCTCCACCTGCTCGCAGATGGCGACCTTGAGGCCCTCGCCGATGAGGCGCGCGATGTAGCGGCGCGACGAGTGGTAGGGGATGCCGCACATGGGCACCTTGTCGGCGCCCTTCGCCCTGGCGGTGAGGGTGATCTGGAGGATCTCCGAGGCCCGCACGGCGTCCTCGAAGAACATCTCGTAGAAGTCCCCGAGCCGGAAGAAGAGCACCGAGTCCGGGTGCAGCGCCTTCACCTCGAGGTACTGGCGCATCATCGGCGTCAGGGAAGCGATCTCTCTCGCGCCCGAGCCGTCGCTCGCCTTCTCCCCTTCCGAGCCGACGTCGGGCGTCGGGTCCACGGGGAGCTCCACCGCTGCTGCCTTGGCTGCCTTCATCTGCTGCGTCACGGCCATCCCCGCCCTTCTCTCATGCCCCCGCCCCGTGGATCAACGAACGGCTGACCCTACCCGCCGAGTTCCCTAACACGCACGGGTGACATTTCGGCGGACGGGCGTCCGAAAACGGGTGCGCCCACCGGAAGGCGCGGGCATCTTGGCCTCCACCATGGAGACTCCTTCGCCTTCGCACTCTCCCCGGACCCGCTCACCCGCGCCCGTACCCGCGCTCTTCCGGGTGGCCATCGCTCCGCTCCAGGCGTTCTTCCGCCTCCAGGCCAGCAGCGGCATCCTCCTGGCCCTGTGCGCCGTCCTCGCCATGGTGTGGGCCAACTCGCCGTGGGCCTCCTCCTACGTCGGCCTGTTCGACGCCCGCCTGGAGCTGGGGGTGGCGGGCACCCGGGCGACCTTCACCTTCCAGCAGCTCATCAACGACGGCCTGATGACGCTGTTCTTCTTCCTGGTCGGCATGGAGGTCAAGCGCGAGCTGAGCTCCGGGGAGCTGCGCACGCTCTCCCGGGCGATGCTGCCGCTCATCGCCGCGCTGGGCGGCATGGTGGTGCCCGCCGCCCTCTACGTCGCCATCAACGCGGGCACACCGGCCATGGCGGGCTGGGCCATCCCCATGGCCACGGACATCGCGTTCGCCATCGGCTGCCTCACGCTGGTGAAGGCGCGCGTGGGCCACGGGCTCATCGTCTTCCTCACCGCGCTGGCCATCTTCGATGACATCGGCGGCATCCTCGTCATCGCCTTGTTCTACGGCACGGGGCTGCACGTCGAGTGGCTGCTCGGCGCCGTCGCGGTGGTCGCCGTGCTGGTGGCGCTCAACCGCTTCTACGTCCGCAACGGCATCGCCTGGCTGCTGGCCGGAGCGGCGCTCTGGTACACGATGCACCATGGCGGCATCCACGCCACGCTGGCCGGCGTGGTGGTGGGACTGTGCATCCCCTCGCGCCCCACGCGGCCGGGCCGGGACGTGCTGGACGAGCTCTCCACGTACATCCGTGATTGCACCCAGCACGCCGAGGACGAGTCGATGCGCGGCGCGCAGTTGCTCTACATCGAGGACAGGATCGAGGAGCTGGAGCCGCCGCTCAACCGCTTCGAGCACCTGTGGCACGGCTGGGTGGGGTACGGCATCGTCCCGCTGTTCGCGCTGGCCAACTCGGGCATCTCCCTGGAGGGCATGGGGTGGAAGGACCTGCTGGCGCCCCTGCCGCTGGGCATCATCGCGGGCCTCTTCGTGGGCAAGCAGGTGGGCATCTTCCTGTTCACCGTGGCGGCGGTGAAGCTGCGCGTCTCGTCCCTGCCCGGGGGCGCGGGGCTGGGGCAGCTCCACGGCGTCTCGGTGGTGGCGGGCATCGGCTTCACGGTGGCCCTGTTCGTGGCCGGGCTGGCCTTCGCGGGGCAGCCTGCCCTCCTGAACGAGGCCAAGCTGGGCATCCTGGTGGGCTCCCTGCTGTCAGCGGTGGTGGGCTATGTGCTGCTCCGCTTCGTGGCGAAGCCGGTGGCGCGGGCGTAACGTCGTACCGTCGTGGCAAGGAGACAGACCCTCCCGTGATTCTCCAGGATCTCAACCGTGTGCGGCAGATCACCGTCATCGCGGCGCGACATGGCTTTGGCGAGGTGCTCGAGCGCGCGGGCCTGTGGCGCATCCTGGGTCGCCAGGAGAAGGTGGAAGTGTCGCCGGAGGCCCAGCGCGCCTCCACCGCGCGCCGCTTCCGGATGTTGCTGAACGATTTAGGGCCCACCTTCGTGAAGCTGGGGCAGGTGCTGTCCACGCGAGGAGACCTGCTGCCGGCCGAGTTCGTCGACGAGCTGGCGCTGCTCCAGGACAACGTGGACCCGATTCCCCTGGAGCAGGTGCTCTCCCAGATTCGCGAGTCGCTGGGCAAGGAAGCCAGCGAGCTGTTCAAGCAGATCGACGAGGTGCCGCTGGCGGCGGCGTCGATTGCGCAGGTGCACCGCGCGGTGACGCTGGAGGGTGAGGAAGTCGTCGTGAAGGTGCAGCGGCCGGGTATCGCCGCGAGCATCGACTCCGACCTCGGGGTGCTGCGCAGCCTGGCGCGGCTGCTGGAGGCCGTGGTGGAGGAGACGGGCATCTACACGCCCACGGGAATCGTGGACGAGTTCGACCGGGCCATCCACGAGGAGCTGGACTTCATCAACGAGGCGACGAACGTTCGCGCGTTCCTGGAGAACCACCGGGAGCGGACCTATCTCAAGATTCCGCGCGTCTACGCGTCGCTGTCCAGCCGCACGGTGCTGACGCTGGAGTTCATCCGGGGCGTGAAGATCGCCCCGGAGACGCTGGCCGAGGAGGACCGGAAGGCCATTGCCCAGAACGTCCTGGAGGCGAGCTTCCGGCAGCTCTTCGTCGACGGGCTGTTCCATGGCGACCCGCACCCGGGGAATCTCCTGTTGCTGGAGGGCAACCGGCTGGCGCTGCTGGACTTCGGGGTGGTGGGGCGGCTGACGCGGCCCATGCAGGAGACGCTGGTGATGTTGTGCCTGGCGGTGGCGCTGAAGGACAGCGACTCGGTGGCGCGCATACTCTACCGGGTGGGCGTGCCGGACGCGCGGGCCAACCTGGTGGGGTTCCGCAACGACATCGAGAGCATCCTCGGCTCGCACCTGCCCACGACGCTGGGACAGGTGGACGCGCGCACGCTGCTGCGGGACTTGTTGGACCTGGCGGTGAAGTACCGCATCCGCATTCCCAAGGAGTACGCGCTGCTCAGCCGCGCCTCCATCTCCACCGAGGGCATGCTGCGCGGGCTGTACCCGGAGATGAACATCATCGAGGTGGCGCTGCCGTATGCGAAGGAGCTCTTGGCGGGGCGGTATGACCCGACGCAGCTCCAGGGCGGGCTGATGCGGACGCTCCTGCGGTTGCAATCGATGGCGCAGGACCTGCCTACGCAGCTGTCGCAAATCCTGCTCGACATGGAGTCCGGCAAGTTCACGGTGACGGTGCGGGCGGACCAGTTCGAGAAGCTGAACGAGAACCTGCGCAGCGCGGCGGTGATTGCCTTCATGGGGCTGTGCGCGTGTGGCTTCATCGTGGGGGCGTTCATCTCCTTCGCGCCCAAGCCGTGGATGTATGGGAACATCCCGGTGCTCGGCGCGGTGGGCATTGCCCTGGCGGCCGGCCTCTTCGGCGCGGCCATCACCTGGTACCTGTTCGGCGGACGCGGACTGGGCAAGGTGCGGCTGAGCCGGTTCTTGAAGAAGCAGCCCAAGAAGTAGCCGGCCCGGAGGGTGCGTCAGCGAGCGCCCCCCGTGAAGTGCCATTCTCCCTGGTCCCTTCACATTGACCTTCGCGTCAGCACTGCGAGATGGTTGAGGCCAAACGGGGAGGAACGTGCGCGCCAGGGACTCGAGGAGCGGTGCTCGCCGTATCGATCAGGGAGGCTCGCGAGGTCTTCGGCTCGCGAGGGCAACCGGCTGTTTGATTCTCCTCATCGTCCTACGCGGCCCGACAGCCTGGGGACAGACAGGGCTCCCCCTGGAGCCAGCACCTGGACTCGTACTTCCCCTCCATTTCGATCCAATCAAACAGTCCCTCGACCGGAACATCTCGGTTGCGCGGCAGGAACCCAACACCCTCTGGTTCGCGCATCCGGATGGCATCTATCGCTGGACCGCGACCGACGCGAAACTCCTCAAGGTCTCCAGCATCGAACGCGTCGACCAGCTTCACTTCGCGGATGGAAGGCTGTTTCTCTTGCGTCCGCACGAGCCGTCCGAAGAAACGCCATCCGACGCTGAATCCGATCAGACCCAACTGCTGACGATGGATCTCGTCGACGGCAGCACCCAGGAGTTCGCGACCCTGGTCCAAAGGCCATTCATCACCGAAAACGCGCACTACATCCTCTTCACAACGGACCTCGACACCGCGATCTGGGACAAGCATCAACACGAAGGCCTGAAAACCGATGCGACCCTCATCACACTGGCTGGCGCGGGCCCCCAGCGGACAACCGTTCACACCAAGCACCTCCCTGAGGCAGGAATATCCAGGGAAATCGGCAGACCGACTCGTATCTGTCGGGACGTGAGCAACCCGCTCGGATGTCGCGAACTCAAGGGTATTGATTACGTTCAGAGCAACGGACGAGACATCTGGTTCATTCAGAGAGCCGAGGGGGCCCAGTACGAAGTGCACAAGCTCGACCTCACTTCCTGGAACACCTCGCTGGTCGCCACAGGTCCGATTCCGATTGCCCCCGCGCGCGACCCGTCATCCACCGAGCGTGAGCCTGAGTTGTTTGACCAATGGGACCTGTGTGGCTCGGCCCTGCACCTGCAGTTCGCCCACGACATCCACCGCATTGACCTCGACACCGGTGACCTCACGATACAGCCACGGTTGATCAAGGGCTCCGCATTCACCTCGATGAAAGCACTCCCCGCGGAGGCCGGGGTCCAGATCACCGTCGGTACGAACCGGCGTTCGGGTGACCCTCGTCGCGCGCTCCTGTATCAGTGGACAAAGGAGGACCGGGCCCCCACGGTCCTCCTCGAGCTCCATGACAACGAAAAAGTCGATGTCATGGAGCCACATCACCAGAGGCTCTGGGCCTCCTCTCCCCACCGGATCTACTATCAAGACCGGCGAGACCAGCCCTTCAAGCAGCTGCAGTGGTCACCTCCTGACTCCGGGAAGATTAAAGCGATCTGGCCGCTGGGCGACAGACTCATCATCCAAGCGATCGTCGACAAGAAATCCACCTACTTCTTCTGGTCCCCAAGCCTCCGACTGAACCTCCAGGTCACCCCAGACCACGGCGCATTGGGGACAGAGCTCGATTCAGGGATTGAAGCCACGGTTCAACCTCTGACAGGAAGTCGGCTGCCGGTGGTCTCCGGATACCATCGTCTCGCGGTGACCTACGAATCGAGCGTCGCGGCTCCGGCAGCATATGCTCCCCCCAGCGCCGAGTCCGCGCAGTTCCTCGTCGCACTGGCCGAAGATCGCCCGGTGAAACAGATCCACCTGATTCCCATCGAGGACTTCAGATACAGGTTCGACCTCCAGAAGGCCGTCCCATTCCGGCAAACGACGCTACACATCAACGGGCGAGACCGGTTCGGAAACGCCTTCCAGCACCGGATCGACGCCACGGTGGTCGCGGGCCCCCTGGTGGGCTCTGTCCTCCTGTATTTCTTTTGGGGCGCGGTCTCCCTGGCCGTCATCCTGGCTGCCCCTTGGTGGCGTTTCGCGAACACCCTGGTCATGAGCCCCCCGATCCGCAAATGGGGCTCGCTCCTGGCCATGCCGTTCTTCCTCACGCTCGTGCCATCACTTCGCAGGCACCTGCTTCGCCGCTACCGGAAGAACCTGGACGTGAGTCTCAGGGACTCCGTTCAAGGCTATGCGCCCCCGGAAGGAACGTGGGAGGCCAGGGCCTTCACGAAGCACCTCACAGCCCGGCGGTGCATTTTCATCACGGGAGCCAGCGGGTTGGGGAAGAGCGCGTTCCTGGCTTATCTCGCGAGCCACGCGGCACGACATCCCTGGCGCACAGGCAGGATCGACCTGCCCATCCTCATCAGGCTTCGCGAACATGCGCAGGATGCCCCTGAGGCCGTGTTCGCCTCCGAACTCAAGGCCTTGGGGCAGTTCAACGATGACGACCTGCGAGATGAACTCCTTCGCCACGGTCGGATTCTCTTTCTCATCGATGGATTGAACGAGGTGCCAGAGGGTACCCGCCAACGATGGTCCGCCTTCCGACGAGATCACGCCTTCAACCACTTGTTTGTCTTCTCGTCACAGGCGCATGAGTTCGAGTTCCAGGACCTCCCCGCGACCATCCTCGCGCCGTTGACGGATGCCACGGTCTGCGAGCTGCTCATCCGTGAGGGCAAGGTGACCCGGGAGCAGGTCCTCGGACTGCCACCACAGGTTCTCGAGTTCGCGCGCAATCCCCAGAACCTCAAGACGCTGGCGTCCCTTCTGGCGGCGAAGAAGCCCATTCCCCAGAGCCAGTTCGGTCTCTATTTCGAGATCCTCAATCCTCTCCATGATGTCTGGGAGGCGAACGGACAGTCGCACTATGGCGAGCAGCTCGCCCAGGCCGCGCTGAAACATCTGCAGGAAGCGCAGGTGGACCTCACGACCGCGCTCGCGCCCGGAGCCCTGGGAGCACTGCGCACGGAGCGTCTCGTCGTACTCCGAGCTGGGAGGCTGGAGTTCGCGCATGATCGCCTCGCGGCATTCCTGGCCGCCAGCTACCTGGACCGGAAACCAGATGTGGTGACGCAACTGACCATCTCCAAGGCCACCAACTGGCAGTTCGTGATCGACCTGCTCGTCGAGCACACGTCGGTGGGGACGGCGCAGAGCCTCGCCTTCGGCCTGCTCGACAACTCCTCGCCCGGAGCGCTCAAGCTGGCCGAGCAACTTGTGTTCGCGCTTCATACAGCGCGAGGACAAAAACTGGCTCCATGGCTCGACGAGTTCGACCGACTCCTCACCGTGAAGCGGCGGGAGAGGCGCCAACCCAAGGCGGCTTGAGCCGGTTGCCCCCACTCCTGCACTCCACGAGTCCAGGCCCTGGATTCGAAGCAGTACGCTGCCTCTCTCGCGAAAGTGCCACCCATGGCGCCTCACCTGTTGATCGTCACGCGACTGCCGAAGCAGCTCGACGAGCGGCTCCAGCGGCATTTCGAGTGTCACCACCTGCTGGACGGCATGTCGGAACAAGCCCTGCGCCACATCGCGCCGAGTATCCGCGCCATCGCCGCCAGTGGTTCGAGCCAGTTGTCACGCGCGTTCCTCGCCCGCTTCCCCGCCCTGGAGCTCATCTCGGTCTTCGGCGTCGGCCATGACAACATCGACGTCTCCGCGGCACGCGAGCGCGGCATCCACGTCACCAACACGCCCGAGGTACTCACCGCCGACGTCGCGGACCTGGCGATGACGCTCCTGTTCGCGGTCGCGCGCAACGTGGTCCGCGCGGACCACTTCGCGCGAAGCGGCGAATGGAAGAAGGGACCCTTCCCGTTCACGACGAAGGTCAGCGGCGCGCGCCTCGGCATCGTCGGCCTGGGGCGCATCGGCATGGCGATCGCCCGCCGCGCAGAGGGCTTCGACATGGCGATTTCGTATCACAATCGCTCACCCCGAGACGGCGTGCCCTATCGCCATGTCGCCGACCTCGAGACGCTCGCGGCGGAGGTCGACTTCCTGGTGCTGTCACTTCCGGGTGGCGAGCACACCCGGGGGTTGGTGGGGACGGCGGTGCTGGAAGCGCTCGGCCCCAAGGGCATCCTGATCAACATCGCGCGCGGAACCATCGTCGATGAAGCCGCGCTCATCCGCGCGCTCCAGCAGGGGAAGATTGCCGGAGCCGGCCTCGATGTCTTCGAGAACGAGCCCGACATCCCGCCGGCCCTGACGGCTTGTGAGAACGTCGTCCTGACGCCTCACATGGCCAGCGCCACCCTGGCCACGCGCACCGCCATGGCGGACCTGGTCTTCGACAACCTGCGAGCCCACTTCGCCGGCAAGCCCGTGCTGACTCCCGTGTCACGCTGAGCCTCCCCCAGGAGAGCCCGCGCGCCCATGTCGCGGGGCGAGCGCGGAGTTCGGCACTCCGGACAGCAGCCGGTGAAGTGCATCACGCCCGTGCCCCTCCGCCGTCGAAGGTCCCGACTCCCCGCGAGTCGGTGGCCATGCACACCTTTCTGGCGGAAGCCTTCACGCCGTCGTCTCGTGCGCGCCCGGTGCGACCGGCAATCCTCTCCTGAGCGCGCACGGGGAGCATCCGCCATGGAACCCACGGGCAAAGCCATCGTCCTGTTGCCCGGTCAGGTCATCGTCTCGCTGAACTTCGATGACGGCCTGGCCACCCGGACCACGGGGGCCGCCATCCCGGAGGCGCGTGGAATGCGTGGCACCTTCTACGTCCACAGCACCCGGCTGGGACTGTACGGCCGCCTCACGCTCGCCCAGGTGCAAGCCCTCCGGGACGCCGGGCATGATCCCCGGTCTGTTGCCGCAGCGCTTCGTTCTCCGCGCGTAGCCGCTCAATCTCGGCGGCGGTAAGGACACAGCGACTCTCGGAGAGCCAGCAGCCGCCTTCGACCTCGACGGCTGCCGCCCCACCCTCCGGAAAAAGCTGAGAGCGCTCGACGCCGATGACCTCCGAGCCCGACGCAGGAACCGCGACGAGCACCACCAGCACGAGCGCGCCGAGCTTCACTTGTCGCCCCTCCTGTCGAGTTGCTCGAGGACGGCAATCGCCGCGGCCTTGCCCGCGACCTGGCCTGCGGCAATCTCCCCCGCCTGCTCGGCGCTCTCAATCGCGGGAGTGCCGAAGAGCAGCCGCTTGACGAGCGTGAAGCCGCCAGCGGCCGTCAAGGCCACCTTCACGGCGGTCAGCATCAGGGACAGCGAGAACGGAGCCCCAGCCGCGAGCGCGTTCGCCACAGCCCCCGCCAGCGAGACACCCAACACCAACACCGCGCCGCCCCGGTCCGTGTTGAAGAAGGGAATGAACGTGCCACCGAACTTCCGCAGCAGGAAGACCAGCAGCACCACCACCAGGGAAGCGACGAGCGCGTAGTTCTGGCTCGTCACCGCGTCGAAAAGGAGCTGCGCGAACGCGTCGAACTGCTCGGGACTCGGCCCGATTACACCCACGTCAATCATGTTGCCTCCGAGTTAGAAGCCCAGCCGTTCCAGTTCGGCCGCGAGCTTCGGGTTTGCGGCACGCCACTGCGGCGACTTGCGCTCTTCGTCGAGTCGAGCCGACACAGCCGCGACCGAACTGCTCTCCACCAGCGTGCGAAGCGGTGTGAACTGAAGCGCGCTCACGTAGCCCGGCCACTGCACATGCGGCGCGTCGCCGAACCTGCCGCCCCAGACGAGTCCCGCCTTCGTCACTTCCTCGCCCAGCATGCGGTAGGCCGGCAAGCGCCAGTCGGGTTGAACTCCGGGCTTTGCGTCCCCGTCACAGACGAAGTCGAAGGCGAGCCCGTAGTTGTGAGCGGACAGCCCAGACGCAGACGCCTTGCCGCCCTTGCCCGCGAGGAAGAGGCGCCGCAACTCGGCCTGCTCTTCAAGGATTCGGAAGCCGTAGGTCGCGACGTAGCTCACGCCCCGGTCCTCGCAACGCGCGACAACCTGAAGGGCAACCGACACGAGCGGCATGTAGACGCGGTCAAGGTCGACTCGCTTGAAGCTGGCCCGCGTCATCGAGACTCCCCCGCACCGGCCTGGGTCATGCGGAGCAACTCCAGTTCGACGGTCTGCCGGACCTGTGCGGGCAGGCCAACAGTGAACTCGTCGCGCCACCGCCGCAGGGCACCCAGTTCTACCGCAAGGGCATTGATGCGCTCGTCCTGACGGGCGACCTTCTCGACGAGAGACCGGATCTCCCCAACGAGAGACTTCGCAGCCCAGGTGAGGACACCGACCCCCGCTGTGCCGAGCAGGGAACCAACGACAAGCTGTAGGGACTGGGTCTCTTCGGCAGTCACGACGTCACCAGGGGCTTGGGGTTGCCTCTGGTAAATGCGTGCGGATTCTGGAAGTGGCTCATGCGGGCAAGCCTGTTCGCCCACTTTGCCATTCTGCATCCCCTCTACTCTTCAGCCCCCAGCGCTCCCGTGCGCAACGACAACACAGGAAACATCCACTTCAACCAGAACAGCGCCGGCACTCACTATTCACTAACAGTGCACCAGTCAAACATGCAAAGAGCCGTTCCAATTCCTTGCCAAGACGAAAGGACCATTCCTGGCCCGTCTGGCAAAGAAGAATGGAGATGGATGCCATGCTGATTGGAATCGCATCCCGCCAGGGGGCGGTGTTGCTCGCTACATTGGGGTTGGGAACTTTGCTCGGCTGTGGCAGCGACACGGAAGCACCTGAGTCCGCAGAGCCCGGCACGTCGCCCGCAG
Organism: Corallococcus terminator; assembly: GCF_049194865.1. GTDB lineage: Bacteria > Myxococcota > Myxococcia > Myxococcales > Myxococcaceae > Myxococcus > Myxococcus terminator_A. Next base: position 39,336 of record NZ_JBLZWL010000038.1, on the reverse strand, counting down.
GGGACATGCGCAATAGCGAGGCGGACCTCTACGTGGCCTCTGCGCAGTTGTGGCGGCCGATGAGCGTGTCCGTCTGCTGGGAGAACCCTGGAGCGGGGGACGCCACGCAGCGGCAGTGGGTGCGCGACGCGGTCGCACGTACCTGGGAAGCCCGCTCCGGAATCCGACTCAACGGCTGGGGCACTTGCGCGGCAGGGGCCATGGGCATCCGCATCAACATCAGCGACGTCGGCCCCCATGTGAAGGGGCTGGGAAACACGCTCAACGGTGTCGCTGCGGGTGTGGTGCTGAACTTCACTTTCAACAACTGGAGCCCGGCCTGCCAGAACTCGCGCCAATACTGCATCGAAAACAGTGCCGTGCATGAGTTCGGCCACGCCCTGGGCTACGCCCACGAGCAGAACCGTCCGGACACGCCGGGCAGTTGTCGGGAACCCGCGCAGGGCGACAATGGGGACCAGACCATCGGCGCGTGGGACCTGAGTTCGGTGATGAACTATTGCAATCCTCAGTGGGTGGGGAATGCGTCCCTCAGCGTCACGGACCAGCAGGGAGTACAACAGACGTATGGTGTTCCCTGGGGGTCGGTGGGAGGTAATCTCACCTCCGGGCCCACGGTGGCCGCGCGTGGCGCGACCCGGTTGGACGTATTCGCCCGCGGCGCGAACGACGAGCTGTATCACTCCTTTTGGGACGGGACCTATTGGTACACGTGGGGCTCGCTCGGCGGATGGGTCACGGCAGATCCGGCGGCGGTCAGCCGAGACGGCACGACCCTCGACGTGTTTGTACGGGGCTGGGACTCCGCTATTTATCAGAAGTCCGGGAATGGAACCGCGTGGAGTGGCTGGTTGTCGATGGGCGGCGACTTTGCGTCGGGGCCTGCTGTGGCATCCTGGGGTCCGAACCGGATGGACGTGTTCGTCCGTGGCAGGGACAACCAGTTGTACCAAGCATACTGGACTGGGACTACGTGGAACTCATGGTTTTCGCTCGGCGGCAATATCGTGTCGGCCCCGGCGGCGGTGAGTTGGGGTGCCAACCGCATCGACGTGTTCGCCCGAGGTGCTGACAACTCCATTGTGCAGAAGTATTGGAATGGAACCGACTGGGTGGGCTGGTTGTCGCTAGGCGGCAACTTCATTTCGGCTCCCGCAGTGGCTTCGAGGGGCGCGAATCTACTGGACGTGTTCGCCCGAAGCGCGGACAACAGCCTGTGGATCAACACCTGGAATGGCGCAAGTTGGAGCGGATGGAAGTGGCTCGGCGGTGAGCTGGCGTCCGCGCCAACCGCAGTGAGCAAGGCATCTGGACATCTAGATGTCTTCTACACCGCCCCTGATGGAGCGATGCGACAATCCCTGTACAGGAACGGCTGGTAAACGGTTGAGGTGAACCCGAAGGTCCGTGGTCCCCACATACGAAGCACGCAAAGGACACATGGCGCCACTCGGGCTCGTGGAAGCCCAGCAATCGCGAGAGTGCTGGGCTTCTTCAGTCAGTGAAAGTGCTCACTCGCGGGGCTTGAGGTTGTGCGCGAGGAGCCCCTTTACGACGTAGGTCTTCGCGAAGCGCACGGTACTCTGCATCACGTCGCCGGCCGCCGTGGGTTCGACGCTCGCCATACGGCCCGGCGCAAAGCCGTCGCTCATCTCTCCTGGGTTCAGTGCATCAGTGCGGGTCCAACCCCGTTCCACCGTCCGCCATCGATGGTCGGGCGTCACCACGAGCACCCGGCCGTCCTCCATGTGCCCGTAACTACAAGGCTATACTGTGGAGGCGGAGGTCATCGAAGCCTCGGACCTGGACTACACGATTCTCAGGCCCGCCTGGTTCACCCAGGACGATGAGATTGACTACGAGGTGACCCAGAAGGGCCAGCCATTCAAGGGGGGCACGGTCTCCCGCAAGAGCGTCGCGGCCCTGGTCGTCAAACTGGCGGAGTCACCCGGGCTGGAAGTCCGGCGCAGCCTGGGGGTGAATAAACCCCAATAGGTTGCTTGCTCCACGCCGGGACCTCCCGGCCGCGGCCGAGAGATCCCTTGGGGTGCCCGCGGTGACGGCTCAGCAGGTCTTCTTGATGAGCGCCTGACAGTTCTTGATGGCCTGGGCGATGGTGCAGCCGGTGGCCGTGCAGTGCGGCCGGCCCGTATTGGGGTGCCTGCAGTAGTTGAGCACCACCCAACACGCGAGACTGTCCTCGTCCACGCTCACGTTGGCGGCGCTGACCTCCGGTGCCTCCTCACCCGGCCCGGCCGTCCGCTGCTCGATGACCAGCTCGCTGCCATCCGGGGCGGACACCACCTCCCCGAGTTCCGGCAGGGGCGCCTCTTCGGTGCCACAGCCCACGAGCGGCAACGTCGCCAGGAACATTCCCAGGAGCAACTTCTTCATGGTCATGCCTTTCTTTGAACGTGAGGACGCCCGAGGGGCGCCACCAGATACCTTGTCGGCATCCGGTCTTACTGGACTAAGCTGGAACTCAATTAAACACAAACACACCCGACCTGGGTGGCGGGCATTCAACACCCACGGTGCATCGCGACCCTTCCCCCTGTCCATGACAAGACATGAGGCGGGATTTGTTTCAGGTGATGAGAATGGACACGGCCCGCACCGGAAGCTCCGATGCGGGCCGCGATGTCACGAGCCTCTTGGGACACAAGACTTCGCGGACGCCACGCTCAGCGGCAAGCGTTCTTGTAGGTGTACGCGGAGTAGCTCGACGTCCCGCCGGAGACCCACGCCGAACTCTGGCCGCAGTAGCAGTGCCACCAGCCTATCTCGTTGATCATCTCCGGCTCACGAAAGAAGATGAGTTCGTACGACTGACGCTGACAGGCGGGCAGCGCGTCTTCACGGGACTCGAGGGCGGCGGAATCCGCCCCCTCCTCCGGGATGGCCCCACCGCACCCGGACAGCAGTCCCATCAGCAGCACGCCTCCCAGCAGATGCTTCGCTTGCATGCGTTCCTCCTGGAATGAGCTTCCTGACTGTATTGCCATTCCAGGTTAGCAGGCCTCGGGGCGACGGGTGCAAATCGGACGGGCCGCCTCAGCCCTTCTGGGATTGCGCGGGCGAGGAGGAGATGTCCGCGTTCTCTCCCTCACCCCCCGCGCTGCCGTCCGCTCCGTAGGAGATGATGACGGGCCGGCCTCCCTCGTTGAGGTACACGTAGTCGTTGTGCCACGGGTCCTTGGGGAGCTGCTCCAGCGTCCGACTCTCCACCAACGCGCCAAGCCCTGACTGTGTGTCTGGGAAGCGCCCTGTCTTCGAGTAGTGGAGCTTGAGCGCGGTTTCGATGGTCTTGATATCCAACGAGGCCCGGTCCTCCCTCGCCTCGCCCAACGTCGGAATGACAGCCACCCCGACGGCCGCGGCGATGAGGCCGAGGATGGTGATGACCACCATGATTTCAATGAGCGTCATGCCGCGATTGCGACGGCGCCGCTGCCTGGACTTGTTCTGGTTCATGACTGTTCTTCACCTCATGTGACGTAATGGCAGGCCCCCACCTCGCCTCGCGTGTCGCCCTGTCCTTCGGCACCCTGGCTTCGCGCATGGCGCTGCCCTGACGGGCCCTCCTCCGACCACCGGCGGCGGGCCCGGGGGCCTCCAATGCAGGCCACATGCCGCTGACGGAGGCCATCCTCGAGATGTCGCGCGCGGGACTCGGCATCGCCATCCTGGCCGAGTGGCTCAGCGCGCCCCACCTGCTCAGGGGAGACCGGGTCTCCAGACGCCTGGGCTCCGGGCCACCCCAGCGCACGTGGAGCATCGCCTACCGACGGCAGTTGGAAGACCCGGCGGTGCGGTACACGCCTCACAAGACCTGAATCGGTGAGAGCCTGACGAGGGGGAGGCCAGTCCCCAGCTGGCCGTAGGTGTTGTCGCCAAAGCCCTTCATCACCCCGTCCGCCGTCACGGCGAGGGAGTGCTGGGCACCCGCCAGGATGGCCACCACGCCAGTCAACCCGGGCACCTGGATGCGTATCGAAACGCTGGTGTTGGTGCCGATACCCAGCTGGCCATTGCTGTTGGCGCCCCAAGAGGAGACGAGGCCATCCGCCGTCAAAGCCAGCGAGTGCCTCGGTCCGGTTTTCACAACCCTGACATTCGAGAGGGCCTGCACCCGCGCAGGCACCAGTACCTGGGAGGTGCCGCCCACGCCGAGTTGACCGTCGGCGTTGTTGCCCCAGGCCCAGAGGTTTCCGGGGTCCGCCTTCAGCGCTATCGAATGGAACTCCAGGCAACTGGAGGCGCTCAACAATACGCTCAACAAACAGATGGCCTTTAACGCTACGTCTGTGTACCGGCGAAGTGGCTGCATGGTCCCCCCAATGCAATGACTTCCACCCCCAGCACCGCAGGATTCTCGCAAGAAAAGCAAGCCCCCGACTATCGACAATGCGAGCCGGCCCCGGTTAGACCTGAGGGACAGAAGGAGTACGGATCCATGAGCACCACGCCGACCCAATCCGGAGTCCTCGTCGAGGCCACCCCATCCCACGAGTCACACGACTACGGCTCAGGAGCATCGCCGTCGGATCGGGTGGCACGATTCAAGAGGTCTCTCTCGAACTTCGTCGCAGCGCTCGACAAGACCCGCACCGCAATCCAGACAGCGTCGCGCGAGGAGGAGAAGACCATCACCGTGAGCTTCAAGCGCATCACCGACGCGGTCCCTCGCCCGCGGGACGACGCCTCGCGAGCGACGGAGCGCGACTCGACGACGCCCCGCACGCTCGAGCGGCTGGACGTCAGGTAGGCCCGCGGGCGTTCACGTCACCAATCGTCCCGGCGCGGTCTGGGCTCGGACGAGCGCAGCGGTCACTCCTTCACGGATGAGCCGACCCCTCGGGTAAACACAAAGGAGTTCCAGAACAACTCCGCCACCTGCGCCGCGTGGTGAAGGGCACGGCCCGGCCGCCGCGATGGGGCTTGACGCCGGGCGTCACCCTCACGGCGCGCTCGGCAAGCGAGGGGTCACCCCAGCACCAGGCGTTCAGGCTCGTTTCACACGCCGCCCGGGTTCCGCTTGCATCCAGATGTTATGTAGTCCAAAGACTGAAGGATGGCATGGGATCCTCGAGTATTGAACCCCGACCCCGATGGTCGGGACCCCGCGGACATTCTGCGTGAGCTGCGGCGACAACTGAATCGCGGCCTCGGGCGCCGGCTCTTGCTGGGCGCCGTGGGGCTGCTCGGAATCGTGGGGCTGTTCACCAGCTACGCGCAGGTGGAGCCCGACGAGGTCGGCGTCATCCTCCGGCTCGGTCGCTTCGTGGGCACGGTGGAACCGGGCCCGCACTTCCGGCTGCCGTTCTGGATAGACCGCATCGTCAAGGTGCCCGTGCAGCGCCAGCTCAAGGCGGAGTTCGGCTTCCGCACCGAGTCGGTCAGCACACGCAACACGTCCTACTCCGCCAACTCTTCGGATCTGAAGCGCGAGTCCCTGATGCTCACCGGTGACCTCAACGTCGCCGTCGTGGAGTGGATCGTCCAGTACAAGATCAAGGACCCGTACAAGTACCTCTTCAAGGTGAAGAACGTGGAGGGGATGCTCCGCGACATCTCCGAGGCGTCGATGCGCGCCGTCGTCGGCGACCACTCCGTCAACGAGGTCCTCACCACCGGCCGCCAGACGGTGGCCACCCAGTCCAAGCTGCTGCTCCAGGACCTGGCGGACCGCTACGAGACGGGCGTGGACATCCAGCAGGTCGTCCTCCAGGACGTGAACCCGCCCGACCCCGTCAAGCCGTCCTTCAACGAGGTCAACCAGGCCATCCAGGAGAAGGAGCGCGCCATCAACGAGGCGTACGCCGAGCGCAACCGCGCCATCCCTCGCGCCAAGGGCGAGGCCGAGGAGGCCCTGCGCTCCGCGGAGGGTTATGCGATTGAACGCGTCAACCGCGCCAGGGGCGAGGCCGAGCGCTTCACCCGCGTCTACGACGAGTACCGCAAGGCGCCGGAGGTCACCCGCCGCCGGATGTATCTGGAGACCGTCAGCCAGGTGCTCACGGGCGCCGGGCAGAAGGTCGTCATGGATGAGAACCTCAAGGGCTTCACGCCCCTCCTTCGGATGGACGGCGCCGACGCCGCCTCCGCGGGTGCAGCGCAGGCGCAGGAGGCCCAGCGATGAGCCGCGTCACACTGATTCTCCTCGCGGTCGCCGTCATCGCCGTGGTGCTGGGCTTCTCCAGCACGTACACGTTGAGCGAGCACGAGCAGGCCGTCATCACCCGCTTCGGTCAGCCCCGGGGCCAGTCCATCACCGACCCCGGACTCCACTTCAAGCAGCCCTTCGTCGACACGGTGAACCGCTTCGACAAGCGCTGGCTCGACTGGCGCGGAGACCCGAACCAGATCCCCACCAAGGACAAGAAGTACATCTGGGTGGACACCTTCGGCCGCTGGCGCATCGTGGACCCGCTGCGCTTCTTCCAGCGCCTGCGCGACGAGCGCAACGCCCAGTCCCGACTCGATGACATCATCGACGGCGAGACGCGCAACACCATCGCCTCGTTCGCGCTGATTGAAGCGGTGCGCTCCACCAACCGGCCGTTCGAGGACGACGAGTACACCACCGAGGCCGAGCGCGGCGAGTCGCTGGAGCAGGTCGCCCAGGGGCGCGACAAGCTCACCCGGCAGATTCGCGACCGCGCGGCGGAGATCGTCAAGGAGTTCGGCGTGGAGCTGGTGGACGTGCAGATCCGCCGCATCAACTACGTCGACGAGGTCCAGGTGAAGGTCTTCGAGCGCATGATCTCCGAGCGGCGCCGCACCGCCGAGCGCTCGCGCTCCGAGGGCATGGGCCGCGCGGCCGAGGTCCGCGGACAGCGGGAGCGCGACCTGAAGGAGATCCGCTCCGAGGCCTACCGCAAGGCCCAGGAGATCACCGGCACCGCCGACGCCGAGGCGACGAAGATCTACGCGGAGGCCTTCGGGAGGGACCCGGAGTTCTACCAGTTCATGCGCACCCTGGAGGCCTACCCCCAGGTGGTGGACCGCTCCACGTCCCTCTTCCTGGGCAGCGACTCCGAGTTCTATCGCTACCTGCGCAGCAGCGCGAAGAAGTAGGGACGCGGGCGCTGGCCCGGGTTCCCATCAGGCCCTCTCGACCGAATGGTAGGATGAACGCATGGAGACGCTGACTGATTGGCTCCTGGTTCTTCTACCATTCGGTGGATTGGTCTCGCTCTGGCTCTTCTCGACCGCACGTGAGAAGCAACTCGCCGAAAAGCTCTACCGCGCCATCGACGAGGGACTCCTGAGCGAAGTGAAGGCCATGCTCTCGAAGCATGCCTTCCCGAACCTGCGAACCGTTGTCGTCGCGCGCTCCATCGAAAGAGCCGTTGCATCAAGACAACCCGCGGTTCTCGACTTTCTGCTCAGCACGGACCTGAGACTCCTGACGCCCACTCAGAAGCTGGGTTCATTTCTTCACGAACAGTCGCTGAAAGGTGGCTGGAGGGGCATCGTTCTCTGGCGGTCTCGAGCCGCGCTCCAATTCGAGCCGTGGAGAGACCTGAGCAACAGCGACAAACGCAAGTTGCGAAACAGGGCCTCCCGCGGCGACACGACAGAAACGTCAAAGGCTCATCTTCGTTTCAACTTCGGACGATGGACTGTCCCTTGAAAGGCGGAGATTGACGGGCGCGGGGCCAAAGTAAGAGGCTCTGCGCCCATATGAGCCAGAACCTCTACGACATCCCTCTGAAGTCCATCGACGGCGCCGCCCTGACGCTGGGCCAGTTCAAGAGCAAGGTGCTGCTGGTGGTGAACGTCGCCTCCAAGTGCGGCCTCACCCCGCAGTACGAGGGCCTGGAGAAGCTCTACGAGAGCAAGCACGCCCAGGGGCTGGAGGTGCTCGGCTTTCCCGCGAACAACTTCATGGGCCAGGAGCCGGGCACCGAGGCGGAGATCAAGGACTTCTGCGACCTGACGTACGCGGTGAAGTTCCCGCTGTTCTCGAAGATCTCCGTCGTGGGCGAGAACAAGCACCCGCTCTACCGCGAGCTGACGAGCGCCTTCCCCGACGCCACCGGCGAAGGGCCGATGCGCCAGAAGCTCAAGGGCTACGGCATCGAGGCGAATCCGATTCCGGAGGTGCAGTGGAACTTCGAGAAGTTCCTCATCGGCCGTGATGGCCGCGTCGCCGCCCGCTTCGCCCCGGACGTGACGGCCGAGGACCCGCGTCTGGTCCAGGCCATCGACGCGGCGCTGACCAGGGCAGCCTGAACTCCGTGAGCCGCGCCGGGCTTCCTGGAGACGGGAAGCCCGGTGTCGGCGACTCCCCTGGCTACACCGGTCGGCGGAAGCTGTCCGCGAGGTCCGGGGGGAGCTGCGAGGCCACCGCGGACACCTCGTCCTCGGGGATGCGGTCCCTCACCGCGGTGAACACCACCTTCATCACCCGGTCCGCCTGGTCCACGGGAATCTTCAGGTGGTCCGCCACATCGGAGATGAACTCTTCGCGGTGCATGCGCCGGGCATGTGACGGGCCCCGGAGGATGGTGCACTCCCCGACGATGGCGCCGATGTCGCTGCCCAGCGCGCGCATCAGCTTCACGTCCTCACCGTCGGACAGACGGCGCGCCAGCGTGCAGAGCACCGCGTGCGCCGCGTCCCGCGCCTCCACATTGTTGACGCTGACCTCGCGGCTGTTGCCGATTTCGTCGAGGAACGCCTGGAGGTCCAGCGACTCGTCGCGCTCCTTCACCGGGGTGATGGAGGGAGGAAGCTCGGTCTCGTGCGCCATGGGGTCATCTCCTTGCTCGCCGTGGACTCGCATGCCCATCCACGGACGTGCCTGTCACGGTGGCCATGGTGCACACGCGCTTCAGCGGGAGGACGCGCGGAGGGCAGGTCGCCAGCCCCTGCCCCGCCCGTGTCATGAAGTCCCCAAAACACGACAGGGCCCACGGCAGGCAGGCTCCCCGCCGAGGGCCTTACGTGTTCAGCCGTGCGCCGCTGGACGAGGCTCCTCACCATCCGGTCGCCCATGCGCCGTGGGGCCACCGGCTTCGTCATCCGGGCGCTTGCCCCGCCACGTGGCCAGCCGCGTCTTCATGCGGTCGGCGACCACATAGAAGGCCGGCACCACCACCAGGCTGAGCACCGTGGAGACGGACAGGCCCCCCAGCACGGCGATGGACATAGGGGCGCGAGTCTCGCTGCCCGCGCCCAGCGCCAGCGCCGCCGGCACCGCCGCCATCATCGTCGCCGTGGACGTCATGAGAATCGGCCGCAGGCGCACAGGGCCGGCGCGTTGCATCGACTCCACCGCGTCCAACCCCAGCTCCCGCTGCTGGAGCGCATAGTCCACCAGGATGATGGAGTTCTTCTTCACGATGCCCATCAGCAGCAACAAGCCAATCATGCTGAAGATGTTCAGCGTGCTACCCGTGCCCAACAGCGCGAAGGCCGCGCCCGCCACCGACAGCGGCAGAATCGTGAGCACCGTGACGGGGTGCAGGAACGAGTTGAACTGCGCCCCCAGCACCATGTACGCGACGCCAATCCCCAGGAAGAGCGCGAAGAACAGGCTGCTCATCGAGTCGCGGAACGCCACGCTCGCGCCGCCCGGCACCACGCGCACTCCCCCCGGCAGGTCCTTCGCCAGCCGCTCCACCGTGGCCAGCGCTTCTTCCTGACTGGAGCCCGGCGCCACGTTGGCGAAGATGCTGATGGCGCGCTCGCGGTCTCTCCGGGTGATGGCCTGCAACGCCGGCCGCTCCTCCTGCGTCACCAGCGACGACAGGGGCACCAGCGCGCCGCTCGCCGTGCGGACCTTGAGCATCGCCAGGTCCTCGGGACGCGAGCGCTGCCCGGCCAGCAGGCGCATGCGCACGTCGATGCGCCGGCCTCCGGTGCTGTACTTGCCCACGCGCACGCCACCGACGAGCGCGTTGATGGTCGTCGCCACCGCCTGGATGGGCACCCCCAGGTCCGCCGCGCGGGCCCGGTCCGGGGTGATGCGCAGCTCCGGCATGCCGAGCTGGTAGTCGGTGTCCACGTCCACCACCTTTCCGCTCGCCTGGACCTTCTCGCGCATCTCCTGGCTCGCCTTGACCAGCTGGTCCCAGTCCGAGCCACGCACGCTGAACTCCACCGGGAACCCGCGCTGCGCCGTGAAGCCCGCCTGCGACAGGTCCTGCACCACCGCGCGCAGGCCCGGGTAGCTGTTGAGCTCCTTGCGGAGGATCTGCTGGAACTCCGACTGCGGCATGCGCTCGTCGGGTGGCTTCAGCGTCAACATCATGAAGCCGCCGTTCGCGCTCGTGTTGCCACCGCCTCCGCCCACCACCGCGAAGACGCTGAGCACCTCCGGACGCGAAGAGGCGAAGGCCTCCGCCCGCTGGAAGATCTGATTCGACTCCTCCAGGCTGCTGCCCACCGCCGTCTGCAGGCGGACCATCAACCGGCTCTGGTCCTGCGACGGGACGAACTCGCCCGGCAGCGCGCGGAACGCGAACACGCTGGCGGCGAGAATCACCACCGCCGCGCCCAGCACCCGCCAGGGCCGCTTCAGCGCCCAGCCCAGCACCCGGCCATAGGCGCGCTCCAGCTTGGAGAAGCCCTTGTCCACCCACACGCCCATCTTGCTGCGGCCCTCGCGCGAGGTCTTCAAGAGCTGCGCGCACCGCGCCGGCGCCAGGGTGATGGCCTCCACGTACGACAGCAGCACCGCCACGCAGAGCGTGACGCCGAACTGGAGGAAGAACCGGCCGATGATGCCCTTCATGAAGACGACGGGCAGGAAGATGGCGATGACCGCCATCGTCGCCGCCAGCGCGGCGAAGGTGATCTCCGCGGTGCCCTCGCGCGCGGCGCGCACCCGGTCCTTCCCCTCCTCCGCGTGCCGGAAGATGTTCTCCAGCACCATGATGGCGTCATCCACCACGATGCCTACCGCCAGTGCCAGCCCCAGCAGCGTGAAGGTGTTGAGCGTGAAGCCCAGGAAGTAGATGACGGCCACCGTCCCCAACAGCGACATGGGGATGGCCAGCACCACGTTCATCGTGCTCGACAGCGAGCCCAGGAACACCCAGCACACGAACGCGGTGAGGATGCAGGCCAGGAGCAGCTCGAACTCGATTTCGTGGACGCTCTCCTCGATGAACTGCGTCGAGTCGAAGCGCACCGCCACGTCCATGCCCTCCGGGGCCTCCTTCTGGATGCGCACCAGCTCCGCGCGCACGCCCTGCGCCACGGACACCGCGTTGGCCCCGCGCTGCTTCTTGATGCCCAGGCCCTGCGCGGGCGTGCCGTTCACCCGCGCCATGCGGCGGATGTCCTCGAAGCCGTCCTCCACCAGCGCCACGTCGTGCAGGTAGATCGGCTGACCGCCCTGCTCCCGGATGACGATGTCGCGCAGCGTCTCCAGGTCCAACGCCTCGCCCAGCACGCGCACGTTGACTTCCCGGCCGGCCGTCTCGATGCGCCCCGCTGGCAGCTCCACGTGCTCCCGCTGGAGCGCGGCGGTGATGTCCATCACGGTGAGGCCCAGCGAGTCCAGCTTGCTGGAGTCCACCCAGATGCGGACGTTGCGCTCCAGCGAGCCGCCGATCTGCACCTCGCCCACGCCCGGCACCGTCTGGAGCTTCTCCTTCACGCGGTAGCGCGCGAAGTCACTCACCACCTGCTGCGAGAAGGGCCCGGACACACCCACCTGGATGATGGGCTGGTCCTCCGGGTTCGTCTTGGTGACGATGGGCGGGTCGATGTCCTCGGGGAGCTGGCGCTGCGCCTGGCTCACCTTCGTCTGCACGTCCGCGAGCGCCGTGTCGACGTTGCGCGACAGGTCCAGCTCCACCGTGATGTTGGCGCCGCCCTGCCGGGCGTTGGAGGTGATGCTGGTGACGCCCTCCACCTGCGTCACCGCCTCCTCGATGGGCTCGATGACGTCGCTCTCCACCGCCTCCGGGTTGGCGCCCTCCCACGTCACGCTGATGTTGATGGTGGGGAAGTCGACGTCGGGGAACTGGCTGATGCCGATGCGCTGCGACGCCACGATGCCGAAGACGATGGTCGCCGCCATGATCATCCAGGCGAGGACCGGCTTCTTGATGCAGGCTTCCGTCAGGCTCATCGCCCCGCTCCCTCACCGCCACCGCCGTCTTCGACGCGGGGCTCGGCCGTCAGCGCGGGCTTCTTCTCCTGGGCCACGCGCACCACCGCGCCCTCGCGCAGCGCTTCCCCGCCGCGCACCACCAGCAGCTCTCCCGCCTTGAGGCCCTCGCGGACCTCCACCCGTCCGTCCGCCGTGCGCATGCCCAGCTCCAGGATGCGCTCGCGCGCCTTGTCACCCTCCACCACGAAGGCCATGAAGCCACGCTCGCTGGCGCGCACCGCCGTCTGCGGCACCACCGGGCTGCCGCCGCGCGTCTCCACCGGCACCGCCACGGAGGCGAAGGCGCCGGGTCGCAGCTTGTGAGCGTCCTCGCCGGAGATCTCCGCCGTCACGGGCACCATGCGGCTGGCCTCGTCGGCGGCCTCCGCCACGTGGGTGATCTTCGCCGTGTACGAGCCCCCCTCCGAGCGCACCGAGAACCGCGCGGCCAGGCCCGGCTTGAGCCGCGCCACGTCCGCCTCCGGCACGGTGAAGCGCAAGAGCAGCGGGTCCTTGCGCAGGAGCGTCGCCAGCACGATTCCCGGCTGCACGTACTGCCCCGTCTGCACCGTGCGAGTCTGGAGCACGCCGTCCATGGGCGCGCGCACGTACGCGTCGCGCTGGTTGAGCTGGGCCTGGTCCAACGCCGCGCGCGCCGAGGCGACGTCCGCCTCCGCCGTGCGCGCTCGGGCCTGGAAGGTGTCGAGCTGTTCGGCGGGCAGCAGCCCGGGGCTCGCCTCATTGACGGCGGTGCGACGGTCCGCGCCGGCCTGGGCCTCCGTCAGGGACGCGCGCGCCTTGGCGAACGAGGCCTCGGCCGCGCGCACGGCGATGGCGTAGCGCGCCGGCTCAATCTCCGCGAGCACGTCGCCCTTCTTCACCGTCTGCCCTTCCATGAAGAGCACGCGCTCCACGGCGCCGGGCACTCGCGCGGTGATCTGCACCCGCTCGAAGGCCTCCACGGAGCCCACCGCGTTCACGACGTATTCGACGTCGCGCGTCTCCACGGCGGCGACCTCGACGGGGAACTGGATGGGACCTCGGCCCCCCGCGCCACCGCCGCCGGGACGACCGCCCGCCTTGCCGGTCGCCGGAGCGTCCCCGCCCTTCGCCGCCTCCCCGTCCTTCTTGCATGCCCCCATGGCCAGCATGGCCACGGCCAGCGTCAGCGTTCCTGCGCGTCGCATCGCCTTCACGGTTCCTTCCCCAGGGGATCGAGTCCGACTGCCGCCCTCAGGCCCAACAGGGCCACGCCCAGCGCATACCGGCTGCGCGCCAGGGCCACCTCCGCCTCGAACAACCGGAGGGAGGCATCCGCCAATGTCAGCGCCGTGGACAATCCCTGGCGGTAGAGAATGCCCTGCTCCTCCGCGTTCTGCCGTGCCGCGCGGGTCGCCAGCTCGCTCTGGGTGAGCGCCGCCCGCGCGTTCTCCAAGGCCACCCGCGCCCGCTGGATGTCCACGTCCACGCGCCGCGTGCCCGCCTGCTGCTCCAGCTCCGCCGCGCGAGCCAGGGCCACGCGCTCGTGGCGCTCCGCGTAGCGCTCGCCGCCGTCGAACAGGTTCCAGGTGAGATCGGCCGACAGGAAGCCATCTCCCGTGCGGCCCGCCAGGCCCGCCTCGTTCGTGAGCCGGTACGTCGCTCCCACGCCGAGCGCGGGCAGCAGACGCGCCAGGGGCTCCAGCGCGCTGGCCTCCAGCGACTCCACCCGCAGCCGCGAGGCGAGGATGTCCGGGCGTCGCTCCACCGCGCCGGGGATGATGCCGTCGTGCGTTTGCAGCGGCCGGGCCGCGTCGTCGAGCAGCGCCTGCGGCATGACGAGCGCCCCCTCCACCGTCTCCACCAGCAGATAGCCAAGCTCCAGGCGGCTCGTCTGCGCGGCGTTGCGAGCGCCGATGAGCTCCACCTCCGCGGTGGCCACCTCCACCTCCGCGCGCGTCACGTCGTTGGTGCTCGCCAGCCCAGCCTTGGCCCGCGCCGACGCATCCGCGTGCGACTGCCGCGCGAAGGCGATGCGTTGCTCCGCGGCCGTGAAGACCTGCTGCTCCTGGAGGGTGATGAGGAAGGCGTTGGCGGCCTCGAACGAAATCTGGCGCCGGGCCTCCACGGCCTCCAGGCCCACGGCCTCGCCCTCCAGGCGCGCCGCGCGGTAGAGCGGAAAGCCGCGCGCGTCGAAGAGCATCATGCGCGCGACGATGTTGGCGCCGAAGGCGTTGTAGCGCTGGAGGACAACCTGCTGCCCGCCCACCTCGCGCGTCGACTGGTTGGAGCGGCGCGTGTACGTGCCCGTCGCCGTCAGCTCCGGAAAGAAGAACGCGCGGGCGCGCGACACGCGGGCCTCGGCGGCCTTGGCGCGCTGCTGGGCCGCGAGCGCGGACTCGTTGCGCTCGGCCGCCATCGACACCGCTCGCTCCAGCGTCAGGGGCGCGGTGTCACCCGGTGGCCCCGAGGCGGTGGCCTCACTCGGCGGAGGCGGTGCGGATTCCGCAGCGGGCCGTGCGGAATCGGCAGCCCCGGGTGCGGAATCCGCAGCGTCACGCGAGGGAGCGGGAGCCACGGGTGCGTCGCTCTGGGCCGCCCGGGACTCGGGCGGGGACAAGACCATCCAGGCACACAGGGGCGCGACGAGGGCGATTCGAACAGGGGACATGAGCGAGGAGGCGGGGCTCGGGCCAGGAAAGACGAGGTGGCGCGCGCTGGGGCCCGATGAGCGAAAGGATGCACCCCGAGATGGGGGCTTCTGAACGATGGCCAGCGCCGCGGTCTATGGGGGGAGTTCCAGAGGTGCTTGAGTTTTAAGGCGCTACGTCACGACAGCGGGCGCCTCGGCGCGCCGGGGAATGCACGAGCCATGCGTTTATTCCAAGTGGGTGTGCTGCTGGTGACACTTCCGCTGTTCGGTTGCAAGACGGAGACCCCCGCCCCTGAAGGCGTTCTTCGGGTCTACATCACGTATGCCACCTTCCGGCCAACGTGCCTGACGCTCACGGTGGTGGACGTGCATGACGCGTCGCACACCACTTCGGGCGAGGTGCGGGTGAACGCGGAGCTCCGGCGCGACAAGCGCACCGCCATCATCCTGCGGAAAGCGGGCTGGAGCCCCGACCTTGAGGTGACCGCCGTGGCGCACGAGGGCTCGTGTGACGGTCCCATCATCGCGCGCGAGTCCGCGGACGCCCTGTTCCCCACCGAGGGTGTCACCGACCTCGAGCTGGATCTGAGCGCCGACGACGCGGACGACGACGGTTACTTCGCCGCGAAGCAGCCCTACCCCGGCACGGACTGCAACGACGAAGACGCGGACATCCACCCTGGCGCCGTGGAGCTGTGTGACGGCTTCGACAACAACTGCGCCAAGGGCGAGACCGACGCGCCGGGAGACAGACCGTTCTGGGCGGACGAGGACGGAGATGGCCATGGCGCGGTGCTCGGCGCGCGGGTCACCGGCTGTGTCGCGACGGAGGGCCATGCGGCGAACAACGACGACTGCAACGACAAGGACGGCGACGTGCGTCCCGGTCGGTCGGAGTTCCGCTGCGATGGCCAGGACGACAACTGTGACGGCGCGGCGGACAACGGTGCGTTCTCCGTGGGCGAGAGGTGCACGACGTTGGAGAACTGCACGGGGACATTTGCGTGCGCGAACACCTCCGCCTCCGCCTGCGTCAGCACCGCTCAACCCACGGAGTACTTCGTCGACGACGACGGAGATGGCGCGGCCGGTCACTCCGTGGGCCGCAGCTGTATTACGCCCGTGGAGGGCGCGACCACCGAGAACACCGACTGCGACGAGGGAACCTCCGTGGTGTATCGGGAGCGCGTCGAGGAGTGTGATCGGATGGACAACGACTGCAATGGCCAGACGGACGAAGGGGTGCCGGGATGTGCCTCGAAGGCGTGGATCCGGCAGCCGGGACTGGTGAACGCGCGGTTCGACGCGGTGGCGGTGTACGCAGAGAAACATGGATGGATTGCGGGCGAAGACAATCGGCTCGTCCACGTGGCGGACGCCATCTTATCGAGCGTGACGGGATGCCCCGGTGACTGGAAGTCGGCATGGGCCGCGAACAACGGCCGCGTGTTCCTCGGATCCAGGGCAGGGCGACTCGGAACGGTGCCTGCTCCGCAGCCGCTCGCCAGTTGCGAGAGCTTCAACAGTGGCCATGGCGGGGCCATCAACGGTCTGGTCGGATTCCAGAACGAGACGGACAACGTCGTCACCCTGTACGCCGTCACCAGCCAGGGCCACATCCTGCGCTGGCTCTATGACCACGGGGGCCCGGTACAGGTGCAGCCCGAGGTCATCGTCCAGGTGTCCGCCAACCTGAAGGCCATCCACGGACTGGACGCGACAACGCTGCTCGCGGTGGGCGCGGAGACGGTGAATGGCGTTACGCGTCCCGTGGTGTTTCGAGGTTCGACGGATGGGGAGACGTGGACGAAGGAAGACCTAGGGGTCTCGGACACCAGGGGGTTCCTGAACGCCGTCCAGGTCCTCACGCCCCAGCTGGCCTATGTGGCGGGTGACGGCGCGCTACTGCTACAGCGCTCGCGGGAAAGGTGGACCCGACTGCCCGCGCTGACGGTGTCGAACAAGCCTACGCCTAATCTCCGGTCGCTCCGGGCCTTCGGTCGCACGGCGATCTACGCGGTGTCGTCCGAGGTGAACGACGTGCACTTCTTCAACGGAACGACCTGGAGCACTGTCAGTCAGTCTCAGGCGACGCTGAATGCCCTGGGCGGCTCGGGCCCCATGGCCGTCTGGGCCACGGGCCACGGCGGGACGCTGCTGCGCTGGACGCCGTGAGACGGAGGGCCTAGAGGAGAGGCCCATGGACCTGCGCGCGGAAGCCCTGACGGTGAAGCACGGCGTGCGCACGGTCCTCGCGGACGTGCGCTGCGCGCTGCCACCCGGGACCCAGGCGCTGCTCCTGGGGCGCTCCGGCGCGGGGAAGACGACGCTGCTGAAGTCGCTGGCGGGCCTCGTCTCCCCGTTCAACGGACAGGTGCTGTGGGACGGCCAGGACGTGGCGCGCCTGTCAGCCTCGGCGCGGCGTGAGCGGCAGGCTTCGTTCGGCATGGTGTTCCAGACGGATGCGCTGTTCGACTCGATGACGGTGCGGCAGAACGTGCTGCTGCCGCTCGTCCGGCGGCGGGTGCCACAGCAGGAGGCCGAGGCGCGCGCGGACGAGGTGCTGGGCGCGGTGGGCCTGCGCGATGCCTCGGACACGCTGCCAGAGCGACTGTCCGGAGGCATGAAGAAGCGCGCGGGCATCGCGCGAGCGCTGGCGGCGCGGCCGTCGGTGCTGCTCGCGGACGACCCCTTCGCGGGGCTGGATCCGGGCACGGCCCGGCAGGTGGCGCGCGTGCTGCTAGAGGTCTCCCAGGGCGGCACCTTGATTGTCGCCGCGCCCGAGGCACCGCTGGACCTGCCCCTGCGCCGCTGGCTCTATCTGCGCGGTGGCCGGTTGGTGTACGACGGGCCTCCCGCGCCGGAGTTGGAGCGCGAACAGGACGAGGTCCTCCCGTGAGTCCACCGCCGCGCGTCGAGAGCCCCGGGCTGAAGACGGTGCGCGGCGCGGGGAGCCTCGGACTGGAGGCGGTGCGAGGCACCGGGGCGCTCGCGCTGGTGGCGGCGCGCACGGTGCTCGGACTCCCCCGGCTGGAGCGACGCGAGCTGGCACGGGCGCTGGTGCAGTTCGGCTACGACTCCCTGCCCCTGGCCCTGGCCACGGCGGCGCTGGCGGGAGTCATCGTCGTGTTGCAGTCAGGGCTCTACATCCAGCGCTTCGGCGCGCGAGCGTTCCTCGGCTGGGCCGCGGGCTACGGGGTGCTGTGGGAGTTCGGTCCGCTGCTGCTGGGCCTCATCATGTCCGCGCGGATTGGCGCGAGGAACGCGGCGGAGCTGGCCACCATGCAGGTGGGCGGGCAGATAGAAGGCCTGCGGGGAATCGGCCTGGACCCGTTCGCCATCCTCGTCGCGCCGCGCGTGGTGGCGATGGAGCTGAGCATGCTCGCGATGAGCACGTTCACGTTCCTGGTCGCCATCCTCTTCGAGTCCGTGGCGGCCCTCTTCACGCTCGGCCTGCCCATGCGAGTCTTCTTCGGCACGTTCGCGCAGATGCTGAGCCCCCTCGACATCCTGGGCGGTGTGGTGAAGACGGGCGCCTTCGGTCTGGCCATCTCGCTGGTGTCCACGTCGGTGGGGCTGTCCGCGCGCGGCGGCGCCCAGGCGGTGGGACGCGCGGCGGCGAGCGCGGTGGTGCAAGGGTGCGCCGCCATCTTCGTCATCGACTTCGTGCTCACGCTCGTGCTGGCGGGGTGGATGGCATGAACCGGGTGCTGTTGTTCTTCGGAGCCCCGGTGGTGCTCTTCGCGCGCACGGTGCGGGCCTGGGCCCGCGAGGGCGTGTCGTGGCGCGAGTGCGCGGTGCAGCTCCACGAGCTGGGCGGGCGCAGCGTGTGGCTGGTGGTGTCGGGCATGGCCTTCTTCGGCGCGGTGCTGGTGACCATCGCCAACAGTCAAGCGCGGCGCTTCGTCGGCAACGTGGCGGTGCTCGGCCCCGCGTACTTCGAGCTGCTGATTCGCGAGCTGGGGCCCGTGGTCTCCGCGCTGCTGACGGCCTCGCGCGCGGGCGCGGGCCACGCGGCGGAGCTGTCCACCATGAGCGTCAACGAGCAGGTGGAGGCGCTGGAGATGTCCGCGGGGGACCCGTACGCGGACCTGGTGGCACCGCGCATGGTGGCGGGGCTGTTGGGCGTGCCGCTGTTGAGCACGATGGGGACGGTGGCCGCGACGCTGTCGGCGGCGCTGGTGGCCAGCCTGGTGTTCGGCGTGGACGGCCGGGCCTTCATGGATCCTCGGTATGTGGATGGCTGGGATTTGCTGGCGGCGGGCATGAAGGCCGTGGCGTGCGGGCTGTACATCCCCCTGGCGGCGGCGGTGGCGGGCCTGCGGGCCCGAGGTGGCGCGGAGGCCGTGGGACAGGCCACCACCGAGGGTGTGGTGGCCGCGAGCCTGGGGTGTCTGTTGATTGATTTTGGCGTCTCCCTCGCATTCCAACTGCTGCGCCTGTGAGCACGAACGAACCCCACACGAGTCCCGAGGACACGCTCCGCTTCACGGACGTGCGCGTCGCGTTCGGGGGTGGGCGGCGCGTGCTGGACGGCGTGACGGCGGAGGTGTCGACGCGAGAGCTGACGTTCATCGCGGGGGCGAGCGGCTCGGGCAAGAGCGTGCTGTGTCGGATGGCGGTGGGTCTGCTGAAGCCGGACGCCGGAAGCGTGGAGCTGTGGGGCGAGCGGGTGGACACGCAGCCCGAGCGCGAGCTGGTCCGCCTGCGGCGTCGAGCGCCCTATCTGGTGCAGGGCCCTGCCCTGCTCGACTGGCGGACGCTGCGGGAGAACGTGAGGCTGGCGGACCCGAAGGCGCCCGAGGACGCGGTGGACTCGGCGCTGGCGCAGGTGGGGCTGTTGGAGTGGGCGGACCGGCTGCCTCCCGAGCTGGGGCCTGGAGCGAAGAAGCGGGCCGCCATCGCGAGGGCGCTGGTGTTGAAGCCGCGATATCTGCTGCTGGACGAGCCGACCACGGGGTTGGACCGACGGGCGGCGACGCAGGTGGAAGAGGTCATCGCGTCGCTGCGGACGCGGGGACTGGGAGGTCTGGTGGTGACGCATGACTATCGACAGCTCAAGGGGCTGGCGGACCGGGTGTTGGTGGTGGCGCAAGGCCGGTGTGCGTACCTGGGGCCTCCGGCGGGTTTCCTGGAGTCCTCCGCGCCAGAGCTGCGGGTGCTGACGGCGCCGTTCATGGAGGGTGCGACGGATGGATGAGCGACGGCTGGAATTGAAGGTGGGCGCCCTGGTGCTGGCGGCGTTGGTGGGCGTGCTGGTGTTGCTGTGGTTGATGGGTGAGCTGTCGTTGGGCTCGTCCACGGTGCTGCCGGTGGACTTCGGGCACACGGGCAACGTGGTGGAGGGCGCGCCGGTGAAGCTGGGCGGCGTCCAGGTGGGACGGGTGCAAGCGATTCGACTGCTGCCGGAGCGCAGGGATGACCGGGGGCAGCCCTTGCCCGTGCGCATGGAGCTGGCGGTGACGCCGGAGTCCCTGGGGGCGCTGCGCGAGGATGCGCGGGTGACGGTGGCCTCGGTGGGCCTGCTGGGCGAGCCCTATCTGGAATTGAATCCGGGGACGCGGCCGGGCGGCAGACCCGAGGGCGAGGCCTTGCGGGGGACGGATGCACCGCGTCTGGATTTGCTGGCGGAGCACCTCTCCAAGTTCGTGGAGATGATGTCGGGGATGCTGGAGAAGGACCCGGAGGCGGTGACGGGGCTGGTGATCAACATCTCGCGGCTGTCCAGGACGCTGGATGAGCTGCTCACGGAGAACAAGGGCGACGTGAAGGTGCTGGCCTCGGAGCTGGCGGCGGCGTCGAAGGACCTGAGGCAGCTTGCCCAGCTCGCGCGCGAATCACTCCAGCCCGGAGGCAAGGCGGCTCGGCTGTTGGACGACGCGGCGGCCTCGGCGGCGGTGCTGCGCAGCGAATTGCCTGGGCTGACGAAGTCCGCGGGGACGACGCTGGATGGACTGGCGGCAGTCACGGGAGAGCTGAGCCCGGAGGATGGGAAGCGGGTCAAGCAGGCCTTGGAGAAGCTCACGACCGCCGTGGGGCAATTGGACAGCATCGCGGCCCGAGCGGACCGCGTGCTGGCGAAGATTGAGGCCGGCGAGGGCACCGTCGGCGCGGTGCTCCAGGACCCCACGCTCTACAACGAGCTGCGCACCCTGGTGACGGACCTGCGCAAGCATCCGTGGAAGATGCTGTGGAAGGACTAGCGCGGCGCGGACTGACGCCACGGCTTTGGGCGCCCCCTCGGCTGAGAGCTCCGACGTCGGAAAGTGTCAGAGAGCCCGATCAGCTTCACCGCGACGGAGCTTCACGATGGCGCGCTCGACGAGGTGCTGCTGGTGTCAAGATGCTCTATGACGTCGTGATTGCTGGAGCTGGCCCGGTCGGCCTGTTTCTCGCCTGCGAGCTGCGCCTCGCTGGGCTCACCTGCGATGTCGACATGGAAACTCCCCTTCAACCTTGGGGGGAGCCGATACTTTAGCTACCGGGTTGCATCACCTCCAGCTCCTTACTGTTTTCTCAGCCTAAGCAAATAAATTAAGACCCATGCGTCAACAAGCACACCTCTGGTGACTTCCGCCGAAGTTCGTTGTGCCGGAACGCAGACCCGGAGCCCTGCGTCCTCGCGACACGCAAACCCCCACCACGCGCCTGTCCACACACCCTGGCGCGAGCGTGGGCTCCAACTTGCACTGAGCGGCGACTCCTCTCACCGAAGGCATACTGGATGCGTTTCTTGAGACACCTCGCTGCGAACAACACCCAGCTCTCTTCGCTGTCCACCTTGCTGCTGCTGTCCTCTCTTGGCTGTGGCGCCCTGCCCTCCGAGGAGCAACAGGCCTCGGCGGCAGCCGTTCCCTCGCTGTCGACACACACCTCGGCGCTCAGTGCCAGCGTGACACTCACGCCGGTGGCCGACACCCTGGTCACGTCTTCGGCGCCCGCCACCAACTTCGGAGTGTCAGGTTCGTGGGAAGTGAATCGCGGCTCCCACCACGCCTACCTCCGGTTCGACCTGAGCGGGCTGCCCGCGAATGCCACCGTGACGTCGGTTCGCCTGGAGGCGCTGGCCTACATGGGCTTCGCCTATGGAGGTGACGGCAACGTCTACACCACCTTCGTGCCCGATGACTCCTGGTCGGAGACGGCCCTCACCTGGAACAACAAGCCCCCCGCCACGGG
The DNA here is from genome assembly GCF_049194865.1 of Corallococcus terminator. Lineage (GTDB taxonomy): Bacteria > Myxococcota > Myxococcia > Myxococcales > Myxococcaceae > Myxococcus > Myxococcus terminator_A. The sequence goes on along the minus strand of NZ_JBLZWL010000038.1, from coordinate 17,410 downwards.
AAGCACGCTGGGCGAGTGGTTCCTCTGGTACAACAACACTCCAGAAGACAAGTTGGGCGTCAATGCCAGTCCGGCGCTCGTCCCCGTGGTCCAGGGCGAGCTCAACGGGGACAAGCTTCTCAGCCTCCGGCTGCACTCGCCGGGGTACAGGACGGTCTACCGCTCGCGCGAGTACTCCGTCGTCGCCCAGCGGCCTCGCCTCATCATCGCGTATACGTATACGCCCCCGGACGTCGTCACCACGCTCGAGCCCGAGGCGGACACCTATATCTCGGGTCATCCGTGGGAGAGCACCGCTGACTATGGCTCCCAGGAGATCCTGAACGGCACGTTCTTCTGGCCCGAGTCTCCCTTCCTGCGCTTCAACCTCGGCGCGATCCCCGCCGGTGCGCTCATCAAGAGCGTGAAGCTCTCCGCCGTATCGAGGCAAGGCACGTCACCCGGAGGCGACGGCAACGTCTATACCTACCTGGTCCCCGACAACTCCTGGGGGGAGAACACGCTCAACTACAGCAACCACCCGGCGACGTCGGGCGAGCCCCTGGGCTGGTGGTTCATCTGGTACCCCAACTTCGACCTCTTCGACCGGGTCGGCGTCAATGACAGCCCCGCGCTCATCCCCGCCGTGCAGAGCGCCTCGGATGCCGTCGACCGGCGCATCTCTTTCAGGATCACCGCCGGTGACTACAAGGGCTACTACTATTCACGCGAGACCGCGGACCCGGCGCGGCGCCCCAAGCTCGAGATCCTCTACTCGCCTTGATTCGCGTCCGGGTCTGCTGACCCATGCCCCGTCCTGGCCTCTGTGTTGGGAGGCCAGGGCGGGCGCCATGTCTCACTGCCTGCGCAGCTCGACGGAATCCATGTGGATGAAGTTGGCTCCGTTCTGGGCCGGGGCCTGCGTGTGGAAGCCCAGCTCCAGCGTGCCTGCTGTGACGGAGATGCTCGGCGTCTCCACCCGCGTCCAGGAGCCATACGTCCCCAGGGTGGTGAAGACCGGCGTGCAGGAGACACAGGTCTTCACCTGGAGGCGCGCGAGCCCGAAGTCGCCGCCCTTTCGAACCCAAGCACTCACCTTGTAGCTGCCGGACGGAACGCCCGTGACGACCTGGTACGTCCACGTCTCGTACGCCGGCGTGCCCCAGTGGGTCAGGTGATAGGCCCCGGACTGCGCCCCGTTGTACGTCTCGCTGAAGGCCGCCCACTCCGTGCCATTCGGAGACCAGGTGGACCAGCCCGTCATGCCCGACTCGAAGCTGGGGTTGGTGAGCGGAATGGTGGTCGGCGTGGAGCCTCCGTTGAGAATGGTCTCCGCCTGGGCGACCTGGAGGGCGACGAGGTGCTGGAAGGCCTGGTCCAGCTCGGCCTGCCTCGCCGCGTTTCCGGCGTGCTGCTTGCGCTGCTGGTAGAGGGTGTTGATGAGCTCCAGCTCACGCTGCGAATAGGGCACGCCCAGCTTCTGCTGGAGCGTGGTGAGGAAGCCGTAGCCGAACTCACGCGTCGGCTCGAGCATGGTGCCCTCGCCATAGTCGTTCCACGTCGCGAGCTGGACATGGCCGACACTGCTGCCGAGGGCCGCGTCCAGAGTCTGCTGAAAGGAGCTCAGCCCGTTGTGGGGAAGGCCCCAGGTGGGACCACTCCAGCCGCCTGCGGTGTAGAAGGTGTGGAAGCCCGGGTAGGCCACGCCCATCTTCAGGCCCAGGGGTCGGTTGGCGTAGAAGTGGTTCAGCCCCGCCATGAAGTCCGAGTAGATCCACGCGTACTCGCCGCTCGCGTTGGCTCCGGCCTCCTGGGACTCGTACCAGAGGGTGAGGAACGCCGGCTTGGGCGACAGTACTCCGAAGAGGTTCGTCCAGTCCGACGGCGTCTGGAACGTCTGGGGCCCGAAGTCGAGCAGCAGGGGCGCGTTGTTCACCCGGATGTAGTTGCCCTGGGGGAAGTAGTTATCTCTCAGGTAGCCCATGTCCGCCCGCCCCGCGGCGAGCTTGTCGGTGATGATGCCCGCGTTCGCCGCGAGCTGGATGTTGTGGTCCTCGTAGACGATGGCGAAGTCCAGCCCCACCGCCGCCGTGCGCGCGATGAAGGCCTCGGAGTTCTGCTTGTTCTTCGGATAGTCCCAGGCATTCACCGTGCCCGGCCAATCGATGAGGACGCCGTCCACGCCCGCGTACTTCATCAACAGCAACTGGTACTCGATGACGTCCTTGTCCCCGGAGGCATAGGGGCCAATCAGCGGATAGTAGTGCGCGGCAATCTGCCGACGGCCGGAACCATCCACGTTGTTGGGGTTCTGGTTCGCCATCGTCCAGTGGATGCCCCAGGCCCCGTTGCCGGACGAGGCCGAGGTCTCGAACCACGGCATCAGGTGGGCGTAGATTTTCTTGCCCACCGACTTCGGCACTCGGACCGGAGCCAGGGTGGCGGCGTTCGAGGACTGCTCAATCCCTGACGCTTGGACTTCTTCTGAATGTGTATCATTGCAGCCTGCGAGGACCAGGGCGACCAAGGCCACGCCAAGACGCAACCACTGACTCCGCTTCATGGACAGACTCCGGGGGACGAGGGGAGGCCGCACCCTACTGTCCTGGCTGTGTGTCCTTGCAAGCCCCCTCGTGACCCGGAGATTCAGGGACACCGTCCCATCCCAACCCCGGCATAATGGGTCCCCGGTCGACCGCTGGAGCCGTGCGACGGTGAAGGCGGGCGACCGGATACTCCGGGAACCGCACGCGCCATGTTCCGTCGTCTGATGATCGTCTTCGATGCCGGCTCGGAGTCCGAGCTGGTGCTTCACGCCGCGAGGCGACTGAGCGCCGCGCCCGAGGCTGTCTACCTATACGGACTGGTCCCCGAGCGCAGCGAGCTGGAGGCCCCTCCTCCCGCCAGCCTCACCGTGCTGGACCGCATCCGACACGCCCTTCACGACTGGAGCCCCTCCATCGAGGTCCGGGGCGCCCTCGAAACCCACCTCGACACCAGCGCCGTCGTCCAGGCCGCCACACAGCACGGCGCGGACCTCGTCGTCCTCGGCCCCCACCTCGACACGTCCCCACGCGCCCGTGTGGGGGCCATGCTCATGCTCTCGTTGAGGGAGCACATCCCCGTGCTCTCCATCGGGCGCGCGCCCTCCACGCCTCCCCCGACGCCGTCACGCATGGCCGTGGCCATCACCCCGGACGGGCGAGGCCTTGGCGCGATGGCCACCTTCCTCTCCCGCTGCATCACACCCTCCGAGCTCATCGCCCTCACCACGGGCTCGGCTCCTGAGCAGACCTCGAATCTCCAGGCCCTCTCCCGGGCCCTGGGAATCACCCAGACGCTCCACGTCGAGTCGCTCACCGAGAACCCCGCCGACAGTCGCGTCGAAGCCTTCGACGTCGCGGCCGTCCGTTCCGGCGTGGACCTCCTGGTCATCCCCGCCGACGCGCTCGCCGACATGGAAGCCCTGGTGCTCGGGATGCTCGGCGCCAAGGCCTTCCAGGAAGCTCACGTCCCCACGCTGCTGCTGCCTCGCACGCAGACCACGGCCGTGTTGTTCGAGGACCACTACGCGGTCTCCGACTCCGTGGCGGCCCCCGGCCTCGCGCCCCGCTTCTCCGTCGAGCGCGTCGGTTTCATGTCGAGTGTCTCCGTCCCCAACGAGGGCACGCTGTCCGTGTTCGAGGGCGGCTCCGCTCTGGGAACCATTCGCCACGAAGGTGGTACCGCCGCGCTCAGCGCGTCCTGGTTCGAGCACGTTCGCGGCCTCCACCCACTCGCGTTCGCCTTCTCCGGCACCGCCGCGCCCAGAGACCTGTCGCCCTGCTATGTGCTCGGGCCCGTGCAGCCCCTGCTGCTCGTGGACAGCCTGCTCGACGAGGACGCGCTCGCGGCGGCCCACGCCCTGGCGATGGACCGCTATCACCTGGTCTTCGTTCGACTGCGCGACACGGACTCCCTCGACTCCCAGCGCGCCCACCTTCGCGAGATGCTGCCGGATACGCCCTGGCCTCTCCTTCTCGATGCCAGTGCCTGGCTCGACGACGCTCGCGCCGACGACGTGCCCCAGCAGGTCGACGGACAGCGACTCCTGCGCGTGGCCACGCGCCTCGCCAGCGCGGGCATCACCATCGCCGCTGTCGTCACTCGCGAGGCGCACAAGCCCGTCCATCCGCTTCTTCGCACCCTGAGCGCCGAGGAGTGTCTGGCCCTGCCTCGGGCGACCGCCCTGGAGCCCATCCCCATCCACGATGCGCCGTACTCCTGGTCTCGGGAGCTGGCGCTCGCGGGCTGCAGCCCGCGCATGGAGGGCCATCACATCGACTTCGAGCTCGACAACGGACTGGCGCGCGAGTCGGTGCTCGCGGCCATCGACGCGGCCCGAAGCACCATCCATTGGCAGTGCTACATCGTCGAGGACGACAGCGTCACCGCCCGCATCACCGAGGCCCTGAAGCGAGCCGCCGCGCGCGGCGTGCACGTGCGCTTCCTCGCGGATGCGCTCTACAGTGGCCATGACTCCTTCGGCGCCCTCAACCCCGCCCTCGTGACGCTCGCGGAGACACCCAACGCCGAAGTACGCGCCATCGCCCCCCTCGTCGGCGTGCCCAGCCTCTCCGAGCTCAAGCAACGCAACCATCGCAAGCTGACCGTCATCGACTCCGCTCGCGCCTTCGTCTCGGGCCGGAATCTCGGCGCGCCCTATTACACGGGCTTCGACGAAGTGGGCCTGCGGCGGACCTCGCACTACCGCGACATTCCCTGGCTCGACTGTGGCGCGCGACTGGAGGGCCCGCTGGTCAGCGTCCTCGAGAGCGCCTTCCTGTCCGAGTGGAACCGCGCGGGCGGCGAGCCCTACGCCTTCCCACCCACGGCGCCCGTGGGGACGATGGCGGCCCGGGTCGCCCTGCACGAAGGACTCAAGGACACGCACACCCTCGACACGCAGCTGGCGCTCATCCGCCACGCGCGCTCACGGCTCGTGCTGGTGAACACCTTCCCGTTGCTGCTCGAGTTGCAAAACGCGCTCATCGCCGCCGTGCGCCGGGGCGTCCGCGTGGAGGTGCTGTTCGGCAGCGTCCGGCCGCACTACGGCTCCGCGAGGACGTACTTCCCGGGCGGCGCGCTGCGCGAGGTGGCGGACCGCTACGTCCGCAGTCGCCTGGACGCCGTCATCGAGGCGGGCGGCATCGCCTACGAGTGGGCCCTGCCCGCGATGCCGGAGTGGGAGCCGGAACTGGAGAAGCTCTTCCCCCACGTCCACGCGAAGCTCCTGGTCTGCGATACCACGGCGGTCGCCATCGGCAGCGCCAACCTGGACGTCACCGCCGCCTACTGGGAGAGCGAGGCGCTCCTCGTCGTGGAGGATGCGCCCTTCGCCCAGCGACTGCTCACGGCCCTCGAAGGACTCTTCGTCACCTCGCGAAGAATCGACCGCGAGGACCGGAGCTGGCGCGACGAAGTCGAACAGCGCGCCTGGGTCGGCCGGAACTGGCCATCGCTCGTCGGCTGAGCCGCACCCGCTCGACTACCCCGTCCTCGCGATGCGGTCGGGCGCTTCCGGGTGCCTCGGATTGCGGTCCAGTTCCTTCTCCTTCACCTTCTCCTCCGGGCGGGTGTGCATGCTGTTGAGCCGGCCGAGGAACTCGTCCTTCGGCATGCGCTCGGTGCGGCCCCAGGGGTTGGTGTACTCGACGTACTCCTCGCCCGTCTTCGGGTCCACGCCCGTGCCCGTCACCACCACCTGGTGGCCCCCGGTGCCCCAGGTCATGCCCACCGCCACCGTCTCACCGGCGGCCGTGCGCTCCTGGATGAGGTCCCACGCCTCCGCCTCCTCCTCGGCCCCGCCAATCCCAGACACCGTGTCGACCTTCCGGTCGAACACCGCCTCCGCGAGCCGGTCGAACTCGGACGGGTACAGGCCGCTGTGCGTCTTCTCCCCGTCCTCGTAGTGGGCGTCCGTCTTGTCCTGGTAATCCCTCTCACCGCCGTTCGCGACTTCCATGAACGCCGGCGCGATCAGCTCCTGGCTCTCCGAGCGGACGTCCTCTCCGTTCTTGGCCTCCGCGCCCAGCGCCTCGCGCTTCATCACCGTCTCGCCGTCCGCCAGCGTCACCTCACCCGACTCGCTCGCCAGTCCCGCGACGAGGCGCACGTACTCCGCCGGGTTCTCCAGGATGAGCTGGATGGACGCCGCGGTGGCCGCGCACGTGCCCTTGTTGCGCTGGTTGACGGACTCGGGCGTCGCCAGCTCCTGCACCACGTCCGACAGCAGCGCGCCCCGGTCAATCCCCTCGCCCAGCTCCTGCGTCTGCAGCGTGTGGAGCTGCTCCAGGAGATTTCCCTCGCCGCCCAGCGCCTCTTCACCCGGCAGCTTGCCCTCCAGGAGCAGTTTCTGGAGCGCGAGCGCCGCCACCGGATCGCCCGCGGGCTCCACCGCCATCAGCCCGTCGCGCACCGCCTGGTACTGCTGCTGCTCCTCGGGGGACAGGCTCCGCAGCGCCTCCTGCTCCAGCGCCGCGTTGGCTTCGACTTCGGCCACGGCCGCCTGGTGGCGCGGCGACGTCGGGTCCGTGTCCGCCGCGTCGTTCACGTCCTTGGCGTCACGGGTGATGGTGGCCCCCTGCGCCGTCTCCCGCTGGAGCAGGAAGTCCGCGCCACCCAGGAGGCGGTCCGCCTTGGCCAGCGCTTCCTCGCGCGTGCGGGGCGTGGTCTCGCCGTCGTGGAGGCTCTTGACGTTCGACTGCTGGCGGATCTTCTGGACGTCGAGGTCGTTGAAGACATCCCGACGCGTGGGTCCTGGAACGAACTCATCCGGGTTGATGGCCACCGCGGCCCGCTCCACGCCCTTCTGCGTCGGACGGGAGAAGCAGTCCTGCGACGCCACCACGGAGTTGCGGACCTCCGGCTTCGGCTGCGCCACGGGGGCGGACGTCTCGCTGCGAGAGGCGCGCGTCGGCGTGCCTCCGTTGGAGGAAATGCGCGTCATGGGGAGTTCTCCGGAGGTTTGGATGGCAGCCGGGCCCCAGGGGCACCTCGGCCGCGACTTCTTGAAGGGATTATCTCCGCACCCTCGGAGAAGTTGCGAAACCCGGACAACTCCTCCTCCCAGTCAGGCCTCCCCTCCATCGGAACGTCGCTGCGCCACTCGACGCCAGGACGCGTCATGCTGGGAGGCGACCATGGCCCTGGGCTCCGCTGGTTTCCTTTTCGCCGCCGTAGGTGACGTGCACGGACGGATGAACCGGATGGTGTCCTTCCTCCAGTCCTGGACGAAGAACGCGCACCGGGAGCTGGCCTTCGTCCTCCAGGTCGGAGACTTCGAGCCCCACCGCGACGAGGCGGACCTGGCGACCATGGCCGCCCCCGCCCGCTACAAGCACCTGGGCGACTTCGCGGACTACCACCAGAATCTGGGGCACGTGGGCGTCGTCGAGCCTCGAGGGCTGCGCGTCGTCGGCGTCTCCGGCATCCATGACGAGGGCGGCTTCCAGAAGCCCCATCTGCCTCTGTCCCGGCTCGGGAGTGTCTCTTCCAAGGACTTCACCTGCTTCAACGAAGAGGACATCGACCGCGCGATGGCGATGGAGCGGGCCGACGTCCTCCTCGTGCATGACTGGCCCTCCGGCATCATCGCGCCCCAGGACCGCGAGGACTTCGAGCAGCAGCGCCGCAGCCCCAACGCCGAAGCCGTGGGCAACGACTACGCGAGGCTCGTGGCCGAAGCGCTGGAGCCTTCGCTCGTGCTCTGTGGACATCTGCACAAGAGCTACCGGGGCACGCTTGCCCATGCCTCCGGCCGCGTCTCCCAGGTGTGTTGTCTCGCCAGCGTCGAGCAGGGCGCGGACGCCTTCGCCGTCTTCCACGCCACCCCGATGGGGCTTCTCGAGGTCACCCGGCTTGGGGCTCCCGAGCAGGGCTGAGGCCCGGGGCGGCGGGGGTGGACCCTCACGCCGCTCTTCCGAAACGGCTACCAGCGACGCTGGATTATCCCCTCGGCGCTAGGGCGCGGGCCGTGGTGGACGATCAGGGTGGCCGGCGAAGTCCTTCGACGCCAGCTCGACCAGGAGGATGTCACTGGGGTCCTCCATCGCGTCGAGTGCGTGCGCGAATCGTTCGGACGCACAGACCACGGTGGGAGCGTCCTCGAGCCTCCACAGGTCCAGGTCGGGGACCTGGGCGCTATCGAGCCAGTACCGCTGCGGCAGTTCCAAACCGGTGCGGCCGCATACGGCGCACGGCGCCTGGACGGTGGATGGAAGACACTCAGGGGCCAGTCGTCCATGTGGCAGAATCTGCAGCTCGAGCAACTCCGCGACGCTGCGGCGCAGCTCGTGGCGGACGGGCGATATGCCGCGCAGGTCCGATAGATACTCAAGCGCGTCTGCGCGAACCCAGACCGTCCAGGGGTCCGTGAGCGTCACGGGGCCCCATTGCCCGAGAGCGGTCCCCGTTGCGGGGCCAAACTCCGTCCCGGGCTCGAGGAGCGCTCCGGGAGGACATAGGGGCCGCACCAACTCGCGCAACTCCACCACCTCACCCCACTGCGCCGGTCGCGGCTCCTCCAGGCGTCTCGCCCAATCCGCGCCCGAGAGGTCAACGGATGGATACGCGAGGATGCCGCCCCAAGTCTCTCGACATCCTGGACAGTCCTCGACCCCAGGGAGGCTCCACTTGCGCGTGGCGTGGAGTGCCGCGCTCCACCGCCGACGCGCTGGGGGGCGTAGCTCGTAGACGCGCATGACGTCCTCACGGGGGCGGGAGAGGCGGGAGGTAGAGGTGTTGATAGTACGTCACCGGGATACCAAACACGTTGTACTTGCGTATCAGCTCGCGAGCGAAATCGAAGTGCTCCGCCTTGGTGGCGCGGCCCGCCGTCCTGCGGCGCCACTCAAGCCACTCGGTATTCCACGGGCCCCCGTCTCCGTCCTTGTGCAAGGCCCGGTGATGGGTCACGTCGATGATAACGGTCCAGTCATGCACGGCGATGCCTTTGGACCGAAACTACGCCTCTTGAGCTTGGGGGAATATGTGGTGCCGCTCATGCGGCCGATTTCGCCAGAGCGCATAGCGCCGTTCGGCCTCACGTTGGGATGGCAAGGGTTCTGGCGGGTACCAGTTGAACACCATTGCCTTGGTGGACCGGCTGGCCTGTGCGGCCCCCCAGTTACGGTGGGGAGAAGATGGTGCTTGCGGAGGCGCGATGACGCCCGCGGGGCGCTGGAGCACCTTGCGCGACTCTCCGCCAGGAGGTTGCGTGGTGCTCGCGCATGCAGCGAGCAGGAGCGTGAGGGTGAGAGTGGCGCGCATGTGTCTCCCCAAGGGATTCGATCATCGTAGACCGCAATCCAAGTGCCGCTCCTCGCGAATCCGCCCCCCGCGAGTTGGCGCCGCTCAGCTCCGACGATGCGCTTCTCCGGACACTCCTTCCGGACGAAGAAGCCTGCCCCATCGGGTCTTTCTGTCGCCTCGGCCCCTCACGGACCCTCGGAACACGGGCTTTTTGCCCACCAGCGCCCACCAGGGCCGCGATAGATGTGGGACAGAACGGTGATTCTTAGAGCCACGAGGGTGGAAGCCGGTGGTACAAGCCCCGACGTGACTTCCGCACCGCCGTCCTCGCCCCCCGATGTTTCCTTCGAATCCCTGGGCCTCAAGCCCCAGCTCGTGGAGGCGCTCAGTGCCCTCGGATACGAGGAGCCCACGCCCATTCAGCAGGCCGCCCTTCCCCCCCTTCTCGCCGGGAAGGACCTGCTCGGTATCGCCGCCACCGGCACCGGCAAGACGGCGGCCTTCGCCCTCCCCCTCCTCCACCACCTGACTCCGGGTGAGGCGGGCCCCCACAACACCTCCGCCCTGGTGCTCGTCCCCACGCGCGAGCTGGCCATGCAGGTGTCCGAGGCCATCCACCGCTACGGCCAGAAGCTCGGCGCCACCGTCCTGCCCCTCTACGGCGGCCAGGTCATCGGCCAGCAGCTGCGCGTGCTCAAGCGCGGCGTGGACGTCGTCGTCGCCACCCCGGGCCGCGCCCTGGACCACCTGCGCCGAGGCACGCTCCAGCTCGAGAACGTCCGCACCGTCGTGCTCGACGAGGCCGACGAGATGCTCGACATGGGCTTCGCCGACGACCTGGAGGCCATCCTCTCCGGGACGCCCGAGAACCGGCAGACCGCCCTCTTCTCCGCCACCCTGCCTCCGCGCATCGCCAGCATCGCCGAGCGCCACCTGCACGAGCCGGTGCGCGTGCGCATCGCCAAGGAGAAGGTGGAGCCGGGTGAGCTGCCCCGCATCCGGCAGACCGCCTACGTCGTCCCGCGCTCGTTCAAGATCGCCGCGCTGGGCCGGCTGCTCGACGTGGAGTCCCCCACCGCCGCCATCATCTTCTGCCGCACCCGCACGGAGGTGGATGACCTCACCGTCTCCCTCAACGGCCGGGGCTGGCGCGCGCACGCGCTCCATGGCGGCATGACGCAGGAGCAGCGGGATCGCGTCATCAAGCAGCTCAAGTCCCACGGCACCGACCTGCTCGTCGCCACCGACGTCGCGGCGCGCGGCCTGGACATCCCCCGTCTGTCCCACGTCGTGAACTTCGATGTGCCCAACGCCCCGGAGGCGTACGTGCACCGCATCGGCCGCACGGGCCGCGCGGGACGCGAGGGCGTGGCCATCACCCTGGTCGAAGCACGCGAGAGCCGGCTCTTGCGCAACATCGAGAAGGTCACCGGCCAGCGCATCACCGTGTCCACCATCCCCACCGTGGCGGACCTCCGGGCCCGGCGCCAGGAGCTGATGCGCGCCACGCTGCGCGAGACGCTGGTGGCCGGCGGACTGGAGTCGCTGCGCAGCATCGTGGAGGACCTGGCCGGCGAGTTCGAGCCGCTCGACATCGCCGCGGCCGCCGTGAAGCTGCTCCAGGACTCGCAGGATGAAGGACGCGCGAAGGAAGAGGACGAGATTCCCGCCAGCGCGCCCTCGTCGGAGCGGACGTCCCGGTCCAGTGGCCCCTCGGCCGGGCCGGGAGGACGTCCTGCCCGCTCGGAGCGGGGCCCGCCGAAGCGCCCCGCCGGCCCTCCGTCGTGGGACACCACCCGGCTGTGGATTGGCGCGGGCCGTCAGGCCGGCATGCGTCCCGCGGACCTGGTGGGCGCCATCGCCGGAGAGGCGGGCCTGGAGTCGTCGCAGATCGGCGCCATCCAGATCGCCGACGCGTTCTCGCTCGTGGAAGTCCCGGAGCCGGATGCCAACCGTGTCATCGCCGCGCTGAAGGCGGCGACGATTCGCGGTCGCAAGGTGGTGGTCCGCAAGGACCGCGGCAACTGAGGGACGTCAGGGCTCCGCCCACTGGCGGAGCAGGTTGTGGTACACGCCCGTCAGCATGACCAGTGAGGCGCTCTTGGGCACCTCCTGGTTGAGCTGCATGATGGCGGTGTCCAAATCAAACAGCAGGGCGCGCTGGGACACGTCGCGCACCATGCTCTGAATCCAGAAGAACGAAGCCAGCCGCGCGCCCCGCGTCACCGGGGTGACGTGGTGCAGGCTCGTGGACGGATAGAGGATGAGGTCCCCCGCCGGCAACTTCACCGCGTGGTGGCCGTACGTGTCCTCGACCACCAGCTCTCCGCCGTCATAGCTGTCCGGCTCGGAGAGGAAGAGCGTCGCGGACACGTCGGTGCGCACGCGCTGCCCCGTCCCGGGCATGAAGCGGATGGCGCCGTCCACGTGCGAGCCGAAGGACATGCTCGTGTCGTAGCGGTTGAACAGCGGAGGAAACACGCGCTGCGGGAGCGCGGCGGAGATGAAGAGCGGACTGCGCTCCAGCCCCGCCAGGACCAGCTCCCCCAGCTCCCGCGCGGCGGCGCCGCCCTCGGGGAGCTGGAGGTTCTTCTTCACCTGGACGGACTGGTGGCCGGCGGTCACCTTGCCGTCCGTCCAGTCCGCCTGCTCCATCACCGCGCGGCAGCGAGCCACCTCGGCGGCGGTCAGGACATTGGGAATGTGCAACATCATGACCGCGAGCCTTTCGCTAGAAGCGGTAGCGCGCCGTCAGCAGCGCGGACACGCCATCCGCGGGGACGGCGTGACCCCCGTAGTACTGGTCGTAGTACAGCGTGTCGGTGAGGTTGTAGACGTTGAGCTGGACCTGTGCCTTTCCGAACGCGTAGCTGGCGAAGGCATCGAAGCGCCAGAAGTTCGGCACGTAGCTGGTGGCCGTGGTGGCAGCCGCCGGATTGCTGACGCTCGTCACGTCCTGGTAGACGGCGCCGCCGCCCACGGTGAAGTCCTTCAGCGGAGAGTACGTCGTCCACAGCGAGAGGCTGTGGCGCGGCGTGTTGGGCAGCCGCTGGCCCACGAGGAACGCGTTGGTGTGCTCCAGGATGGCGGAGTCCATCAGGGTGTAGTTGGCGAGCACCTTCCAGCGCTCGACGATGGTGCCGGCGATGCCCACGTTGAAGCCCTGCACGCGCTGCTCACCCTCGAGCACCTGCGGCGGCCCCTCCGGGTCCGTGTTGGGCACGCGCGCGTCCGTCTTGGTGATTCGGAACACCGCGCCCGTCAGCCCGAGCCGGCCGTCGAACAGGTCCGCCTTCGCGCCCGCCTCCAGGATGGCGTTCTTCTCCGGGTCCAGGCTCACGGTGTCCGCGGACACCGAGCCCAGCTCCGCGGAGGGGCTGGAGGAGGTGCCATACATGCCGTAGACGCTCACCTTCTCCGTCGGGTGCAGGACGACACCCGCACGCCAGTTGAAGAGGTGGTCGCTCTTGCGCAGCCGCGTCTTGGCGCCGGTGTTGCCCGTGGTGGAGTAGTCGGTGTTGAAGACGTCCCAGCGCAGCGAGCCCACCAGCTCCAGGTACTGACCGAGCTGCACCTGGTCCGCGGCGAAGAGGCCGAGCGTCCGCTGGATGCTCACGTTGGAGCCGGAGAACACCGGCGACACCGCGGACAGGTCCGGCTCCGCGTCCGGGTTGAACAGGTCCGCGGGGATGTTGGGGCCGCCAGGCAGCCCCACCGCGTTGAGGTTGTCACGGGACTGGCCGCGCTTCTCCCACGACAGCTCCACGCCCGCGTTCGCGGTGTGCTTGATGAAGCCCGTCTCCACCTCGCCGCCCACGGTGGCCTGGTTGGAGACGACGGAGTTGTCGGTCTCCGTCTGGAAGCGCTGCCGGCCGATGGTGGTCGGCGCGCCCGCCGGGGTGAGCCCGCGCGGCGCGGTGGGACTGGCGAAGCGGTCCACGCGGCCGAAGCGCAGGGTGTTGGTGAACTGGAGCTGCTCGCCCAGGCCCTGGGTGATACGCGCCGTGGCGACGTGGGCATCCACGCGCTCGGCGTCCGCCTTCACGCCGTAGAAATTGCCGCGCGGGACATCTAGCGTCTCCGTGACGGGCTTGCCGTTGAAGTAGGGCACGCCGTAGTCAGGCAGGCCGTCCTCGCGCTGGAAGAGGTAGTCGAGCTCCAGCGTGGTCTGCTCCGCCACCTTGAAGCGCAGCGAGGGCGCCAGGCCCAACCGGTTGTCCTTCACCACGTCGCGGCCCGCCGTGGAGGCCAGCTGGCCCATGAGGTTGAGGCGCGCCTGGAAGTTCTCCGACACCGCCTCGTTGAGGTCCGCTTCGACGCGGCCCGACGGCGCGGTGCCGCCGCTCAGGGCGACTTCCTGGAACGACGTCCGCTTGGGCTTCTTCGTCACCAGGTTGATGGCGCCGCCCGTGGAGCCACGGCCGAAGAGCACGGAGGACGGACCGAAGTACGCCTCCACGCCCTCCAGGTTGAACGTGTCGCGGGTGAACCAGCCCAGGTCTCGCGCGCCGTCGCGGGACACGTCGTTCTGCGCGGAGAAGCCACGCAGGATGAAGGCGTCACCCTGACGGCCACCTTCGCCCGCGCTCATGGTGATGCCGGAGACGTTGCGCAGCGCATCCCGCACCGTGGTGGCCTGCTGCTCCTCGAGCACCTCCTCGGGAACCACCGTCACGGACTGCGGCGTGTTCACCAGAGCGCGCTGGACGCGGGGCAGCGAGCTCTCACGGACCTGATAGCCCTCGGACTCGCCCTGCACCTGCACGGTGGGCAGGGTGAACTGACCCTCGGTGCCCTGCGTCTCCGGGGTGGCCTGGGGCTCCACGGGAGCGGCGACGGGCGCACCCTCCACCTGCGCCGACGGGGACTGCTCGGCCACCGGCACCTGCTGCGCCTGCTCCTGCGCCACCGCCCCACCGGCCGCCAGCGCCGACGCGAGGCCCATGGCGGGACCCCACGGCCTCAGCGCGGAACGAATTCCACCGGTGTGACCCGCGCTCGTCCGGATTCCAGGGCTGCGTGACTTGATGAACGACATGACTCTCTCCCACTCCGCGGTCCCGAAGGGCCCGTTCCAGGTAAATTGCGAATGACTACGATTTTCAGAATCAGCTGAGAGACGCCTCGAAGGCGTCGCGGGGACATCGCCCGCCCGTGTCGACGTGTCCTAGGCGGGGGTCTCCGACGAGCTCGCGGACGCGGGCTCGGGTGAGACGGGCACAGGCGTCGAGGCCTGGGGTCGGCGCTTCGGGAAGAAGCGTCGCCACGACAGGGCGAAGCCGGTCCACACGAGGAAGACACCGCCCAACGAGGCGAGGGCGGCGATGAACTGGCCCACCCAACCGAGCGCCTCTCCGGTGTGGAGGAAGCGCAGCCAGGTCCTGAGCTTGCGGCCGGTGTTGAAGTCCGCGAAGCCCTCGCGCTTCGCGACGGCGCCGGAGAACGGATCCACCGAAAACTGCGTGGACGCGAACAACGGCCAGCCATCCTGCTGCTTCACCGCGAAGGTGACGGCGTCGACCTTGCCATCGGAGTCGCCCTTCCCTCCGCGCGATGAACCCTCGGCGCGGCGTTCGCCCTCAGCACGACGCTCGCCCTCAGCACGACGCTCGCCTTCGCCACGGCGCTCACCCTCGCCACGGCGCTCACCCTCGCCACGGCGCTCGCCTTCGCCACGACGCTCGCCTTCGCCACGACGCTCGATCTCGCCACGACGCTCGCCCTCGCCACGACGCTCGCCCTCGCCCTCAACGCGACGCTCACCTTCAACGCGACGCTCACCTTCAACGCCCGGGCGACGCTCACCCTCGGCGACAGGAGCAGCGGCGCGAGGACCCGCATCACCCTGCCCCGTCGTCGCGGGCTGCGCGGCAGGCGCCTGACCCGACGGCTCGGACGGCTTGCCCTGCCCGCCCTGCGGACCAGCGCCTCGGGGCGGCGACGGCAGTCGATACGTGATGCTCGCCCAATCGGGAACCTGCTCCTGGACCGTCGCGAGGAGCACACCCAGCTCCTTGCGCTGCGCTCCGCCCTCCGGCGGCGCCACCTTCACTCCAGCGGATCCCGGAGGACCCTGCGTCGCGGGCGCCGGGCTTCCCGTCACCGTGTAGACGAAGTCCGAGGCCCACTTGTACGAGATGACCATGCCCGACGCCGTGAGCACGACCAGCACCGGCATGCTCCAGAGCCCGATGACGTTGTGCCAGTTGAAGTCGCGCGCCTTGCCCTTCAAGCCACCGCGGAACCACACCACCGGGCGCACCGTCTTCAGCGTCCACTTGCGCGGCCACCACAGGTAGAGCCCCGACAGCGCCAGGAAGAGGAAGCCCGCGTTGGAGGCACCCGTGATGGCCTTGCCCACGGGGCGTCCGTCACCACTCGTCGCGAGCCACCGGTGCCACTCCTCCATTACATGGAAGAAGTCGCGCCACCCCTTCGCCCCGCCCTCCCGCACCTCGCCCGTGTAGGGATTGACGAACACGACACCGCTGCGCCCCAACGCCACCTGCGCGGCGGCCGTCGCGGACGGATACACCGTGACGCCAGACACCTGGGCCTCGGGCTTCGCCTCGCGCACCCTGGCCACCAGTGCCTCGATTGGCAGCCGCCGTGCATCACCCTCTGGAACGAGCACGGTGCGAGCGTCCGACTCCGCCCACTCGAGCATCTGGGACTCGAAGGCGATGGCCACCCCTGTCACCGACATGATGGCGACGACGAGGCCAGCGATGACACCCACGACGAGGTGAATCCAGAAGAGCGTCTTGCGTAACGGGAGGGCCATGGCCTGCTTCACTTCAAGGAGAACTGGACGGGAAGCTCGAGGATGACACGCACGGGCTTGCCCTGGCGTCCGATGGCCGGCGAGAACCGCCACCGATTGACGGCCGCGATGGCCGCCGCGTCGAGCATGGGAATGGAGCGGATGATCCGCGTGTGCTCGGTCTCCACCTCACCGTCGGTGCCGACGATGATGCGGACCAGGACGAGCCCCTGGACGCCGTCGACGCGAGCCCGTCGGGGGTACTCCGGCGTGAGCTGCTTCAGGACGGACGGAGGCCGCAGCACCTGCCCCAAGCCCACCGCCTCGCCCATGCCACCCGGCGCGCCCACGATGCCGCCCTGCGTGCCACCCGCCACGCCACCGGCGACACCGCCCGGCACGCTCGGCGCCGAGGTGTCCTCGGAGGCCGCCTGCGCGGAGGCTTCGGGCTCATTCGTCGGAGCCTCGGGAGCGGCGGGAGTCTCCTCGGATGGCGTGGGCTCGACGACCTCGGGCTTCGGCGTCGGCACCAGGGCCCGAGGCGCCACCACCGGACGAGTCATGCGCGGGCGGGCCTGCCGAGAAGCGCGCTCGGCCGAGGCGGGACGGGACGGACCTCCCGACGCGGGAGGCGGAGGCGCGAAGGACAGGAACACCAACTCCGGCTCCTCCTCCACCGGGGCCTTCTCCGCGCGCGCGGGCAGGGCCAGCCCCACCACGAGCACGCCCACGTGCACCACCACCGCAGTGACGAGCGCCCAGCTCCAGCGCGCCCAGAGACCTTCTCCTTCCGACGACTCGCCCAGGCGGAACAACCGCCCGGACGACTCCACGCTCCGCTCGGCCAGCGGGCCGCTTTCCACGGAGGCCATGTCGAAATTGAGAATCATTCTCATGTTCAGGAGCCCTAGAACTACGCCCACAAGCCAGGGCTCGTCAACGCGCCAGGTCAACCTTGAGACATTTGTTTCATCACCCTCGCAAATACACGCACTGCCCGAGCAAAAACCCAGACATCTCGTGTTTCAGAGCCGCGTGTAATTCCAGCTCAACGCGCGTCCCCCGGAATACGGCATGACACCGTGAAACGGCCGAGGGTCCGCATCGAACACGAGCGGCAGGAAGTGCCGGTCTCCGTCCCACATGGGCAGGCCAGGAAGCTCGGTGAGCGGCACCCAGGACAGCGTGCCCTCCGCGTTGCGCTCCAGCGGCGTGCCCTCGAAGGCGTCGATGCGGAAGACGAAGCCGAGCCAATCCTCTCCGTGCTTGCCGAAGCCGGGCCAGGACAGCGTGCCGCGAAGGACCATGCGCGTGCACTCGATGCCGGCCTCTTCGCGAATCTCACGGCGCATGCACGCCGCCACGTCCTCGTCGCGC
>NZ_JBLZWL010000031.1:0-64004 GCF_049194865.1 Corallococcus terminator | reverse complement strand
CTGTCGCCGGCTGCTGTCCCTGGCCGCGTTGATATCGCGCCTGATGAGGAAAGCTCGGCAGATGGATGTTCTCCATCGCCCAGAGGAAAAGCAGCTCCCTGAGGCTAACGTAGTCCCTGGACAACTTCGTCTTCCAGGCGTGCTCTCCCAGGGGCATCCGCACCACCTGACAATCCCCGTCCTCGGAGGGGGCTTCCAGGTCGAGCCAATACGGCGTGGGGCTCAGGGGAGAGGAATCGCCGAAGAGGTAGAGAAACCTACGAGGCGGCATCTCCATCGGCATGACCCGATAGAAGTCGGCGACGTCCAAGAGTGGGTCATAGGCCTCGACCGTTGAGAGGAGTGCCCCGCCTCGTGCCCCCATGTGCTCGGCGAACTGGCGATAGCTGCGTGGAAGTGCTCGTCCGAAGGCCTCTTCGAGTTCATCCAGGAGCGGAGCAGGATACCCCTCGATCTGGTCGCGATAACCCGGGGCATATCGCTCAAGCAATGCGAGCAGTTCGTCCATGGCTCAGGCGCATTCCTTGGAGTGGTTGCACAGCATCTCGGGAAGCAGTCGCTGGCAGGTGTCGCACGAAGGGACGGACTCGCCATGACTGAACTCCTTCTCCACGCTCCGCGCCCCGTTGACGTCCATGACGCTGAACGCCACCCCCACTGTCGAGGTCATGATGGGGGAGAAATAGCGCTCGGACATGGCCTTCACCTGATGGCCCGATGCTCCACCTGCCTGAAGGATCTTGGGGGCGGCGCACTCCCATTTATCGCGTCCCTGGTTCAGCAGTTCCTTCATCTGACTCTCGCTCGCACGGAAGCTTTCGACGAGCGTGAACCGCGTGGTGGCTACAGCCTCCTGAAAGCCAGGTGCCGAGTCGCCCGAACAGGCCACCAGCATTCGGGGGGACTGTGGGCATTTGCAGACGCACACTCCCAACATGTAGCCCTGGACATATGTTCTGACATTCTTGTCCGGCCGCAACACAGGACTCATGCCCTTGAGCCGCGCATTGACGGAGTTCATCTCCTGTTCAATCACCTGAATGTGCTTGCGCTCCTCGGCTCGTTGTTTGGCGAGGCCCTCTTCTTTTGTTTTCAACTCCTCCTGAAGAGCTGAGAGCTGACTGATAATCGTCGCCTTGCCGTCGACAGCGGCGGACTTGAGGTGAGTCAGCAATTCGTTCCGCCGAAGCTTCTGCGGCTCCAAGTGGGCCAGGGCTTCCTTGAAGCGCCCGAGAGAGTCCCGCTCCAACGAATTGCGCCTCTCTCTCAGCCGAAGGAATTCGTCGATGAGCGGCCGCTGTGCATGGAGTCGCTTCATCAACTCCGTGAACACGGTCTCCACATGAGCGACAACTTCGGGAGTCTCGTGCACACGATGGACATCGAGCGGTTTGCCGCACGCTGTGCATCTCGTGTCGTCCCCATACGCCAGGCCCGTACCACCTGCTGAGATGAACGTGGTGTTGAAGGTGTTCCCGTTATGAAGCGTGACGTCGAGGTAGCGAACCACTCCGCGTCCCTCAATCTTCACGTCGACGCTGCCACTGCCCCACGCCATCTTCCCCTTGAGCTTGGAGGAGATGAGCCCCCCAGCGGTCCCTGGCTCGTCACCGGAACTGGCGCTCAACTCGGAGCTCGTCAGTGCCACGGGGTGTCCGCTGATGGTCACGCTCGTGCTGCCCTTGGAGAGCATGGAGTCCTCGGCGGAGTTGACGAAGGGCGTGGGCACCGGTCCTCCCGGCGTTGGCACCTTGCAGACATCTGGGGCCGCCGACGTGTGAGTATTGCCATCGCCCTTGTGCAAAATCGAACGGCCATTCGCATAGACACGACCCATGGCGCCTCCCACATCGCCACCAACACCATGGCGCATTCCCACACTGGAGTCTTCGAAGCGTAGCGCTACGGGGTGACATGGGACGGCGACTGACTTGGTACTCCAGTCCTCTCAGGGTCACGAATCAGCCCTCGCGCACCAGCACATGTCCCTCCTGGACACCGGGCGGGACGAGGTACAGCGCCTCACCCGCCTCCGCGCGGTCCAGCAGCGCGCTCAGCGCCGGCAGGTCCGTGACGGCGATGCGCCGCGTGGGCTCCAGCGACAGTCGACGCTCCATCGCCTCCGCCACGCGCGCGCCGTCCGACAGGTCCGTCTCGTAGACGAAGGTCCGCTCGCCGTACTCGTGTCCTCCGGGAACACGGCCCACCAGTCGCAAGGGCCCCAGTCGCGCGTGGACACGCACACTCGGGTTGTCCCACTGGGCCACGCCGCGCAGCCGCGTCGCTCGCAGCATGCGCAAGGTCAGCGTCTTCACCCACGCGCCCGCGCCCGTCCCCGGCAGGAAGCTCAGCAGTGACGCGCCGATGAACAGCCCCGGCGTCATCGACGGCGCCGCGTAGTACGCCGCGCCGATGGCCGGCTCCTCGTCCGCGAGTCCCAGATGCTTGCGCAGCTCCGGCTTCAACATCCGCGCGGGACAGCGCAGCAACCCAATCGCTCCCGGCATCAGGTACAGGTCCGACAGCACCCAACGCGGAACACCAATCCCTCCAAAGGCGAACTGGTTCAGCTTCAGGTATTGCGCCGCCAACTCCAGGTTCCGCTCAGCGGGCAGATACGTCGCCTGCAACCCCAACGGCGACAGGTCCATCGCCTCCGCGTGCTCACCCGCCCCCAACGCCATCAGCGACACACCGGGATGCGCGGAGAAGTATGCCTCGGCCTGTCTCGCCAGTGCCTCGGTGTCACGCATCGGCTTCGATATCCCGCGCCACGGCTGACAGCCTCGCCTCGTCCGGAATCCGCACCGCGCCGTCCTCCACCCACGCGCGCGACACGAGGCAGCGCGAGGAACCTCCACCCTTCTCACACAGCTCGCTCATGTCGAGCGACACCACGCCCATCCCCAGCGCCTCCACCCGCGCCTTCACCGCCTCCGGCACAACGGAGGGCGCGAGCAAGTCCTTCCCCACCGGCAACCCGTTGGTGGCATAGCGACGAATCTCGTCCTCCGTCACCGTGAGCAACCGCTCCTCACCAAATCGCTCGCGCAGCCGCGCATACGACTCCGCGTCGATGACGTCCGGACACACCAACATGCGGTCCACGGCGGGCAACGGCAGCAGCGCCATGTTGCCGTGAAACGCGGGCTCGCGGACCTGCACGCGCACCACCTCGCCCTGAATCCAGCGCGACGCGGCTTCCAGCCCATCCAGCGTCGTGCGCCCACCCCAGAACAACAGCGTGGCCCCATCGAAGTGCGCCACGTCCCCATGGGCCTCCCAGATGCCCACGTCCGGCTCCACCACCTCGAACCCCATGCGCCGCGCCAACGCGGCCCAGTGCTCCTTCTCCGCCTGTCGGTGCGCGCTCATCATCCGAGGCAACACGAACCACGGCGCCGCGCCCTCGCGCGCCACCACCTGTCCGCACTCCGCCGCGTACGGCATGCCCGTCAGCAGCTCCGACGGCGACGACAGCGCCACCACCGTGCCACCTCGCGCCTCAATGGCCCGCGCCAACGTCAGCCACTCGCGCCGGGCCTTGCGCGCATCCACCTGCCCCGCCTCGCGACTGCGGAAGTTGTTCCGCCCTCGCAGCGCCCAGCCTCGCCCCGGGGGCGACATGAGGAAGAGTTCCATGACCCTCCGTTTCTACCCTCCCCCCATGGAGGACCGCCACACCACCTCTCCCCATTGAACGCTGGCGCACGCCTCGTCACATTCGCGCTGGCCCTCGACGCGACGCCGGGACAGGCTGCCCTCACGTGGACGAGACGAACCTGCCCGAACCCGAAGCCCTGCGGTCCCTCTTGAAGACCGCCCTGGAACTGCCATCGCTCCAGCCGCATGCGGCGCGGTTGGAGCGCCTCGTGGACGACTACGCGCGCGGCGTCGCGAGCAGGGACGCCCCACTCGGTGTCGCGCTCGTGGGCGCCACCGGCGCGGGAAAATCCACCCTCCTCAATGCCCTGGCCGGACAGCCCCTCTCCCGCGAGGGCGTGGACCGGCCCACCAGCACCGCCGCCACCGTCTTCGCCCCCGAAGGCGCCGCCGCGGACACCCTCGCGCAGACGGGCGCCCGCGTGGCGAGGTACGTGCCCGGCCCCCAGGCCCTCTGGGGCGGACAGGTGTTCATCGACACGCCCGACCTCAACAGCGTCGCCACCACCCATCGCGACGTGGCCCGCGCCGCGCTGGAGCGCGCGGACGTCGCGCTCGTCGTCATGCACCGGGGCAGCGTGGCCGAGGCGACGCAGGTGGAGTTCCTCGCGGAGTTCGCTCGCCGCCGCGCGCTCGTCTTCATCCTCAACTTCGCGGACGAGCTGTCGGCCGAGTCACGCGAGACGCTCAAGGCCCAGGTCCGCCGCGTCGCCGCCGAGCAGTTCGGCCTCCCCGCCCAGGACGTGCCCGTCTTCGCCATCAGCGCGCTGGCCGCCAAGGAAGGCCGCGACGTGTCCGGCGAGTTCGGCCCGCTCCTCTTCCACCTGCGAGGACTCGCCACCCAGGCCATCGCCGCGCGCGTGCGACGTGGCAACGCCATGGGCGCGCTCGACGAAGTGTCAGCGCGCGTGAAGGCCGCGCTCGACGAGACGGACGCGCTGCTCGCGAAGACTCGCACCGCCCTGGACTCCGGACTGGCGAAGGCGTCCGACGGGCTGCGCGAGGACTTCGACGCGCGGCTCCGACTCGCACACGGCCACCTGGCGGCGGAGGTGCGACGACAGGCGGGAGGACGCTTCTGGGGCCCGGCCGCGTGGGGCCTTCGCCTCTCCCTGTGGGGCGCGAGCGGCCTGGGCGCGGCGGCGCTGGTGAGCCGACGCAGCCTCCCCGCGGGACTCGCGGTGGCGGCGGCCTCCACGGTGGTGGACGCGGTGCGCGGACACACCCGCGCGCGCGCCGCGGAGAGCGCGGTGATTGAGCCTTTCGACGACGACTTCGGCGTGGAGTCCGCCGCGCGCACCGCGCTGGCCGAGGCCCGCAGCGTGGCGCGCGCCGGAGGCCTGGAGCCGTCGTTGCTCGGCGTGCCGGACGTGGAGACGATGTTGGAAGAAGTCCGCGCGGCCCGGGCCGCCGCGTGGCGCTACACGGCGACGACGGGCGTGGCGGAGGCCGTGGCGGGATGGTGGCGCACCGCGCGCTGGCTGGTGCTGCCACTCATCAACCTGCCGCTGCTCGTGCTGCTGGGACACGTGGGCTACCGCGTGGTGCGTGCCTACGTGGAGGGCCCCCTGTTGCCGTTGGACTACTTCGTCAACGCGGGAGCCCTCTTCGCGCTGCTCGCGGGGGCGGGCGCGATGCTGGCCTCAGCGAGTCTCGCTGGGGCCGCTCGCCGTGCGGGTGCCGGCGGGCGCACGCGCTTCGTCGAGGCCCTGGCCACCCTGGGCGGGCGGCTGGGAGAGGCCGTCGATGATGGCCTTCGCCCCGGGCGGGAGGCCGCGCGGCGCATCCTGGCGCTCCGGTGACATGGACACCACCGGCTGGCCCGGCGTGTGCGCGCCCTCCGTGGTGGCCATGAGCGTGTCGCGACCGGAGTCACGGCAGATGGGCGCGGCCACGCGCGTCTCGCGCACCGGGTCCCCATAGCCAGCGATGCGCGCGGGCACGGACGGGTTGTTCCAACCCTTGCCCACTTCACGCGCCACCTTGAAGTGCAGGTGCGCGCCGCACGCCCAGCCGGTGGAGCCGGAGAAGCCGATGAGCTGGCCTTCCTTCACGCTCTCCCCAGGCTTCACCACCACGGCGCTGAAGTGCAGGTACTGCGTCTCCAGCCCGTCCCCGTGCGAGAGGACGACGTAGTTGGCGTAGGGCGCGAACTTCTCATCACACCCGCCCTTCGTGCTGTCACCGCGAGCCAGCCGCACCACACCTTCACGCGCGGCGACGATGGGCGTGCCCTCCGGCATCCGGAAGTCCCACGCATACGTGTCGTTGTGCTGGTGACTGCCCGTGTCGTGCCCCTGGCTCACCGTGTGGATGCGTCCACACGCGAACGGGACGCCGACCTCGGGCATGTCGCCCACAGGGGAGGCAATCGAGTTGGTAGCCGCTGGCGTCATCGCCAGGAGGGAGCCGACAAGGAGAGCGGAGGGAAGGTTCATATCGGGCCGGCGGACAACGGAGACAAGTGGCTGGGGTATTTCCCTGCGCAATTATCTCGTGCCCGCGAGGCCTATCACCAGGGACCCCATGGCCCGTCCGCTCGTCCGTGGGGCTTGGAGCCCTCGCCGCCGAGTGAGCGGATGACCCTCAGCGAACAGGCCCCTGTCTCCCCGCCCGCTCGGCGGCCCTTCACGAAAATGCCCAGGCGAGCCTCATCAGGACGGAGTGGCCCTCGTGTCTCACCTGTGCCTCCGAAGGTGACACCGTGGATCACCCTCGCTTACCAGCGGCCACAACATAGTGACTGGTCACTCACTAACATCGGAGTTATGCTTCGACGAGATGGCCGTGAAGAGCGCATCCCCCACTGAAGGGCCACCCCGCCCTCCCCGCCGCACGCAGCAGGAGCGCCGCGAGACGACGCGCCGCAAGCTGCTGGACGCCACCATCGACACGTTGGTGGACCTGGGACACGCGCGCCTGACGACGGTGGAGGTCGCGAAGCGGGCGGGCGTGTCGCAGGGCGCGCTCTTCACGCACTTCGACACGAAGGAGGAGCTGCTCGCCGCGGCGGTGGAGCACCTCTTCCCGCGCATCATCCAGGACTATCTGGCCGGTGTCGGCGCGCGGCCGTCGAGCAAGGACCGCATCGCCTCCGCGGTGGACATGTTGTGGGCCGCGTACCAGCGGCCGGAGCTTCAAGCAGCCATCGAGCTGTATGTGGCCGCGCGCACGGACACTGCGCTCCAGGTGGCGCTGGTCGCCGTGGATGGGCCCCACCGGGAGAACCTGCACCGGGTGGCGCGCGAGCTGTTCCCCGAGGCGGCGACCGCCTACCCGGAGTTCGACTCCGTGGTGGAGCTGGCGCTGGACGCCGTGCAGGGCGCGGCCGTCGGAGGCAGCGCGCGTCCAGATGACCCGGCCCACCGCCGCATGCTCGATGCCCTCACCCGCTTCATGCGCAGCGCTTTCTCTTCACCTACGACACGTCGACCGCGCCAACGCCGCCGCTCCTGAGCCTCACGAAGGAGGTGTCCCATGGACGCCGCACACATTCCGGACCTCATCACTCCCGCCATTCCCGTCTTCATCCTGACGGTGGTGGCCGAGGCGCTGTGGGTGAAGAAGCTGCGTGACGAGGGCCGCGAGGTGGCGGGGCACGCCTTGAAGGACTCGGCCGCCAGCCTCTCCATGGGCCTGGGCAACGTGTTCATCAACGTCGTGTGGAAGGGCATCGCCTTCGCCGGCTACCTGGCGCTCTACAACCTGACGCCGCTGCGCGTGGGCACCGGAATCCTCGCCTGGGTGCTGCTCTTCTTCGCGGAGGACCTCTGCTACTACTGGTTCCATCGCGTCCACCACGAGAGCCGCTTCTTCTGGGCGTCGCACGTGGTGCACCACTCCAGCCAGCACTACAACCTCACCACGGCGCTGCGGCAGACGTGGACCAACCCCACGGGCTGGGTGTTCTGGGCGCCGCTGGCGCTGCTCGGCTTCTCCCCGGTGATGATTGTCGTCCAGCAGTCGGTGAGCCTGCTCTACCAGTACTGGATTCACACCGAGGCCATCCGCCAGCTGCCGCGTCCGCTGGAGTGGGTGCTCAACACGCCGTCGCACCACCGCGTGCACCACGCGTCCAATCCGCGCTACCTCGACAAGAACTACGCGGGCATCCTCATCATCTGGGACCGGCTGTTCGGCACCTTCGAACCCGAGGGCGAGAAGCCCGTCTACGGGCTGACGAAGAACCTGGAGACGTACAACCCGTTTCGCATCGCCTTCCACGAGTTCTTCGCCATCGCCAGGGACGCCATGAAGCCAGGCTCCTTGAAGCAGCGGCTGAGCTACGTCTTCCGCAATCCCGCCTGGAAGCCAGACGAGCGGAGCGCGCCGCCCGCGAACCCTCCGACGGCGGAGCCGGTGCGCCCGTCGGCCTGACATGAGGCCCCGCCAGGGGTGCCTCTGACTCCCTCGGGAGTGGGGGGTGTTGAGCACTGCGCCCTCCCCGGGTGTCGAGTCCTCGCGTCGCGCGCGTGTTCGGCTTCCCTCACGCGAGCGGAGGCGCTAAGCCAGCCGCCTCTTTTTCGCGCGAGCACCCCCAAGGAGGAGGACGAGTCATGACCGAGCGTGAGCTGTGGGAGCGGTACCAGCGGTATCTGAGCGTCGTCCCGTCGCTGGGGTTCTCCCTCGACGTCTCGCGCATGGGCTTCGCCGCGGACTTCCTGGAGCGGATGAGCCCGCGCCTGGAGGAGGCCTTCTCCCAGATGGAGGCGCTGGAGAAGGGCGCCATCGCCAACCCGGATGAGAACCGCCGCGTGGGCCACTACTGGCTGCGCGCGCCCGAGCTGGCCCCGGAGCCGGCGCTGGCCAAGGACATCACCGACACGGTGGCCACCGTGCACGCCTTCGCGCGCGAGGTGCACGAAGGGAAGCTGAAGCCGCAGAAGGCGTCGCGCTTCACACATCTGCTGCTCGTGGGCATCGGCGGCTCGGCGCTCGGGCCCCAGCTGGTGGCGGACGCGCTGACGTCGCGGGACGACAAGCTGTCCGTGTCCTTCTTCGACAACACGGACCCGGATGGGATGGACCGGGCGCTGGGACAGCTCGGGGCCCGGCTGGCCGAGACGCTGACGGTGGTCATCAGCAAGTCCGGCGGCACGAAGGAGACGCGCAACGGCATGCTGGAGGCCGAGCGCGCCTATGTGGAGCAGGGGCTCGCCTTCAGCAAGCACGCGGTGGCCGTCACGGGCGCGGGCAGCGAGCTGGACGCTCACGCGAAGAAGCAGGGCTGGCTGCGCACCTTCCCGATGTGGGACTGGGTTGGCGGACGCACGTCGGTGATGTCGGCGGTGGGCCTCTTGCCCGCGCGGCTCCAGGGCCTGGACATCGACGCGATGCTGGCGGGCGCCCGGGAGATGGACGTGGCGACGCGGCAGCGGGACGCGGTGAAGAACCCGGCGGCGCTGCTCGCGCTGATGTGGTTCCACGCAGGCGACGGCAAGGGCCTGAAGGACATGGTCATCCTGCCGTACAAGGACCGCCTGCTCTTGATGTCGCGCTACCTCCAGCAGCTCGTCATGGAGTCGCTGGGCAAGGAGAAGGACCTGGACGGCAAGGTGGTGAACCAGGGCATCGCCGTCTACGGGAACAAGGGCTCCACGGACCAGCACGCGTACGTGCAGCAGCTCCGTGAGGGCGTGCCGAACTTCTTCGCCACCTTCATCGAGGTGCTGAAGGACCGCGACGGCGAGTCCATGGAGGTGGAGCGAGGAATCACCAGCGGGGACTACCTGCTCGGCTTCCTGCTGGGCACGCGCCGCGCGCTGTTCGAGAAGGGCCGCGAGTCCATCACCCTCACCGTCCCGGATGTGAGTCCGCGCACGGTGGGCGCGCTGATTGCCCTCTATGAGCGCGCGGTGGGCCTGTACGCGAGCCTCGTGCACATCAACGCGTACCACCAGCCGGGCGTGGAGGCGGGCAAGAAGGCGGCCACGAGCGTGCTGGACCTCCAGAAGAAGCTCACGGCGCGGCTCCTGGATGCTCGCGCGTCGGCGCGCACGGCCGAGCAGCTCGCCAACGACATCGGCCAGCCCGACGAGGTGGAGACGGTGTTCAAGGTGCTGGAGCACCTGGCCGCCAACCCGGGGCGCGGCGTGCAGCGCTCGGGTGGCGCGAGCCCCTCGGAGGCCCGCTTCCAGGTGAAGTGAGACGCACCGCGGGGCCCGGCGTGCTTCATCAGCGCCGGGCTCTTGTGTAGCGAGTCACCCCTGGGGCCACTTGGGGAAAATTGCTCAGGGGTGGGGCATGCGGTTGTCCTGGACCGCCAGCGGGGACTTCGACCTAGGCTGAAGGCATGAGTCGGTCGACGAGCGCTTTCATGCAGCCCACCCCGCCGCTTCGGGAAGTGGCACATGCCGGACTCGTGCGCGTCTTCGCGTACCACTGCCGCGCGCTGAAGGGCGCTCGAGTCGAACCCGAGCAGTTCACTCACACCTCCATCGCGCTGGTGCGCTCGGGCGTGTTCGGCTTCCGCAGCGAACAGGGGCCCCGGTTGCTCACCACCGGCTTCGCGATGCTCGCGAATCCCGGGCAGCAGTACGAAATCTCGCACGAGCACGCGGGCGGAGACCGCTGCGTCGTCTTCCGCCTCGACGAGGCCGCGCTCGAGGAGCTGGTGGGGAGTCCTCCTCGCGGGGCGCCTCGCAGGTACTTCGCGAGGTCGGTGCTCCCACCTTCGTCGAGGGTCGAGGCGCTCCGACACCTCGCCGAGCAACAGCTGGCCTCCGGTGGCGCGTCGCTGGGGCTGGAGGAGCTGGGGCTCGCGCTCGCGGCCAACGTCGGTACGCTGCTCGGGCGTGCCCCCAAGTCCGAGACGACACGCGACAACCGCGCGGCCCGGGACAGCGTCTATGCGGCCCTGCATGCGATTGAGCTCGGCTCCGCGCGCGAGCTTCGACTGGAGGAGCTCGCGCGAGTGGCAGGCTTGAGCCCGTATCACTTCCTCCGCGTGTTCAAGCGCGAGACGGGTGTGACACCCCATCGCCTCTTGTTGCAGACCCGCGTGCGACGCGCGCTGGAGCTGCTCCGCGACACCTCGCGGCCCGTGACGGACATCGCCTTCGACGTGGGCTTCGGAGACCTCTCCAACTTCATCAACACCTTCCGCCGAGAGGTGGGCAGCTCTCCCTCGAACTTCCGCAAGGCGGCCCCCAAGGACTGGGCCGACACCGTGCTCGCGTCCGCGCGCGGGTGAGGTGACTCGACGGACCCCGCGCCGAAACCTATCGCGACGCCGCCGCCGTCCCCGCGAGCCCCGCCTTCTCGCGTCGACACAGCTCCGCCACCCAGTCCGAAGCCGCGCGCACACGCGGGCTGCGCTGCAAATCCTTGTGAAACGTCAGCCACAAGGGCCGCTTCGCCACGACTCCCGCGCCCACGCGCGTCAACCGAGGGTCCCTCTCTCCCGAGAGACACGGCAGCAGCGCGACGCCCAGACTCGCCGCCGCCGCCTCGCGCAGCACCGCGGTGCTGTTGCTCTGGAGCAGTCGCCGCCCGCCCGACGTCAGCCGCTTGAGTTCCTCGGACTCCTCCCCGGACGTGAGGGACGCGCGGTAGACGAGCACCGTGTGCTCGCGAAAGTCTCCGGGCCGAGGAGCACCCCGGCGACGCAGGTAACCGCGCGCGGCATACATGGCGAAGGCAATCTCGCCGACCTTGCGCACCACCAGCGCATCGCCTCGGGGTGGCGTCAACCGCAGCGCCAGGTCCGCGTCGCCTCGCTGGAGGTCCACCACGTCCGTGCCCACCACCAGCTCCAGGTTCAGCCCGGGGTGGCGCGTGTGCAGCTCTCCCAGATGTGCGACGAGCAGGGCCTGGGCCAGGTACTCCGTGGCCGCGAGGCGGACGGTGCCCTCGGCCTTCGCCTCTCCGGAGACCGAGTCATGGAGCAGGCGGAGCGAGTCCTCCATCTCCCGCGCTCGCGCCACCACCGCCTCGGCGTCCTCCGTGAGCCCCAACGTGCGCGAGCCTCGCAGCACCAACCGCGTGCCGAGCGCCTTCTCCAGCGCCGCCAGTCGTCGGCCCACCGTGGTCGCATCCACCCGCAGCTCTCGGGCCGCCCCGGCGAGCGAGCCCTGGCGTGCCACGGAGAGGAGGTAGCGCAGGTCGTCCCATCGCATATCCATGCCTGCAATGGTGCAGCAAAGCCCTGCATTCCCGCAGCACTTCCGGCGCTATCTCCGAACCTGGAAGCGGCGGCCCCCTTGGCGGCCCCGCGCGAACGACAGGAGAACGCGATGTCCATGTCTCATGCGACGGCGCTGGAGCAAGACACGGTCCCCTCGGTGCGGAGCATCCCCCAGGAGGACAGACTGACGGCGGTCACCCAGGCCTCGAGCCCGGGCGTCCCCTTTCGACTCAAGGCCCAGGACGGCTACACGCTGTCCGCCACCCTCTTCCCGCACGAAGGCGCGGAGGTCGGCGCGGTGGTGCTCGTCGTCGGTGCCACGGGAGCACGGCAGCGGTACTACTCGCGCTTCGCGTCCTTCCTCGCGCGCCGGGGCTTCCCCACCGTCACCTTCGACTACCGAGGCATCGGCGGCTCGCGCCCGGACACCCTCTCGGGCTTCGGCGCGCGCATGGAGGACTGGGGGAGCCAGGACCTCGCGGGCGCCATCGCCGCGATGCGCGAGCGCTTCCCGGGCCGCCGCTTGCTGATGGTGGGCCACAGCGTGGGCGGCCAGCTGCTCGGGCTGGCGGAGAACGCGCGCGAGGTGTCCGCGCTGCTGAGCGTGGCGGCGGGCTCCGGCTACTACAAGCTCTTCCCCCAGCGGCTGCGCATGGCGCTCAACTGGCGCGTGCTGACGCCGGTGCTGACCCGTGCCTTCGGCAAGCTGCCCGGCTGGGCGGGGACGGCGGAGGACCTGCCGGCGGGCGTGGCCACGCAGTGGGCGCGCTGGTGCCTGTCTCCGGACTACCTGCTCGGCGAGGGCGGTGAGCCGCGCCGCGACGCCTTCGCTTCCCTGTACCTGCCCCTCAGGGCCTACAGCTTCGCGGACGACCCCATCGCCTCGAAGGCCGCCGTGGAGCACCTGCTGTCGTTCTACGCGGACGCGCTGGTGGAGCACCGTCGGGTGACGCCCAAGCAGGTGGGCCAGCCCATCGGCCACTTCGGCTTCTTCCGCGAGAACTTCCGCGACACGCTGTGG
Organism: Corallococcus terminator; assembly: GCF_049194865.1. GTDB lineage: Bacteria > Myxococcota > Myxococcia > Myxococcales > Myxococcaceae > Myxococcus > Myxococcus terminator_A. The sequence continues at coordinate 51,195 of NZ_JBLZWL010000031.1, read as the reverse complement.
GAAGACGCCGTCGAGTGGCTCGCCACCCAGGCGCTCACCCCGCGCCCCGCCAACCCGCGCTGACCCACGTCGGTCGACGGACAGAAGTACCGCGCCGGAGACGGCTCTGGCACCGAGGCGTCCCCTCCGCGCGCGGCAAGAATTCACGGTGTGACACAGGCCTCATGCTGTCTCACGGACGGAGGTTGCGCCCGGGTGACCTGAAGTAGAACCCAGCTCCATGGAACTGGAGCTCAGAGGCAAGGCGGCCCTCGTCACCGGCAGCAGCCGGGGCATCGGACGGGCCACGGTGGCGGCGCTGGCCCGCGAGGGCGCACGGGTGTGTCTCAGCGCGAGGGGCGCGGAGGCCCTGGAGACCGCGGCCAAGGAGCTGCGCGCGGCGGGCGCGGACGTGGCCACCGTCGTCGCGGACGTGGCCACCCAGGCGGGCGCCGTGGCGGCGGTGGACGCGGCTGTGCGCGCGTTCGGCACGCTGGATATCCTGGTGAACAACGTGGGCGGCAGCGGCGGCGCGGGCTCGTTCGACGCGGCCACGGTGGAGCAGTGGAGCGCGGTGATGGACCGCAACCTGATGTCCGCCGTGTGGTGCAGCCAGCGCGCCGTGGAGGTCATGCGCGCCAAGGGCGGCGGCACCATCATCCACATCAACTCCATCTACGGCCGCGAGTACGCCGCCAGCGCGCCCTACACCACCGCGAAGGCGGGCATCACCGCGCTCACCAAGGAGATGGCCGTGGACCTCGCGCACCATCGCATCCGCGTCAACGGCGTGGCGCCCGGCTCCATCCTCTTCCCCGGAGGGAGCTGGGACAAACGCCAGAAGGCGGACCCGGACAAGGTCGCGAGGATGGTGAAGGACGAGCTGCCCTGGGGTCGCTTCGGCTCGCCCGAGGAGGTGGCGGACGTGGTGACCTTCCTCTGCTCGGAGCGCGCCCGCTGGGTGACGGGGGCCACGCTCCCCGTGGACGGCGGACAGGGCCGCGCCTTCTGAACGGACCCCAGGGACAGGGGGCCCGTCCCCTGCTGGCGCCAGCCGGACGCCATGCTATGGAGGGCCCTCCCCTGGAGTATCAAGTGCTGAAGCTCTACAAGAAGGAAGGCGACAGCCTCCGTTTCTGGGAGGTCTGGGTGCATGAGGGCGTGCTCACCACGCACTGGGGCACCGTGGGCGAAGTGGGCGAACAGAAGGACACGCCCCTCCCTCCGGAAGAGGACCCCGACTTCGCCATCGCCGACGCCGCCGGCCCGCTCATCGAACAGGACTACGACGAGCCCGAGCCCGACGCCATGGCCACGCTCATCGTGCAGTACCCCATCGAGGGCAAGGGCACCGGCCATGACGTGGAGAAGCGCGTCGCCGTCGAGGAGCTGCTCACCGATGCCCTCGGCTGGACGGGCAACGGCGAGGTGGAGGGCGGGGAGCTGCGCGACGGCCACCTGCGCGTCCACTGCCAGGTGATGCACGCCGAGGCGGCCGTCCGCACCGTGCTTCAGGCCCTCGACTCCGAGGACCTCGTCGATGACGTCAGCGTGCTCGTGGCGAACGGAGACGAGGAGCCTCGCCTCATCTGGCCCACGGCGCCCTGAGCGCCACGTCGCGCGAAGGACAGCTCCGGAGCAAAAGAGCTGTCCCCCTTCAGCGAGAGAGACTTCAGGCGCCCGCGGGGTGCGCGACGGGCGAGGCCTCCACGCCAGCCGAGACGCGGTGCCAGAGCTGGTGCGACGTGAGCAGCAGCGTCAGGACGACGAGGGGCGCGACAGTGGTGCCCAGCGGGTCTCCCATCGCGATGTGCGACACCGCCGCCGCCACGAAGTCGATGGCGAAGCCCGCATAGGCCCACTCGCGCAACGTGCGGGGCCCGGGAGCCCACAGCGCCACCACGCCCAACAGCTTCGCGACGCCCAGCATGGTCCGGAAGTAGTCCGGGTAGCCCAGGTGCTGGAACGCCGCGACCATGTTCGGCGCAGCAGTGAGATACAGGAAGGCGGAGCCCGCGGCCGACAGTGATACCAGCCCGGTGACAACCCAATACGCGACTTTCAGTTTCATGCTCACGCCTCCAAGGACCGTATGGGCTGACGAGCAGCCCCCCACGTGAGACGATACGGGTTACAAATCCGCGGTCGCAAGCGGGCCACTCTGACCCGCCCCCTCGCCCTCGACGAGCCGCCGGTTGTCATTCGCCAGGTCCGGCCTCCGGCCTCGGTCCAGCTCGTCCCGGTCCAACATCCCGTCCTCGTCCTGGTCCACGCCGATGCGTCGCTCGGAGCCCTTGGGCACCACGGTGTACGTCAGCTCCGAGCCGGGCCGCGCCCCCGCCAGCAGCAGGAACGCGCCCACCTTCTCCGAGGTCCGGTCCGACTGGAACACCCCGCCGCCCAGGTAGGCGAAGCCGCGCGCCTCGCCCAAGCGGCGCCCCTTCACCACCAGGCCCACCTTGCCCTGCTCCGCCAGGGACATGAACTGCAACACCCGGGCGAACTCGGAAGGCGTCGCGGTCGTCAGCGTCACCTGCTGCCCCACCGCCGCGTGTGAGTCCTTGCTGTCAGGCCCTGGCGGCAAGAACATGTCCGTGGCCGAGCCGCGCGGCAGCTCCGAGCCCGCGAAGGACAGCAGCAGCGCGACGAGGTCCGCCACCTCCTGGTCGCTCTCCGGATTGAAGGTCGGCTCGGTGATGAAGCGCGCCAGCGAGTCCACGCTGCCGTCATGGATGAAGGCGAAGCCGGCCAGGCTCTCCTTCTGCGTCAGCTCCATGCCCACCTTCTCATAGAGGTTGCGCAGCTGCGGCACCTTGAGCGTGACGTTGGTGCTGCCGTCGGTGGACACGAGCGCGTGGTGCGACTCGCCCATGGCGCCCTTCGGCAGGGGCATCCACATGGCGCCGGTCCACTGCATGTCGACGGCGAGACCCGACGGGAAGGTGTGGCAGGTATTGCACGCGAAGAGGCCCTGCGCGAGCAGGCGCGGCGGACGGAACAGCGCCATGCCGCGCGTCGCGTCACCATTGGGCAGCGGCTGGCCGGCCGGCGCGAAGCGGCCCGTCGTGTATTGGCCCGGCAGCGGCAGGTTCCGGGGCAGCGAGTTGTCCAGGTTGCGGAACGGGTTGGGCGGGAAGGTCAGCGTCGCGAGGAACGAGCGCAGCTCCTTCATCTCCCGGGGCGTCAGCTGGGCATCGTCCCCCTGGAGGCCCTCGAAGGCGGGGTTGAACTCCTCCAGGCTCGCGCGGTCTCCGCGCCAGTGCAGCGGCTCCTTGCCGATGATGTCCTGGAGCGTCTGCGTCGTCATGGGGCCCTTCATCGGGTGCCACGCCTCGAAGGGCGGCAGCGGCAGGCCCATGCCCAGGTTCTGCCCGTCCAGCGCCTTCACCGTGCCCGTCGGGTCGCCCAGGTCCCACGCCAGCCGGTCCATGCGCCCGTCGATGTGGCACGACGCGCAGGCCACGTGGCCCAGGCCCGACGTCTTGTGCGTGTCATAGAGGTGCTTGCGGCCGACCTTGAGGGGCTCGGGCGTCGGGTCGAAGAACGCCACCCGCGACAGCTCCTTGAGGCGGTCCGTGCTCAGCACGGAGATGCTCGCGCCGAAGCGGTTGAGCACGTAGAGCCTGTCGCGCGAGTCGTCGTGGACGATGCCCGTGGGACCCTCACCCACCTGCACCTGACCCAGCCGCGCGCCGCCCAGCCCCACCGCCACCACGTTGTTGGAGCCCATGCCCGTCACGAAGGCCCGCGTGCCACGCGAGTTCCAGGCGATGCCGCGCGGGTCACCCACGGACAGGCTCCGCACGGCCTGGGGCACCGTGGGCGTGGAGTAGTCGAGGTGCGGGTTGAGGTCATGCACCGGGGACAACGAAGGCCGGCGCGGGTCTACCACCGCCATCAACACGCGCAGGAAGCGCCCGTTGACGTTCGGCTCGAAGCGCACCTCGTTGCGCGCGTCGGTGCCCACCACCGTGACGGAGCCGGAGGGATGCACGGCGAGCGCCATGTTCGCGTTCATCAACCGCGCGGCGTAGCTGACGGAGAGTGACGCCGTGTCGATGATGGCCAAATCGCGGTCCGGCAAGTCCCAGCCCGTGAGGCGGCCGGACGCGGCGGCATTCGCCCCGCTCACCAGGTCCGTCCAGTCCGCGCGGTTGTCGTCCAGCCACTGGCCGCGCGCTGTCTTGCGCACGATGAGGCCCACGGGCGGAGGCGGCGGGTTGGCGGGGTTGAGCGCGGGGAAGAAGGTGGAGCCCGCGTTGGGCGGAGGGTTGATACCGCCATAGGGACCGCGCGCGTCGCTCACGGCGTTGGGCGGGTAGGCGTCCGGAATCAGCGAGCCACCGCCGAGGATGGTGCTGCCGTTGCCGGACTCGAAGATGGCCGCGTAGACGAAGCGGCCGTCGGGGCTCACGGCGAGCGCGCGCGGGTCCTCGCCCTTCAGGGTGATGCGCTGGGGTGTGGCATCTGGACGACGAGGGTCCACCACCAGCACGCGGTTGACCTGGGAGCAGGTGATGAAGGCCCGCTCCGGGCGACCGGCGAAGACGACGTCCGCGGGCTCGTCATCCGTATAGAGGGTGGCCGTCACGGTGCCGCGACGAAGGTCGACGATGCTCACGCTGTCGGAGATGTGGTTCACCACCCACGCCTCGGTGTTGCTCCGAGCCCGCACCGACACGGGGTCCAGGCCCACGGGGATGGAGGCCACCAGCTCCAGCCCGCGTCGCGACGTCACATCGAACACCATCAGCCGGTTGTCGGCGGTGTTCACCGCCAGCAGCAAATTGCCGTCAGGAGTCAGGTCCAGCGGGTGAACGTGGGGGTCCTCCCAGTTCACGAACGACTCATCGGCGTGAGACATCCCCGGGAGCAGGAGCGAAACGAGGCACAGCAGCAAGACCGCGCGTCGGACGACAGCCATAAAGGCGACCTCCACGTCAGGAAGAAGCGGTGCTTCTCACTGTCTTGCATTTATCAACGCGACGGATGCAACTCCTTGCGTGCAGAAAATCAAATTCCTACATCCACCCATGCGGGGCGCGTCCTCTCGGGAATCAAAGATTCGAGCGACCTGGAAAACGACTCGGGGCGTCACACACGCCAAGCAAAGGCAGACACACAAGTCCCTTTACCCGCGCCAAAGCCGACAGAACCGCTACACCCAAAAATGCGAGTGCCACTCAAGAAACCGCCCGCATGGCGTTGCAGGGCACTCGCTCCGTCGAGACAGGATTTTTCTGTCTCACACTCTCACTCCCCCAGCGCGGCAACGGGGTGAGGGACGAGGGACAAGGTCTTGGAAAAGGGCGCGTCAGTGTCCGGAGTCCACGGTGGACGTGCCGTCGGGCCTGGGGCGGAACACGCGGAACAACAGCGCGATGGAAGGAAGCACCGTGAGCGCACCCACCGCGAGCGCGATGAGCAACAGGCGCTGGGCCGCGGGGCTCGCCGCCGCGCCCTGCAGCGTCACGTCCGGCACCACCAGATAGGGATACTGGGACGCCGCCCAGCCCAGGACGATGAGCCCCGCCTGAAACGCCGCCGCCAGTCGCGCCCACTGGAAGCGACGCGTCCACAACAAGGCGAACGCCGTCACTGCCGCCACCCCTGTCGCCCCATGCAGCGCCAGCGCGAAGGGCGAGCGCGACAACCCCTCCCACACCCGGGGCGCCCCCTCGCGCGCCAGCAACAGGACCACGAGCGCCGCGATGAACACGGCCACTCCCGCGCCGAGCGCGCGCTTCCGGAAGTCCTCTCGCAGCTCCGCTCCGGACGCCTCGTGCGTAAGGAACACCGCCGCCAGGAAGGCGAAGAGCGCCAGCGCCAGCACCCCCACCGCCCACGCGAAGGGCGACAGCCACGACGCGAAGAAGCCGCTCACCACCACCCTGCCCTCCACGCGGATGGAGCCACTCACCACCGCGCCCACGCACATGCCCAACAGCAGCGGCGCGACGATGCTCGCCCCGCTGAAGACGAGGCCCCACTGTCGCTGCGCGGCGTCGCCTCGCATGTCGTAGGTGCGGAAGGTGAAGGCCGCGCCCCGGAAGACGATGCCCAGCAGCAACAACGTCAGCGGCACATGCAGCGCCACGCTCAGCGCCGCGAAGGCGCGAGGAAACCCCGCGAACAACAGCACCACGCCCACGATGAGCCAGATGTGATTCACCTCCCACACCGGGCCCATGGCGCGAGCGATGAGCGCCCGCTGCTCCGCCTTGCGCGGCCCGAAGGACAAGAGGTCCCACACCCCGCCACCGAAGTCAGCGCCGCCAAACAGCGCGTAGAGCACGAACGTCCCCGCCAGCACGAAGCCCAGCACCGCGTCAGTGGACATGGGCCTCGCCTCCCTTCGCGTCAGGCCCCTTCGGCTCGCGGTCCGGCAGCGTGTCCGCCACCTGCCGCTTCAACAGCGCCACCACCACCACGCCCAGGAACACGTACACGACTGTGAACGTCCAGAACGGCGCGGCCAGGTGCGGCACCGGCGTCACCGCGTCCGCCGTGCGCATGACACCCCGGACAATCCACGGCTGCCGCCCCCACTCGGTGACGAGCCACCCCGCTTCCAACGCCACCAGCCCGAGCGGCCCCGACACCAACCACGCCCACATCATCTTCCGACCCGAAGGCCACGCCTTCTTGCGCCACCGATACCCGAGCGTCACCAGCGCCAGCAACGCCATGGCGCTGCCCGTGCCCACCATCACCTGGAAGGCCACGTGCACCTTCGCCACCGGCGGCCACGTGTCGCGCGGGAACTCGTTGAGCCCCTTCACCTCCGCGTTCGGATCACCAAACGCGAGGATGGACAGGCCCTTGGGGATGTCCAACGCATGCGAGACAGTCCGCGTCTCCACGTCGGGCAATCCGCCCACCCGCAGCGGCGCGCCGCGCTCCGTCTCGAACTGCCCCTCCATCGCCGCCAGCTTCACCGGCTGCGCCTTCGCCACGTGCTTGGCGGACAGGTCGCCGACGACGGGCTGGAGCAGCGCGGTGACACACGCTAGCGGCAGCGCCACCGACAGCGCCTTGCGATGGAAGGCCGAGCCCGGATGGCGCAAGAGCACGAAGGCGTGGATGCCCGCCATCGCGAACGCGCTCGCCTGATAGCAGGACAGCAGCACGTGCGACGTCTGGGTGAGCCAGCCCGGGCTGAACATCGCCTTCAGCGGTTCGACATCCGTGGGCCCATTCGGCGTGGCCACGAAGCCCGACGGGTCATTCATGAACACGTTGACCAGCGTGACGAAGAACGCGCTGGCCGCGCCGCTCACCGCCACCATGACGCCGGAGAACAGGTGCAGCCCCGGCGACACCCGCTCGCGGCCGTACAGATAGATGCCCAGGAAGATGGCCTCGGTGAAGAACGCCACGCCCTCCAGACTGAAGGGCAGGCCGATGACTTCACCGTACTGGCCCATGAACTCCGGCCACAGCAGCCCCAGCTCGAACGACAGCACCGTGCCGCTCACCGCGCCCACCGCGAAGAGGATGGCCGTCCCCTTCGCCAGCTTCTGGCTCAGCTTCCGGTAGTCCGAGTCCCCCGTGCGCCGCGCCTTCCAGTCACTCAGCACCATGAGCACTGGCAACGCCACGCCCGCCGCCGCGAACACGATGTGGAACGCGAGCGACAGGCCCATCTGCGCCCGCGCATAGAGCAGGTCCGTCATGAACATCAGAATGCATTATGCGCATTTGTTGCGCATTTAGATATTCTACTCCTCCAGCAAAGCGGGGCCCGGGGCCTGCCGTGCGGGCACCAGCGTCTTCACGGAGTTCTTCGCCACGGCGGTGGCCAGCGTGGTGGCGAAGATGAGGATGAGCTTGCGGCCCAGCTCGGCGCCCACGGGGCGTTGGTCGGCGCTGGAGGCCAGCTGGTCCGGGTGCTCCCACGCCCGCTGGAGCGCCTTGCGTCGCTTCTTGCGCAGCACCTCTCCCCGGTGGCGGGAGCGGTAGATGGCCAGGCCCACGCCCGTGCCCACCAGCACCATGGCCACGGCGCCCGCGGCCACCAGCGCGCCGGAGTGCTGCTTCGCTTGATAGCGGACGTCGAGGATGCGCCCGCGCCGCCGATCCAACTCCTCCAGCGTCAACAGGAGCTCATCCCGGATGCGGTCCGCGGTCTGCTCCACCTGCTTGCGGTCATCCATGCCCCGGGTGATGCGGTGGTCGACGTGACGGTGACGCTCCGCCAGCTCGTTGCCCCCTCGGCCGTTGTCCTTCATTGCAGCGTCTCCCGCGTGAGCTGGTAGTCGAGCTTCAGCCGCTCCTGCGTGTGCGTCAGGGGCTTCTTGGGCACCCGCTTGCTGCCCAGGAAGAGCATGCCGCCGGCGATGGCGAGCAGCGCCACGCCCACCAGCAGCACGCCCAGGGCCGCGCCCAGGGGAAGGGCCAGGCCCAGCGCCACGAAGAGCACCGCCAGCGACGTGAGGGCCAGCACCGCGCCCGCGCCGATGAGGATGCCCGCGGTGCGCGCGGCCTTCAGCTCGTCGCGAAGCTCCTTCTTGGCGTGCAGCACCTCGGCGCGCACCAACAGGCGCGTCTCCGCCAGGGCATGCCGGATGAGCTCCGTCGTGGAGAGCGACTCCAGTTGGCTCCGCTCCAGGCGTTCCGATTCGAGGTCCACGACTCACGTCTCCCGCGCTCTGAGGAGGGGGGACTCCCGGGTGCGCGCCCGTCCGCTCGGACGGCACCTGGCCCCACTCCTCCGGACAAGGTGGGCAGGGCGAACGAGCGCGCAAAGCCCGCCTGGAAGTGCAGGGCCGGCCCGCCTGGTCGCCTGCCCGGGGAGGCTCGCGAGGGTTTAGCGGCGGCGCTGGTGGGCCAGGGCCGTGGCCAGCGTCTCCCGCACCTGGTGGGCCCGGAACAGCCGGTCCGCGGTGTCCACCAGGTTGTCCATGTACAGCACCTGCTTGCGCAGGCGCGCGGGGAGGGCGCGCGTGCCCAGGTGCGCGCCAAGCAACGCGCCCGTCAGCGCCGCGGCGACGTCCGCCTCTCCGCCGCAGCGGAGCACCAGCGCCACCGCCTCGCGGAAGTCGTGGGGCACCTTCAGCGCGGCGTACAGCGACGTCAGCAGCACGGGCACCACGTGCGAGGGCAACCCGTCCACGCCCTTCAGCTCGCTGGGGGGCACGCCCACCTTGCGCAGCTGCGACAGCGCTCGCGAGGTGTCCCACGTCAGGAGCCGGGGCAGGTGCCGCACTTCCTCGGCCAGCCCCTTGTCGTGCACGGCCGCCGTCAGCGACAGCTGCTCGCAGAAGGCCGCGGGCGTCAGCGGCGCCTCCTCCATGCCCAGCGCGGCGGCCTGCGCGAAGGCGGCGGCGGCGGCGGCGCAGACAGGGTCCTTGTGGGTGATGACGGTGAGCACGCCCACGTCATGCGGCAGGCGCGCGCGCTGACCGCTCTCCAGCAGGCCCACCACCAACGCGCGGCTGAGCACCGACGGGCAGCGCGTCCCCAGGGGCGCGCCCGCGCTCATCCAGGGCGTGCCGCTGGCGAGCCGCTGGAGCGACTCCGCGAGGCTGCGGGGCGGCTGGAGGATGATGCCCTCCTGCCACAGCCACGCCAGGTGCGCCGCCGCGCTGCGCCCGTCCACGCGGCCCTCGCGGATGACGCTCTCCGCCGCCGCGAGCAAGAGCTGCGTGTCGTCGCTGAACTGGCCCTTGGCGAACTTGCCTCGCGGCCTGGGCGCGAAGTCCTCGGCGAGCCCCGGCAGCCGCGCGAGGCTCGCGGGAGGGACGCCGCGCAGCGGGAAGCCGAGCGCATCACCTATGGCGAGCCCCACGAACGCCGCTTGGAACCTGTCCTGGCGCTCGGAGGGAGTCAGCGGCATGGAGTCGAGGAGATTAACCGAGGCTCAGGGCTGGACGGACAGGGAGAAGCACGCGAAACGCGCGCGGCTTCCGACGAAATGACACGCGTGGGGACTTGACTCGCGGAGGAGGAGTTCACTCGCGTGTTTCACGCGAGCGACAACCGCTGTGGACACCAGGACGCACCCCGTCATCACCGTCCACCCTCCTTGCCTCGTGCCCCCCGCGCCGTCACGCGCGGGGGTGGGCTGACTATCGCAACCAGCACGCGCGCGGCAAGCCCGAGCACCAGCATGCATTCGCGCACCTGCACGCGTGTCCAACTCCGGAAGCTTCAGCGCGTCCGCTCACACGGAGCGCATGGCGCACGAGGACCGCGCAGGTGGCAGCCCCACGCGGGAGTCGGCACACGCGCCGTCACGCGTCACGCGTCGTCGCGGCCCAGGTTGACGACGGCCTGCAAGCGCGCCAGCACCGCCTCCGCGCCCTGGTGCAGGTGTGTCCCGTCCCAGAGTGCGGGTGTGGAGTGGCCGCCATGCAGCGTCCAGTCCAGCTCCGCTTCCGCGTACACGAGGTTGCGGAACACGATGCGGTCCTCCAGCGCGTGGTCGACGATGTAGCGGCGCGCCGCGGCGGAGGGCTTGTCGGCGATGCGGTGGAACAACTCGAGCGGGGCAGAGGTCATGGCGCCGTCACGGGGAGGAAGAGGTCGGCCAAATCCTTGCGGGAGCGGCCGACCAGGTCCGCCAGTGTGTACCGGTCCAGCACGGCGAGGAAGGCCTCTCGCGCCTCGGACAACACGCCCTTGAGCCCACAGGCCGGGGCGATGGGGCACGTGTTGGTCTCACGGTTGAAGCACTCCACCAGCTCGAAGTCCGGCTCCGCCGCGCGCAGCACCTTGCCCACGGAGATGTCCTTCGTGGGGCGCGCCAGCGTGACGCCACCGGAGCGCCCCGCTTTGACCTCCACGAAGCCCTCGCCCGACAGCGTCTGCACCACCCGCACCAGGTGGTGCTTGGAGATGCCATATGCGTCCGCCAGCTCCTGGGTGGAGGCGAGCCTTCCGGGGCGGGCGGCGAGGTAGAGCAGGACGCGCAGCGAGTAGTCGGCGTGGAGGGTGAGGTGCACGGTCAGCGGGCTCCGACGACCTCTGCTCCCGGAGCGCTCGGCAGGAAGACATCCGCGTGGAGGTCCTTCAGCGAGAGCCCCGAGAGGAAGAGCTTCTTGCGCAGGGATAACACCATTCCGGAATCGCCGCAGAGCCACGCACGGAAGCCCACCGGCTTCGGGCACTCCGCGCGGATGAGCACGTCGAGTGCTCCCTCGGCCACGTCCCGGCTGCCGCCCGTCAACACGCCGGGCCTGTAGTGGAAACCCGGGTGTCGCGCGGCCAGCTCGCGCAGCTCGTCCAGGAGGTAGAGCCCCTCGGGCGTGCGCGCGCCATGGAAGAGCCAGATGGGGCCGGTGTGCCCCGACTCCAGCGCGTCCCGGGCGATGCCGTAGAGGGGCGCGAGTCCCGTGCCGGTGCCCGCCAGCAGCAGCGGCTGCTCGGGACGTCCTGGCACGTAGAAGCAGCTCCCCGCCGGGCCCTGCACGGACAGGGTGTCACCGACGCGCGCCTCGCGGGCCAGCCAGCCGCTCATCGCCCCGCCCGGCACCAGGCGCACGTGCAGCTCCAGCAGGCCCTCGCGCGGAAGGCTCGCGAGGGAGTAGCTGCGGGCCAGCCCATCCGCCCGCAGCAGCGACACGTACTGCCCCGCCCGGTAGTCGAAGGGCGCGGCGGTGGACAGGCGCACGCGCAGCACGCTCTGGGACAAGAGCGTCAGCGACTCGAGGCGCGCGGGCACACGCAGCGCGTCCGCGCCCGCCACCTCCAGCTCCGTGCCCGCGACGGGCTTGCAGACACACGCGAGGAAGTAGCCCTGCGTGCGCAGCGTGTCCTTCAGTCCCACGCGCGCGGCCTCGGGCACCTCGCCCGACAGCGCGCGCATGAGGCAGGACTGACACGCTCCGGCGCGGCACGCGTTCGGCACGGCCACACCCTGCCGCAAGAGCGCGTCCAGCACGCTCTCCTCGGACTCCAGCGGATACCACCGCGACTCGTGCTTCACCCTGGCCATGGCGCGCCTCCCGTTGCCTCAGCGGTTGAGCACGTCGGCGCGAGCGCCCCCGGCGATGGCGAGCACGCGCTCCACCAGCGGCGCCGGAACGTTGAGTTCCTCCAGCGTCGCGCGCAGGTGCTCCACCACCGCGTCGAAGTGCGTCTCGTTCAGCCCACGCTTCACCAGGGGCGCATGCCCCGCGCGCATGTCCTTGCCCGAGTAGTTCGACGGGCCGCCCGTCACCATCGTCAGGAACGCCTTCTGCTTGGCGGCCTGGCGCTCCATGTCCACGTCCTCGAAGAAGTGGCTGATGCGGTCATCCGACAAGACCTTCCGGTAGAAAACGTCCACCGCCGCCGCCATCGCCGGCTCTCCGCCAATCTGCTCGTAAACGCTCTTCTCCTGCGCCGCCGTGCTCATCTCGGTCCGCCCCTTTCGCCCGTTCGGGCTTAAAGCTGCATTTTAAATGCATCTATTCGCGCGTAACGTCAACCTCGGTGGGACATGACAGTTGAATCGATGGAATCAGGCGGGGCGCCCTCGCGGTGACGGCGCGTCTCCGCGCAAGATTTGCGGCCCCTGGACGGGCTGACGCCGACGTCGTCGGTGGGACACGGAAGAGCAGGAGTCACCAACGGTTGACGTGGTCCAGGATGATTCGGCGCTCACCGAAACGTCCTGGTACGCTGCGCCGCGAAGCTCTCGCCATGCCCCACCCCATCGACCTCGCCCTCACCGCCTCGCTCATCGGAGACGCCACCCGCGCGGGCATGCTCTCGCGTCTGCTCGAAGGGCCCGCGCGCACGGCGGGAGAGCTGGCGCGAGAAGCGGGCATCTCCCCGCAGACGGCGAGCGGACACCTCGCGAAGCTGTTGGAGGGAGACCTGGTGCGCGTGGAGGCGCAGGGTCGGCACCGCTACTACCGGCTCGCCAGCGCCGACGTCGCGCGCGCCCTGGAGGCGCTCAGCCTGCTCGTCCCCACGCGCGTGGCGCCCGTGCGCGTCCCGGAGCCGCTGCGCTTCGCGCGCACCTGCTACGACCACCTGGCGGGCACGCTGGGCGTGGCCCTGGCCGAGGGCCTGGAGCGGCGCGGCCTCTTGGAGTCCAGCGAGGACAGCTACGCGCTCACCCCCGCGGGCACGCGCTTCGTGGCGAAGTGGGGCGTGGATCTGACGACGCTGTCCCAGGGCCGCCGCGCCTTCGCGCGCCGCTGCCTGGACTGGAGCGAGCGCCGCGCCCACGTCGGAGGGGCGCTGGGCGCCGCGTTGGCGGAGCGCCTCTTCGCGCTGCGCTGGATTGCGCGCCGGCCCGAGGGCCGCGGAGTGCGGCTCACCGTCGAGGGCCGGCGGGGCTTCGAGAAGTCGCTGGGGCTGTCCTGGCCGTGAGGCGGCCAGGAGGGTGACTCAGCCCCGGGTGCCCGTGGACGCGGCGCCGATGCGCGCCGTCTCGCGACGCACGGTGGCCTGCTCCAGCGCGTAGCGGGCATCCTCGGTGGGCAGGTTCTTCAGGCGCTCCTGCGCCTCGGACATACGCTTGCGCGCGCCCTCCACGTCGATGCCGGACACATGCTCCGCGCCGTCCGCCAGCACGAGCACCTTGTCGTTGGCCACTTCCACGAAGCCGCCGGCGACGAAGTACGAGTCACGCTTGCCAGCGTCGATGAGCGTCAGCGGGCCCGGCTCCATCAGCGACAGGAAGGGGGTGTGCCCCGGCCGCACGCCAAACAGACCCGTGCCGCCGGGCACGATGGCCTCGTCGGCCTGCACCGACAGGATGCGCTTCTCGGGGGTGACAATCTCCACAGTCAGCTTGGCCATGAGGCTCCTCGCACTACCCAAATCAGAAATGGAGCTGCTGGGTGGTTCCACCCACCGGCTCGAACTCCACCACCCCGCCGTCCGTCAACCGAGGCCCCTTGCCGGGGATGCCGAGCGTGCCCTCCACCCACTTCAGGTGGTGGGTCATCTGGCGCACCTCGGTGAGCTGCTTGGCGGGAACCAGGTCCGTCAGCCGCCGCTCCAGGACGCGCTGCCCGTCGCGGCCGTACTGCCCCGCCACCAGCACGTTCACGGCCCAGCCCGGAGGTCCCTTGGACTTCTTCGCCTTGCCGCGCCTCGGCGCCGGCTCTTCCTTCGTCTTCCCCTTCTCCACCAGGGGCCACAGCACCCAGACGCGCTCGCCGTCGTTGGAGACGAAGTAGTAGTCGTCCACCGTCCCCAGGCACTGCTCCAGTTGCCAGACGGGTCCGCTCTCCTTCGTCACCTCGAGCCGGCACTTGCCCGGGCCGCCGTCCACCATGCGCACGCTGTACAAGCCGTTGGCGCTCACCCGGGCCCGGCCCTTTCGCTCCTCCGCGACGGCGGGGAGCGACAGGACGGTGAGGAACAGGGCGAGCGCCGCGTGACGCATGGTCACCTCGGAAAGCGGGTTGGAACCGAGTCTACGCCGCCTGCTTGAGCGCGTTCTCGACGACTTCGCTGATGGTGCCCGCCATGTAGAAGGCGCCCTCGGGGATTTCGTCGTGCTTGCCCTCGGCGATCTCCTTGAAGCCCTGGATGGTGTCCTGGAGCTTCACGTACCGGCCTTCCTTGCCGGTGAAGACCTGGGCGACGAAGAACGGCTGGGACAGGAACTTCTGAATCTTGCGGGCGCGCGCCACCACCAGCTTGTCGTCCTCGGAGAGCTCGTCCATGCCGAGGATGGCGATGATGTCCTGCAGCTCCTTGTACCGCTGGAGGATGCCCTGGACCTTGCGAGCCACCGCGTAGTGCTCCTGGCCGATGATGCCCGGGTCCAGGATGCGGCTGGTGGAGTCGAGCGGGTCCACGGCGGGGAAGATGGCGAGCTCGGCGATGGAGCGGTTGAGCACCGTCGTCGCGTCCAGGTGGGCGAACGCCGTCGCGGGCGCCGGGTCCGTCAGGTCGTCGGCGGGCACGTAGATGGCCTGCACCGAGGTGATGGAGCCCTTGGTGGTGGAGGTGATGCGCTCCTGCAGGCTGCCCATCTCCGTGGCGAGCGTGGGCTGGTAACCCACGGCGCTGGGGATGCGGCCCAGGAGGGCGGACACTTCCGAGCCGGCCTGGGTGAAGCGGAAGATGTTGTCCACGAAGAGGAGCACGTCACGGCCCTCCACGTCGCGGAAGTACTCCGCCATGGTCAGCGCGGAGAGGGCCACGCGGGCGCGGGCACCGGGCGGCTCGTTCATCTGGCCGTACACGAGGACGGCCTGGCTGGCCTCCAGGTTGTCGGTCTTGATGACGCCCGTGTCCTGCATCTCGTGGTACAGGTCGTTGCCCTCGCGGGTGCGCTCACCGACGCCGGCGAACACGGAGAAGCCGCCGCGCTCGATGGCGACGTTGCGGATGAGCTCCTGCAGGAGCACCGTCTTGCCGACGCCGGCGCCGCCGAACAGGCCAATCTTGCCGCCACGGGTGTAGGGGGCGAGCAGGTCGATGACCTTGATGCCGGTCTCGAACATCTGCACGCGCACGTCCTGCTCCGTGAACGCGGGGGGCGCGCGGTGGATGGGCCAGTACTCCTGCGCCTTCACCGGGCCCATCTCGTCCACCGGCTCACCGGTGACGTTGAGGATGCGACCCAGGGTGGCCTTGCCGACCGGCACCTGGATGGGGGCGCCCGTGTTGCGGACGGCGGTGCCACGCGCCAGACCCTCGGTGGAGTCCATGGCGATGGTGCGCACCGTGTTCTCGCCCAGGTGCTGCGCCACTTCCAGGGTGAGGTTCTCCTGCTCCGGCCCCAGGTTGGCGTTCGTCACCTTCAGGGCGACGTACACCTCGGGAAGACCGCCCGGCGGGAACTCGACGTCGACCACGGGGCCGAGAACCTGGATGATTTTGCCTGCCGTAGGAACTTGAGCGCTCATGGGATGTCGTCTGCCTCGTGAGGGGGAGCGGCCGGCGCCGTGCCCGTCATCAAATTTCGGCCCGGATATGAGGGCGGTGCCCCTTTACCGGGGGCCTCCCCTAGAATCAAGCCTCCCGGGGTCCTGACCGGTAAGTCCCGCTTAGCGGATCCACGCCCCCGGCGCCAACCCCCCGGCTACTTCCCGTCCACCTGATAGACGAGCGGCAGGTTGCCCTTCGAGCCGCCGCCCACCACCACCACCTTGGCGTTGGGGCTGGAGGCGAGCTTCTCCGTGGCCTCGATGCCCTTGAAGCGCAGGTACTCCTCGGTGAGGCCCTGGCGGACGATGTTCTGGTACTTGGCGATGCCCTCGGCTTCGATCTGCCGGCGCTCGGCTTCCTGTCGCTCCTTGTCCAGGGTGAAGCGCATCTTCTGGCTGCGCTGCTCCTCGGCGAGCTTGTCCGCGATGGCCTCCCGGATGGCGGCCGGCAGGGTGACGTCCCGGACGAGGATGGCCTCCACGACGACGTGCTTGCCCTGGAGGGCCCGCGTCACCTCTTCGTGGATCTCCTTCTCAATCTGCTCGCGCCGGGTGGAGTAGATCTCCTCCGGCGCGTACCTGCCGAACACCTTGCGCGCCTCCGAGCGGGTGATGGGGGCGATGAGGATGTCCGCGTAGCGAGGGCCCGTCTGCGTGTGCAGCTCGAAGAGCTTCGCCGGGTCCACCCGGTAGCGCACACTGGAGTCCACCTTCAAATCCAGGCCGTTGTTGGAGAGCACGCTCAGCTCGTCCTTCATCTCCTGGACGCGCAAGTCGTAGGTGATGAGCGACTTGCCCGGCCTGAGCACGTGCAGGCCCTCGCCATAGGGCTCGCGCTGGGTGCCGCTGCCGAACGAGTCGAAGCCGATGCCCCCGTGGCCGCTGGACACCGTCTCACAAGCACACCCACTGATGCACAAGAGTCCCAGCACCACCCACAGTCGCTGCTTCACGCGGCCCTCCTCGCGCGCACCCCACACGCGCTCGTGGAGGCCATTAAACGCGAAGGGCCCGCACCCAAAAATGGGGCGGGCCCGGAGGCGGCTGCGACAGGAGGCGGGGAGCTACTTGAGCGCCTCAGCGCCGGAGACGATCTCCATCAGCTCCTTGGTGATGACCGCCTGACGGGTGCGGTTGTAGGTGAGCGTCAGGCTGGAAATCATGTCCGAGGCGTTGGACGTGGCGTTCTCCATGGCGCTCATGCGGGCGCCGTGCTCGCTGGCCACGCTCTCCAGCAGGGCGCGGTAGACCTTGATGTTGACGGCCTGGGGGACCAGGCGGTCCAGCACGGCCTGACGGTCCGGCTCGTACTTGAAGTCCACCATGGCGGTGGCGCCCTCGGCGGGGGGCGCGCTGGCGCCGAGCGTCTGCAGCGGCAGCAGCTGCGCGACGACGACCTTCTGGTTAATCGCGCTGATGAACTCGTTGTAGACGATGTGGACCGCGTCCACCTCGCCGTTGAGGAAGCTGGCGACCAGCTCCTCGGCGACTTCCGCGGCGGCGCGGTAGTTCAGCCGCTGGTAGAGCCCACCGAAGTCCTTGCGGATGGTCTGGTTGCGGTTGCGGAAGAAGTCGTTGCCCTTGCGGCCCACCGTGGAGACCCGGATGCTCTCCAGCGCGGTGTTCTCGTAGATGAAGCGGTTGGCGCGGCGGGTGATGTTGGAGTTGAAGCCGCCCGCGAGGCCGCGATCCGACGTCAGCGTCACCAGCTCCACGCGCTTGACGGGGCGGGCCACCAGCAGCGGGTGGGTGAGGTTGTCGTCACCGGAGCGCGCCGACAGGTCCGAGATGATCTGGTCCAGCATCGTCGCGTACGGACGGGCGGCGAGGATGGCGTCCTGCGCCTTTCGCAGCTTCGCGGCGGAGACCATCTTCATGGCCTTGGTGATCTGCCGCGTGTTCTTCACCGAGCGGATGCGCTTGCGAATGTCGCGAAGGGACGCCATGGGACGGAGGACTCCTGTGGGACGTTCTGCCCAGGTGCGCCCGGGTGGGAGCAAGGCAGTCTGACGGCGGGGCCCCCTATATAAGCGGGCCGGGAGCCGGTCAACGCCAGTCCTGCCGGGGCTTTCCGGACACGCGGTCCGGGTGCTCCCCGCGAGCTTCGGCGGAGGGCTGCCGGGCGGGCACCCCCGGGGCTGTCGGTGGTGCGCGGGCCCCTTACCTTCCAGGGCATGGCCCCAGCCGTCGGTGGACCCCTGCTCGTCGTCGAGGATGACGTGGATATCCGCGAGGCGCTCCAGGTCTACCTGGAGCTCCAGGGCTACGAGGTCCGCGTCGCGGGCGACGGCCGGGAGGCGCTGGCGCACATGGCGGGCCCGACCCCTCCCTGCCTCATCCTGCTGGACATGGGGCTGCCGGTGCTGGACGGCCACCGGGTGCTGACGGCGCGCCGGACGGACCCGGCGCTCTCGCGGGTGCCGGTGGTCATCCTGTCGGCGGAGACGGCGGACATGAGCCCCCGGGACAGGGCGGTGTACGCGGCGAGCCAGGGCGTGGCGGCCTTCCTGCCCAAGCCAGTGGACCCCAGGCGGCTCCTGGAGACGCTCCGGCGGCTCTTGCCGGGGCTGGCCGCTCCCCAGGCGGACGCGCCCCTTTGACGCGGCGGGCCCACACGGGGCTTTGCGAGGGCCGTCGGCCGTAACACAATGGCGCCTGGAGCGGTGGTTCCAGGGTCCATGAAGCCAACCCGAGCGAGCGGTATCTGGGCGCGCAGGGCCCTCATCCTCCTGCTCGTGGGCACGGTGTGCCTGCTCGTCACCTCGCACCTCGTGCGGGTGAGCTACGAGGAGCGCATCGTGTCACTGGCCCAGGCGCCGTCCGCGCCGGTGGCGCTCGTCTTCGGGGCGGGGCTGGCGCCGGGCGCGGTGCCTTCTCCGGTGCTCGCCCAGCGGTTGGACATGGCGATGGCGCTGTGGCGCGAGGGCAAGGTGCGCGCGGTGCTGGTGAGCGGGGACGAGGTGAAGCCCTTCCACCACGAGACGCGCGCCATGCGGCGCTACCTCCTGGAGCGCGGCGTGCCGGAGGAGGCGGTGCTGGGCGACGAGGCGGGGCTGTCCACCTACGACAGCTGCCTGCGGGCTCGCGGCGTGTTCGGAGCGAGCCAGGCGCTGCTCGTCACCCAGCGCTTCCACCTGCCCCGGGCGCTGTTCATCGCCAACTCGGTGGGCATCGACGCGTGGGGCGTGGCGGCCGACGAGGGGCGCTCGACGCCCTGGCGCTACACCGTGCGCGAGACGCTGTCGCGCGTGCTGGCGTTGGGCATGGTGCTGCTGAAGGTGGAGCCCGTCTACCCCACGGGCCGCACGGCGTTTCCGAAGGGCTGAGCCGTTGAACCCGGCAGGCGGGCGGCCGGCACGAATTGCGGCGGTCCTCGCGGGTTCTCATTGTTGAAACACGGCGGCCGGCCCACCCCGCTTGAGCGAGGAGACACCATGCGATTCAAGAAGCTCGGTTCGGAGGACGTGGGCGAGTCCACCTCACTGCGTCATGTGAATCAGGACACCGGCGAGGAGGAGATCAACATCTCCGACCAGGACATGGCGGCGACTCCGCCCCTGGAGGAGGAGCCGGACTTCCGAGACATCCTGCCGGACCAGATTCACGAGTTCCGTCGAGGTGACGAGGAAGATGAAGAAGTGGAGCTGACAGCCCAGCCCGAGGAGCGCTTGCGCCCCGCGCGCAGGGACCAGCTTCCGGAGAGTTAGGGAACGGCGCCACCAGTTGGAGGGGTGAGGCCTGGATGGAGGCTCGCGGTCGAGCAGCGTGCACCGCCGTTCGCGGCGCCCTTGCTGCCGCTACCAAACATCGCCTTGCCTCCGAAACCACGGGGCGGCCCCTTGCTGAATCGAGGGGCCGCGCGTGGACGCGAGGAGCGACTACCTCCTCGACTTGGCCTTCTTCGCGGCGACCTTCTTGGTACCCGTCTTCTTCACGGCGGACTTCGCGGGTGCCTTCTGCGCGGGTGCCTTCGAGGGCGACTTCTTCGCTGCAGCCTTCGCGGGTGCCTTCTTCGCGGGAGACTTCTTCGCAGCGGCCTTCGCGGGTGCCTTCTTCGCAGCGGCCTTCGCGGGTGCCTTCTTCGCGGCGGACTTCTTCGCAGCGGCCTTCGCAGGCGCCTTCTTCGCGGCGGACTTCGCGGGTACCTTCTTCGCAGAGGGCTTCTTCGCAGCGGACGTCGTAGGTGCCTTCTTCGCGGCAGGCGTCTTCGCAGGCCCCTTCGTCGCAGCGAGCTTCTGCACGGGTACCTTCGTCACACCTGACTTCGATGGCTCCTTCGTCGCAGGTGCCGTCGTCACGGCGGGCCGCGCAGGTACCTTCGTCGCGGCGGGCTTCGTTTCGGCGGCCTTGCCTCCGGCGCTCGTCGCGGCGGGCTTCGTTCCGGCGGCCTTGCCTCCGGCGCTCGTCGCGGGCGCCAGCGCCACGGGTGTGGCCGCCTTCTTCGCCTTCGGCTTCTTCGCGACAGGCTCGGCCTGGGGGGCACTCACCGGCTTCACCTCGACGGGCGTCACGGCCGCTGGGGGCCTGGTCTTCTTCGCGACAGGCTCGGCCGGGGCCACGGACGCCTTCTTCTTGGGCCCCTTCTTCTCCGGCCCCAGCTCCTTGCGCAGCGCCTCCTGCATCGTCGGCCGCACGAAGAGCTCCACCTGCGTCACCGCTACCTTCGACGGAGCCTTCTTCCCACCACCGACCTTCGCGCCACCCTTTCCGAACCCGACGCCCTCGTCGCCCTTCCGGCCTCGCGACACCTCGTCGTCGTACTCGTAGGCCAGCTCACGCTGAGCGCCCTCGTCCTCCTCTTCCTCCTCCTCGGCCGCGACGAGCACCTCTTCCGCGACGGCCTCCTCCGCCTCCTCTTCGTCATCCACCGCGACGCCAGAGAGCGCGCCCTGGAGCACCGCGTTCAGCGCGCGCGCGAAGGTGCGCTCACCGAAGCTCTCGACCTCCGCCGGAGGCACGAGCACGTCGAGCATCTCCTTCAGCGAGCGGTACAGCCGCATCTCGCGCTTCTCGCCCTCCCAGGTGCCGAAAATCCACTCCTCGTCACCCAGCGACTGGACCCAGCCCGGCAGCGGCCCGCCGCCATCCCCCTGCTCCACCATGGCCGACTTGCGCGCGGAGAACAGGTGCCGGTGAGTCCCCTTCATGCCGATGCGCCACACGCCCGCCGCCGGAAGTCCCTCCAGCTTCAGCCGCGTCTTCTCCAACACGCTCACGGAGCCCTCGGGCCCGTGCAGCGGAAAGAGATTCACATCTCCGTGAAACTCACCCCCGTTGAAGGACAGGTACAGGTGGCCGAGGTCCTCGGGGAATGGAACGCCACACTCCGTCTCCGCCCACCGGACCTCATCCGCGGACACACCCGATGACGCTGCCTTCGCTGCCTTCCGCAGTGCCTGCAACCACTCGTGCATGACCCCTCCACGACACAACCATTGCCACAACCTTACGGCGGGTGTGCCCTCCCGCGCAGTGCGCCTGTTGGGCTTTTGATGAGCCCCCCGCGCGGGATGATCCAGCCCCCGAGGTAGGGCCCGGAGTCCCCTCCTCGCGACCTACCACGACAACGCCCGGCCTGGGTCCCATCCAGCCCCTCCCTCGGGAGGAGGACCCGCCTCCGAGCCAACGGGCCCCACCCTCCAAGCCCTCCCCGGCCCCCGGACACCCCAGCGCCTTCCGCTGATCCACGACGCGCCTGGGAGTCGCCCCTTCGGGCCCGCTCGTCCCCGCCCCCTGTGTCCTGGCGACGACACGCGCCGCGTCGAGCCCCTCTTGAAGCCGGGCGGACACGAGGGCCAAGGCCCCTCGCCCACGATGACGCTCCAGACCGAGCCTGGCTTGAAGCCGGCCGAGCGACCCGTTAGGCAAGGGGCATGGCACATCCCGTGAGCTATGAGGGAACGGCGGAGAACTTCGACCAGCTCGTCATGGAGCCGAAGGGCGAGCTGGTGGTGGTGGACTTCTGGGGTGACGGCTGCCCGAACTGCGACATCTACGCGGCGGCGGAGCCCATGCTCCTCTCGGAGCTGGACGGCGCGCCGATGCGTGTCGTGAAGGTGAACGCCTACCAGCACGAGACGCTGGCCCACCGCTTCGGCCTCTACGGCATCCCCACCTTCCTGCTGTTCCGGGATGGGAAGCTCATCGGGAAGATGAGCCAGTACTACGGCAAGGAGTACTGGCTCGGCGTCGTCCGCGAGCACCTGCCGACGGCGTAGCGTTTCAGGGCGCCGTGCTCAACCCGCATGGGTGGGCACCACGCCAGCGACGCCTCCTCCGACAAACCCCATGAAGCCCCACACGAAGACAATGCCCCGCGCCTGGTCATAGAGCGCCTGCGCATGAGCGCGAATGACTTCCGCGTCGTATCTGACAGTCATTGATTCCCCACCGGTCGAGTCCCGCGGATGCGGGCCCCTGGGAAGCTTCCACAAGCGCGCGCGGGAGGGACCTACCCCGGGGAGGTATGGACAAGAGCGCGTCCGCCCCGCGGGGCTACGAGCTTGATGTGGCGGGGGTTCGTTACAACCATGGAGGCTCGCGGTGGCAGGCCACGAGGGGGACGGGCATGAAGAAGCACCGGTTGGGGCAAACGCTCACGCGTCTGGCTTTCATCGCATGGATGGGAAGTGGCGCGCTGGGCTGTGGCGCGGGTCCAGGGGACGCACCCGGCGAGGGCGCTTTGTCAGACGAACTGGAGACGCAAACCGCGAGCCAGGGACCTGCCTTCACGGAGGATATCTTCTACGACCACTGTCCCAAGGTGGAACAGGCCAGGGGCCCCACGCTCCACGTGTCGAAGAATGGCCCGAGGACCCCCACGAAGCCACTGGGGTCCAACGCGAATCCCTACTCCACCATCATGGCGGCGGTGAAGGCCGCACGGCCGGGGAACATCATCCTGGTGAGAGCAGGCGACTACAGAGAGCAGGTCGCCATCACCGCCGCGAAGGGGGCCCGACCGGGAACCGCCGATGCGCCCATCATCCTGCGGGGTGAGATGGCAAGGCGCCCTCGCATCCTTCCCTCCGACACCGACGTCGGCAGCCTGGTCGCGGTGAGCCAGCCGTACTGGGTCGTCCAGGGCTTCGAGGTGGATGTCCAGGGCCGGCCGTCGTTCGGCGCCCTCTTCGAGACGAATACCACCTGCTCCCGGCTCCTCGACTCGACGCTGCACGGAGGCCGGGCCGGCGGCGGTGTCGTCGTCAGCTACGCGGACTACGTCCTCATCGACAACAATGAAATCCACGACTTCGCCAAGACGAACATGGACTCGCACGGCGTGGCGGTGCGAGGCGTGTCCCGCAACGTCTTCATCGTGGAGAACGACATCCACGACGTCTCGGGTGACGGGGTGCAATGCCAGCCGAATGGCGGCCGGCCCGCCATCCTCCTCATCGAGAAGAACAAGCTGCACGCGGCCGGGGAGAATGGCGTCGACATCAAGGCCTGCGATGACATCCTCATCCACCAGAACATCATCTACGACTTCCCGAACATCGAGCGCTATCCCTGGCAGGCCAACGCCTCCGCCGCGGAAGGGGTGCTGATTCACGAGGACGCGATGAACGTCCAGATTCTGGGCAATGAAATCTTCCAGGCGGGCCGGGGCGTCTCCATCGGTGGGAACAACCCCGTTGACCGCCCCGCCAACGTGCAGGTCTCCAACAATCACATCCATGACATCCATGACTACGCGAACCGCAACAACGGCCAGGGCATCCGCGTCGTGAAGGCGAGAGGCGTGCACATCATCGGCAACCACATCGAGCGGACCGCCGACGCGGGGATGCGGCTCGCCGCGGACGAGCCCAACACCGTGCAGGGACTCATCGTCTACGACAACGTCCTGAACGACATGCGGCTGTTCGTGCGGCTGGGGCAGCCCTCCTCCCGGCCCGGAATGGGCATGGACCGCAACCGCTATGTGGGCACCACGGGCGTCTTCACCATCACTGACCTCTTGTGGGAGGAAAGCCACTCCCGGTGGCTCGGCGCGCTGGCCTCGTCCTACCTGGACCAGTTCTCGGTGAGGGTCCTCGTGGCCCCCCGCTGAAATGATTGAAGGGGGGCAGCCCCTCGCATTGTCCCCTCGTCGCACTGTCCCTATCCTCGGGGCTCATTCAACGAGGAGCACGCTGTTGGCCCGTATCGCATTCGTCGTGGTGGAGCCGTTCGCCGACTGGGAGCCCGCGCTGCTGGCGGCGGTGGCTCGCGAGGAATTCGGCGACCAGGTGTCGTGGTGGTCTCCAGGAGGACGTCCGGTTCCGTCCATCGGCGGAATGACCCTCCAGGTCCACGGAGCGCTCGAGGACTTCTCCACCGACCAGGCCGATGCGCTCGTGCTGATTGGCTCTTCGCTCTGGATGACGCCCGCCAGCCCCGACCTCACGCCCCTGCTGCGACGCGCGGCGGAGGCGGGCCTCGTCGTCGCCGGAATCTGCGGCGCGACGCTCGCGCTGGCCCGGGCCGGCCTGCTCGATGACCGCGCGCACACCAGCAACGCCCTCGACTTCCTCCAGCAACAGGCCCCCGCCTACCGGGGCGCCGCGCACTATCGACCGGGGCCCCGCGCGGTGCGCGACGGACGAATCGTCACCGCGTCGGGCTCGGCGCCCACGAGCTTCGCCTCGGAAGTGCTCGGCGCCCTGCACCCCGACGCCACCAAGCCCCTGGCCGAGTTCGTCACGGAGTTCGGACGCGAGCACCAGCCCACCTGAGCCCTCCGCGCACACAGGGGGCCTCTCCCCTGTGCTTCAATGGTGGGAGCCCCCCCGCTCCCGCCGCGTCACGAGGCAGACCATGACCCTCCTCGAGCCCTTCCTCCTCGCCAGCGCCACCCTCAGCGGCATCGCGGGCGCCGTGTGGGGCATCACCTCGGACCCCATCTGGGGACTCGAGGGCTTCGTCGGCGGCGCCGTGCGCGGGCTCGGTGGCTTCATCGGCGGCGCAATCGTGGGGACTGTCTCGCTGTGCGTGGTGCTCTATGCCCTGGGCTCCCTGCTCGCCCTCAAGGGCAGGGCCCCTCGGAAGCGGTAGGACCCTTCGAGCGGGCCGGCTCCACCCGTCTTCCCCATCTTGGGCTCATGGAGAGTGCTCTCATGAAGCTTTCCCTGAAGCGTCCTGCCCGCCCCCAAGCCTCCCAGCCTCCTTCAGCGGAGGTGGCGCGCCTGCTCGGCCTGCTCGAGACAGGTGACGAGGCCTCCCGCCATCAGGCGGCCATGGTCCTGCTGAACGACAAGGACCCCGTCACCGCGCGCCACCTGGCCCGGCTCCTGCGCACCACCGCCGACCCCAAGGCCCGCGAGGCCTGCGCCTGGCTGCTCTGCAGCCTCGGGAAGGGCGACCCTGTCGTCATCGACGCCCTGCTCGAAGCCGCCGAGGACCCCCATGAGCTCATGAGCGTCCGCTGTCAGGCCATCGAGGCCTTCGGGGCTTCGCCATCGGCTCGCCAGCAACCTCGGGTCCTCAGGGCCCTCGTCGGCTTCCTGGAGCACCCCGCCGTCGAGCTGCGCTTCTGGGCCTGCTTCGCCCTCGGCGCCCTCAAGCACCGTCCCGCCATCCCCGCGCTCCGCCAGGTCGCCCAGGAGGACGAGCGGGTGAACCCGGGCTGGTGGTACGTCGCCGAGGAGGCGCTCGACGCCATCGACCACATCGAGGCGAAAGAGACTCCCGAGCGCGTCCCCGTCCTGCATCGCGACGAGCGGGTGTGAGCGCCTCGCCTCAGCTCTGATAGCCGCGCGCCTGCAAGCGGAACAGGTGCGCGTAGCGCCCGTCCTTCGCCATCAGCGCGTCGTGGCTGCCCAGCTCGTCCACTCCGCCGTTGTGCAGCACGGCGATCTGGTCCGCCATCCGCACCGTGGAGAAGCGGTGCGAAATCACAATCGCGATGCGGTCCGCCGCCAGCGCCTGGAAGCGCTCGAACAGCGCGTGCTCCGCCTCCGCGTCGATGCTCGCCGTGGGCTCATCCAGAATCAGCACCTCCGCGTCGTCGCGCATGAACGCTCGCGCCACCGCCAGCTTCTGCCACTGCCCCGCGGACAGCTCCTGCCCCTTCTCGAACCACCCGCCCAGCATCGTGTCGTACTGGCTGGGCAGCGTCTCAATCACCCCGCTCGCCCCGCCCTGCTCCGCCGCCTTCACGATGCGGCCCCGGTCATCCAGCGCGGGCACGTGCCCCAGCCCGATGTTCTCCGCCACGTTGAACTGGTAGCGCACGAAGTCCTGGAACACCGCCCCGAAGCGGCTGCGCAAATCCCCCACGTCCATGTCGCGGATGTCCACGCCCCCGTAGAGGATGGTCCCCTCCGTCGGCTCGTACAGCCGCAACATCAGCTTCACCAGCGTGCTCTTCCCCGCCCCGTTCTCCCCCACCAGCGCCAGCTTCTGTCCCGGCCGCAGCGTCAACGACACGTGCCGCAGCGCCCACGCCTCCTTCCCCGGATAGCGGAAGGACACGTCGCGCAGCTCGATGTCGTTGATGGGCCCGCGCGGCGGTGACTTCGCCGGCAGCACCCGGGACGTCTCGGCGCCCGTCGGAATCTCCAGGTACGTGAAGAGATTGCTCATGAAGAGCGCGTCCTCGTACATGGAGCCCACGCTCGTCAGGATGCCCTGGAACGCCGCCTGCCCCTGCCGGAACACGCCCAGGTACAGCACCATGTCGCCCAAGGTGATGGTCCCATCCGCCGCCCGCCCCGCGACGAACAGATAGCAGCCGTAGAAGGCCGCCAGCGACAAGAGCCCCAGCCCCAGCCCCCACCCCATCCGCTTGAAGGCCAGCGCCCGGTCCTCCGCGAAGAACTTGCGGAACAGCTCCCGGTAGCGCCCCAGCACCAGGTCCCCCAACCCGAAGAGCTTCACTTCCTTCACGTGGCTGTCGCGCGTGAGAATCCACTCCAGGTAGTTCAGCTTGCGCCCCTCCGGCGCGCGCCACGAGTAGAGCCGGAAGCCCGCCATCGCCAGCCGCGCCTCCGCGATGAACGCGGGAATGGACGCCGCCACCAGCACGACGACGCTCCACGGCGACAGCGCGACCAACAGCGCCGCGAAGGTGGACAAGGTAATCGCGTTGCGGACGATGGAGAACGCCTGCATCACCAGCGACAGCGGCCGGCTGCTCGCCTCGCGCCGCGCGTTCTGCATCTTGTCGTAGGTCTCCGAGTCCTCGAAGTGCTGGAGCTCCAGGTCCAACGCCTTCTGGAGAATCCGCTCGTTGAGCAGGTTGCCCAGGTTGGCGCGCAAGAGCTCCCGCGTCAGCGTCAGCGAACGCTCCACCACGCCCGAGACGAGCATCAGCCCGAACTCCAGCCCCACCAGGCCGAAGACGCGCGAGTGCGCCTCCGCCGAGCCCTGCGCGGACGCCACCACCGCGTCGACAATCAGCTTGCCCACCCAGGCGATGGCCGCCGGCAGCACCGCCGCCACCAGCGTCAGCGCGCCCAGCAACACCGCGCCCCGGGGGCTGGCCCGCCAGAAGAGGTGGAAGGTGCCGGGGAGCTGCCGGAACAGGCTCCCGGCGCCCTTCAGGCGTTGCTTGAGAGAGGTCTTCGCGGGGGGCGTGGATTCAGGAGGACGAGGAGACACAGGGCGCGTTCATAACGCGCCCGGCGTCCGCGCGCTTGCCCCCTCACGACACCGCGCGCCCTTCGTGCCGGGACACCAGCACGTCGCACGAGGACCTCGCCAGCACCCGCTCCGCCAGCGAGACGCCGCACCCCTCGGACGAGCCCGAGCCCGCCAGCGCCAGCAGGTCCGTGCCCAGCTCGGCGGCATGCGCGAGGATGCTCTCCCCCGGCTCTCCTCCACGCAGCCGGGCTTCCAGCTCGCACCCCGTCTCCCGGTAGGGGGCCAGGAAGCGGGCGAGCGCCAACCGCGCGGCATCCTCCCGCTCCCGCTGCAACACCAGGAAGCGCTCCGGTGACGCCCCGCGCGCGCGCAGCTCCGCCTCGTCCGCGCGGGTGTCCACCACGTGCAGCACCTCCACGGGCGTCAGGGGGCACAGCCGCAACGTCAGCTCCAGCGCCCGCCGCGACTCGCGCGAGAAGTCCACCGCGACCAAGGGGCTCGCGTACGGCCGCGCCGGATGCGGCAGCACCGCCAGCACCGACGTGTCCAGCCGCCGCACCATGCGCCGCACCGTCGAGCGCTCTCCCAGCTCCCGCCCCGGCGTCATCACGTGCGTGCCGCCCAGCACCACCAGCTCCGCGCCCCGCTCGCGCGCCACCGCCACCGCCGCGTCCACCGCGTCTCCACGCCGCAGCTCCTGGCTCACCGTCACGTCGGGCCGCTGCCGCAGCCGACGAGACACCGCGTTCACCGCCTTGCGCAGACAGCGCTCTCCCGCCACGACTCCCCCCGCGGGTGTGCCCTCCAACAGCGGCCCCGCGTGCAGCAACGTGAAGGAAGCGCCCTGGCCCAGCGGCAGCCTCAGCGCGCGGGCCATCGCCAGCTCGGAGCGCAGGGAGAAGTCCGTCGCCACCACCACGCGCGTCATCCCCCTCGGGCCCCGGAAGGGCCCCGGAGACATCGAGGGAATGTCCATTCGGGTCAGCTCGTGCTGCCTCATCGCGAGACCCTCCTTTCGTCTGTCCTCACTTCTTTAGTGTCGGCGCCGTGGGGCGGTGACACGCCATCCCATGCACCCGACACGACCTGGGCGAGCCGTTGCTCGTCGGTCCGCCGCCGCCGCGTCGCGGCGAGAGCCAGGTCCTCGCACCGAAGATTCAGGCCGACGCGCCCAGATGCCACCCTGGCTTCGGGGACGCCGTGTGCCCGAGCGGACGACGAAGCCCTCCCGTCCTCGCGCGCCCTTCTCGCCCCCCGGCCTGGACGTCGTGCGCCCGGCGCGTGTCCCGGCGGATGGCGCGCTGACACTCGCGCCGCCTCGACTCAGACCTGGGTGAGGGTGGAGCACGACACCGCGTTGCATGGGACGCGGCGTCGCGAGGGTGGCGAGGGTGCGAGCCCTCGCTGCGCGCGGGGAGGAGAAGTGCGTCGCACGGTGGACGGCCTCCCTGAAAAAACTCCAGGCGGCTGGCGTCCGTATCTCACGTGAGCCGCGAGGGCCAGGCACCCCGACGTGAGGATTGGCCCGCTTGGCACGTTCGCCGAGCAACAGAGCGAGGACTGCGGGCCGCGTGAAGCACGGCCAGGGCTTTGCAGATGGGGTGCGGCGGCAGCGCGGTGGGGTGGCGGGACGGACGGGACGAAGCAGAAGGGGGAGGGCGCAATGCGCGGGGTCATCACCGGCAGAGAGGTGGTCACCAATCTGGGTCTCATCTACCGAGAGTTCGGCGCGGGCTGTGTGCTGCGCTGCTTGTGGGTGATGCTCAGTGGGAAGACCACGACGTTTCTTGAAGTGGCGTGTCCGCCCGTGGTGAAGCGCTAGGGCGGCGACGACGGCGACGGGCCGCGAGGGCATGCCCCGCGACCCGGCCGTCAGCTTCAAACTTCACGACATCCGACTAGGGCTCATCGCGGCGAGGCTTGTCATCGTCCACCGCGTCGCGGACCGCGCGCTTGGCGTCCTCGAGCTTCTCCTTGGCGTGGCCCTTGGCCGTGTCGACCTTGCCTTCGGCCTCCAGCGAGCGGTCTCCCGTCGCGGCGCCCACGGTCTCCTTGATCTTGCCCTTGGCCTTGTCGATCAACTCACCCATGACGCGTCTCCTTTGGCTGTGAGCTCCTGAGAGCCGTTGTGGTGAAAGTGTGAACACCCACCCGCTGGCGTGCAGGCGTCGCGGGCGTGCTCGCCTGCTCTGCGAGCGGTGGACGAGATGTAGGTGCCGGTATCAGCCGCCTGCTTCTCACAGGGTGGTAATCCCATAATTTTCCTGGAATTGACTGACATGCAGACAGACTGGGGGTAGGGTCCGCAGGACCAGGCAGACACGCTACCTGGCTGGAATCCTCCTCTCAGGCTGAAACGGGACATTGACGCAGAGCGCGCCGGCCCGCACGCTCAAGTCACTGCCACCCCGGAGTCACTGCTTCCCGATGTCTACTCCTCCGCTTCCGACCCCTGGCGCGCTGTTCTGGCGGATGTACATGTTGCGGTCCCTCATCACGACGGTGGCCTTCTGTCCGGCCCTGTACGTGGACATGCAATTGCTCTCACTCGAGGGACCGCGCGCCATGCGCATCCTGCTGGGAGTCATCACCCCGCTGGTGCTGGGGTTGTGCGCGGTGGCGCAGCCGGTGCTTGTGCTTCCGTGGCTCTTGAAGCGCGCCATGGCCTCGCAAGGAAAGCAGCGCGTGGAGCGGTTGATCCGCATCCCCTCCACGCTGGCGTTCGGCGAGTCGATGGTGTCGTGGTTCATCGGCGGGGTGCTCTTCAACGGTGGCGTGGCGCTGCTGTTGGACCGGCCCCTGTCGGTGGTGCCGGTGGGCGTGGCGGTGTCGATGAGCGCGGGCCTGTTCAGCAGCCCGCTCTTGTACATGCTCTATGAGCAGGTGCTGATGCCCACCGTGCTGGACGCGTACCAGAAGGCCCCCAGCAGCCGGCCCGCGGGCGATGGCTTCGCGCCCCGGCAGCTGTGGCTCCTGCCCGCCACCGTCGTGTCCGCGCTGCTCGTCACGTGTCTGACGAGCATCGTCACCCTGCACCTGAGAATCGAGCGGGAGCTGGGCGAGCTGGCGACGGACATCGCGTCGCGAGGCCAGGCCGCGTCGGCGGACCGCGTGCGCGCCACGGTGGCGCCGCTGCAGCGCGATTTGGTGCTGCCGGTCATCATGTTCGGCGGCTATGCCGCGCTGGGCTCCATCCTCACTGCGGCGTGGGCCGCGCGGAGGCTCGCGAAGGGCTCGCGGGCGGTGGGTGAGTCGCTGGAGGCGCTGGTGGAAGGCCGCGCCGCGCCGCCGCGCTGGGTGTCCACGGACGAGCTGGGCGACCTGGCCGCGACGACGTGGCAGCTCTACCAGCGGCTCCAGGAGCTGCCCCGCTCGCTGCGCTCCTCAGCGGGTGACCTGGCCCAGGCCGGCACGCGGCTGTCGGAGGCCAGCAGCCAGCAGAACCAGACGCTGTCGCGCCAGGCCGCGGCGCTGCATCAGGCCCGCGCCACCGCACAGGAAATCCAGCAGGCGTCACACGTCGCCGCCTCGCGGGCCACCAGCATCCTCCAGGTCGCCGAGCGCGCCGCCGCCGTGGGCCGGCTGGGCGAAGAGTCCCTGCTCGGCACCGAGAAGGGCCTCAAGTCCATCCGCGAAATCGCCGACGGGCTGCATGACCAGATGATGGACCTGGAGCAGCGCGCCCGCGAGGTCGGCCGGGTGTCGGAGGTGGTGAAGGCGCTGGCGGACCAGTCGCACATGCTGGCCATCAACGCCGCCATCGAAGCGACGCGCGCGGGTGAGCACGGCAAGGGCTTTGGCGTGGTGGCGCGGCAGATGCGCGAGCTGGCGGACCAGTCCGTCCAGGCCACCAACCAGGTGCGAGGCCTCCTGGAGACGATGGCCGCCGCCGCCACCCAGGCCACGGAGATGACCGACAAGGGCGCCGCGGGCGTGGAGACGGCGCTGACGCCGCTGCGCACCAGCGGAGAGCGGCTGCGCGAGCTGGCCACGCTGTCTCGAGAGTCCGCGTCCGCCGTGCGTCAAATCGCGGAGGCCGTGGCCCAGCAGCACCAGGGCGTGGACCAGCTCTTCGCCGCCGTGCGCGAGCTGGACGAGCTGACGACGGACACGCTGCGCCACCTGGACACCACGCAGCAGGCCGCCGTCGCCGTCACCCACGCGACGGGCCAGGTGTCCCAGCTCGCGCAGCGCTACGTCTGAGCCAGCGGCGCTTCCTCCAGTGACACGGGAGGCTCCGGCACGAGCCTCCCATCCGACGCCAGCACCGGCGCGCGCAGCAGCACCACCAGCCGCCCCGCGAGCACGCCCAGGCGCGACAGCCGCTCGCGAGGCGCCGCGCCGCCCTCCTCGAAGCTGGCCGCGTCCAGGTAGGTGAGCTGCACCTCCGCGCGCCCCTGAAGGACACCCACGCGCGCGTCGAGCGTGACCAGGCGGGTGAGCAAGTCCTCCAGGAAGGCCGTGGCCCGCGTCAGCACCGCCGCGCTGTCATCCAGGCTCCGCACGCGCGCCTCCGCCGTGTCCGGCGCGGGCGAGACGGCCCAGGGCGCCACGGCGTCGAACAGCGACATCCCCTCCAGCACCACCGGCACCGCGTCCGCCTGGAGCCAGCCGCGCTCCAGCCACTCCAGCACCGGCACCAGCTCCGACGGCGCCGTCGCCCCCGCGCCGAAGAGCGGCCACGCGCGCCGGGCGCCGCGAGACACGGGCTCCAGGGGCAGCGCCTCCAGCGCGGACAGGGCCTCGGCCGGGAGGACGTCTTCGCGCCGCGCGGACTCCCACCGCTCCAGCCGCGCCAGCAGTCCGCGCAGCGGCTCCACGACTTGCGCCTTCGCCTTCACCTGCCGCTCACCGAGCGAGGCCATGGCGTCCCGCACGCGCAGCCGGGTGGACTTGAGCGCCCCCAGCGCCGAGGCGTGCCGCGCCTTCGCCGCGCGGACCTCCAGCGGCTCCGGAGGCCCCACGAGGCCCTCGTCAAAGGCCCGCTTCACGCCGAGCCCCAGCGCCGTCAGCACCAGGCCACCCACCGCGAATGGGATGAAGAAGGGCATGCGCTCGCGACCTCCAGGGACAGGGTGACAGCTTCGCACCCGTCACGCCGCCGCGCGAGCCGGGCCCGCCGTTCGCACGGAGAGGAGGGAGGCTCAGCCAGCGCGCGCCTTGGGCGCCTGCACCGACGGGCCCTGGGCATCGCGCGTCGCCTCGTCGAGCGGCGGCACATACGGCCAGCCCGGCAGCGGGCCCTGGCCCGCCTCGCGGTTGAGGTAGTCCGCGGCGATGTTGGCGCTCTCCATGATGGTGAGCAACCCGCTGCCCGGATGCGTGCCACCGCCCACCCAGAACAGGCCCTCCACGTGCGGACTCTTCACCCGGGGCCGCAGCGGGCCCAATTGCAGCCATGTATGAGAGAGATTGAAGACGGCGCCACGGAACACGTTGAAGTCGTCCCGCCACGTCTCCGCGGTGAAGTAGCGCTCCTCGCGGATGTGCTGGCGCACGCCCTTCAGGCCTACCTTCGCCAGCATGTCGGGGATGCGCTCGCGCAGCTTGGCCTCCGTCTTCGCCCAGTCCACCGGACGCGCCGTGTTGGGCGTGGGCACGAGCACGTAGAGCGTGGAGTGTCCCTTGGGCGCGCCGGACGGGTCCGTCACGCACGGGTTGCACACGTAGAAGGGCGGGTCGTCCACGTCGACGCTCCGGTCCTCCAGCGCGTCGCGGTCCGTGCGCCGCGCGGCCTCCGAGAGATAGATGAGGTGGTGCGGCAGGTCCTCGTAGCGCGTGTCCAGCCCGTAGTACGCCATGAAGGTGCTGCACGAATACTTCGCCTTCTCCAGCGCCGCGTCCGTCAGCCGCGAGCCCTCGCGCGACTCGGCGGGCACCAGCTTCGTCGCCGCGTACGGCAGGTCCGCGTTCATCACCACCGCGTCCGCGTCCAGCACCTCGCCACCCACGAGCTTCACGCCCACCACGCGCCCCGCCTCCACGCGCACGCGCTCCACCGGCGCGCCCATGCGGAACGTCGCGCCCAGGTCCTGCGCGCAGCGCATCATCCCTCGCGCCAGCTCGCGGAAGCCGCCGTCCACGTGCCACACACCGAAGGCCAGCTCCAGGAAGGGAATCACGCTGAACACCGACGAGCACGTCGTCGGGTGCAGGCCCAGGTACTTGGACGGGTACGCCAGCGCGTACGTCAGCCGGTCGTCATGGAAGAAGGAGTCCAGGTGCCGGTACAGCGTCTGCCACGGCTTGAAGCGCAGCGTGGGCGCCAGACGCCAGGGCGCGTAGTAGCCCAGGCTGCCCGCGTGCGTGCAGATGAACTTCTCGTACGCGACGCCGTACTTCTCCCGGCCGTCCGCCAGCCACCGACGCATCGCCTCCACCTGTGAGGGGCCGAAGCGGGCGAGCTCCGCCTCCATGCGCTCCGGGTGGCGGCTGGTGTCCAGGTGGGTGCCGTCCCAGAAGTGCACCCGGGTGTTGATGTCCAGGGGGACCAGCTTCACGTAGTCCGCCAGTCGTCGTCCCGCCCGCTCGAAGATGCGCTCCAGGACGCCGGGGAGCTGGAGGATGGAAGGACCGGTATCGAGCGAATACTCGCCCTGGGGTCCGAGCTTCAGCCCCTTCATCCGGCCGCCGGGCACGGGGTCCTTCTCCACCACCGTGACTCGAAAGCCCTGTCCGGCCAGGTTGATGGCGGCGGACAGTCCGCCCGGTCCCGCTCCCACGACGATGACGTGACGCACCATGGCTCCTAGAATGCCCTGAGCGAGCACCCGTTGCAGTGTCCCAGGTGCGGACGGGCAGGCGGGCATTGTGTTTCGCCCCCGGGCGTTTCTCCTGGAAGACACGTGGGAGCGGGGACGGCTTGAAGGGGGCCGCCGCGCACTCGAAGCTCGCCTCGTCGTCCTCCCGGCCCCTTCCCCGGCCACCTCCCTCCGGTTCTGCTCCCGCGCGGCCGTGTCGACCCCCCTCCTCTCCCACCTGCGCCGCGACGCGGCCGCGTACTTCGCCCTGTTGATGGGGCTGCTCATCACCGCCGGAGCTACGTCCTACGTCCAGCGCGGCGTGGCCCTGCGGCGCGAGCAGCTCTTCGAGGACGCCGTCACCGACGGCACGGTGGCCCTCCAGCTGCGCCTGGACATGTACCAGGCGATGCTGCTGGGCACGCGCGGCGTCTTCAGTGGCAGCCAGAAGGTGGAGCGCGCGGAGTTCCGCGCGTACACGGAGAGCCTGGAGGCCAGGCAGCGCTTCCCCGGCATCCAGAGCATCGGCTTCGCGCAGTGGATTCAGGAGGACACGCTTTCGGAGCACGAAGCACGGATGCGCGCCGAGGGCGTCCCCGGGTACCGCGTCCAGCCCCGACTCGAGCGGCCGTACCATGCCGTCATCGTGATGGTGGAGCCCTTCGACGCGCGCAACGCCCGCGCGCTCGGCTTCGACGCGCTGTCGGAGCCCGTGCGGCACGCGGCGCTCCAGCGCGCGCTGGAGACGGGGCTGCCCGCGGCGACCGGCAAGCTGCGGCTGGTGTCGGAGCAGGAGGGAGACCGGGACCGCCAGGCGGGCTTCGTGATCTACGTGCCGCTCTACGACAAGCCGGAGCCCACCACGCCCGAGGAGCGCCGAGCGCGGCTCCTGGGCTTCGTGTTCGGCGTCTTTCGCATGAAGGACCTGGTGGAGGGCCTGCGCTTCCCCGGCTTCCAGTCCACCATCGACCTGGACATCTACGATGGGAGAGAAGCGCACGAGCAGGACCTGCTCTTCGCCTCGAGCGCCGAGCGTCCTCCCGGCGAGCGCGGCCTGCTGCGCTCGCAACTCCCGATGTCGGTGGCCGGAGAGCCGTGGACGCTGGTGTTCACCGCCCGACCCGCCTTCATCGAGGGGACGCGCTCCAACCATCCCGTCACCGTGGCGGCCGGCGGGCTGCTGATGTCGCTGCTGGTGTTCCTCGTCACGCGCGCCCAGGCCAACGCGAGGGACTCCGCGGAGCGCGCCAGCGCCGAGCAGCGACGGCTGGCGGACGAGGCCCAGGCGGCGGTGCGCATCCGCGACGAGTTCCTCAGCGTCGCCGCTCACGAGCTGCGCACGCCGCTCACGGCCCTGAAGCTCCAGCTCCAGCTCCTCTTCCGGCAGCTTCACCAGCGAGAGCCGCTGGACCTGGGCCGGCTGGAGCGCGGCGTGGAGACCTGCGAGCGCCAGATGACCCGGCTCGCCAAGCTGGTGGACAACCTGCTGGACGTGTCCCGCCTGTCGAGCGGGAAGATGGAGCTGCAGCTGGAGTCGCTGGAGCTGGGAGAGCTGGTGCGCGAGCTGGCGCACCGCTTCGAGATGGAGGCGCAGACGGTGAACGTGCGCCTGGATGTCGACGCGCCCGCGCCCATGACGGGCCGGTGGGACCGGCTGCGGCTGGAGCAGGTCATCACCAATCTCCTGTCCAACGCGCTCAAATATGGGCACGGCGCGCCGGTGGAGGTGCACGTGGTGGGCGACGAGAAGGAGGCCCGCCTGGAGGTGCGAGACAGGGGCATCGGCATCGCCCCCGAGGACGCGGAGCGCGTCTTCGACCGCTTCGAGCGCGCGGTGTCCAGCCGTCACTACGGCGGCCTGGGCCTGGGCCTGTACATCACCCGCCAGCTCGTGGAGGCCCACGGCGGCCGCATCTTCCTGGAGAGCCACCCCGGCCAGGGCACGACGTTCATCGTCGTGCTGCCGCGCGCCGGACCCGACGCCGGGGCCGCGAAGCCACCCCGGCCGCCGGAGCTCCCTGGACCGCCCATGCACTGAGGCAGCGCTCGCCAATGACAGCCACCGCCTCGTGGCGCGCGAGCGGGGTGTTACTCGTACGTCGGCAGACAACGGCTGGCTGCCGCCGTGAACGGCTGCCAGACACATCGCTGGGACCCCTGGGTACAGGCCGCCTGCGTCTTGAACTGCGCGCAGAAACACTCCCAGGCATTGGCGCTGGTGCAGAGCTCCTGCTCCGTCTCGGAGCGGACCTCCTGCTCGACTCCAGCGGACTCGACACCACCACCACACGCGGACAGACCGAGGAGCGAAACCAGCACGACCAAGCGACGCATCATGTGAACTCCGGTGCGACGAGGGCGACACCGCCCTCGGTGAGCTGGACCTTGCCTCAGGCTTTCAAGAGGTGTCCAGGGTGCCCCGGGAAGGGCACCTCTTCATGGACACGGCTCGACGAAGACTGGCGCATTCAAAGAGACGCGGGCGTCGCTACCAGGCGTAATCCTCGGGCGCGGGACGGTGACCCGGGAAGATTTCATTCAGCGTGGCCAGGGTCTTCTCGTCGAGCTTCACCTCGAGCGCACGGAGCGCCGCGTCGAGCTGACCCGCGGTGCGCGGTCCGATGATGGGCGCGGTGACGGCGGGCTGGTGCAGCAGCCACGCCAGCGAGACGTCCCCCGGTTCGTGTCCCAGCTCGGCGGAGAGGTTCTCGTAGCGCTCGATTTTCTCGCGATTCTTCTGGAGGGCCTCCTGCGCGCGGCCTTCCAGCCGGCGCTTTCCCTCGCGCTCCTTCTTCAGCACGCCGCCGAGCAGGCCGCCCTGGAGCGGAGACCACGGCAGGATGCCCACGCCGTAATGCTGAGCGGCGGGGAGCACCTCCAGCTCCACGGTGCGCGCCAGCAGGTTGTAGAGGGATTGCTCGCTGACCAGGCCCATGAAGTTCCGGCGCGCGGCGGCGGCCTGGGCCTGGGCGATGTGCCAGCCCGCGAAGTTGCTGCTGCCGACATAGAGCACCTTGCCCTGGGCGACGGCGACCTCCATCGCCTGCCATATCTCCTCCCACGGCGTGGCGCGGTCCACGTGGTGGAACTGGTACAGGTCGATGTAGTCGGTGCGCAGCCGCTTCAGGCTGGCGTCCAGCGCGCGGCGGATGTTGAGCGCGGACAGCTTGCCCTCGTTGGGCCACTCCCCCATGGGGCCGTAGAGCTTGGTGGCGAGCACGGTGCGCTCGCGCCGACGGCCGCCCTGCGCGAACCAGTTGCCGATGATCTGCTCGGTGCGGCCCTTGTTCTCGCCCCAGCCGTAGACGTTGGCCGTGTCGAAGAAGTTGATTCCACGCTCCAGCGCGGAGTCCATGATGGCGTGAGCGTCGGGCTCCTCGGTCGTCCACCCGAAGTTCATGGTGCCGAGGCACAGCCGGCTGACGGAGAGCCCCGAGCGACCCAGGTTCGTGTACTTCATGTCGACTCCCTCGCGGCCGGCTGGAAGGACGCAGCACGTTGGGAACGGCCCGGCCGGCTACCGTTCGAGCGCGCCACAGTGACGGCTCGCGCCGCGCGAGTCGAGCCCGAACCCGGGCGGCGTCCAATTCCTGTCCATCAACCAGGATAATCACAGACCGCGTAAGGGCTCCCGGTGGCTCGCGCATCCGGCGCGTCCATCCCTAGGAGAACCACGATGATTGGTCGTTCTGGATTACTGCTGATGGGTTTGTCTCTGCTCGCCGCGCTCCCGCTGGAGGCCTCCGCCCAGACCGAGGAGGGGCCTTTCTACAGCCGCCAGCATCTGCAGACGTACTGGGCGAACTACAACACGTCGAGCGCGACGGAAATCTCTCTCAACGCGTACGTCGTCCATACGGCGACGGGCTTCGGTCCGGCGCTGCGCCTGATGTACTTCTCCTGCCTGGATGGACTCATCCGGCAGGACTGCAACCAGTTGCAGGGGCCCTTCGTCCAGCGCTGGCAGCTCGAGGACTACCTCAACGCGTCTCCGGGTGGCGGCCACATCGTCGCCTACCTGGATGGGACGCGCTTCCTGAATGGCTTCGGGCCGCTCTTCGGCACGTACCAGTACCGCACCTGCTCGGGTGACGTGAGCCCGTTCGGCTACGGCACGCTGAAGTACATCGTGCTGCAGTCCGCCACCACCATCCACGGGCCCATCGCCGGACAGGCCTGCCTGCCGCACCTGTAGGCTCTTCGTGACATGAAGCCAGGTGCTCGGAGCGGCAATGGTCCGCTCCGAGCGCCGTATGGGACCGAAAGCCCCACGGATGACCGCTAAAAGGAGCCCATGTCCTCGAGCCTCTTGGCCACCCTGGCCTCGCTGTCACTGGCCCTCTCCGCCGCCGAAGGGCCCCGGTTCGAGCCCGCGCCCTGCCCCGCCACCGTGGAGGCTGGGGAGCGCATCGACTGTGGATTCCTGGTCGTCCCCGAGAACCGACAGAAGGCGGACAGCCGTCCCATCCGGCTGCCGGTAGTTCGCCTGCGCAGCCGCGCCGAGCACCCGGCGAAGGACGCGCTGCTCTTCATGCCCGGTGGGCCCGGGGTCAGCGCCGTGGCCCGGCTGCGCTCCGGGAAGAGGAACCCCTTGCTCGACGAGCGGGACGTCATCGTCCTGGAGCAGCGCGGCATGAAGATGGCTCAGCCGGCGCTGGAGTGTCCCGACATCAATGCCCTCAAGGGCGACATCGCGGCGGGCCGGCTGCGCGGCGCGAAGGCCCAGGAAGCGCTGACGAAGGCGGCGGGTCGCTGCCGCGCGACGCTGACAGCCTCCGGAGTGGACCTGGACGGGTACACGACGACGGCCACGGCGGACGACATCGAGGACCTGCGCAAGGTGCTCGGTTACGAGGCGTGGAACCTCCAGGGTATCTCCTACAGCACGCGGCTGATGCTCACCGTGGCTCGCAGACATCCCGCGGGGGTGCGCACGCTCATCCTGGATTCGGTGCTGCCGCCCGAGGTGAACTTCGATGAGGTCGGCGTGGCGAACCTGCTGCGCTCGCTCGACCTGGTGTTCGACGGGTGCGCCATCGACCGGGAGTGCTCGGCCGCGCATCCGGACCTGCGCAAGCGCTTCGCACAGCTCGTCGCCGCCGCCGAGCGCAAGCCGCTGCCCCTCGTGTTGAAGGAGTCCGCGACGGAGGGGCGTCCGGTGGAGGTGCGCGGCGCGCAGGTCGCCGAGGCCCTCTACACGGCGCTGCATGACCCGGAGACGATTCCCCTCCTCCCGCGAATCATCAGCCGGGCGGCGGCGGGCGACTACTCGGAGCTGATACCCCTGGTGGAGAACAGCCAGGGTGCGTCGACGATGAGCTGGGGACTGCGGCTGTCGGTCTGGTGCTCGGAGGAGATTCCTTTCGAGGACCCCCAGCGCATCGCCGCGCAGCACTCGCCGGCCATGGGCCTGGGCGGCGTCGACGCAGGCACGGCTTCCGTGGCGACGTGCCGCGTGTGGAACGTGGCGCCGGTGCCCGCCGAGGAGAACACGCCGGTGAAGAGCGACGTGCCGACGCTCATCTTCGCGGGAGAGTTCGACCCGGACACGCCTCCGGACTGGGGACGGCAGCTGCTGGAGTCCATGCCCCAGGCCCGCTACGTGGAGATGCGGGGGCGCAGCCACGGCGCGTCGTTCAACCTCTGCGGCGGACAAATCACCATGGCCTTCCTCCGCGACCCCAAGGGGCCACTGCCCCTGGACTGCGTCCTCCAGCTTCGCGGCGCCGACTTCGGCAAGAGCGCCACGCCCCGTTGAGGGCATCTCCGAGGCCGAGGACTACCAGGCCACCATGTCACCGGCGTCGTGGAGCCTTCCCGTGGAGCCGTCATCGCCGATGAGCGCCGGACGCACCGCCACCGCCGCCCCAGATTCTTCTTGGGCCAAGACGGTGGCAGCAGCGATGCGACACGCTGCCAGAAGGCGTCGCGGACGAGCTCACGGACGATGTACCCTTCGTCGGTGGTCAACCCCAGTCCTGACTTTTGTTAACAGCCTCTAACAAATGTCAGGGTAGAGGCGTCGTAGGAGCATGAGGCAGCAGCCGAGAACGAGAAAGCCAAAGTGGACATCGTCCCTGCGCTCGTCGCGGACACGGAGCCGGCGCAGCTGGTTCTTCCAGGCCAGCGTGCGCTCCACCACCCAGCGGTAGCGGCCCAGCCGTTCCTTGGACTCCACGCCTGGGCGAGCAATGCGAGAGGCGATGCCGCGCAGGCGCAGCCCGCGCCGGTTCTTTCTTGAGGCGTAGGCTTTGTCGCCATGCAGCTTCCCAGGGCGGAGCCGTCGTTGGCCCGAGGGCATCCTCACCGCGGGCACGGAGTCCAGAAGTGGGAAGAGTTCGTGCGTGTCGTGCACGTTGGCGGCCGTCACGGATTCGGTGAGCGGCAGCCCTTGGGCGGCTACGAGAAGATGATGCTTGCTACCCGCCTTCGCTCTATCCGTCGGGCTTGGGCCCGTGAGGGCCCCCTTTTTGACGCCCGAACAGACGAGGAGTCGATGGAGGCCCGCGAGAAGTCTATCTTGCCCCGCAAGCCCAGCTCGTCGAGCAGCCGCTCCTGGAGCTTTTCCCACACGCCTGCCCGGGTCCATTCCTCCAGCCGGCGCCAGGCCGTCATGCCCGACAGACCGAACTGCTTGCGGGGCAGCATCTCCCAGGGGATGCCACTGCGAAGCACGAAGACAATGGCTTCCAGGGCCGCCCTATCGTCCGCTCGTGGTCGCCCCAGCTTCTTCTTGGGGCGAGGCGGAGGCAGCAAGGGCGCCACGCGCTGCCAGAAAGCGTCGGGGACGAGTTCGCGGACCATGCCCCTCAACCTGAGGCTGGTCCTTGCCTGCGACCAGCCCAGCCCTGACTTTCGTTAGGAGCTGTAAGTCCTCTAAACCCCGCCAATTAGACAAGCGAACCCTAGACTAGCGAAAGAACTCTCTTGAATCATGCTCAAGGAAGATGACCTCAAGATTATCACCAGGAAGGATCCCGACCTCTTCCAGTGTACGGGAGTCCATTGCGAGGCCCCGGCGAAAAAAGCTCCGCTTACTATCAAGCTCCCGTGCATGCATGAGAACTTCTCCGGAAACCGTGTTACGCAACCGCCATGTTTCCCCATAAGTAAAGGGCTCCACGGGCGGCTCTATCTTGAAATAGACCATATTCACTAGCTCCTGAAAAGTAGCCAAGCTTCGAATCTCAAGCTCGACTCTGTATGCCGCCCGTCCCTCGTGCGCTGGAATGAAGATTTGAACGCTGCGTTCCAGCAAGTGTTCCACCGACTGGTGTGTGACCCGATCACCAAAGAAGCCCTGCGGCCATAAAGGGGCGCGCGTTTGATCCAATAAATTGCGCGAGCGAATACCCTCCAGGTCGGTCGGCGGCACCCACGTCGAGAGCGCAGACACGGGGCCATGGCGAATTACGACCCGATCAAAGAGTCTGCTTTCGCCGCTTTTGAGCTGAACCCGATACCCGCCCTCCGCTTGACTTACGCATGCAATTTCTCCCCGCCACCAGTCCGCACCCACCGCACTGGGCATTGTGAATTCGGCTTCACCATTCCTAAGCCCAATCAGCGCCGAAGCCAGGAATCGATTAAGTATGCTCGCATTGAGTCTCCAAGGGAATTGGCTTGGACCATTCAGAGTCGCGCGCGTATCCCGCCGAAGCCTGCTAGCCACCATTTCATCAATATGCAGTGGTCGGAGGCGTTGGTATTCATCATAAAGGAAATCAGCAGGGTCTTCGCCGCGCTCTGCTTTGTCACGAGCCACCTCCTCGACGCGTAGGAGTTCCTTCTCTAACGACCGAGTAGGAATGCCTCCCAAGAACTCCTCAAGAACTTGATCGTGCCTGAAGTCGCGTATCCGAATACGCAGCAGGTCGACCAATCCCCCATCTCCGCATCCGGACACAAGATGGTGGCGTATGCGATCCGCATCAATCTCATACTGAGCCAAGTCATCATTTCGCCAGTAAGAGTGCGCTGCACCAACCCCTGGGCGCTCCAATCCAAACCCAACCGCCAAAACAATCACATCAAAACGTTCACTATGAAATCCCCCTCCGGCATTCCTCCACTCCAAACGCTGGCCCACCTGCCCGGCCTGAATACCGACATTTCGCACACCTATCTGAACCTTGATCGTTCCGAGCTTTCGCACAAGCCTGTAGAACTCGTCGCGAAGCTCAATTGCAACATTCGCCGCGTAATTTGCAGACCAATCAAGCAAAGGGAGATCAGCATTCACATTCCGGCACCCGTCCGCAGGCCATTCGTAGATATGCGGATGAAGCCACCGTGTCAGACTTCCAGACTGAAAGGGAATCACCGCATCAAGACGTTCAAGAAGCGTCACAGAGGCACCGCACTGCGCAAGCGCAGCCGTTGCGGTCATGCCAGCCGCCCCCCCACCTATGACTGCAACTCGGCTATCGCGAGCCAACTTTCTCCGTTCGAAAAGAGCAAATGCCAAGTTCAGCGCACGTACTTGCTGCGAATATAGCGTAACCCGGCTTTCCAGGCACCCAATCTGGTAGACATTGGGTTTGGATGGGACGGCCATGTGCTGCAAGATATTTTCAGAAGAGACTGACATTTTCATCCCACGGTGGATCGAGGCAGCCGCTTGTAGATGGTCACAACCTACCTTGATGCGCTCGCATCTCCATAGTATGATCCCATATCAAATGTGAGAATAGAGGCTGCGGAAGAGCATGACGCAGCAGCCGAGTACGAGGAAGGCGAAGTGGGCGTCCTCCCTGCGCTGATTACGGACTCGCAGCCGACAAAGTTGCCTCTTCCAAGCCAGAGTGAACTCCGCCCCCAGCAGGGACGTTCCAGACGCACCTTGGCCTCGACGCCTGGGCGAGCGCTGCGTAGCGCGATGCCACGTCGTCGCAGCCTGCGCCGGTTCTTCTTTGAGGCGTAGGCCTTGTCACCGTGGACCCTCTGGGTACGGAAGCAGCGTTGACCTGAAGACATCCTCACGAGAGATATGGAGTCAACGAGCGAGAAGGGTTCATTGGTGTCGTGCACGTTCGCATCCGTCAACGACTCAGTGAGCGGCAACCCATGGGCCTCCGCGCGAGGGGGATGACTGCTCCCTGTCTTCGCTTGGTCCGTCGGGTTCGAGCCCGTGAGGGGTTCCTTTTTGAGGCCAGGACGGACGAGGATTCGATGCTGGTACGAGACGGGAGAGGAGCAGCTTGCCTCGTAGCCCCGACTCGTCCAGCAACTGGTGCTGGAGTTTTCCCAGACGACCGCCCGGATTCATTCCTCCAGTCGGCGCCATGCCGTCATGCCCGACAGACCGAACCGCTTGCGAGGAAGCATCTCCCACGGAATGACGCTTCCGAGCACGAAGCTGATGGCCTCAAGCACTGCTCGGTCATTGGCCAGGAGTCTCCCTAGCTTCTTCTTGGGCCGAGGCGGCAGGAGCAGCGGTGGGACGCTCTGCCCAAAAACGTCGCGGGCGAGTTCACGGACCACGTGCCCTTCGTCGGTGGCCAACCCCAGCCCTTACTTTCGTTAGATCCTCTGAGGCTCGCATTCCGAATCAAGCCGTGGGGGTCGCGCGACGACCGGGGTGCGTCAAGCGGGCGACCAGCGACGCCACGCCCCACCACACCAGCCCCCAGACCAGGACGACCGCGACCCAGCCGAGCACCGACGGCCCAGCCCAGCCGCCCGACGGCGCCGTCGAAAGGACAGGGAGCCCCAGGGCACGCAGGGGCATCAGCGGCAGGTAGATTGAACCCGCCAGCGCGGGGGCCAGCTCCTTCGGGAGCAACGCAATCGCGAGGAAGTGCAGCGCCATCATCACTGCCCAGGTCACCCGTCGAATTCGCATCGCCTCACAGCCTCTGGTGACAAGATGCGTGAGTCAAGGGAGGCTTCAGGGCGCGACGAAGGCACGCAGGTGCGTCCACTCGTCCTTCAACGTCGCGGCCAGCATCGCCTCCTGTAGCGACGGGAGGGGCCACGCGTCGAGTTCGAGCCGCCTGGCCGCGAGCCACACCGCTCGCCCTTCTTCGAGGTCCATCGTGGCCCGAGCCAGTCGCTCCGAGTCCGCAAGCAGCGCGGCGCCCTTCCGCCTGCAGTTCAAGCCCAACATGCGCTCGATGAGCGTCGACTCGGCGGCCATGCGCTCCCCCAAGGACCACAGCGCCCGTCCCAGCCGCATGCGATGGTCGGTGGAGAGCGTCCCGGCGGAGGCGTCGACGACCTGGAGGAGAAGAAAAGGCCCATGAGTGCCCAACTCCTGTACCAAGGCCGAGAAGGATCCTCCTGCCGGCTGCTCTACTCCTGCTGACCTCAAGAGTCGCTCCGCCTCCGCGTAGAGCGACACAGTGGACGTGGACCGGTAGTCAGG
Source organism: Corallococcus terminator (assembly GCF_049194865.1). Classification (GTDB taxonomy): domain Bacteria; phylum Myxococcota; class Myxococcia; order Myxococcales; family Myxococcaceae; genus Myxococcus; species Myxococcus terminator_A. The sequence goes on along the minus strand of NZ_JBLZWL010000031.1, from coordinate 6,718 downwards.
CAGCGCCACGATGCGCTCCAGCTCACGGAGCTCTTCCTCGGTGAACGGCGCGTCGGGCGCGTGCGGATCCACGAGGAGCAGGAGGGCCCGCTGCATCTCCGTCGGCTCCTCGTCCGCGAAACGACGAAGTCGCGACCGCAGCGCTTCACGCGGCTCCACCGGATGGATGTCCTTCGGAAAGTAGGCAAGGGCGGCCAGCAGCAATCCGGGGTCCTGGATATCTTCCAGATGGGCGAGCAGCCAGCGCCGCGACTCTTTATCGAGGTCTACGCCCGCGAGCGCGAGCATCAGGCGGACCTCCACCCGGTCCGTCCGAGCCCAGGCTCCCGCCATCGAAGCCTTGATTTTGTCCCAGACGGCCATCCCCGAGAACAGTCCCCGGTCCTCAAACGCCGGACGGCCCGCCTCCTCCCATGCCCACACGAAGGCGTCGCGCCAATCCTCTGTCGGGTGCGTGCCGCGCCGCTCGGTCAGCGCTTCGAGGACCGGACCTTCGAGGCTCGTCGGCGCCACCTCGCGCAGGCGCTTCACCATGCCAGCGGCCTCCTTCAGCGAACCCCGCTCCAGGAAGACACAGGCCTGGACGAATAGGGCCCGTGCATCCGTGGGTTCGTCGGCGAGGGCCCGGGAGAGGTGCTGCTGCGCAGTGTCGAGGTCCTTTCGCACCACGGCCTCCACGGCACGCATCACGGGCGTGGTGGGTTGCTCTGGCTCCGTCACCAGCAAGGGGTTTGCCTGGAACGAGCCCCCACCCGTGGTGGCGCAGGCGGACACGAAGAGGAACAGGAGGCAACGCGCGAAGGGCATGGCGAACCCAGTCTACTCGAAGCCAACGGGTGCATTTCTTCCAAGCGCCCGCGGCCCGTTCCAGGTGGAATCCGCGTCTCACCCCGCTGGAGCCCACCCCATGTCGTCGACCTCCTCACCGCTCGCCGTGCCGGAACCCTGGGACCTCGTCGCGCCCGACTACGTGCGCGAGCTGCTCCCCGTGTTCGAGACCTTCGCCAGGGACGCCCTCGCCCGCACAGGCACCGGCGCCGGCTCGCGCGTGGTGGACGTGGCGGCGGGTCCCGGCACACTCTCCGTGCTCGCGGCCCGACAGGGCGCCCGCGTGACGGCGGTGGACTTCTCGCCCCGGATGCTCGCCACCCTCCGGGAGCGCGCGACGTCGGAAGGGCTCTCCATCGAGGCGCTCGTCGGTGACGGCATGGCCCTGCCGCTGCCAGACAAGACCTTCGACGCCGCCTTCTCCCTCTTCGGCCTGATGTTCTTCCCGGACCGCCCCCGCGGCTTCCGCGAGCTGCACCGCGTCCTCGTCCCGGGCGGACGCGCCGTCGTGTCGAGCTGGCTGCCCTTCGAACACTCGCCCACGATGAACACCGTCTATCAATCCTTCGCGGAGCTGATGACAGGCGGGAGCGGCGGCCCCCGCGACGGCATGATGCCCCTGTCGGACAAGGAGACCTGTCGGCGGGAGATGACCTCGTCTGGCTTCGAGGAGGTCGCCGTGCACGAGGTGACGGCCCGCGTGGAATACCCATCCACCGCCACCATGGTGGACTCCTTGATGCGCTCGAGCGCCCCCGTCGTCCTGGCGCGCAAGGCCTTGGGCGACAAGTGGCCCGCAATCCAGCAGGCCCTGGAGGGGAAGGTCTCCGCTGACCTGGGCCCCGGCCCCCAGGTCGGCCTCTTCAATGCCTACCTCACCACGGGCATCCGCCGTCTGTCCGCCGAGTCCAAGACCAGACACTCCCCTACCGACAAGCGTTGAGCGAATGACAATCCAGCCACTTTCCGCCGGCCCAGGAACCCCGGACGCTCAATTGTGACCTTTCCTCTCTCTTCGTACGTCTGCAATCTCATTGCGGCTTCGGAGACAGCGTGGGGACATACCGCATCGTGAAGAAGCTGGCCGCGGGCGGCATGGCCGAGGTCTTTCTGGGCAAGGTGGTGGGCGCGGAAGGCTTTGAAAAGCCTGTCGCGGTGAAGCGCATCCTCCCCTCCTTCGTGCAGGACGCGGCCTTCGTGGACCTGTTCCTGCGCGAGGCGAAGCTCTCCGTCTCCCTCCAGCACGGCAATGTCTTGCAGGTGCTGGACCTGGGCTCCAGCGCCGGCCAGTACTACATGGTGATGGAGTTCGTGGACGGGGATAACCTGAGCGCGCTGCTCAAGGCGGCGCGCAAGCGCCAGGTGCCCTTGGGGATTCGCGAGATCTGCTTCATCGCCCAACAAGTGGCGGACGGCCTCGCGTATGCCCATGGCTGCACGGACTCTGCGGGGGCGCCGCTCAACATCATCCACCGCGACGTCAATCCCTCCAACGTCATGGTCTCCATCAACGGAGGCGTGAAGCTGGCGGATTTCGGCATCGCCAAGGTCGCCGACGAGGGGCACCAGGAGACGCAGGTCGGCGTCCTCAAGGGGAAGATCAACTACCTGTCCCCCGAGCAGGTCCACGGCCGCCCCCTGGACCAGCGCAGCGACATCTTCCTCTTGGGATTGCTGCTCTTCGAGATGCTCGCCGGACGGCGCCTCTTCGAGGGCACCACGCCTCAAATCATCCACGCCCTGGGCAGCTTCGACGAGCGCACGCTGGAGCCGCTGCCCGGCGTCCCCGCGCCGCTGTGGGCCCTGCTGCTGCGGGCGCTCGCCGCCAATCCCTCCGCCCGCTTTCCGGTGGCCCGCGAGTTCTCCGAGTCCATCCAGAACTTCCTCTTCGACCACCGCTTGCGCGTGGGCGCCTCCGACATCGCCAGCCTCTTTGGCCGCGCGTTTCCGGAGTGGCGCTCACCCCTGGCGGACCTGGCCAGCGTCCCCGGCGAGGAGATTCGCCTGGAGGGCGAGGACTTCCAGCGCGCGCGTTCGACGCCGGGCCGGGATGCACGGCGCCCGCCGACTCCAGGGCCACCGCCCACGTTGAAGCCCGTGACGCCTCCTCCTGGCGGCGCGGGAGTCACCGCGGTGGGGCGCCCCTCCTTCTTCGCGACCCCTCCCCAGCCAGGCCTCGAGCCCGCCACCAAGCTGGCCACCACGGTGGCCCCGCCCGGTCCCCGCGCCATCCGCTCGCGCCAGCAGCTGGGCGCCATCCTCCTGACGCGCGGCCTGCTCACGCCGCACGTCCTGAACGAAGCGCTGGCGATTCAGCGGCGCAAGGGCGGCAGGCTGGGCCAGCTGCTCGTGCAGGAGAAGTGGCTGGAGCCCGAGCACCTGATGCGCGCGCTGTCCGAGCAGGCCGGCCTGCCGCACATCACCGACGAGAAGCTCCAGGCCCTGCCGGTGCCGAAGGAGCTCGTGCAACGAGTCCCCCGCGAGCTGTGCGAGCGGCTGTGCGCCGTCCCCATCGGCCTGCGCGGTCGCGAGCTGCTCTGCGCGGTGGTGGACCCTCGCGACGTGCAGGTCACCGACGCGCTCAAGTTCTCCACGCGCGCCGTCGCCGTCCAGGGGCTGTTCGCCACGGAAGAGGCCATCCGCAAGGCCATCCGCCGCTTCTACGACGAGGAGGAGCAGCCCCAGCCCGCGCCGCGCTCCCATGAGCCCATCCCCCTGGACGACGAGCCCGACCCGGGTGGACGCGCGCGCGTGCTCCAGTTCGCGGAGCAGTTCACCGGGCGCGCGGTGCTCGACGGGGGCACCTTCGCGCCGGCCGAGCCCCAGGAGGTCAAGACACCCGCGTCGGTGGAGCCCGCGAGCCGGGCGACCCCGGCCCGGAGCGACGTGCGCGCGCGCATGGTGCTGCTGGTGGCGGAGCCCTCCGAGCCTCGCGAGGCCGTGGTGCGGCTGCTGTTGATGCAAGGGCTGGCGGCGGCGACCAGCCCGGCCGCGGATGCCGAGCGCGCGCTCTCACTCGGGGGTTATGACCTGGTGCTCGTGCTCGAGGACTCGGTGAGAGAGCCCGCCGTCCTGGCGCAGAAGCTGCGCGCCTCGCACCCGCAGGTGGAGGTGCGCCTGCTGCCGTCCTACAGCGCGGCGCTGATGGGCGAGGGCGGACCGCTGGCGCGGCTCGCGGAGACGCAGACGCGGCTGCTGGATGGAATGCTGTCCATGCTCGGCGGCAGCGCGACGCTGGCGCCCCTCATGACGAAGCTGGCGCGACGAATCGCGGTGCGGCTGGGCGCGGGGCGCGTGGAGGAGGTGCTGCTCGGGACGGCGGCGTGCGCGCTGGCCCTGGCCGCGCGACTGGAGGAGCCACGCCGCTTCAAGCTGCCCTCACGCGCGCGCGCCCTGGTGCTCGCGAGCAACGCCATGCCCGAGGTGACCGAGCTGCTCATGTCGGTGCTGCCCGAAGGCGAGGAGCGCACCCCGCCCGTGGGACGCGCGGCGGGGGCGCTGCTGGGCGCGGCGCGCTTCGTCCAGGAGGTCCACACCCCGCAGCCCACGCCGGCCAAGGCGGCCCAGGCGCTCCAGACACTGCGCCAGGATCCGCGGCTGCCCCTCCCCGTGCTGGAGGCGCTCACCCTGGAGCTGGAGGGGAGCACACACGCCGACCAGACGGCCCCCAAGGTGGTGGTGGCCGAGACGGACAGCGCCAACGCGATGACGCTGCAAATCCGACTCATGGCGGAGGGCTTCAGCACCGTGCGCGCGAAGACTCGCGCGGATGTGGAGAAGGCGGTGAACGCAGGCGCGCAGGCGGCCATCCTCGCCAACCCGCTGCCGGACGGAGACTTGAGCTCGCTCTTGCAAGCGCTCCGGAAGAACCCGGCCACCCAGGACCTGCCCGTCTTCCTCATCGTCGACAAGGAAGACGCCACTGTCTTCACCGCCAGCCTGGAGGCGGGGGCCGATGACGTCCTGGTCCGCTCCGCGAGCCCCGAGGTGCTCATCGCCAAGCTGCGCCGGGGCATCCAGCAGCGCCAGGGGGCGCGCCGCGCCGCGAAGACGGCCCCTTGAGCGAGGAGTGGGCCGCGTTGTTCAGCGGCGCACAGCTCCCCTGATAACGCATGCGGGCAAGTCAGCCCTCCTGGGCATCATCCCGGAGTTCCCCTTTCCAGGAGCTCCGGATGATGCTGAAGCCTGCGTCGGGATTCGTGCTGGCGTTGACCGTCGCGGTGGGAATGGTGGTCACCACCTTCCCACGGGATGAGCCTCTCGCGGCCGAGTCCGCCGTCCCCACCTCCAGCGCGTGTGAGGCGGACAAGCAGAAGCTCCTCATGTCGAGGGCGCGCAGCGGCCTTCCGCTGGACGTCACGCCAGCCCTCTTCTCGGAAGAGCCGGTGGGCCTGCGGGGCTACTGTTCCTATGACTGCTCGGGGTGCGCCACCTCCGCGGAGTGTCGGGCTCGCGGCGCGGGCAGCTGCTACAACATCTGCCCCTGAGCGTCCCTCCGGGCGATACCCGGTGCTCCACGCTGGAGCACCGGGTAGAGGACTCGAGGAGTCCCTGTCAGCCGCAGGTGGACGAGAACTCCGTCACCGCGAAGCTGGTCCGGCGACCGCCGATCCACGCGGTCTGGTAACACTCACAGGACATGTACCCGACCACCTTCGTGAGCGTCGCGTCGGAGTAGTAGTCAATCCAGTAGGACTGGTTGCCGCAGAAGGGCAGCGCGTCCGCGCGCGTGTCGATTGACGACTGCTCCTCCTCCAGCGCCGGCTCCACACCACCACAGCCCACCATCAGCAGCCCTGCCGCCAACACTCCACCCAGGATGTTGCTGCTTCGCACGTGTGCATCCTCCACCGAGCGATTGGGGGCCCGGTGGGGCAAACCTAGCACCAGTCCGTGAAGTCGAGACAAGTCGGCGAGAATGACTCACCCTGTCTCAAGGATTGCCAGTGGCATAGGCCCACAGCTCGATGGGCGTCGCGTAATAAATCCATCCGAAGAAGCCTCCCACCGCGGAGTGCGCGGGCGGACGGAGGTACGCCTTGTCCCTCATGCCGAGCAGCTTCAGCAGCCCGCCGAGGGTGCACGTCCACAGCAGTTGCAACAGGGACGTGATGACATACGAGGCGGCGACAAAGGGCAGATAGAAGGGGCCGAAGATGCGCGCCTGGAGCAGGTGCATCTTCTCGTGCTGCCCCGCGCCTCCCAGGTTCACCGTGCCCAACGTCTGGAGCACGTTGTGTCCGAACGAGCCTCCTGGGTTCGGCCGATAGACAACCCAGCCCTGATTCTCCGAGTCCGCGCGGGAGGGCCTGCCGAAGAAGACATAGACGAGATTGCCGAAGACGAAGCCGAACAGCGTGTTGGGCAAGCTCCACGTCAGGTCGATGAGAAGCTCCACCCACCCCTGGGCGGAGGACAGCGGATAGCTGCGCAGGAGCCCCGTCTGGAGGCCGTACCCCAACCCCAGGGGAAGCCCCAGCAGCAGCGCGACACCCGCCGGAAAGGCGCCGCCCGTCACCGCGCTGACGAGGAGCAGGACTCCCGGCATCAGCACGAGCGACAGCAGCACCGTCAGGAAGGACTGCTTATCCTTCGACATGGTCCCCACCTCTCGAAGCTCGAAGCGAAGCCACCGTGGCTTCCTCTCTCGTGGAGCACCGGTCCTCCCATTGTGACACCCGGGCGAGCCACCGTGGGCAGGGCGGCACGGCAGGCCGTGTTATGCGTCACCCATGCCGAGGATTCTCATGGCGGCCCATCCGACGGCGGGCCACACCAACGCCCTGCGCGTCATGGGCGTGCGACTGCGCGAGCTGGGCCACGACGTCGCGATGGCCCTCGCCGCCCCGCCCCTTCCCTTCTCCCACCTCTGGCCCGAGCCCCTGCGCGT
>NZ_JBLZWL010000124.1:0-66496 GCF_049194865.1 Corallococcus terminator | reverse complement strand
TGGCGGTTCCCGGGCCCAAGCACGCGGTGCTGGCCCAGGTGAACCAGAGCGACCTCGCCTTCCTGCGCGAGCGCTGCCGCGCGGTGGACGCGGAGCTGTGGGTGGAAGGTCGCACGCTGAAGGCGAAGGCCCGAGGCAGTCGCTCCAGCGGGGCGCCCCTGAAGCTGGGACGCGGCAACGAGCTGATGTCCTTCACGGTACTGGCGGACCTGGCGGGCCAGCGCTCCTCGGTGACGGTGGGCGGGTGGAACGTGACGGAGAAGGACGCCATCGCGAGCGAGGCCGGCCCGTCCGTGCTGGGCGCGGAGCTGGGGAGCGACGAGAGCGGCGCGAGCCTGCTTGCCTCGAAGCTGGCCGAGCGGAAGGAGGCCGTGGTGCACGCGGCGCCCTTGAGCGTTCCGGAGGCCCAGGCGCGCGCGGACGCGCACTTCCGTCAGCAGGCGCGGCGCTTCGTGGTGGGGCGCGGCACGGCGCAGACGGACGCGAAGCTGCGCGTGGGGACGCGCGTGGAGCTGACGGGCCTGGGGCCGCTGTTCAGCGGCAAGTACCACCTGTCCGAGGTGAAGCACCTGTTCGACGGCGCGCGCGGCCTTCGCACGGAGCTGGTGGCGGAGCGCGCTGGACTGGGGAAGGCGTCATGAGCGCGGACGCGGCGTGGGAACAGGTGCTGGACGAGCGCGTCGCGGACGGCCTGGGTGGCCGCTTCTACGGTCTGTATCCGGCGCGCGTCACGGACCTCAAGGACCCGGACAGCCAGGGTCGGGTGAAGGTGCTGCTGCCCTGGGCCGCCGACGCGGCGGGCGGCGGGCGCTACGAGGCGTGGGCTCGGCTGGCCACGCTGATGGGCGGCAACAATCGCGGCTCCTGGTTCGTGCCCGACATGGATGACGAGGTGCTGGTCGGCTTCGAGGCGGGCGACCCGCGGCGCCCCTACGTGGTGGGCGCGCTGTGGAACGGGAAGGACAAGCCACCGGAGTCCATGGACGGCGCGGGCCGCAACGCGAAGAAGGTGCTGCGCTCCCGCAACGGCATCGTCATCACGCTCGACGACACGGACGGCCAGGAGACGCTCACGCTGGAGACGCCCGCTGGTCAGACGGTGACGCTCAAGGACGGGCCCGGATCCATCGAGGCGAAGGACAGCAACGGCAACTCGCTGAAGATGGAGTCCAGCGGCATCACCGTGAACGCGGCGGCCAAGGTCACCATCAACGCGAGCACGGCGGAGATCTCAGCCGGGATGCTCACCGTCAACGCGGGCATGTCCAAGTTCAGCGGCGTGGTGCAGGCGGACACGGTCATCACCAACAGCGTCGTCAGCGCGTCGTACACGCCGGGCGCGGGGAACGTGTGGTGATGGCCACGACGCTTCCACATCCCGTGCAGTGGGTGACGGCCTCGCCGCTGTGGGGCCCCGCGCCCGACAAGCTGGCGCGACTTCAGGCGCCGGGCATCCTCCAGTTCGACTCGGACCGCTTCATGGAGGAGCTGGCGGAGCGACTCCAGTCTCCCGAGCGGCCCGACCTGACGGACCTGCTGGTGACGCGCTTCAAGAGCTACCGCGAGCGCATGCCTGGCGAGCCGCCCGACGACGAGATCAACACCCCGCCCAAGCTGTACCAGCCGGCACACGGCCGCTTCTATCTGGTCGCCACCAGCCTCGTGTGCCGCCTGCCCGGCCTGCCCGACCACGTCGTGGACACCGCGCGCGGGGAGAAGGCCGCGTTCGTCCTGCGGCGCTCGATGGGTGGCGGAAAGGAAGGCGCGTGGGTGCCGGCCGCGCCGGGCAACCCCGCCGACAAGCGGCGCATCTGGAAGGAGCTGAACACGGCGGAGACGGGCGCGCTGGCGAAGGGCGAGGAGCTGCTGCCCCTCTTCCCGATGAACTTCGCCTCCGAGGGGAAGCGACGCCGGATGCTCGTGGGGCTCGTTCCCACGTCCAGTCGCGACACCTTCGAGTCCGCGGCGGCCTTCCAGGACGACGACCCGAGCACGGGGTTGGACCCGGACAAGATGCTCGCGGACGAAGCCGAGGGACAAGTCACCGCGCCCTTCGAGCAGCTCCTCGCGTACACGAAGGCGACGAGCGAGGCGGTGGCCGTCCAGAAGGAGGTGACGCGCTTCCTGCTCGTGGACTTCGCCACCTTCCTGGAGGAGCGCATCCCCGCGCTGTGGACGCTGCTGGACAAGGCGTCACCGGGGCCCACGCCCGCCGCGGGCTCGCCCCTGCGCACGCTGTTCCTGTTGCTGACGGGCAACCACCGTGTCGAGGGCAGCTCCGGGGACACGTGGCAGCAGGCGCTGCGCAAGGCGATGCAGCAGCGCACGGCCATCCTCAACGGAGGCACGGGCGGGCTCGACTACAACCTGCGGCTGTGCACCGAGGTGACGGTAGCGGCGCTGCGCTCGGCGCTGGGCGCGGCGGTGGTTGCGGGGGTGTACTCGCTACCCTCGGAGCCGGAGCCGGTGTCCAAGCTGGAGGAGCCGGGCAAGGCGCTCTACGTGATGCGCTGCGTGTACCTGAAGCCGGCGTGCGGCGCGCTGTGCCCGCCCATCGTCAGCGCGCCATCGAAGGCTTTCACCCTGGCGCCGTTCTTTGATTCGGACGCACCCGCGCGTCCGGTGCGCATCGAGCTGCCGTTGGACACCAGCATCCGCGGGCTGCGCAAGTTCAAGAAGAACGTCGGCTTCACGCTGTCGAAGGGGCTCCGCAAGCAGATGTCTCGGGTGTCGGGGTTGGAGAAGACGATGAAGGGGGAGCTCGACGACGGCCTGAGCTTCGACCTCGGAGAGCTCTGCATGTTCTCCATCCCCATCATCACGCTCTGCGCGTTCATCGTCCTGATGATCTTCTTCAGCCTGCTCAACATCATCTTCTGGTGGATGCCCTTCCTGAAAATCTGTCTGCCCAAGCCCAGGGTGGGGTGAGTCCATGGACGCCGGAAAACTCATTGGACGCGGCCTCAGCTTCCCCCCACGCGTGGGCCCGGATGGGCGCATGCAGTGGTCCGAGGGCGAGCGCAACGTGCGTGAGACCATTCAAATCATCCTCGCCACCGAGCAGCGCGAGCGATTGATGTTGCCGGAGTTCGGCGCGGGGCTCGGGCGCTTCCTGTTCGAGCCGAACACCGTCACGACGCGGCATCAAATCGCCGACCGCATCAACCGGGCCCTGGCGCAGTGGGAGCCCCGCATCGCGGTGGAGTCGGTCAGCGTGGACGCGGACCCGCAGGACGCTCGGGCCGCCACGGCGACCATCAACTACAAGCTCGTGGCCACCGGCGCACGAGAGCGGCTCAACCTGAGCGTCACGCTCGCGGGGTAACGACATCGTGCCACTCACCCTCCCGCCCATCGATGACCGCAAGTACCAGCAGCTCCTCGACGAGGCGCTGGCACGCATCCCCATCCACAACCCCGAGTGGACCAACTTCAACAAGTCCGACCCGGGCGTCACGCTGCTGGAGCTCTTCGCCTTCCTGACGGAGAGCCTGCTCTACCGCGCCAACCAGATTCCGGAGCGCAACCGGCTCAAGTTCCTCCAGCTGCTCGGCGTGCCGCTGCTGCCCGCCGCGTCCGCGCGCGGCCTCGTCGCCTTCCGCAATGAGCGCGGCGGTCCTCCCCAGTCCCTCACTCTGACCGAGGGCGTGGAGGTCCGCGCGGGACAGGTGCCCTTCCGCACCGAGCGTGGCCTGGACGTCCTGCCCGTGGAGGCCGCGTGCTTCTACAAGCGCAGCGTCGCGCCCGAGGAGCGCGTGAAGGAGTACTACCAGGAGCTCTACGCGTCCTTCACCGCCACCGCGCCGCCGCCCGCGCCGCTCAACGAGCTGCAGTTCTACGAGACGACGCCCTTCTCTCCGCGCGGCACGGAGCCGTTGGACCTCAACACCGAGACGCTGGACAAGGCGCTGTGGGTGGCGCTGCTGCTGCGGCCCTCGGACCGGAAGCTCCCTGATGCGCTGACGCGGGCCCGTGAGGAGCTGAAGGGCAAGGTGCTGACGGTGGGGCTCGCTCCCGCTGGAGGTGCCGAGGGACGGGACCTGGTCCCCAATGGACAGGCGCGGCCCGTGGGCTCGGCGGTGCTCCAGTTCCAGCTTCCCCGACTGCCCGTGGACGGCAAGCTCCCGGAGGACCCGGCGCTGCGCAACGCGAGCTGGCGCACCCTGGTCACCTCGGAGATGCCTGGCGAGCCGTCCGTGGTGGATGTCCCCCTGCCCTCTTCGCTCGCCGAGCTGGAGCTGTGGACGAACCTGGACCCGCTGGAGGCGGGCACGCGCGACTTCCCTCCCTCGCTCGACGACGAGGACCTGGAGGCGCGCGTCATCACCTGGGTGCGCATCACCGCCTCCGCGCCGGTGACGACGAAGCTCCTCTGGGCCGGCATCAACGCCGCGCCCGTGTCCCAGCGCGAGCGCGTGACGAGCGAGCTGCTGCCCACGGGCTCGGGCGAGCCGGACCAGGCGCTGAAGCTCTCGCGCGCGCCGGTGCTGCCGGGATCGGTGAAGCTGAGCGTCACGGTGAATGGCGTCACCGAGACGTGGGCGGAGATTGACGACCTGACGAGCGCGGGCCCCGAGGTGTCGGTGCCGGACCCGCGCCTGCCGCCTGGGTCCCCGCGCCCGGCGCAGACCCGCGTGAAGGTGTTCCGCCTGGATGCGGAGGCGGGCGAGCTTCGCTTCGGTGACGGTGCGCACGGCGCGCGGCCTCCGCTCGGCGCCACGCTGCGCGCGGACTATGACCACGGCGTGGGTCGCGCGGGCAACGTGGCCACGAGCACGGTGGCGAGCGGGCCCGCGCTTCCTCCCGGCATCCAGGTGGCGAACCCGCTGCCCACATGGGGCGGCTCCGACGCGGAGGGCGTTCGCGAGGGAGAGCGGCACATCTCGCGCTTCCTCCAGCACCGCGACAGGCTGGTGACGGCGCAGGACTTCGAGGCGGTGACGCTGCGCACGCCTGGAGTGGCGGTGGGCCGCGTGGATGTGCTGCCCGCGTTCCACCCCGCCCTCTCGCCCAATGAACCGGGTGACGCTCCCGGCGCGGTGACGGTGCTGGCCATTCCCCGCTCGGAGCCTGACGCGCGCGAGGCGGAGGGACCGGACACCTTCCTGGACGCGATTGCCTGTTGGCTCGCACCGCGTCGATTGGTGACGACCGAGGTCTTCGTGCGCCGTCCCCAGTACCGGCCCATCTGGGTGACGGTGGGCCTGGAGGTGGTGGCGGGCGTGTCCCAGGCGCAGGTGCGCGAGGCGGTGAAGGCGGCCCTCACCGAGTTCCTGTCACCCCTTCCTCCCGAAGATGCGGAGCTGCTGGAGCAGACGGTGTCGCTGGCGGGCGCGCATCCGGCCACCGTGGCGCAACGGGGCTGGCCGCTGCGCAAGGCGGTGGTGTCGCTGGAGCTGGCGGCGGTGGCCAGTCGCGTGGCCGGCGTGGCGCTGGTGCGCGGTGTGCGGCTGGGCCTGGCCACGGGCACTCAGCAGGACCAGATACCGATGACGGGGCTCCAGCTCCCTCGGCTGGCCGGGCTCTCCGTCGCCGTGGGTGACGCGCCTTCGCTCGACGATTTGCGCGGCACGTCCGTCACGACGACGCAGCGGCCGTTCGTCTCCGTGCCCATCGTCCCCGAGGAGTGCCGCTAGATGGATGCCAACGGCGCTCGCTTTCATCTGCTACTCGGTCGGGACGACTGGGGCCGCTGCACCTCGAAGGGCCGACTGCTCTCCGAGGCCTGGAGCGAGGCGTCCGGCACGGGCGCTGACGTCGCGTGGGACTCCTCACGCGCGGAGGTCTCCCTGCGCGCGGAGCTGTTCCGCTTCATCGCCGCGCCTCGCGATGTGCCGCCCGCGCTGGAGGACCGACGCGGTGCCGCGAAGGACCGCTACGGCAACGTCTACTGGGTGGCTAGCGATGGGCGCACGCTGAAGGTGCTCTCCAGCGGCTCACGACAGACCAGCGACTTCTGGCCCGTCACGCCCGAGGCCATCCCAGCGTCGGGCACGGGCGGGTTCGGTCCCATGGTTCCGCCCACGCCTCCCACCCCCGAGCTGCTCGGGGGCATGGCCATCAGCGGGCATCACTACCTGGTGGTGGGCACGCTCGCGCCCTCGGGGCTGCTCGTGTTCGACCTGCACTCGGGCGGCCCCCCGGTGCGTCACCTGTGGCCCGCCGGAGTGCCCTTCGCGCCATGGGACATGGCGGCCACGCCGGACGGTGGCGTGGTGGTGCTGGACCGACAGAATCGTCGTCTGTGGCGACTGGACTCGGGCTTCCGCGTGGTGCGCACCGGCGTGGATGACGTGCTCTCCGCGTCGCGCGTGGAGTCGTTCCAGCCCCTGGCCGGAGGACCGACGCGCACGATTCCCGCCGTCACCTTCCCGCGCCCCGTGACACTGGATGCGTCGACGCCCGTCGCCGCGCAGGACCCCATCTCCGTGGAGGTGCTGCCGGACGGTCGCGTGCTGGTGTTGGACCGAGGCACCGAGGACAGCCGCCTGCTGGTGTACCGCGACGGTGTCCTCGAAGGTGCTCCGGTGCCACTGGAGGTGGATGGCCTGCTCGGGAACGCCAGCCCAGCGTCGACGTATGTCCTGGTGGCGCACGACATGGCGCTGCTCCCCGCCGAGTCGGACGGCTCCGTGGGCCGCGTCGTCGTCGTGGGACGGGACGGCAACCAGGCCTTCGCCTTCGAGCTGCTCGCCACCGAAGCAGGCCCGCTCATCGCGGTGGCCCAGCCGGAGTACCTGCCGCTGCGCCTCTTCGGGGGCAAGGCGCTCATCGCCTCGGACGGTCAGGCCCTCTACGACTTCGCTGACACGTTCATCCCGCTCGTCGCGCAGCGGCGCCCGCGCTACGTGGCCGAGGGCACGCTGCGCACGCCCGTGCTCGATGGGCGCACACCCGACTGCGTGTGGCATCGCCTGCTGCTGGATGCGTCCCTGCCCCCAGGAGCGCGCCTCGTGGTGCGCAGCCGCGCGGCCAATGAGCGCTCGGACCTGGAGGCCCTGCCCTTCAGCGAGGAGCCCACGCTCCACAAGCGCGGAGATGGCTCCGAGCTTCCCTTCACCACGACGGCGCGAGGAGACCACCGAGGCACCTTCGAGGTGCTCTTCCAGCGCGCCAAGGGCCGCTATGCGCAGGTGGAGCTGACCTTCCAAGGTGGCGGGGCCGCGACGCCGCGCGTCCACGCGATGCGCGCGTGGTACCCGCGCTTCTCCTACGCGGAGCAATACCTCCCGGGCCTGTACCGACAGGACCCGGAGTCGGCCAGCTTCCTGGACCGCTTCCTCGCGAACCCCGAGGGCCTGCTCACCCCACTGGAAGACCGCATCGCCGCCGCACAGGTCCTCTTCGACGCGAGGAGCGCGCCGCCCGAGGCCCTCGAGTGGCTGGCCTCCTGGTTCGGCGTGGCGCTGGACCCGGCCTGGGACGAGACGCGGCGCCGCCTCTTCCTGCGCCACACGCTGGACTTCTTCCAGTGGCGAGGCACGCCGCGCGGCCTGCGCATGGCGCTGCGCGTGGCCCTGGATGACTGCCCCGACGACTCCATCTTCACCGACGACACCGAGCCGACGCGCGCCCGCTACCGCATCGTCGAGCGCTTCCGCACCGCGCGCACCCCGTTCCTCTTCGCGACGGAGCCCTCCGAGGCGGGCGGCATCCGCATCCAGCCCGCCGCCACGTCGCGCCGCTGGGAGCCATCCCAGGGACTCGCGCGGCTGCTGGAGCGCTATCAAGCCGCCCTGACGGACGCGGGGGTGACGGCGCCGACGGATGCGCTCCCCTTGCGCGAGCCCACCCAGGCCCCGGTGGCCACGGTGTGGCGAGCCTTCACGCAAGAGGCGCTGGGCTTCATCCCGGCCGCCACGGCCGCGAGCGCGCCGCGCTGGAGCGACTTCCTCACGCGACGCTACCGGACGGTGCAGGCCCTGAACGCGGCGCACGGCACCACGCTGTCGGACTTCACGCAGGCCACGTTGCCAGTGACGCTGCCCGAGGACGGACCGGCGCAGTCGGACTGGTACCACTTCGAGACGGTGGTGCTGCCAGTGCGCGCGGCGGCACATCGCTTCACGGTGGTGCTGCCCGTGCCGCGAGGCAGCGCGGCGCAGGAGCAGCGCGCGCGACAAGAGCAGGCGATGCGGGTGGTGGCGGTAGAGAAGCCGGCCCACACCGTGTTCGACGTGAAGTTCTACTGGGACATGTTCCGCGTCGGCGAAGCCCGCCTGGGCGTGGACACCCTGGTCGATCTGGGCAGCCGTGCCCCCGAGCTGATGCCCGCCATGCGGCTCGGACGCGAATACCTGGCGGAAAGCCATCTGGCCCCGAGACCACCCCAGGACGCCGCTGACCGGCGAATCCTGGGGCGGGACTTGCTCGGGCGCCGTGAGACCCACGGGAGCGACATCCAATGAGCACCTTCACTTCCACGTCAGTGCAGCGCGCGCCGGCCGACCCGACCAAACACGTCAACTACGTGCTCGGCATGGTGCTGGGCGTGGACGACTTCACCCAGGAGTTCGCCTACCTCTCCGAGAGGGACAGGTGGCTCGCGCGCGACCTGCTCGGCTACGGCACCGCCTGGGGCCTCGCCGTCAGTCATGGCACCGGCACGCGGGGCCCGGAGGTGCGCGTCACCCCCGGCGTGGCGCTGACGCCGCGAGGACAGCTGGTCCGCGTGACGCCCACCCAGTGCGCCGCCATCAACGACTGGCTGCTCGCGCGCGGCACGGAGGTGGATGCGTACCTGCGCCCAGGCAACCGGCTGACGGTGCACGTGGTGCTCCGCCACCGCGACTGCCAGACCGACCCCGTCCCCGTGCCGGGAGAGCCGTGCCGCACCGAGGACGACACCACCGCGCCGTCGCGAGTGACGGACGACTTCCACCTGGAGCTGGCGCTCCGGCCGCCCCCGCCTCCGCTCGAGGAGAACGCGGTGCGCGACTTCGTGCGCTGGCTGCGGCGGAACATGAACGTGGTCTCCTCCACGCCCACGCCCACCACGCTGGAGCAGTTCGTCACCCTGCTGCGCGGCTCCGTCGTCCCCTCGTCGCCGGTGTCACCGGTGGACGACTACGTGCTGGACGACCCGCCGGGCGGACCGCTGCCGGTGCTGGAGACGGACGTGGAGTCCTTCCTGCGCGAGGCGTCGCGGCTGTGGGTGACGGAGCTGCGGCCCCTGTGGCGGACGAACTGGCTGGGCGAGTCCCAGGGCTGCACCCAGCCGGTGTCGGCCGCGCCGGAGTCGGAGGTGGACGGCGTCCTGCTGGCCGCGGTGGACCTGCCGCTGGTGCGCGAGCTGGGCACCGGCCCGTGGAAGGTGGACGCGGCGGGCACGAAAAGGGTGGACGAGGCGCAGCGGCCCTACCTGCTGCACCAGCGCATGCTCCAGGAGTGGCTGCTGGCGGGGCTCGCTCGTGACGCTTCGGCGGTGCACCGTCCGGATGACCTGCCGCCCTACTCCATCGTCGCGTCGGGGATGATTCCCATCGACGAGACCTCCGCCGACGTCGGGTACAACGGCTTGAAGGTGACGAAGGTGGAAGTCGGGCTCGTGACGCTGAGCTTCAACGGCTACTCGCACCAGCCGGACCAGTGGCGCTACGTGGTCAAGACGACGCTGGTGGAGCCACAGAACGGCCTGGTGACGCAGCCCTCGCTCAGCTTCGTGCGCGCGGACACGGACGGGCTGCTGCTGAAGGTGCGGGACAAGGACGCGTTGGTCCCCCTCCTCGCCCTGCGCAAGCTGGGTCTCATCGTGGAGGTGAGCCAGTACGCCGTCCCCGCGAAGAAGAAGTCGTCCGGTGGCGACGCGAAGCCGAAGGCCGGCGTGAGCCCTGGCACGGAAGGCACGAGGTAGGCCATGCGCATCGACCTGGACACCGCGTTCCTCGAGGACGGCATCCGCTCGACGAACTTCTTCAACGGCCGGCTGCTGTCCGCCGAGGACTTGAGTCAGGAGCAGACCGCCCACGAGGCGGCCCTGGGACGACACGTGCGAGCCATGGGCGAAGGTGTCGCCCACGGGCTCACCGTGTCCATCGCCCCGGGCAGCACCGTGTCCTCGCCGCTCGTCACGGTGACGGCGGGGCTGGCGCTGAGCCGCGCCGGCCACGCGCTGGAGCTGCTCCAACCGGTGGAGGTCTCGCTGGTGCGAGGCCCCTCCAACAGCGGCAGTGGCGCGACGGCCACCGCCACGGGCGGCTTCGAGACGTGCTCGCCGGGCAGCAGCGACTACGTGTCCGGCACGGGCGTGTACCTGCTGGTCCTCTCGCCCGCCTCCGGCCGCGAGGGGCGCGCGCCCGTCAGTGGACTGGGTGGCAATCCCTCCTCCGGCTGCGAGGCGAAGCGGCGGGTGGAGGGCGTGCGCTTCCGGCTGTTGGATTTGAAGCTGACCGCGGCCCAGCTCTCGGATGAAGCACACCTGCGCAGCCGGGTGGCGCACCTGTGCCTGGGCTCGTCGGACGCGGCGAGCCGCGCGTGGATGGTGAATCCCTTCGGGCCGGCGAACCCGCCCTATGGCCTCATCGACAAGCTGCGGCCCACGGCGCTGACGTCGTGTGACGTGCCGCTGGCGGTGGTGCACTGGAAGGCGGGCGTGGGGCTGCGCTGGGTGGACGCCTGGTCCGCGCGACGCCGGCCCGCGCGCGTGGCCACGCCGGAGCGCTGGGGCCTGGGACTCGAGGACCGCCGCGCCACGGAAGGCGAGGCGAGCTTCCTCCAGTTCCAGGAGCACCTGGACACGCTGCGCACCGGGACACCGGAGACGGTGCGCGCGCTGGACCACTTCGTGGCGCTGCCCGCGGTGGGCCTGTTGCCGCTGGAGGGCATGACGGGCGCGCGGGGCTTCACGTACACGAAGTTCTTCGACGGGCTCACCTATCCCCCCGAGGCGCCGGTCCACGTGGAGGGTTCGCGGCTGCAAGCCCTCTTGAGGATGTCGCTGGCGTACCCGCCGGTGGACCTGGTCCGCAAGGAGCCCTTCCTGTGGCTGTACCTGGTCCACGAGAACCAGCTCGCGCAGAGCGACCCGAGCGGCCCAAGACCCCAGCCCTATCTCGTCTTCGCCAGTGGCTACCTGCCCTACCTGGGCGATGCGCGGTCCGACGCCGCGCACTGGCACTTCGGCAACTACGCGCTGCCCCGCTGACCTTTCCACCTTCCATCTCTCGCAGGCCGCGAGGAGACCCCGATGGCCGACCCACTCAACCTCGTCAAGCCCGGCGACCTCATCAGCGCCGAGCTCATCAATGCGATCATCCAGCTGCTGAACGCGCTGGCCAACACGTCGGGCGGCCCCAACGTGGTGCCCAACCTCTTCAGCCGAACGCTGCTCGACGTGAAGGCCCTGATTGCGCAGTCCGGCGGCAACCTCCAGCTCGCCCTGTCGATGGACGCGTCCGGGCTGGTGGTGAACCTCAATGACCCGAAGAACAACGCGCGGCCGGTCATCGGGCAGATTCCCACGCCGGGCACCCGGGTGCAGGACGGCACGGGCATCCACCTGCTGGTGGCGACCCAGGCCGGCTCCACGCCCACGCCTCCGGCGAAGCCCACCGTCAGCGGCTTCTCTCCGCTGACGCCGAACATCGGTACGGAGGTGCAGATCATCGGCGAGAACTTCGACGCGGTGCGCGCCAACAACACGGTGACGTTCGACGGGACGGTGGCCGCGCCCCCCTCGAACGCGAGCACGCGCTACTCGCTGTTCGTCGTCGTGCCCTCCGTCGCGAACCCTCCCGCCGCCGGTCAGCAGAAGACGGTGACGGTGGTGGTGACCAACCCCGCGGGCGCGACGTCCTCGCAGCTCATCATCCTGGGGCCCACGGGCACGCCGCTGCCCGCCATCACTCCTTTCAGCATCCCGAACGCCCCGCTCGGCGGCGAGCTCATCATCAACGGTCAGAACTTCGGCACCACGCTGACCAACATCCGCGTGTTCTTCGATGACCAGCCCCGGGATGGCACTTCGGGCACGCCCATTGGCGTGCAGCCGCTGGGCACGTCCACGCTGCCCAGCCGGCTCGTCGTCACCATCCCCACGTCCCTGACGGGCATCAACCTCTCCGGGGACAGCAAGATCATCAACATCAAGGTGCGCGTGGGGACGGCGATGTCTCCCACGCAGGCACTCGAAATCTACAAGCCCTGAGGTCCACACATGCCAAGACATTCCAAGAGGCTTTCCTGGCTCGCGCTCCCCTTCCTGCTGGGGGCGACAGGCTCCCTGGCGGCGACGCACGAGCTCGCCATCTCCGCGCCCGCGACGACCATTCCCATCACCCGCGTGAAGGTGATGCTCGAGTCGAGCACGCCGATTCAAAACGGCGCGACGCTGAACTTCGAGACGCCCCTGGGCAACGCCGACGTGACGGTGGGCGGCGGGCCCGTCAACCTGGCCAACGGCGACAACGTGTTCATCGTCGGGGCCGGCACCAACGCCATCATCATCGACTACAAGCGGCGAGACGTCCTGCAGGACCCGAGCAACTTCTGCGGCATCAAGCCCGCCCAGGACGGCTCCGGGACGATTCGCTTCACGCCGGACGCCACGAACTTCAACAACCTCACGGGCTATCGCACGACGACCTTCGCCGCGCCGTCGCTGGACCAGTGCACCTGCGCCTCGCGACGGGTGAAGGGGCTGACGCAATGGAACGCGCCGCCCCCCGGGGTGAATCGGGGTCGCATCCCCATGGACGTGGCGCTGGTGCTGGATCGCTCCGGCAGCATGATTTCGGCGACGCCCGGTGACGCGGCGAACGTCCAGAAGTGGCTCGCGCTCCAGAGCGCCGCCGAGCAGTTCATCCACTTCTGGGAAGTCGAGGGGTTGGCCCCCCTGGACGAGACGGGCGGCACGGGGCTGGGCAGGGACCGGTTGGCGCTCGTCTACTTCGAGAGCGACTCCGAGCCGACCAAGTTCAACGGCAAGCTGTTCGTCGAGCGCGCTCCGGCGCTGATGGATGGCGGTCACCCGTGGGAGCAGGCCGTCAGCCACGTGAACGCGAACATCACCGCGGGCACCACGGCGATGGGCGGCGGCATCCGGGATGCGCTCGCCGCGTGGCAGGAGGACAAGGTCAATGACCTGACGCTGGTGGTGATGACGGACGGCATGCAGAACGTCAACCCGATGGTGAAGGACGGCACGGGCCCGGACATCGGCTTCAAGGTGTTGGAAGTCACCCCCGGCACGACGGAGCGCCTCACCAATCACTGCGTCCCCATGCTGACGGTGGCGGTGGCCAGCGGCGCCGTCCCGTACGCGGACCTGATGAACGGCATCTCCCAGCAGACGGCGGGACAGAACCACCTGACGACGAGCAGCGGCACCACGACGGCCTTCGCGCAGCAGTTGGTGGCCGCGCTCAAGGGCAACACGCTCGCCACGCTGCTCCAGAGCTCCACCACCCTGCCCTCGGGCACCAACACCGCCACCCGGACCGTCGACGTGGACGGCACGGTGCAGAGCCTCTACGTCAACCTGGGCTGGTTCACCTCCAGCCCGCGCGGGCAGCCCGTGACGCTCAAGGTGACCGCGCCGGACGGCAGCAACCCGAAGCCCGTGGCGGTGAAGACGGGCCGCAGCCACGTCCTCAACCGCTATGACTTCCCCAAGGCGGGTCCGGTCGGCAAGTGGCAGCTCACGGTGAACCGCATCCCCGGGACGGCGAGCCCCGCCATTACGTACCAGCTCGCCGCGTATGTTCAGGAGAAGAGCCTCGACTTCCAGCTCTCGTTGGACAAGGTGCGGCACTCCGCGGGCCAGCCGCTCGAGGTCGTCGCGCAGGTGACGTTCGACGGCAAGCCGCTGGAGAAGCTCAACAACGGTGAGCTGACGGTCATGGTGGAGACGCCGAACGGGGCGCTCGGCACGCTGATGCATGAGACGCGCGCCGAGGGCCGGGGCGAGCAGGGACCGGATCCGGTGTCGCCGTACCAGGGCAAGCTGGACACGCTGATGAAGGACCCCGAGTTCCTGAAGAAGATGGGGACCACCGTCGGCAAGGATGAGCTGGTGCTGAAGGAGACCGCGCCCGGCATCTACAAGCTGGGGTTCAAGGACACGCAGACGCCCGGCACGTACCGCTTCCACTTCCAGCTCTTGATGAAGGGACCCTCCGGCGAGCCGGTGCGGCGCACGGAGATCCTCGAGACGCAGGTGGAGGTGCTGCCCTTCGGCCCGAAGACCGACGTCACCGTGACGAAGGTCGACACCGGCAGCTACGTGCTGGTGCTGACTCCGCGCGACGAGCTGGGGAACTACGTGGGCCCGGGCTTCGAGGACCGCGTCGTCGTGCAGATCGACGGCAAGGGCAGGCAGGCCCCGGCCACCACGCCCAAACTCGACGGCACCTACGAGGTCCGCCTGTTCGAGATTGACGACAGCACCGAGATCATCGTGCTGGTGAATGGCACGCCCGTGGCCAAGGGCCCGGTGACGAAGCTGGAGCCGGTGAAGCCCGTCCCTCCGGACAACGGCTCCGGGCGTGACGGCGGCACGGGCGGCGGCGACGGAGGCTCCAGTCCTCCGGTGCCTCCCACGGAGGGCTGCCCCTGCAAGCATACGCGTCCTAGCGGCTCCACCGGCGTCCTGGGGCTCGTGGCCCTGGGGTTCCTCGCGAGCCGTCGCCGCAAGCACCACGACGGCGACTGACGTCCGGTGTCTGGGAGCCTTCGTCACGGGGGCTCCCGGCTCGGCCGAACCACACGCTCATCACGAGGTTGAAGCAGACACAGGTGTCGAGCCCACGAGGACGTCGCGACGATGCATGAGCAGGCGGCACGAGGCAGGACGGTCATTCAGCGGCTGCGGCTGCGCGGGGCGGAGCTGGAGCCGCTCTCGGCGCGGCTGCGGCTCGAGGCCGTGCTGGCTGGAGCCGACCTGCTTCCTCCGGGCCTGCCTCCTTCGGCCACCGTGTGCATCCGGCGGTTGATGGACCCGAAGCCCGGCGTGCTCTCCGTGAGCCAACAGGCCCTGCGTCCGCCCGCGGCGTGGAACGAGGCGTTGACCTCGGTGCTGCGCGAGCAGGTGGCCCGTGCCGCGAGGCCCGCGCATGGCGTCGTGCCGCCTGGCGCGGAGGCCGTGTTGTTCGCGGACCCTTCCGAGCTGCTCGCGTGCCTGGCGAGCGACGTGAGTCGCGGTCTCGCCAGCGCGCATTGGTGGTGGCGAGGCCTGTTCCCCAACGCGGAGCTGGCTCGCACCGTCGTCGCGGAGTGGCTGCGTGCCCCCGAGTACGTCCCGAGCGCGCTGGAGTTCCTCACCCGGCGGCGCGAGGTCCGTGCCGTGGTGTCGGTGTTCACTGCTTCGGAGGCTCGCGACCTGCTGACACGGGTGCTCCGGGTGCATGGCCTGTCCGCCTCCGCGCTCGATGCAACCGCACGAGATACGAACGACGAGCAGCCCGCGCGCTCCGTCGAGCCATCAGGCCCGGTGAAGGCAGGTGGAGCGCCCCACGAGACAGGTGCCCCGTGGGAGCCCTGGGCCCCCGAAGTGCGGCCCTTGAAGGACTCTCGTGAACACGCGGCCCTGCTCGGAGTCGCGCTCACACTGCGACGTGCTCCCGTCGAGGCACGTCGCCCGGAGTTCCTCCCGGCCGTGGGCACCTGGCGGCGCACAGAGGAAGCGCTCTCTGTTCCATTGACCGTCGCACCGCGCGCGGCTCGGCACGAGGCCCCGCCCGAAGCTCTCACGGTCAGCGCGCCTCCGACGCCGCGCGCCGAAACAGCTCCTGACGCCACGGCCTTCGCGGCTCCCGTCGAGGAATCCACGACGCGGCCCCGCTCGGAGACAGCCCCTTTCGAGGAGCGCGCGGCAGAGCCCGACATTCATCGGGCCGAGGCATCGACAGCGAGTGATGACGTCCAAGCGCGTTCGGACATCGACAGCGTGTCACGGCCCACCGAGGCCCCGTCGAGCGCTGAGAACCCTCCGTCCCCTGAGGCCTCACCCGCCTCCGCAACTGAAGACTTTTCGCGGTCCCCCGTGCACACCACGACACCACCGACGCCACTCCGAGAGCTCGAGCCACCCTCCGGACGCGCGTGGGGACTGCCCTTTTCCACACACCTCGGCGGCCTCTTCTATCTGGTCAACCTGGGCCTGTTCCTGGAGCTGTACGGCGACTTCTCGATGCCAGCGCATCCGAACCTGCCGCTGTCGCTGTGGGACTTCGTCACGCTCGTGGGCCGACGCCTGTGCGTGGACCCGCGTCCTACAGACCCGGTGTGGAAGGTGCTTGCGCTGCTCGCAGGCCGGAAGCCCGGAGTCCTCCCCGGCCAGGACTTCACGCCTCCCGATGCATGGCGAATCCCGCCTGGATGGCTGCGCACGTTCCGCACGGCCCGCGACACCCACTGGACGTGGAGCGTCCACGAGGGACGGCTGCGCGTGAAGCATCCAGCGGGTTTCCTCGTGCTGGACGTTCCCTGCGATGAACGCGACGCGGAGACCCACGTGAACGGCGAGCTGGAGCCCTACTCCGCCGTCACGTCGTACACGCTGTCCCGAGGTGACAAGACAGGTCGGCTCGACACCGAGCCCCTGGAGCGGTGGCTGGGGTGGCTCGTGCCTTTCTGCCGCGCTCGACTGTGCCGCGCGCTGGGGGTGTCACCGGACGATGCGTCAGCCCTGGACACGACACTGCTCGCACACGACGCGCGGCTTCACGTGACGGAGGGACATGTGGACGTGGTGCTGTTCCTGTCGCAGCTCCCGCTGGCGGTGCGCATCGCCGGCCTGGACCGCGACATCGGGTGGCTGCCCTCCGAGGGGCGACACCTCACCTTCCACTTCGAGTGAGCCCGAGGCGCGCCATGTCCATCTCCCAGCCTCCTCCCACCGAGTCCCAAGCGCACGAGCACTTCAAGCTCTACTTCTTCGCCGCCACGTCGCGCGTGCTCGCCCAGGGCGCGAGCCTGTGCGGCGGTGAGGACTCGCTGCTCGCGCGCTTCCCCTTCCTCGAAGCCTACCGGGCGGAGCTCACCGAGCTGGGCATCGACCCGCTGGAAGCGTCGACCGGAGCGGGCCCGTGGGCCGAGGCCATCTCCGCCTGGGAGGAAGACGTCACCGAGCACCTCCCCCTGCGAGCGCTGCGCAGGGCCGCGCTGCTGGACCACGACACACTGACGCTCCTGCTCGCGGTGGGAATGGTCGAGGAGGACGCCCGCTTCGGCGCGCTGTTCGCGTCACTCCAGGGAACACCCACGCTCCACCGTCCGACGCTCGGCCTGCTGAACGCGGGCTGGCGCGGAGATGAGGACCGGGGCGAGACGCGCGCACGGCTGCGTCGCCTGATGGAGCTGGGGCTCGTGGAGGTGACGGACCACGAGGCCCCTCGCTCCGAGTGGGCGCTCCATGTCCCCGGCGCGGTCTGGGATGCTCTGCGGGGAGAGGCCCCCGATAAACCCACGCCGTGGATGAAGCACCATCCCGTGGAGCGGCTGGAGCAGGACGAGCCGCTCATCATTCCTGAAGCACTCCGCGAGGCCCTGGAGCGACTGCCCACACTGCTCGGCTCCGATGAGGTGCGCGCGCTGGTGCTGCGTGGGCCTCGTCACAACGGTCGGCGCACACTGCTCCGCGCGGTGGCCCGAGCGCTCGGGCGAGGCGTGCTGGAGGTGGAGGGACTCCAGAAGGTGGAGGACCCGCGCTGGCGCGTCGTGGGCCCGCTGGCCACGCTGCTGCATGCGATGCCCGTGGCCGTCACTGACCCGCCTCCGGGCGAGGCCGCCGACATTCCCGCGCTGGAGGGACTCGACGGTCCGCTAGGTGTCGTTCTCGGCCGATTGGGTGGCGTCACTGGTGACGGCGTCGACCGCGCGCTCACGCTGGACGTGGCCATGCCAGGGCCGGACGAGCGCGCGCTGCATTGGGAACGAGGACTGGCCGGCCGGGCCTGTCCCTCCCTGGAGGCATTGAGCACGGGCTTTCGCCTCACCCGAGGACATCTGCGACGCGCGGCCCGGCTGGCGCAGGCCCATGCGGCGCTCGCGGGCCGGCAGCACGTGGAGCCCTCCGACGTGCGCGAGGCCACGCGCGCGCTCAACCGACAGGCCCTGGACACCCTCGCCGTGCGCGTGACGACTCCAGGCGACTGGAGCCAGCTCTCCGTCGCGAGCGAGACGCTGCGCGAGCTGCGCCTGCTGGAGACTCGCTGTCGCTACCGTGAGCGCATGGGCTCGACCTTGGGCAGCTCCCTGGCGCGACAGCTCACCGCGGGCGTGCGCGCCCTCTTCCAAGGCCCCAGCGGCACGGGCAAGACGCTGGCCGCGCGGCTCGTGTCGGCGGCGCTCGGGCTGGACGTGTACCGGGTGGAGCTGTCCTCGGTGGTGAACAAGTACATCGGCGAGACGGAGAAGAACCTCGCGCGCATCTTCGCGCTCGCCGAGGAGCTGGACGTGGTGCTGCTCTTCGATGAAGGCGACGCCCTCTTCGCGCGGAGGACGGGCGTGGGCTCCTCCACGGACCGCTACGCCAACCTGGAGACGAACTACCTCCTCCAGCGCATCGAGTCCTACGAGGGCATCCTCATCGTCACCACCAACGCGTCCGACGCCATCGACACCGCGTTCCAGCGGCGGATGGACGTGGTGGTGGACTTCCGCTCGCCAGACGCCTCCGAGCGCTGGACGCTCTGGCAGCTCCACCTGCCTCCGGCGCACTCCGTGGACAGTCAGTTGCTTCGCGAGGTGGCCGCGCGCTGCCAACTCAGCGGCGGACAGATTCGCAACGCGGTGCTGCACGCCTCCCTGCTCGCGCTGGAGGAGCAGGCCCCGCTCGGCTCCGCGCACCTGGAGGCAGGGGTGACGCGCGAGTACCGCAAGGCCGGAGACGTCTGCCCCTTGCGTCGGGCCACCACGCAGTCCCTGCGAGGCTGAGAGAGCCCCATGCCTCCCGCCCGCGCATCCGCCCGAGCTTCCTCCCGCGCACCCGCGCGAGGAGCGGCGCCCGCACGCGCCGGGGCCACGAGCGCGGCGGCTCCTGGAGGCGCGGCCATCAAGGTCGGTGGCGACGCGGAGAAGGACCCGCGCTTCCGCAAGGTCATCGAGCAGCTCAAGAAGAGCTCCGACAAGACGAAGAAACATCCCCCCGCGTCGCAGAAGGCCGCGGAGGCGCAGGCCGCCGCCGTGTCCCCGCCCACCGAGCAGCTCGCGGGGGCGAAGGGCAATCAAGTCGACGCCATGAAGGCGGCGGAAGCGCCCAAGACAGAGCCCAACGGTTTCCTCGCGATGTTGCGCGCGGAGATCGAGAAGGTGATGCCGAAGACGCTGGATGACGCCGACAGCTTCATGGAGGGCAACGAGACGGCGCAGGTGAAGGACAGCGTCGCCGGAGGTGTCAGCGAGACCAAGCAGGCCGCGACGGGTCCCACGGAGGCCGCCACCGCGGCGGCGCCGGACCCCAGCGGCGTCCCCGCCCGACAGTCCTCGGAGATGCCCTCCGAGCCCGCGCCCGAGTCGCTTCCGGTCAACGGCGCGGAGGCCATGCCCGCGCCCAAGCCGAACACCCAGGTGCAGGCGCTGCAGAAGGGCAAGCAGGACGCGGACCAGCAGATGAAGGACGCGGAGCTGACGCCCGACCAGCTCAAGAAGGCGAATGACCCGCGCTTCTCCAAGGTCATCTCGGAGAAGGGCCAGGTGGAGAAGACCGCCGGAGCCGCACCCGGCAAGTACCGCGCGAGCGAGACGGGCACCCTGGGTCAGGCCAAGGCGAAGGCCGGTGGGGATGCACGTGCCGGCGTGGCGCAGATGGCCGGCGTCCGCGTGTCCGGCAACAGCAAGGTGAAGACCCGCCAGCTCCTGGCGAAGCAGAAGGACGAGGCCCGGCGCAAGGAAGTCACCTCGAACATCGAGCGGATGTACCAGCAGACGAAGCAACGGGTGGACTCGCGGCTGTCCACACTCGAAGCGGACGTCATGCGCATGTTCGACCTGGGCGCCGAGGCCGCCCTGTCGGACATGAAGTCCTATGCGGACCGGGAGATCGAGAAGTTCAAGGACGACCGCTACAGCGGCCTGACGGGCAAGGCCCGCTGGGTGGCGGACCTGTTCCGCCCCGTGCCCGAGGGCATCAAGGTCATCCTCGGCCAGGCGCGTACGCGCTTCGCCTCGAAGATGGATGCGCTCGCGGTGCGCATCTCCACGGCGGTGGACAACCGGCTGGCCCAGGCCAAGGCCGACGTGGACAAGGGCCAGGCCGCCATCAAGACGTATGTCGACAGCCTCCCGCGCGACCTGCAGGGCGTGGGACAAGAGGCGCAGAAGGCGGTCGGCGAGCGCTTCGACGAGCTGCGCAGCGGCATCGACGCGAAGAAGAACGACCTGGCCCAGAAGCTGGCCCAGAAATACAAGGAGGCGTTCGACAAGGCGGACGCGGCCCTCAAGAAGTTGGAGGAGGAGAACGCCGGCGCGCTGAAGAAGCTGGCGGACGCCATCGGCGAGGTCATCAAGATCCTCACCGAGTTCAAGGACAAGCTGATGGCCCTGCTGCGCAAGGGCTGGGAGACCATCAAGCTCATCCTCGCGGACCCCATCGGGTTCCTGTCCAACCTCATCTCCGCCATCAAGCTGGGCGTCCAGCAGTTCCTGGGCAACATCAAGGCCCACCTGATTCGTGGGTTCATGACGTGGCTCTTCGGCGCGCTGGCGCAGGCGGGCATCCCCATCCCCACGGACCTGACGCTGCCCAGCATCCTCAAGCTGGTGCTCGCGGTGCTCGGCATCACCTACGAGCGCATGCGCGCCAAGGCCGTGAAGCTCCTGGGCGAGCGCACCGTGGGGCTGCTGGAGAAGGTCTTCGAGCTGGTGCGCACCCTCATCACGTCTGGCCCGGCGGCGATGTGGGAACAGATGAAGGAGAACCTCGGCAACCTGAAGGACATGGTCATCGAGGCGCTGAAGTCGTGGCTCATCGAGACCGTCGTCAAGCAGGCCATCACGAAGATCATCTCCATGTTCAACCCGGCGGGCGCCATCATCCAGGCCGTCCTCGCCATCTACAACACGGTGATGTTCTTCATCGAGCGCGCCAGTCAGATCATGTCGCTCATCGAGGCCATCATCAGCTCGGTGCACGCCATCGCCACGGGTGCGATTGGCGGCGCGGCCAACTGGATTGAGCAGGCGCTGGGACGCGCGGTGCCCGTGGTCATCAGCTTCCTGGCGCGGCTCATCGGCCTGGGCGGCATCAGCGACAAGATCAAGGAGACCATCCTCAAGGTGCAGGGGATGGTGGACCGCGCCATCGACAAGGTGCTGGCGAAGCTGGTGGCCCTGGCGCGCAAGCTCTTCGGCAAGGCCAAGGGCGCGGGGCCGGAGTCACAGGTGCCCGTCGCGGAGCGGTGGAAGAACGGCATGGCCGCGCTGGACAGCTACCTCGCGGCGGACCGGGGCAAGGAGAAGCGCATCGGCGATTTGAAGAAGGGCCTGGCGCCCCTCAAGTCGCGCTTCGGTTTCACGAAGCTGGAGGTCGTCCGCCAGGGCGCCGGAGTCGCCGTCGACGCCGAGATGAACCCGAAGCAGCTCAAGGGCGTGAGCGACAAGGGCCTCATCGACGAGGACTACGTGAAGACGGTGCGCCCCGAGGGCGCCAAGGGCGACGTGCGCTACGAATGGAAGACCTCGGCTCGCGGCGCCGAGCACTTCTACTGCGTGGACTCGGAGAACACCGAGTGGCACTGGCGCAAGAAGGGCGAGCCGAAGTCGGGAACGTGGATTGCCTCGGCGCAGGGCCGCAAGCAGCAGAAGGAGGCGGAGGCGGCGGCGACCGCGAAGGTGAAGGCGGACAACCCCAAGTACATCTCGATTGTCTCCGAGGAGAAGGCCCTCACCCACTCCGGCCTCGACGTCGCGGGGCTCGCCCCCGGCGCCACGCCCGCGGAGGACCGCGTCGTCATCGGCGAGGCCAAGTTCCTCGGCGGCAAGAAGCCGCAGAGTGTCAAATACGTCCCACCCGAGCAGGTGGGCACCGTGCAGCCCAGTGGGCGCACGCGCGAGAATCCCCTGTCCGCGACGACGGACAACCTGCAGACCAACCTGGCAAACGCCACGGCCGCGCAAACCAACCAGGAGACCGTCAAGCGCGTCGAAGGGGCGCTGAAGGCGGGCAGGGTCGAGGTCATCTACTTCCTGGCGGGTCAGGCCACCATCCCGGCCGCGAAGCTCGCGCGCATCGCCGCTCGAATCCGCGCCGAGCTCGCCAGCTACCTCAAGGCGAACTTCGCGATGAAGGATGATGAAGTGAAGCTCGTGGTGGCAAATGTCATCGTGCGAGTGGAGAAGATCTGAAGCGCGCGAGGCGCGCAGGAGGCATGTGATGTGTTGGGTCAACCTCTGCTCCACCCGCTACCGACTGCGCGCCTCCGCAAGCGAACTGCTGTCCGACTGGGAGCAGGACACGGGGCTGAGGCCCAATTCGTTGCAACCCGTCCTCCTTGCACTCATCGCGGGCGACGCGTCGCTGGTGCAGCGAGCCCTCGCGCTCGCGTCCCGGCTCATCTCCACGTACTTCGAAGGGTTCGATGACGCGGACCTGACTTCTCCCGCGGCGCTGTCCAACATCGCGGGACTGAGCATCGCAACCCACCTCACGGGCAAGGACCAGTCCGCGCTGTGGAAGCGCATCGCCGCCGCGCCCGTGCCACACGACACCACGGCACGCGCACTCCAGGCCGTCGTCGCGCGACTCACCCAACCCTACGCTCCGCCTGGCGAGACACCTCGCGCCAAGAAGCACTTCATCCGGAGTCAATCCGACTGGCTCTGGCGATTGGGGCACTCGCCCGTCCAGCAGACCTTCGACCTCTCGGTGAGTCCGGACCACCCGATGTGGCCCTATCACTTGAGATCCTTCGTGCTGCCTCTGGGATACGAGCGCCATCGGCAACTCGAAGCGGAGGGGCACACAGTGTCGCCGATGGACCTGTTCCAGCGCGGCGCATATCCCGAGCGGCACGCTCACGTACTCTATGAGCGAAGCCACCCACGCCCGCCCACGGTGTCCAAGCCGGACGCCAAGGACCCGAGCACCTGGTTCGGCTTCGATGCCGTGGAGGCGGATGGGATGGGGCTGCGCGCCTATCACTACCTGGGGTTCGGCTTTCAAGCGCCCTTGCTGTTCCGCGAGGGCCTGGACGCGTTCGGATTCCTGGGTCAGCTCGACAATGACTGGCAGCTCGTGCGCGAGGCTCTGTCCGCTGAGGCCTGGCGAGAGGTCGAGCAGCGTCGCGAGGCGGGCTGTACGCACGTCATCGTCTACGACGCCAACGAGGCCACCGTGCCCAAGAAGGACCTGGCCCGCGCCGCGGACCACTTCGGCCTGAAGCTCGAGGCCGTGGACCTGACCGAGGTCTGAGCACCATGTTCCGACACGTCTTCGCCTGCCTCGTCCACGAGCGTCCCGACTGCGTCGTCGACCTCGTCCGCAACCTGCATCACCTGGACCCGAGCTCGCTCATCCTGCTCTACAACGGCGGGCACAACTCGAAGCTGCTCGAGGGCTTCCCCTTCGAGCACTACAACGCCGTCGTCCACCCCACCCCGCGCCCGATGAAGTGGGGATGGCTGCACGACTTCGCGCTCGACTGCTTCCGCTTCGCGCGGGAGCACCATCCGTTCGACGCGATGACCATCGTCGACTCGGACCAGCTCGGCTTGCGGCCCGGCTACTCCGAGCATCTGCGCGCGTTCTTCTCCGCGAATCCCGGCGCGGGCCTGCTGGGCAACGTGCAGACGCCACACGGCCCGGGGGCTCGCACGGCCCCCGCCGTCCATGCCCGGCGCGAAGTGGACCTGTGGCGTCCCTTCCTGCGCAGGTTCCCCCAGGGCGAGTCCCAGTTCGTCCATTGGACGTTCTGGCCGTCCACCGTATTCGGCGCCGACGCGGCGAACGACCTCGTCTCGCTGTTCGAACGCGACACGCAGCTCCAGGACCTCCTCCGTCGCTCGCGCATCTGGGCCACCGAGGAGGTGCTGTTCCCGACCTTGACGGCCCTGCTCGGCCACCGCGTGATCACCAGCCCGTGTGACTACGAGGTGGTTCGCTACCGCGTCCGGTACTCCACCGCGCAGCTCGACGCCGCCATGGCCTCGCCCGACGTGTTCTGGGCGCATCCGATTCCTCGCCAGTTGGACGACCCGCTGCGCGCCCACGTGCGCAATCGCTTCGAGCGGTATGAGCAGACCTCCGCGCTCGCGGCGACGGTGCTCCCGCTCCATGCGAGAACCCCTGAGCACGAGGAGGTTCCCCACCCCACGCTGACTCCCGTCACGGCGCCGCCTCCCGCTCCTGGCCCTGATGCGGTGGCTGCTGAAGAACACGCCTCACGAGGCGCCACGGTGGCGGACGTGGCACGCACGGAGTCTCCCGGCCTGCTGCTCACGTGGCCCCTCCTCGCGGAGATGCGCGAAGTCGAAGGCTGGCTCACGGATGAAGAGGCGGACCTGCTCATCGCCGCCACCTCGCGCGCGCTCACGTCGCTGCCCTCGTCACATGCGGTGGTCGAGGTGGGCAGCTATTGTGGCAAGGCCACCGTCGTTCTTGGCCGCGTGGCCCAGTCGCTCGGAGTCACCGCGCCCATTCACGCCATCGACCCGGGTGACGGAGTCGTGGGCGCTCGCGGCGGCAACCTTCAGCACATGGGCTCCACGCGCGAGAAGCTCGCGCGCACGCTCCAGCGGACCGGACTCGCTTCCCGCATCCAGGTCCATCACCAGCACGCGCCCGGCGTCCCCTGGAGCGAGCCCATCTCCCTGCTCCTGGTGGACGGGCTTCACGACTACGCCAGTGTGTCGGCGGACTTCCTCCACCTGGAGCCCTCGCTCGTCGTCGGTGGACTGGTCGCCTTCCACGACTGCGCCGACTACTTCCCCGGCGTGAAGCGCCTCGTCCGGGAGCTGCTCCACGAGGGGCGCTACCGCGCGCTCCACACCGCGGGCACCCTGGCCGTGCTCGAGAAGCGCGCCATGGCCAATCGCCTGGAGGCGGTGCCCACGCCGACACCCGTGCCGACGCACGAGGAGCCGAGGCCCACGCTCACCCTCGCTCGCGCCACGGTGGCCCCGAGCACCGAGGAGCCACGGCCCACGGACGTCCCGTTGCCGCACGGGGTCCGGCCCACGGTGTCCTGCATCATGCCCACGTTCAACCGGCGCCAGTTCGTCCCGCTGGCGGTGCGCTGGTTCCTCGCGCAGGACTGGCCGGAGCGCGAGCTCATCATCGTCGACGACGGCACCCAGCCCGTGGCGGACCTGCTCCCCGAGGACCCTCGCATCCGCTACGTGCGACTGGAGCGGCGGCACTCCGTGGGCGCCAAGCGCAACCTCGCCTGTCAGTCAGCGCGCGGCGAAATCATCGCCCACTGGGACGACGACGACTGGTCCGCGCCGCACCGGCTTTCCTATCAGGCCACGTCACTGCTCGACGCGGGCGCCTCCGTCTGCGGCCTCACGCGCGTCTACTACCACCAGCCCGCGACGGACCGCTCCTGGCAGTACGTCTATCCCCCAGGTCAGCGGCCCTGGGTCTCCGGCAACACGCTCTGCTACACGAAGTCGTTCTGGGGTCGAAACCCGTTCCCCGACATCAACATCGGCGAGGACGCGCGCTTCCTCTGGAACGACCCGTCCCGCAAGCTCCTCGTGCTCGACGACCCGTCCTTCTTCGTCGCTTGCATCCACGACGCGAATGTGGACCCGAAGCGCGTCCACCATCGCTACTGGCACCCTCATCCCACGGACACCGTGCGCGCGCTGATGGGCGACGCGTTCAACGCCGTCCACGCCCTCATCGCGGCCTGAACCCGACATGACTCCCGCGCTCAACTTCTGCTTCCACGGTGGAGTGTTTCGCCCCACCGTCGTCGCCGCCATCCGCTCGGCGATGAAGCACAATCCCCAGGCCAGGACCTTCATCTACTGCGACGAGCCCGGCATCCGCCGCTACCAACCCCTGCTCCCCGGCGCCCACTTCGAGGACCTGGCCGAGCACTTCTCCCAGCTGGGCACGACACGGCTGGAGGTCGCCTCCCGGCGCATGAGGGCCTTCGCGCTCCTCCAGAACGGCGGCTGGTACCTGGACGCGTTCGACACCGTGACGCTGCGCCCGCTGCCCGACGTGGAGCGCTTCACCATTGGCGAGGAGTGCTGGGACCCACGCCGCCGCTGCGCCGGGGTCTGCGCCAGTCCGTCCGGCGACGCCTTCGCCGAGCACTGGCTCTCCGCGATGATGGCCACTCCCGAGTCGGAGTGGGACCACTGGACGGACCAGACGCTGTGCAACCAGCTCATCGGCAAGCACGGCAAGCTCGTCGAGTCACTGCCCACCGGCCGACTCAACTGGCCCTCCGAGAGCGGCTTCACCGGCGAGCTGCGCCTGTCCGAGGACCAGGTGGCGTGGCTCCTGGATAATGCCTGGGTCATCCACTACTTCGGCCGGGGCGCGAGCGGTGTGCCGTACAAGGAGATGGGCCTGTCCACCCTGAGACATTGTCGCAAGCTCGGTGGCTGGCTTCCCCGACTCATCCTCCATCACAGCCAGGGCCTCACCACCCTCACTCCAGCGGACTGATGCCTTTGACGCGTCACGTCTTCGAGAGACAACGACTGCGGGTAAATACATCGAGGGTGGATTGCTCGACCGCTAAGAGGATGTGAAACTGGGGAGGTCGACGAACCAGCTGGCTCGCCTTCTCGACCCCCTCTCGAGGACTTTCACCGTGAGCGCCCCACCCGCTGTGCTTGGTGTCTCCTTCGCGGTGTCCGTTGAACAGGGTGTCCCTTCCGCGCTGCCCTCGCGGGCCATCGAAGTGGACGTGGGGGTGGCGCTGCCCACCGCCTTCGGAGGCCTGCGGAAGGTCCTCCGCGCCTGTGAGGAGACCGCGCCCCAGGTCGTCCGCGCCGTGGCCTCCGCTCATCCGTCGGAATGGAATCGGCTGTTTCCGGGAGCCATCCAGGGCGTCCCGGATTTGGGTGACCTGGCGCTGTCGCCCTCGGAGCGCCGGCTCCACCGCGAATCCGAGCAGACCTTCTGGATTCTCACCGTCGCCGCGCGCGCCATCGTCGAGACGCTGCGGGTCAGCGGACGTCCCCTGGTGCTGCATGGCGCTGGGGAGTGCGACCTGGTCAGCCTGCGCGCGGTGATGCGCGCGGCCGAGTGGGCCCGGCTCGACGGACTGGACGGGACGCTGCTGTTCACTGGCTGGAGGACTCGGCGTCCCCACGGCGCCGCCGTCTTCGAGTTGCGACGACAGGCCTACCTGGATTCGCTGAGTGACAGGCTGCGAGTCCCCCACGCCTCGGGCCCGGGGGCGGTGTCCTCTCGGCGGGATGAGCCGGCGGTGGACCTGGAAGGCCGCTACCTGCGGCTGGTGGTGGACGCATCGGAGTCGCGCGAGTCGCGCGTCGCGGCGGCCATCCTCGCCATCCGCCAGTGCTTCTTCACCACGAACTATGAAGGCGCCATGCTGGCCGCGGAGCACGGCCTGTCGCTGCTGGACGGCGACCCGGACACGCAGCTCGCCTCGCGCGTGGCCCAGGCCTGGGACGTGCTGGACACGGGCTTCTCCACGCCCGCCATTGAAATCGACCGCGCCAGCCTGGGCGAAGTGGATGAGTTGAAGGCGCTCATCCACCGCAGCATGGGCGTGGTGCATGTCTTCACCGGTGCACATGACGCGGCGATGGAGTCCTTTGGCCGCGGCCTGGAGTGCCACATCCCTCCGGAGCTGGTGGCGCGGCTGCACATGTTCCGCGCGCTGACGCTGACCAAGCGCTTCGGGCAGCTCCCCAACGCTCGCGTGGAGGTGGAGGCGGGCCTCGCCGCGCTGGCGAAGAGCACCGCGCCGGACCGCGCGCTCCAGGAGGGCTGGCTGCGCAACGTGTGCGCGCTGACGTGGTTCCAGGAGCGCAAGCTCGACAAGGCGTTGGTGGAGGAGAAGCTCGCCATGCGCTGCGTGGGAGACCTGCACGACGCGAGCGCGACGCATCTGAAGATCAACCTCATCTCCAACGCCAGCTACCTCCAGGAGTCGGCGCGGCAGTTCTCGGACGCCATCGCGACGTGGCGGCGCTTCGAGAGCATCAGCGCGAAGTGGGGCGTCAACTTCTCCAAGCACCACAACTACCGGCTGGCGGGCTTGGAGTTCGCCTCGGGCGCACGCGCCGAAGCCGTGGAGCACTTCACGCAGGCGTATGCCAGCGCGGAGGCCCTGCGGGACTCCTTCCACCGACAGGTCATCGCCGCGGAGCTGGGGCGGATGTTCCTGGACGACGGGAAGATGGACTCGGCGGTGGACTGGTTCGCGCGCGCGGAGCAGCACGCTCGCGAAATCGGCGAGCCGCTCAAGGCCGCGGAGAGCCTGGCGGGACTGTCACTGGCCGCCGGGCGCTCCGACTGGTCCGAGGCCCTGCGCTGCGCTCGCGCCAGCTCCACCTGGCCCAAGGAGACGCAGGCCCTGGTGGACGCGCTGGGCCGAGGCGACGCGGCGGCGGTGCAAGCCCTGCTGCCCCGCCCCCGGACGAAGCTGAACCGGCCCTTCGACTCGGTCAGCCTGTACTAGCGCGTCGCGGTGAAGCGCCGCGAGACGTCGCACGAGGGCATGCCCGACGGGACATTCACCTGGTTGGCGGAGTACGTCCCGGAGAAGACGGCCCGCGTGTCGTCGCGCGCGGGCGCCTCATCGAAAGAGCCATCGAGGAGGAACCGCAGCTCCGACGTGGGCCCCTCGCGCCCCTGGAACGTCTTGCCACCGCTCAGGGACACGCCCGTGTAGGAGCTGCCGTAGTAGTTGCCGGTGAGCTGGACGTCACCCAGCGTCGCGTAGACGGCCGTGGTGTCTCCCTCCCGGTCGATGACGAGCAGCGCTCCCTCCGGCAACGTCACGCCCGCCATGTCACAGGCGGCGCTGACAGGGCGGGTGTCCTCGAAGCGGAGGACATAGCTCCCGTCGATGGCGCAGTCGCCGCGACACTTGTTGTCGGAGGTACCGCCACAACCCGGGTTGCCCATGCCACTGCCCATGGACAGCACCGCCGTCACCAGCAGCAACGGGATGCGAAGGTGCTTCACGGCGGATGGCTTCACGATGTTGTCAGTCACGTCACTCATGTCGGATTCCCCTCGACTGCTCCGGCCCAGAGACGGCGGTGAAACGGTGATGTTGCTAATCGACGACGGCGTTGGAGGTTGATGCCCGGCTCGGGGAGAAGGGCTCGGCGAGCTCCGCGCGGCCCCAGGCGACCAGCTCCACGAGCACCGTCGCCGCGTGGGCGCCGGTGAGGATGCCCTGCCCGCCCAGCCCCGTGGCCACGAAGGTGCGTCGCGTGCCCGGGTAGCGTCCGAGGTACGGACGACCATCCGGAGTCACCGCGCGCAGCCCCGCCCAGGCGCGCACGAAGCGAGCCTCGCGCAGCCGAGGCGCCAGCTTCGCCACGGTGGCGCTCAGGTGCAGCAGCCCCGCGGGCGTGACGTTCTCGACGAAGCCGACGTCCTCCTCCGTGGCGCCGACGACGATTTCCCCCGCGCGCCACGGCGCCAGATACGTGGGCCCCGAGATGACGCGAGTGAGGGACAGGCCCGGCTGGTGCACCACCAGCATCTGTCCACGCACCGGCTTGAGCGGCAGCGGCGGCAATCCAGGAAAGGTCGAAGACCACGGCCCCGCGCTGACGATGAGCTGGTCCGCGCGCAGCGTCTCGCGATCGGTCCGCAGCACCACACCCTCGGTGCTCTCTTCCACGGAGCGCGCGGACTCACCGAGCCGCACCCGCACGCCCGCGCGCATCGCCGCGCCCAGCAGCGCGTTGACGTAGCCCTCCGTGTCCACCATGTGGCCGTGCGCTGTCTCGAATGCGCCCAGCAGCGGCGTCCCCGCCAGTGCGGGCTCCAGCTCCACGAGTCGGGCCGCGTCCACCCACGTGCCCAGCTCGTCCGGATGCCTCGCGGCGCGCTCGGCGAGGGCGTCACGTCCCTTCGCGTCCGCGGCGATGCGGAGGATGCCCTGGCCCCGGCGCAGCAGGTGGCCCTCTGGCAGCGCGGACAGGTCCTCCGCGAGCGTCGCCCTTCCCGCCCGCGAGAACGCGAGCATGGACGGGTCGTCGTAGAGACGCACCGAGGGAATCGCCACACCCGCCGCCGCGCGAGAGCCCCGGCCGCCCGGGTCCGCCGCATCCAGCACCGTCACGCGCGCCCCGGTGGCCGCCAGCCGCCTCGCCACGGACAGCCCCACCACTCCGGCACCGAGGACCACGACATCCGAGCTGAAACTCATCTGTGAGACTCACCAAGGTGAAGCGAGGACTGTCCCCTGAATACACGAAGGGCGCCGACCCTGCTTCAGGGTGCGGCGCCCGGGGGGGAGGGCGAAGTCGACTGCGTGTATCAGGCGACCGCAGTCTCGCTCATGCGCTTGGCGAACAGCTCCGCCGCGTTCTTGAGGCTCTGCTCCGACAGGCCCTTCTCCGTGTTCGCCTTCACCACGTCCTGGAGCAGGTCGGTGATCTGGCCCGGCTTGGAGACCTTGTCGAGCAGACCGCTCACCAGGCTGTTGCCGCCCATGCCCTCCATGAGGGACTTACCGGGGAAGTTGTTCAGCAGGTTCTTCGCGACACTGGCACCCGGGAACAGGTCCATGGCGGCGCCCAGGCCGGCCTGGAGCGGGTTCTCGCCCTTCATCAAGCCGCTGACGAAGCCCGCCGCGATACCGAGCGCGGGGTTGATGGCCGTGAGGGCCGGCTTGAGGATGTCCAGCGCCTTGCCGAGAACGTTCTTGAAGAGGCCCATGGTCGCAATCTCCCGAGGTCTGGCGTCGCTCCGCGTCCGTCGCGAGCCAGCCTGACAGTGGAGTTATCGGGCCCACTCGCCCGAAGTTCCGTGTGCCCTGGATCAAATTCTACCGACGGCCCAAGTCCCTGGAATTCCGTGGGTTTTCATCCCACCTTGTCGGCATACGTGGAGAAATCCCACCGATAAATCGGGCGTTCACCCCTTCGGAGGGCCCTTGGGTGCGGGCGTCGTAGCGCGGGATTCGGGGGCGCCCTTGAGCACCTCGTCTGAGGCGAGCGCGGCCTTGTAGCGCTCATCACCCTTCCCCGCACTGAAGCCGTCGCGCTGCTGCGCTCGGCTCAGGATGACCTCGCCACTGATGAGCTTGTCCAGGTGGTCTTGAATCTCCGCCACGGTGGCGGCCTTGGGGTCCTTGGCCTTGAGGTCCCCGTCGAGGGTGATCTCCAGCGGCATCTGCTTCTGCGGGTGCTGGGCGTAGTCGAGGATCTTCTCGACGTAGGCCTCGACGGGAATCTGGAGGAGCCGCGCCTGCTCCTTCACGTCCGCGTCGACCAGCAGCTCCGCGCGAATCTCCTCCACCGGGCGCTTCAGCTTCCGAGTCTCGGGGACGACGGTGTTCTCACCAGACATGGGCTCTCCAGAGGGACTGGCAGTGACTTTGCCCCATTCTGTTCGCGGACCCGCCTCGGATGTCAAAGCGGCGAAGTGCCCTCGCTCCAGCGAGTGAACTGCATGCGCAGCTCACAGGTGTAGCGGCCTCGGGCGTCCTGGAGCCAGAGCTGCTCGGGGGCTGGGTACATCTCCTCGACCGACAGCCGCTCGGCCTCGCGCGACAGATGCGAGAGCAGGTCCAGGGCGAAGGGGCTCGCGGTGTCGATGAGGTACGGCTTGCGCTCCTTCGAGCTGCGCATGAAGACGAAGCGAGGCCAGCTCCGCGCGCGTCGCTCGCGCTGCGCGGCAAGGAAGAGATCGAACCCGGTGGGGCGCGCCAGCTTCTCCGAGGACAGCTCCCAGCGCTCGCGTTGGTACACCGCGCCGCCGATGCTCAGGCGAGGCAGGTGGCTGCCCTTCGTGCGCAGCGGCGCATGGAGCACCTGGGGATGCGCCAGCGCGGCGAAGGGCGGGTAGGAGGAGAAGTCATCCAGCGGCAGGTACAGGTGCACCCGCTCACCCTTCCCGTCTACCAGCACCGGCCCCTGGGACGTGGGCAGCACCTTCACGTCGGCCGGAGTCATGGCCCCGTCCTCGACGTCCAGCACGTCCGACACCGCGTACACGAGGCGGCGGCCAGGGAACACATAGAAGCCCTTGTTGCGACGGCGGATGGACAGGCCCACCAGTCCGCGCGCCGAAGGGTCCGCCTCCAACCAGCGCGAGGCCACCGCCGCGTACCGCTCCCGCGACGGGAAGAACGCGCTCAGCCAGCTTCGCAGCATCAGGTGGTGGTGCACGCGCGCGAGCATCACCTCGAAGCCCGCGCCGGCCCCCTTCGAAGCAAGGCAGACGTCCGGCAGCGCATACCGGCCGCCCGGCGTGGACGTGCCCAGGAAGTCCACCGGCAGCGAGCGTGCCCGCGAGCCATCCTCGTCGAGCAGCACTGGCGGCACCGGGGAGAAGCGGCTCCCCGCCACCTCGTCCGGACGCAGGCGTACGGCGTACTCCAGGAGGTCCACGGGGCGCTCGTCGGTGCCGAGCGCGTCGCGCACCTGCTCGCGAAAGCCCTGCTGCACGCGCTCGCCATAGGCCGCCGACAGCTCCAGGGGGCCCGTCAGCGCGGACTCGAGCTCCTCCGTGAAGCGACGGCCGAAGCGCAGACGGAAGGGAGAGCTGGCCTCCTCGTAGAGGATGAGCCGGTCCGCGTACACCTGGCCGTCACCGCGCCGCGCGGGCTTGCCCGTGGCCTCCGTGAAGCGGGCCTCCAGCTCCGGCAGCAACGCGCGACGCCGCGTCAGGTCCGCCGTCTGGAACTCGGCCTTCAGGCGCGCGAGCGTGTCCAGTCGCGCAAGCCAGAGGGCCCGCGCCTCCAGCTCCGGCAGGGCCGCGACGGAGTCACGCACGCTCTCGAAGGTGGAGAAGTCGTTGGGGCGGAAGGGCAGGCCCCACAGCAACAACGCGCCCTTCACCAGCGGAATGGCCGCGCGCATCACGTCTTCGACCGCGAGGCCGAGCACCTGCGCCGCGGCCGAGGGCGTCGGGTGTGCGCGCAGCACGGCCAGGAGCTGCTCGGCGCTCTCGGACAGCGGCACCTCCAGTTGCAGCGCCTGGCAGGAGGCGCGGCCTGGGGACACCGTGAAGAGGGGGTTGAGGCGCAGAGGCAGGTTAGGCCGCAGCGTCCGCTCACGTCCCACTGCGCGCGCGAGCTCCGTCACCGCCCAGAAGGAGAAGAACGTGCGGCGACCGGTGTCGCCACTCTCCACGGTGCGGACGTCGAAGTCGTCCGAGTCGGTGCGCTCTCCGTAGGAGATGGGGCCGAAGAAGCTGGTCGTCTCGTTCTTCGCGCAGAAGCGCTGGAGGTACGTGTAGACCTGTCGGTCCACGCGGCGCGCATCGGACGTGTCCTTCTGCTCGCCACCACGCAGGTAGCGGGCCCAGACGTTGTCGAACATCGCGGGACTGGAGAGGAACACGGCCTCCTGGATGGCCGGGTCCGACGCGCGCTCGCGCAGCTTCAAGCGCAGGTCCGTGCGCTCTTTCGCATGGCGTGCCTGGAGGGCCTCGCGTCGCACGCGGTAGCGCTCCAGTGCGTCGCGGCTCGCCGGGCCGTGGCGGGCCTTCAGCGTGGGCACCCTCCCCTGCTCGAAGGAGTCCTGGAACGCCTTGGCACCGGATTCGTCACCGTCGGCGCGCACCGCGTCCAGGAGCGCCCGCTCGTCGTCGAGCAGCAGGTTCGCCTCGGCCAGCACCTCGTCGGAGAACCCGAGAGACTCCAGCCAATCGAACGGGAAGCCGGCATGCCGGAGCACGAACACCTCGCCCAAGGTCCAGCGCTCGCTCATCCGTGCGTCCTCTCCAGGATGGACTTCGTCACCAGCATCTCCACCACCTTCGCGCGCTGCGCTTCCGGCACTACGCCCAGCGCGGCCGACGCGGTGGCGGGCACCGTCAGTCGGGACACCACGGGCGCGAGGCGCGCATCCATCGCGAGCACGACCCCGGTGCGCAGGTTCGCCGCGTACCACGTGGGCTTCGGGGCTCCGTCGAGCGAGGCGGGCAGCCGCACCACCGCGCAGTCCGCGTCCAGTCGGATGAGCGCGGGAGCTTCGTGCGCGGTCTCCATCGAGGGCGCGGCAGCTTCGTGCGAGGTCTCCGCCAAGGCCACCGGTGCCCGGGGCGCGTGCAGGAAGGCCGCCGCGACACGGCCCGG
The DNA here is from genome assembly GCF_049194865.1 of Corallococcus terminator. GTDB lineage: Bacteria > Myxococcota > Myxococcia > Myxococcales > Myxococcaceae > Myxococcus > Myxococcus terminator_A. The sequence goes on along the minus strand of NZ_JBLZWL010000124.1, from coordinate 32,357 downwards.
GCTGAGCGGCGCGCGACTCAGCAGCCGGCTCGCCAGCGAGGTGAGAACGGCAGGCAGACGCGCCCCCGGAATCGTGCCCGGCTTTTCGATGGGGCGACTGCGGGACAAGTCCCTGTCCGCCGGAGGGTCACCGGGCTGTCCCCACCAGCGCCCCATGTCGCGAACTCGGGCGATACGCTCCACCGACGCGTGGAACGGACGCACTCCCGCGAGGTGGTCGAAGAAGCGCGAGCCCTCCAGCGCGGCCAGCGTGACCTCCAAGGACGCCTCGTCCACGCCCGGCGCTCCGACCCACCACTCCGCGACGACCCGCACGCCTGCGGCCTTCAACCGTTGATAGCCCTGGACGAGCGGCTCCACCGGAATGACCCGGCGCTCGACGTCCATCACCCGGCCGTTCTCGATGCCGCAGAAGCCCACCACCACCGTGTGACAGCCGCTCTCAACCAGCACGTCCGCCGCCAGGAGCGAGCCAAGCGACACATGGCCCGCCCAACGTGCGCCCTCTGTGTATGCGCGCACATCGGCCAGCGAGCAGGCACCGAGCCAGCTTTCTCGTCGCCACTCACCCGGCTCCGCACCGTCGGCCAGCGGCGTCTCCATCTCTACCCAGTCCTGCTCATCGCCCCACGGATAGGGAGCAAGAACCTCGAGCCCCAGCGCATCGGAGACCCACACGAGGTCATCAGCATCGGGAGCACCGTTCAGCGGAACCACGCGCCAGCGCAGCGCGGACACCTGCTCGGGGAACGCGGCGCGCCGGAACGCGGGCATCCGCGCCAGCACCTTGCGATGTGTCCAGGCAAAGGGACCGGCGAGCTCCAGGGGCACATGCGCCGGACACGCCTGCGCGAGGGTCACGGCGGCGGGCAACTGAAGGTCTCGCTCCAGCCAGATGCGGACGCACTCCGCATCCTCGAAACGCCCGAGGACACCCGCCACGTCATCCGAGTACGGCGCCGGCAGCGACGCCGCGCGCTGGACATCCCCGCTCCGCTCCGTCGTGCCGGACTCCAGTTCCACGTCATCCAGTCGAAGATGAACCCCGTGAGGCGGGCCGGAGATGGCCGTCAACACCGCGCCCAGGGCGCGCAGCTCCGGTATGGGTCCCCGGTCGCGAAGGCCCTGCGCGACTCGCAACAGGAGCAACTCGCGCATCGTCTGAGGAGAGGGGGGCGACGACTCGCGGGCCAGGGCCTCCGCCTCCACCGACTCGGAGGAGTAGACCCGGCGGCCGAAGTCCCTCGCCAGGTCCAGCAGGCACCACCCCTCGGGGACCTCGGGTACGAGCGTGATGTCCCGGTGTGGAGGCAGCACCCACCACTTCATCGCTCCTCCTCCGTGACGAGGGGCACGGCGGACCGGGGGCCACCCCACATCAACGTGCAGCGCAGCTCCACCGTGTGACGACCTCCCGGCCCGCGGAGCCAGAGCTGCTCCGGCCCGGGCAACATCTCCGAGAGGAGGACCTCCTCCTTCTGCTCCAGCAGGTTGAGGAAGACACGCAGCAACGGCGGGCTGCGCACGTCCACCAGCACGGGCTTCCGCTCGCCCTTGAACTTCGCGAAGACACACGTCGGAAGGCCGCGCGCGTCCCACAGGCCCACCGCGACGCGAAGCCTCGCGCGGTCGTCCTTGCACGCGAGCAGCGCCTCGCACGCCGCCGCGTCCAGCCGCCACTGCTCGCGCTGCACCACCACCCCGCCGAGCGTCACCCGCGGCGTGTGCTCCCCCAGCGACACCCGCAGCGGGCGGATGCGCGGCAGGGAGAACGCCGTATGCACCGCGCTCTCCAGCTCGCCGTTGTAGAGGCACACCTCGGAGCCGAGCCGCTTCGACACCAGTCGCGCGCTCTTGCCATCGCTCTCGACGAACAGGTCATCCAGCGGAATCCGCCACGCGGAGGCGCGGGAGCTGACACCGCCCAGCTCCACCACCGGCCCGGGAAACTCCGAGGGCAACAGCCCCGTGCGGCGCGAGGGCAGCACCGTCACCAGGGGCATCGCGCGCGGCAGGGCCCCGAGCGCACGCACCATGGCGCTCTCCACCTTCGCTCGCGAAGGATGGAACTGGAGCGCCCAGCCCCACACCAGCGCGGTGTCGTGGATGTCCCCCATCACCAGCGTGTAGTCGCCCCGTCCCCACGCCTCCACGTCCGTCGCCCCGACGAGCAGGTCCACCGACGTGACGAGCGGCAGGGCCCGCGCCGAATCCCACGCGGGAGGCACCACGTCACCCAGCTCGACGGTGTGCGCGTCCGCGTTCGGAATGGCCTTCGCGAGCAGCTCCGCCAGGGAGGTGTCCAGCGGCACCGGCAGGTCCGCGCTGGCGGCAGCCACCTTCCAGAAGGGCACGGTGCGCGAGCCGACCTTCTGCGCCACCGCCGCGCGAGCCGCGTCGCGCGTGCGCCAGGCCGCCTCGGCCATCCACGCCAGCGCCGGCTCCATGCGGGTCCCCAGCTCGCGGGCTCGCTCACCGCCCACCTCGAGCCGCAGGTCTCCGCCGCACTCCTCTCGCAGCGCGAGCCGGTCCTGGTAGAAGTTGTGGGACTCGGAAGCGGGCCCACGCTCCGACGCGGGCGCCACGCCCCACTGCTCCTTCGCCCGCCGCGCGAAGGCGTCCTGGAGCGCCATCTTCCCGCTCGCGTCCGCCGCGCCATACCGGCCCATCAACTCCAGCAGCGCGCTCAAGCCCTCGACATGACGCCGCGCCCCCGCGCTCGGCAACGCGGCGACACGCTCGGCCAGGTCGTCCACGGGGTGGTGCACCGCGGAGGGCACCTCGAGCTGATGGGTGAGCAGCGACTTGTCACAGCCCAGCCGCAGCGCCTCGCGAGCCAGTCCAGGCGCCACGCCCAGCGACGAGGCCAGGGCCGCCAGCGTGCGCGTCCCGTCCGCCAGCTCCACCAGCCGAGGCAGCAGCTCCTCCGCGCTCTCCGGCGTGGGGCCCGACTTGCGCGCGGGCATCTCCGCGAACGCCTTGCGACGCGGCACGAGCCACGAGGCGATGTCCGGGTCGAACGCGATGGCCCGCACCAACCCCTGCACCAGCCACGAGGCCGCGAAGGTGTTGCGCCCCACCAGCGTCTCGGGGCCGGACCAATTCAGCGTCACGCCCGTGGGCGCGTCCGGGTCCACGCGGCCGTAGTTGATGGGGCCGAAGAAGCCCATCGTCTCGTTCTTCGCGCACAGCCGCTGCAGATAGCTGGCGATCTGCCGACGCAGCCGGGAGCCCTCGCGCCCCGCGAGCAGGTCCTTGGCCACCGGCGGACTGGAGCTGGCCACCGCCTCCAGGAAGCGCGGCTCGCGGCACAGGGCGACGAGCTGGGACTCCACCGCCGCCAGCTCGCGCTCCATCGCCTCGGCGAAGCCCGCTTCCGCCTCCTGGGCCGCCGCCGCGCGGACATTCCATTCCTCGAAGCGCTCCGGGGACTCCAGGCCCTCGATGCTGACGGGACGCCCCGCCTTGAGCGCGGACAGCAGCTCTCGCGAAGGACGACGCACGCGTGGCCCCTGGGCACGCAGCGCCTCCAACCCGCGTCGCTCCGAATCGAGCCGACGCGCCCACGCCGCCGACTCCGGGCACCCCAACCGCTCCAACCAGTCGAATGGGAAACCCGTCGTCCGCACGACAAGGTGAGGGAAGAAGGTCCAGCCCTTCATGGGTCACATGCCCTTCAACCTCGTGGGGCGCCCGAAGGCGGCCCGAGGCCAGCCACTCAGTCTTGCTACCGAGCCGTCACGACAATCTCCTGGCCCGGCACCGCCAGCACCCACTGCTTGCTCGCGGCACCAGGACAGCTCACCACCACCTCCAGCTCCCTGCCGGCCTCGATGGAGGCCTTCGTCACCGGCGTGCGGTTGGGCAGCGGCGCGCCGTCCACCTGGACCTGGCAGCCCGGCGCGCTGCTCGTCACGCTCAGCACCCCGCGCGTCCCAGGCTGGGGCATCGCGTCCGCCAGCGTCCTCACGTCGATGTCTTCGCGAAGCTGCGTGGTGCCGAACCTCCGCAGCTTCCCGTTCACCGCCGTGGCGACGAGCAGCGACCCGGTGGGCGGCGCCGGCAACGCCTCCGCGCCGGACTCCAGGCGCACACCGCCGACGTACACGTGCTCGCCCTCTTCCAGGTTGAGGAACATGGAGCCGGGGCCGCGCAGCATCACCACCGCCACCACGGCCACCACCAGCAGCAAGCCGCCGCCCATGGCCGCCCACTTCCATGAGCCCTTCCCGGACTCGGACGTGGCGGGCTCCACCTGCTGTACCGGCGCGGGAGCCACGGGACGCGCCGTGGCTCCAAGGCTCGGATGTGCTGGCGAGGACGGCCGGGGCGCCGGGGCGGGACGAGGCGCCGACACGGGCATGGACGTGGAGGAAGGACGCTGAGGCGCGGGCACCGCGGTGTGGCCCGGCTGAGAGGGACGCGGTGCGGGAGCAGGACGGGCCGGCTCGGGAGGAGGCAGCGCAGCGCCCCCTTGCAGCAGCACCACCTCGGTCCGGTCCGCCGCCTCCAGCTCCGGAAGCATCGGCAGCGGCGTCATGATGGGCGGAGGAGGAGGCCGGGACGCCACGGGAGCCGGCGTCGCGGGACGGGGCGCCACGGGCGGAGGCGTCGGCGGGCGGGTCGCCACGGGAGGCGGAGTGGCGGGACGGGTCGCGACAGGCGGAGGCGTCGCGGGCCTCGCGGCCACGTTGCCGCTGCCCGTCCCCGTCGTCGGACGCGGGATGTTGCCGCTGCCCGCCGTGGTCGCCTTCGGGCCGCTGCCCGTGCCCCGGTTGGGCGTCCTGCTGTCGACGGGGGCCACCATGTCCCCGCTGCCGACGTTGCCACTGCCCGTGCCGCTGGCGCCAGGGATGGGCTTGGGATGGCTGCCCGTACCCGAAGCGGTCGACGGCGTGTACTCCACCAGCCGGTCTCCGAGCGTGTCCTTGAAGAACTGGGCCACCGCCGCCGGGGACGAGTTGAGGCGGTGGTGCGCCATCACCGCTTCAATCTCCTCGCGCATCGCCGCGGCGGACGGCGTGCGGCGCGCCGGGTCCTTCACGAGCGCGCGGAGGATGAGGTCGGAGACATCCTGCGGAATCTGCGGACGCAGCTGCGAGGGGACGGGCGCGGGCTCGCGGACGATGGCGTTGAGCGTGGCCGCGTCGTGGTCCCTGCGGAACGGAAGCTGTCCGGTGAGCAGCTCGAAGAGGACGACGCCGAGCGCGAAGACGTCGTTGCGCGCGTCCAGCGTGCGGCCCGACGCGGCCTCCGGGGAGATGTACGAAATCTTCCCCTTCAGCACGCCCGCCTGGGTGTTCTCCTCGCCCGCCACCTTGGCGATGCCGAAGTCGCTCAGCTTGATGGCCCCGTCCAGGGAGATGAGGACGTTGTGCGGGCTGACGTCGCGGTGCACCACCGGGTGCGGCGTGCCCGCCGGGTCCACGTACGCGTGCGCGTAGTGCAGGCCCGCGGCCACCTCCGCGACGATGCGCAGCGCGTGCTCCAGCGGCAGCGCGAGCCCCTTGCGGCGCAGCTCGTTCACCAGCCGCTTCATGTCCGGCCCGCGCACGTACTCCATCAGGATGTACGCCACGCCGTCGGACACGCCCACGTCGAAGGTCTGCACGACGTTGGGGTGCGTGAGCCGCGCGTTGGCGCGGGCCTCCGCGAACAGCATGTCCACGAACTCGGGGTTCTGCGCGAACTGCGGCAGGATCTTCTTCATCACCACGAACTTCTCGAAGCCCTTCACGCCCACCTGCTTGGCGAGGAAGACCTCGGCCATACCGCCCTGGCCCAGTCGTCGGATGATGTTGAGCTTGGTGCTGCCCAGCGAGTTGGAGATGTCGGTGGGCGAGCCCTTGTTCGCCTGCGGGTCGATGTTGGTGGACCCGAACAGGTACTGACTGAGGGCGCGCGGCTCCAACCCCTCGATGTCGTCCAGCGGCCGGTCCGTGAGCTGCACACGCGCCAGGAAGCCCTGGAGCTGAGGCATGTGCGGCACCTGGGCGCTGCCGCCGCAGATGGGGCACTCGATGGTGATGCTCGTCTGGTGCGCGCGAAGCTGCGCCAGGTACTCCTGGGCCTGGATGCGCTGGTGGCTCACCTGGCCGCAGTTGCGGCACTCACACGGCAGCCACAGCGTGGCCAGCCGGCCCGGCATCAGCTTGGACGAGCGCGCCAGCACGGCCAGCGCCGGCGGAGGCACGCGGCACAGCAACACCTCCGCGGCCTGCGCCGCGGTGTCCAGCACCTGCTCCAGCTTGGGCAGCGCCTCCGGCTCCACCGTGCTGACGTGGCTGAAGTCGAACGCGACGCGCCCCTCCAACCCGGACGCGAGCCGGCGCACGTTGAGGTCACCCTTGAGCGTGCTGGCCAGCGAGATGAACGTGACGTCGTCCTGGACGATCTTCAGGTGCTGCGGGAGCTCCGGCTGCTCCGTCGGCATGCTCGCGCGCAGGTAGCGCATCACCACCGGGTCCACGGTGCCGAACTGCTGACGGCGCGCGTAGTCGAAGAACTCGCCCGGCAGGTCCGCGAACTCCAGCGGGTTGGAGCAGACGGGGCAGGTGTGCTCGGGCGCGCGCTCTTCCGCGATGACCTGGGCTTCGTCCACCAGGTTCACCACCCGCATCCGGTCTTCGTTGCAGGTGCGACACGTGTAGGGCGCGAGGACGGAGAGCACGCGGGCGACACCCGCGAAGCCCTCCACCATGTTGAGCTGATCCACCACGACGGGGGGCGCATGCACGACGTACAGCCCCAGCGCGCCCGGAGGCAGCTTCGCGGCGAACTCAATCCACCGACGGACCCCGTAGGAGCTGATGCGCTCCACCCGGCCGAGGTCGACGACGAGGAGCCCACTGAGCTCCGGGCTCGTCGACGTCAACGGGAAGGTCTCGTCGATGACACCGGCGATCCGGACGTGGGTGATGGTACCCACGCGGAGCCGGCTGATGATGGCGTTGGAACCCTGGCTATCCACCGGCCCTGACCTCATGCAGACAGAACATCAGTGACTTGGGCTGGGTCGCGCGGCGGCGCGCGTCTCCCAGATCCACCACGCACACGACTCGCGACTCCCGGCCAGCGGTCACCCGGACCGCCACCGTGTCGCAGTGCTCGAGGATGCGACGCAATCCAAGACCCGCCCCACCGCCAGACGCATCCACCTTCACGCGCTGGCCCCACCCCTCCAGCGCCCGGGCGAACGAGCCCGGCCGCAGGCCGCCGAAGCGGTCCGCCACTTCCAACCACATCCGGCCGTCCTCCACCGCGAACGTCAGCTCGCAGGCGTCCTCCGGCTCCACTTCCCGCACCTCGGTGCGCCGGTGCGCGTACCGAGGCTCGCCCCGCGCATCCACCGGCGCATCCAGGAGCGCGTTGGCGGCGATTTCATGCACCACGTCCGCCACCAGCCCCGCCGCCACGCGGCTGCCCTGCGCGTCGCTGACCGCCGACGCGGCCTCGTTGGCCGCCGAGTTGATGTCCGCCACGCGGCGCAGCGGATGGCGCGTCACCTCCGCCTGGTCCGGGAGCAGCGAGCCCTGCTTCCACAGCGAGCCCAACAGCCGGACCTCCCACATGGAGGGCCCGCCGTCGCGCTCGCGCGTGGCCAACAGCAGGGCCGGCGGCTCGCGCCGCAGCCACTGCGCGTGCTCGGGCTTGAGCACGCCGTCGAACAAGACCAGCGCTCCCTTGCCCCCTACCCCACCCTGAGCCAGCAGCGGCACCGCCTGCTCGAGCGAGGCCGCGGGCAGGGACGCATCTGCAATCAGCAGGAGGCCACCGGCCTCCAGGTGAGGAGCGGTACTCAAACGCGGTGCCTAATAGCGTACCTTGACTTCACTGAAGAAGGACTGGGGCGGCGCAGGGAAGCCGTGAGACTCCTCGTACGCCGCGTTGAAGAGGTTGGAGCCGAGGAACGACACGGAGATGCCGTCGTAGATGTTGAAGCCCACCCGGGCGCTGGCCGTGAGGTAGCTGGGCAGCTGCACTCGGGAGCTGGGCAGGCCCGTCGTCTCGTCCACCTGGAAGCCCGGGTCGAAGCGCGGCCCGACGAAGAGCGCGTACAGCTCCACGAAGGCCACCTTGCCGATGTTGGTACGGCCGCGCGCGTAGACACGGTGCGTGGGCGCGTAGTCCAGCGGCGTCTCCGGGCCGTCGCCGAAGGGCAGGTTCTTGGCGTCGAGCAGCTGGTAGGCCACGTCGAACGAGGAGTTGATGGACGGAATCTGCGCCGCCGCCTCCAGCTCCAGGCCGGCGATGCGCGCGTCGCCCATGTTGCGGAACTGGGACACCGAGCCGAAGACGAGCTCCTGATTGATGAAGTTCTTGGCCACGTTGTAGAAGCCCGTCGCCGTCAGGCGCACGCGCCGGTCGAAGGGCCAGAAGTCCACGGAGCCCTCGAACGTGTCCAGCGTCTCCGCGCGAAGGTTGGCGTTGCCCACCAGTGTGGACGCGTACATCTGCTGGTTGATGGCCAGCTCCGCCAGGGTGGGCGCGCGGAAGGCGCGGCCGTAGTTGGTGCGCAGCGTGAGCAGCTCCGGCACCGCGTGGAAGACGATGCTGGCGCGCGGGGAGATCTGGTCGGTCCGCTCGCGCCAGACGATCTCGGGGATCTGATAGCGGTCATACCGGGCGCCTCCGCTCAGCACCAGGCGCTCCGTCAGGCGGTACTCCGCGTCCACGAAGCCACCGAGGATGGTCTGCTTCGTGTCATCCATCGACAGGCCCGGCAGCACGTTGGGCACGTTGACCTGGTCCGCCTTCAAGTCGCCGCCGAACGTCACCGACAACGAGCCCGCCGAGTACAGCGCGCGAACCTCGCCGCCCAGCCGGCGCCGCTTGCCCAGCGCGCGCGTGGGGTCGCCACCGAAGGCGTTCTCCAACACCACGTCGCGGCGCTTGAAGAAGCCGTACGCCTGACCGAACAGGCGCAGGTTGTCCGTCACCTGCTGATCCACCTGCGCGGAGGCGTTGAAGTTCTGGACGGACTCCTCATCGTCCGGCGTGTAGTGGCACCGGCCGCAGTTGCCCACGGTGGAGATCTGCGTGTGCGAGCCACCCGGACGGCCAATCGTCGCGTCCGTGAAGTCCGCGTCCAGCGCCAGCGGCCCCACGCGCACCTTGCCGTTCACCTGGTGCACCATCGAGTCCTGGTTCGTGTCCACCAGGCCCGTGGCGGGGTCATTGAAGAGCTGGGGCCCGTCGGAGCCATAGCCGTAGTAGCCGAGCAGCGCCTCCACGGGGCCGCCGCGTCCGGCCACGTTGCCGTGCAGGCGCCACGTCTGGTCCTGGCCCGCGAGGATGCGCGCCTCGGCGCCCACGTTGCGTCCCGGGGCGATGAGGTCCGCCGGCTGGCGCTCGATGATGTTGATGACGCCGCTGAAGGCGTTGGAGCCGTACAGCGAGGAGCCCGGGCCTCGGATGACCTCCACCTGCTTGAGGTTGACGAGCGGCGTCGTCTCGTCCGCGTAGAACTGGCCCGTCCACGGGTCCGTCAGCGGCCGGCCGTCCTTGAGCAGCAGCAGGCGGTTGGACAGGTAGTTGGAGCCCAGGCCACGCGCGCTCACCGCCGCCTTGCGCATGGACCCGCGGCGGCACTCCATACCGGGGAAGTACTGGATGGCCTCGCACAGCGTGAACTGGCCGGTGCCCTCCAGCTCCTCCGCCGGAATCCACGACACCGTCAGGGGCACGTCCGCGATGCGCTGGTTGCGCTTGGAGGCCGTCGTCACCACCGCCTCGCTCAGCACGCGGTTGACCGACTCCTCCAGGGCGTCGGCGCCGCCCAGCGGATCCTCGCCGGGCAGGCTCGCGAGGCCAGCCGGAGGCGGCATCGGCCGGTCCGTGGTGGGCTGGGCGAAGGGCGCGGAGATCGGCACGTTGTCACTGGCGACCGGCGCGGTCGACGGGCTCCGCGTCGCGGGCAGCACCGCCCCATGAGCGGCGGGCGGCGTGCTCAGCGGATCCGACGTGAGCGCGGGGTCCAGGGAGGGGCTCGCCACCGGAGCGTGCGAAGGACTCGCCGGGTGGGTCTCCACGGTGGGCGCGGGGGCGACCGGGACAGGCGGCTCCGCCGTCACGGCCTCGGTGCCCAGGGAGGTCTCTTCCGTATCGAGGCCGGAGCCCAGCACGGGGATCTCCGACTCGGGCACCGGCTTGCTGTTCTTGCGCGGCTTCGGGGGCTTCTTCGCCGTGCGAGGAGGCTTCGTCGCGGGCGTCTTCGTGGCCCCGGGGACCTTCGTCCCAGGCGCGACGACGCGCCTCTTGCGCTTCACCTTCGCCGGCGCCTCACCCGTGGCGCCAGAGTCCTGGGCCTGGGCCACCGTCGGGAGGGCCACGGCCAGGGCGCAGAAGAGGACGGCCATCGCCATGGAGGCGCGGAGACCACGGCGCCCTGCGTGAGCTCCCACCGCACCTCGCAGCGGATCAGCAGACACTTTCGAGTGCATCGTTCTCACATCCGCGAATGGGAGGAGCCCCCGCGGTCCTGTACGCCCCTGTTGGCGGGCGAGGCGCCAGGGCAATCGTTCTGTTGGACGAATTCACTCACCTGCACGCTCGCGCCGTAAGAAAACAACCTACCCCAGAGGGCCAGCGGGGCCAAGTTGATGATTCTCATTCCCTGAAACTCAAGAGTGTTTCGGCGAATCGCGTCGAAGGTTGCGTCAAATCAATCGTCGGGCTGTTCGGCGGCCACGGCGAGGTCGCTGGCGAAGGACGGCAGCGAGGGACCGAGCTCCTCGGCGCGGACCAGGACCTCGGCGTCCACGCGCAGCTCCGCCGCGTCGGCGAAGACGGGCTGGCGGCGCGGGGGCCCCTGGGTGACGAGACGTCGGAAGTCCTCGAAGTCCTTGCCTTGAATGCGGGCGAAGGACTCGAACGGTGCCACGGCACCCACGGAGGACAGGGCCGACTCCAGCACTTCCTTGTGGTTGCGCAGGTCGACCAGGACGGCGCCCGGCAGGCGGGAGCTGCGGAAGAGGACGCGCAGGTCCTTGTCCTTGGGGACGTGGGACACGGGCACCAGGGCCGCCTCGGCGCCCTTGGCCTCCAGCATCTTCAGGGCGGACTCCACGTTGGGGACGGGGGTGAGCTTGAAGTGGCGCTGCGCGTCCAGGTCACCGCCGAGGACGGCGTGGGTGACGAACTTGGGGTCGGCGGGGCCCGCGCCCTTCACCAGCGCCAGGCGCTTGCCGGCCAGGTCCTTCACCACGCCCTTGTGGGTGGAGACGATGGCCCAGCGCTGCTGGGACTCGCCGGGACGGGAAGCCCAGGCCAGGGGGGTGGCCTTGGAGCCGAGCTGCACGGCGGCCCACCCCTCCACCACGGCGAAGTCCACCAGCCCGTCGGAGATGGCGCGCGCGAAGTCCTCGTAGCGGCCGAAGCTCTTGGCGGCCACGGGGCGGTCCATCGCCTCGGTCAGCTTCGCGGCGAGGGCCTCCGCGTACTGGAAGCGCTCCTGGCCGTCACTCAGCGTCGTGGCCAGGAAGACGCCCAGGGTGGCCTTCTTGGGGGCAGCGGCGGCGGGGGTGATGACACAGAGGGCCAGCGCGAGGCCGGCCAGGAGGAAGCGGAGCGTCTTCATGGGGTGGTCTCCTCCGCGGTGGCTCCGGCCGGCGCCGAGCCCGAGGGCTCGGAGAGGCCATGGAGGCTCTGCAGGCGTTCCTTCCACTCGCGCACCTGGGCCTGACGGGGGCCAGGGCCGGACGCGAGGTAGCGGCGCCAGGCGTCCACGGCCTCGGCGGGCTCGTGCCGGCGCTCCTGGGCGTCGATGCCCAGGTTGAGCGAGGCGACGGACACGGAGGACTCCAGGCGACGCCACGTGGCCAGGGCCTCGGACGTCTTGCCCTTGCGCCAGTCGACGCAGGCCTGGTTGTGCTGGAGCAGCGCGTCCTCGGGCTCGGCGGTGAGCGCGGCCTTGAGGGCCTTCTCCGCGCCCTTCATGTTGCCGGAGGCGTAGGCCAGCGAGGCCTCGCGCCGGTGGAGGGCGCCCGTCAGGGACGCGAGCCACCTGGGCTGCCCGGGCATGGGCTTCTTGGACGCCGCGGTCAGCTGCTTGCGCGAGGCGGCCACCTGCCCCTTCTTGTAGAGGACGAAGGCCTCCGCCAGGGCGCGCGTGTTCGGCCACGCCCAGGGCTGCACCGGGGTGAGGGCCTTCTTCAGCGCGGCGCTCGCCTCCGCGTGGCGACCCGCCTCCGCACGCGACAATCCGCGAGCGAAGAGGACCAGCTTCGTCAGGTCCGCGCGCTTGCCGGTGCCCAGCTTGTCCACCGCCTCCAGGTCGCGGTCGGCGCCCTCGACATCTCCCGTCTCCAGGCGGGCCAGCGCGCGGCGCACCAGCACGCGCGGCAGGTTGGCCTGCGCCACGCTCGCGGCCGTGCGCGACGGGCCGACCTCCGTGAGCCGCTGCACGGCGGCGTCCACCTGACCCAGCTCCACCTCGGCGAGCGCGGCGCCCACGGAGGCCTCGGCCTGCTGGTCCGGCTCCTCCGTCTGCTTGCCCGCGAGGGCGAAGGACTCCAGCGCCGCCTGCGCATCACCCGCGCCCAGCCGCGCGTAGCCCAGGAGCAGCTGCTCCCGCCACGTCGCGCCGGGGAGCGTCGCGCCCTGCTCCATCACCTTGCGCGCGTCGGCATAGGCGCGTGTCTCCATCATCGCCGCCGTCAGCCGCCGGGCCATGAGCGCGCTCCGGTCCAGGTCGAAGGCCCGGCGCAGATCGCGAACCGCGTCATCCGCTCGCCCCGCCCCGCCCCTGTCCCGGGCACGGTGCGCGAGCGCGCGGGCCAGCCACTGCTTCGCGCCGGCGTGCGCGGGCTCCACCTGGAGCGCGTTGCTGTAGTCCTCGATGGCCTGGTCCCACTGGCCGGTGGCGAAGTGGTCGGCGCCCAGGAGCATCCAGCCCAGGGCCTGACGGGGCACCATCTCCACGACGCGCCGGTGCACCTCCACCGCGCGCTGGTAACGGCCGGCGCGACGGTTGACGGAGCCGAGCGACGCCCACAGCTCCACGCTGCTCGCGCCCGAGCGCACCGCGGCCTCCAGGAACTGGATGGCCTCCTCGTGCCGTCCCTGCGCCTGGAGCGCCTTGCCCACCGCCATCTGTCCCAGCACCAGGCCGGGCTGAAGCTCCAGCACCTTGCGGTAGGCCTCCTCGGCGGCGGGGGCCTGCTTCTGCGCCAGCCGCACGTCACCCAGCAGCAGGTACGCGGCGGGCGTCGCGCCCACCTTCACCATGGCCACCGCCTGCGTCTCCGCGCGGGGCACCTCGCCCGAGGCGAGGTACAGCCGGGCCAGCTTCTCCTTCGGCTCGGCCGCCTGCGGGAAGCGCGTGGTGATGCCCTCCAGCAGCGTCCGCGCCTCACCGGGCTTGCCCTCCAGCTCCAGCACGCTGGCGAGTCCCAGCTGCACGGTGGGCGACTCGGGTCGACCCGCCTGCGCCTGGGTGAAGGACGCGCGCGCGGCCACCGCGTCGCGGCGCAGCACGTGCGCGCGGCCCAGCAGCTCGTGAATCTGGAAGTCGTTGCCGGCCAGCTTCGCGGGACGCATCGCCAGATACTTCTGCAACCGGGTCACCGCCGCATCGCCCTGCTGCGCGAAGAGGTAGTAGCTGGCCAGGTAGTAGTGGACGATGAGGTGCTCGGCCTGGTCCGCGCCGGCCACCTGCTCCAGCAGCGGCACACCCTCCGGGAAGCGGCGCAGCTTGAAGAGCGCCACGCCCAGGGGGTACGACAGCGACAGCTCGGCGGGGTTGGCGGCCTGCACGGGCTTCACCTTGTCCACGGTGCGAGCCCAATCCTGGAGCGCGTTGGCGGCGGAGCCCACGCCCGCGGCGGCGGCGACGGAGCCCGGCTCGGCGGCCAGCGCCTGCTCGAAGAGGCCCAGCGCCTTGCGGTACTTCTCCTCCGCTTCCTTCTTGTCACCGGAGGCGCTCGCGGCGCTGGCGGACACCTGGGCCGTCTCGCCCTCCTTCACCAGCCGCTGCGACTCGGACATGGGTGGAGGGCGGTACTGCGCCAGGGCGGGAGGGCCAGCCAGCGAGGCCAGCAGGGCGAGCGCCGAGACAAGGCGTCGCATGGGGGTGTGGGGTGTGCGGCGCATGCGGGGGCGTCCAGGGGTCAGGCGGGGCTGTACTCGGCCACGACGACGGTGATGTCGTCGCGCTGGGGCTGTCCGGCGCTGTGCGCGCGGGCATCCGCGAGCAGCGCGTCACGCAGCGCCTCCGCGGACAGGTGGGCGTGGGCTTGCACCGCCGCGGCCAGACGCTGGGTGCCGTACATGCGCCCCGTCCCATCCCGCGCCTCGGTGATGCCGTCGGTGTACCAGATGATGATGTCGCCCGGCCGGAGCTGCGCCTGGCGGGACGTGAACTGCGACGTCACGGACGCGCCGAGCAGCGGCCCACGCGCGGGCAGCGAGGCCACCTGCCCGCTGTGCTTGTTGAAGACGAGCGGGCTGGGGTGCGCACCCGCCGCGTAGTCCACCAGGCCGTTGGAGACATCGATGACGGCCAGGGCGCTGGACATCTGATGCTCGCCGCGGCCCACGTTGGCCAGCGTCACGTTCAGCGCGGTGATGAGCATCTGCGCGTTGACCTCGGTGGGCTCGCGCAGCGTCATCGCGGAGGCGAAGCCGCTGGTGGCGCTCGTGGCCACCAGCGAGGTGGACAGGCCGTGGCCCGTCACGTCGCCGATGCCGATGACCACCCGCTGCTCATCCAGCACCGCGCGGAACCACCAGTCTCCACCGCAAGCGTCGGCGGTGACGACGAGGCCCGCGATGCGCAGCGGCCCCACCTGCACGGCGTCACGACCGGGCAGCAGCGTCTCTTGAACCGTGCGCGCCAGCGACACCTCGCGCTCCAGCTGGGCCTTGGCGCGCACGTCGTCGAGCAGCACCTTGATGCGCTCGGCCATGTGGTTGAACACCACGCCCAGCGTCTTCACCTCGCGGCCGGCGCCGCTGGCCACCTGGGTGCGCGCGCCCAGGTCTCCGGCGGCCAGCTGCATCACCTTGTGGGTGAGCACGCCCAGCGGCCGGGTAATCCTGCGGCTCTGGAACGCGGCGACGACGCCCGCCAGCACCACGAAGCCCAACCCCAGGGCGAGCATGCGCACGGTGTTCGCCCTCACGGTGGCGCGCTTGTCGCGCTCCAGGACCTCGAGCTGCTCCTGAAGCGCACGCAGCGAGTAGCTGATGACCACCAGGCCCTTGCCGCTGGTGGAGCCGTAGTCGATGGGCTCCTGAATCTCGTACACGGCCTGGTTCCGGTAGAACGCCTGCACCAGGCGCTGCTCGGCGGCGCGTCCACTGGGAGCGGCCTCGGGCGCATCGGCCTCTGCGGCCTTCGGCTCGCTGTCCGCCATCACCAGGCCCTCCGGGTCGAGAATCTGGACGCGGAGGATGTTGGGGTTGGTGGAGACGATGGAGCCGGCCACGCCTTCCAGGAAGGCGTAGTTGTTGTCGCGCAGGTTGGTGACGGACGTGAGCGCCAGCGTCTGGCCCACCGTCCGCCCCAGCTCGCGGGCCTGCTCCTGGATGCGCTCGGTGGAGCGGCGCGCGGTCTCCTCGAACTGGGACTGCGTCGACGCGACGGACAGCGCCGCGAGCAGGCCCACGATGACCACCACGAGCGCGGTGGTGGTGAGCAGGAGGATCTGATCCAACCGGAGGCCCCGGATGGCCGCCACGTTGGGCAGCTCGCCGGCCTCCAGCGGAGCGATGAGCGTGCCCGTCGCCTCGGCGTGGGGCAGCCCGACGTTGGAGGTCAGCCGCGTGGCGGTGGCCTCGCGGGTGCCGGTGATTTCCCGGGAGCCCGTCCGCTCTGCCGCGGGCAGCGTGCCCGTGGGGGACGTGCCCGGAGAGGTGCCGGACTCGGGTGTGGGGTTCAGACGCGTGTTCGTGCTGGACAAGGACACACCCGGAAGGCCACGCCAACGCGCGGCGGGGAGCGGGAAGGAGAGCGGCGACTCTAGCGCACTTCTCCTACTTCGCGAGACCTTGCCCCCCACACCACGTCACCACGCGTCCCACCGCGTGGACCTCCCCCGAGGTGTGGTGCGCGTGTTGGACCGGATGACACTTCACCTCCGGTGCGACGCGGACCGGGGCCTCCACCGCGCGTCCACGCGGGGCGTCCGTTAGCATCCCAGCCCCATGAGGCCCCACTTCCACGTGGATGGGTTTCCCGTCCGCGTCCATCCGCTCTTCTTCCTCACGACCCTGGCGACGGGTTGGGACTTCGCCTCCGAGCCAGCACGACTGGCGCTGTGGGTCGCGGTGGTGTTCGCCTCGGTGCTCCTCCACGAGCTGGGCCACGCGTGGGCGTACCGACGGTTCGGCTCCACCGCGAGCATCTCCCTGCACGGGATGGGCGGGACCGCGCAGGGCACGGACGTGCTCACGCACCGTCAGTCCGCGTGGGTGAGCTTCGCCGGCCCCGGGGTCGGCTTCCTGCTGGGCGGGCTGGTGTGGGGCGCCTCGGTCCTCACGCCGCTGGGCGAGCAGGGAGGACTGGTGGGCGTGGCAGTGCGCCAGCTGCTCTGGGTGAACATCGGCTGGGGACTCTTCAACCTGCTGCCCGTGCGGCCACTCGATGGTGGCAACCTGCTCGCGTCGCTCGTGCGAGCGCGAAAGGGCTACCGCTATGAGCGCGCCCTGCACGTCATCGGCATCGTCACGGCGATGGCGATGGTGGGGCTCGCCATCTGGCAGCGCACCGTCTGGGTCGGCGTGATGGCCCTGATGTTCGGGGTGATGAACCTGGAGCAGCTGCGCCAGCTCCCCCGAGAGGTCCGCTACCAGCCCGCCACGCCCCCTCGCCGGGCCTCCACGCGTCGCGCCTCCGCCTCCCTCGCGGGCGCCGTCACCCTCGACGAGCTGCTGGGGCGAGGCCCCACCCCGCCCGCCTCCGCCCCCCAGCAGACGGCGACCACCGAAGCGGCGGCCCCGGTCCTCGCGCGACCCGAACCGGAGGAGATGGAGCCCGAGGCCCCTCACGACCCGGCCACGGTGGGCCAGCTCCTGCTGGACAGCGGCCTCGCGGGCCTCGCGGTGAAGCCCCTCCAGGAGGCCTTCTCCCGAGCACCCTCCCCTCGCGCCGGACACCCGCTCGTCCTGGCGCTTCTGGAGTCGGGCCGCGCGGCGGAGCTGACCGCGCTGCTCACCGGACCTCGGGCCGCGCACCTGTCCGAGGAGACATTGGGCGCCATCGAAGCGCACGCGGGCGGGGACGCCGCGCTAACGGACCGCGTCACGGTGCTGCGACGCGCCGCCGCTCCCACTCCTAAGTTGGATGAGCAAGGCTGATTGCCGCGCCGCGCCACCGGGCCCTGTTTGAGCGGGGGGCTGACAGGAGCGCATCTGCGCGCTTGAGAAAAGGGGGCGCATCCGGGTTATAGGGGCCTCCCCCTCCAGCCAGAGGACGCCCGCGCGTGTCTCGACCCCGACTCATCAAAGAATCGTCCGCGCCGCTCCCGCTCGACAGGGAGCTGCTGGTCCGTATCCACGACCTCATGGTCAAAACGCGCGTCCTCGAGGAGCGCCTCATCCAGATGTACAAGCAGGGCCACGGCTACTTCTGGATTGGCGGCCCGGGTGAGGAGGCGTTCAACGTCCCGCTCGGCCTGCTGATGAAGAAGGGCCAGGGCCCCGAGTACGACTACCTCCACGCCCACTACCGCCAGTCCGGCACGCTGCTCGCCCTGGGCGAGGAGCCCATCGGCGCGCTGCGGCAGATGAAGAACACCGCGTCGGACCCGTACTCCGGTGGCCGAAACTTCGCGGGCCACTTCTCGGTGCGCAAGTACAACGTCACCCCCGTCAGCTCCCCCATCGAGGTCCAGTACTCCATCGCTCCGGGTACGGCCATGATGCAGAAGCGCGTGGGCGGTGACGCCATCACCATCGTCACCGGCGGCGACGCCGGCACGGCCGAAGGTGATTTCGCCACCTGCCTCATCTGGAGCAGCCGCCCCGCCAACCCGCTGCCGGTGCTCATCATCGTCACCAACAACAAGTGGGGCATCTCCACGTCGGCGGAGGGCCAGCACGGCGAACCGCGCGTGAGCGAGCGCGGCAAGGCGTTCAACATCCGCTCCAAGACCATCAACGGCAATGACCCGGTGGAGGCGTACACGGAGCTGAAGGAGGCGATGGAGTACGTGCGCACCGAGCGCAAGCCGTTCCTCCTGGAGGCCAACGTGTCGCGCCTGTACGGGCACTCGTCCGCGTCCGGCGCCAACTACGTGTCCGAGGAGCTCGACTGCCTCAAGCTGTTCGAGGCCCGGCTGGAGCAGGACGGCGTCCTGACGCGCCAGCAGATGGACGAGCTGCGCAACCGCTACACCGAGGACATGGCCGCCGCCGCCCGCATCGCCCGGGACGAGCCGCTGCCCGCCCCGGAGACCATCTGGAAGCACATCTTCGCGGAGGACAAGTAACCATGGCCAACATGGCACAGGCCATTCGCATGGCCCTCCACTACGCCGAGGAGAACCTCGGCGTGACGGACATCTTCGGCGAGGACGTCGGCGCTCCGCTCGGCGGCGTCTTCACCTGCACGCAGGGCTTGAAGACGGCGTGGAACTCGCCCCTGGACGAGCGCGGCATCATCGGCGCGGCCATGGGAATCTCGATGGGCGGTGGCCGGCCCGTCGCGGAGATCCAGTTCTGCGACTACGTCTACAACACCATCGACCTGCTCAAGCTGGCGGGCAACACCTGCTGGTCGAGCAACGGCGACTGGAACCTGCCCATGGTGGTGCGCACGCCGGTGGGCAGCGGCATCCGCGGGTCCATCTACCACTCGCACTCGTTCGACGCGACGATGACCCACATCCCCGGCTGGAAGGTGGTCATGCCCTCCACGCCGCTGGACGCGTACGGGCTGCTCATCTCCGCGTGCAAGGAACAGAACCCCGTCATGTTCCTGGAGCCCAAGGCGCTCCTGCGCGTGAAGGGCGACGAGCGCATCCCCGGCGAGCCGGACGATGACCGCGCGCTGTCGAAGATGATCGACGCGCCCCTGGGTGACCGCTCGCAGTGGAAGCCGCAGTGGCCCGCGGAGCTGGAGGCCTTCGCCATCCCCATCGGCAAGGGCAAGCTGGTGCGCGAGGGCACGCAGCTCACCGTCGTCAGCTACGGCCGCACCCTGCCCCTGTGCGCGCGCGCCGCGCAGACGCTCGCCGACGAGGGCATCAGCGTGGAGGTCATCGACCTGCGCTCGCTGTGGCCCTACGACTGGGAGATGATCAAGGCCTCCGTCCAGAAGACGGGCCGCGTCCTGTTCGTCAACGAGGACACCGAGGTCACCAACTTCGGCGAGCACCTGCTGCGCCGCACGGTGGAGGAGCTCTTCTACTCGCTGCTCGCGCCGCCCCGCCTGGTGGCCGGCAAGTTCATCCCCGGCATCGGCCTGGCCGACACGCTGGAGATGGCCTCCGTGCCCCAGCAGAACGACATCACCGACGCCTTGCGCTCGCTCGCTGGCGAGCAGCCGTAAGCGTCGCACCCACAAGTGGGCCGTGGTTCCCGCACCACGGAAAGTTCCGGGCCGCCGTTCCTCTTTGGGGAGCGGCGGCCCTTTCGTTAGACTCCCAACTGCCTTGTCACAACCAATCGTCCGGACCGCCACCCCCGCGGGTGCAGATGCTCCCGCCTTTCGCATTCGCCGCGCCCGTCGGGGCGACGCGGAGGCCATGGCCTTGCTGCTTCGCGAGCTGGGCTATCCGCAGGGCACGGACCAGCAGACCGTGCATTGGGTGGTCAGCCATCCGGAGATTGAAATCTTCGTCGCGGGCGACACGCAGGACAAACCCGTGGGCATGCTGTCGTTCTCCCACCGGCCGCAGCTCCGGCTGCGCGGTCGCGTGGCCACCATCGACGAGCTGGTGGTGACGGAGACCTGGCGCCGACGCGGCGTGGGCCGCGCGCTCATCAAGCAGATCCTGGAGCGCTGCAAGGTGCTCAGCGCCCGTCAGCTCCAGCTCGTCTCGCCGATGACCATCACTCCGGAGGCGCGCAACTTCTATACGGCGTGCGGCTTCTCCGAAATCGACGCGGGCGTGTTCCGCCATGCGGAGACGGAGGGCCGCCGCTAGGGCTGGCCCCGTCTCGTCTCCGCCGGACGTCAGCGCTTGGACTTGAAACTCTCCACCACCCGGTGGAGCCGCGCGCGGTCCTCGTCATTCACGTCCGTGAAGCGCACGCCAATGGCCTCCTCCTCATCGCGCACCCACGCGATGATGCCATTGAGGTGGAACTCCTCGCCCGCGATGTCCATGGACAGCCGCACCTGCGAGCCTACGTCGTAGGCCTTGCGCGTGCGCAGGCACAGGCCGCCCGCTGACACGTTGATGGAGAACACGCGCAGCGCCCGCGCGGCATCCTCCGTGTGCTCGAAGCGAACCGCGAACTTCGCCGTCACGCGTTCATCGGAGCGACGGTTCGCGTACGCGGAAGGATCTCCTGGTGCCATCTCTGCTTCCGCCACCTTGCTAGTCATGTGCACCCGCTACCCCCTGGCCACTGCTGGCGACCCGCTGCCATCCCAACCTCAGGGATTCTGACGCGCCGAGCCACCCCTTGGGCATCGGTCATCCGGCTAGTGTCCGCTGCTTTCCAGGCACGATTCAAGAGGGCCCCCAGAATGAAGTCCATCAGCTAAGTCCCCGCTGACTTCGATTGGGGAGCATGGATGCGCGCGTGGCTCGCGGTGTTGACGGGGACCCTCTTCCTGGCGCTGTTGGCGCCCGGATGTGATGACGATGACAACAAGCCCGGCCCCAACGGTGGAGACTCCGGGGTGCCAGGAGACCCGGACGGCGGCGGACAGGGAGATGGCGGACAGAGTCCCGACTTCGCGTGCAACGTCGCAAGGCAGGAAGGCTGTGGAACAAGCCAAAGCTGCCACTTCGCGGACCTGGGTGGAGGCAAGACGGGCAGCCGGTGCTTCGCGGCGGCGTGTGACGTCGTCCAGCAGAGCTGCGCGCAGGGGCAGCGCTGCACCTACGTGAGCGTGGGCGCGACGACGGAGCGGCGGTGCGTGGAGGCGGGCACGGGCGCGGAGGGCGCGCGGTGCACGCTGGCGGCCTCGGACGGCGGCGGCGAGTACGACACGTGCGCGGCGGGCCTGTTCTGCAAGGACGAGCGACAGGACGACGGCGGCACGAGCTTCTTCTGTCGCCGCCTGTGCCACGCGACGACGCAGTGCGGGGACGCGGGCGAGTGCAACACGGTGTTGCGGCTGGCGGGCACGTCGGAGCTGCCGCTGCTGTGCGGGCCGCGCTCGCAGGCGTGCGACCCCTTCGCGCAGGGCTGCACCGCGCCGCTGAGCTGCTATCCGTCCGCGTCCGGCCCCGTGTGCGCGGGCAGCGGCACGCGCGGCACGGGCGAGGCATGCGACTTCAGCAACCAGTGCGCGCCAGGCAGCGCGTGTGTGAATACGGGGCGAGGACTCAACTGCCGACCGCTGTGCCGGGCCTCGGGCTCGCCCGCCTGCGCCACCGGGACGTGTCGTCCACTGAATGACAATCCGGGGGTGGGTGCGTGCGTGCCCTGAACCGCGGTGCCCACGCTGGGTAACTCCGTCGACCGGCCGAGTCCGCTCGCGGCCGTGCAAGGGCCGTGAGCGCGGACGCGCGGGACACCCGGAGCTCCGTCTCGCCCGGAGACCAGGGGGGCGTGCGCCACGCGACTCGGGACTTGCGCGTGTGTTTGGCGGTCGTCGCGGGAATTCGCGGTGAGCATCGTGCGTCCTCGGGAGGGAGCGACGATGCGAATGTGGCGAACGTGGCTCGGAGTCCTGGCGTGTGTGGGCGGTGCGCAATGGTCGTGCGCTCCCAGCACCGCTGAAGACCCCGTGTGGGAAGAGCCCTCTCAGGAGCAGGGTGAAACCTCGAGTGCGCCGGACGCGTCGGTGGACGTGGCGCCAGCGCTCGTGCTGAACGACGAAGGCCAGGTGCGGACCCCTCCTCCACCGGCGCCGTTGCCCGCCATCAGCTTCCAGCCCGGCTTCCATCAAGCCCTGCGCTGGTCCTACACCGTGAGCAGCGTCACCACGTTCCGGATGCGAGTGCCCGTGGCGCGCACCGGCGACCGGATACAGGTGACGTTCCGCTCCGGCGACGGGGCGCTCACGCTCCAGCGCGCCACCGTGGCCAGGGCGGGCGCGGACGGCTCGCTCGTGTCGACTCCCATCGCCCTGAACTTCCAGGGCAAGCCGGGCTTCTCCACGGGCGCGCGCGCCCTGGTGACCTCGGACCCGGTGGCCTTTCCGGTGACGTTCCGGGATGACCTGGCCATCACCTTCGAGGTGCGCGGCGCGCTGGCCGCCAGCGCCATCAACGCGTTTCCCGGCAGCTTCGCGCGGGTCGGCACCCACTCCCAGGCGCTGGCCGCACTCGGCGGCGACACCTTCGAGCGCTCCGTGGGCGTGGCGACGGTGGAGGTGGAGGGCCCCTCGGGCCGAGCCTTCCTGGCCATGGGCGACAGCATCACCGAGGGCTACGTCGACCTGCGCAACGACACGCGCAACGCGTGGCCCGCGCTGGTGGAGTCACAGCTCGGCGTGCCCGTGGTCAACGCGGGCGTCAGCGGCCAGGGCTTCTACGACGCGCTGATGCTGCTCGACAATGAGGTGCTCTCGGTGAAGGGCATCACCGACTGCCTGGTGCTCCTGGGCACCAATGACCTGGGCGACGCGGGCGCGGAGGAGCAGATGGAGACGCGGATGCTGCTGCTGGTGCAGCGGCTGGAGCCCTTCTGCCACGTCTGGGTGAGCACGCTCTTGCCAAAGGAGAAGACGAACTACGGCGCCTATGAGTACGTGAAGTCGCAGCGGCTCAGCTTCAACGCGTGGCTGCGCGCCGGAGGCACGGGCGCGGAGGTCATCGACCTGGAGTCGGTGATGCGGCGCACGGGCAACGTGCACCTCTACCTGGAAGGGCTGGGCGTGGACGGCATCCACCCGAGCACCGAGGGCCACCGGGTGATGGCGGCCGAGGTGGTGCGCACCCTGCGCGAGCGCGGCCAGCTGTAGCCGCGCGCACGTCGAGTCGAGTCGAGTCGGCCGCTCAGCGAGGACCGAGCACGCCGTGCAGCACGAGCAGCTCCGCCAGCCCCGGCGGAGTCAGGAGCCAGTCGTTCTCCGCGGGCACCCAGCGCACCGGCGCGCCCGCGGACTCCAGCAGCGCATTCACGCGCAGCAGCAACGGCGAGAACGTCGTCGCGGGCGCGTCCCAGTCCCCTTCGCCCACCTCGACCTCGACACCGCCCGGGTCCACGACGAAGGCGTTGCGCCCTTGCAGCGGCTTCACGGCGAAGCCCGGCAGGTAGGGCTGCATGGCCGCCTCCAGTCGCTCCAGCAGCGCGCCGTCCTTGAAGGGATGGGACAGCTCCCAGTCGAAGAACGTCGGGAGCTGGGACAACAGCTCGCGGCGCAGCGGGTCCTCGCGGCTGTCGCGCCAGTGGTGCTCCGCCAGCTCCATGGCCGTGGCGGGGACCTTCAACTCCCAGGGCTCCAGCTTCGCGAGCAATTCCCCCATGCGCTCCACCAGCTCGTACGGAGGCTCGGCGCGAGACACCCAGGCCACGTCGGCCACGGACTGGCCTCGCCGCTGGCCCGTCACCCGGTCTCCCGCGCGGAGCTGGAACGGCGGCGCACCGGACTCCGGCTCCGGATAGAGGGGCGCGTTGAGGAGCCCCTCGCCCGAGTCCGGACGCAGCCTCGCGAAGCCGTGCTTCGGGTTGACGTCCTCCACCGTGAATGTGTCCTTGGCCATCCGACGTCTCCTCTCGGAAAGACTCACTACCCCGTGTTGCGCATGCCGGCCGCGATACCGTTGAGCGAGAGCAACAAGGGCCTGTCGCAGTCACTGGCGTTCTCGCGCTTGCGGCGCATCAACTCCACCTGGAGGAAGGACATCGGGTCCACATACGGGTTGCGCAACGAGATGGCGCGCTGGAGCTGGGGGTTGTGGTCCAACAGCCGAGCCTCCCCCGTCAGCCGCTTCACCTGCCGACGCGTGCGCCGGTGCTCCTGCTGAATCAGGCGCCACAGCGGACGCGTGGAAGCGGGAGCGAGCGCCGCGTAGCGACCCGCGATGGCCATGTCCGACTTGGCCAGCACCATGGTGACGTTGTCGATGACGGCCTTGAAGAAGGGCCACTGGCGGTACATGCGCTTGAGCAGCGCGGGACCACCGGGCTCCTTCGCGCACGCCTCCAGCGCGGAGCCCACGCCATACCAGCCGGGGATGATGGCCCGGTTCTGCGTCCAGGCAAACACCCACGGAATCGCGCGCAGCGACTCGAGTCCACCGGCCTTGCGCTTGCTGGGGCGCGAGCCGATGGGCAGCGCGGAGATCTCCTCCACCGGCGTCGCGGCGGTGAAGAGCTCCAGGAACCGGGGGTCTTCCCACACCAGGGCGCGGTACGCCTTGCGGCCCGTCTCAGCCAGCGTGTCGAACGCGGCGCGAAACTCCTTCTCGTCCTCCGGCGACGGACGCGGCTGCGCATCCAGCATGTGCGGCAGCACGCCGCCCACGATGAGCTCCAGCGTGCGGCGCGCGAGCTCCGGGCGCGCGTACTTGTGGTCCAGCGCCTCGCCCTGCTCCGTGGCCTTGTAGCCACCCGCCACCGCGCCAGGAGGCAGCGCGAGGATGGCCTCCTGCGCGGGGCCGCCTCCGCGAGCCACCGACTCACCTCGTCCATGGAACAGCCGCAAGGGGACTCCCGCCTCGCGCGCCGCCTCGGTGAGCGCCACCTGCGCGCGGTAGAGCGCGGCGCTGGCGGCCAGCAATCCCACCTCCTTGCCGGAGTCGCTGTAGCCGACCATGACCTCCTGCGCGCCACGCGCGTCGACATGCTTGCGGTACTCGGGATGCGCGAAGAGCGTGCGCAGCACGTCCGGCCCGGAGTCCAGCGCGCCGAGCTGCTCGAACAGCGGCACCACGTCCGCGGTGGCGCAGCCGCGCTTGGCGTCCCACAGGCCCGCGTGCTTGAGGCAGCGGAAGGCCGCGAGCACGTCCTCGGCGGTGCTGGCCATGCTGAGGATGAGGGTACGGCAGGCGGGCTCTCCCGCCTCGGACTGGGCTTCCCGCAGCTTCTCCAGCACCGCGAGCAGGCGCTTTCCACCTTCCGACGGCGCGGGCCCACCTGCCTCCAGCGAGGCCGCCGCGCTCACCGCGTCCTCGGCCGGCACGCGGGCTTCCAGCTCCGCCAGCGCCAGGCCCAGAGCGAGCACCCGCTCGCGCATGCGTCGCACCTGACGGAGCCCCGCGTTGCCTGCCTTCGCCTCCTCCAGCGAGCGCGCCAAGAGGTCCAGATCGGCCAGCAGCGCCTCGGGCGTCCGGTACGCGCTCTCGGGCATCGCCCCCGCGTCGCCGGTGCGCTGGGCCAGCACGTGGCGCAGGGCCTGATTCAGCCGCTCCTCCATGAAGCGCAGCTTGCGACGCCAGGGCTCGCCCACGGTGCGGGGCCCCAGGCGTTGCTCGGCCTCGGGGAGCTGCGCCGCATCACGCTCCAGCGAGGCGAGCAGCTCCTGCGACGGCTTCGCGTGCCGGTCCGACTGCGAGAGCATCCCGCCCAGGCGCTCCAGGCCCTGAATCAAGAGACGCAGCCCGCGAGCACGGTGAGCTCGCAGCGTGTCGCCGAAGACCTCGGGCGTCACCAGCGGGTTGCCATCCATGTCTCCGCCCACCCACGAGTGGACTCGCACCGGCGTGTCCACCTGCCCGAGCGGCTCGCCGTAGGCGCGCTCAAAGGCCCACTCCAGCACCTCGGGGAGCTCCGAGAGCTGCTCGGCGAGCACCTCCTCCACGTACCAGAGGATGTTCTTCACCTCGTCGCCCACGGTGGGTCGCTCGCGGCGCAGCTCGTCCGTCTGCCACAGCGTGGTGATCTCTTCGCGGAGGGACTCGACGTTGTCGGCGCTCTCCCGAGGGGTGAGCTCACACCGGTCCCGCTCCTCCAGCAGCCCCGCCATCCGGTAGAGCTTCTCCAGCAGCGTGCGGCGCACGGCCTGCGTGGGATGAGCGGTGAGCGTCAGCGTCACCTGCATCTTTCGGAGCGCCTCGCGCACGCGTGAAGCGGGGATGCCCGCGTCCTTGAGGGACAACAACGTTGCCTCCAGCGAGCCGCGCTGGGGACTGGGGGACTCGGCGCCGGCGTGGGCCCGGGCGCGGCGGATGCGGTGATGCTGCTCCGCCAGATTCACCAACTGGAAGTAGACCGAGAAGGCGCGAAGCACGGGCTCGGCTTGGTCCAGGGGCAGACGCTTCAGGATGTCCGCCAGCTCGGCCGCGGAGGCACGTCGCCCCGGCACCGGGCCGCGCCGCCGCTGGATGGCGAGCCGGCGCACCTCTTCTTCCAGGTCGAACAGCTCCTGCCCTTCCTGCTCGACGAGCACTTCTCCCAACAGCCGCCCCAGCAGGCGGACGTCACGACGAAGCGGCTGATCCACGGCGCGCATACGAGCCATATGAAGGGGACCGTAACCGCTTCCGCCACGGAGCGCGCGGGCAATGTCCGGGGACTCTCCACTTCTCGTTCAGAGCGGAACCCGAGGTATTCGAGTTCGGCATCCGTCAGTGGAGAAGTCTGAAGCGCCCGGGCACGAACAGGCGCGACGCGCTATCACACCACCCCTCGCCCCCCACCCGGCCAGGCGAGCCACGACGATTTGACCGGACATATCCGGTATGGTCGCACCGTGAGCTTGAGCCGCCCCCTCCCCCGTGGGCTCCTACCCCTTGTCCTGCTGGTGCTGTGCATCGCGCACGTCGCGCTCGGGCTGGTGCTGCTCCCTGGGAGCATGTTCGCCAAGTACCCGGACAGCGCCCGCCTGCTGATGACGGACCGGATGCTCCCCGAGCAGGGCGCGGACTTCAGCCCGCTGTATCTGCTCCTCAACGTCGCGCTGTCCCCTACTGCGCTGCGGTGGATGCAGAGCCTCGCGGGCGCGCTCGGGCTCATCGCCGTCTATGTGCTCGGCGCCCGACTGCTGTCGCGCGCGGTGGGCCTGCTCGCCGCCGCGCTCGTCGCGGTGACGACGCCCGTGTTGCTCTATGAGGCCACCCTGGAGCCGGACCTCCTGGTGATGGTGCTCAACCTGGGCGCACTCGCGCTGCTCGCCCATGCGAGGCCTGACTTCCGGACGCGCTGGCTGGTGGGCGCGGGCGTCCTGCTCGGCCTCTCCGCGGCGACGCGCCCCACGGGGCTCGCCATCCTCGTCCTCTCCACGGGCTGGGTGCTCTGGGAGACCCGGCACACGGCGCGGCGCGTGGGCCTCCAGGCCGCCGGGGTGCTGCTCGTCACGGGACTCTTCTCCTCCTGGCTGCCCGCGCAGATCATCCGCGCGACGGTGGGCTCGCATCTCGGCGCGACCATGAGCGCGGGCGCGGTGCTGCACATGGGCAACCGCCCCGAGGGTACCGGCCTGGGCGCGCAGCCGCCCACGCTCATCAAGCAGTATGAGGCCCAGCTCTACTCCCCCGAGCGACCCGACCATGCGCACAGCCTCTACCGCCAGTTCGCTCGCGCGGAGGCAGGTGAAGACCTCTCCCCCACGCGCACCGAGCTGTACTGGATGCGCAAGACGCTGAACTTCGCTCTGGAAGAGCCGGGCACATTCCTGGGCCTCATCGGTCGCAAGCTGGCGTTCTTCCTCTTCGGCCCGGAGGGACACGACCTGGTCGAGGTGCGCCGTGCCGAGGCGAGACTCTCGGGCCTGCCGCTCCTGAATGCCCAGGTCCTCGGGCTGCTGGGACTCGCGGGACTGGGCGTGATGTTCGCGCGGCGAAGGCCCATCGGGCTCGTTGTGCTGTACCTCGCGGCGAGCACCGCGCTGGCCGTGGGCTTCTACGTGGTGAGTCGTTATCGGGTGGCCGCCCTGCCCGCGTGGGCACTGCTCGCGAGCGCCCTCGCCGTCGCGATGTTCGAATCGCGACGCCAGCCTCGCGTGCTGGGCGCCAGCGTGGCGGCCTTGGCGCTGTGCCTGGCGCTGCCGTCATTCTTTCCCTTCGTCCGTGACGTGGACAGGATGCTGGAGCGCACCGAGGCGGTCGGCAGCCCGGGCGCCGCCCTGAGCGAGGCCCTGCGCGCGGGCCACTATGACGAAGCAACCCGTGCCTTCGAGCAGCTCCAGGCAGCGCATCCGTTCACCGCGCTCAGCCGAGCCTTGCGCGGTGTCCCCTTCGAGTCACCCGTTGTCGCCGAGCATTCCGGCGCACTGTCCGTGGAGAAGCTCGGGCTGGAGACTCCCATGGACCTCTACTTCGCCTCAGAGCTGGCGCGACGAGCGGGCCACTGTGAGCAGGCGCTCGACGCGGCCAGGGCGGCACAGGCCGCGGGCTACCGGGGGGCGCTCTACGACACGTCACTGGACCCATCCCTGGTGATAGCGGACTGCCTGCTCTCACGGGGCGACGGCGCGGGGGCACTCGAGGCAGCGGAGGCGTCCCTGGAGCAGCGCGGCGGAACGCTGGATGCGCTGGCCTTCGCGGCAGTGGGAGCCGAGGTCCTGGGCGGCCAACGCGCTCGCTGGGAGTCAAAGCTCTTCGCGCTGCATGACCTGTTGAGCGCACGACATGCGCGAGGACTGGCGCGCGTGCGCTGGGGCCTGTACGCGGGCGCGCTGGAGGATGCGGACGCGGTGCTCGCCGCCGTTCCCGACCTCGCCGTCACCCACCATCTGCGCGCCGTCGCACTCGCGGGCCTGGGCCGACACCCCGATGCGCTTCGAGCCTACGCGCGGGCGATCCAGACCCTGCCGGGCTTCAACTTCGAGACCGCCCTCCTGGAACGTGCGGTGGCGGCTGGACTCGCGGCGGCGCCCAACGCTCCGGCCATGCTGACCGTGGCCACCGAGCATCACCTCCGCGCGGGACGCCTGGAGCTGGCACGCGAGCTTGCGACACGCGCGAGCACCCTCGCCCCGAATGACGAGGGCCTCGCGAGGCTCGCCAAGGAGCTGGCCGAGGCGCGCCCCTCCGGAGTCCCCGTCCCTCCCCCACCCGCCCCGCCACGGCCCCGCTCGTCCACGAGCCCCTGAAGCCACGCGGAGCACCGCTGTGTCTCCACGCCCGCATCCAAGCCCGGTCCGCGCCTTGCAAAACCCCTGTGCACGAGACGCGGCCGACAGCGCCGCTCAGGAGCACAAGGTCATGTGGATGACACGGTGTTGGAAGGTGGCGGCGATGTGCGGCTTTCTGGCCGCGCCCGGGGCCCTGGCGAAGCCGACGACGCTCGCCCAGCCCCCCGAGCAGGCGGACACGACTCCGCGCCTCTTCGAGGCGGAGATGCCAGAAGGCGATGACCTCTTCGCCGGCGCCCCCGATGAGATGGCCCCGCCCCGCCTCCGCCACGCGGAGCCCGTGTCCTGCATCGCCGCGCCGGAGGGCCGCCTGTGGGTCGCCTCCACCGAGGAGTGCGGCGACAACGAGTGCATCGACAAGATGACGGTGTGGGTCGGCTCGTGGACCGTCGAGGACGTGGCGGTCGACGTCCAGTGCGACGCCGAGCACGTCATCCTCTCCACCCACGACTGGCGGATGGTCCTCATCTCCGACGGCAAGGGCGACTTCGACGTCGAGGAGTCCACCCTGGGCGAAGAAGAAGCCCCCCTGGCCGGAGGCGAGCTGTCCAAGCCCGCCTCCGAGAGCTGAACCTCAAGGACCGATGCGGCGCAGGATGAGGATGGGTCCCTCGTCCAGCCGCCTGTCCCTCAAATCAATCTCGCAGTCGATCATCCAGTCGCCATGGCCCTCGGGGTCCATGATGCGCTGCTGGACCTCCCAGAGCCGCTTTCCCGACTCCTTGAGGAACGTGTTGGCCGGCTTGCGAGCCTGGGGCGTGAGCACCACGATTTTGTGCTCCTCGTGGTACGGCACCATGGCCTGCTCCAGCTTCGGCGCGGTCCACTCTCCCAGCGCGTTGTCCAGGAGCGACAGCGCATCCGCGTAGCGCTTCTGCCCCAGCGCGCGCAGCAGCCGGTGCAGCTCCTCGCGCACGCGGGCCGCGAACGCGCGCGGGTCCTCGGTGAGCTCCTTCGGCTTGAGCTCCACGGCCGGCTTCGCCTCGACGACGGCGCCCGGATTTTTCATCCGCTCCCACTCGTCCACGAGGCTGGAGTCCACCTGACGAATGGTGGCCCGCAGGTGGTCGATGATGTCCTCCACCTCCTCCGTGCGGAAGCGCTCCGGCACCGTCTGCGCCAGCGTCTTGTACACGTCGCTGACGTAGCGCAGCAGCACGCCCTCGCTGCGCTGCAGCCCGTACTCGCGCACGTAGTCGTGGAAGGACATGAAGCGCTCGAACATGTCGCGCACCACGGCCTTGGGGCGGATGTTCTCCTCGCCCACCCACGGGTGCTTGCGCGCGAAGGCGTTGAAGGTGCCGTAGATGAACTCGCGGTTCGGCTTCGGCCACTCCAGCTTCTCCAGCTCCTCCATGCGGTCGTCGTACTCGACGCCGCGCGCCTTCATCTCTTGAATCTTCTCGCCCTTGAGCTGGTGCAGCTGCGCGTAGAGCACCACCTCCGGGTTCTCCAGGATGGACTCCACCAGCGTCACCACGTCCAGCGCGTACGTCTCCGTGGTGGGGTCCAACAGCTCCAACGTCTCCAGCAGATACAGCGACAGCGTGTGGTTGAGGCTGAAGTCGTACTGGAGCTCCTGCGCCACCTTCACCGTGGCCCCCGAGCCGCCCTCGCCGCGCGTCACCTCCACGATTCCCGCGCCGCGCAGCGTGCGGAAGTCCCGCGCCGCCTCCCTCAGGTGCCTCCGCTTCAGGAAGTCCGAGTCATGGCAGCGCTGGATGAGCTCCACCAGCCGGTGGTAGCCCCCCGTGCCCCGGACGTGGTCGCTCTGGAGCAGGTTGAGGATCATTCCGTGGGACACCGAGAAGCGTGACTCCAGCGGCTCGGGCATGCCCGTCTGGAGCCGCTCGAAGGTGCTCTTGTCGTACTGGACGAAGTTCTTCTGCGGCGGCTTCGCCTTGGGCGTCTTCTTCTTGCCAGCGGCCTCCTTGGCTGCCTGCTTGACGTTCTCGACGACATACTCGGGCGCCTGGGCGACGACGCTGCCCTCGTTGTCGAATCCCTTGCGGCCCGCGCGACCGGAGATCTGCAGGAAGTCGCGCACGCTCAGCGTGGTGAGCTTCTCGCCGTTGAACTTGAAGAGCTGGGTGAAGGCCACCGTGCGGATGGGGATGTTCACGCCCACGCCCAGGGTGTCCGTGCCGCTGATGACCTTGAGGTGGCCGCCCTGG
This sequence comes from Corallococcus terminator, assembly GCF_049194865.1. GTDB lineage: Bacteria > Myxococcota > Myxococcia > Myxococcales > Myxococcaceae > Myxococcus > Myxococcus terminator_A. Next base: position 1,100 of record NZ_JBLZWL010000124.1, on the reverse strand, counting down.
GCCAGCTTCTCCACCAGCAGGCGGTACTTGGGCAAGAGGCCCGCGTGGTGCATGCCGATGCCGTGGCGAAGGTAGCGCTGGAAGTCCTTGCCGTAGGGCGTGTCGAAGGGCGCGTCCATCAGCGCGAGGCGGATGGCCTCCTTCTCCTCCTTGGTGGAGAAGTCCACGCTCATGAGGTTCTGCGCCTGCTCGGCGGCGGCGCGCTGCGTGAAGTTCACCAGGTAGATGGGGTACTTCTTGCGCGCGATGAGGTCCTCAATCGTCTCGTGCAGCGCGGACTCGCGGTAGTCGAAGTCCAGCGGCACCGGGCGCTGCGCGCTGCGCACCGTGGCGACCTCGCGGCCGGTGAGCTTCTGGAGGCTCTCCTCGATGATGTGCGTGGGCCCCAGCGTGGCCGACATCAAGAGGAACGTCACCTTGGGCAGGGCGATGAGCGGAATCTGCCACGCCACGCCTCGGTCCTTGTCCGAGTAGTAGTGGAACTCGTCCATCACCACGTAGTCCACCCGGGCGCCCGCGTCGCGCAGCGCCAGGTTGGAGAGGATTTCGGCGGTGCAGCAGATGATGGGCGCGTCGCGGTTGATGCTCGCGTCGCCGGTGAGCATGCCCACGTTCTCCGCGCCGAAGGCATCACAGAGCGCGAAGAACTTCTCGTTCACCAGCGCCTTGATGGGGCAGGTGTAGAAGGAGACCTTGCCCTCGGCCATGGCCTTGAAGTGGAGGGCGGTGGCCACCAGGGACTTGCCCGAGCCGGTGGGCGTCTTCAGGAACAGGTGCTTGCCCGCCAGCAGCTCCAGGATGGCTTCCTCCTGGGCCGGGTAGAGGCTGAGGCCGTTCGTCGTGACGTAGCCGACGAAGCGGTCCAGGATGCTGTCAGCGTCGAGCGGGGGCTCCCCTTTCTTGGGAAGCAGGGCGGCGAGCGGCGCTTGGGACTCAGGGGTGTCCATCACCCGGCGGACTCTAGAGCAGCCACCGATTCGAGTCCGCTGGGAAATCAGACACCCGTGTCCCACGGACGGTTCTGACCTGGACGCGGGCGCCGGGGCTCGGTCCACCCCGCGTCATTGTCCACGCACGCCGGAACGATGTGGCTCGCAGGG
>NZ_JBLZWL010000052.1:0-72225 GCF_049194865.1 Corallococcus terminator | reverse complement strand
TGCCGTACCCGATGCCTTTCCATCCCACGCGAGTCGCGAGGGAGTACGTCGTCTCCGTTCTGGAGACGGCGATGCGGCGGCGGGTGTTATTCCTGGCGATTTATCGGCGGGAAGGTGTTCGGAAGGACGAAGGCCCCGGCACGTCTTCGCGCCGAGGCCCTGAGACATCAGTATGCCCTCAAGTCCTTACACTGAAGGAGGCCCTACCCTTGAGCGGGGGCGCTGCCCGGCGCGACCGACGAGCAGATACCCTCCGCCGCCGTGCCCATGCCATTCGAGGTGTAGCCCGGGCCGCAGTCCGCCGGGCAACTGTTCTCATACTGTTCCAAATATTGGCAGTAATAGTCACCGCATACAGGCGAGGACTCGCAAGTCTGATAGTCCGCGTGACACACCTCGCGGGCGAGCTCCCGGATACGCAAGTCCGGATCCTGCTCAGCCCAGTACAAGCAGCTCTGCAAGTAATCCATACACGTCCAATAATTCGCCTGAGCCACCGGTGTCCACAGCGACACCGCCGCCACGATGGAAATGAGTCCACCCCAGACATTTCTTGACATGACCTTGCGCCTCCATTCGTCGCGGAAGTCGCGACAATGGGCAGCCTAGAGGTGAATGCTCGCAGTGTCCCGGGCCGGTGCTGACCTGACTCGCGCGGAGAGGCGCGTGGCCGTGAATTGTGACTGTTTGGATGCGTGGCGGGTCCAGGACCTTCCGGGCACGGTCACCGAAAACGTCGCGGTATCACCGACCGGCGCTGCGGTAGGAGGTACGACGCGCCAGATCCGTTCCAAATGAAAAGGTGCGGACCTGCTGCGGGAAGCCGTGGCCTCGTGGGCACCGGATGCCAGAGTTTCAACATCCGCTGAAGCGGGCCCAGAAATGTCACTTGAGCCCAACCCGGAATAACAGGAAGGAAGGGAAACACCCAGGAGCGTGTCAATGCACCTTCGTCACCTGTCCTTCGCAGCTCGCCGCACAGTCCTCACCCTCCTCTTCGCCACCACCGCCGCCTGCGGAGTGAAGGCGGAGAGCGACTCCGACCTCTCGACACAAACCGCCGCGGTCATCTCGGGCACCCGACTCATCGGTGTGCAGTCCGGCCGGTGCCTCGACGTGGCCCAGAACAGCCAGACGTCGGGGCAAGGGCTCAACATCTACGACTGCCACGCGCAGGCGAACCAGCGGTTCCTGTTCACGCCCGAAGGCGAGCTGCGCGTGTTCGACGGCGCCTGGTGCGTCCAGCCCGCGAGCACCAGCGCTGGCGCCCGAGCGGTCATCAGCGCCTGCACCGGCGCCGCGAACCAGCGATGGGTCCGCAACGCCAACGGCTCGGTGGTCCATACGCCGACCGCGCTGTGCCTCGACGTGTCCGGCCAGGCCACCGCCAACAGCTCCCCGGTGGCGGTCTGGAATTGCAACGGCCAGACGAATCAACAGTGGTCGCTGCCGCCCGACACCCAGCCGCCCACCGTGCCCACGGGACTCGTCCTGTCCAACGTGACGTGCAACTCGGCCACGCTCACGTGGTCGCCGTCCACGGACAACCAAGGGGTCGCCTTCTATGACATCTACCACGACGGACAGCACATGAAGGCCGTCTCCGGCGCCGTGGTGTCCACCGGCCTGACGGTGGTCCCCGGGGCGACGTGGGGCCTGTATGTGAATGCGCGGGATGCGGCGGGCAACGTCTCTCAAGGCAGCGCCACGCTCTCCATCACCCCGCCGCCGTGCCAGGTGGACACCCAGGCCCCCAGCATTCCGACGGGCGTCACCGCCACCGCCCTGGGCACCAGCGTGACGGTGAGCTGGACCGCGTCCACCGACAACGTGGGCGTGACGGCGTACGGCGTGTTCCGCGGTGGCGTGCAGATTGCCACGGTGTCCGGCTCTCCGCCCGGGACGACCTTCGTCGACAGCGGCCTCTCCCCGAACACGACCTACGCCTACGCCGTGCTCGCCCGTGACGCCCAGGCCAATGCGTCCGCCCAAAGCTCGGCCGCGACGGTCACCACCGGCCAGACCTGCACGAACGACGTCTGCTCCGTCTCCCAGGTCGCCACCGACACGGACATCCCGTGGGGCCTGGTGAACCTGCCTGATGGAACGGTGCTCTACGGCCGCAGGGACGCGCAGAACATCGTCCGCCTGGACCCCGCGACGGGCCAGAAGACGTCCGTGGGAACCGTCCCCAACGTGCAGAGCACCGACGGTGAGGGCGGGCTGATGGGGCTGGTCCTCTCCCCGACCTTCTCCACCGACCGCTGGCTGTACGTGATGCACACCTCCCCCACCGACAACCGCATCGTGCGCCTGCGCTACGAGAACGGTGCCCTCAACACCGCCTCGCTCCAGGTGCTGCTCTCGGGCATCGGCCGCAACAAGTTCCACAACGGCGGGCGTCTGCGCTTCGGCCCGGATGGGAAGCTCTACGCATCGACCGGTGACGCGCAGAACGGAGCCTACGCTCAGGACCTCAACAACCTGGCCGGCAAGGTGCTGCGCCTCAACGCCGACGGCACGATCCCTTCCGACAACCCCTTCGGCAACTACGTGTGGAGCTACGGCCACCGCAACCCGCAGGGGCTGGCGTTCGACTCCCAGGGCCGCCTGTGGGAGCAGGAGTTCGGCAACTCGGTGATGGACGAGACGAACCTCATCCAGCGGGGCGGGAACTACGGCTGGCCGAACTGCGAAGGAACGGTTTCCCAGGGCGGCTCGGGCTGCGCGACGGCCGGGTATATCGCGCCCAAGCGGACCTACTCCACGGCGGAGGGTTCCTGCTCCGGCATCGCGGTGGTGCGCGACGTCCTCTACGTGGCCTGCGCCCGTGGCACCCGGCTCTACCGCGAGGTCATCAGCGGCACCGAGCTGACCAACGTGCAGCAGTTCTTCGTCGGCACCTACGGCCGGCTGCGCACCGTCGAGCCGACCCTGGATGGCAACCTGTGGATGACCACCACCAACCAGGGTGACAAGGACAGCATCCCCGACAACAGCAACGAGAGAATCTTCCGCGTCGTGCTCGGACAGTAGCGAGCGCTCGATGCCCCCGGGGCCCAGGTTGGCGCCGGGGGCATGGGACGCTGCGAAGGACCGTGTTTGCCTTCCGCGCCGCGCTCATTCCAGCGCTCCGAGCGCGTCCGCGTGGCTCACCTGGACGGTGGCGTTCAGGTCCACCTTGTCGGTGAACAGCCTCAGGAGCTTGCCAAGCAGCTCCAGGTCCGCGTCACTTGAGATGCCAGCCTTCATTGGGCTTGGCGGCCATACAGCTCGCGACACGAGCTTGACTATCCGCCACACCGCAACTGAGGCAATATCCGTGTGGGCGATCCAGATGCAGTGGAAACCACGCAAAGGGAAACCATGAAGAAGACACTCTTGGCGGTGTTTGTTGGACTTTGTTTTGGGGCTGGTGCGTCCGTCGCAGCCGAGTCTCGCGTTGCAGAGGAGGCAGCGGCGACCCTGGCACCGTGCTGCTTTGACTGTGAGCCCAACTATGACGCCTGCATAGCAGGATGCGCAGGGGCCCCTGCCTGCGTACAGCTATGCCAGAGCAGGCGGAGCCGATGCCACGCTACGTGCAACCTCGCGGCTTGCACCTGACCACAGCTCAAGCTGCCGCACCGGGTGTGGGAGGCGGATTCCTGCGCCACGCCCGCGTCACGTGTTCGTGTCCATCCCTGTCCTGTCCTGGCCTTGCCAGAGGGGGCACTGTCCGCGGGTGTCCCCTCCTGGGTTTCGACCGCGGGTCTACTTGATGAAGAACCGGTGCTCCGACCACCAGTCGAAGTGGCCTCGGCTTCGCTCGAAGTAGATGCCGCGTCCGGCATCGAGCACCTTCTCCCAGACGCTGCCGCCGTCCTTCTTCTTGAGCACGCCCGTCGGCTTGCCGAGGAGCTTCTTCGCGGTGAAGTCGTTCACGCCCTGAGGCAGCTTGAACGCGAGCGGACCGTCGTAGTTCTCACCGAGGTGCACTTCTTTGATCACGCCGCCTCGGCTGATGCGGACGGTGATGCCGCGCTTCTTGTCCTTGAGCGCGCCACCGGCCTTCAGCGGCTTCGTCGGCAGCTTCAGCTTCTTCAGCGCAGCGGGGAGCTTCGCGTCTTTCACCGACATGCCGAGCAGCGACACCAGTCCTCGCGGAAGGGGTGCCAGCTTCTTCACGCCTTCGCTCTCCACCGGAGCGGGCGCGGCGTCACGCTGGTACGCCTTCACGTTGAACTTCGCTGGCTTCGGCGCCTTGACCTTCTCCTTCACGAGCCACGCCCGCAGCGCCTCGCGCTCGTCGCCCTCATCCAGGTCATTCAAGCGCGTCTTGCCCGCGCCGAGCTTGAGCAGGAACGCCTCGAGGCTGGGAGCGACGACCTTCAGCGCGTCCGACTCCGAATCGAACAGCACCACCGGCCGCGGCTCCACGGTCGACACGAGCGCGAGCAACGAGCCATCGGGCAGCGAGAGGAAGCACCACGCATCGCGCAGGTCGCCGGGCACCTTCGACGTCATGAGCTCGAACGTCCCGAAGGCTCCATGCTTCTGCGTCGCGGCCCATTTGGAGAAGCGCGCGAGCAACGGAGGAACGGTCAGGCCCTTGGGCGGCTTCAGCTTCGCGAAGTATTTGCTCATGGGGCGCGCACCCTACTCCATTGCCCCGGGAAAACGACGGCGCCGGGAAACGAACTCCAGGCGCCCGTCGGCCCCACCCGACCTCGTTGACGAGGAGGCGCTCGCGGCTACTTCTGGTGGATGCGAATGAAGTTGAGCTTGTTGTTCGCGGCGCCCGGCGCGCTGCGCACGGTGAGGCGTCCGTCCGACACCGCCACCACGCCAAAGCCGTTGGTGAAGCCGTAACCCGTCGGCACGCCGCTCAGCAGCACCGAGTCCTCCACCTGGATGCGGTACGAGCCGTTCTTCGTGCTCGGGTCTCCCGCCAGGAGTTCCACCTCGTAGACGCCGTTGGGCACGGCAATCTCCCAGACGCGGTCGCCGCCCTGCTGCATGCGCGCGTGGCGCTGCGCGAGGATGTCGATGTCGTAACCCGCGTCCACCATGTTGGCCGTGTTGTCCACGTTCCATCCGTAGCTGAAGCCATACGCCCGGCTCCCATACACCTGGCCGTAGTCGGTGAGCATGGCGTAGATCTCCACCGGCGAGGCCGAGGCGGGCTGGAAGTTGATGTCCACCCCGAACTTCCGCTTCACCTCCACGAAGGCCAGCTTGTTGTTCACCGCGGCGCTGTCATTGCGAAGGGTCAGCCGCCCGTCATTCACGTCGACCGTGGTCACCGCCTCGACGAAGCGGTTGTCGGTGGTGGGCGTGCCCTTCAGCACGTGGCCGTAGTACTCGACGCTGAAGATGTAGTCGCTGTCGAAGAAGCCCGGGTCTCCCGCCACCAGCCGGACCTGGTAGTAGCCGTTGGGGACCGCCAGCTCCCAGGTGAAGTTGCCGCCGTTCTGCGTGCGGATGATCGTGTCGTAGGCCTGGGACGGCGTGTTCGCGTCATCGCGATCTCGCGTGTTCGCCGTGTTGTCCGCGCTCCACCCATACGAGTAGCCATTGCCCCGGCTCCCGAACACCTGCCCCGAGTCCGCGACGAAGCCCGCTGGTACCGCCACGCTCGCGGGCTGGAAGTTCACCCTCAGCTCGAAGGGCACGAAGGGAGAAAAGGGCACGGTCTGCGCCACGGCCGGAGCGCCGACCAACGCCAGTCCGCTCAGAGCCGTCAGGCGCAACGTCTTCGCAAGCAGTGTCTTCATGATGTGGACCTCGGGGTGTGGGACCGCGCCACGGCGGACCGCGTGAACGGCCCACCGCTAACACGCCCCTCCCGCATCACCGCAAGCCTCACATCCGCCACGCGCTCCCCGTGCGCAATTCTGCCGCGAGAATGGACGCGTGTTGAACACCGCGCGCACTCTTGCAGCCGGGGTGCACCCCACCTGCCCCGGAAACACCTGGACGGCCCACGCCCTCTCGCTGGCTCGATGAACAAATGCGTGTTGCGCAATCGGGAGGCGCCGGGGGTCTGGATGACGACCGGGGCAGTCACACCCCGCCCGGCCCCTGGAGAACCCCATGCGCAGCACTCCTCCGCGCACGCCGTCCCGTGCCACGCGGCCCCTCCATCCCACCGCGGCGGCCTGCCTGCTCGCGGCGGCCCTGGCGGTCGGCTGCGAGCCCTCCCCCATCGAGCCCTCGCCGACGCCGCCGGAGTCCCGCTCCAGTCCCGACAAGAGCCCCTACATCGAGGGAGAGCTCCTCGTCCGGTTCCGTGGCGGCGTACAGGCGCTGGCCAGCAGCGGCGCGGACGTGGTGAAGGGCGCGAGCGTCATCCACGCGTACCGAGGAGCTCCCGGGCTCCAGCACGTCCGGCTTCCCACGGGACTGAGCGTCGAGCGCGCTCTGGAACAGTATCGCGCGGACCCTCGCGTCGAGTTCGCTGAACCCAACCACCGCCGAGAGCTGAGCTCGCAACCGGACGACCCTCGGTTCCGCGAGCAGTGGGGGTTGCACAACGTCGGGCAGACGCTCGGCGTCGCGGACGCGGACATCAATGCGCCGGAGGCGTGGGAGCTCACCGAGGGTCGCGAGTCAGGTGTCGTCGCCGTCATCGATACGGGCGTGGACCTCACGCACCCGGACCTGATCGACAACCTGTGGGTCAATCCCGGGGAGATCGCCGGCAACGGCCTCGACGACGACGACAACGGCTTCATCGACGACCTCCACGGCATCGATGCGACGGACACGGCGGGGACCCGGCCGCCCCAGGACGACAATGGCCATGGCACGCACGTGGCTGGAATCATCGCGGCGCGCGGCGGCAATGGACGCGGCGTCTCAGGGGTGAGCCCCCGTACCAAGGTCATCGCCTGCAGGATTTCAGACGCGAACGGAAACCTGTCGGACGCGGCTGCCATCCGCTGCCTCGACTACGTCGCGGAGCTGAAGACGCGGGCACGGCACCCGGTGAACGTGGTCGCCACGAACAGCTCCTGGGGAGGGCGCTTCCCCTCGCGCGAGCTCGAGCAAGCCATCGCGCGCAACATGCACACGGGCATCCTCTTCGTGAGCGCCGCGGGCAACGCGGGCTTGAGTCTCGACGAGGACCTGGGCACCCAGTATCCCGCTGAGTACCCGCTGCCGAACATCATCCGGGTGGGCGCCTCGGACGCGTCGGACCGGCGCGCCTGGTTCTCCAACTTCGGCCCTCAGCAGGTGGACGTCTTCGCTCCCGGAGCAGCCATCCTGAGCACCGTGCCTGGAGGCGGCCATGCCGTCTACGACGGGACCTCCATGGCGGCCCCCTACGTCGCCGGGCTCGTGGCGCTCTTGTCCGCACAGGAGCCCACGCGCGACTGGCGGACCTTGCGCAACCTGGTGCTCAGCGGAGGGCAGCAGGTGCCCGCCCTGCGAGGCATCAGCGTGACGGGCCGTCGTATCCGCGCCATCGGCGCGCAGGGAGTGGGCTCGATGAGCTGTGAGAACCAGACGGTGGCGAGGCGACTGGCGCCCCAGGGCGAGGTGTTCGTCAGCGACGCGAGCTGGGAACTGCCCGAGGATCGCATCACCCTCTCCGCGCTGAACATCCGCTGTGGCGAGGCCGCGGGTCCCGTGACGGTGCTCATGAGCAGCCCGCCTGGCAGCATCGACCTCCTCGATGACGGCGTGGGCGCCGACCTGGTGGCCGGTGATGGCATCGCCACCGCATCCTGGGCTCTCCCAGAGACGGGCGCTGTCACCTTCACCTTCCCGGGAGAGGATGCGGTGACGGTCCATCCCAGGTCCCCCACCCTCCCCTCCATCAGTGATGGGGACGCCGTCTGGAATCTCCCCCTGGGCAATCAAGTCTGGTTCCACATCGACTTCATCTCACGTGGCTCTCCAGGGCCGTGGGAGGTCCAGTGGGACGCCAACTACGAAGGCCGCTTCGACGTCGATGTCTCGACGGTGGCGCCAGCGACCTCCCGCTCCAGCGAGGAGACGCGCTCGTCCATCTTTGTCGTTCCACAGGCCCCCGAGGCGACCCTGACGGCCGTGAGGCTCATCGACTCTCTCGGTGTCGTCTCGCCCATCCAGCAGCTCTTCACGCACTACGTGAAGGCCTACCCCTCCGACGTGCGGGTCCACACGAACACCCTGGTGCCCGAGGTTCGCCATCCGTTCGAGTTGTCGGTCTCGTTCATGGCGAACGCCACCAGCGGTCCCTGGGTCGTGCAGTGGGACCTGTTCCATGACGGAGAGTACTTCGCTCCGAACACGGTGGACTTCGTCCCGGGCCCCTTGGAAGGTCCTTCGCCCTATGCCATCGGTCGACACACCAAGGTGTTCTCCACGCGGTATTCGGGCCCCCACCGATTCGCCGTGCGAGTCATGGACTCGAATGGGAAGACCTCGCCCGTCCAGACGTGGGGCACTGTCGCGGTCTGCGGCCCTCCCATCATCCATGAGGTGACGTGGGAGAGCGCGGGGCGCGTGGAGCCTGTCGACGCAAGGCTGCGCGCCCGTGCCGAACAGGCCTGCGAGCCCATCCTCCGCTACCGCTGGGACTTCGACGCGGACGGGACCTTCGATGCGGAGAGCGAGGGTCCCCTCATCCAGCATGTGTACGCGGACAACGCCACCGGCAAGGCCTCGCAGCGGGGCATCCTGCGCGCGGAGACGGCGACGACCCACTTCGACCGGGCCTTCGAGGTCCCCGTCGAGAACGCCGCCCCCCTCGTCCTCCCCATTCCCGAGCAGGTCGTGACGACCCGAGAGCGAATGGAGTACCAGGTCCCCGCCCACGACGTGGCGGGTGACACGCTCCGGTTCACGCTGGGCTGGGACACCCCCACGTGGATCAAGCTGAGCGACACCGGCCTGCTCTTCTGGAAGGCCTCGGAGTCGTGGGCTCGGGGGGACAAGCCGCTCCACTTCACGGTCTTCGTGACGGATGACGAAGGGTTGTCCGCGAGCATCCAGGTCGTCCTGGTCCCCGCGTATCGACCGGAGCCGCCTCCCGCACCCGCCTCCGATGAGGGCGGGTGCTCCACCACGGGTGGCGCCTTCCCGGGGGGCCTCGCTCTGCTCGTCCTCCTGGGGGCTACAGCGCGTCGGCGATTCCCGGCGGGCAGGTGAACGAGGCCGGCACGGACCAGAGTTGTTCCATGCCGGTCGCATCGGTGGCGGGGAAGAACACGCGACTGCCCGCGCGGACGAAGGGCGGCGGATCAAGCTTGAACACCGCCCGGACGTCGACCTTCGCGAGCTGTCCGGTCGTCGCCACCGTGCCGCGCGTGAACCAGGGCTTGCTGGACGTGCCGTCGGGCGAGCCGGTGAAGAGGACGGAGCCCGCACCGGTGGCGAACAAGGCGGAGTTGGACTCGTCGCTGCGCGGAAGCGACCGGAAGAGCTCGCGAGTCCCTCCGGCCGTTCCATTCGTCACCCAGAGCCTCACGTCGTCGGGCACGGGACTCAGGTCCTCGAGTGCCACCGAGAAGTAGAGGGAGTCGCCGGAGGCCACCGACCGCTGGACATAGGCGGACTGTCCCGCGCTGTCGAGCGGCAGCGTGGTGACGAGCGTCCTGCCGCCGCCACTCAGCGAGAGGCTGTAGATCTGCTCCCTCTTGGCCAGATAGACCTTGGAGCCCAGTCCCCCGATGAGGCGGACGGGCTGGCCGAACGTGTCCAGCCGGAGGGTCCCCGCGGCCGTGCCATTCGTCTTCCACACCTCCGCGTTCGTCCCATCCCGCAGGACGAACAAGCCCTGGTCCCCTGCCCGGCTCACCTGCGCGATGCTCACCGCTCCCGCGTCCAACTGCTTGAGGAGCGTGGTCCCCGCCACCGTGCCGTCGGTGCGCCACAGCGTCGTGGCCCCCCCTTGAGCGCGGAAGAAGAGCAGGCCATTGCCGACCTGCAATGTATTGTTGAAGTAGAGCTCCAGGACACCGGTGAGGTTCGCCAACAGCACCGTGCCCGCGCTCGTCCCATCCGAGCTCCATAGATCCGTCGTCGATGACTGGGTCAGGTGGAAGAAGACCAGCCGGCCGTTGATGGCCGTAGCGCTGCGCAGCGCGGGGCCGAGATTGTCCGGCGTGAAGGCCCTGACGAACTGGGTTCCGCTGGCGCTCCCATCGCTGACCCAGAGCTGATTCATCCCCGTGGGTTGGTCATAGAGCTGGAAGAAGTACCGGCTGCCCACCGCCACCGCGTCCCCTTCCGCGAAGACGCCGGCCGGAAACACCTTCACCTGGACGGTGCCCGCATCCGTGCCATTGCTGCGCCACAACACCGTGCCACCTGTCCCCACGGGGGTGACGGTGAAGTAGAGCGTCCCCTGCGCATCGGCGAGGCCTTCCAGGCGGGTGTAGGGAGAGACCCCCGGTAGATTGACGACCTTGGTCCGTGACGCCACCCCGGCAGGGCAGGCCTGGGCCTTCACCGCACGGTCGACCTCCGCCTGACCGCCGCCGCCACAACCCGCCACCGCCAGCCCCCACAACACCAGCGCACCACAATTCCAGACACGCATGTCCGCTCCCTTCCAGCCCACCGGGGGCGGAAGGTAGGGAGCGAGTCATTGCCTCTCAAGGTGTACGCGGAGGAGGTGGGAGTGTTTCAGCGCCTCTCGAGCGGGGCACCTGAGCCCGAGTGAGAGGGCTGCCATACGAGCGAGCGCTGGAGGGCTCGTCTTCTCCGGATGACAGCGGAAGCCTCGGAGCTGGAATTCAGAGTCCTTGCGTGCGTTGGGGATTGCGTCGCAAGGCCCGTCCTCGCCCGCTGGCGCGAGGGCTGAGGCCTTCCACTCAAACAGACGCAGGGTCCGCCGAACAGGGTGGCACCTGCCGCGCCTGGGAGACCGCTCCCGAGCGTGGCGGTGTGCCCCTCGCGCGGAGCCCGCTGGAGGCAACACCGTTTGCGGAAACTCCGAATGGCATTCGCGGTCACGACGTTTTCACTGCTGCTGTCGGCAGGCTGCGGCAGCAAGGGGACGGCGGAAGAGGCGGCACCCGGCGACGGGCCCACAACGCCTGACGAGGGCACCCCTGCCCCCTCCCCTGGAATCGGCGAGCCCGAGCCCACTCCCAACCCCGGCGAGCCCGCGCCCGACCCCGGCACCCCTGCGCCCTCACCCGACCCGGGTCCCGTCGTCCCCATCCCCGACCCGACGGAGCCCGAGCCTCCTCCGCCCCCTCCCGAGCAGGCCGATGTCCTGCCCATCCCCAAGCGGACGCTCACCGCACGCAACCTCAACGAGCTGCGAAGCATGATTGCCGCCGCCATCCCGGGTGACCGCATCGAGCTCGCCGACGGCGCCTACACCAATCAGACGCCCATCGAGGTGTCGGTCCAGGGGACGGAGCAGGACCCCATCGTCATCACCGCGAAGAGCGTGGGCGGGGCGACCCTCAGCGGCGCCTCGGGCTTCCATGTGGAAGACGCCGCCCATGTCATCCTGCGGGGCTTCAAGCTCACCCACGCGGTGGAAGAGGGAGACGTCGCGCTGAGAATCGTCGGCTCGACGCACGTCCGTGTCACCCGGAACGAGCTCGCCATCAAGGACACGACGTCCATCAGCACCTGGATGCGTCTAGAGGGCGCGGGCAGCGGCAACAACCGCATCGACCATAACTACTTCCACGACAAGACGAGCTCCAACGTCTTCCTCGCCGTCTATGGCGATGCGCCGAACGGAAGCACGGGCATGTCGCAGGGCGACCGCATCGACCACAACTACTTCCACAAGCTGACCCTCGACAGCGAGGGTGGCGAGTGCCTGAGGATTGGCGACAGCAAGCGCGGCCCCATCAGCGCGCACACCGTCGTGGAGGCCAACCTCTTCGAGGAGTGCAACGGCGACCCCGAGGTCATCTCCAACAAGAGCTCGGAGAACGTCTTCCGCGGCAACACCCTGCGAAACAACAAGGGCTCGCTGGTGCTGCGCCACGGAAACAAGAACGTGGTGGACGGCAACTTCCTCCTGAACAACGCGGGGGGGGTGCGCATCTACGGGCATGACCACGTCATCACCAACAACTACATCGAGGGCAGCACCGGCACGGGCGCCCAGGGCACCATCGTCCTCAGCAGCGGCTGCACCGAGGAGGACACGGGCCTGGGCACGGACTGCAGCGTGGCCAATCGGGTGACGGTGGCCTTCAACACCCTGGTGGGCAACCGGCCCACGCACCTGGTCATCGGCGCCTCCGACTCGCGCCGCCCCATTCCGGCCAGGGACTTGCGCGTCGAGAACAACCTCCTCGTCGGCGAGCAGGGCGCGTTGGTGGACTTCGAGCGGGCCCCGCAGGGCTTCACGGCCACCGGAAACCTGCTCTGGGGCGCGGCCTCCCCCGGCGACATGCCGTCCGCGGGCTACGTCCGGGTGGACCCCCTGCTGGTGCGCGCGGCGGATGGCCTGCTGCGTCCGTCCACCGCGAGCCCGGTCATCGGCGCGGCGCGCTCCTCCACGGGCGGAGTGAGCCCCGCCACGGACATGGATGGACAGGTGCGCTCCGGCGCGCTGGACGTGGGCGCGGACCAGGCGGCGAGCAGCCCGGCCTCGCGACGTCCCCTCACCGCCGCGGACGTCGGCCCCCGAGCCCCCTAGGGCGAGCCGGTATTCGCGCGCTCACATGATTCGGGTGTGGTGGTGACCGTGACGGCCTCGTCCGTTTCGGCGGGCCGCCACACCCGGATGCGATAGCCGCGGCCCGCGGCACAGGCGTGCACCTCCACCCCGTCCTGCCGAGGCAGGGCGGAGACGTGGGCCGGTGACAGGGCGTTCAAACCACTCGTGAAGAGCGTCCCATAGTGGGCCTGGGCGCCCTCGCGCGGGTAGACGAGCACCGTCGACGCCTTGCGCACCTCGTAGTCCTCCGAGTACCAGCCGTCGTACGGCTTCGTCGCGCCACGCGCCGTGGAGACCGACAGCCCCTCCGGCAGCGCCTGGGTGACCTGGAGGACGCGCTTGCCCGTCGCGTCCGTGACGGAGGCGGAGACGCCCTGCGTGGAGACGGTGAGGTCCGGCTGGAACTGCCAGCGCTGCTCGAAGCGGTGCGAGCCTTCCGAGGTGAGCTGGTCCAACACCAGGACGACGTCCTTCTCCAGCAGCAGGACCGCGCGCCAGTGGCGCACCCCTTCGTACAGCGCATGGAAGCCGGACTGGTAGAGCCACGGGCCTCCTTGCGCGGACAGGCCGGGACTGGCGTCCCCATCGCTCTGGTCCAGTCCGTCCACCGTCACGGTGTTGTGGGCGCGGGTGCTGCGGAAGTAGGCCTCCTCCTCTCCCGGCTCCTCGGTGAACATGCCGGAGTCGGTCAGCAGCGTGCGGCCGGCCGAGTAGAGGACCACGTTGAGGGCGTCCAGGTGGCTGTGGTCCGTGCGGTAGGGCCCCATGTCGAACACCAGGTGCGTCTGTGCCTGGTAGTCCAGGGCGGTGTCGAACGAGGAGCGCAGCACGGCCACGCCGGAGCTCGCGAAGAAGGCGAGCCGCTCGGTGGGGGCGCTGCCACACATGCCCGCCGTCAGCATGTGACCCAGTTCGGGGAAGACCGCGCCCATCCTCGCGAGCAACACCGGTTGGTGCTTGCGCACCAGCAGGCGCTGGCTCGCCCCGAGCATGGGGATGCGCCCGTCGGGCTGCACGACGTAGGAGGCGAAGCGGGCCATCCGCTCCAGCACGGGCCACACCTGAGAGGGCAGCTCCAGGCCGTACGTCTGCGCCCACTGCGCGAGTTGATACACCTGGGTGAAGACGTAGAACTGGTAGTAGGCCGAGTTCTCGATGATGAAGCCATCCGAGCCGATGATGTCCGCGAGCAGCCCCTCGTAGCGGGCGAGCGCCAGCTCACGCCAGCGGGGCGCGTCGTTGAACTGCGGGAAGTTCTCCGAGATGAGCAGCAGCGCCGCCGCTTCGGCGAACCCGTGGTTGAAGCCGGCCTCGAAGTTCTTCGTCTCCGCCAGGAAGCGCGCGTCGTCGAGGATGAGCCACTCGAGCAGCTTCTCGTCCTGCCAGGAGAGGGCGTCCGCGTGCTTGAGCTTCCAGTACGAGTTGACGAGCACCATGGCCCGGTAGGCGGTGCCATGTTTGTCCTGGCTGAAGACGGAGTTCTTCTTGTTGCCGGCGAAGCTCCTGAAGACCTCCATGAGCTTGTCGCGGTAGCGCGCGTCGCCCGTCTCCCGGAAGGCCCACAGCAGGTGGGCCGTGGGCCGCAACCCGTAGAAGACGTAGCGCCAGAACTTCTCGCCGTAGGGGTCCTCCGTCCACGTCAGCGGCGGCGGCAGGTGGATGGGCTCGAACCGGGGCACCGTCCAGGTGTCCTTGAGGAGCAGGTCCGCGCGCTCCAGGTCTCCCTCGTCCAACCACAGGTAGGCCACCTCCTTTCCGAAGACGTGGCCCCGCACCACGCACGCGCTCCCCTGGCAGCCCTTCTGCTGCACCGGGTTCGCGTCCTCGCGCCCGCAGGCGATGTTCAG
Organism: Corallococcus terminator; assembly: GCF_049194865.1. Classification (GTDB taxonomy): domain Bacteria; phylum Myxococcota; class Myxococcia; order Myxococcales; family Myxococcaceae; genus Myxococcus; species Myxococcus terminator_A. The sequence continues at coordinate 57,768 of NZ_JBLZWL010000052.1, read as the reverse complement.
CACCTGGGCCGAGTCGAGCTCCTTCGACGGCTCTTTCTCATGCCCGCAGTGCGTGAGCAGCCCGAGGAGCAAGGCACCTCCCACGGCTCTCCATCCCAGTCTTCGAGGCATGTCTCATCACTCCGTTGCAAGAAGGCGAACAGTCCAGTCCACGCGAACGTCGCCGGACCTACTCCACACGAATGAAGGCGCCCGCGCGGCCGGGGGCCTTGGGCCCGTCGCCGAGCCCGACCTGCGGGAACAGCGGGGCGCACTCCGGATCGTCGGCGCTGGAGAAGCATCCGGGGACAGGGTCCGTCAGCCCGTCTCCGGAGTTCTCGAAGTCCGTGCTCGCGAAGAGCGCGGCCACGTCGAAGACGACCCGGTTGCGGCCTGGGACGAAGCCCGTGAGGAAGATGGTGCCTTGATTCTCCGCGCGGCAGTCGACGCCGATGTCGGGCGTCCCCGTGCAGCCATCGGCGCGGACGTGGAAGACGTAGGCCCTGTTGCCGCCCGAGCGCACGTCGAGCCGGAGGTACCTGTAGCCGTACGTCCAGCTCCACCACATGCTGGGGTCATCGAGGGGTGCGTCGGCCCACTCCACGTTCCGGTGGTTGAGCTCGCGAGGCACCCCCAGCGTGAACTCCACGCCGGTGTAGTCGTCGAAGTCGGGCGCGACGCCCGTCACCTCGGTGTGGAGCTCCGGGCTGCCCGTGTTGCAGGTGCCGGTACCGTCCTCGAAGTCGAGCTTGGCGACCGTCTTGCGCTGCCAGCGTCCGTCCTGCGCCAGCACCAGGGGGTACTTCTCTCCATTCTTTCGCACCAACGAGATGCCGTGGACATACGCCTTGAAGTCCAGCAACTGGAGGCGGGTCCCCGAGGCACCGACCTTCTCGTAGCTCGCATCACAGCGCAGCGACTCGCCGCGCACCTGGGCGGCGAACTGGACCGAGACCTCACGCTCCCCGATGCAGGCGAGCAGGAGCGAGGGCACCACGAGCACGAGCAGCCGGAGCATCCCCATCCACCCCCACGCGGCCGACAGGCTCCGTCCGTGGGTCCCCATGCGCGCCGAAGACCGTCCCGCCTCCCCGCGCGCTCGCAACCATTCCCCTCCCGGATACATCCCCTCTCCCTTGCCCGTGTCAGCCACGAGGCCCCCTGTGCGCGACGACCACAGCGGGAGCGGGCGGTTGCATGGCGTGCGCCCACCCGCGTGGGCCGCGAAAGGGACGCCTGGCGCGACAGCGCAATTGCCCTGCAGCAGGGTGGCTGCCGTGTCAGCGCGTTCCCATGGCGACGCGCCTTCCCAAGTGAGGCGGGCGGGCTGCCCCCCGATGGGCATTCCCGCTCCTCATCCTCGGGACGCGGCCTCCAGGCCTCCACCGCGCCATCCCGGAGGCTTGGGACGCCTTGCTCCGGGTGGCCCGCATGGGCTCGGCACCCCACGCCGTGGACGGCGTCGCGAGCGGCCTTCGGGAAGGCCCTCACTCAATGAGATACGAGAGGGGTCTCCAGATGGGCTGGATATCTCGCGTCAGGACGCCCACCTCGGGAACCACCAGCTCCTCGGAGTGCACCAGGGTCTCCGACCAGGGATTGCCCAGGGAGTCGTAGCTGGAACGAATGGTGACGACGTACTCCCCAGGCGCGAGTCCTCCCACCGCGAAGGTCCCATCCTCGGAGATCAAGATGACCCGGGCGGAGCCCCGATGGTTTGCCACGGGGACGAGCTTCAAGAGCGCGCCGGTCGCGGGCTTCCCCTCGCGGTCCTTCACGGTGCCCTCCAGCCGCGCGCCCGACGAGAGCCTCAGCTCCAGCGGCTCGTCACCCGAGCCCACCCTCTGCTGAAGCGGCAGGTAGCCGGGATGATGGACGCTCAGGGAAAGCAGGCCCGACTCCACCGGCTCGAGTTCGAAGACACCCGACGGGTTCGTCAACGTGCTCGCCAGCGCGGGAACCCATCGTCCCTCTGCCCCGGGGACGGGGGACGGCGGCGTGAGTCGGACTCTCACCGTGGCACTCCCGACGGGGGCGGAGGTGGTCGCGTCCAGCACCCGCCCGCGCAACCGCCGCCCCGGTCCGAGGATGAGGTCACCCAGGTCCACGTCCTGGCCGGGCACCACCCGAACCTCGCGGACCGTGCGCGAGTGGGCTGGCTCCTCGAGCGTCAGCCACATCAGGTCCGGCTCTTCGATGGGGAACACGAAGGCGCCGTCCTCGGCTCGAAATCCCGAGTCGTTGATGAAGAAGCGGGTGATGGGCGTGCCGTCCGGGCGCCGGAGCCTTCCGCGGAAACTGCCCAGATAGCGCAGCACCACCTTCACGTCCGTCGCGCCAGCGGTGACGACCGTCTCGAAGACAGTCTCGAGCGAGTCCTCTGCCTCGCGCGTGCCCTCGTGCACGACGTAGCCTGGTTTCTCGACGGCGAGGACGCTCTTGCCCGGCAGCAGGTGGGCGACCGTGAAGCGGCCCTCGGAGTCCGTCCTCACGACGGAGTCCCACACCTTGATGCCTCGCTCCTGCTTCTCCAACGCGGCGTAGGTGTCCCGGTGGGAGTGGGCCTTCACCTCGGCGTCGGACAGGGGCCGTCCTGCCGCGTCCACGACGGTGCCGGACACGGAGCGCCCGGTGTCCATCCGCAGGGCCACCGTCGTTTTCTCCTGGGGCCGCACCTGGACGACCTGCGAGGCACGATGAGGGCCTCCGGTGGCGAAGGCCGCCTTGAGCGTGTACCGACCGGGCGTCACGGCGCGCATGCTGAAGCGCCCTTGTTCATCGCTCGCACTGCTCGTATCTGGGGACTGCACTCCGTCCGGGGTCAGCGAGAGCTCCACCTCCTGGAGCGGCTCACCGCTGGCGCTCACCACGGTGCCCACCACCTGCCCGCCCGCGCGCAGCACCAGTCGAAGGTCCTTGGCTGGCGCCTCGACCTCCACACGCGTGAAGACGAAGCCTGCCGCGGCGGCGACCAGGTCATGGAGCCCTCCCTTCGGCAGCTTGAGGATGAAGCGCCCGTCCTCGTCGGTCACCGTCTCGAAGCGGGCCGACTCGTACGTCCCCAGCCGCTGGGTCGTCCCGCCCGCCTGCTCCGCGGCGATCGACTCGTCGGAAGGCCGCGATGGGTCCGTCAGTTTCCAGGGTGGCGTCATCGCGGCCACCTCGGCCTCCGCCAGGGGAGTGCCCGCCTCGTCGACGACAATGCCCTCCAGGAGGACCGCCGGCGCGAGCGTGAAGTCCAGCGTCATACCCTCCCGTGGCACCTCGTGGGACTGGGCCCGGATGTCCAGATAGCCGACGGCGGTCACCGAGAAGATGCGAGGGCCCGGCGCCATCGTCTCGAGCAGGAAGCGCCCATCCGCGTGGGTGACGGCGTGTTCCGAGGTGCCGCCTTCCTCCCACGGCCGCAACCGCACCTCCGCGCTCGCGATGGGCTGGCCTGTCGAAGCGAGCACCCGGCCCACCACCCGGGCGACGGAAGACAGCCCCTGGGGTGCCTGCCGCTCGCCGAGCGTCATCCGGGGCGAGGACGCGCGCACCGAGGGCGCGGCCGGCTCGGGGACAGGAGTCCCGAAGAAGAGGAGCGCGCCCGCGCAGCCGATGGCGAGCACACCGAGGATGACGGCCACCATCGAGGACCGGTGCATGCTCCCCTCCCGAAGCCCGGAGTCGAGGGAGGCCCCCCTTGCTCCGAGGGCTGCTCCCACGACTCCGAAGGTCCGACGTCGAGCCTCTGGACCAGGGACCACGGCGGCGCTGCTGATTCGCGCGCGGCCCAGAGGTCCTTCCCAGCTACTTCTTCTTTTCTTCCTTCTCCTTCTTCTTCTTCTGCTTCTCCTTCGTCGTCAGCTTCGGCTTGTTGTCCTTCTTCGCCTTCTCTTGACCCTTGGGCACGGTGTTGCTCCTTACGCCCGACCACGGCGAACCTCATCCTACCGCAGTTCCAGGCCAGGTCGCCCCTCCTCGTCGGCCCTCACTCCTCGCCGCCCAACCACGCGCGGCCCGGAGACGGTGAGGGTCTGGATGCCGGGCTCGGTCGACGTCGCCCCAGCCCCCAAAAGCCTCGGTGATGCTGACCGCGCCCGAAGGAGACTCGCGCATCACGCGGGTCGATACCGGGGCCCGGTCCGTGGATACGGCCATCGCGGCGGCCTGGGCCGCGCACGACGCCAAGGCCCGCTGGCCACTCAAGCCGGCCCGAAGTGCTGTGATTGCCTGAACACAACACGGGCGCGGTGTTCCTGACCAACTCGTCTCCAAGTGGACCGCAAAGGCGCGGCGACGTGGTTCGACTTCGGCGACTGGAAGAGCGAGGTCGCGTCGCTGATGTTGCGCGATGCGCAACATGAGTACGTATTCGTCACAGCGGAGCAAGGCATTCCAGCCCGCACGGGAATACAGACACCCCGCACCCTGGCCCGCACCGCCCTCTATTCACAAGGCGCCTTGCCATTCGAGGAATGTTCAACAACTCTAAAGGGTACCCAACCCAGACAGGCACACCAGTCCCCCGCCGCGCGGGGGATCGAACTACAAGACAGACTCGCCACACCTACGCCTCATCTGCCCATTGAGAGCCCACAAATGAACAGCACTGCCCAGCAACACTGCAAAACGGTGTCGGAGCGTAAGTGGACCCTGAGCACGTTCATGGAGTTCTATGAGCGCGTACTGGGGCCCAAGCTGTTCAAACCTTATGGTGAGCTCCTCGTACGGGAGATCCGAAAGGATATCCGGCCGGAAGCGCCCGTCACGAGCATCCTCGAGGTCGCCTGTGGGACGGGCCGGATCACGACGCATCTCTACGAAGACCTGGCCAAGCCGCTGAACCTGCGACTGGTCGCGACGGACCTCTCCAAGATAGCCATCGACGTGTGCAAGACCGTGGTGGGCGACGAGCTCAAGCAGAACGTCGAGTTCCACGCCGACGTCGACATGGCGGACCTGCCGTTTGGCAACGACAGCTTCGACATCATCGTCTGTGGATTTGGCCTGATGTTCCCACCTGACAAGACCAAGGTGGCGAGAGAGTTCAAGAGGGTGCTCCGTCCAGGAGGGAAGATCTACGGCACGGTCTTCCACTACAACGAACTGTTCGGCCTGACGCGGGAGCAGTCCCAGAAGCTGTTTGGCGCTCCCTCGGCCATCTTGGACAGGGCGCTCAGCCTGAGTGATCATACGGCCATCACGAACGCATTCTCCCTGGAGGGGCTCGCCAGGGGCGTCCCCGAGGTTGCGACCTCGTGTCCCTTGTCGTTCTTCCTGGACGAGGAGGACACGCGAGAATTCATCTTCAACACCTGTATCCTGCTGGAAGAGTTCAACCAATGTGACACCCTCACCCGGGAGGCGTATCTCGATACGATTCTCCGGGAGCTTCGTTCGCGGGTTCCTGACCAGAACTACCAGGTCAAGGCCTGGCTCCTGCGCGGTGCGGTCGACCAGACCTGCAAGGAGACCGTCGCCGTCGGCGCCCTGCCGGACTTCGATGGACTGGATTCGTTTCGCAAGATGGCGCCAGAACTCGTCGAGAGTCGAGGTGATCGGTTGCTCCCGCGCGTGGAGGCGCAGTCCCGGCGGGACTATCAAGCCATGAAGTCGGCCTTCCTGGCCGCTCATCCTGCGTATCCCGATGACGAAGTCGAAGCGCTGAGACGCAATGAGTTCTCACGCCTGGACGCGCAGATGGAGACCTATCTGGATCATGTGGGCGGTGCGCTCCCGCCTGAGAGCCTCATTGAGTATGACTATCAGGTCCTGAAGCATACAATCCTTGGCAATCCGCACACCGGCTCGAAGACCACCGAAGCGGCGTACGAGAAGGCCCGAGCGGAGATCTACCGGTTCTTCCGCTGTTCGCCGGAGGAGTACGAGATCGTCTTCACCCCGAACGCCAGCGGCGCCATCAGGCTGGTGGCAGAGTCGTTCCCCTTCGAGAACGGCTCGGAGTTCCTCCTCGCCAAGGACAACCACACTTCAATCCACGGCATCAGGGAGTACGCCAGGTCCAAGGGCGCCTCGGTCAAGTACGTGCCCCTGAACAAAGACCTGCTGCTCATCGAGAGCTCGCTGCAGCGCTCGCTCGAGAAGCTCGACCGCGGCCACACCCACCTCTTCGCGTTTCCCGCCCAGTCCAACGCAACAGGCGCGAAGCATGATTTGAAGTGGATCAAGATCGCTCAAGCGCATGGAGCCATGGTCCTGTGCGACGCGGCGGCGTTCGTCCCCCTGTCGGAGTTCGATTTCGACGCATATCAACCGGACTTCGTCCCCGTATCGCTCTACAAGATATTTGGCTATCCGACCGGGGCCGGCTGTCTCATCGCGAAGAGGTCTTCTCTTCGCAAGCTGACCCCGCCGTCCTTCGCCGGTGGAGCGGTGTGTTACTACTCCGGACCATGGTCTCCCACGGACCGGCTGTTGCACCATGACCAGGGGAGGCAATTCGAGGTCGGCACCCCCAATTACGCAGCCTTCCACGCCATCGCCTATGGCTTCGAGTTCATCTCCAGGATTGGAGTCAACAACCTCGGCGATCGAGCGAATGCGCTGGCCCGCTGGCTCGAGACGCAGCTGCAGTCGCTCCAGCACGAAATCAAGGCCAAGGGCCCCCTCTGTCGAGTCTATGGCCCCGCGCCGGAAGACAAGGGCGCGACGGTCATGTTGAACTTGTTCGACTGCTACAACGCGGTCTTCCCGCATGCCCAGGTCAAGCGAGCCGCCGAGTCCTTCGGCATCAGCATTCGCAATGGCTGCTTCTGCAATCTGGGGGCAGTGCAGCATGCGACCTACACGACGGCCGGCGCGGAGCACTGCGAGCTCGACAAGACGCAGAAGATCTTCGACTGCAAGACCTTCGACGAGGAGATCCTCAACAAGGGGCTCTGCGGAGCGGTCCGTGTTTCGTTCGGCCTCGGTTCGAATTTCCGGGACGCGTATCGCTTCTATCTGTTCGCGAAGTCCTTGATGAACACCGAGACGTCGAGGCTGGAGGACTATCTGTCCGCGGCCTCTTGAACCTGCTCCCACCGCTCCGTGAACCGCGCGGGTTCACGGAGCGCCTGGATGCCTTCGGGCAATTGGAGGCTCGCCCATGGGCGTCGGGCGTCTCCGACGGCACTCAGCCCTCGACGGCCTCGCGCTGCCGAGCCTCGTCGCAGACTGGAGCGGTCTCCTCCTCGCCCCAGGCGTCCTGTCGCGACACGGAGCTCATGAGCTCTTCGGCCTCGTCGACCTCTTCGCAGTAGCCAGCGCGGCGGCAGGTCGAGAGGAAAACTCCAATGGAGCAAGCCTCGCGACAGCTGTCCGGCTCGAAGCAGATCTCAGCACAGGGTGGCGGCAGGGCCACGGCCGCCGCGGGGACCAGGGTGACGGTAGCGGTGAGCGTCAGCAGGGCATTCCTCAGCGTTTTCATCGGAGCTCCTTTTGCGAGGGGAACCACGCCCCGACCCTGGGGCGCACACAGGCTTTAGATGGACGTCCCGCACGACAGCAATTGCGATTTTCCACGCACTGTCCCCCATCGGTCAATCACAGTCCCTGACGCGCGGGTGTCCGACACGGGCGGCTCCGCGCCTCGGTGACTCCTCAAGCGCAGGTGAGCAGGGCACGCCAACCCTCGGAGCGCCGCAGCATCATCTCAGGCATCTACGACCCGGCATGGTTGCTGGAAATCGAGGCCGTGGCCGCGCGACCCCTCGACTCGAAGGACGTGGCGCAATGAGGCCCCTCGCGCTGCTGTCGCGGCCTTCGCGAGCCCCTGCGGCGAAGGCAGCAGCGAAGCAGAATGGAAGGCGTGCGGTGTCCGCCCTTCCCTCCCCCATCCTGTTCGTGGAGATTGACTGCATCAAGTATGCGCCCTGAGTCAATGACGACAGGAGCGGCATGCGCCTTGGACATCCCTCTCCATGGGTATGGTCTGACTCGATGTCGAGCGGCCAGACTCGCGTTACGCTGGCGGGAACCTCCAGGTCATGCTCACAATCCCTTTCCTGACACAACTCGACTCACGCGCGGCCATCAAGGGCTCACGAGACCCGCTCGGAGTCCAGGCCATCTGGTCTCGTCTCGGACGTCACGTCGTCGCCAACCTGACGACAGTGAGCAACTCGGTGAGAGACTTCACGGTGCTTCTACTCGGGCACTATTTCGCCGAGCGGGTTTCCGACGAGGGCGGCACCGAAGGCAACCTCGCAACGTTCCTGAAGTGGGAACAGCTCGCGGCGTATGCACGCACTCACGTCAACGGAGATCATGGTTATCGAGGCACCGAGCGAGTGGCGAAGCGCCTGGCGGATGGTGACCGCATCCGCCTGGGCATCGACGCAGCGGCTCAGATTCTCAGCAACCAAAAAATCTACGGTCTCTGGGGCCTCTACACGGTGCCAGCCAGGGCCTCCGGCCTCGTCCAGGGGGACCCGACACGGCTCTCGGAGGAGACCCGCATCACGGTGGAGAAACACCTGCTACCACAGCTCGAACAGCAGGGTGCTCGCACGGCGCGTGGCATCATTGACCGCCTGCGGGCCAAGGACCACCCCCTCGACCTTCGCGACAACTCACGTGACGCCGCCGTCATCAGGGGCGTCGCCGGAATCCTGAACAAGGTCCGCGCTGGCGAACGAGCGCTCTACCGGGAGCACCTCCTCCACGGTGGTCCGGCGGACCTCGAACCCACGCGCGGGACCCAGGGCAAGCAAAGACTGTTCGCCGAGTTGCTTACGGAGACACTGGACGAGGAGGACTGGACCCTCACGCCAAGGAGCCTCGAGAAACTGGCACACCGTGCGGAGAAGCGCGGGGAGCTGGGGAGCCAGCTGGCACATCGCCTTGAGAGGATTCGCATCGCGGAGCTGCTCATCGCCCCGGCGGTGGCCTTCTTCGAGCACGTGATGGGATGTAATGGCCAGTCCCCTTCCACCATCGCGAAAGGCGTCCGCCAGCACTGGGGAACGGCCCCCCGTGGCACGATTGACCTCAGAGCGACACAAGCGCTGGAGCCCGAGCTGCGCGCAAGAAGCGACGAAACAAACTCTGGAGCGCGCTGGCTTCAGCTCGCGGAGGCTTTTCATGGGGGCCACTATGAGGAGGCCATCCACTTGGTCCTCGCGCAGAACGAGGCCGTGATGAATGCACGCTCGGCGGCGGCGTGGGTCACCCTTCAGGACGGAAAGCTGCACGTGCGCTTCCGCGATGAACAACTGAGCCGACTTCCTCCCGCGAAGGCACTGCCAATCTACTGGCGGCATGCCTACTTCATCGAATCGCTGAGAATCGTCGCAGCCGACCTTCGAGGCACGCGATGAGCGAGATTCCCCGCGCGGTCCTGTCCGAGCACTTCCAAGAGCGCATGAAGGAGCGCCGGCTCGTCTCCGCAATCTTCACGACCTTCCGCTTCGAGCCAGGATTCTTCGAGTCCGAGGTCCTGCCCGTCTTCTTCGACATTCCCCTCAGCCATGCCCCGGCCATCAAGCTCGTCCAGTTGGAGGAAGCACTGCGTGCGCTGCCGGGGAGCATCACGGTCTACTACGACCAGCACGGGCTGGTACCCGAGGGTGGCGCCGCGAAGCTCGACACCCGCCGCATCCCGATTCGGCACGCCACAGGTATCTTCCATCCCAAGAATGTCCTGGTGCTCGTCGAGGACGCCAAGCCCGCAGAGGACGGGAAGCGGGACCGAGCCCTGCTCTGCGCGTGCGCATCCGCCAATCTCACACGAGCCGGCTGGTGGGAGAACGTCGAGGTCGCCCACGTGGAGGAGATTGGCGAAGGAGCGCATACGTCCCTGCGCGACGCCCTCCTGCGATACCTCGATGCCCTCGTCGGCGCCGCCGAAGGCCGGCGCGCGAACGACGAGCTTCGGGCCCACCACGGCGCCGCGCGCGACATCCGTGCGTTCCTGCGCGGCACGACCCAGCGCGAGAATCGCTCCGTGGACGGCAAGCTGCTTTCCCAGTTCCACGACGGCGAAGCATCCCTGCCGGACTTTCTTGAAGAGGCCTCGGGCAAGGCCCTGCACGGTCTCTGCCTCGAGGTGATTTCCCCCTACTTTGACGGGGGCGGCACGTCGGCCCCGCTCACGGAGCTGCTCGAACGCTTCCAAATCCAGGAAGCGCGTGTATTTCTTCCCCGGAACGACAAAGGTGAGGCCCTGTGCTCCGAAGAGTTGTTCGCCTGGATGCAAGCCCAGCCCGGAGTGGCCTGGGGGGCCCTGCCAGGGGAGCTGCTCCGACTGGGCAGGGCCGAAGACTCCAAACACCGCACGGTCCACGCCAAGGTCTATCGGTTCTTCCAGAACAAACGAGGCGGACGGGAGATTCTTTTCGTAGGTTCCGCCAACCTGACGACGGCTGGCTGTCGCGTTGCGGGCCGGGGAGGAAATTGGGAGACAGGGTTTCTCGTCGAGGCGACGTCAGGCGCGCGACCAGACTGGTGGATGGGGGCCGAGACACGACGACCTCTCGCCTTCCTGCCCCGTGAAGAGACCGAAGGCTCCGCGACGGACGGCGGCACGCGGCTCATGCTTCGATTCCGCTGGGATACCCATACGGGCAGCGCTTTCTGGGATGACTCCACCACCGCTCCTCCTCTACTCGCGAGGCATGGCGGCATCACCGTGCTGGAAATTTCGGACCTCTCGCCACGAACGTGGGTGCCACTCAACGCGGAGCAATGCCAGCGACTCGAAACCACCCTCCACGCCACCTCACTCCTGGAGATCGTTGGCCCGGACTCCAAACCCGGGTTCCTCCTGGTTCAGGAGGAGGGTATGTTTGCTCGTCCCTCCGTGCTGCTCGACCTGAGCGCCGCGGACATCCTGCGATACTGGGCGCTACTCACTGTCGAACAGCGCGCGGCCTTCATCGAGGCACGCGCGAACATCCTGGGCGACGACGACCCCCTGCTCGCGAAGCTGGCGCCACTTCCCTTCGAGACGACACTGTTCGACCGCTTCGCGGGCATCTTCCACGCCTTCGAAAGCCTCGACCAACACGTTCGCCAGGCACTCGCGGACGCCAGGACTCGCGAAGCCGACTACCGTCTGTTCGGCAAGAAGTACGACTCTCTGGGCAGCCTGTTGGAGCGGGTGCTGAAGGATGCCCATTCGGGCAACGGAGAGCGCGTCGAGCACTACGTCGTCACGCTCTGCGCGAAGCAACTCCTACGCGAGATCGGTCGGGCGTATCCCGACTATTGGGCAGATCATCGCGAGGACGTCAGACGGATTGAGACACACCTCGGCGACGCTGCTTCATTACGTGATGCTCTTGCCACCGGGCATTCGGAGATGCCGGCCTTCCTCGACTGGTTCGAGCGGTGGTTCCTCCAGCGGGCAGAAGCCCTTCCCGAGAAGGAGCAGCCATGATTGACCTCGACACCGCCCGGGCACTGCTCGATTTCGGCAAGCGGATGGGAGCCGGACACCGCGCAGAAGAACAACTCCGCGGGGCCGTGGCCATTCACAACATCCTCCGCAAGCACCGCATCGCCTATCTCGCCGACGAGGTGGGGATGGGCAAGACGTACGTCGCCCTGGGGGCCCTCGCGCTGTTCCGACACTTCGACCCCAGCTTCCGGGTGCTGGTCATCACTCCTCGCGAGAATATCCAGCGCAAGTGGCAGAAGGAACTGACGAACTTCGCCGCCCACAATGTGCGGTTCGATGACCTCCGGATGCGCGCACTCGACGGCCGGCCCGCGCGGCCACTCGTGTCCTGCGGCAACCTGCTCGAACTGGTTCACGAGACGAGCATCGACCCCAATCGAGATTTCTTCGTCCGGATGTCCAGCTTCAGCCTTGCCTTGGGAAATACAGGCGAAGGCTGGATGGGGCTTCGCGATGGGCTGCGGCGCCACCTGCCCTGGCTCGGCGAAGAGGCGTTCGACCTGCGCAACAAGAAAGAGGTCTTCAAGCGGAACTTCGCGAGGGCCCTGTGCTGCGCGCTGCCGAAGTTCGACCTCGTCATCGTCGACGAGGCGCACAACCTCAAGCATGGCTTCAGCACCTCGGGCTCCTCTCGCAACCAGGTCATGGCCGAAGCCTTCGGTCGACACTCCCCAGAGGATACCCCCGACCCTCGCCTCTTCCCGGGTTACGGCTCACGCGCAGGGCATGTGCTCTTCCTGTCAGCCACTCCCTTGGAGGAGACGTACAAGCACGTCTGGAACCAGCTCGACCTGTTTGGGCTCGCGGGAGGATTCCGCGAGCTACGCGACGACACGATCCCGGAAGAGCGAAAGAAGGAGGTCGCGGCCCACTTCCTGGTACGGCGTGTAACGTCGATTCAAATCGCGGGGAAGGAGCACACGAAGAACATGTATCGGCGCGAATGGCGGTCCGGAGGTGTTCGTCAACACGACGAGCCCATTACCGTGTCCGACGACCGGCAGCGGCTGATCGTGGCTCTCGTACAGAAAAAGGTGAGTGAGCTGCTGAGCGGCAAGCAGTTCAATCGCTCATTCCAGATCGGCATGCTCGCTTCATTCGAGAGTTTCCTGGAAACCGCCCAACTGAAGCGCGACGACAACGAAGCGAGCGTCTTCGACGATGCGGAGCAGTCAGACCAGACAATCGAGCGCGAGGGAATCGACGTCCACGACCTGAACCGACTCGCGCGAAGCTACCGGTCGAAGTTCGGGCGAGAAATGCCCCATCCCAAGATGGACACCGTCGTCGACAGCCTCGCCTCCTCCTGGGTGACGGGAAAGAAGGCGCTCGTGTTTGTCCGGCGCGTCGCGTCGGTGAAAGAGCTGAAGCGCAAGCTCGACGAGCGGTATGACGATTGGCTGATTCCCCACCTGCGTGAGCGAATACCCGACGCGCTGCGAGCCCCCTTCGATGACGTCGTCGCCCTGTACCGGAATGAGAAGGGAGCGGCGGAGTGGATACAACGAGGGTCCGTCCCCACTCCGCTCGACGTCGTCGGGACCGATATAGAAGTGGATGACCGAGGAGGCACCGACACCTTCTTCGCCTGGTTTTTCCGGGGGGATGGACCCAAGGGTGTCCTCAGTGGAGCGAACATCCAGTCTCGCTTCATCAAGGGCAGTGGCGCCTATTCGACCTTCTTCGCCGACAACCATGTAATGGCGCTGTTGGGCACGGAGTCTGGAAACGTATTGGCCTCGCTCGCCGCGACCCTCCATCTCTCCGTCGCGGAGACCAGCGACAAGCTTCGCCAACGCGCCGCGAGGTATTTGAGCCGCAGAGCCAAGGTCGTCACGCGAGCCAGCCGCATGGAGGCGGCACAGGCTGCCGCGCTCGAACTACTCCGCGACAGTGGAACGGGAATGCTTGCCATTCACGCGGGCGTCATCTGGGAGGAACGGTTCATGGCCTCGGTGTCTCGCGAACCCGCCGCCGAGGCCCCACTGGAGCTTTCCTCCGCACTGGAGCGCACCACGTTTTTCAGCGAATTGCGCCGTCCTGAGCGGGCCGGGCTTCGGGCACGGATTTGGCCTCAAGCCCCTCTCCTCGCGGAATCAGCCGAGGCATTCCGAAGCCAGTTCCGGGGACAGGTACTGCGCGCCGAGCTGCTAGCCGTCGCGGCGCGGCTTGGACATGCGTTCATCGACCTCTACGTCGCGTCGATGGCGGGGCGCACCATCCTGACAATCAGGCGTGGCGCCGCCGCCGAATCCGACGACCGCGAGATGGAGGCAGGAGGCGAGCGACTTCTCCGCGAGTACATGGACCTCCTCGAAGCCCAGCTTCGCACGCCGCAGCCACGCCCCTGGGGAGCTGTCGACGAGCTGACCGAAATCGCCGAGAACCTCGACCTGATTCTCGATGTGAACGCTCCGGATGCTCGGACCGCACCGCTCAGTGAGTCCGCGCGTTATTTGGCGAGCCTGTTGCGCCAGCAACAACCCACCGGAGGTATGGCAGGACAGGTCAACCAGACACTGGTTCGCCAGTTCCGGATGCCGGGCTACCCATTCGTCCTCGTCACCACCGACCTGCTGCAGGAAGGTGAGGACCTGCATACCTTCTGTTCCTCCATTCACCACTACGGCATCTCCTGGACACCCTCGGCGATGGAACAGCGCGTCGGCCGTATCGACCGGGTCCGCTCCCAGTCAGACCGCAGGCTTTCCTCGTTCAGTGGCGAGCCAGGGGGTGAGGATTGGCTCCAGGTCTTCATCCCCCATCTCCAGGACACAGTGGAAGTACTCCAAGTGCAGCGGGTGTTGGATCGAATGAGCACCTTCCTCCGATTGATGCATGAAGGATTGAGCGTCCCCTTGCTGGAGCAGCGTCGCATCGATCTGCAACGGGAGATGGTGGCAGCACGAAAACAGGTCGACCGGTTCATCGGCCCGCTCAAAAGCGCATTTCCAGTCCCGGAATGGGCCACCCGGGGCACCAAGACGGCCCTGGCGGTCGAGGACTCCTTCGGAGCCCGGGTGAGGGAGCGGTTCGAGCAACTGAGGCACAGCTCGGCCCTGGGTCCGCACATCGACTGGGCACCGCACCCGCCCAAGGGTGCACTCCTTGGAACAGTGACGCTCCCGAACAATCGCATCCAGCCCTTCACGCTGGTGCTCAGATCCGAGCAGGGTCACCCCGTGGTCCGATGCATCAGCCCCATTGGTCGCACCGCGCCGGATGAGGATCCCGAGCCCATCGCCACACGGGGCGCGCGCGTGCCATCTCGCATCGGCGCGATTCTAACGAAGGAAGAGCGCCTCTATGACCTGACCATAGAGGATGACGTGGTGCTAGGCTCCCATGTGCATGACACAATCCGCGTTCGACTCCTCGTGCGACGGGTGACCGAGCAGGCCGACCGGATGGAGCAGGAACACTTCGACGATGGACGCGATGCACGGCTTGATGCCTTCGAGGCCGACCTCCGAGACGAGGGCGGCGATGGGCTCTGATTGGCGCACACTCTGTCGCGGCTCACGCGTCACCATCGACGGGGACGACGTCATCGTCCGCTTCGAGAACGAGCGCAGCCACCGCGTCCGCATCCATGAGACGGAAGACGTCTTCGAGTTCCACGCCGTCGTCGCTCGCGCGGCGACGGTCCGGGACGTCCAGGACCTCCCGCTCCGCCTCTGGCGCTACAATCGCGCCGCCCAGCTCGTCGGATTCCGGCTCGACACACGGGGCCGAGTCTACGCGGAAGGTTGGATTCCCAAGGCCGGCCTCACCGCCGAAGAATTCCAGCTCGTCCTGCGTCATGTCGCAGCCGAAAGTGACCGACTGGAGTATCTGTTGACGGGCAGGGATACAGAGTAGTCGCGACACCACCTCGCTGAACTCCGCCCGGCACGGCCATGCCTCGCGAGTGAGCTCGCTCGTGCGCGGCACACTTCTGGGAGAGTGACTTGACACGGGGGACCGCTCTCTCCTGCACTGTCGACGTGGCCGCGCCTCGTGAAGTTCCCATCATCCTGGGTGTCTTCGTCGCGCTCGCGGCGATGATGGCTCACACCCTCGCGGTCCGGCTCGACCAGACCTCCCCCCGTCCCTCGGGTCCTCGGGTCACAGTGCTCGCGCCGAACGCACGCTCCCCTGCCCTCGCGGACTTCATGGTCATGGGGAGCACGGCCGCGGTGGGACTCATGGCCGTCGCGACCCAGGTGCGCTCGCGTCGCGCGAGGCTGCTTGTACTCAGGGCAGAGGAGGACTCGCGAATGGGGCACTCCCAGCCGCGCGGGTTGGCCCCGTCAGAGCGCGGGCTGCTGGCGTGGCGCACGGGGCTCGTGCTGGTGGAGTGGGCTTGCTACGCGGCCCTCTCCTTCGGGTTCATGTTGCACAGGCCACCCGACGAGTGGCCCCGCTTCCTCGTGCCTTGTGTGCTGCTCCTGCTCCCCGCACGCGTCTATGTGCGGTACAGGGAGGGCGAGGCTGTCTGGGCACCGTGGCTGCTGGGCCTGTCGGTGGTCGTCCTGGGCATGACGCGTGAGCCCCCATTGACCTGGGGCCTGCTGCTCATCGCGGGCGTCTGCCATGTCTGTGTCCTCCGGCAGGAGCACGCCCGACGCGTGAAGCAACAGCGCGAGCCCCTGGGCAACGCAGGTGACACCGCGCCTCGGTGACCTCTGGAGCGACCGACGGAGCGCAGGAGTCGAAGTCGCCCCGGGAGGCACCGGAATGAAGCCGTCCCGAATGACACACGCACAATCGGTATGACCCATTCTTGACACTCGAAGTCGGGTGGTGCTGACTGATTCGGCGCACCGCACGCCAGGCACGTCATGCATGGAGAGGGTCAAGGAATGAAACTGTTCGGAGTGGTGTCTCCGTTAGTGCTGGTCGTGTTCGCCATTGGCTGTGGCGGACCCCTGACGCCGGAGGAGGCTGGCGCACAAGTCGAGGCGCCCGCCGAAGTGGTGCGAGTGGCGTTGGCCACCCCACCCTGCCAGCTCCTGAGGAACCAGGGGAGCCTCACGGATGGTGAGTACACGGTCACTGTCAGTGGCCGCGCCATGTCCATCTATTGCCACGGCATGTCAGGCACGCCGCGCGAATACCTCACGCTCCGGCGGACCTTGCCAGGCAGCAACGTCTCCCGGGGCGCCAACACGCTCGCGACCACCTTCCAGAGGATCCGCCTCGATACCGAGACGCTGCTCGTCGACGTGAATGACTTCACCTTCGCCACCAGCACCGGCGTGCTCTGGATGGGTGGCAATACCTACTACAGCGCGCTGGGCTATGGCGTCGCGGCCGACTGCCTCGGCGGGAGTTCGATGACAGGCTTCGCCAACGTCGACCTTTCTGGCACGCCCTTCGCGGTCGCCGGCAATCAGTTCGCCACCGCGGGCTTTCAGCCCGCCGGGCAGATTGACGCCTACGGACGGCATCAGAATGTGGACCTCAAGGGCGGCGGCAATTGCGGATGGACCGGGCCCCTTGGATGGAACGGAATGGCCGGGGCCCCACGCCTTCAGCTCGAGTGGATCGGCTTGACCGGCCCCTTCAGCGCCGTCCCGAAGAGCTGCGCCGAGGCGCGCGCGCTCGACCCGACGCAAGGCAATGGGGAGTATCTGCTCCAGGTGAGCGGGCAGCTCGTCGACATCTATTGCCACAACATGGCCACCACCCCAGCCGAATACCTGACGCTGCGGTACGGATGGGGCACCTCCAACTACTCGTCCTATGGCGCGGGGAACACCTCGCCCACCGGGCTCAAGACCTCCTTCTACCGGCTTCGATTCCACCCGGACTCACTTCTGGTCGACTGGAACGACACCACCTTCAGCCTCAGCACGGGTTCGGCTCATATCGGAGGCAGCAGCACCGCCTCCACATCCATGGGCTTCGCGCTCGCGGCCGACTGCAACGGCGAATACAGCCAGGGCGGCATGGCCTCCATCGACCTCACCGGAACCCAGTTCGCGCTCGTCCCGAGTGAAATCGCGGGGCAAGGCTGGCGCTTCAACGGGTCCGTGGACTTCTCCCACGGCGACCAGCGGATCTCCATCCGAGGGGGCGGGTATTGCGGTCACTTCGGCCCCCGTCACCCCACCCAGCTACGGCTCATGCTCGCGACGGTGGTCACCTGCGCGCAGTATCGGGCGATGCTTCCCGGGGCCGAGGACGGCGTGTACACGCTCCATGCAAACAATGACAACCACCAGCCCTACTCCGCCTACTGCCTTGGAATGCAGACCCCAGAGCCCAAGGAATACCTGCCCCTCGTCGTTTCGGGGTCCGGCAGCAACTATTCAAGACAGCAGGCAGGGGGCGCCATCGCGGGCACCGACGTGGTCACCACCTTCAGCAAGGTGCGCATCCAGACGCCTCGGCTGACCTATCTGAAGACAGATGACCTCACGTTCGCGAGCTCGACGGGGCAGATCACCACCTGGGGAGTGACGTCGGTTCCCTACGGCTTCGCGGGCGCCTGCATGGGCCCATGGAACGCGGCGGGGACCGGGAACGTCGACTTGAACGGTACGCCGTTCTCCGTCGCGCCGAATGCGTTCGCTGTCAGGGGCTGGCAGGCCGGCGGCTCCGCGACCTACAGCAGCGACAGCAAGAGGGTAGACCTCACCGGCGGCGGCTGGTGCGGAGATATCTGGGCGGTGAATGGCCTCTTGCCGCTCACCTACGTCGGGCTGTAGCGCCTCTCGGGTGCGCCCCCGGGGTTCAGGCGGCAATCGCCGCTGCCGCCTGAACCCTTCAAGACCTCCAGGTCGAGGTCCTGGTCGTCAGCTTCAGGGACAGAGCAGCTCGACGGACTTGATGCGCATCACGCCATCGACGCTCGGGTCGTTGGTCTGGTCGCCGATGGCGATGCCGCCGGTCGTCGTGAAGTTGTTCCTCGTGAGCTTCGCGACGCCGTCGATGCTCACCGTGGCGACCTTCGCCGCATCCACCGCCAGCTCGTAGACGTGATACCCGCCGCTGATCACCGCGAACGCCGCGGACTGCGTGTCGTCCGCCCAGCCAATCGCCGCGCTGTCGAGGTAGATCATCTGCGCCCGGTCCGTGCTGTTGCCGAACGGCGACGTGAAGCTCCCCAGGATGGCGGCGCCGCTGTCGAGCGAGTTGTGGGGGTTCGCCGACTCGACTTGCAGCGTCACCTCGAGCTTGAAGGGTTTCGTTCCGTCGAACGCATTCGCCCGCGTGAGGAGCAACTGCCCGCTGGTCCTCCCGCCGCTGTTCGTCGACGTCGCGAGGCGCACGTAGTCCGCGCCGTACGTGAGCGTGTTCGGCGCCTGGCTGACCACCGCCCAACCTTGCGCCGCGATGTCTTCACCGCCGACCAGCAGTGGAATGCTCCTGCGGGCCAACCACTGCGTCGTCGACGTCGCCGGCTGGCACGTCTCGCAAGCGTTCGCCGGGTTCGGCGCGCCTTCGTCATGGAGGGTGCCGTCGATGAAGCACTTCGGACCGCACACGCCCGCTGAGCACACCTGCCCCGCGCCGCACTGCGTCCCGTCCGCCCGTTGCGTCCAGGTGGTCGCGGAGACCTCTGGCACGCACTGTTCGCATGAGTTCGCCGCGTTCACTGTCCCGGAGGCCACCTGCTGGCCGCCAATCTGACAGCGCAGGATGCAGGCGCCCCCCTCACAGACCTCGCCGGTCACGCAGGCATTGCCGCAAGCGCCGCAGTGGGCCGGGTCGACCTGGGTGTTCACGCAGGACCCGCCGCACAGCACGACACCACCGCCGTCGCATTGCTCCGGAACGGACGCGTCGGGTGTCTCGACGGACGCGTCGGGTGTCTCGACGGGAGGGGGAGTGGGGTCCTTCCCACAAGCAGCGACGAAGCCGAGCACGACGATGCAGGCAAGAGCACCCGTACGAATCGAAACCATGAAACCCGCCACCTTTCGCGACGACACGCCTGCATGACGTGCGCACATGAATCTGAGGACGTGAAGCATCGAGTTCACGCACGCGGGTGGAGCAAGGTCTTTTCCGAGGGGCGGTTGTCGGGATGACAGGAGCGCCTGTCGAGTCAACAGCAGGAGCGAAGGCCTCGATTAGATGAGGTCGGTGGCTGAACAGGAACCCACACGCTGAGACTCAGCTCCTGGCCTGCCAGGTCAGCCACTCCCCTGGACGCGCCAGCTCCACGTTCACCTTCCGCTTGCGCGCCGTGGCCAGCAGCAGCGCTTCCGCGCCCGGAACCTCCTGGTAGTCCGCGGAGGGCGCGATGCCGTAGTGGATGGGCACGAGGAGCCGCGCGCCCAGCACCACGGCCGCGGCGACCGCCTGCTCCGGAGTCAGCACGGCGTGCACGTCGCTCACGGGCTTGCGCCAGCCGAAGCGCGCCCCGTTGATGGGCAGGAAGGCCGCATCAAAGGGACCGAACTGACGCCCGATGTGCCACCAGGACCCGTGCCACAGCGTGTCGCCGCAGTGGATGATGCGGCGACCTCCGCCGGAGACGATCCACGACACCTGCGGATCGCCATAACCATCCGCCGCGGGAACAGCGGTGGCGGTGAAGTCATTGAGCAGAATCGGCTCGTAGAGTGGAGCGGACCGCACGCGGAAGCCCGACGCGGCGGCAGCGGCGGCCATGTCCGGAGAGCACACCAGCGTGCCGGTGTCCCCCAGCGCCTGGCGGACGGCCATCCGGTCGAAGTGGTCGGGATGTCGATGCGTCACCAGCACGTACCGTCCGCCTTCGCTCACGTCCAGCGGGACGAGCGGGTCCTTCAGCGCGGCCCCCCACACGGAGGAGTCACTCAACGGGTCCAGGAACAGCGTGTCCTGTCCGAGCCGCAGCCGCACTCCGGCCCAGGCCAGGCGCTGGGCGCGAAGCGTCGCGCTGTCGACAGGCTTCGTCGCACGTCCCGTCCCGGGGGAGGACAGCACAGCGCCCGCGGAGAGCGCGACCGCCGCGCGCAGGAAGTCCCGACGGCCCGTCCGCGAGGGCCGAGCCAGCAGGTCCCCGCGCTCGAGGTCCGAAGGTCCCCGCGTCAACGCGGAGGAGTCAGGCGTGGCGTCTCGGCTCATCGCGCCACCGAGGAGGCCACGAGATTGATGCCGAAGAGGCGCACGCCGGTCTCGGTCCGAGGCTGGTGCTGGCTCCCTGGCGGGAAGAACAGGTAGGTGCCCGGCCCCAGGCGCTGCTCCCCTTCGATGAGTTCCCCGCTCACCACGAAGACCTCCTCCCCCGTGTCGTGGACATCCACCCAGGGCCACTGACTCCCAGGAGCCATGTCCACGACCCACACCCGCACGTCACGCGTGCTTGGCAGATCCCTTCGCAGGCAGCCAGGGCCGATGACGACCGGTTCGACGTCGTCGATCCGCACGGACGACCAGGGGGATACGACGGGGGTTTGCGTCCTCGTGAAGCGCTCGGTGTGGGGCATCCGTCCGCCCTCCTTGCATGGGGTCACCCACGGTAAGGAGGCCTGAGCCATGAGTGCAGCGAAACGATTTCACGATGATGCTGAACCGCGTTCATGTGAAGCTGACCGGCATGCTCGAGCTTCGTCACTTCAAGCTGATCGCCGCGGTCGCCGACACGGGGAGCCTGGCCTCGGCGAGCCAGCAGCTCCACCTCACGTCCTCGGCGCTCAGCCACCAGCTCCGAGACGCCGAGGAGCGCCTGGGCGTGCAGCTCTTCCAGCGACGCCAGCGACGCCTCCTGTTGACCGGCTCGGGCGAGAAGCTGCTCCTCTCCGCGCGGAGGGTCCTGAGCGAGGTGGCCCAGGCGGAGGCCATCTGCCGCGCGCACCCGCAGGACGACCTGCTCCGGCTCAGCACGGGCTGCTACACGGTGTACGGCTGGCTGCCGCCCATCCTGGGGCGGTGGCAGGCCGAGCATCCGCGCGTCGAGCTGCGCATCGTCCTGGAGGCCACGCGGCAGCCGTTGGGTGCTCTGCTGAATGGCGAGCTGGACCTCGCGTTGACCACGGACGTGCCCCGGCAGGCCCGTCTGGCGCAGACCGCGCTCTTCGCGGACGAGCTCATGCTGGTGGTCCCCGAGGACCACGCGCTGGCGCGCCGAGGGCACGTCACGGCGCGAGACCTGGTGACGGAGCACCTGCTCACCTATGCCGCGCCCAGGGAGCAGCTCGACATCTTCACGCGCGTGTTCTGGCCCGCGGGCCTGGAGCCGCAGCGAGTCTCCCCCGTGCCCCTCACCGAGGCGCTGATCGAGCTGGTGCGAGGCGGTGTCGGCGTGACGGCGCTGCCCGAATGGATGATGCCGGCACAGCGCCACGGGCTGAAGACCGTCCGACTCACCCCCGGAGGAATCCGCCGCCGCTGGAGCGCCGTCACTCGCGCGTCCCGCCAGCGCCCCGCGCCGCTGACCCACTTCATCCAGCTTCTGCGCGAGCGCTTCACCCGCCAACGCAAGGCGGGGCCGCGCGCAGCCTCACGGCCAGGGGTGTAGCGCGCTCACGTCCCGAAACCCCGGATTGTTGATTAATCCTGATTTCACATGATTTGTTGCCCTCGGGCGCCCCCATTCCGGGGGCGTGGGAAGAACCGTTCCGGTACCCGAGGGGAAACGACCATGTTCAAGAGAGCAGCAGTTCTCGTGGTGGGCTGTGGCGCGCTGTTGGCCGGCTGTGGAGATGACTCGCGGGGGGAGAGCGAGGAGATCGTCTCCAACCTCGTCGAGGCCGGGTTTCCAGCCCGCGACATCCAGGTCGTCGAGGATGACGTCTATGTGGGGGGCGACGCCCACGTGAGCCTCCCGGCCTCGCGAGAGCTGCTCCAGACCGAGGGGAGCGCGGAGCAATATCGGACGACCAACCTGGTCAACACCGGCGCGGTGACGAGGATCTGCCTCAATCCCACCGCCACGTTCAACACCTACTCCCGGCTCAGCCAGGGCCTGGACCTGGCCATCGTCAACTACAACGTCCTGGGGCTCTGCTTCTCCATGGTGAGAGGCCCGAGCGCGAGCTGCAACGCGAACATCTCCCTGACGACCATGGCCGGTACCGGCGCCTCGTCGGGGTTTCCCTCGGGTGGCAGGCCCTACAACACCATCCGCGTCGGCACCGGGCTGAACACCGCCACCGTGGACGTGGTCGAGCACGTCATCACCCACGAGCTCGGTCATGCGCTGGGGCTGCGCCACTCGGACTTCTTCAACCAGGCCCACAGCTGCGGCACCGGTGGCAGCGAAGGCTCCGCTGGCGTGGGAGCCATCCTCATCCCCGGGACGCCCAGCACGTCAGCGCCGGGAGCGTCGCTCATGAACGCCTGCTATCCGCCGAGCGCGACCGGTGAGTTCACCAGCACCGACATCCTCGCGTTGAAATACCTCTACGGCTGCTGAGCGCCGACGGGAACACTGGACCCGATGGAGGTCGCGGGTCCAGACATCCCTCCCAAGACCGGGGTGCTAGATGGAATCCCATACATGGCCCCCTGCGTCCCTGACGAACGCATGAGCGTCATTCCCAGACGCAAAGTCGGCCGCCCGACAGCCACAAAGACAGTCTTCCCAGGGGACCTCTTCACAAAGACACAGGCATGAAGTCTGCTTATGGGTGGCGCGGAGCGGGCCAGCTCCGCCCTGCTCCAGTCCGCCGTTCCCATGCGTCCAACCACAAGCAAAGGAATGCCAGAAATGTCTACCTATAACGTCCAGAACCAATGGGGTGGTTCGTCTGCTCCTTGGAATCCGAGCGGCCTCTGGGTGATTGGCAGCCGCGCGAACCAGAACGTCATCGCCCTCAGCGTCACCTCCAGCGACGGCGGGCAGACGCTGACGGGGACCATGACGTATGTGGGCGAGGGGCCCATCGGCTTCCGCGGCAAGCTGTCCGGCGCCAACAACTACACGGTGGAGAACCAGTGGGGCGGCCCCACCGCGCCCTGGAACGCTGGCGGCACCTTCGTCCTCGGCTTCCGGCAGAACCAGAACGTCGTCGCCATCGACATCACCTCCAGCGATGGCGGGCAGAACCTGGCGGGGACCATGACGTATGCGGGCGAGGGGCCCATCGGCTTCAAGAGCGAGCAGACCAATGGCGGGGCCTACACCGTGGAGAACCAGTGGGGCGGCGCGTCCGCGCCCTGGAACGCCGGCGGCCTCTGGGTCTTCGGAGCCCGGAAGGGCCAGAACGTCGTCGGCGTCAGCATCAAGTCAGGCGACGGCGGCAAGACGCTCGCGGGGACCATGACCTACAACGGTGAGGGCCCCATTGGCTTCCGTGGCACCCTGTCCGGGGCGGATACGTACACGGTGGAGAACCAGTGGGGCGGCGCGTCCGCGCCCTGGCACCCCGGCGGGCTCTGGGTCATCGGCTTCCGGCAGGGGCAGAACGTCGTCACCCTCGACGTCACCTCCAGTGATGCCGGCCAGACGCTGACGGGGACCATGACCTACAACGGTGAGGGCCCCATCGGCTTCCGCGGCAAGCTGGGCTGAGCCGCACACGCGAACACCTCTCGGCTGGCCTGAGTCCCGGGCCAGCCCTGAGCGTTCCGTGAGGGCAACCTGGGCACCGTGGCCTAGACTGGGTCCCTGCTCACACCGCCTACGGACCGCTCGAACATGAAGCCCACGCCTGGAGACATCTTCGCCGTCTACACCCCTCGGCTCGACGCCTACACCGCTGTCCAGGTGACGGCCCTGAAGGTCGAAGGGAAGAACGAGCTGGCCTGCGTGCTGGCCCTGGACTGGGTGGGCCCCGCCCTGCCCGATGCCTCGGCGGTGGCGGCCATGGCGCCCGCCAACTTCAACTTCTTCTTCTGGAAGGACCACCGCGTCCACGTCTGGGTGTCCGCCGAGGTGCCTCGCGGCTACACGCGCGTGGGCCACCGGCCGCCCCTCGTCGTCGAGGACGTCAAGAGCTACAGCGGCTGGCCCTCCGGCAGCGCCACCTACAGCCAGCGGCGCTGGGAAGCCATCCCCCAGGCCGAGCGCGACCTCTTCAAGCAGATGGACGCCAACCCCGACAAGAGCGTGGCGTTCAAGCTGGGCGAAGTCGAGGTGCGCCGCTCGACGCAGCGGCTCGACACGGACCGGCTCGCGGCGGCGCCCGACCTGAAGGTGTTCGAGGCACTTCCCATCCTGACGTCCGTCAACGCCGACGCCCCCATCCCAGGCCTGTTCGACTTCATCCGCCGACGCCCCTTTGTCTATGAGTCGGACGTGGAGAACCACGGCGAGCGCCGCGTCGACCTGCGGGGCGCCAATCTGTCGCGGCTCATCCTGGAGGTGACAGGCGTCCACGAGCTCTTCCTGAACGAAGGGCTGGAGCACCTGTCCCTGGTCGGCCAGGCCAGCCCGGAGCTGAAGATCCACGCCGAGGCCGATGGACGCTGGCTGACCCTCATCACGAACAATCCGGCCATGGCCTGGTCCGGACTGGACGCCCTGGGCCACCTGAATGTGAACTCCGCCCGGGACGTGGATGCCCTTGACCTCGTGAAGCGCTTTCCCAACTTGACGGAGCTGCGCATCTGGGGCGCCCCCGGCTACCTGAGGAACACCGCCGGGCTGGCGGCGCTCCCCGCCCTGCGCACGCTGACGCTGAGTGACATGTTTGGAATCGCGCCCGACGAGTTCCCGGGCCCGGAGCAGCTTCCGAACCTGGGGAGGTTGTGGTTGACGAGCATCCCCGCCGAGCTCGCCGCCGAGGTGAAGAAGGCCTACAAGGCCGCCGCGCGCGACGGGCTGGACCTGTCCGTGCGGCAGCCGCGCAAGGCCGAATGGCTGGCGGAGAACCTGGACAATCCCTTTCGCATCTGGGACGGGGCCGACAACATCACTCCGGCCCAGGCCAAGAAGGCCGCGACGCTGTATCGACAGGCACGGGCCGCCTCGCTCAAGGCCGCGGAAGAGCAGAACAGCTCCGCCCTCGTGTCCGCGCTCACGCCCATCGTCACGACGTACACCGAGGGCTTCAACAAGCTGGATGCCCGCGGTACCTTCATCTACACCGAGGAGCGTGAGCACATCTATGTCGCGCTGATGGGCATCTTCGACGCGGTGGACGAGAAGCTCCGGTCCACCGCAGGTGCCTCCGCCGCGCTCCTGGACCGAGAGGCGCTGGTCTCCGTGATGGATTCGATTCGGGACTTCTAGAGCGCCGATCAGGAATCAGCCCGAGGAAAATCGATCGCTTACGAGCACGGTCGACGCGGGCTGTCGCCGAGTGCTCAGGTCACCTCCTCACGGAGGTGCCACTTGGACCGATGGAAGCCCACGATGGAGTGCAGTGCCCGCGAGCAGAAGCTCCTGAAGCTCGCCGGCAAGAGTCGGAAGCTCTTCGTCTTTCTGCGCGAGCACCGGCACGAGTTGTTCGACGACGCTTTTCAGGCCGAGTTGGAGTCGATGTATCGACAGACGGGCCAGGGTGAAGCCGCGCAGCCGCCTGCGCTGATGTGCATGGGCCTGTTGCTACAGGCCTACCTGCAGACTTCCGATGCGGAAGCGGTGCGTCTGTCGGCGAGCGACCGCTGCTGGCGGTTGGTTCTCGGAACGCTCGATGATGAAGAAGACGCGCCCGCGTTTTCGCAGGGCGGGCTGCAGCAGTTCCGCGAGCGCCTCATCGCGCACGAGATGGACCGTCGGCTGCTCGAGCACACCGTCGAGGTGGCGAAGCGGACGAAGGGGTTCGATTCGAAAAAGACGCCGAAGACGTTGCGAGTGGGGGTCGACAGCCGCCCTTTAGAGGGAGCCGGGCGGGTTGAGGACACCATCAACCTGCTCGGCCACGCAGGCCGCAAGGTGGCCGAGTGCATGGCGCTCGCGCTCGGCACTGACGTCGAGGAGGTGTGTCAGCAGGCCGATGCGCCGTTGCTGAGGGCCAGCAGCATCAAGGCCGGCCTCGACATCGACTGGAGTGCGCCCGACGCGAAGCTCGACGCACTCAATCGCCTGTGCCGACAACTCGACCGCCTCATGGCCTGGGTGGCGAAGCAGTCGAAGTCGTGCGTCGAGGCGCCGCTGACGCGTTACATCGAAGCGCTCGCGCAGGTGCGCGAACAGGACCTCGAGCCTCGCCCCGAAGGAGGCGTTCAGATTCGACAAGGCGTGGCAGCCGACAGGCGCATCTCCATCGAGGACGCCGACATGCGCCACGGGCGTAAGAGCAAGAGCAAGCGCTTCAATGGCTACAAGCAGCACGTCGGCATCGACCTCGACACCGAGCTCGTGGTGGCCTGCGCCGTGTCACCCGCCAACCGCCCCGAAGACGAGGCGACGGACGCACTGCAGGAAGACATGGCCCACCAGGACCTCTATCCCGACGTTCTGCTCGTCGACAGGGCATACCTCAACAGCACGATGGCCGAGGACGTGCTGGCCAGCGGCGGCGACCTCGTCTGCCGGCCGTGGCGAGGAGCCAGCGCGAAGCCGGGACTGTTCGGCAAGCGCGACTTCAAAGTGAACATCCGCGACGGTACCCTCACGTGCCCCGCGGGTGAGGTGGAGCCCTTCGAGCCCGGCGCCGTCGTGCACTTCGACCCGGAAGCCTGCGGACCGTGCAAGCTGCGCCCCAGTTGTACCCAGGCCGCATCCGGTAAGGGGCGCAGCGTCACGATGGGCGATGACGAGCGGCTCCAGCATCGCCTTCGCTCACTTCTGCAGTCGCGCGCGGGCCGCGCACAACTCCGCGAGCGGGTCGGCGTCGAGCATCGCCTGGCTCATCTCGCCAACCGCCAGGGTCCGAAGGCCCGTTACCGAGGCACGCGCCGCAACCTCTTTGACCTCAGGCGACTCTCGGTCGTCCAAAACCTTGAGGTCGCCGCGCGCTTCCAGCTCGCGGCGTGACCTAACCTGTTCGGCGCTCTAGCGCGGCCCTATTCTTCCAACGTCCGGAACACGGCGGGCAACTCCTGGTCTCCCAGGCCCGCGCCGACGGCTCGCCGGTAGTTCTCCAGCAACTCCCGAGGGAAGCGCGTGCTGATGCGCGCGTCCCCGCTCAGCCGGACGATGTGCTCGATGGCCGCGACATGGGTGTTCAGGCTGCACTGAGCCCCCGCGAAGTCGTCGCGCGCAATCATGTCCTGCGCGGCGTCAGCCGTGACGGAGATGAGCCCCAGGAAGGAGTTCTTTTGCGCGAAGAACGCCTTGGGGTCGAGTCCCTCCGCCTTGCACATCGCCGCGGCGTGGAGGACCGCCAGGGAGCCTCCGTAGTAGGCCTCCAGAATCGCGCAGTCGAGCGTCGCCGCGGAGCCAATCTTCTCGTCCACGAAGACGGAGTTCCTGGCCAGCGCCTGGAGCGTCGCCTGGTGCCGGTCGAAGACCGCGCGAGCGCCGGCGTAGAAGACCGTGGCGTAGTCGGTGGCCACGAAGGCTGGATAGGCGAGGATGGCCGCATCCAGGTAGTCCACGCCGTGGGTCCTCGCCCACTCCAATCCGCCCCGCGCGTCCGCGGGCGAGCCGCTGGTGAGCTGCACCAGCGTCGTCCCGGCGAGCGCCGACGCGACGTCCTTCGAGGCGAACAGCTCCGAACTGGCCGCGTAGTTGGACAGCGAGACGACCACCAGCTCGCGCCCCGCGACAGCCTCGCTCAGCGACTCGAACGCGAGGGTGCCACCGCCCACCGCCCTGGCCTTGCTTGACGTCCTGTTCCAGACCGCGACCTCATGACCCGCAACGGCAAAGGCTCGCGCCAGCGCCGTTCCCATCAACCCACTGCCAATCACCGCGATCTTCGTCCGACGGCTGGATGTCATCTTCAGTCTCCTGTTGCCTGGCTCAAGTGCCGTGCCCGAACTCGGGGTTTGAAGCAGACACCATAGCCCCGGGATGAATGCTCACCCACATCAGCGTGTGCTTCTCCCGCCCCGGTGGCGTCCGCAGCGCCTGCATGGGCTGCCAGTCGCGCGTCTCCGCTTCTCGCGCCCAGACGGGCACTCCATCCGGCCCCAGCGGTGAGTCTCCCCAGCGGTAGAGCCACCCCTCCCGCAGCTCCTCCCCGCCTCCGCGCACCTGCGCCCGCACGTCGGAGCTCCACGCCACCAGCACGAGCAGCACACGGGCCAGGCTCGACAGCCATCGGCCGGGCCCTCGATGCGAGACATGAAACACCGATGACGAGCGCTGCGAGACATGAGACCGGGCCATGGAGACACCGATGCTCATGCGTCGACGACACCTCTGCAAACGGGTCTACACCACCCCGCCCGCCTGCTCCTCACACGTATCACCGTCTCAATTTCTGAAACACGCATCCACTCCGTGTGACGACGCGATGCAGTGTCGACGGAGTCGATAATCAGCAATCCCAGACTATCGCGCACCGACCCCCGCTCCGGCCCGCCCTGGTACTCCCAGGTCCTCCACGTCCCCTCGTCCAGGCACCAGACGCACCGTGCGCCCGCGATGGCTGCTTCCCCTGTTGTTGCTGGTGGCCCCAGGCTCCGCCCCTGCTCGACACGTCTCAAGCAGGTCATCCGCCGGGGTGAAGCCCATCTGTCACGGTGTCCCGCTCAGGCCGGGGGCCGCATCCTCGGGTCCGCGCTCGCGCGAGTGTGAAGCCCCGGCTTGCGGGAGCGCACCGGGGTGGACGCCACGGGCTCGTCGAGGGCGCGGAGCTCGGCGGCGTGACGACGGCCCCAGTCGCAGAGCGAGGCCACAATCGCGCGAAGACTGAGCCCGAGCGCGGTGGCCGTGTAGACGACGCGCGGCGGCACCTCGGCGAACACCTCGCGGCTCACGAGTCCGTGCGTCTCCATCTCCCGGAGCTGCTGCACCAGGACCTTCTGGCTCACGCCCGGAATCACACGCCGCAACTCCGAGAGCCGCTTGGGGCCCTCGAAGAGGAAGTACAGGACGAAGATCTTCCAGCGTCCGCCGATCACCTTCAGCGCGCGCTCCGCCGGCACCAGCGGGAGTTCCTTCATGATCGGCATGGTTACCTCCAGGTGACTAGGAAACGAAGACATCCGTATGGGGGGAACAAGTCTGTAGTCGCGACCAGGGAGCGTAGGGACAATTCGTGCCAGAAATCACGCGATGCCCGAAAGGAATTCCCATGTCCGTTGGCACGAAGCCCTCCCCAGCCCCCATTGCCCTCATCACCGGAGCAAGCCGAGGCCTTGGCCGGAGCACGGCGCTGGCCCTCGCTGACCGAGGGGTGGACGTCATCGTCACCTGGCGCACGGGTCGCGACGAGGCGAACGCCGTCGTCACGGCCATCCGGGCCAAGGGACGCAATGCCGTCGCCCTTCAGCTCGACGTCGGCAAGGCAGGCACCTTCGAGGCGTTCGCCGCCGAGGTCCGCGAGGCGCTGAAGCAGACCTGGGCGCGCGAGCGCTTCGACTACCTGGTCAACAACGCGGGCATCGGCGGCTACTCGCCCTTCATCGAGACGTCCGAGGCCACCTTCGACGAGCTGGTCGCCGTGCACTTCAAGGGGACGTTCTTCCTGACGCAGAAGCTCCTGCCGCTGCTGGTCGACGGCGGGCGCATCATCAACATGTCGACGGGGCTCGCGCGCTACGTGTACCCGGGCTTCTCGACCTACGCCGCGGTCAAGGGCGCCGTCGAGGTGCTCACCCGGGCGCTCGCCGTCGAACTCGGCCCGCGCCGCATCACGGTGAACGTCGTGGCGCCGGGAGGAATCGCCACGGACTTCGGAGGCGGCGCCATGCACGACCCCTCGCTCCAAAAGGTCGTCGCGGCGGAGACGCCCCTCGGGCGCGTCGGCCAACCCGACGACGTCGCGGGCGTCATCGCCACGCTGCTCTCCCCCGAGACGGGCTGGGTCACCGGCCAGCGCATCGAAATCACCGGCGGCTATCGGCTCTGAGCGGCGGACCGCGTGTCGTCGACGACAACACACGGAACCACAGGGCGCCCTCAAGTTGAAGGGTGAGTCATGATTCACTGAGTCCTGCGCCGGGCCATCCGCGGGCCGCCCCAAGGAGACCTGGCGTTTGCTTCCAGTGGACGTGGAGGCGCGACACCGCCTTGAATCAGCGGATGACGCGGAGATTCGGGGAGCGGCTGGTGCTGGAGGGCGTGCTGACGCCGGAGCTGTTGTCCCGGGCGCTCGCCCATCAGCAGGAGACCGGGCAGAAGCTGGGTGAGTGCCTGGTGCGGCTGGGCGTGGACGAGACGCCCATCCTGCGCATGTTGGCGCGGGAGCTCCAGACGCGCTTCGTCTCCACGGAGAAGCTGGCCCAGGCGACGGTGGGCCCCGCCCTGCTGGAGCAAGTGCCGGTGCGGCTGGCGGAGGGCTTCGACTTCATGCCGCTGCGGCTGACGCAGGGGGTGCTCAGCGTGGCCATCGCGGAGCCCCAGCGTCAGCGCGCGCTGGACGAGATTGCTCGCACGGTGGGCGTCACGCAGGTGCTGCCCTTTGTCGCGATTCGCAGGTCCATCCGCGCGGCCATCCGCAAGCACTACTACGCGGTGGCCGACGCCTTCGAGCACCCACCGGAAGACGACGCCTGTCCCCACTGTGGCGCGCCGACGCTCCCCAACGACTTCCAGTGCCCGCGCTGCGAGCTGCTGCTGGTGCGCCACGTCGAGGACCTGCCTCCCCGCGACAACGTGTCCCTGGTGCGCGCCCTGCTGACCCAACCCGAGCGCAATGGCACCTCCGGGACACCCCGGGCCCCCCAGTCGGAGGCCACCCGCGCCTCGCCGTTCGAGGCCACCACGGGGGGAGCCAACGCACGGCCCTTCATCGTGGGAGGGCTGAACATCGCGAACCTGAGGCTCAGCCCGTTCGAGGCGTATGTGCTGTCGCTGGTGGATGGACACACGTCCGTGGCGGACCTGTCGCTCATCACCCAGCTCGCGGAGGTGGAGCTGCGCGCGCTCTTCGCGTCCCTGGAAGAGCGGGGCGTCACGAAGCTCTACGAGATACCTCCCCCCACGGCGCGAGCCACTCCTACCCGGGAAGGCACTTCGGAAGCAGCGGCGGCGCCACCTCGGCCGGTGACTCGGGCGCCAGTCCCTCGCGCGGAGGATGCGAACGAGGACCTGCTCCAGCGCGTCATCCGGATGGAGCAGGAAGGCCGGTGGGCGGAGGCCGTCGAGCTGTTGGAGCGGGGTATCGGAATGCTGCCCTCCCCCGCGCCGCTCTACAACCGGCTGGGGATGATCATCGTGAACCACCACCGCGACTACCAGCGCGCGACGGCGCTGTTCCAGAAGGCGGCGGACCTGGAGCCGGAGAACAACCTCTACACGATGAACCTCTACTCGGTGATGTGCCTCCTGGCGGATGCCACCAACGCGGGACAGAAGAAGGCGCGGCACTGAGCCGGGCTCCACCTCCGAGCTAGGTGTAATATTGACACGAAGCCAGAGTCTTGCGACACTGGCTCCGTCATGGATACCGCCTTCGTCGCCTTCATCCCGCTTTCGAACTGGCTGCGTGGATTCGACCGCTACCGCATGCGGTACTCGAAGACGTCCATCGCCGAGTCCACCTTCCCCGACGCGTTCTACATGCTGCGGGAAGACGAGCCCTGGACCCCTGGGCTCGACAAGGCACGGCGACTGGTGGCGAAGCTCGGTCGCGCGAAGGACCGCGTCGTCGCGTTGCGCGCACGGCTGCCCACCTCGGGTGCGCAGGCGATGCGCCCCAACAACACCACGGGCACCGGTATCGGCTGGCGCTGGCCATCACCGGACGTGCCGCTGAGCGGTGTCGCCTGGGTCGACGACGCTGGCACGCTGCGGCCCACCCTCCACGAGGAGGTCACCGCCCAGGCCTTCCTGCTCCAGGACTCGGGCCTGGCTCCCTGGGAGCACTGTCGGCCTCGCACCTTCTCGGTGCTGCCCGTGGCGAAGGCCTGTCAGGCGAAGTGCGCGTTCTGCTTCTCGAAGGCCAGCGCCTCCGACCTCGCGCGGCAGCGGAGTGTCTCGCTCGAGGAGCAACTGCACTGGGCGGACCTCGCGCGCTCACGCGGGGCGGAGCGCGCCGTCATCACCGGAGGTGGCGAGCCCACCCTGCTGCCTCCGAGCCAGCTGCGCGCGCTGGTCCGGGGCCTCGCCGAGCGCTTCGCCAAGACGCTGTTGATCACCAACGGCGCGCGCCTCGACGCCGAGCAGCTGCACGCCTTGCGGGACGCGGGCCTCGCCACACTGGCCGTCAGTCGTCACGGCGTCACCCGGGATGACGACGCGCGCATCATGGGCCTGTCCGTCGACTCCGGTGCGCTCGCGCGGGACTTTGGCCTTCGCAGCCGGGCCATCTGCGTGCTTCAGCGCGGCGGAGTCGATGACGTGGCCAAGGTCCACGCCTACCTGGAGCGCAGCGCGCGCGAAGGGTTCCACGAGGTCTGCTTCAAGGAACTCTACGTCTCCAGCCTCTCCGAGAACGCCTGGGCGCCTGGCGCCGTGAATCGGTACTGCGAGGCGAATCAGGTGCCGCTCCAGGTGGTGCTCCGCGCGATGGAGGCAGGGGGCTTCACGAAGGTCACCGAGTTGCCGTGGGGCAGCCCCGTGTTCGAGGGAGAGGTCGCCGGTCGCGCGCTGCGCGTCGCGGCCTACACCGAGCCCTCCGTCGGCTGGGAGCGAACGCACCGGCTGGTGCGCTCGTGGAACCTCATGAGCGATGGAACCTGCCTGGCCTCGCTGGAAGACCCGGCCTCGGAGCTGCGCCGATGAGGCATGACGCCTTCCTGGCGCTGCGTGATGCGTGGCGCGTCAAGCGCCCCGAGCTCGTCGACCTGGCGGAGCTCAACGTCTATCGCAGCCTCGCGCCGACGTTCGCCGCCATCGAGCCCTCGGCGCATCCCGAAGCACCGTATCGGTGTCACGTCGCCGAGCGATTCCTCGCGCACCTCGGGCTGGAGGCTCAGCTCAAGTCCCGGACGCAGGTCAGTCACGGCGTGCGTCGCTCCTTGCGCGCGTTGTTCGGCTGGCTGGCCTCACGCAACGCCCGCGTCGGAGTCCCCGACGACGTGTATCCGGTGTACCTCCAGCTCGCCGAGGAAGCAGGGGTCGACGTCGTTCGATTCCCGGCGCGCGAGGGGCTGCCCGCACTCGACGCACTCGACGCGCTCCTCCTCTGCGAGCCGCTCAAGCCCTGGGGACACGCGCCGCGAAGCGAAGAAGCCGAGCGCGTGGAGCGCTGGGTTCGCGCCGAGCCCGACAGACGGGTGCTGCTCATCGACTCCGCCTACGCGACACCTCCCACGGCGTGGACGCAGCGGCTCATCCACGAGGACCTCGCGTTCGTCCTCGCCTCGCTCTCGAAGGGCTGGCTCATCCCCGACCACGTGGGGCTGTGCATCACCCCTTCGCGCTGGCGCCAGGACGCACGCGCCGTCTTCGCGCCGCTGCCGAAAGACGAACGGAAGCTGCGCATCGGCTACGCGGCCCTCACGGAGCACGCGGCGCGACCTCGACAGGTCAGCGAACTCCTGGCCGAGCGCGCACGCGCCCTGGATGCGTTCACCGCCAGTCGGCCCGAGCTCCGTGTCTCACCATGCGTCGGATACCTCGCCACCTCGCGGTGCTCCTTCGATGAACTCCTGGACCGAGGTGTACTCGGAGTGCCAGCCTCGGTCTTCGGCGGTCCCTCACAGGTGAGCATTCTTTCGAGCCTGTCGGCGACCGCTACCTATTAGAGGGCCCTCCACGAGACGCCTGTCCGACCCATCAAATGTGTCGGATATGTATCAGCGACATCTCGAAGAAATGATTGGAATACATTCAAACCAGGCGTGCTATCCTGCTTCGCCATGCGAATCTCACTCCGCCTTTCTTCCTTCGTCCTCGCGTCTTCCCTCCTTGCCGGCTGTCTCGGTCCCGAGACGGACACGGACACTGAAATTCTCCAGGCCTCCGAGCAGGAGGTCACTGACCCCAACTTCCGCGTCTACAACATCGTCGAGTCGGTACGCCCGGCTGGTAACTACGACGGCGTCGCTGGCAACGAGTGCATCGCGCTCTTGAACCCCGAGCACCGGCTCCGCAAGGTCATCCTCGTGACGCCCGCGGCCGCCAATGGCTCCTGCGCGCTCAGCGCCTACACCGCGGGGACCGCCCTGAGCTTCACGTGGGGTGCCACTTCCGTCTATCAGGGCTCGGCGGGCATCGCCGCCATCCGCGCCGCGCTCTCCGACACGGACGGCGCCGTGCACCGCCTCACCGGAACCCTCACCTCCGAGGCCGCGACGCTGGCCGACATCCAGGCCCTGCTCGCGAAGACCGACGCCCAGCAGGCCGCCCAGCTCGGCCCCATCGCCAACACCCGCGTCCACTCCCTCTATGACTTCGAGGGCCAGGAAGAGGTCTACGCCGAGGCCGCCTACCAGTGGGTCCGCGTCACCCAGCCCTGCGAGAACCCCGGCACGCCCACGCTGTCGGCCAAGTTCCACAACGGCTTCGTCTACGGCTACTACGCCACCAACACCGGCAGCTGCCACAGCGGCTGGTTCACCCGGAACCGCACCTACAACCGCAACTGGCGGCAGGTGGCCCAGTACGACTACTCGGAGTGACGCACCGCGCAGGGCGCAGCTAAGGTGCTGAAATGAGAAGGCCCTGCCTACCCGGCAGGGCCTTTTTTCGTGGGCGCTGGTGCCGGGACACGGCCGGAATCTTACAGCCTCATAAAAATACCAAGAATCGAGGAAGTGCCTCGCAACTCATTCATGGAACTCCCGAGAATTGTCGCAGGAGCCACCATGTCCAACTACCGCATCCGTTCTGGCGACACCCTCTCCGGCCTCGCGGCCCGCTTCGGCACCACGGTCGAGAAGCTGGCGCGCGACAACAACATCTCGAACCCGAACCTCATCTACACGGGCAACAACCTGAGCATCGGGCACTCCACGCGCGACACGTTCGACGCGGGCGGGAAGAACCGGGGTGTGCGTGGCGGGACGGACGTGGGCGGTCCGACGGGAGTGGGCCCCAGCAACGCGTCGAACAAGATGCAGCGTCTGGCGGAGGCGGCCCGCGCGGCGGCGATGGGCATGGGCGGCTACAACAGCCAGGGCCTCTGCGCCACGGGCGTGAGCCGGGCCATCAGCAACGCGCTGGGCATTGGCGTGTCGGGCAACGGCAACCAGATTGACAACAACCTGCCTCGCGACAAGTTCAAGCAGGTGGACATGACGCTGGAGGAGGCGCTGAAGATTCCGGGCCTCGTCCTCACGTGGGAGAGCACCTCCTCGCGGCTGGGCAGCATCTACGGCCACACGGCCGTCACCCTCGGCGATGGCCACTCCTCCGCGAGCGACTTCATCGAGCGCAACACGACCAACAGCGGTCGCACGGGCTTCAAGGTCTTCATGCCCATCGAGTAGCGCTCGCTACACGGAAGCGCTCCCAGAAGCCCCTGGCCCCGAGATGGGACCAGGGGTTTCGTCGTTTTTCAGCCCCGGTGCCTGGCAATGATTGCCGCCGCCGCATCCGGGTGGCTCTTGCACTCGAGCAACGCGCTGAGAATCAGCGGGGCGACGATGGTGGCATCCGACTCGATGACGAACATCGGCGTCGTCTCCGTCAGCTTGTCCCAGGTGATTTTCTCGTTGGGCGTGGCCCCCGAGTACGAGCCATAGGACGTCGTCGAGTCGCTGATCTGGCAGAAGTACGCCCACGGCTTCACGGGCTTCTGCAAATCGTACTTCGTCGAGGGGACGACGCAGATGGGGAAGTCGCCGGCGATACCGCCGCCAATCTGGAAGAAGCCCACCCCGTGGCCCGAGGAGAGCTCTTCGTAGCGGTCATAGAAGTCGGCCATGTACTCGATGCCGGACTTGACGATGCTCGCGCTGCACTCGCCCATCTTCACGTAGGAAGCGAAGATGTTGCCGAACGTCGAGTCCTCGTAGCCCGGAACGACGATGGGCAGCTTGCGCCGCGCCGCCTCCAGCAGCCAGCAGGCCTCCGGGTCACCCTCGAACACCGAGGGGTCGATGGCCTGGATGAACTCGTAGAAGTACTCGTGCCAGAAGCGCCGCTCGCCGCGCTCCGTCGCGCGCTTCCACATCGGGACGACGAGCTTCTCCACCGCGCGGAACGCCTCGTCCTCCGGGATGCTCGTGTCCGTGACTCGCCGCATCCGCTGCTCGAGGATTCGCGTGTCGTCCTGCTTGGTGAAGTAGCGATACTCGGGGAAGTCCTTGTACGCCGAGTGCGCGACGAGCCGGAAGAGCGACTCCTCCAGGTTGGCGCCCGTCACCGACAGGCCATGAATCAGCCCCGCCCGGATGGCGGGCGCGAGGGTGATGCCGAGCTGCGCCGAAGACATCGCGCCCGCGACGCTCCAGAACATGCGGCCGCCCTTCGCGACGTGCTCCCAGTACGACAGGAGCGCATCGCGCGTCGCGCGGGCGTTGAAGTTCTTGTAGTTCGTGAGGACGAACTCCAGGACGGGAGTTTCGGATGCGGGCATGCGGGCCTCCAGCAACGACGTGGTCGAGGCTCGGGCGGCGCCATTCGAGCAAAAGCCACCCGAGGACACCCTACGGTCACGACGAAACGTCGGACCGCCATCGGAGCGTCAAGTGGCTGCCGGCTGGCTACCACGCGGGGCCACGCGCGGCCACGGCATTTCACGAGGCCTGGTCACCTGGGCCCACCGCCGCCTGGCCGGCAGGCGGACACCGCGCATGCGCCCTACCCCTCGGACCAGGCCTCCACTTCGCTCGCCGCCGCGCGCGCGAGCTTCGCCGCGGCCGAGGGGTCCACCCGCGCGGTGACGAGCACGCCGATGACGGACCCCACCAGCAGTTCCACGCGCCGGGCCACCGTCTTCCTGGGAATCACGCCCGCCCGTGCCGCCGCGTCGAGGGACTTCGTCAGGTGCCCATGCAAGAGGGCCCGGTAGTCCTCCACCGCGCGATGGGCCTCGGCGTCATGCGGGGCCAGCTCCGTGGCCGTGTTGACGAGCAGGCACCCCCGCCGCGTCAGCGTCGGCGGCGCGGTGCCCATCGTCGTCGCGAGCGACTCGAAGTACGTCGTCACCTGCGCGAGCCCCGCGGGGCTCGTGGCGAACACGGTCAGCCGGGGCGCAATCACCTCCTGGAGGTACAGCGCCACCGCCCGCGCGAACAGCGCCCGCTTGCTCTCGAACGCCTGGTACAGGCTGGAGCGGTTCAGCCCCGTGGCGGACTCCAGGTCCGCCAACGACGTGGCCTCGTAGCCCCGAGACCAGAACACCCCCAGCGCCTTGCGCACCGCCTCCGTCTCGTCGAACGCACGCGTCCGCGCCACGTCACCCTCCTTGACAATTCTGGACCGACCGTTTCAATATGAATTCGGAACCGATTGGTCCAGAATACCGGAATCCCGGAGGGGAGTCATCATGTCGTCACTGGCGCAGGTCTTCGCGGTCATCGCAGCGCTCATCCACGTGTTGTTCTTCGTGATGGAGAGCGTCGTCTTCTCGAAGCCGAAGGTGTGGAAGCGCTTCGGGCTGAAGTCGCAGGCGGACGCGGACGTGGTGAAGCCGATGGCGCTGAACCAGGGCTTCTACAACCTGTTCCTCGCGCTGGGCGTGCTGGTGGGAGTGGTGCTGGTGCACACGGACGCGGTCGCCTCCGGTGTGGCGGCCGTCGTGTTCGGCTGCGCGTGCATGGTGCTGGCGGCGCTGGTGCTCGTGTCGAGCAACCGCCACTTCCTCAAGGCCAGCCTCGTCCAGGGTGCGCTGCCGCTGCTGGCCATCGCGCTGGTGGTGGTGCAGTCACGCGGGTGAGACCACGAGGCGCTCCGGGGAAGCGCCCCGTGGGTGCGTCACGTCAGCGCCTCAGGGCAGCTTCACCTCGATGAACGCCAGGGGGGTGCCGCCATTGGTCCAGGAGAGGGCCTGCGCACAGCGTTATTTCCCACGGACAATCCCTGGCATTTCTCCCGCCAACGCAAGACGTCGCCCATGCCAGGGTTTGCAGGGACCCGGGGGAAAGCCCCCGGGTCCAGCGCCCCGCGACTACTGCACCGGGCTCACATCCACGTCGACGATGCGCGGCTCCTCGGTGTGCGTGGTGCCAGTGCCGGCGGCCATCGACGCGCCCACCTCCAGCGTCAGCGCCCATTCACCCGTGGCGAGCTGGGTGGGCACGTACTTCCAGTAGAGCCGCACGGCGCCCGTGGTCTCGCCCTCGGCCACCAGGGCCGCGCGGGCGCGCTCCTGGATGTCCGCCGTGCTCAGCCGCGTGCGCAGCAGGTGGCCGGTCCGGGCCAGGGGCGGCCAGGAGATGAGCGCGCGCTGGAAGGTGCCATCCACGCCATGGGACACCACCGCGCGGTGACCCTCCACGCGGATGCCGTTGATGGCGCGCATCACGAAGGTCTTGTAGCGGTGGAGCTCCGGCACCGCGGCGACGCCGGGCTGCTCCGTCTCCAGATAGGACTTCACCTGGAGCACCGGCCCTATCTCCGAAGTAGGGATGCCCCAGCGCTGCAGCCGGGCGATGGCGGTGCGCTGCATCACCGCGGGCACCTGCTCCACGGCGGGGCCGCTGCCGAGCTTGTTCATCACCAGCACCTGCCCCTCGGACGCGTCGTTCTCCAGCGTCCAGGTGCTCGACTCGAGGTCCCGGCGAGAGCCGAGCTGCGCCGTCGTGGTGAAGGTCTCGGTCGTGCCAACCAGGGCACCCTGCAGCACCGAGTCATTGAACGCGGTGCGAGGGAGCAGGTCGGTGGGGATGCCTCCGGTGGGCGGCGTGGCGATGAGCGTGGTGTCGAAGACGAAGCCCGTGGTCGTGGCGGATGCAGCCTGCGTCTCGGTGTCCACGGGCTCGACGACGGGGACGGCGCTGTCACAGCCGAGCATGGCGGTGAGTGGAAGGGCGGTCAGGAAGCGGATGAGTTGGGTCTTCATGGCGTTTCGTTCTCTCTGAACAGGGTCGAAAGGGGCGGTGGTCAATCCGGCAGCTTCTGGCCGCCGGAGGGGTCACAACCGCCCACGTAGAAGATGGAGGAGGCGACCTTGGCGCCGGTGTTGTGGCGGTCCTTCCAGCCCCCCGACTCGAACATCGCGACCCGCTTCGCCTTCGTGTCGCCGAAGACGATGGACACGGGGCAGTCGTCGTTGTCCTTGCCGATGTCCCGGTCGTACGCCTCGTCGATCCAGTTCTCCCCCACGCCCGTCGTCTTGGAGTGGGCCACGTAGCGCTTCACGTAGCGCTTCACGAAGTTGCCGCACGACGAGTTGCCGTGGAAGGCGTTCCACATGGTGAATTGACTGGTGCTCGTCACGAGCGAGGTGCGGTAGCCGCCCTGCTTCCAGACCTGGTAGTCGCCGGACTGGCAGGCCTTGACGACGGCGATGTTCAGCTTCCCGTTGCCCAGGCTCATGTGGACATCGGTGATGGCCGAGCACGAGTCCGCGTTGCTCCCCATCACCAGCCAGCTCTGGAGGGCCGACTCGTTGTGGCCGCCATGCGTGTGGACGAAGAGGACATCCGCGTCGTCCACGCCCGCGTTGGCCTGGGTGTCCTTCGCGTTCGCCGCGCTCCCCTTCGACGCATCCGTCCAGAGGTCCGCGCGCGCGCTGGTGTTGTTGAGCGTGCGGACGTCCGTCCACTGTCCCGCGTTCACGAGCGAGGTGAAGTAGCTGGCGAACTCCCCCGCCGTCTTCGTGTGGACGGAGTGCGATTCGGCGCTGCACTGCCCGCTCGCCGCGCCGTTGAAGTTCGCGATGCCGTAGACATGCGTCTCATTCGCCAGCGCCGCCGCGGGCAGGAGCAACGCCCCCGTGAGGGTCGCGCTCGTCCACTGCCTGGTTTGCTTCCGGAGCTTCATGGTCCTGCTCTCCCCCCCGTGCGGGGTGTCGTTGGTGGGCCTGTCACAGCGGGAGGGGCGCACACGGTCCGTCGTGCGTTCTCCGGCCTCGGCTCATCAACGAAAGTCGCGGGGAATTCCCCTCACCGCGTCCGGGAAAGGCCTTCCACATCGACGGGGTGCGGGGTGCGGTGACACGATGCACGGCTCGAACGCCACCCGGAAAGGTCGTGGGCTATGTCGGCGCAGTATGACCAGATTGGAGAGAAGATCGCGGACTGGGACGTGCTGCCGGTGCGCTCGGAGTACATCGAGGGCTGCACCTTCTTCAAGGTGCTGGGCTCGGTGGTGGGGAAGGACGTCCTGGACCTGGCCTGTGGCGACGGGCTCTACACGCGACAGCTCCAGGCGCGAGGCGCCCGGCGCGTGGTCGGCGTCGACATCTCCGAGGAGATGATTCGCGTCGCGCGGCGACAGGAAGAGGAGAGACCGCAAGGCATCGAGTACCACGTCTGCGACGTCGCCGACCTGCCCCCGCTGGGCACCTTCGACCTGGTGACGGCCGTCTATCTGCTGCACTACGCGAACTCTCCCGAGCACATGCTGCGCATGTGCCGGAACATCCATTCCCACCTGAAGCCGGGGGGCAGCTTCGTCACCTACTCCTTCAACCCGGAGTTCAGCGCGAAGGGCCCCAACAGCACGCGCTACGGCATCACCATGCTGGACTTCTCCGAGTCGCCACGAGACGGACAGAAGATCTCCGCGGAGCTGCACACGCAGACGCCCTTCACCATCCACTTCTCCTACTGGAGCCGGGCCACGTACGAGCAGGCCCTCCGCGAGGCGGGCTTCCACACTCTCACCTGGACGCGCCCCGAGTGCTCCCCCGAGGGAATCGCCCGATACGGCCGGGAATTCTGGCAGGACTATCTGGACAACCCGCACGCGGTGGCGCTGCGCTGCGAGCGGTGAGCCCCACCGCACAGGAAGGAACGGCACGCATGTCGCCCCTCTATTTCGTCCTGCGCGTGGAGGATCCCGAGGAGGGCACCCGCGCCCGGCTTCACTACAAGCGCGACCAGCCCTTGCGCAGCTGGATGACCGGAGTGGCCTTCACTTCCCCCCCGCCCACGCCCATCCCCCTGGAGCTGCGCGGAACGGATGAGGACGGGTGGGTGCTGGGAGATTTGTGGCTGACGCCCCTCTGCGTGATGTCCCATCGCCTGCATGCGGTGCTGACTCAGGCGGGAGTGGACAACCTCGCCACCTACCCCGCCATCCTGAGAGACCCCGTGACGGACACGGAGCACGCCGACTTCGTCGCCTTCAATCTGGTGGGCAAGCGTCCGAAGGCCGACCCGGGCGGAGCCCTGTTGTTCCGCTTGGAGGAGGCAGTGAATGTCATCGTGATTCACGACACGCTCCGCCGCGCGATTGAAGAGGCGGGCATCGACACCTTGACCTTCCTCGAGCCCGAGGACTTCACCGGCTGAGCCGGACTCCCCGAAGTCCGGCGAATTCACAGACATCTCGGCTGAGGGGCGCAGGTGGCTTCGGGCTCGCGCGGAGAGCCACCTGTGATAGCGGACGTCTTCACTTCGTCCTTCTCCTGGAGCCCCTCATGAAGCGCCTGTGTCTCACGTCCCTGCTCGTCCTGTTCGTCAGCGCCTGTACCTCCGGGGGGCGCGACAAGATGAACGCCGAGGAGTACATGGACGCGAGTGTCTCCATGTGGAACGTCACGATGTCCACGTCGGAGCCCTGGCTGACCGGCAAGCGCGCCGAGGGGTTCTCCAAGGACCTCCAGAGCCGCAAGAACATGGGGCGCTACAAGACGGAGCTGAGCAAGCTCCACGGGCTGGTGTCGAGCCACCTGGCGGCCACGCAGAAGTACCCCATCCCCGAGGACGCCACCGAGCTGCAGGCCCGGCTCATTGACTGCCTGAACAGCCACATCGCGTTCTTCGCGACGATGCAGCAGGTCGCGGCCCTGCCGGACGGCTTCACCGACGCGCAGCTCGAGCCGCTGGGCGCGCAGCTCGACCGCGATGCCCTGGAGATCTCCACGCGGATGGACGAGCTGGACAAGGCCCAGAAGGCCTACGCGAAGAAGCACGGCATCCGGCTGAACGAAGTCAGCCACTGACTCGCACGGGGCACGGCCTCGCGTGCTTCGTGACGGTGGTGCGTCGAGGAGTCCCGCACGTTCGAGCCGGGACTCCTCGACAGCCGTCAACCGGGGGCGCTTCGCTCAGTTCGCGAAGCGGTCCTCGAAGGTGGCGAGCTGCCCCTCCAGCCGCCACTGCAGCGCGGCGCGCTTGTGCGTGCCGAGGTAGCCCTGGCAGGTGGAGGACGGACTGGCCGCGCCAGCCACGTCCTGGGCACAGGCCGGGACGCGCTTGGAGAAGTCATCGCGCTGGGCCCAGAGGCTGTCTCCCTC
This sequence comes from Corallococcus terminator, assembly GCF_049194865.1. Classification (GTDB taxonomy): domain Bacteria; phylum Myxococcota; class Myxococcia; order Myxococcales; family Myxococcaceae; genus Myxococcus; species Myxococcus terminator_A. The sequence goes on along the minus strand of NZ_JBLZWL010000052.1, from coordinate 15,303 downwards.
CACGAAGGCGTGCTCCATGCTGGCGCGCGCCAGCTGCTTGAGCGTCTTGTAGTCGAGCCCCTGGACGGTGGCGGCGGCGATGTACTCCTGGGTGATGTCTCCGCGGAGGATGCCGGAGTCGTCGGTCGCCAGCGTCACCGGCACCTTCTCCACGAGGTACGTGGAGAGGGGGTGGTCGGTGCCCTTGATGCCGAGCAGGACGTTGTTGGAGGACAGGCAGATCTCCACCAGGACGCCCGCCTCGTGCATGTCGCGCAGGAGCGCCTCGACGCCCTCCCCGTCCGTCTCGTCCAGCACGTCCACGCCGTGGCCGATTCGCTCCGCGTGGGCCAGCTTGACGGCGTTGCGGATGTGGAAGCGCAGGTGGCCCTGGTCCTCGGGCTTGAGCACCTCCGGAATCAGCTCGCCCGCGTGCAGGGAGACGTGGACCTCCTTGCGGCCGGCCGTCTTGTCGTTGTGGTCATCCAACGTGCCCAGGGCGAACATCTCGTCGTTGTAGTAGGCGAGCGAGTTCGGGTGCTCCTCGGGTGACACCAGGTTGACGCCGACGATCTCCGGCACGCGCTGGGCCAGCTCGAAGGCATACACCCACTGGCCGAAGACGTTGGCCCGCTCCGCCGTGCGGTTGGCGGAGACGAGCAGGCGCACCTCCACGCCACAGCCCGGGTCCGCCTGGGGCGTGCCGCACTGGAGCAGCTGCCGGCTGCCGCTCAGGGTGCTGGCGATGCTGCTGGCCTGACGCTCCAGGGCCGCCTGGAAGTCCGGCAGGGCGATGAGCAGCTCGCGCTTCGCCAGCAGCGTCGGGGCATCCCAGACATCCGTGGCGGAGAACAGCGGCACGGCGAGCCTGCCGCCGGTGCTGGCGCCGAAGCCCTGCATCAGCTCCACGTACACCTGATTGTGCTGGCCGGCGCGGGAGATGATGTCCGCGTAGCTGTCGTCATTGCGCGCGTCGGTCTGCACCGCGCCGTACTTGCCGAAGGCATCGAAGAAGTGCTGATGCGCGGCGAGCAGGGGGCCGGAGAACCCCTCCATGGACCAGGCACCCATCACCGCTGTATAGAGGGCGCGGTCCGTCCCGGTGTTGGACAGGGGCGTGGCGCCCTGCTCACAGGGATTGCTCGCCACATAGGTGGTGGGGTTGACGCAGGCGCCGTCCTCGGCGCCCCACTGGATGAGCTTCTCCGTGGTGATGGCGCCGGAGGTGTGGCTGTGCAGGTCACCGCCCTTGGGCATGTCGCGCAGGAAGGCGGCGAGCGCGGTGGGGTTCGCGCGCAGGGACTCCATGTGCTCCTGGGTCAGGTCCTCGGCGGGCCGCTCGACGGGCGGATCCTCGTCGTCCTTGCACGCACTCAGGCCCAGCGCCACCGTGACAACGAATAGAGAAAGCTTGCTCATAGGGGGGTACTCACCGGCGAAAGGCCTGGTGAGAGTCCTTTCTTGAAGGTGGCGAACCCTAACCGATGCCATCTCCTGGAGTTCCCTGTTTCGCACTGAGATTGCCCCAGGAGGCACTTTTCGACGGTGACCCGCTCCCTTTCTCCCATTCCAAGACGACAGGAACACTCTCTCCGGGTCACGCCGACGACGGACGCTGACCTCGAGGGGCAGGGCTTCGTGCATTTTTACACGAAGAGAGGTTCCAGCAGGATTCAATCACAAACACCCAGGACATAACGATGTCGCCTTCTCAATTTTTCCTGGCCCGTGCGTATGACTCTGGGGCTCGTCGACGGGCCTCGCACCCACACAGGAGTGTCACGATGAACAGTCGTTCCGCCGCGCTGTTGCTCGGTCTCGTGTGCCTCATCGCCGTGCCCCAGGACGCCTTTGCCCAGTCAGAAGAGGGGCCCTTCTTCAGCAAGGCGCATCTGGTGGGCTACTGGGAGGGCGACACCGGTAGCTCCGCCATCGAGATCTCCCTCAATGCCTTCACCGCCTATACGCGGATCGGCTTCGGCCCTGCCTACCGCAGGGACTACTTCAGGTGTCAGGACGGCCTCATCCGGTCCGATTGCAACCAACTCCAGGGCCCCTTCGTCGTGAGCTGGCAGCTCAGCGGCTACCTGAACGCGTCGCCGGGCGCGAACCACCTGAACGTCACGTTGGACGGAAGCAGCTTCATGATTGGCTTCGGTCCGCTCTTCGGCACCTACCACTACCGGACCTGCTATGGCGACACGAGCCCGTTTGGCTATGGCGTCAACAGCTACATCGCGATGCAGTCCGGCTCGAACATCTACGGGCCGGTCCCCGGCCTGGCGTGTCTGCCTCGACTGTAGTCTCGTAGGAGAAAGCGCTCGGAGCCCAGCGGCATGGGCTCCGAGCGCCTGGATGAACTCGGGCCTGTCGAACCGCTATCGAGCGAGCCGTCCAGCCCCCCAGGTCTTCGTCACTTCGACGGGCGCACGACACGCGCTCGCGACGGAGCACGTCGGCTCTCGCGGCGACGCAACACCCGCCACAGCACCACGGCCGCCACGACGAAGACCACCGCCGCCAGCAACACCGGCCAGAAGACCTCCAACATGATGAGCAGGAGGACCGGCCACGAATAGACCTCCAGGTCGTCCTCGGAGGACGCACGAGCCGGGAGGGCGGTCAGCACAGCGGTGAGACATCCGACGACAACGGCCCCATTCACGTTTCGCAGGAGGGCCCGGGTGCAGACCTCTCTCGCAATGCCAAGACACCGCATGACGCTCCCTCAGTGGATGAGCCCTGAGTCTGCGTTCATTGACCCTGCAACTCAAACATTCTAAGAAGTCCAGGATCCGCCCGAGGTGCCCATGAAGGCGCGTCGGGGGCCCCCTCAAGGCACGAGGCACCACGCGATGTTGACGGAGACGGGCGAGTCCACCCGCAGAGGCATCACCGCGCTGAACGACCTCGACCGGGCGATGAGGCGTGGACCACCCCGTTCGATGATGTGGCGCTCGCTGTTGACGGGCCCCCTGCTCCTGAGCCTGGCCGCCTGTGGGAGCAAGCCGGCGCCCGAGGTGGAGCCCGCCGTGTGCGAGGAGCCGACGGAAGCGAAGGTGAGCGGCTTCACGCAGTGCGGGCCGACGAGCGACCTCACGCCCATCAACAGCTACCGGGGCGAGTTCTCCGATCTCCCGGGCACCGAGGACGCGGTCGTCCTGCTCGACGGACGTTGCACCGGAACGTTGATCGCCGCGAGCGCGGGGCCGGTGGTGCTCACCGCGGGGCACTGCGTGGGACTCGGGGACCGGTCGCTGGCGGTCTTCAACTACGAGGACCAGCCGGACGGGGAGGAGTTCATCGTCGAGGGCACCGTCATCGAGCAGTCGATGGAGCCTGACTACGCGCTCATCCGGCTCGATGTGCTCCCCGCCGCCATTCCCCCGCTGCTGTTGACGACCCGAAGCAGCGAGCGGCTGGCCATCATCCAGCACCCCCGAGGCCGACCCAAGGCTATCGCCGAGGGCAGCTACCTCGACTCGTGCAACCGGCTTGTCTACTACAAGGACCTGGACACGCTGGTCGGGACTTCAGGCGCTGGCATACTCACCCGCCAGGGACACGTGCTGGGCGTCCACACCGACGGCGACTGCGATACGTCCGGCAAGGGCGCCAACAGGGGCTGGACGGCGGAAGCGATTGTCGAGGTGTCTGAGTATCTGCAGGGCACGGACATCGCCGACCGCTGATGGGGAGTGTGACGCGCGAAGCCATGTCAACGCGGCTGAACACAGCCGCGCGGGTGCATGTCACGGCGCAAGTATTCCCGCCGGAGTGAGGGACTTGGGACCCTGAGCTGTCTGAATGGGTGCCCCGCGAATTTCGCGGGGTGCTCACCTCGAAAGGTCCCCCATGACAGTCACCCTTCGCTCGCTCCGGGCGCCGCTGGCCATCGTCCTCCTCCAGCTCCTCTCCGGTTGCGAGGACTCCCCCTCCCCTTCGACTCCCGACGCGGGGCCCTATGTCTGGGATGGGACGTACACGGAGCTTGAGGACCATGGGGACTGGGAGGATCCAGGCTCGCTCGCCCCCTGCTCCTCCAGCGCGGTCTACGCGCAGGAGGGAGCCTGCGAGGACCTGTCGCACTTCGACCTGTCACAGTGTGATTCGCAGGCCCTCTCCTCCATTCCACCGGAGGGCATCTACCTGGCCGACGGCCGAGGCGAGCGACACTTCGACGACGGCGGCGTGCGCATCACCAGCCTCCCCATCGGCTTCCTGCTCAATGAGGACGGCGGCACGATGTTCGACCAGCCCCTCCGGCGCAAGGAGACCCAGGGAGGGCGCTTCTCCATCACCGGCCACCTGCCCCGCTCGGACCTCACCGTCGCCGTGCAGGGCTGCAAGGCGCCCTCGCCGAACGTCATCACCGGCTGCTTCGCCTACTGCCGGCGGGGGAGGCTCAGCCTCAAGGGCACCTTCGAGGCACACCGGGTCGCCCTGTCGACCGGGGAGCCCGAGTCCTCGGGTGGCCTCCAGCTCGTCTCCGAGCGCTTCGTTCCGGTGGGGCTGCCCGCGGACCTCTACGTCGCCAAGGGCCACGCCTACGTCGTCTCCCTGCCGGACAAGGGCCGGGCCGGCGGGCTCACCGTCATCGACGTGAGGAACCCCACCACCCCCGTCGTCACGGCGTCCATCACCCTGCCCGAGGACAACTCCTGGAACGGGGTCTGGGCCAAGGGCGATGCCCTCTACGTGGCCAGCAACGGCACGGGCCCCATCGTCTACGACATCTCCAACCCCGCCCTCCCCACGTTCGTGAAGAGCCTGCCGACGGGGGACTTCGGCGCGCACACGGTGCTCGTCGACAATGACCGGCTCTACGCCATGGTCCCCAATACCGGCACCCACGTCTATGATTTGACGGAGCCCCTCAATCCCATCCTGCGCACCATCATCTCCCTGCCCGAGGACGCGGAGCTGGGCGGTCCGCATGATGCCTTCGCGTACGAGAACCGCCTGTACATCAGCAGCTCCTTCGGCGGCTACTCGGTGGTGGACGTCACCGACCTGGACAACGTCAGCCGCCTGGGCCGCTACGAACGCACCATGGACGAATACGCGCACCACAGCGCGGTGGGCACCTTCGGCGGAAAGACCATCGCCTTCGAGGGTGGCGAGTTCAACGCCTCTCACGTGCGCGTGCTGGACGTCACCAACCCGTCCCGCATCGTGAAGATTGGCGAGTTCCGCATGCGCCGCATCACGTCCATGCACAACCTCATCCTGCGCGGAAACCTCCTCTACGTGGCCTGGTACCACGAAGGGCTGCGCGTGCTGGACGTGTCCAACCCCACCAAACCCAGACAGGTGGCGCACCACCACACCTTCCGCGAGAGCGACCCGTTCCGGGGTGACAGCATCTTCGAGGGCGCCTTCGGCGTCCGCATCCCCGGCGACGGCTACGTGTACGTCGCCGACTCGTCGCGAGGCCTGCTCATCTTCAACGAACTGTAGGGGCCGGAGGAGCGTCAGGCCCGGGCACGTGAGACGCCCGGGCTGACGCTCCGCGGGCTCGGCTCAGTTGACGAGCAGGACCTTGCCCGCGCCACCCTTCTCGGCGTGCTTCTGGGCTTCCTTCGCCTCATCCAGCTTGAAGGTCTTGCCGATGGGGATGTGCAGCTCGCCCTTCGCAACGCTCTCTCCCAGCTGCGCGAGCCGGCGGCCGTCCGGGTGCGAGAGGAAGCTGCTCACCTGGAGGCCCTTCTCCTTCGCCCCCTTCGGCTCTCCCACCACGCTGCACACGAGTCCGCCGCGCTTCACCTTGTCCAGCACCGCCGTCACGGCCTCGCCGCCCACCGTGTCCGCCACGGCGTCCAGCGTGGGCAGCTTCGCGACGTCGCTCGGATCATCCAGCGCGACGACGCCATCCGCGCCGAGCTTCCGCGCCTCTTCCACCTGCGCGGCCCGCACGCCGGCCCAGACCTTCACGCCTCGCGCCTTCGCCGCGAACAGGGCGGCGCGACCCACCGCACCCACCGCGCCGGTGATGAGCACCGTGGTCCCCTTGGCGGGCTTCAGCTGCTCTTCAATCATCTGCACGCCCGTCAGCGTCACCAGCGGCAGCGCGGCGGCGTCCTTCAGCTCCAGCGAGTCGGGCACCTTGGCCCATACGTCAGCGGGGGCGACCACCGTCTGCGCATAGCCCGCGGACACCAGGCCCATCACCCGGTCACCCTGCTTGAAGTCCTTCACGCCTGGCCCCACCTCGACGACCTCACCGGAGACGTCTCTCCCCAGGACGGTGGGGAACTTCACCGGCATCACGTCCTTCATGTCGCCCCGACGGATCTTCCAGTCCACCGGGTTGATGCTCGCGGCGGTGACGCGCACCTTCACCTCTCCCGGGCCCACCTTCGGCTCGGGCAGCTCCTGCACGACGAGGTTGTCCACGTCCCCATACGCCTTCAGCACGACTGCTTTCATGGGTGTCTCCCTGAAGGAAGCGGCAAGAAGCGCGCTCCCGCAACGGAGCAACGATAAGTACCGACGGAGGGAGCGCCATCGGTCGCGACCGCCTGCCTCCCTGGCCCCTCCTCACGAAGGAGCCCGTGCGTGCAGCCACCCGCTCCGGCGCCCGTCCCCAGCCGTGCCGGTGGACCCCGTGGGCAGCCATCTCCACATTCAAGGAGTCCTCCCCATGACGAAATCCTCGCCGTCGCAAACACCCAGCCGTGCCTCTGGAGTCCTGCTTCCCGGCTTCGCCGCACTGCCTGTCGTGGCCGTGGAGCAACCGCTGGGGGATGGGCGCACCTTCGTCATCCTTCATCCCGCGCCGAGCAAGGTCCGAGGCACCCGACTGACCGTGATGAGCTTCAACATCCTGCTCGGTGGACTGCGCCGCCAGGCGCTGCTGGACTACTTCGCTCGACTGGAAGAAACGGGCCGGATGCCAGACATCATCGGCCTTCAAGAAGCCAACCTCTCCATCGCCACGCTGCTGGCGTCGCGCTTCGGATTCCACCTGGCCTACTTCGGCCAGGATGACTGCCATGGCAGCCGGCGCATCAACGGCAAGGCGTACCTCAGTCATCATCCCCTGCGAGACGCGGCCCACTTCACGTACACGGTGACCGACGAGGAGCGCCGCGACGCCATCTCACGACAGGGCAAGCCGGGCGACCTGCTCGAGGACCGCGGTGTGCTGTGGATGCGAGCGGAGGTGTGGGGAGTGCCCGTGCTCTTCTACAACGTGCACCATGCGCTGGCGGACTCGGGCATCAACACGCGGGACCTCCATCAGCTCAACTTGCTGCTGCGCCGGAGAGAGTGGCCCCTCGCCGTGGTGCTGGGCGACTTCAACGCGGACACCTCGCTCATCAAGGGCCACGCGTGGGAGCTCATGGAGTCCCTGCGGACCTGCCGAGGCAGTGCAACGGCGGAGCGCGCGGCGCCCAGGTACGGCAACCCGGAGTCCACCGTAGGAGGCGTGAACGTGGGCACCATCGTGGATCCTCGCCTGCTGCGCGAACTCCAGATGATGGAGCAGGAGCTGCCGGAGACCCTGGCCCACACCAGCGACCCTCGCACGCGCCTGGAGGGTGACCTGGTGATGACCCCTCGGCAGGCCATCGCCGAGCTGCACTCCGGCGCCGTGGGCCCCCAGAGCGGTCACTGGCGGCACCTGCGGGACATCGCGGACAGTGCCACGCTCGCATCGTTGGCGGACACGAACGGAAGGCTGGTGATCCCCGGCAAGCGCTTCGACAACCTCTACGCGAGCCCCGGACTGGAACCCATCCTCATGGAGGTGGACCGCAGCACCCAGGCCTCCGACCATCCCCCCGTCATCGCGCACTACCTGCCGCGCGGGGCGCCCCAAGGCGGCGCCAACGCCTGACCTGCGCCTACCGGCGGAATCGTGGCTCAGAGCAGTCGACAGTGCGGCCCACGGCACGGTGGCGGCCCAGGCGAAGCGCGGCGAGCCGGTCCGCGAGGTCCTGGGCCAGGGCCACCATCGTCAGGGTGGGATTCCAGGAGCCGCCTGTCGGCCAGAGTCCTCCGCCCGTGACGTAGACATTGGAGACGCCACGGGGACGGTAGTCCGGGTCCACCACGGCCTCCTCGTCTTCACCCATCCACAGGGTGGAAGCCTCATGCACCAGGCCGGGCATCCGGCGATGCTCGAGGGCGGGGCGGCCACGGGCCCAGTCGCCGTCGCTCGGCGTTCCATTCCAGTACTCCACTCCCGCCGCGCCCCGGGGCGACAGGACGCGCTCCACGAGCTGGAAGGCCGCTTCGTCCATCGTGTCCCAGGTCGCGTGGTCGGTGTCATTGGCCAGGATCTGGAGCGTTACGTTGTCGGGGGGCTCCGCCTGCTTGTCGTGGCGCAGCCAGTTCTCACGGTTCCGGTAGTCCAGCTCGCCCAACGCCGCGCAGGTGAAGACGATGTGGTCCTGGGAGCCGGTCAACTGTCGAGCCGACGCCGTCGCAATCAAGTCGGGCATGTACTTGGCCGCCCTGGGGGAGTTGCGCACGGGTTCCCGGTCGGAGAGCGCCGAGAGCTGGATGTGGTACTGCATGCCCGTCTGTTCGTCCACGCCGGCCAGGTAGTGAGCGGCGAGCTCCATCTCCTCCAGGCTGTCGGCGAAGGCGAAGTCCTCGCGGAGCATCCGGGCGAGCACGAAGGAGACGAAGTGCGCCGAGTAGCGCACGCCCGCGCTCCGGACCTGGGGGAACGAGTTCATGATCAAGGTGGTGGGCGGCAAGGTGCCCATCGCGAGGATGACCTTCGCGTGGCCCAGGCGGAGCAGGCCTCGCGACGTCTCGAGCGCCGTCGCCACACCGTCCTGCTGTCGCACGCGTGTGACAGTGCAGTCCGTCATGATCTTCAGCGGACTGCCCTCGCCCGTCTCGGAGAGCTTCGCCTGATGGCTGGCGATTTCGAGCAGGGGGGCGGGCGTGGAGAACTTCGCGAAGTCGAGGTCCTCCTGGTCACTGGTGTTGACCGAGAGCGGAGCAGGGAGGACACGGGTCGCGGAATCAACGCGGTCCAGGCGCGCGGCGAGCAGGGACTGAAGCTCCCGCTGCATGACGCCATAGGTGGGCCGATGCCTGGACAGCTTCTCCCGCGTCGCCGGCTCCAGGTCGGAGTCGAGCTGGTCCGCGGGAACGACGTGGAGGAGCCGCTCCGCGTCGGTCAGGTTCGCCTCGATGGCACGAACCGTCTCAGCGGGCCAGGAGGCGAGCTCCGAGCGAAGGGGGCGAGGGCTCCAGCTGCTCCACATGGTGCTGCGACCGCCGAAGAACGACACCATCCCATGCTGGAAGCCGATATTCCCGGGCGGCTGAGCCACGGTCCGCGCGGACAGGGTCCAGGGATAGGTTTCAACCAACTGTCCTCGGACCTGCTGATAGGGAATGGGCAGGTTCTGCACATGGTCAGGCAGGAAGAAAGGCCCCTGCTCGAGCATCAGGATGCGACCATGCGGGTCATGCCGGAGGGTTCGTTCGGCGAAAGCCAGTCCACAGGGACCGCTGCCGATGACGACGTAGTCACAGGCCTCCGATCCACACTCCAAGCGCCAGTCTTCCTCCGTGAGGAAGAAGACGGAGTCCATGAGGCTCCCAGGTGCGAGGGTGGGAGGTCCTGGTCTGGGAAATCCATGGTGGGAGTCAGTCGAGGACAAGATGGCGCTCCGATTCACGGTACGCCTCGAAGGTAGAGACAGAGGTTGCGCGATGCTCGCCAGCCAGTCTGGGTGCGGCGATGGCCATGCGCATCGACAGCATTTGAGACAACCTCAGGAGGCGAGCCCGCGGTGTCACGGCCGTAAGGGAAAGCCTGGATTGTCACGGAACAATGGTGTGTCCGAGACAGGCTGTCACGGTGGACGCTGCTGTCATCGCTGGGGTATTCAGCCGCCCTTCATCTTCGCGGAGCCGTGCATGTTCATCATCTCTGGGAGTACGCCGAAGCAGCAGGAGCTCGGCGAGCAACGTGCACCCTGCCCCGACTGCCACCAGGAGACGGCCCAACGGCTCCAGCGTCACTACCGGGTGATTCACGTCTTCTGGTTCCCCCTCTTCTCGCTGGGAACGAAGTACACGCGCGTCTGCGGACGCTGCAACCTGCACACGGAGGTGCCGGAGCAGCAGGTCGGCCCCGTACCCGTGGCGCCGCTGATGCACCGCATGGGCGGACTCTTTCCCATCGCCGCGCTGACGTTCTGCTGCGTCGGAGCCCCCCTGGTCAGCACCGCGGTCGCCCTCGTCTCGGGAGAGTCGAGCAGCTCCGCCCAGGAGCAGCAGCCAGGCAGGCACGGCTTCGACCAGCGCTTCGAGGCCCAGGCCGAGGACCTGGCCGTGGAGGCGACGATTCAGTCCGAGGTGGAGGCGATGGGCCACCAGTCGATGTCGGTCTCCGCCCGCTCCGCCTCCGTGAAGGAGCACTTCATCCGGGTCATCTCCGCGAAGTCCAACCGCCTCAAGAAGGTAAGCGATGGAGACCGCATCCGGCTGCTGGAGCTGATGGAGGCGGAAGCGGACAAGAGCTTCGCCAACGACGAGGTCTTCCTCGGCCTGCGAGGCAAGATTCTCTGGGGTGGGTATTCCCACCGCGACCCCGGTGGAAAGTGGCGACGCGTCGTGGACGGCACCACCGCGAGCCCCATGGTCGATGCCTTCGAGGCGCTCCTCGCGAGGGAGGCCGCGCTGCCACCCACGGCGCCGGATGCGGTTCCCACCCCCGAGCCCACGGCGGCGCCTTCGGTGGTGGACGACACGGCGCGGTGAGCACCAAGGGCCTCACGGGCCTGGGCACTCCCTGTGTCAGCGCGCCTGCCGGACTTCCTTGGCGGGCGCCTCCAGTGTGTCGAGGAACGCGAGGATGCGGCGGGCACACCCCTCCGGGTCCTCCAGCGGAAACAGGTGCCCGCCGGGGAACTCCTCGAGCTGGGCCCCCGGAACGACCTTCCGAGCGTGAGCAAAGGCCGAAGCCGCGAGCGTCCGGGTGTCACGGCCTCGCACGATGAGGGTGGGCACTGAGATGGAGCGCAGCGAGCTCCACAGGCCCTCCGGCGTCGTCTCGAAGACGCGGGCCTCCCAGGCGCGAGGGATGGTCAGCTTGAAGCCGCCCTCCGCCGCCTCCGTGAGTCCATACGTGAGGTAGTCCTGGAAGCAGTCCGGGTCGAAGCTCTGGAACAGGGGCTTCTTGCCATAGCTCGCGGCGGCCTCCTCGCGAGAGCGCCAGTGCTCGCGACGACGGCGCGCCAGACTCGCGGGAGGCACTCGACTTCGCTGGCCCAGCAGCGTCAGCACGTCGAGCACCAGCTTGCGCATCCCCGAGAACAACACAGGGTCCAACGTGACGATGGCGCGAAAGAGGCCCGGCTCCTTCACGGACGCCAGCAGCGTCGCCACACCGCCCATGCTGTGGCCCACGCCGATGACGTCCTTCAGTCCGGCGGCTCGAAGAGCCTGGGCCAGCTCGTCCGCCATGTCGTTCCACGTCCGCATGGACAGGGGGTCCGAGCCCGGGACGAGGCAGCGGCTCCGCACCGTGACGACGTGGTAGCGCGTCTTCAAGACTTCGATGAGCTTGCGGTAGGTGCCCGGCGGAAAGCCGTTGGCATGCGCCAGGTGCAACACGGGGCCGGTGCCGCCCCAGTCATCCAGTTGAAGGGCCTCGCTCATGGCCCCTTCCGGATACCGCGAACCGCGCCCGCTGTCTCGCGCCCCGGACGAGCAGACCGGGTGCAAGGCACTTCCAGTCAGGGCGACCCGCCGTCCCGTGACGGCCGGAGGCCCCATCACCCGTGGATGGCTTCAACGCCACTGCGGATGGGCCAGCACGCGGGCCTCGACCTCGGGCGTCAACGTCGCCCCATGCGGCGCGCGGGACGATGAGCGCGTCCAGCGCTCCAGCCACCGCGTGCCGAGCGGAGCCGCCAGCGATTCACGTCGCGTGGAGGCCACCGTCGTCTCGCCCTTCGTCCCCGTGGACGCGCCCGCGCCCACGAAGAAGCCCGCGAGAAGCAGCGTCACCCGCGTGGGCGTCGCCGCGCTGTAGGTCAACAGCAGCGCGCCCTCCCCGTCCTCGCGGCAGTGGCGACGCACGCGCGCGAGCACGCCCTCGGTCCACATGTCCGGGTTCGACGCGGGGGAGAACGGATCGAAATACACCAGGTCCGCCACCGGCAGCGCCCCGTCCAGGTACGGCACCGCGTCCCCCAGGTGCAGCCGCCAGCGCAGGCCCGCCTCTTCCCAGACACCGTCGCGCATCAGCGTTTCCGCCGCCTCGCGAAACGGCTGCAGGAACGGGAAGCCCGCCGCGTCCGCCAATGCCAGCCGCAGCGGCGCCAGGTCCACCTCGAAGCTGATGACCTCCAGCGTCCGGCGACGAGCGGCCCCCAGCTCCCGCGCGCACGTCAGCGCCGCCACCGCGTTGGTGGCGGCCCCCAGGCCCACGTCGTGGATGACGAGCGGAGGGCCCTCCTGGGAGAGCCGCTCCCCGAGCCGGGGCTGCTCCACGTAGAGGCCCAGGGCCTCCTTCCACGGGCCCACCGAGGGGTGCATCACCTCGCCATGGCCCAGGTGCCGCACCGCGCGCGACCCGTTGCGCAGCGTGACGAGCTCGAAGTCCCCGTCGCGCGGGTTGCCCTCGTCGCTCACCCGACCTCCTTCAACGTCACCTCGTTCGCGCTCGCCCCTTCCTTCAGGTCCTTGGGCGTGGCGATGGCCACCTTCAGCTCGCGCGCCACCTGCTCGTAGGTGCCGGACAGAATCCCCGCGCGGATGCGGCCCATCAGCCGCTGGTAGTGCCACACGTTGTGCACCGAAAGGAAGCGCGAGCCCAGGTGGTGCTTGCCGCGCATCAGGTGGTGGAGATAGCCGCGCGTGTAGCGCTTGCACACGTAGCATTCACACTCGACGTCGAGCGGCTCGTCCGCCAGCCGGAACACGTTGCGGGTGATGCGCACCAGGCCCTGGAAGGTGTACGCGTAGCCCTGCTGCGCCATCTTCGTGGGGATGATGCAGTCGAACATGTCCACGCCGCGCAGCACCGCCTCGATGAGGTCCGTCGGCGTGCCCACGCCCATCAGGTAGCGCGGCTTGTCCGTCGGCAGCGACGCGGTGGTGCGCAACGTCATCGACTCGCGCTCCGCCTTCGTCTCGCCCACCGCCAGTCCGCCAATGGCGAACCCGTCGAAGGGCAGCTTCGTCAGGAACTCCGCGCTCTCGTCGCGCAGGTTCGGGAAGACGCCGCCCTGGACGATGCCGAACATCGCCTGCCCCGTGTCCACCTTGTCCTTCGCCGCCAGGCTGCGCACCGCCCACCGGTGCGTGCGCTCCATCGCGTCGCGCGTGCCCGCCTCGTCCGTGCGCGAGTCGATGCACACGTCCAACACCATCATGATTTCGGAGTTGATGGCCTGCTGCATGGCGATGCTCGACTCGGGGCTGAGCAGCTGCCGGCTGTTGTCGTAGAAGCTGCGGAAGTGCGCGCCCTTCTCCGTGATGAGCCGGTCCTCCGGCAGGGAGAAGATTTGAAAGCCGCCCGAGTCGGTCAGCACGCCCCCATCCCACTGCATGAAGGGATGGATGCCACCAAAGCGCTTGAAGACCTCCGCGCCCGGCCGGAGCATCAGGTGGTAGGTGTTCGCCAGCAGGATGCTGGCCCCCGTCTCCTTCACCTCCTCCATGGCCAGATGCCGGAAGGCGGCGTGCGTGGCCACCGGCATGAACATGGGCGTGGGGAAGGCTCCGCGCCGGGTGTGAAGCACTCCGGCGCGAGCGCCGGTGGGGTCGGTGGTGACGAGCTCGAAACGAACGGCCATGGGCGGGGGCTTATACCCGTCATCCCGGCCCCACGGTCCACCCGTGTTGCCCGTCCCCCCACCGGCCGGCCGGGCAGAGCCACAAGAGCCCGCCATTTCAGGGCATTTTTCGTTGTCTGCCGGGCGTTCAATGCGGTCACCGCGAGACGGATGGAATGCGATTCCACGCTTCCTTGGCCGCTCCGCGTCAATTCCGCTACAACGCGCCCGCCATGTTCAACGTCATCAACGTCTCCAAGGCCTACGGGCCCAAGAAGCTTTTCGAGGAGGTCAACGTCACCTTCTCCCCGGGCCGCCGCTACGGCCTGACCGGCCCCAACGGCGCTGGCAAGTCCACGTTCATGAAGATCCTCGCCGGAGACGAGGAAGCCGACATGGGCAACATCGTCCGGCCGCGCAAGCTGGGCATCCTCCGCCAGGACCACTTCCGCTACGAGGAGGACCGCGTCCTCGACGTGGTGCTCATGGGCAACCTGCCCCTGTGGGCGGCCATGTCGGAGAAGAACAAGCTCCTGGCCAAGTCGGACATCACCGATGAGGACGGCAACCGGCTGGGCGAGCTGGAAGGCGTCATCGCCGAGGAGGATGGCTACTCGGCGGAGAGCGACGCGGCCACGCTGCTGGCGGGCCTCGGCATCGAGGAGGCCTTCCATGAGGGCCCCATGCGGCAGCTCACCGGCGGCCTCAAGCTGCGCGTGCTGCTCGCCCAGGCGCTGTTCGGCAAGCCCGAGGGGCTGCTGCTCGACGAGCCCACGAACAACCTCGATATCGACTCCATCCGCTGGCTGGAGAACTTCCTGCACGAGTACGAGGGCGTGCTCATCACCATCAGCCACGACCGGCACTTCCTCAACTCCATCTGCACGCACATCGCAGACATCGATTACGAGGCCATCATCCAGTACAACGGTGGCTACGACGACATGGTGCGGCAGAAGTCCCAGCTGCGCACGCGCGTGGAGTCCGAGACGGAGGAGAAGAAGAAGAAGATCCTCCAGCTCCAGGACTTCGTGGCGCGCTTCCACGCCGGCACCCGCGCCTCGCAGGTGCAGAGCCGCATCAAGCAGATCGACAAGCTGAAGTCGGATGACCTCAAGCGCTCCAACATCGCGCGCCCGTTCATCCGCTTCGACCAGAAGGTCGTCAGCGGCAAGCAGACGCTCATGGTGGAGGGCATCAGCAAGTCCTTCGATGGCACGCCTGTCATCCGCCCCTTCAACGCGCTGGTGTGCAAGGGCGAGCGCGTCTGCGTCATCGGCCGCAACGGCGTGGGCAAGTCCACCCTGGTGAGGATGCTCGCCGGCCAGCTGGAGCCGGACGCGGGCAAGATTGGCTGGGGCCACCAGGCCACCGTCGGCTACCTGCCGCAGGACCACCACGGCGTCGTGCGCAAGGGCACCACCTGCTTCGGCTGGCTGCGCGACCTGCACGACAAGCTCACCAACGAGGAGATTTCCGGCGTGCTCGGCCGGATGCTCTTCTCCGGTGAGGAGCGGATGAAGAACACCGACACCCTCTCCGGTGGTGAGACGGTGCGCCTGCT
>NZ_JBLZWL010000058.1:0-72864 GCF_049194865.1 Corallococcus terminator | reverse complement strand
GTGATGACGGCGCCGCCCACGCTGTGGCCCACGAGGACGGGCTTCATTCCGCCAGCCCCCTGGCGCAGCTTCTCCAGCGCGGCGACCACGGCGGTGGCGCAGTCTTCCATCGTGACCTCCGCCTGCGGTGAGCGCTCCTCGAGGAGGTTCGCCGCGTTGCCCGTCACGTAGGCCGTGGGGAAGCGCGCATTGAGGCCGTGCCCGGGCAGGTTGATGGCCACCACCTGATGGCCCCGCGCGGAGAGCGCCTCCGTGACGCGCGTCCAGTGGAGGGCGTTGTGCCAGGCACCATGCACCAGGAGGAACGCGCGACGGGGCCGCTTGCTCCGCTCGGGTGTGGCGGCGAGGGAGGCTTGCATCGGGAGCATGCCCGCGCCCACCAGGGCGGTCTTCATCAGGTCGCGACGATTCATGAGGCTCTCACTTTCCATTGCTCGGCCATCAGGTCGATGAAGCGCCGCACCTTCGCGGGCAGGTGCCGCTTGTTCGGGTAGAGCGCCATGATGGGGACGAACTCCGTCTCGCAGGACGGTAGCAGCGCCTCGAGCCTCCCGCTCGCCAGGTCCTCGTCGATCAGGAAGTCGGGAAGATAGGCGATGCCCAGTCCCGCGACGGCCGCGTCTCGAATCGCCTCGCCACTGTCGAGCCGAAGGCGGCTCTTGCCCTCCACCATCACCCACGCGCCGCCCTTCTGGCGCAGGCGCCAGCGCTGTCGTCGCGTCCGGCTGCTGAAGAGCAGACACTCATGCGTCGCGAGCTCCTCCAGCGTCTCGGGTTTGCCACGCGCATCGAGGTAGGAGGGCGCGGCGCAGACGACCACGCGGTGTTGCGCCACGACTCGGGAGACCAGGCGCGTGTCGGTGCTGGTGACATTGATGCGCACGGCCAGGTCGTAGCCCTCTTCGATGATGTCCGCGACGCGATCACTGAAGCTCACCTCCGCCTGCACCTCGGGCCAGGTCCGCAGATAGTCCCGCAGCAAGGGGAGCACGAGCAGCCTGCCGAAGGCGCCGGGCAGGGTGAGCCGCAGGACCCCACGGGGCTTGCCCGTTCGCTGCCCGACGCTGGCTTCCGCATCGTCCAGTGCCGCCAGGACTCGCAGGCAGTGCTGATGGAAGGTGCGGCCCTCGTCGGTGAGGCTGAGGTGGCGCGTCGTCCGATTCAGCAGGCGCACTCCGAGGCGGGCCTCCAACCGGACCAAGGCCTTGCCAGCCGCCGAGCGCGTCAGTCCGATGGCCCGACCTCCCCCCACGAAGCTGCCCGCTTCCACGACGGACATGAAGGTGAAGATTTCATCCATCTGGGCGCGTTTCATCGTGGCCAGACATTGTAGCCCCCGCATCGCTGGAGTGGGGAACGCCGTTCGTCAATGGACTCGGTATACGAGTCCGGCAATCACCTCTCACCGCCTACTGGAGACCGCTCATGCCCGTCACCTTGCTCAACCCCGACGGACTCTTGAAGACCGACGTGTACCGACAGGTGGCGATTGCCACGGGCACCCGGCAGGTGCACATCGCGGGACAGGTTGCGTATGACGCCGAGGGACAGCTCGTCGCGCGGGGAGACCTGGCGGGACAGGTGGCGCAGGCCTATCGCAACGTCGCCATTGCCCTCGCGGCGGCGGGGGCGACGTTCAGTGACGTCGTTCGACTGACGTTCTATGTGGTCGACTGGAAGCGCGAGCTGATGCCCGACTTCCTGGCTGGCGTCGCACGGGTCTCCGAGGAGTTGAAGCTTGTGCCGGCGCCGGCCTCGCTGATTGGCGTCTCCGTGCTCTTCGAGCCAGGGGTCCTCGTGGAGATTGAGGCGACCGCGGTCGTGGGCTGACGTCGACCTCAGAGGCCCGTGCGCTTCTCCATGGCTTCGGTATAGCGCTCGCCTTGCACGGTGATGCGCGCGGCCTCGTCGTCGATGTTCCGCAGTTCGTCCGGCGCGAGCTGGAGCTCCGCCGCCCCCAGGTTCTCCTCCAGACGGTGCAGCTTGGTCGTCCCCGGGATGGGCACCATCCAGGGCTTGCGCGCGAGCAGCCAGGCGAGGGCGACCTGGGCGGGAGTGGCGTTCTTCTGCTTCGCCACCTGGCCGATGAAGTCCACGAACAGCTGGTTGGCTTTGCGTGCCTGCTGGGTGAAGCGCGGCACGGTGTTGCGGAAGTCTCCCTTGGCGAAGGGGGTCTTCTCGTCAATCGTGCCGGTGAGGAATCCCCTGCCCAGCGGGCTGAAGGGGACGAAGCCGATGCCCAGCTCCTCCAGCGTCGGGATGACCTCCTCCTCGGGCTTGCGGAACCAGAGCGAGTATTCACTCTGCAGCGCCGTGACGGGCTGCACCGCGTGCGCGCGGCGGAGGGTCTTCATGCCCGCCTCCGACATGCCGAAGTGGCCCACCTTGCCCTGTTGGATGAGCTCCTTCACCGTGCCCGCGACCTCCTCGATGGGCACCTCCGGGTCCACGCGGTGCTGGTAGAAGAGGTCGATGCGGTCGGTCTTCAATCGCTTGAGCGAGGCTTCGGCGACACGCCGGATGTTCTCGGGCCGGCTGTCGTTGCCCACCTGCTTGCCCTTCGCGTCGTAGCTGAAGCCGAACTTGGTGGCGATGACCACCTGGTCGCGGACGGGCGCGAGCGCCTCGCCCACCAGCTCCTCGTTGGTGAAGGGGCCGTAGGCTTCCGCGGTGTCGAAGAAGGTGACGCCGCGCTCGACGGCGGCACGCAGCAGCGCGATGGCATCCTTGCGCGCCATCGCCGGCCCATAGGCGAAGTTCAGGCCCATGCAGCCAAAGCCGATGGCCGATACCTCGAGGTTGCTCTTCCCAAGTCTGCGCTTCTGCATGGTCCATCCTCTCGCCGGCTCTCGCGCGACGGGCACGAGAGGCAGGCCGCGACATGATGACAAGTGTTCCCGTTCCCCGGCGCTTCGACGGGGGCCCCGCCGGCCGCTTACATGCGTTCGCCAGGCAATTTGCTGGCCTGCTTCACCCATGCGGTGAACTGGGCTTCGTCGAGCGCGTCATCCTCGCGAAGGTCGAGGTAGCGCGTGTTCGGAGTCTTGGACTCGCCGGGAGGAAGGGGGCGCAGCGAGCTGCCGTTGAGAAAGGCGACCTTGACGTACTTCGCGAAGCAATGGATGCCCAGGAACCAGCCCTGGTCCTCGACTCCATACAGCGGCGTGTTCCATTTGACCGCCTTGCTCACGCCGGGGACGGTCCGCGTGATGAGCGCGTCGAGGCGGGCTCCGAGGTCGCGTTTCCAGCCCGGCATGGCCGCGATGTAGGCCTGCACGGGCGCATCGCCGTAGCCCTTCGCGATTTGAGGATTGCCACCCGAGAGGAGGCGCGGCGGCGAGGACTTGGGGGTCGATGCCTTGGCGGCCGCCGTGCGCGGCTTGGCTGTCTTCGTGGCGCGCGGCTTGGCGACGGTCTTCTTCGCGACGGTCTTCTTCGCGGCCTTCGTCGTCTTCTTGGTGGTCTTGCCGGCCATTGTGCCACTCCAGGGGTGACTTGGAGCTCAAGGTGCTACGCGGGAACGACGAAGCAGGTCAACCTTCACGTCGAGCACCCGCGAGCTGATGGCTCTATTCTAGCGGGATGGGTTGCTTCTTCTCCGGGGGCGCCAACCTTCCATCGCGGCTCTTCTGGCGACTGCTGGGAGCGCTCGTCCTCTTTGCGCTATGGCTCGGGAGAGAAGATTCCGTCAATCACCGTGGCCAGGTCGGGAAGCGGACGCAGGCCGTGCTCTTCGGGACTCTGGGGCAACGCCTCGAAGTCGATGCCGCCGACCTTCGTCTCGACATCGTACTCCCCCAGGACATCATCCAGCAGGAGGTACACGGCAGCAGCGAAGCGCATGCGTTCGCCCTGAACGAAGTCGCGGATGTAAAGGTAGAGGCTTACCGGCTGGCTCGGCTGCGCTTCCACTCTGAACCACACGTCACCAGGGGCGAGTGAAAGACCGCCCAGGTGCACGATGCTGGCCGCGCCTTTTCGCTGCCGGAAGGCAACCACACTCCATCCGGGGATCTGGGGTGCTGCGGACACGAGTGCTTGCACTGTCGCAAAATGTTTCTTGATACCATCCGCGCTGATTGCAATCTCGCGGCTGCCGTTCTTCACCAAAAATGCGCTCTCGGTCCTTCTCGAATTGAGAGAGCCGGGCCGCGTTGCGCCGGAACCATCTCCAGAACTGCTCGGCGGCACTTTGTTGGCTGTCGTTGCCAAGCAGGGCGCGTAACGAGCGCAACAGTCGCGAGCTGAGACGGAACATTTGGCGCTCTTAGCTCGGCTGCATTTGGAAGCCAAGGGGAGCACGTTGGGAGCCAGCCAGTCAGAAGGAGACCGGGGGTGCGCTCAACCTTGAGTGAGGGACTGGTTGACGTTGAAGCGCCGTGTCAGGTGGCGCGCGGGACGACTTGACTACGGCTGTAGTCACGCGTACCTTCTGACTACAGGTGTAGTCAATGAGAAGGGTCCATGAAGAACGTGGGGGAGCAAGAGCGGGTGGTGGAGCTGCCGCGGACGAAGGGGAAGGAGGGAGCCCATGGGTAGCGAATGGCTGACGGACTTTGGCTGGGGATTCTCCGCACTGGATGGTCTGTGGCGGGCTTCCTGGCAGGGGGCGCCGTGGGCCGTCCTCGTCTGGGCGCTGACCCGCGCGGTGCCGCGCATGCCCTCCGCCCTGCGCGCGGGACTGTGGTGGCTGGTCTCGCTCAAGTTCGTGCTGTCCCTGGGGACGCTGAGCCCGGTGCAGCTTCCTCTTTTGCCCACGCCGGCTCCGGCGCGAGTGGAGTCGATGGGGGAGCGCCTGGCCGCCTCGCACCCCGTGGCTCCCAGGCGCGACGCGGTGCCCTGGCGACAGGTGGGCGCGACGGTGCTGCTCGTTGCGTGGGGGTTGGGAGTGGTCTGGCAGCTCAAGGGCCATGTGCGGGCCTGGAACTCCATGCGCCGCCTGCGCGTTCTCGCGACGCCCCTGCGTCAACCAGACATCGAACAGTCCCTCCGCGAACTCTCCGCCGCCGCGGGACTGCGCCGGGTGCCCTGTCTCCTGATGTCCGAAGAGGTGACGAGCCCTCTCGCCATGGGGATGTTCTCACCGGTGGTCGTGCTGCCCGCGCAGGGGGTCCAGTGCCTGGACTTGGACGCACTGCGGATGGCCTTGGCGCATGAGCTGGCTCACTTCCAGCGCCGCGACCTGTGGCTCGGCTGGGTGCCGGCACTCGCGGAGAGCGTCCTCTTCTTCCACCCACTCGTGCGCACGACAGCCCGGGAGTATGCGCTGGCACGAGAGGAGGCCTGTGATGCCGAGGCCCTCCGCCTCACGGGGGCCGCGCCCGGTGACTATGGACAGCTCCTCCTCGCCTTTGGCGTCACCCGCACCCAAGGCACCGCCGCGGCGCTCGGTGCCTCAGCTCACATCCACACGCTGCACAGGAGGTTGTCCATGCTGGAACACGTCGATGTCTCCACTCCGCGACGCCGGACTTCGTTGCGAGCGGCGCTGCTGCTTCTTGGCCTCGCGGTCCTCCTGCCATTCCAACTGGTCGCGCGCGAGCAGCCCGAGTCGCAGCGGGCTCGCTCGGACTCGTCCGCCCAGGAGCTCGCGGCTCCGGCTGTCGTCGCCCCAGAAGTGACGGCGGCGATTACCCCTCCCGCGCCGCCTGCCGCACCGAGCCCGGAGACTGTCCCGGTTCCGGTTCCGCCCAAGCTTCCGTGGACACCCGATGAGGCGCTTTGGGCACCTGAGCGAGCCGATAGGTGCTGAAGGAAGTCCCGCAAGCGGGCCCGGGCTCATGGCCCGGGCCCGGTGTGAATCACATCACGAGGACGCATCCTCCAGGTCGCGAGCGAGCTGCTCCATCAGCTTGGAGATTCCCGGTGCGCTCAACATCGTGAAGTGGTCGCCGGCGACGTCGTGCACCGTGAGACTTCCGGTGAGCCACTCGCGCCAGCCGAGGTCCTCTTGCACTGGGGCTTCGTCAGGCGCCCTGGTGGCGCGGAAGAGCACCGTCTGGCCCGTGTAGACACCTCCGGGCACGTGGTGACGCTGGGCCTCGGTGAGGCGCTGGTAGACATTGAAGAGCCGCACGGCCGCGTCGAGTCCCAGTGTGTGCAAGGACGGAGCGGCGAGCCGCAGCCGTGGCAGCACCTGGGCCAGCACCTCGCGTGCTCCCAGGTGCTCCAGCCGCTCTACCTCCAGCGAGAGGTCTCGCCAGGACACGCCGAGCATCTGACCGAAGCCCGCGAGCAGCGCGAGGGTGTCGGGCGCGGGCAGCGGCTGCCGGGTGGGAGCGTGGCTGTCGAAGAGCACCAGCAGGTCCACCTGCTCACCCGTGGCCTCGAGCTGTCGCGCCATCTCGTGGGCCACGCCGCCGCCGAAGGACCAGCCTCCCAGGAGGTAGGGGCCTTGCGGCTGCACCGTGCGGAGCTGTGCGAGGTAGTCGCGCGCCAGGGCCTCCACGGAGGACTCGGGCAGCTCGCCGCCGTCCAGCCCGGACGCGGACAGGCCGTAGATGGGCCGCTGCGTGCCGAGCCCGCGGACGAGCTCGGTGTAGCCCAGCACAGTGCCTCCGCCGCCGTGGACGAGGAAGAGGGGCCGCTCCGTGGAGGTCCCCGTGTCCAGGCGCACGAGGTTGGGAGTGGGCCGTGGGCCCTGCTCCCGCTGCTCCAGCCGTCGGGCCAGGCGCTCCACGGTGGAGGCCTGGAAGAGCGCGGACACCGGCAGCGAGACACCCAACCGCTCACGCAGCAGCGCCATCATGCGTACGGCGAGCAGGGAGTGACCACCCAGGGCGAAGAAGTCATCGGTGGCGCCGACCTTCCTCGCGCCGAGCAGCTCCCTCCAGAGCGCCGCGACGGTCTGCTCGCTGGGGTTGCGCGGGGCGACGTACTCGATGCTCGTGTCGAGCGTGTCCGGAGCGGGCAGGGCCTTCCGGTCCACCTTGTCGTTGGAGTTGAGCGGGAGCGCCGCCAGGAAGACGAAGGCGGAGGGCACCATGTGCTCGGGGAGCGACTGGTGCAGCCGCTCACGCACGGCCGAGAGGTCCAGGGCACGGCCTTCGTCAGTGACGAGGTAGCCGACGAGGCGCTTGTCTCCGGGACGGTCTTCCCGCGCGAGGACGACGGCGCGGCGGACGCCAGCGATGGCTTCCAGCGTGGCTTCGATTTCGCCCAACTCAATCCGGAAGCCGCGCAGCTTCACCTGGAAGTCGAAGCGGCCGAGGTACTCGAACTCACCGGTGTCCAACCTACGGACCTTGTCGCCCGTGCGATAGAGGCGGGCGCCGGGCGAGGACGAGAACGGGTCCGGGAGGAACCGCTCGGCGGTGAGCTCGGGCCTGTCGAGGTAGCCCCGTCCGACGCTCGCGCCTCCGAGGAAGAGCTCTCCGGGGACGCCCACGGGAACGGGCTGCATGCGCGCGTCGAGGACGTGCGTCTGGATGTTGATGAGCGGGGGGCCGAGGACCGGCCGGGGTGTTCCGCGTATCGGGTGGCAGGAGGCTTCCACCGTGCACTCGGTGGGGCCGTAGGCGTTGAAGGCCTCGAGGTGCTCGTGGGTGGCGAGCTTCTCCCAGAGGGCTGCCTCGATGGCCTCTCCGCCCACGAGCACGCGCAGGCGGCGATGCGCGGCCAGCCCCTCGTCCAGGAGCAGGCGCAGGTGCGAGGGTGAGCAGTCCATCATGTCGATGCCGTGCTTCTCCACCCAGGCGCACAGCTGGGCCGTGTCCTGTCGCTCGGCCTGGGGCACGAGACCCAGTGCATGGCCGTCCGTCAGGTGGACGAGCATCTGGACGGAGGCATCGAACGCCAGCGGAGCGTTGATGGCGAGCCGCAGCGGGCCCTCTCCCTTCGAGAACACCCTCTCGGCGAGGGCGACACGCAGGTTCATCACGGAGCCGTGCTGAATCATGGCGCCCTTGGGCCGGCCGGTGCTGCCCGAGGTGTAGATGACGTAGGCGAGGTTCTCGGGTGACGTGACTCGTGTCGGGTTGCTCTCGGGCTCTCGGCTCAGCGCTTCGGTGACGCGGGGGTCGTCCAGGGACACGACCTGCATGCCCGGCGTTTCGAGCCGCTCGGCCAGGTGGCGCTGTGTGAGGACGAGGCGCGCGCTGGAGTCCTGGAGGATGAAGGTGAGGCGCTCACGCGGGTACGTCGGGTCCGTGGGGACGTACGCGCCACCGGCCTTGAGGATGGCGAAGAGCGCGACGAGCACGTCGGCGCCACGCTCCATGCAGAGGGCGACGCGGACTTCGGGTCCGACTCCCCGTGAGCGCAGCCAGTGCGCCAGTTGGTTCACGCGGCGGTTGAACACGTCGAAGGAGAGCGTGCCGCTGTCCTCGAAGATGGCCAGGGCGTTGGGAGTCCGCAGGACTTGGGCCTCCAGCCGCTCGTGGATGGCGCCCTCCCAGGACAGCTCGCGGT
Organism: Corallococcus terminator; assembly: GCF_049194865.1. Taxonomy (GTDB): domain Bacteria; phylum Myxococcota; class Myxococcia; order Myxococcales; family Myxococcaceae; genus Myxococcus; species Myxococcus terminator_A. Next base: position 64,455 of record NZ_JBLZWL010000058.1, on the reverse strand, counting down.
GGGTGTCGTTCCAGCGCGTCAGCACCTGTTGGCGCTCGGTGACGGGCATCAGCGGCAGCTCGCCCACGTGTGTCTCGGGCGCGCGGATGACGGCTTCCAGCAGCGTGGCGAAGTGTTCCGCCATGCGAGTGATGGTGGGCTCCTCGAACAAGTCAGTCCGATAGGTCAGTGCGCCTGACAAGCCCTCCGGCGTCTCCGCGAGCGAGAGCGTCAGGTCGAAGTGAGTGGACCGCACGTCGGAGGCGACGGGCTCGACGCTCAGGGCCGTGGAGCTTTCACCAGCCTCCAGGGTGGTGTTCTGGAGGGTGAACATCACCTGGAAGAGTGGCGAGTAGCTGAGGCTGCGCTGGGGCTGGAGTTCCTCGACGAGCTTCTCGAAGGGGACGTCCTGGTGCTCGTAGGCGGCGAGGGTGGAGGCGCGCACCTGGGAGAGCAGCTCACGGAAGGAGGCGCGCGGGTCGATGCGCGCGCGGAGCACCAGCGTGTTGACGAAGAAGCCGATGAGGCCCTCCAACTCGGAAGCCCTGCGTCCGGCGATGGGCGAGCCGACGGAGACGTCGTCCTGACCTGAGTAGCGCGAGAGCAGGAGCTGGAAGGCGGTCAGCATTCCCATGAAGAGGGTGGCGCCCTCTTGCTTGCAGAAGGCTTCCACGGCGCGGGAGAGAGCCTGGGGGAGCTGGAAGCCGACGGTGCGGCCGTGGAAGGACTGGAGCGGAGGCCGAGGGAAGTCGGTGGGCAGGTCGAGGACAGCGGGTGCCTCGGCGAGCTGGCGATGCCACCAGGCCACCTGACGGGCGAGCACATCGTCCTTGAGCCACTGGCGCTGCCAGACGGCGTAGTCGGCGTACTGGAGGGGCAGCTCGGGAAAGGGAGACGGGAGGCCCTGGCGATAGGCCTCGTAGAGGGAAGTGACTTCCCGGACGAGCAGACCCATGGACCAACCGTCGGAGACGGCGTGATGGAGGTTGAGGAGCAGGACGTGCTGCTGGGGCGCGAGGCGCAGCAGTGAGGCGCGGAGCAAGGGGCCGCGACTCAAGTCGAAGGGACGGGCTGCGTCCTGTTGTGCCCGCTCGCGGGCGAGAGCCTCACGCTCTTCGGAGGAGGAGAGGTCTTCCAGCGAGAGGGTGAAGAGGGTCGGGGGTGAGATGAGCTGGAACGGTGTGCCGTTGTCCTCGACGAAGGAGGTGCGGAGGGCTTCGTGACGGCGGATGAGCTCGGAGAAGGCGCGCTGGAGCGCGGCGACGTCGAGATGACCCTCGAGGCGGAGGGCCGCGGGCATGTTGTACGTGGGTGTGCCGGGCTGGAGCTGTTCGAGGAACCAGAGGCGCTGCTGCGCGAAGGAGAGCGGCAACGACGCGCCGTCTCGCGGTGCGGGGAGCAGCGGCGGGAGAGAGGCTGTCTCGGTGGCGAGCTCGACACGGAGGGCAAGCTGTTCGAGGGTCGGCGCCTCGAAGAGGGCACGAAGGGGCAGCTCCAGCGAGAAGGCGGAGCGGATGCGCGCCATCAACTGGGTGGCCAACAGCGAATGGCCGCCGCGCTCGAAGAAGTGGTCATGACGGCCCACGGAGGGCAGGCGGAGGACGTCGGCCCAGAGAGATGCGAGGCGCACCTCGGTGGGCGTGAGCGGAATGGCGAAGGAGTCGGCGCCGGGTGTCGCATCGGGCGAAGGCAGGGCCTTGCGGTCCACCTTGCCGTTGGGCGTCAGTGGGAAGGTCTGCAAGGCCACGAGCACACCGGGGACCTCGTAGGCGGGGAGCGTTTCCGCGAGGAAGGCGCGGAGGGCGGCGGGCTCGGGCGGGAGTGAGTGCGAGGTGAAGTAGGCGACGAGGCGTTGGTCGCCGGGCACGTCCTCTCGCACGAGCACGAGGGCTTCACGGACGTCCGGGTGGCGGGAGAGGGTGGCTTCGATTTCACCCAACTCAATCCGGAAGCCGCGCAGCTTCACCTGGAAGTCGAGGCGGCCGAGGAACGCGAGCTCTCCATTGGGAAGCCAGCGCACCTTGTCGCCCGTGCGGTACATGCGCGCGCCGGGAACGGAGCTGAACGGATTGGGGAGGAAGCGCTCCGCGGTGAGGGACGGGTGCGCGAGGTAGCCACGCGCCAGGCCATCGCCTGCCAGGAAGAGCTCTCCGGGGACGCCCACGGGGACAGGCTGGAAGTGGGCATCCAAGACGTACGCCCGCACATTGGCCAGCGGCGTGCCAAGCGAAGGCCGCGAGGCGCCTCGCACCGTACGGGTCGTGGAGTCCACCGTGCACTCGGTGGGGCCGTAGACGTTGAAGGCGGTGATGCGCGGGTGGGTGGCGAGCTTCTCCCAAAGAGCGTCGTCCACGGCCTCACCGCCGACGAGGACGCGCAGGGAGCGACTGGAGGCCAGTCCCTCACCGAGCAGCGCCCGCAGATGGGAAGGCGCGCAGTCGAGCACGTCGACGTGGTGCTTCTCCACCCAGTTCACCAGGAGGGCTGCGTCCTGGCGGACTGCCTGGGGCACCACGCACAAGGTGTGGCCATCGGAGAGCTGGACGAGCTGCTGGACGGAGGCATCGAACGCCAGCGGAGCGTTGAGGCTGACGCGCAGAGGCCCCTCCAGTCCGGCGAGCGCCGTGGCCGCGAGGGCCGCGCGCAGGTTCATCACAGAGGCGTGCTGAATCATCACGCCCTTGGGCCGGCCGGTGCTGCCCGAGGTGTAGATGACGTAGGCGAGGTTCTCGGGTGACGTGACTCGTGTCGGATTGCTCTCGGGCTCTCGGCTCAGCGCTTCGGTGACGTGGGGGTCGTCCAGGGACACGACCTGCATGCCCGGCGTTTCGAGCCGCTCGGCCAGGTGGCGCTGTGTGAGGACGAGGCGCGCGCTGGAGTCCTGGAGGATGAAGGTGAGGCGCTCGCGCGGGTGCGTCGGGTCCGTGGGGACGTAGGCACCACCAGTCTTGAGGATGGCGAAGAGCGCGACGAGCACGTCGGCGCCACGCTCCATGCAGAGGGCGACGCGGACCTCGGGTCCGACTCCCCGTGAGCGCAGCCAGTGCGCCAGTTGGTTCACGCGGCGGTTGAACACGTCGAAGGTGAGCGAGCCGCTGTCCTCGAAGATGGCCAGGGCGTCGGGAGTCCGCAGGACTTGGGCCTCCATCCGTTCGTGAATGGCGCCCTCCCAGGGCAGCTCGCGGTGGGTGTCGTTCCAGCGCGTCAGCACCTGTTGGCGCTCGGTGACGGGCATCAGCGGCAGCTCGCCCACGTGTGTCTCGGGCGCGCGGATGACGGCTTCCAGCAGCGTGGCGAAGTGTTCCGCCATGCGAGTGATGGTGGGCTCCTCGAACAAGTCAGTCCGATAGGTCAGTGCGCCTGACAAGCCCTCCGGCGTCTCCGCGAGCGAGAGCGTCAGGTCGAAGTGGGTGGACCGCACGTCGGGCGCGACAGGCTCCAGGCGCAGCGCGGAGGCTGTGCCTTCACCGGCCTCCAGAGGGCCCGTGGGGGTGTTCTGGAGGGTGAACATCACCTGGAAGAGTGGCGAGTGGCTCAGGCTGCGTTGCGGCTGGAGCTCTTCGACGAGCTTCTCGAAGGGGACGTCCTGGTGCTCGTAGGCGGTGAGCGCGGAGGCACGCACCTGGGAGAGCAGCTCACGGAAGGTGGCGTGCGGGTCGATGCGCGCGCGGAGCACCAGCGTGTTGACGAAGAAGCCGATGAGGCCCTCCAGCTCGGAAGCCCTGCGTCCGGCGATGGGTGATCCGACGGAGACGTCGTCCTGCCCCGAGTAGCGCGAGAGCAGGAGCTGGAAGGCGGTCAGCATGCCCATGAAGAGGGTGGCGCCCTCCTGCTTGCAGAAGGCTTCCACGGCGCGGGAGAGGGCCTGGGGGAGCTGGAAGTCGACGGTGCGACCGTGGAAGGACTGGAGCGGAGGCCGAGGGAAGTCGGTGGGCAGGTCGAGGACAGCGGGTGCCCCGGCGAGCTGGTGCTTCCACCAGGCCACCTGGCGGGCGAGCACATCGTCCTTGAGCCACTGGCGCTGCCAGACGGCGTAGTCGGCGTACTGGAGGGGCAGCTCGGGAAGGGGAGACGGGAGGCCCTGGCGATAGGCCTCGTAGAGAGAAGTGACTTCCCGGACGAGCAGACCCATGGACCAGCCATCGGAGACGGCGTGGTGGAGGTTGAGGAGAAGCAGGTGTTGCTGGGGCGCGAGGCGCAGCAGTGAGGCGCGGAGCAAGGGGCCGCGACTCAAGTCGAAGGGGCGCACGGCATCCTGGTGCGCTCGCTCACGGGCTACGACTTCACGCTCCTCGACAGAGGAGAGGTCCTCCATGGGGAGCGAGAAGGACGACGGGGGGGCGATGAGCTGGAACGGTGAGCCGTTGTCCTCGACGAGGGAGGTGCGGAGGGCTTCGTGGCGGCGGATGAGCTCGGAGAATGCGCGCTGGAGCGAGGCGACGTCGAGAGGTCCCTCGAGGCGGAGGGCCGCAGGCATGTTGTAGGTAGGGGTTCCCGGCTGGAGCTGCTCAAGGAACCAGAGGCGCTGCTGCGCGAAGGAGAGCGGCAACGACGCGCCGTCTCGCGGTGCGGGAAGCAGCGGCGGGAGAGAGGTTGTCTCGGTGGCGCGCTCGACGCGGAGGGCGAGCTGTTCGAGGGTCGGCGCCTCGAAGAGCGCGCGCAGGGGCAGCTCCAACGCGAAGATGGAGCGGATGCGCGCCATCAACTGCGTGGCCAACAGCGAGTGGCCGCCTCGCTCGAAGAAGTGGTCATGCCGGCCCACGGAGGGGAGCCGCAGGACGTCGGCCCAGAGGGCGGCGAGGCGCACCTCGGTGAGCGTGAGCGGGGCGACGAAGGAGTCGGCGCCGGGTGTCGCATCGGGTGAAGGCAGGGCCTTGCGGTCCACCTTTCCGTTGGGCGTCAACGGGAAGGACTCCAGGGCCATGAGCGCGCCGGGGACCTCGTAGGCCGGGAGTCTCTTGGCGAGGAAGGCGCGAAGGGCGGCGGGCTCGGGCCGGAGCGAGTGCGAGGTGAAGTAGGCGACGAGGCGTTGGTCGCCGGGCACGTCCTCGCGCACGAGCACGAGGGCTTCACGGACGTCCGGGTGGCGGGAGAGGGTGGCCTCGATTTCACCCAACTCAATCCGGAAGCCGCGCAGCTTCACCTGGAAGTCGAGGCGGCCGAGGAACGCGAGCTCTCCATTGGGGAGCCAGCGCACCTTGTCGCCCGTGCGGTACATGCGCGCGCCAGGAACGGAGCTGAACGGATTGGGGAGGAAGCGCTCCGCGGTGAGGGCGGGGTGTGCGAGGTAGCCACGCGCCAGGCCGTCGCCTGCCAGGAACAGCTCTCCTGGGATACCGACGGGGACAGGCTGGAAATGGGCATCCAAGACGTACGCCCGCACATTGGCCAGCGGCGTGCCAAGCGAAGGACGCGACGCGACGCGCACGGCACGGGTCGTGGAGTCCACCGTGCACTCGGTGGGGCCGTAGACGTTGAATGCGGTGATGCGCGAGTGGGTGGCGAGCTTCTCCCAGAGAGCGTCGTCCACGGCCTCACCGCCGACGAGGACGCGCAGGGAGCGACTGGAGGCCAGTCCTTCTCCGAGCAGCGCCCGCAGATGGGAAGGCGCGCAGTCGAGCACGTCGACGTGGTGCTTCTCCACCCAGGCCACCAGGAGGGCCGCGTCCTGGCGGACGGCCTGGGGCACCACGCACAAGGTGTGGCCATCGGAGAGCTGGACGAGCTGCTGGACGGAGGCATCGAACGCCAGCGGCGCATTGAGGCTGACACGCAGCGGGCCTTCCATTCCGGCGAGCGCCGTGGCCGCGAGGGCCGCGCGCAGGTTCATCACGGAGGCGTGCTGAATCATCACGCCCTTCGGATGGCCGGTGCTTCCCGACGTGTAGATGACGTAGGCGAGGTGCTGTGGAGAAGAGACACGAGCCGGCGGCGTGTCTGCCTCACCGGAGAGCATCTTGGTCACGCTCGGGTCATCCAGGCGGATGACCTTGACGGACGACGCCTCCAGCCGCTCGGCGAGGAGCTGCTGCGTGAGGACGAGCGTGACGCCGGAATCTCGGAGCACGAAGGCGAGCCGCTCGCGAGGATGGGCGGGGTCCAGGGGGACGTAAGCGCCGCCCGCCTTGAGGATGCCCAGGACGGCGACAATCATGTCGACGCCGCGCTCCATGCAGAGGGCGACGCGGGACTCGGGCCTGACGCCGCGAGCGCGCAGCCAGTGGGCGAGCCTGTTGGCCTGCCGGTCGAGCTGCTCGAAGGTGAGCGACGTCGTGTCGTCGAGGACCGCCAGCACATCGGGCGTGCGCGCGGCCTGGGCTTCGATTCGCTCGTGCAGCGCGCCTTCCCACGGCAGCGCCCGGTGCGTGTCGTTCCACGCCACGAGGACCTGCTCCCGCTCCGCGTCGGAGAGGAGTGACCGCGAGCCCAGCTCCGCATCGGGCGCGGTGACCACGGCCTTCAGCAGGGTGATGAAGTGCTCCGCCAGGCGCGCGACGGTCCGCTCGTCGAACAACTCCACGCGGAAGTCGAACGCTCCACCGAGGCCTTGAGACGTCCTGGCGAGCGAGAGCGAGAGGTCGAACTTCGCCGCCAGCCCCTCCGCCTCCATCGGAGTGAGCTTCAGTGCTTCGAGCCCGCTCTGTCCGGAGCGAAGCGCCAGCGCCTGTCGAGGCGTGTTCTGGAGCGCGAGCATCACCTGGAAGAGCGGAGAGTGGCTCAGGCTGCGCTGGGGCTGGAGTTCCTCGACGAGCTTCTCGAAGGGGACGTCCTGGTGCTCATAGGCGGCGAGGGTCGAGGCGCGCACCTGGGCAAGCAGCTCGCGGAAGGTGGCGCGCGGTTCGATGCGGGAGCGCAGGACGAGGGTGTTGACGAAGAAGCCGATGAGGCCCTCGGTCTCCGCGCGGTTGCGGCCTGCGATGGGCGAGCCGACGGAGATGTCGTCCTGCCCGGAGTAACGCGAGATCAGAACCTGGAAGGCGGCCAGCACGCCCATGAAGAGCGTGGCCCCTTCCGCTTGGGTGAAGGACTCCAGGGCCGAGGTCAGCGCGTCGGGCAGGTGGAACGGCAGGGCTCCACCCTTGGAGGACTGGACCGCGGGGCGGGGCCTGTCCGTGGGCAGCTCCAGCACGGCGGGCGCGTCCGCGAGCTGATGCTTCCAGTAGTCGAGCTGTCGCCGGAGCACCTCACCGCGCAGCCACGCGCGCTGCCAGGCGGAGAAGTCGGCGTACTGCACCGGCAGTGGCGCGAGGCCGGGTGACGTGCCCGTGGCCATGGCCGAGTAGAGCGTGACGAGCTCGCGCACCAGCACTTCCATGGACCAGCCGTCGGAGACGATGTGGTGCATCGTCACCAGCAGCACGTGCTCGCTCGCGTCCATCCGGAGCAGCGAAGCGCGCAGGAGCGGGCCGGTGGCCAGGTCGAAGGGCTTGAGGGCTTCTTCGTTGATGAGCCGCTGGGCCCGGGTCGCACGCTCGTCCCCGTGCGTGTCGCTCAGGTCCACGACCGGCAGCGAGAAGGCAGGGGCCGGGCGGATGACTTGCACGGGCTCGCCCTCGTGAGAGGTGAACGTGGTGCGCAGGGCCTCATGACGTCGCACCAGGGCGTCGAAGCTGGCCTCCAGTGCGGTGGTGTCCAGCGCCCCTTCCAGCCGCAGCGCGGCGGGCATGTTGTAGAGGGCGCTGCCGGGCTCGAGCTGGTCGATGAACCACAGCCGCTGCTGCGCGAAGGACAGCGGGAGCGCACCGGTGCGCGGCACGGGCACCAGCGGCGGTGCCGTCAGGGGATTCGACTCGGAGGCGGCGTCGATGCGCGCGGCCAGGGTCGCCGGTGTGGGGCTCTCGAAGAGGGCGCGCAGCGGCAGCTCGACCTGGAGTGACGCGCGAATACGGGAGACGAGCTGGGTGGCGAGGAGGGAGTGGCCACCGAGCGAGAAGAAGGAGTCGCTCGCTCCGACGCGATCGACGCCCAGGAGCTCGGACATGAGCCGAGCCAGGATCTTCTCGGTGGGAGTCGAAGGCGGGCTCCACGCGGGCTGCTCGGAGGCAATGACCGCGGGAGGAGGCAGGGCGCCGCGGTCCACTTCTCCGTCGGGCAGGCGGGGCAGCGCCGCCAGGGGCACGAAGGACGACGGCACCAGGTACTCGGCGAGCCGCTCCTTGAGGAACGCGCGCAGCACCGTCAGGTCGAGCGCACCCTGGGGCACGAGATAGGCGACGAGCCGCTTCTTTCCGGGGACCTCCTCCCGGATGAGGGCGACGGCCTCACGGACCTGCGGGTGGGAGCGCAGCGCGGCCTCGACGTCGCCGAGTTCGCCTCGCGCGTCTCGCGGCGCGGCGCGGGGGGCGACCTGGCCCAGGTGCTCCAGGGAGCCGTCCGCGCGCCAGCGGACCTTGTCGCCGGTGCGGTACAGGCGCGCACCAGACAGGCCACTGAGCGCATCCGGGAGGAAGCGCTCGGCCGTGACTTGCGGGCCCTGCCCGTAGCTGAGAGCGTGGTGCACTCCGCCCAGGAACAGCTCACCCGGGGCTCCCACGGGGACGGGCTCCAGGTGCGCGTCGAGGACGTAGGCCCGCGTGCTCGAGGTGGTGTCGTTCCACTCCACGAGGAGGCGGTGCCGCTCGGCGGAGTCCATGAGCGGCAGGGTGGAGACGGACGCCTCCGGGTGCTTCACGGCGGCACTGAGCAGGGTGAGGAAGTGCACCACCATGCGCGAGGCCGTGGAGGGATCGAAGAGCGCGGTGGCGACCTGGAGTGCGCCCTCGTAGCCAGAGGGCGTTTCGGCGAAGGAGAGGTCGAGGTCGAACTTGGCGGGTGCGTCACCTCGGTCGACGGAGAGCAGGCGCAAGCCGGGCAGCTCCAGGTCTCCCATGGGCGTGTTCAGCAGGGAGAACATGACCTGGAAGAGCGGCGTGACGTCGAGGCTGCGCTCGGGCTGCAGCTCCTCGACGATCTTCTCGAAGGGCACGTCCTGATGCTCGTAGGCCCCCAGCGTCGTGGCGCGGACGCGCTCCAGCAGCTCCAGGAAGGAGCCGCTCGGGTCGATGCGCGCGCGGAGCACCAGCGTGTTGACGAAGAAGCCGATGAGGCCCTCGGTCTCCGCGCGGTTGCGTCCTGCGATGGGCGAGCCCACGGAGACGTCGTCCTGCCCGGAGTAGCGCGAGAGGAGGAGCTGGAAGGTGGCCAGCAGCGTCATGAAGGGCGTGGCGCCCTGGCGCTGCGCGAGTGACCTGACGGCGTCGGAGAGCTCGGTCCCCAGGGAGATGGGGAGGATGGCGGCCTCACGCGACGCGGGGGCGGAGCGCGGTCTGTCGGTGGGCAACTCCAAGAGCGCGGGGGCTCCCTGGAGCTGCTGCTTCCAGTAGGCCAGACGCGTCCGCAGTGCCTCGTCCCGCAGCCAGCCGCGCTGCCACGCCGCGAAGTCGGCGTACTGCACGGTGAGCGCCGGAAGCTCGGCGGGTTCGCCGGACAGGTGCGCCGCGTAGAGCGTCCCCAGCTCGCGCACCAGCACGCCGGAGGACCAGCCGTCGGAGACGATGTGGTGGACGTTGGTGATGAGCAGGTGCTCGCGCTCCGCCAGCTTGACGAGGCAGAGGCGGAACAGGGGACCGGAGGTCAGGTCGAAGGGGCGCTCCACTTCTTCCGCCGTCAGTCGTCGAGCCTCGGCCTGGCGGTCGGCTTCCTCCAGGTGCTGGAGGTCGATGAGCGGAATGGAGACGGGCGCCGCGGGGTGGATGACCTGGGACGGTTGTCCGTCGATGGAGGCGAAGGTGGTGCGGAGCGCCTCGTGGCGAGAGACGACGTCGGAGACAGCGCGCTCCAGGGATGCGACGTCGAGCGCTCCTTCGAGGCGAAGCGCCGTGGGGATGTTGTAGAGGGCGCTGCCGGGCTCGAGCTGGTCGATGAACCACAGTCGCTGCTGCGCGAAGGACAACGGCAAGGCGCCCGTGCGCGACACGGGCGTCAGCGGCGGGACTTCCAGCCCCTGCTGCTCCTGCCGCGAGGCATCCAGGTACCGCGCCAGTCCGGCGACGGTGGGGGCCTCGAAGAGCTCTCGCAACGGAAGCTCGACGTTGAAGGCGGAGCGGATGCGGGAGACGACCTGGGTAGCGAGGAGGGAGTGGCCTCCCAACTCGAAGAAGTCGTCCCGCGGGCCCACTCGCGAGACACCGAGCACCTCGGCGTAGATGCCCGCGAGCGCTGCTTCCGTGGCGGTGCGAGGCGCTTCGGGCGCCTCTTGGGTCGGGGCGCTGGCTCCGGGCGGCGGGAGGGCCTTTCGGTCGACCTTGCCATTCGCCGTGAGCGGCAGCTCCGTCATCGTGACGATGGCCGACGGCACCATGTACGCGGGCAGCCGCTCCTCGACGAAGCCGCGCACGGCGCTCGGGTCCAGTCCCTGCTCCGAAGGCACCACGTAGGCGACGAGTCGCTTGTCGCCCGGCAGGTCCTCGCGCACGACGACGATGACCTCACCGACGCCTGGGTGCTGGCGCAGGGCGCTCTCCACTTCACCGGGCTCGATGCGGAAGCCACGCACCTTGACCTGGAAGTCGGCGCGGCCCTGGAACTCCAGGGTGCCATCCTGCCGCCACCGGGCCCTGTCGCCCGTGCGGTAGAGCCGCGTGCCCGGAGCCCCGAAGGGATGGGGCACGAAGCGCTCCGCCGTGAGGTCCGGCCGCCCGAGGTAGCCCCACGCGAGGCCGTCGCCTCCGACGTACAGCTCTCCCGTCACTCCGGGAGGCACCGGCTGGAAGGAGCCGTCCAACACGAAGGCGGAGGAGTGGGGCACCGGCCCGCCGATGGGGACGGAGTCGCCCACCGTATCCCCCGCGCGCAGGGCGTGGGTGGCGGAGAACGTGGTGTTCTCCGTGGGGCCGTAGCCGTTGATGAGCACGCCGCCCGGAGGCAGCAGCGCGAGGTGTTCACGCACGCGCCGCGCGGGCAGCACGTCTCCACCCGCGAGCACCTGGGAGACGCCAGCCAGGGCTTGCGGCTGGTACGTCACCATCTGCTCGTAGAGGGCCGCGGTGAGCCAGAGCGAGGAGACGCGGTGTCGCGCGAGCAGCGCTCCCAGCTCCTCCAGGGACAGCGCGCCAGCAGGTGCGAGGACGAGCCGGGCGCCGTGCAGCAGCGCGCCCCACAGCTCAAGGGTGGAGGCGTCGAAGGCGACCGGGGCCGCCTGGAGCCAGACCTCGTCGGGCCCGAAGCGGATGACGCCCTGGGGCTGCACGAGTCGGACGACTCCCCGGTGCGGTACGGAGACGCCCTTGGGCTCGCCGGTGCTCCCCGAGGTGAACATGACGTAGGCCAGGGCGTCCGCGCTCGCGGGCACCTCCAGAGCCGAGTCCGGCTGGCGGGCGATATGCGCGGCCTCTTCGTCCAGGACGACGAGCACGACGCCCAGCTCCGGCAGCTCGTCCGCCACCGAGGACTCCGTCAGCAGCACGGCGGCGGAGGACTGGCGCAGGACCCACGCCATGCGCTCGGTCGGCCAGGTGGCATCCAGCGGGACGTAGGCGGCTCCCGCCTTGAGGGTGCCCAGCAGCGCGACCACGAGGTCCACGGAGCGCTTCAGGTGCACGGCGACGCGGCTGCCGGGCTGCACACCCAGGCCGCGAAGATGATGGGCGAGCCGGTTCGCGCGCGCTTCGAGCTGCGCGTACGTGAGGCTCGCGTCCTCGGACTCGACGGCGACGAGGTTCGGCGTGAGCGCGGACTGGCGGGCGAAGAGCTGGTGGATGGTCGCGTCACGCGGGTACTCCGTGGCGGCGGCGTTCCACCGCACGAGGACCTGGTGCCGCTCCTCGGAGGACAGCAGCGACACGAGGCCCAGCGGGCGCTCCGGCGCGGCGGTGACTGCCTCCAGCAGCACGGCGTAGTGGCGCATCAGCCGCGTCACCGTGTCCGCATCGAAGAGGTCGGTGTTGTAGTTGAGGGCGCCGGAGAAGCCCTGGGGCCCCTCTTCCAAAAGGAGGCTGACCTCGTACTGCGACGTGGTGACGTGCGCGGTGAGCGGCGAGAAGGAGAGCCCCGGGAGCTGGGCGGCCTCGACGGGGGTGTTCTGGAGGGTGAGGGTCGCCTGGAAGAGCGGGCTGCGAGCGAGGTCGCGCTGGGGCTGGAGTCCCTCGACGAGCTTCTCGAAGGGGATGTCCTGGTGCTGGTACGCGGCCAGCGTTGAACTCCTCACGTGGGCGAGGAGCTGGAGGAACGAGCCACGGGCGTCGATGCGCGAGCGCAGGACGAGCGTGTTGACGAAGAAGCCGATGAGGCCCTCCGTCTCCCCCTGCTGTCGGTTGGCGATGGGGAAGCCGACCGAGATGTCGTCCTGCCCGGCGTAGCGGGAGAGGACGAGCTGCCAGGCCGCGAGCAGCACCATGAACGGCGTGACGCCCTCGCGCTGGGCCAGCGCGCGCACGGAGGCGCTCAGCCCGCCCGTCAGCTCGACGGGGAGGAGGGTGCCCTTGTGGGACTGGATGGCCGGACGGGGCCTGTCCGTGGGCAACTCGAGCACACCCGAGGAGCCAGAGAGGTGCTCCTTCCAGAAGTCGAGCTGGCGCTGGAGCACGTCTCCACGCAGCCAGGAGCGCTGCCACGCCGCATAGTCGGCGTACTGCACGGGCAGCAGGGGCAGCCTGTCCGGGGTGCCCGTGGTCCGGGCCACGTACAGCGTGGCCAGCTCGCGCACGAGGACGCCCGTGGACCACGCGTCGGAGACGATGTGGTGCATCGTCACCAGGAGCACGTGGGCCCGCGCGCCATGCTTCAGCAACGAGGCTCGCAGGAGCGGCCCCGTCGAGAGGTTGAACGAAGCGAGGGCGTCCGCCTCGATGAGGGCCTGGGTCCGCGCCTGTCGCTCCTCTTCGGACAGCGCGCTCAGGTCCACCACGGGCATGTTGAAGCCCGAGGCGGGACGGATGCGCTGCACGGGCTCACCGTCGCGCACGGCGAAGGTGGTGCGCAGCACCTCGTGACGGTTCACCAGGGCATTGAAGGCATGCTCCAGCGCTCCGACATCCAGGGCCCCCTCCACGCGCAGCGCAGTGGGCAGGTTGAAGAGCGGTGTGCCCGGGGAGAGCTGGTCGATGAACCACAGGCGCTGCTGGGAGAAAGAGAGCGGCAACGCCTCCGTGCGAGGCACGGGCACCAGGGGCGGCACCCCCGGAGTCGTCTCTCCCCGACTGGCGTCGATGCGCGCGGCGAGGCCCGCCACGGTGGGGTCCTCGAAGAGGGCGCGCAGGGGCAGGTCCACCCGGAACGCTGTCCGGATGCGCGAGGCGAGCTGGGTGGCGAGCAGCGAGTGGCCGCCCAGGGTGAAGAAGCTGTCCTCCGCTCCCACCTGCTGGACGCGGAGGATGGCGGCCATCAGCTCCGCCACCGTCTTCTCCGTGGGCGTGCGCGGAGCAATCCACGAGGACTCCGAGTCGACATGCGCGTCCAGCGCGGGCAGCGCCTTGCGGTCCAGCTTGCCGTTCGGCGTGAGGGGCAGCGCATTCAGCACCACGAAGGCCGCGGGCACCATGTACTCCGGCAGGCCCGTCAGCAGTCCTTGCCGGAGCTCCGTGGCCTCGAGCGTGCTCCCCGCTCGTGGCACCACGTAGGAGACCAGCAGGTCATCGCGCACCAGCACGGCGGCCTCCTGGACTCCCGGCTGTCGAAGGAGGGCGGCTTCCACTTCACCCAGCTCGATGCGCAGGCCGCGCAGCTTCACCTGGAAGTCGATGCGGCCCAGGTAGTCGAGGGTGCCATCCGCCCGCCACCGCACCTTGTCTCCGGTGCGGTAGAGGCGAGCGCCGGGGCTGGCGGCGAAGGGGTCGGGGAGGAACCGCTCGGCGGTGAGGTGGGGCTGGTGCAGGTAGCCGCGCGCCAGACCGGCGCCACCCAGGTACAGCTCGCCGGGCACGCTGGTGGGGACTGGCCGCAGGTCCGCGTCCAGGACATAGGCCTGGGCGTTGGCCATGGGCCGACCGATGGGAGACACGGGCCCGGTGAAGGGCTCGACCGCCCACGAGGTGGCGTCGATGGTGGCCTCCGTCGGGCCGTAGTTGTTGTCCAGGCTCACGCGCGGCAGCACCTCGCGCACGCGGGGCGGCAGGTCCGCCGGCAGCGCCTCGCCGCCGGAGATGATGCGGCGCAGGCTCGTGGCGCCGCGCAGTCCGGGCTCCTCCAGCAGGACTCTCAGCAACGACGGCACCACCTGGAGCACGGTGACGTGGTGTCGCACCACGGTCTCCAACAGGAGGGACGGGTCGCGGTGCGCCTCGAGCGGCGCGACGACCAGCGTCGAGCCGGACAGGAGCGTGGCGAACAGCTCGGAGACGGACACGTCGAAGCTGAGGGAGGTGAGCAGCAGTGGCCGCTCACCAGGCCCCAGGTCGAACCGGGAGCGCATCCACGCGGCGTGGTTGGAGAGTGAGCGATGGGTCAACACGGTGCCCTTGGGCCGACCCGTGCTGCCCGACGTGTAGATGACGTACGCCGCGCTCTCGGAGGGCACCTGTTCGCTCAGGGGTGCCTTCGCGTCGGGCAGCCTGGCCTCCCATCCGGAGTCGAGGCACACCACGGAGGGACCTTCGGGCAGCACTCCGACGAGGTGACGCTGGGTGAGCAGCACCGGAGCGGAGGTGTCCTGGAGCATGAAGGCCAGCCGCTCGCGCGGGTAGGCCGGGTCCAGCGGCACGTAGGCGCCACCGGCCTTGAGCACACCGAAGACGGCGACGGGCACCTCCAGCGAGCGCTCCATGCACAGTGCCACGAGCGTCCCGGGCTTCACGCCCAACGAGCGCAGGTGCGCGGCGAGGAGGTGGGAGCGCGCATCGAGCTGCGCGAACGTGAGCGAGCCTGTGTCGGAGACGACGGCGAGCGCGTCCGGGGTGAGGGCGGCCTGGGCGGAGAGCTGGTGGTGGACGCAGGCGTCCTCGGGGACGGGCGCCGAGGTGTCGTTCCACTCCCGGAGGACACGATGCAGCTCGGCCTCGTCCATCAACGGCAGGGCGGAGAGCGACTGCTCGGGGTTCGCCACGACCGCGCGGAGCAGGGTGAGCAGGTGCTCCACCATTCGCTCCATGGTGGCGTTGTCGAACAGGTCGACGTTGTAGTCGAGCGAGCCCACGAAGCCCGCCGGCGTCTCCACCAGGGAGAGGTCCAGGTCGAACTTGAGGGGCATCTCGTTGTCCCCCAGGCCCTCCAGCCGCAGCCCTGGCAACTCCAATGCACCCATGGGGGTGTTGAGCACCGAGAACATGACCTGGAACAGCGGTGAGTAGCTGAGGCTGCGCTCGGGCTGCAGCTCCTCGATGAGCTTCTCGAAGGGCACGTCCTGGTGGTCGAAGGCCTCCAGCGTGGTGCGCTTCACCTGCGTCAGCAGCGAGGCGAAGGAGGCGTGTGGCTCCAGCCGCGCGCGCAGCGCCAGGGTGTTGACGAAGAAGCCGATGAGGCCCTCGGTCTCTCCTCGGTTGCGCCCTGCGATGGGCGAGCCGACGACGATGTCGTCCTGGCCGGAGTAGCGCGCGAGGAGCACCTGGAACGCGGCCAGCAGCGTCATGAAGGGCGTGGCGCCGTGCTGCTGGGACAAGGCCTTGATGGCGTCGGAGAGGTCCGTCGACAGCACGACGGCGCGCTGAGCGGCGTTGCGCGTCTGGACGGCCGGACGGGGCCTGTCGGTGGTCAGCTCCAACAGCGCCGGAGCGCCTTCGAGCTGTCGCTTCCAGTAGCCCAGGCGCGTGTGGAGCGCCTCGTCGCGCAGCCAGCCACGCTGCCAGGCCGCGAAGTCGGCGTACTGCACGGGCAGCGGCGGCAGCTCCGCGCGGGTTCCGGACAGGTGCGCCGCATAGAGGGCGCCCAGCTCTCGCACCAGCACGCCCGTGGACCAGCCGTCGGAGACGATGTGATGCATCGTCGACAGCAACACGTGCTCCCGCGCCTCCACGCGCAGCAGCGTGACGCGGAAGAGCGGACCCGTGGTGAGGTCGAAGGGCTGAAGGGCCTCCTCGCGGGCACGGCGGAGCACCTCGGCCTCGCGCTCGGCGGCGGGCAGGGAGCTCAGGTCCACCACCGGCAACAGCACGGGCGTGGCCGGGTGGATGTGCTGCACGGGCTCACCGTCGCGTGAGGCGAAGGTGGTGCGCAGCGCCTCGTGGCGCTCCACCACGTCGGAGATGGAGCGCTCCAGCGCCTCCACGTCCAGCACGCCCACCAGCCGGAGCGCGGAGGGCATGTTGTACAGGGGGCTGCCCGGCTCCAACTGGTCGATGAACCACAGGCGCTGCTGCGCGAAGGACAACGGCAGCGCGTCCGTGCGAGGCACGGGCACGAGCGGAGGCAGACCCAGGCCTCGCCGCTCCAGGCGCAGGGCATCCACTTGCCCGGCCAGCGCGGAGAGCGTCGGGGACTCGAACAGCTCACGCAGGGCCAGCTCCAGGTCGAACGTCGCCCGGATGCGGGAGACGACCTGGGTGGCGAGGAGCGAGTGTCCGCCCAGCTCGAAGAAGTCGTCATTCCGCCCGACACGCTGGACACCGAGCACGTCGGAGAAGATGCCGGCCAGCGCCACTTCGGTGGCACCGACGGGCGTCATGAAGGCGTCGGCGCCCGAGCCCTCCAGCTCCGGTGCCGGCAGGGCCCTGCGGTCCACCTTGCCGTTCGGCGTCAGCGGCAGGGACTCCAGGCACACCAGGGCCGAGGGCACCATGTACTCGGGCAGCTTCTGGCGCAGGAAGTCCTTCAGCCCCGCCACGTCGACGTCGGGGGCCACGACATAAGCCACCAGGCGCTTGTCGCCGGGCGCGTCCTCGCGCACCACGACGATGGCCTCGCTCACGCTGGCGTGCAGCCGCAGGACGCTCTCCACCTCGCCCGGCTCGATTCGGAAGCCGCGCACCTTGACCTGGAAGTCCGTGCGGCCGAGGAACTCCAGCGCGCCGTCGTCCCGCCAGCGCACCTTGTCGCCCGTGCGGTAGAGGCGCTCTCCCGGGTTGAACGGATGAGGGACGAAGCGCTCGGCGGTGAGGTCCGGACGGCCGAGGTAGCCCCAGGCCAGTCCATCTCCTCCGGTGAACAGCTCGCCCGGCGCTCCGGGGAGCACCGGCTCGAACCGCTCATCCAACACGTAGACGCGGGTGTTGGAGATGGGGCGGCCAATGGGCACGGAGGCGCCGACGACGGCGCCCGACTCCAACCGGTGGCACGCCGTGAAGGTCGTGTTCTCCGTGGGGCCGTAGCCGTTGACGAGCACCGCGTCGGGAGCCATGCGCGACAGGTGCTCGCGCACGCGCCGCACGGGCAGCACGTCGCCTCCCGCCAGCACCTGGCGCACGGAGGCCAGGGCCTCGGGCTGATGAATCGCCATCTGCTCGAAGAGGGCCGCGGTCAGCCACAGGGTGGTGATGCGGTGGCGCACCAGCACCGCGCCCAGCTCTTCCAGAGTGGGCGTGTGAGGCGGGAAGAGGACCAGGCGGGCGCCATGGAGCAGCGCGCCCCAGACCTCCAGCGTCGAGGCGTCGAACGAGATGGGCGCGAGCTGGAGGAAGACCTCCTCGGGACCGAAGTGGATGAAGTCGCCGCTCATCACCAGACGGGTGATGCCTCGGTGGGGAATGGCGACGCCCTTGGGCTGCCCCGTGGAGCCCGAGGTGAACATGACGTACGCGAGGCTGTCCGCGTCCGCGCCAGTGTCGAGCGCCGACACGGGCTGCAGCGCCACCTGCTCCCAATCGGAGTCGAGGCAGACGAGGAGCGGGACGTAGGCGGGCAGCTCGTCGGCGAGCCGCTCCTGCGTCACGAGGACGGAGGCCCCTGTCCCCGCGAGCATGGCGTTCAGGCGCTCCGCCGGGTAGGCGGGGTCGAGCGGAACGAAGGCCGCGCCCGCCTTGAGGATGCCAAGCAGGCCCACGGGCAGCTCCAGGCTTCGTTCCAGGCTCAGGGCCACGCGCGTGCCCGGCGTGACGCCCAGCGTACGCAGGTGGTGCGCGAGCTGGTTGGAGCGCTCGTCGAGCTCCCGGTAGGTGAGCGTGCCCGTCGTGGACTCGACGGCGATGGCGTCCGGCGTGCGCGCCGCCTGCTCGGTGAAGAGCTGGTGCACTCCCGCCTCGCGCGGGAAGGCGCGCTCTGTCCGGTTCCACTCCACCAGCGCGCGCTCGCGCTCCGCCTGGGTCACCAGGGAGAGGGAGGACAGCAGGGCCTGGGGCCGGGCCAGCATGGACTCCAGGGCCGTGGCCCAGTGGCGCAGCACCTGCTCCAGCGCCGACGACTCGAAGCGCTGCGTGTCATGGACGAGGCGCAACTCCATCCGAGGGCCGGGCAGGACGATGGCCACGAAGGGCATGTCGGACTGCTCGGCGCTGGCGAGGTCGCGGACCTGGAAGTCGCTGCCACCGGAGTAGACGGCGTCGTCGACGGGGTAGTTCTCGAAGACGTACAGGCTCTCGAACAGGGGCTGGCCGCGAGGCACGTCGCTCCAGGCCTGGATGCGCGCCAGCGAGGCGTGCTCGTGCTGATTCAGCGCCTGCATCTGCGCATGTTGCGAGGCGAGCCACGTCACCACCGGCATGTCGGGTTCCAGCCGACTGCGCAGGGGCAGCGTGTTGATGAACAGGCCCACCATGTGCTCGATGCCCGTCACGTCGGCGGCGCGGCCCGAGACGGTGGTGCCGAAGACGACATCGCGCTCACCCGAGTAACGGGCGAGCACCAGCGCCCAGGCGCCTTGCAGCACGGTGTTGGCCGTGAGCTGGTGCTGGCGTGCGTACGCCTGCAGGGCATGGGTCGTCTCGACGCTCAGGAAATGCGAGCGCTCGCCCTGCGTGTACGGCGCGTCCTGCGTGTCGGGGAGCCGGGCGCCGGGGAGCGGCGTCGGCGCGGTGAAGCCTTGGAGGGCTTCGCGCCAGTGGGCTTCGCTGTGCGCGCTGGAGTCGTCACGCAGCCAGGAGATGAAGTCCCGGTACGCGGGCGCGGCTCCCAGCTCGGGACGCTGGCCCTTCGACGCGGCGTCGTAGGAGGCGAACAGCTCCTTGAAGACGAGGCCGAGGCTCCAGCCATCCATCAGCAGGTGGTGCGAGGACCAGAGGACGCGGTGCAGCCCATCGTCCAGCTTCACCACTGTCAGGCGCATCAGCGGCGACTGGCGCAGGTTGAAGCCCCGGACGCGGTCGGAGGCCATGAGGGCGTCGAAGCGGGCCTTCTGCTCGTCCGGCGTCAGGCCACGCCAGTCCAGCTCCTCCCAGGGCAGCGCGACGCGCGGGCTCACCACCTGAAGCGGCTCATCCAGCCCTTCCCAAGCGAACGCGGTGCGCAGGGGCGCATGACGCTCCACCACCGTCTCCCAGGCGCGGCGGAAGAGCCCCAGGTCGATGCGAGCGCCGAACGTCCAGCCGAACTGCGTGACGTACACGCCGGAGCCCGGCGCCATCAGCGAGTGGAACAGCATGCCCTGCTGGAGGGCGGACAGCGGGTAGACGTCCTCGACGGGCACGCCCGGTGGGAGCACCCTGTCCTGCGTCGCCTGCGTCAGGCGCGCCAGCGGGAAGTCGGCCGGCGTGTATCGCAGGGCATCGGGTGTCGCTCGGCCCGCGACGAGCAGGCGCAGCGCGTCCCGGAAGGACTCCACGAGCGCTTGCGCGGTGGCCTCGTCGTGGAGGTTCCGGCTGTAGGTGAGGGAGATGCGGAGCTGTCCTCCTTGGACGACGGCCGACACGTCGAGCAGGTGCGCGCGCGGTGCACGCGGGCTGATGGACGCGCCCTGGGACTCCGGAGCGAACGTGAACAGCGAGGCGTCGCTGGAGGTCGAGTCCACCTGGCCCAGGTAGTTGAGGGAGACCTCGGGGACGGGCAGGTCGCGCAGCCGTGCACGGGTGTCGTCCTCGCGCAGGTGGCGCAGCAGGCCGTGCCCCAGGCCGTTGGCGGGCAGGGTGCGCAGCGAGTCCCGCGTGGCGCGAACGGTGTCACCGGGGCTGTCCCCGGCGCCCACCTGGAGCAGCACCGGGTAGAGGGAGGTGAACCAGCCCACCGTGCGTGACAGGTCCACGTCGGTGAAGAGGTCCTCGCGGCCGTGGCCCTCGGCTTCGACGAGGAAGCGCGACTGTCCCGTGCGCGCGGCCAGGGCGCGGCCCAGCGCGGCCAGCAGCACGTCCTGGAGTCGGGCGCGGTACGCCGCGGGCACTTCGCGCAACAGCAGGCCCGTGTCCCCGGCGTCGAGGCTCGTGGAGACGGTGTGCGAGGAGGCGACGGTGTTCGCTCCTTCCGCCCTGTCACGGGGCAGCGGGACAACACGCGCGCGGGCCTCGTCCAGCCAGTAGGCGCGCTCGGCGTCGAGCGCCTCGGACCGGGCATGCTTGTGCAGTCGCTCCGCCCAGGTCTTGAAGGACGTCGTCTTGGCGGGGAGAGAGGGGGCCTCGCCACGCAGGGCCTGCCTGCAGAGGGTCTCCAGGTCCTCGACGAGGATGCGCCACGAGACGGCGTCGACGACGAGGTGGTGGGCCACGAGCAGCAGTCGCGCGGACTCTCCCGGGCCGAATTCGAAGTGGACGGCGTGCAGCAGCGGCGCCGAGCCCAGGTCGAAGGAGCTTTGGGCCTCGGTGGCGATGGCCTCCACCTTCGCGGTCCGCTCCTCCGCGGACAGCGAGGACACGTCCTCCCGGCGCAGCGACGGAGCGTGCTCCAGGCCCGTGCCGTGCTGGCTCCACCGGCCGTCCTCCTGGACGAAGCGGATGCGCAGGGCGTCGTGGTGTTCCACGAGCTTGCGCAGCGCGGCTTCGAGGACGGAGGGCTCCACCGGCTCGCGCAGCCGCAGCATCAGCGCCTGGTTGTAGTGGTGCGGCTCGGGGTTCGCGTCTTCGAGGAAGGCGCGCTGGATGGGCGTGAGGAGCACCGGGCCGACGACGGGCGTCTGCTCGGCGGTGGTGGCCTGGAGTCGGGAGACCTCGGGGGCCAGGGTGGCGACGGTCTGCGACTGGAAGAGCTGCCGGGGCGCGAAGTGCAGACCGGCGCGGCGGGCGCGCGCGACGAGCTGGAGGCTGATGATGGAGTCGCCGCCGAGCTGGAAGAAGTTGTCGTGGATGCCGACGCGCGGGACGCGCAGCACCTGGGCCCAGACCGTGGCGAGGGCCTCCTCCACCTCGTTGCGAGGCGCGACGTAGGAGTCGGTGCTCACGGAGTCCGGCGAAGGCAGCGCGGCGCGGTCGACCTTGCCGTTGGAGGACAGGGGCAGTGCCTCCATCGCGACGATGGCCGAGGGCACCATGTACGCCGGGAGCCGCTCACCCAGGTGCGTCCGCAGCACGCCGAGGTCGGGGAGGGAGGCGCCCGTGTGCGGCGCGACGTAGGCCACGAGCCGTGCACCCGAGGGGCCGTCCTCGCGCACCACCACCACCGCGTCTCCGACGGAGGCATGGGTGCGCAGCGCGGATTCAATCTCTCCCAGCTCGATGCGATAGCCACGCACCTTCACCTGGAAGTCGGCGCGGCCCAGGTACTCCAGCCGCCCGTCGGCGCCCCAGCGGACGCGGTCGCCTGTCCGATACAGCCGGGCTCCGGGCTGCGTGCTGAAGGCGTCGGGGATGAAGCGCTCCGCGGTCAGCTCGGGGCGCCGCCAGTAGCCGCGCGCCACACCCGAGCCGCCGATGAACAGCTCACCGACGACGCCCACCGGCACCGGGCGCAGGTGAGCATCCAGGACGTACAGGCGGGTGTTGGCGATGGGACGGCCGATGGAGATGGGGCCGCTCGCCGCGTCTCCCGGCGCCACGGTGTGGATGCTGCAACCGACCACCGTCTCCGTGGGGCCGTACTCGTTGATGAGCAGGGTGTCCGGAGCGTGCTGGCGCCAGAAGGCCACGCCCTCGGCGGTCAGGGCCTCGCCACCGATGACGAAGGCCCGCGTGCGACCGGCCGCCTCGCCCTGTGTGAGCTGGGAGGCGAGCAGGTGCAGGTGCGTGGGCGTCAGCTTCACGAGGCTGAAGTCGCTGCCCTCGCGCAAGGCTTCACCCAGTCCCTCCACGCCCGCTTCCTCGGGCACGAGCACCACGGGTCTCCCTGCGATGAGCGGAGCGATGAGGCTGGTGACGGTCAGGTCGAAGGAGAGCGGCGAGTGGACCGGTGAGCCGGAGCCCTCGGCGATGCGGTACGCGCGCAGCGCCCAGGTGAGGTAGTTCACGACGCCTCGGTGCTCCACCATGACGCCCTTGGGGAGACCGGTGCTGCCGGAGGTGTAGATGAGGTAGGCGAGGTCGTCGGCGGTGGCCAGGGGCGCGGGCGCCGTCGTGGGCTGCTTCCCCGCCGTGACGTCCCAGTCTTCATCGACGCGGAGGACATTGAGCGCGCTCGCGGGCAGCGCGTCCGCGAGCACCGACTCGGTGAGAACGATGGCGACGTGGGTGTCCTCCAGCAGGAAGGCGATGCGCGAGTCGGGCAGGGCCGGGTCGAGCGGCAGGTAGGCGGCGCCGGCCTTGAGCGTGGCCCAGAGGGCGACGACCATCTCCGGGGAGCGTCGGAAGTACAGGCCCACCCGGGACCCTCGCCCCACACCCAGGTCGTGCAGCGCGTGGGCGAGCTGATTGGCGCGGGCCTCCAGCTCACGGAAGGTGAGCTGCGCGTCGCCCATGGACACGGCGGGCGCGTCGGGAGTGCGAGCGACGGTCTCCTCGAAGAGGGCGTGGACGGTGGTGTGCGCGGGGAAGTCCGCGCGCGTGTCGTTCCACTCCACCAGGACGCGGCGCTGCTCGGCCTCGTCCATGAGCGGAAGAGACGCGACGGGAGCATCCGGCTGGTCCACCGCGGCGCGCAGCAGCGTGAGGAAGTGGGACGCCAGCCGAGTGATGGTGGCGGCGTCGAACAGGGCGGTGGAGAACTGGAGGGCGCCCTGGAAGCCCGACGGCGTCTCGCTGAGGGAGAAGTCGAGGTCGAACTTCGCGACGGCGTTGTCGAAGTCGACGGGGAGGATGCGCAGGCCGGGCAGCTCCAGGTCCCCCATGGGGGTGTTGAGGAGCGAGAAGAAGACCTGGAACAGGGGAGAGAAGCCGAGGCTGCGCTCGGGCTGGAGCTCCTCGACGAGCTTCTCGAAGGGCACGTCCTGGTGCTCGTACGCCTCCAGCGTGGAGGCGCGCACCTGGGCGAGGAGCTCGCGGAAGGAGGCTCGCGAATCGATGCGCGCGCGGAGCACGAGCGTGTTGACGAAGAAGCCGATGAGGGGCTCGGTCTCCGCGTGGTTGCGGCCGGCGATGGGCGAGCCGACGGTGAGGTCGTCCTGCCCGGAGTAGCGCGAGAGCAGGAGCTGGAAGGCAGCCAGCAACGTCATGAAGGGCGTGGCGCCTTCACGCTGGGAGAGCGCCTTGACGGCCTCGGAGAGCCGCGCGCCGAGGGACACCGGATGGGATGAGGCCGTGCGCGATTGAATCGCGGGGCGCGGCCTGTCGATGGGCAGGTCCAGCAGCGCCGGAGCCCCCTGGAGGTGCTGCTTCCAGTAGTCCAGCTCCGTGCGGAGCGCCTCGTCGCGCAGCCAGCCTCGCTGCCAGGACGCGAAGTCGGCGTACTGCACGGGCAGCGGAGGCAGTGAGGCCCGCACGCCGGCCAGGTGCGCCGAGTAGAGCGCGCCCAGCTCCCGCACCAGCACGCCGGAGGACCAGCCATCCGAGACGATGTGGTGGACGGTGAAGAGCAGCAGGTGCGCGTGCTCCTCCAGACGGACGAGGCAGAGGCGGAAGAGGGAGTCCGAGGTCAGGTCGAACGGGCGAGCGGACTCCGCCAGGGCAAGGCTCCGCTCCTCGAATGCGCGAGAGGCCGGGTCGAGGTGACGAAGGTCGACGTGCGCGATGTTGACGGGAGCCGCCGCGCGGATGCGCTGGAGAGGCTGGCCGTCAGCGGAGGCCGCGAAGGTGGTGCGCAGCACTTCATGTCGAGCGACGACCTCGGAGACGGCGCGCTCGAGGGCGACGACATCCAAGGCGCCTTCGAGGCGCAGGGCGATGGGGATGTTGTAGAGGGAACTCCCCGGCTCGAGCTGGTCGATGAACCACAGGCGCTGCTGAGCGAACGACAGCGGCAGTGCCCCGGTGCGAGGCACGGGCGTCAGGGGAGGCGTCTTCGAGGTGCTCCCGCGAGCGCTCGCGTCGATGCGCGCGGCGAGGGCCGCGACGGTGGGCGCCTCGAAGAGGGCCCGGAGGGGCAGCTCGACCTGGAAGGCCGCGCGGAGGCGTGAGGCGAGCTGGGTGGCGAGGAGCGAGTGGCCGCCGAGCGCGAAGAAGGAGTCCTCGGCGCCGACGCGCTCGATGCGCAGCAGCTCCGCCATGAGGGTGGCCAGCGTGCGCTCGGTGTCGGTGCGAGGCGCGACGTAGGTGTCGGTGAGGACAGCGTCGGGAGCCGGCAGGGCGCTCCGGTCGAGCTTGCCGTTGGCCGTGAGAGGCAGGGCCTCCAGCGGCACCAGCGCGGAGGGCACCATGTACTCGGGCAGACGCGCCAGGAGGAAGGTGCGCAGGGCCGCGACGTCCACCGTCTCGCTGGCCACGACGTAGCCCACGAGGTGCTGGTTGCCCGGCGAGTCCTCGCGCACCAGCGCGACGGCTTCACGAACGTCGGCGTGCGCCAGGAGCGCGGCTTCGACTTCACCCAGCTCGATGCGCTGGCCGCGCAGCTTCACCTGGAAGTCGAGGCGACCGAGGTACTCGAGGGTGCTGTCCACGAGCCAGCGCGCCTTGTCTCCGGTGCGGTAGAGGCGGCCACCGGGCTCGGTGCTGAACGGGTCTGGGATGAAGCGCTCCGCGGTGAGGTGCGGGCGGTGGAGGTAGCCGAGCGCGAGCTGGGCGCCGGCGAGGAACAGCTCGCCCGGGACACCCGTGGGGACGGGCTGGAGGAGCGAGTCGAGGACGTAGGCCCGTGTGTTGGAGACCGGCCGGCCGATGGGAATGGCCGCGCGAGACTCCGACGGTGAGGCGACGGCGAACGTCGAGTCGATGGTGACTTCAGTGGGGCCGTAGAGGTTGACGAGCCGGGCCCTGGGGAGCGTGGCGTGGACGCGGCGCGCGAGGTCGGAGGGCAGGGCTTCGCCACCGCAGAAGAGGAAGCGGAGGTGGGAAGCGGTCTCGAGCCCTTCCTCGTCGAGGAGGAAGCGCAGCATCGAGGGGACGACCTGGAGGACCGAGACGCGGTGCCGCAGGACGGTGGCCAGGAGCGCGGCCGGGTCGCGGTGGGCGTCGGCGGGCGCGAGGACCAGGGGGAGTCCCGTGAGGAGCGGCGCCCAGACCTCCCAGATGGACGCGTCGAAGCTGAGCGGCGTCTTGAGGAGGACCCTGTCGCCGGGCAGGAGCGGGAAGGCGGAGAGGAACCACGCCATGTGGTTGGCGAGGGCCTGATGCGAGACGAGTGTGGCCTTGGGCTGGCCGGAGGAGCCGGAGGTGTAGATGAGGTACGCGGGGCTGGAGGGCGCCACGGCCACCTCGGTGACGTAGCGGCTCGGGTCTTCATCACCCTGCTCGCCCCATTGCGAATCGATGCAGATGACCGTGGGGCCCGAGGGCAAGGTCGCCTGGAGGTGGGGCTGGGTGAGGAGCACCGGGGGCGCGGCGTCCTGGAGCATGAAGGCCAGTCGCTCACGGGGGTAGGCCGGGTCGAGCGGGAGCCACGCGGCGCCCGCCTTGAGGATGGCGAGCAGGGCGATGGGCAGCTCGAGTGAGCGCTCCATGAAGACCGCGACGATGGAGCCTGGACGGACACCTCCCTGGAGGAGCCGGGCGGCGAGCCGGCTGGCGCGGGCCTCGAGCTGGGAGAAGGAGAGGCTGCCATCGTCCGAGACGACCGCGGTGGCGTGTGGCGTGATTCCAGCCCACACGGAGACCTGCCGATGGACGGGGCTGTCCAACGGGAAGTCGAACGCGGTGTCGTTCCACTCGACGAGGAGGCGGTGCCGCTCGGCGGTGTCCATGAGCGGCAGGGAGGAGACAGGCACCTCCGGCTGCGCCACGGCGGCGCGGAGCAGGGTGAGGAAGTGCGTCGCCAGCCGCGCGACGGTGTCCGCGTCGAAGAGCGCGGTGGAGAACTGGAGCGCACCCTCGAAGCCCGTGGGGGACTCGGAGAGGGTGAGGTCGAGGTCGAACTTGGCGAGCAGCCCCGTCGGCGCGAGCGGGCGCAGGCTCAGTCCGGGAAGCTCCAGGTCGCCGGTGGGCGCATTGAGCAGGGAGAAGGTGACCTGGAAGAGCGGAGAGAAGCCGAGGCTGCGCTGGGGCTGCAGCTCCTCCACGAGCTTCTCGAAGGGCACGTCCTGGTGCTCGAACGCGCCGAGGGTGGAGTGCTTCACCTGGGTCAGCAGCTCGGAGAACGTCACGCGCGGGGCCACGCGGGCGCGCAGCACCAGGGTGTTGACGAAGAAGCCGATGAGGTCCTCCGTCTCGGCGCGGTTGCGTCCCGCGATGGGCGAGCCGACGACGACATCGTCCTGCCCGGAGTACCGGGCGAGCAGGAGCTGGAACGCCGCCAGCAGCGTCATGAAGGGCGTGGCGCCATGGCGCTGGGAGAGCGCCTTGACGGCCTCGGACAGCTCCGCTCCGAGAGCGACAGGGCGGAGCGCAGCCTCGCGCGAGGGCAACACCGCGCGGGGCCTGTCGGTGGGCAGCTCCAGCACGGCGGGAGCGCCCGCCAGCGACTCACGCCACCACGCGAGTTGCTCCTCCAGGGCCGCGTCTCGCAACCAGCCGCGCTGCCACACGGCGAAGTCCGCGTACTGCACGGCCAGCTCCGGCAGGGGAGACGGAAGGCCCTCGCGGAAGGCCGCGTACAGGGCGACCAGCTCGCGCACCAGGACGCTCATGGACCAGGCGTCGGCGACGCCGTGGTGCAAGGTGACGAGCAGCACGTGCGACGTCGTGGCCCGCCGCAACAACGTGGCGCGCAGCAACGGACCGCGTGCGAGGTCGAACGGGCGCAGGGCCTCCTCCGACGTCAGCCTCCGCGTCTCGCGGGCCTGCTCCTCCGGCGCGAGCGACGCCAGCTCCACCACGGGCAGCGGGAACGGCGCTGCCGGGTGGATGCGCTGGACGGCCTGTCCGTCCATGGCGCCGAAGGTGGTGCGCAGCGACTCGTGGCGCCGCTGGAGTTCGGTGAAGGCGCGCTCCAGCGCGGGGACCTCCAGCGGACCCTCCAGCTCCAGGGCCGTGGGGATGTTGTAGAGCGAGCTGCCGGGCTCCAACTGGTCGATGAACCACAGCCGCTGCTGGGCGAAGGACAGTGGCAAGTCCCCCGTGCGCGGCGCGGGTGTCAGCGCGGGGACCTTCGTGGTGCTCGCGCCTTCCTGAGCCAGCGCTTCCAGCCGCGAGGCCAGCTTCGCCACGGTGGGCGCCTCGAAGAGCTCACGCAGGGGCAGCTCGACCCCGAAGGCGACCTGCACGCGTGAGAGGGCCTGGGTGGCCAGGAGCGAGTGGCCACCCAGCTCGAAGAAGTCGTCATGGACGCCGACGCGCTCGACGTGCAGCAGCTCCTGCCACAGCGTGGCGACTCGCGACTCGGTCTGCGTGCGGGGCGCGACGTACTCCCGGACCTCGGCCTCGCCCGCGCCTTCGGGCGGAGGCAGGGCATTGCGGTCCACCTTCCCGTGGGCCGTGAGCGGCAGCACAGGCAGGACCGCGATGGCGGAGGGCACCATGTGCTCGGGCAGCCGCTCCTTGAGGGCCGCGCGCAGCGAGGCCGGGTCGACCGACTCGTCCTCCTCGGCGACGACATAGGCCACCAGCCGGGTGAGGCCGGGGACATCCTCGCGCACGACGGCGACGGCCTCGCGCACGGTGGGGAGTCGCGAGAGGACGGACTCGACTTCGCCCAGCTCGATGCGGAAGCCGCGCAGCTTCACCTGCGAGTCGAGACGACCCAGGTACTCGAGCGTGCCGTCCGCGCGCCACCGCGCCCGGTCTCCGGTGCGGTAGAGCCGCGCTCCGGGCACTCCAGAGAGTTCGTCTGGGATGAAGCGCTCGGCAGTGAGCGCCGGCTGCCCCAGGTAGCCTCGCGCCAGACCGACGCCACCCACGCACAGCTCGCCAGGAACGCCGATGGGCTGAGGACGCAGCGAAGCATCCAGCACGTACACCTGGAGGTTGGCCCAGGGGCGGCCGATGGTGAGGGGCTGCCCTGCCGTCAGTGGCTCGGTGATGGAGGCGCAAACGGTGGTCTCGGTGGGGCCGTACGCGTTGAGGAAGCGCACGTGAGGGGCCCAGCGACGCACCAGCTCCGGCGTGCAAGCCTCGCCCGCGGAGACGAGCGTCTGGAGCGAAGGGAAGTCCTCGGGCGACAGCTGCGCGAGGACCGAGGGGGTGAGCGTCACGGCGGTGATGGACTCGTCCCGGGCCAGCGCACGCAGGGGTGCTCCGGGGAGGAGTCGCTCACGCGGCGCCAGCACCAGGGTGGCACCCGAGAGCAACGCGCCGAAGAACTCCCAGACCGACGCGTCGAAGCCAGCGGAGAAGAACTGGAGGACGCGGCTTCCGGTGCCGAGCCCCATGGCGCGGCCTGTCTGGAGGGCCGTGTTGCACAATCCACGGTGCTGCAGGAGCGTACCCTTGGGCCTGCCGGTGCTGCCGGAGGTGTAGATGATGTACGCGAGGTTGTCGGCGCCGGTGGCCGGCTCCGGCGCTCGGGTGGGCTGTGCCGCGATGACGTCCGCCTCGGCGTCGAGCAGGACGAGCTGTTCGCTCCCCGCCGGGAGTTCGTCGGAGATGGCCTCGGTGGTGACGAGGACGGGCGCCGCGCAGTCGCGCAGCATGAAGGTGAGGCGCTCGACAGGATAGCTGGGGTCGAGCGGAACGTAGGCTCCGCCCGCCTTGAGGATGCCGAGGATGGCGACGGCGGTGTCGAGCGAGCGCTCCACGCAGAGGGCGACGGGCACGTCCTCGCGGACGCCGAGGCCCCGCAGGTGGTGCGCGAGCTGGTTGGCGCGAGCGTCGAGCTGCGCGTAGGAGAGCTGCTGGTCCTCGAAGCGCACGGCGATGGCGTCCGGGGTCCGCGCGGCCTGCGCCTGGAAGAGCTGGTGTGCGCCGACGTCACGCGGGAAGTCGCGCGCGGTGGCGTTCCAGTCGACCAGGAGCTGGCGCTGCTCCGCCTGGGCCATGAGGGGCAGGTCGGCGATGAGCGTGCCGGGGCTCGCCGAAGCGGCCTCCAGCACCACGCCGAGGT
Organism: Corallococcus terminator; assembly: GCF_049194865.1. GTDB lineage: Bacteria > Myxococcota > Myxococcia > Myxococcales > Myxococcaceae > Myxococcus > Myxococcus terminator_A. The sequence goes on along the minus strand of NZ_JBLZWL010000058.1, from coordinate 35,343 downwards.
GGCGCACGAGTCCGTCGATGGTGGCGGCCTCGAAGAGGTCCGTGCGGTACTCGCAGGTGCACTCCAGCCCGGCCTCCGTCTCGACGATGGCGAGGGTGAGGTCCAGGCGCGAGGTGCCGGACTGCGAGTATTCGGGGCGCAGCGTGAGGCCGGGCACCTCCAGCGCGGCGGCGGGCTGGTTCTGCAGCACCAGCTTCACCTGGAACAGCGGCGTATGGCCGAGGCTGCGCTCGGGGTTGAGGGCCTTGACCAGCTCCTCGAACGGCAGGTCCTGGTGCGCGTGGGCGCCCAGCGTGACATCGCGCACCTGGGTGAGCAGCTCGCGGAAGGTCATCTCCGGCGAGGTGCGCGCGCGCAGGGCGAGCTGGTTCACGAAGAAGCCGATGAGGCCCTCCGTCTCCACGCGGTTGCGATTGGCGATGTCCGTGCCGACGACGAGGTCCGCCTGCCCTGAGTACCGGGAGAGGACGATGTCGAAGCCGGCCAGCAGCGCCATGAAGAGGGTGGTGCCCTCACGGCGCGAGAGCGCCTGGAGTGACTCGGCCAGCGTGCGCGGCAGCGTGCGGGTGAGGGTTGCGCCCTGGAAGCCCTGGATGGCGGGCCGAGGGAAGTCCGTGGAAAGTTCAAGGAAGCGAGGAGCGCCCTGGAGGTGCTCGCGCCACCAGGAGAGCTGCGAGTCGAGCGCCTCGCCCTGGAGCCAGCCGCGCTGCCACGCCGCGTAGTCCGCGTACTGGATGGACAGCTCGGGCAGCGGAGAGGTGTGGCCCGCGCGGAAGGCGGCATAGAGCGCGGCGGACTCACGCACCAGCACATCGACGGACCAGCCATCCGACACGATGTGGTGCAGGGTCAGCAGCAGGACGTGTCGCGACTCGGACAGCCGAAGCAGCGTGGTGCGCAGCAGCGGTCCACGCGTGAGGTCGAACGGGCGCCGCGCCTCCTCGCGAGCGAGCCGCCGGGCTTCCGCCTCTCCTTCAGCGGAGGCAAGCGCGGAGAGGTCCACGCGAGGCAGCGGAACCGGGGCCGCCGGGTGGATGACTTGAACCGGCCCCTCACGGAAGGTGGTGCGGAGCACCTCGTGGCGGCGCACCAGCTCGGTGAAGGCGTGCTCCAGCGCGGGGATGTCGAGCGTCCCCTCCAGCCGGAGGCCCACGGGCATGTTGTAGAACGGGCTGTCCGGCTCCAGCCTGTCGAGGAACCACAGGCGCTGCTGAGCGAAGGACAGGGGCAGCTCGCCCGAGCGCGCGACAGTCCGAAGCGGCGGCGGGGCGTGACGGTCCACCGTACGAGTCGAGGCCTCGACCCTGCGCGCGAGCTGCGCGACGGTGGGCGCCTCGAAGAGGGTGCGCAGCGGGAGCGTGACTTCGAGCGCCTCACGGACGCGTGAGACGACCTGGGTCGCGAGCAGGGAGTGGCCACCCAGCTCGAAGAAGCTGTCCGAGGTGCCAACGCGCTCCAGGCCGAGCACCTGCGCGAAGAGTCCGGCGAGGACTTCTTCCGTGGGTGTACCCGGTGCGACGTAGGTCCCCGAGGTCTCCGGTCGCTCCGGGGCGGGGAGCGCCTTGCGGTCGAGCTTGCCGTTGGGCGACAGGGGCAGGGCCGGCAGCGTCACGAAGGCCGAGGGCACCATGTACTCGGGCAGTCGCTCCGAGAGGACGGTGCGCAGGGCCTGCGTGTCCACGGCCTGGGATGTACCGACGACGTAGGCGACGAGGCGCTGGTCACCGGGAGAGTCCTCGCGGACGAGGACGACGCAATCGCGGACGCCAGGTGCGGCGAGGAGCGCGGCCTCGATTTCGCCCAGCTCGATGCGGAAGCCGCGCAGCTTGACCTGGAAGTCGGCGCGGCCGAGGTACTCGAGAGAGCCATCGGGCAGCCAGCGAGCGACGTCACCGGTGCGATAGAGGCGCGCGCCAGGAGTGGCGCTGAAGGGGTCCGAGGTGAAGCGCTCGGCGGTGAGGAGAGGCTTGCGCCAGTAGCCGAGGCCGACCTGGACGCCGCCGATGAGGAGCTCGCCCGGGACACCGATGGGAGTGGGGAGGCCGGAGGGGTCGAGGACGTGGAGCTGCGTGTTGGAGACGGGGCGGCCGATGGGGACGAAGTGGCGCGAGTCGCCGCGAGCGCAGTGCCAGAAGGAGACGTCGACGGCGGCTTCGGTGGGGCCGTAGAGGTTGTGGACCTCGGCGGACGCGGGCAGGCGCGCATGGGCGCGAGCCACGAGGTCCGCGGGGAGGGCCTCACCACTGCACACGACATGGCGCAGTCCAGAGAGCCGCTCGATGCCCGGCTCCTCGAGGAAGACGCGGAGCATGGAGGGGACGAAGTGAAGCGTGGAGACGCGCTGCTCGGAGATGAGGCGGACGAGGTAGGCGGGGTCCTGGTGTCCGCCTGGCTTCGCGAGGACGAGACGAGCACCCGTCATGAGCGGCCAGAAGAACTCCCAGACGGAGACGTCGAAGGAGAACGGCGTCTTCTGGAGGACGGTGTCGGAAGGGGTCAGCGTGTACTGCCGCTGCATCCACAGCAGGCGGTTGACGACGCCTGAGTGGCCATTCATGGCCCCCTTGGGGCGACCCGTGGAGCCAGAGGTGAAGATGACGTAGGCGAGGGCGTCGGGACCGGCGAGCGATTCGAGAGACGAGACGGGCTGTCGTGAGACCGCGTCCCACTCCGAGTCGAGGCAGAGCACGCGAGCGGAGTGCTGGGGGAGCGCGGCCTTCAGGTGCTCATGCGTGAGGAGCACGGGCGCGTCCGCGTCCTCGAGCATTCCCGCGAGGCGCTCGCGTGGATACGCGGGGTCCAGGGGAACGTAGGCGGCGCCGGACTTGAGGACGGCGAGGAGCGCGACGACGAGGTCGAACGAGCGCTCCAGGCAGACACCGACGAGGACGCCGGGGCGAGCACCGAGAGCGCGCAGGTGGTGAGCGAGCTGGTTGGTGCGCGAGTCGAGCTGCGCGTAGGTGAGGACACTGTCCTCGAAGCGCAGGGCCTCGGCGTCGGGAGTGCGGCGAGCCTGGGCCTCGATGAGCGAATGCAGGCTCACGTCACGCGGGAGGTCGGCCACGGTGTCATTCCACGCTCGGAGCTGCGCAAGCTCGTCTCCCGTCAGCATCCCCAGCCCGTGCATGGGCCGGTCAGCCTCCGTGGTGACGGCCTCCAGCAGCACCCGGTAGTGGCGCGCGAGCCGCTCCGCCGTCCCCGCGTCGAACAGGTCGGTGTTGTAGGTCAGCGCTCCGGTGAGGACTCCATCGACCTCCTCGACACCCAGGTCGAGGTCGAACTTCGCCGTCTCCGACTGGGGAGGCAGCAGCGCCATCTCCAGGCCGGGAAGCTTCAGCGGTTCGGTCGGCGCGTTCTGGAACGTGAGGGTGACCTGGAACAGCGGACTCCGGCTGAGGTCGCGCTGGGGCTGCAGCTCCTCGACGAGCTTCTCGAAGGGGACATCCTGGTGTTCGTACGCGGCCAGCGTGCGCTCACGGACCTGCGCCAGCAGCTCGCGGAACGACTGTCGGCCATCGATGGTCGACCGCAGCACGAGGGTGTTGACGAAGAAGCCGATGAGGCCCTCCACCTCCGAGCGGTGACGGTTCGCGATGGGCATGCCGACGGAGATGTCGTCCTGCCGCGAGTAGCGTGAGAGCAGCAGCTGCCACGCCGCCAGCATCACCATGAAGGGGGTTGCGCCCGCGCGTTGCGCCAGCGTCTTCACCGCGTCGCTCACCTCACGAGGCAGCACGAGGGGCAGCGTGGCACCCCGGTACGTCTGCGCCGAGGGGCGAGGCCTGTCCGTCGGCAGCTCCAGCGCGTGGGAGGCTCCCGCGAGCTGCTGGCGCCACCACTCGAGTTCCTGCTTCAGCACCTCACCCTGGAGCCACTGCCGCTGCCAGAGGGAGAAGTCCGCGTACTGCACGGGGAGTGGAGCCAGCGCCGAGGGAGGTCCACCCGTCAGCTCGCGGTAGTACGCGCCCAGCTCCTTCACCATGACGGCCGAGGACCAGCCGTCCGAGATGATGTGGTGCAGCGTCACGAGGAGCACGTGTCGTCGAGGCGCCAGGCGCACCAGCGAGGCGCGGACCAGCGGTCCACGCGCGAGGTCGAAGGGACGCTGGGCCTCCTCACGTGCCAGTCGCCGCGCCTCGGCGTCCCGCGCGCCGTCGGCCAGCGAGGACAGGTCCACTACCGGAAGCTCCAGGGAGAGCTCGGCGTGGAGGTGCTGCACGGGCTCGCCATCCCGCGCGATGAAGGTCGTCCGCAGCGACTCATGCCTGCGCACGAGCGCATGCAGCGCGGCGCGCAGGGCCTCCACGTCCAGGGCGCCTTCGAGCTTCAGCGCCGTGGGCAGGTTGTAGGCAGCGCTGCCGGGTTCAAGCTGATCCAGGAACCAGAGCCGCTGCTGCGCGAACGAGAGAGGAATGGCCCCGTCACGCGCACCCGGGCGTAGCAAGGGGAGCCCTGTCGCCGTGCCCTCGCCGCTCCTCGAATCAATCTGTCGGGAGAGCTGCTCGACGGTGGGCGACTCGAAGAGGGCGCGCAGCGGCAGTTCCACCCCGAGCACGGAGTGGATGCGCGAGACGATTTGCGTGGCGAGCAGGGAGTGGCCGCCGAGCGCGAAGAAGCTGTCCTTGGCTCCGACGTGCTCCACGCCCAGCACCTGCTCGAACAGCCGCGCGAGCTGCTCCTCGGTCCGTGAGCGCGGCGCCGTGTAGCGAGGGACGGAGTCGGTCTGCGCCGGCGCGGGAAGGGCCTTGCTGTTGAAGGAGCGAAGGACCTGCTCACGCTCCTCTCCCGAGAGCAGGGAGATGGATCCGAGGCGCGCCTCCGGGGCAGCCATCAGCGCCTGGAGCGCGATGCTCCAGTGGTGAAGGAGGCGCTCGGGGGTGGCGGGCTCGAAGCGCGCGGCGTCGAAGAGCAGGCGCAGCTCCAGCGACTCCCCGGGGATGACGTACGCCTCCAGCGGCGTGTCCGTCTGGTCCACGATGGTGAAGTCGCGGATGCCCAGCGCTTCTCCGGCCGAGTTGACGGCGGCGTCGACAGGGAAGTTCTCGACGATGAAGAGCGACTCGAACAGGGGCGTGCCGCGCGGCACGTCGCTCCACCCGTGCAGGCGCACGAGGGAGGTGTGCTCGAACTGGCGCAGCTCGAGCTGCTGGGTGTGGAGCTGCTGGAGCCAGGAGAGCGCGGTGGTGTCGTCGTCGACGAAGATGCGGACGGGCACCGTGTTGATGAAGAGCCCGATGGCGCGGTCGATGCCGGAGACGTCGGCGGAGCGACCCGAGGTGGTGGCGCCAAAGAGGATGTCCTGCTCACCCGTGTGGCGTGAGAGCACCAGCGTCCAGGCGGCCTGGACCAGCGCATTGAGGGTGAGGTGGTGCTGGCGGACGAAGGCCTGGAGGGCCAACGTGGTTTGCGCGGGCAGGTGGAGCTGGAGGCGCTGACGCTGGAGCACCGAGTCCGGGTTGCGAGGAAGGGCACCGGGCAGGGGCGTGGGGGAGGTGAAGCCACGCAGCGTCTTGCGCCAGTAGAGCTCCGCGGGCTCCATCGGCTGGCGTTCGAGCCAGGTGATGTAGTCGCGGAAGGTCGTCGCTTCACTCCGGACCCACACCAGCCCCGCGCGAACCTGCTCGTAGGTGGCGAAGAGGTCCTGGAAGAGGAGGCCCATGCTCCAGCCGTCCATCAACACGTGATGCGTGGTCCCGATGACTCGCCAGGCCTGCTCATCGGTGCGGATGACCGTCAGTCGCAGCAGCGGCGGCGTGCGCAGGTCGAACCCGCGAGCGCGGTCCTCGGAGAGGAGGACCTGGAAGCGGGACTGTTGCTCGGCTTCCGCCACTCCGCGCCAGTCGAGCTCCTCCCAGGGCAGGGCCGCGCCCGGGTGGACGAGCTGGAGGGGCTCTTGCGCGCCGCCCGCGAGGAAGGACGTGCGTAGCAGGGGCTGGCGCTGGATGACGGCCTCCCAGGTGCGCCGGAACGCCTCCAGGTCCACGGCGCCACCGAAGGTCCACGTCAGCTGGGTGACGTAGACGCCGGAGCCCGGCGCGGCGAGGGTGTGGAAGAGCATGCCCTGCTGCAAGGGCGACAGCGGATAGAGGTCCTCCACCGGCGTGCCCGCGGGGACCAGTCGGTCCGCGATGGCCTGCTTCAACCGATTCAGGACGACGTCCGCCGACTCAGGACCCTTCGAGTCCGCCGACGCGCGCAGGGTGAGCGCGAGCAGCGCCGAGTCCGGCTGCTCGGCCCATGCGCCGCCTTCGAGTTTCACGACACGGGCCAGGGCCTCTAGCGTCGGGTGCTGGAAGAGCTGCTGGGTCGTGAGCTGGACGCCCGCGTTGCGTGCGCGGGAGACAATCTGGATGGAGAGGATGGAGTCGCCACCCAGCGCGAAGAAGTTGTCATGACGCGTGACACGCGGCACGCGCAGGGCCTCGGACCAGATGGCGGCGAGGACCTTCTCCTGCGGTGTCCTCGGCTCGGCGTCGTCGACGACGAAAGCGGACTGCGGGCCCTGGCTCAGCGGCGCGGGGAGGGCCTTGCGGTCGACCTTGCCATTGGGCGTGAGCGGGAGCGCGGGCAGGGCGACGAAGAGGGACGGCACCATGTGCTCGGGCAGGTGCCGTTGGGCGAAGTCGCGGAGCGCGGAGGAGTCGAGCGCGAGCCCAGGTTGAGGGACGAGCCATGCGACGAGACGTCCGTCACCGGAGGCGTCGAGGTGGACACCCGCGACGGCCTGGAGGACGGAGGTGTGGCGTGAGAGGACGGCCTCGACTTCGCCCAACTCGATGCGGAAGCCGCGCAGCTTCACCTGGAAGTCGACGCGGCCGAGGAAGTCGAGGGAGCCGTCAGGGCGCCAGCGAGCGAGGTCTCCGGTGCGGTAGAGGCGAGCGCCGGGGATGCCGGAGAAGGCGTCGGGGAGGAAGCGCTCCGCGGTGAGGTCGGGGCGGCCGAGGTAGCCACGGACGACGCCTTCGCCTGCGATGAAGAGCTCACCGGGCGCGCCGATGGGGCAGGGCTGGCCGGCGGAGTCGAGGACGAAGAGGCGGTTGTTGGTGAGGGGCGTTCCGATGGGAAGGGTGGAGGCACCTTCGTCGGAGCGGGAGGCGGGATGTGACGAGGACCAGACGGTGGTCTCCGTAGGCCCGTACATGTTGAGCAGGGAGGAGTGGGGAAGCGCGGCGCGCAGCTGTGACGCGAGAGGGCCGGGCAGCGCCTCACCGCCGACGAGGAGGAAACGAAGGGACGCGAGCGCGGAGAGCGAGTCGTGCGCGAGCACCCTGGCGCGAGCGAAGGAGGGCGTGCACTGGAGGTGGGAGACGGGGTGGCGGCGAAGGACCTCGGGCAGGGTCAGCGCGGTGCCGAGGCGAGACGCGGCGCGCTCGTCATGAAGGACGACGTGGAAGCCACGGCAGAGCGTCCAGAGCAGCTCGAGGACGGAGATGTCGAAGGAGATGGAGGTGACTGCGAGCCACGTTCCGGGAGTGGAGCCGAGGCGGTCATCCATGGCCGCGAAGAAGTTGGCGGCGGTGCGGTGCGGCACCATGACGCCCTTGGGCCTGCCGGTGGAGCCCGACGTGTAGATGACGTACGCGAGGTTCTCGGCGTCCGCGTTGCCAGGAGTCCGCGCTTCCTCGTCGCCCGTCTCATCGAGAAGGAGGACCTGCGCCTCCGATGAAGGGAGTGAGTCGAGGAGGTGGCGTGAGGTGAGGACGAAGGGAGCGCGAGAGTCCTGGAGCATCCAGGAGAGGCGGTCCGATGGGTAATCGGGGTCGAGAGGAACGTACGCGCCGCCCGCATGGAGGATGGCGAACATGGCGGCGACCATGTCGGCGGAGCGGTGGAGGAAGAGACCGACGGGTGCGTCCGGGCGGAGGCCGAGGGACTGGAGTCGGTGCGAGAGGCGGCGGACACGCTGGAGGAGGTGGCGGTAGGAGAGCGAGACGTCACCGAAGGACAGCGCGGTGGCGTCGGGGGTGAGCGCGGCCTGGGCCTCGAACTGCAAGTGGAGGCAGGACGAGTCGAAGTGGCGCGAGGAGGCGTTGAAGGAGCGAAGGACCTGCTCGCGCTCCTCTCCCGTCAGCAGGGAGAGCGTCCCCAGGCGTGCGTCGGGACGGGAGATGAGGGCCTGGAGCGCGACGCCCCAGTGGCGCAGGAGGCGCTCGGGAGTGGAGGGCTCGAAGCGCGCGGCGTCGAAGAGCAGGCGCAGCTCCAGGGAGTCCCCGGGGATGACGTACGCCTCCAGCGGAGTATCGGCCTGCTCGCGCGCGCTGAAGTCGCGAATCCCCAACTCCGCGCTGGCCGAGTTGACGGCGGCGTCGACGGGGAAGTTCTCGACGATGAAGAGGGACTCGAAGAGGGGCGTGCCACGGGGCACGTCGCTCCACCGCTGGAGATGGGTCAGCGGCGTGTGCTCGAACTGGCGCAGCTCGAGCTGCTGGGTGTGGAGCTGCTGGAGCCAGGCGAGCGCGGTGGTGTCTTCGTCGACGAAGATGCGAACGGGCAGCGTGTTGATGAAGAGGCCGACGGCGTGCTCGATGCCTGAGACTTCGGCGGAGCGACCCGAGGTGGTGGCGCCGAAGAGGATGTCCTGCTCACCCGTGTGACGTGAGAGCACCAGCGTCCAGGCGGCCTGGACCAGTGCATTGAGGGTGAGGTGGTGCTGACGCGCGAAGGCCTGGAGGTCCGCGGTGGTTTTCGTGGGCAGCCACGCGTTCAGTTGCTGGCGTCGGAGCACCGAGTCCGAGCTTCGGGGCAGGGCACCCGGAAGGGGCGTGGGCGCGGTGAAGCCACGCAGTGTCTTTCGCCAGTAGAGCTCCGCGGGCTCCAAGGACTGGCGCTGGAGCCAGGCGATGTAGTCGCGGAAGGAGGTCGATTCGCTCGCGGACGGGAGCCGACCGGAGCGCACCTGCTCGTAGGTGGTGAAGAGGTTTTGGAAGAGGAGCCCGAGGCTCCAGCCATCCACGATGAGGTGGTGCAGCGTCCAGAGGATGCGCCACGTGCGCTCCTCCGTGCGGATGACCGTCAGGCGCAGCAGCGGCGGCGTGAGCAGGTCGAAGCCACGAGCACGGTCCTCGGAGACGAGGATCTCGAAGCGGCGCTGCTGCTCGGCCTCATCCACTCCGCGCCAGTCATGCTCCTCCCATGGGAGGGTGGCCTCGGGGTGGACCCACTGCAGGGGCTCGTCGGCGCCCTCGGCGACGAAGGACGTGCGCAGCAAGGGCTGCCGCTGGATGACGACTTCCCAGGTTCGACGGAAGGTGGCCATGTCCACGGCGCCGCCGAAGGTCCACGCCAGCTGTGTGACGTAGACGCCGGTGCCCGGTGCTGTGAGCGTGTGGAACAGCATGCCCTGCTGCATGGGCGACAGCGGATAGAGGTCGTCCGCCAGCGTCCCCGCGGGCAGCACCCGGTCGAGCACCGACTGGGACACCCGCGTGAGGGGGAAGTCGGCGGGAGTGAAGCGGTGGGCGTCGTCGGAGCCGCGGTCGTCGATGAGCCGCCGCAGCGTGTGCAGGCATCGCTCGGCCAGGGACTGGATGGTCTCTTCGCGGTGCGCGGCCTGGCTGTACGTCCACACCAGGGTCAGCCGGCCCTCGAAGACGTAGCCGTTGATCTCCAGCAGGTGGGAGAGCGCTGCCTCCGGAGCGCGCAGGGCGCCCAGGGGCTCACGCGTCGCGGTGAACGGGTTCAGCACCGAGCCGTCCCCCGCGGACTGGTGGAACTGGCCCAGGTAGTTGAAGAGCACCTGCGCCCGAGGCAGCGCGCGGAGCTCTCGTGTCTGAGCCTCGTCCGCCAGGTGGCGCAGCAGGCCGTAGCCGAGGCCCTTTCGAGGAAGGCGCCGCAGTGAGTCCCGCACCGCGCGCAGCCGGTCGCCCAGGCTGGCGGTGCCCGAGACATCCAGCGTCACGGGATACAGCGTGGTGAGCCAGCCCACCGTGCGAGACAGGTCCACGTCGTCGGAGAACGGCTCGCGGCCGTGGCCCTCCAACTCCACCTGAAGGCGAGGCTGGCCCATCCAGTGCGTCAGGCTGTCGGTCACCGCCGTCAGCAGCACGTCGTTGATGTGCGCCCGCCAGGCCGTCGGCGTCTCCTGCAACAGCAGTCGCGTCTGGGCCTCATCCAGGGAGACCTCCACCGTGCGCGAGGAGGCCACGGACGTGGCCCCTCCAGCGCCATCCCTGGGCAGGGAGGGAGCCACGAGTCGCCCCTCCTCCAGCCAATAGGTCCGCTCACGCGCGACCTCCTCGGAGCGAGCGAAGGTGCTCAGCTTCGAGGCCCAGGTCTTGAAGGAGGTGGACCTGGGCGGCAGCATCACCGGACGGCCCTGCCTCGACTGCACATACGCCGCGCCGAGGTCCTCCAGCAGCGTGCGCCAGGAGACGCCATCCACGCCCAGGTGGTGCACCGACAGCAGGAGCCGAGAGCCTCGCTCGGCGCCGAGGTGGAAGAGGGCGGCACGCAGCAGCAGCCCTTCATCCAGTCTGTGGCTGGCGTGGAGGCGGGAGGCTTCGGACTCCATTGCCGAGCGCAGCTCTGCCTCGGGCATGGAGGAGAGGTCCACCTGCTTCAGGAGGACAGGGGCCTCCAGGCCGGTGAACTCCTGGAGCCAGGTGCCATCCTGTCGGCGCGTGAACCGCAGGCGCAGCGTGTCGTGGTGGGCGACGACAGCGCGCAGCGCCGCTTCCAGGCACGGGACGTCCACCGGCTCGCTCGACGCGAGCATGAAGGCCTGGGCGAAGTGGTGGGGCTCGACGAGCTCCTTCTCGAAGAAATCGAGCTGGATGGGCGTCAGGAGAGAGGTCCCGAGCACCAGGCCCTGGTCGAGCTGAGGTCCATCTTGCTGCTTCGCCACGCGCGCCAGTGCTTCCAATGTCTGGTGTTGGAAGAGCTGGTTGGCGGCCAGATGCAGGCCGGCCTGACGCGCGCGTGCGACGACCTGGATGGCGAGGATGGAGTCGCCGCCCAGCTCGAAGAAGTTGTCGCGGAGGCCGATGCTCGGCACGCCCAGCAACTGGGTCCAGATGGTGGCGAGCGCCTGCTGTCGCGGAGTCTGGGGCTCGAGGAAGTCTCCCGCGTCGCGGGGCTTCAGCTCCGGAGCCGGCAGGGCCCGCCTGTCGACCTTGCCGTTGGGCGAGAGGGGCAGGGCCGGCAGCGACACGAAGGCCGAGGGCACCATGAACTCGGGCAGGCGCTCGGAGAGGGAGGCGCGCAGGGCCTGGAGGTCTAGCTCGGCGGAGGTGACGAGGTAGCCGACGAGGCGCGGAGCTGAAGCGTCCTCGCGGAGGACGACGACGGCATCGGAGACGCCGGGGAAGGCGAGGAGGGCCGCCTCGATTTCACCCAGCTCGATGCGGAAGCCACGCAGCTTGACCTGGAAGTCCGCGCGGCCGAGGTACTCGAGAGAGCCATCCGGCAGCCAGCGAGCGAGGTCCCCGGTGCGGTAGAGGCGCGCGCCAGGAGTGGAGGAATAGGCGTCGGGGAGGAAGCGCTCGGCGGTGAGGGAGGGACGGTTGAGATAGCCGAGGCCGACCTGGATGCCGCCGATGAAGAGTTCGCCCGGGACACCGACGGCAGAGGGGCGGCCGGAGGGGTCGAGGACGTGGAGCTGCGTGTTGGAGACCGGGCGACCGATGGGGACGAAGTGGCGGGAGTCGCCGCGAGCGCAGTGCCAGAAGGAGACGTCGACGGCGGCTTCGGTGGGGCCGTAGAGGTTGTGGACCTCGGCGGACGCGGGCAGGAGTGCGTGCGCGCGGCGGACGAGCTCGGCGGGGAGGGCCTCACCGCTGCAGATGACGCGGTGAAGGGAAGACAGGGACTCCAGGCCCGGCTCCTCGAGGAAGGCGCGGAGCATGGAGGGGACGAAGTGGAGCGTGGAGACGCGCTGCTCGGAGATGAGGCGGACGAGGTAGGCGGGGTCCTGATGTCCACCGGGCTTCGCGAGGACAAGGCGAGCACCTGTCATGAGCGGCCAGAAGAACTCCCAGACGGAGACGTCGAAGGAGAACGGAGTCTTCTGAAGGACGGTGTCGGAAGGGGTCAGCGCGTACTGCTGCTGCATCCACAGCAGGCGGTTGACGATGCCCAGGTGCGAGTTGATGGCGCCCTTGGGGCGGCCGGTGGAGCCCGAGGTGAAGATGACGTAGGCGGGAGCGTCGGCCCCCGCGAGGAGCGGCAGCGCGTCGGAGGAGTGCGCCGCGACGTCCTCCCACTGCGAGTCGAGGCAGAGGACGTGCGCGGCGGAGGGAGGCAGGCCCGCGAGGAGGTGCTGGTGGGTGAGGAGGACGGGGGCCTGGGCATCGTCGAGCATGCCGGCGAGGCGCTCGCGCGGATACGTGGGGTCCAGGGGAACGTAGGCGGCGCCAGACTTGAGGACGGCGAGCAGCGCGACGACGAGGTCGAGGGAGCGCTCCAGGGAGACACCGACCAGGGAGCCAGGGCGAGCGCCGAGGGAGCGCAGGTGGCGGGCGAGCTGGTTGGAGCGTGAGTCGAGCTGGGCGTAGGTGAGGGTGGAGTCCTCGAAGCGCAGGGCCTCGGCGTCGGGAGTGCGGCGAGCCTGGGCCTCGATGAGCGAGTGCAGGCACACGTCGCGCGGGAAGTCGTCCTGCCGGCCCTGGAAATCGGAGAGCAGTTGGAGTTGCTCATCCTGCGTGAGCAGGGGCAGCTCGGACAGCCGCGTGTCTGGGTTCTGCGCCACCGCGCCGAGCAGCGAGTAGAAGTGCCCCCGCAGTCGCTGGATGGTCGCGACGTCGAAGAGGTCGGTGTTGTATTCGAGCCAGCCGAAAATCTCGTCCGGCCGGTCCTCACGCAGCTCCAAGAGCAGGTCGAACTTCGCCGAGCCCGGGTCCACCAACAGATACGTGGACTGCAACCCCGGCATCGACAGGTCCTGTCGCGGGGTGTTCTGGAAGCTGAACATCACCTGGAACAGCGGGTGACGGCTCAAGTCGCGCGGGGGCTTGAGCTCCTCGACCAGCTTCTCGAAGGGCAGCTCCTGGTGCGCATACGCGGCCATGCACACGTCCTTCGCGCGGCGCAGCAGCTCGCGGAAGGTGGGGTTGCCGTCCAGGTCATTGCGCAGCACCAGCGTGTTGACGAAGAAGCCGATCAACGTCTCCAGCTCCGGCACGTTGCGGCCGGCGATGGGGGAGCCGACGGTGATGTCCGTCTGCCGCGAGTGCCGGTGCATCAACGTCTGGAAGGTGGCCAGCAACGTCATGAAGAGGGTGGCGCCCTCCTGCTGGCTGACCTCCTTGAGGGCGCGCGTCAGGGCCACCGGGAGGGTGACGAACTGGCGGGAGCCTCGGTAGGTCTGCTCGGGCGGACGGGGCCTGTCGGTGGGCAGCTCCAGCGGCGCGGGCAGCGTGCGCAGGTGCTGCTTCCAGAACTCCAGCTCCGTGCGCAGCCGCTCGCCTTGCATGCGCTCGCGCTGCCAGACGGCGAAGTCGGAGTACTGGATGGCGGGCTCTGGCAGCTCGGGCGGCTGTCCGGTGACTCCCGAGGCGTAGAAGGCCATCAGCTCGCGGACGAAGACGCCCAGGGACCAGCGGTCCGTCACCAGGTGGTGCATGGTGACGAGGGCCACGTGGTTGTCGGGGCCCAGGCGCAGCACCTTGCCGCGCAGGAGCGGCCCGCGCGCCAGGTCAAACAGGCGCTGCGACTCCTCGCTGGTGCGCCGCTCCACCTCGACGTCCTGCTCCTCCTTCGACAGGTGGGAGACGTCCTCCACGGGGACCTGCAAGCGCAGCTCCGGCAGGACGACTTGCACGGGGATGCCGTCCTCGCGCGCGGCGAACACGGTGCGCAGCGACTCGTGGCGACGGACCACCTGATTCACACACCGTTCCAGCAGGGCGACGTCGAGCGCACCGGTGAACTGGACGGTGATGTGGACGTTGTAGGCGAAGGCGCGACCACCCTCGAGCTGGTCCACCACCCACAGTCGCTGTTGCGGGAAGGAAGCGGGCGCGGGCCCGGTGTCCTCCCGGCGCGGGATGGTCCGCTCCACCGCCTTCGTGGTCGCGTCCTGGAGCTGACCCTTCTTTTCCTTGAGGAGCAGCTCGTACAGCGCACGCTGCTTGGGGGTGAGCTTCTCGAGGTTCTTGGTCCCACCGCTCATAAAGACTCCGAGCGCCAGACCTGGGGGGCCAGGAGGCGCGAGCACCAGCCGACCGACACGTTGTCGATGCGGCGTCACGGGGATGAAAGGGGCCGGGCTACGTCATCAAGCCAGCTTCACGGATGGCTGACGTCCTGGCTGCATCACTCGGTGGCCGAGCCACCCATGAAACATGTCAACAGCTGTATTCAAGTATCCGCGAAGAGCGCGGCAATACGAGACACAGTCTGTCGGCGGGGCTGCGGCGAGTGTCGAGGATGTCGGACATGCTCCCGACAGAATCCCATTGTCCTGGAGATTCGCCAAAATTGGGCGCGAACTAGAGTCTCAGCATGTAGGAGTTTCCAGGCGAGCAAGGGGTCACAGGGATGGCCGGGGCTCGAGGGTGACAGCGCTTCACTGCGCGCCGTCCAGCGCGCCACCTGCGGTGTGGGGATGCAGGTGTCGTTACCGGGTGGGCACACGGTCAGTGCTTCGAACGAGGCGCCTTCCCATTGCGTGGAATTCTTCCCCGGCACCGATGTGGACGAGACCGGTCCATTCAGGGGATGTGACGCGGGAGCCGTGCGAAGGCGACCGCCCGGCAGGGAGGCAGCCCAGGGGCGGGGCCTTGCCCGGAGCACTGGCGGTGATGCCGCCGTCGTCAGCATCCCGGCCGTTTTCGGAAGCTCCACCCACAGTCGTGGCGCAGACTCCGTCTAACGGAGCCAGGGCTGTACCGGTTGTTACTCGCGGCAGCTCGACGACGCATGCCGTGCGTGGGAAATGAAAAGGGCCGGACCCGGAGGTCCAGCCCTGTGCCCGAAGGCCTCACTACGAGGCTTCTCATGGGAGGCACCTGCTGCCTGCTCTGCGCGGGGCAGACTCCCGGAGCCCACGCAAGCGGCGCCGAGAGGTTTCCGGTTGCCGCACCGCTTTCAGGGGCTCGCGGTCCCTCAATCAGGCCTTAGTACCTAGTGAAGCTCCAACCACTATTGCCCAATGAATAAAATTCAAGGAAGGAAGTGGGGGCATTACCGCCGCAGGCGCCATAGGCAATGAATCTCAATGAGATGGGAACCCACGTAGGGGTCGAAGAACACATCTCATACTTCTCGCCAGTGTACCAACGCTCACAGCCGTTTTGAAGATGGCTGAACACGAGGTTCCGATAGATGGGCGAATTGAAAAAACAGTTACCCGGCGGCCATGATGGGGAGGTCGTGATTCCGTTGCCACTTCCGTCAATGGTGATCAGGTGATCGCCGCCGACTCCAAGGTAGTAGTTTCCGATGATGGGGTCGCTCGGGTCAAGATTTGCCTTGTTGATGCCGGGTTCTTGCTCCTGATTGTTGGCGGTGTCTGCCGGTCCTCCACATGCAAAGGTGGAGAGGGCGAGGATGGCGATGAGGAGGCGGGTTGGCTGCATGCTGGGACTCGCGTGCAAGGTGTGAGGCCGTCGGCCTGACGGGTCTTGCGTGTCTATCATGATGTGCGGTTTGATGGCTGGGAGATCTGCAAGCCAAGCCAATCCTTGTCTTGAGCGGAGACAGCTATTTGATGGGTAGCCGTTCGCCGACAGGTGTCCGGTTGAATGGACTGCCCATGGGCTTCGTCATGTCTGAGAGGGCGGTCATCACACCGTCTTCACCGCAAACTCCTTGGCCACGTCGATGAAGAGGCGCAGCGGCCCCGAGCGCTGTGCCCTGCTGGGGAAGTAGAGGAAGAACCCGGGCACGGTGGGCGCGTACTCCTCGAGCACTCGCACGAGCCGTCCGGTGCGCAGTTGCTCCTTCACCGCCGGCTCGAAGGCGTACGCCAACCCGAGACCCTGCTCCACCAGGGTCAGCGTCAGTGCGCGGTCGTTGGTGAGCACGCCGCCCCGCACCGGCACCCGCCAGTTCCTGCGCCCGCGCTCCAGCTCCCAGGCGTAGAGGCCTCCGCTCGACGGCATGCGAATGGTGAAGCACTCGTGGCGCAACAGGTCCTCGGGACGCTGGGGCGTACCGTGTCGCTCGAGATAGGAGGGGGCACCCACCACGACGAAGCGGAAGGCGGGGGTGAGGCGCACCTGCACCATGTCGCGCTCGAGGGCCTCGTGCAGGCGCACGCCCGCGTCGTAGCCCTCCGCGACGATATCCACGAGTCGGTTCTCCGCGACGACCTCCACTTGCACCCGAGGGTGGCGCGCGCGGAAGGCGGGCAGCACCGGGGTGATGACGTAGGGCACCGCGACTTCCGGCACCGTCAGCTTCAACTGTCCCACCGCTTCGCCCGGCTGCGCCGCCACCTCCGTGAGGCTCGCGAGCGCCTGGCTGAGGCCCGGTCCCGCGCCCTCCAGGAGCCGCCGTCCCGCGTCCGTGAGCGACATGCTTCGGGTGGTCCGAGCGAAGAGCACCACCCGCAGCTGCGCCTCGAGCTGGCGCACGGATTGGCTCACGGCGGCCGGAGAGACGTTGAGTTCGCGCGCCGCCGCGCTGAAGCTCTTCAGTCGCGCCACCACGAGGAACACCTGGAGCTGTGGGAGGAGCGTCGTCTTCATGGCGAGTGTCCGTACGGGCCACCGATGCCTCTCCGCGGGCGCGAGGCGCCCCGAGCGTCGGCACCCGTTCAGGGACAGTGTCCTAGCCGCGGCCCATCTTCAATCGCAGCTTCAAGGCCCATGACCGTCTACCCACCTGTCCCTCGGCCCCCGTGACGGCTACGTCTCTTCGCTCCGGCTTCCGCCGAACCCATTGAAAGGACCGACATGAACCGGCTCGCCCTTACCGCGATGGTGCTCCCTCTGGTGGCCTCGGCCTGTGCCCACACCACGACAGGGGCGCGGGCGGTAGACCTCGTGCTCCGAGAGCAGGGGAGCTTCGCCGTTGGCGGGACAGTCGTAACCAGTCCGGGGACCTTCGACCCGCGCCGTCCCTCGCCGGAGGGCGCGACGCTTCACGGCGACCACGCGTATGTCTTCTATCAAGTCCCAAGCGACGCGCGTCGTCTCCCATTGGTGTTCTGGCACGGCGCCGGCCAGTCCTCGAAGACGTGGGAGACCACCGCTGACGGTCGAGAGGGCTTTCAGAACCTCTTCTTGCGACGCAGGTTCTCGGTCTACCTGCTGGACCAGCCACGTCGCGGAGACGCGGGGCGCAGCACCGTCCCGTCGACCCTCCCGGCGACTCCCGACGACCAGACCTGGTTCGGCATGTTCCGGATGGGCGTCTGGCCTGACTACTTCCCTGGGGTGCGGCTCTCTCGTGAGCCGGAGGCGCTCAACCAGTTCTTCCGCTCGATGACGCCGAACACGGGGCCCTTCGATGCGGAGGTGAGCGCGAGCGCTGTCTCCGCGCTGTTCGACCGGGTGGGGCAGGGCATCCTCGTCACGCACTCCCAGGGAGGCGGCCCCGGCTGGCTGGTCGCGATGCGCAACCCGAACGTTCGAGCGGTGGTCTCGTATGAGCCAGGCAGCGGCTTCGTCTTTCCAGAGGGAGAGGTTCCGCCACCCATGCCCAGCCTCACGGGCCCACTGGAAGCCGTCGGTGTTCCGTTGTCTCGGTTCAAGTCGCTGACCCAGGTCCCGATTGTGTTGTACTTCGGGGACAACATTCCGGAGGAGCCCTCGTCGAATCCGGGTCAGGACAACTGGCGTGTTCGGCTCGCGATGGCGCGGCTCTGGCGCGACGCGGTGAATCGCCATGGCGGGGACGTCACGCTCGTCCATCTGCCGGAGCTTGGGATTCGAGGCAACACGCACTTCCCGTTCTCGGACACCAACAACGTGGAGATCGCGGACCTGCTGTCGAAGTTCCTCGCCGACAAGCACCTGGACTGAGCAGGACCCAGGGCGTGTCCCGTCCGACGCCATGGGCGCCTCGGGCGGGACACGGGCGCACCCTCTCAACGAGGAGTGGCACTGAAGGTTGTGCGGCAGCGCAATCTTCATCGATGCTCAGGCGATGACGGTCGACACCGAATTGGCCATGCCTCTACCCCGGCCGCTTTCATCCCGGCGCAGGGTCGTGGCGACCCTCCTCACGCTGGTGGCCAGCCCCGGCGTGGGGCATGTGCTCGTGGGGCGGTGGCCGCGCGGCGCGCTGTGGGTCGGTGCCATGATGGTGCTCAACTCGAGCCTGCCGTTCGTGGGCTTCGCAGGCGTCGTGACGGTGCTGGCACTGCTCATGGCGGCCGTCGTGGATGTGGTGCGTGTGGCTCCACCCGTCTCGGGCGTACCTCCTCGCTGGCGCGCGTTGCTGCTGGTCGCGGGAGTCTGGTTCTTGAGCAGCGTGGCGGTGGCTGGGATTCGCGCCAGCGTCGCGAAATCCTGGCGCATCCCGTCCGGGGGAATGGACCCCTCCCTTCTTCAGGGTGATGTCATCATGGTGGATGCCAGCGTCGCGTCTCCCCTGCGGCGTCGCCTTCCGCGGCGCGGTGAGGTGTTGGTGTTCGACCCTCCGCACGCCCCCGAGAGCCCCTTTCTGCAGCGCCTCATCGCCTCGGGCGGGGACACCGTGCGGATGGAAGGGGGCAGGCTGTGGCTGAACGGCCAGCTCATCCCTCGCCGGCCCACCGAGGATGCGTGCGTCGCGACCGGAGCGACGCAACTGTCGCCCGGGTGCGTGGTGTATGAGGAGACCTTGGGAGAGCTCAGCTACCGCACCCAGGGCGGCGGGGAGGGCGTGTCCGTCCCCCGTGAGGGGGGCCTCTGCCCAGCCCTCCTCGAACCGGAGGGCACGAGCTGCAAGGTGCCCCAGGGGCACCTCTTCCTCGTGGGAGACAACCGTGGCAACAGCTTCGACTCGCGCTACTTCGGTGCCGTGCCGGAAGCCAGCGTCCACGGTGTGGCCGCCTATATCTTCTTCGCGTGGGCCCCCGGTCGCGGGGTGGGTTGGGACAGGCTCGGCCAGTGGCTCCAATAAGCCTGTCCTCCACTATCTGGTTCCTGCGCTCGCATTGCATCGCGGGGCCTTGAACGTCAGTCATTCAGGGACCCCGGTGTGCCGGGGGCCCTGTCTGCTTTCGTGGGTGCTGGCAGACGCTTAGAGTGTTCCCATCCATGCCGTCAGGCCCGAAAGGGCAGGGGGAGCCAGGAATGTCACCGACGCTGAAGTGGGTGCTTGCGGGACTGGTAGGACTTCCATTGATGTGCTGCGGCGGTGGTGGCCTGTGGTTCCGGAGTCAGTTCCCCCACGATGAGGCCCTGGCGCGGGTGGTCAATCATCAGCAGGTCGTCCAGGCCCTGGGCGCGCCTGTGAGTGGCAGCTTTCTCTTCTCGGGCAAGACCCAGTTTCGCGACGATAACGCGGTCGCCGAAATGCAGATTGCTCTGTCCGGAAGCAAACAGGATGGCGTGCTGCAGGTGAAGGCAGTTCAGACAAGCCAGGTCTGGGGATTCAGCCGCCTTCGCGTGATGGCGCAGGACGGCAAGGAGATCAACGTCGTCGGAGGGTATTGATGGCCGGTACCCCCCAGCGTCAACCCGGCTGCTTCTCCAGGTACTCCCGCACGCGCGCGAACGCGTTCGGCTGGGTATAGACGTCCCCGCGACTGCTCAGGGCCGCGTCGCACACCACATGCGCGACTTCTTGCGCCGTCTGCGTCGAGCCGCCGATGGCCGCGAGGACCTCGGCGGGAAGCTTCCCTGCATCCATCATGCGCTGACCCAGCGCGTTCTGACCGAAGTCGGTGGTAATCCGCCCGGGGTAGACGACCACCACGCGGAGCTGGGGATGCGAGCCCGCCAGCTCGATGCGGAACGCCTCCGAGAGCGACATCATCGCTGCCTTCGCCGCGGCGTAGGCGGCGCGCGGAGGGAGCGGGGTGCGGCCGAGGAGCGACGACACGTTCACGATGGCTCCCGTGCCCCGGGCCTGGAGGTGCGGTGTCACGACCTGCATGCCGTAGAGCACCGACTTCATGTTGTCGCGCATCATCGCGTCGACGTCGTCGTCGGTGATTTCGAGCAGGGGGCGGCCGATGCCTCGACCGACGTTGTTGATCCAGATGTCGACACGGCCGAACTTCGCGACGGCCTCGTCGAAGATGTGCTGCACGTCGGCGCGCTTCGTCACGTCGGCGACGACGGCGTGGGCCTGGTTCCCACAACGCCTGGCCACTTCACCGAGGGGACCGGCGCGGCGCGCGGCCAGGACGACGGATGCGCCACGTCTAGCAAGCTCCTCGGCGGAGGCAGCGCCGACTCCCCCGCTTGCCCCGGTGACAACCACGACATGGTCCGCGAAATCTGGGTGGGTCATGCTGCCTCTTGTAGCTCCCGCCGTGGTTCTCCGATTGGAAGGACCGGACATCTCCAGCGCCTCCTCGCCGGCTTGAACGGCCTCGGTGGCCGCGCGAGAGTGCGAGGGTGCCGCGCATGATGGATTCCTCCGCCTTGACGTTCTCGCTCTCCCGCTTCGTCGAGGACGTTCGCGCTGTCGTGCCAGTCGCTGGACGCGCGCGTCACTTCGCACGGTTGCCGGACGGAAGAACGACCCTGGTCATTCGAGTGCTGGAGGAGGGACGGAGCGGGGATGTGTGCGTCGCGGGTCCGCGAACGAGGGCGCTGTTCAAGAACACGACCGGCGTCGCGCGGGCGGTCATCCTTCTGTTCAAGCCCGGCTGGTCGGCGCCGCTCCTGGGCGTGGGAGCAAGCGCGCTGACGGACCGGGTCGTCCCGTTGGAAGACCTCTGGGGCCGTTCGGGCGGCGACCTCCGCCACGAGCTCCTCGCCGCGCGAAGCCTGCCGGAGGTTCTTGAGCGACTCTCCTACGCGATGGCCCTTCGCACCCGCCAGACCTTCGAACCGGCATCGGCTCGACTCGCTCGCCGCGCGGTTCGCCTGCTGGAGGGAGACGCGGTGCGGGTGGAGAGCGTGGCGGAGCGGCTTGGCGTCACGGCGCGGCACCTTCGCCGCGCCTTCACGGAGAGCGTCGGCATCGGGCCGAAGGATTTCGCACGCACCGTTCGGCTGCAGCGCGCCGTGCGGATGGCGGCGACCTCGAAGGACTGGGGACGCATCGCCGTGGATGCGGGCTACTACGACCAGTCGCACCTCATCGCCGACTTCAGGGAACTCATCGGCCTTACACCGGGCGCCTTCCTCAAGCGTGCGGGCGAGCGGTTTGGCTCCGGTGACGCGGAGGCCGAGCTCCACGACGCAACAGGGAGATGAGCCTCACGCTCTGGCGGAGCCGAGGTCCGCCATGGTGTCCAGCGCCCGGACAGTCTCATCCGGGAGCTTGAGCTCGGCGGAGGCGAGGTTCTCTCGCAGGTGCGCGAGGGACGAGGTGCCAGGAATCAAGAGGATGTTGGGCGCGCGACGAAGGAGCCAGGCGAGCGCGACCTGCATGGGCGTGGCGCCGAGGCGCGCGGCGACGTCAGACAAGGTCGACGACTGCAGCGGCGTGAAGCCGCCGAGCGGGAAGAACGGCACATAGGCGATGCCCTCGCGGGCGAGTTCGTCGAGCAACGCATCGTCCCCTCGATGCGCCAGATTGTATTGGTTCTGCACACAGACGATGTCGCAGATGCGGCGTCCTTCCGCGATCTGCGTGCGCGTGACATGGCTCAACCCGATGTGACGGATGAGCCCTTGCTTCTGGAGGTCGGCGAGCACGCGGAGCGGTGCCTCCAGGGAGCCCTCCGCGGGGTGATGCATGTTGAACATGCTGCGAAGGTTGACCACGTGGAGCGCCTCCAGCCCCAGATTGCGGAGGTTGTCGTGGACCGCCTGGGTCAGCTCCTCGCGCGAGAAGGCGGGGCGCCACGAGCCATCCGCTCCCCGCAGGGCGCCGACCTTGGTGACGATGGTGAGCTCATCGCGATAGGGGTGCAGCGCTTCCCGGATCAACTGATTGGTGATGTGCGGGCCATAGAAGTCGCTGGTGTCGATGTGGTCGACCCCGCTCGCGACGGCCTCGCGGAGCACCGCGAGGGCCGCATCCCGGTCCTTGGGAGGGCCGAACACACCGGGCCCCGCCAACTGCATGGCGCCATAGCCGAGCCGCTTCACGCGGCGCTCGCCAAGGCTGAACGTCCCGACCTGATTGATGCTGGACATGCACGCTCCTTCAACGCTGAGGCAGAGATAGGCCTCCGCCGGGCTGGCGAGAACCGGGTACTCTCCGCATGGGCTGTGCGGAGTGGTGAACGGGGCTCCTGGCGGGTTGGAGCCTCCGCGCCTGAATGCGACGTCAGGAATCGCGTGTCCCTCCCTGGGCAATCACCTCGCGCATGCTCGTCGGCGTGCGCCCGAGCAACTCCTGCAATGTGGGGTCGACGGCCGCGAACTCGCCATCGCGGCTCGCGCGGTAGAGGCCAAGCGAGATGTCGACCACGGCCGCGGGCATGCCGGCCGCCTGGAGCCTCGCGCGCATCTCGCCCTCTGACACGATGCTTCGACGGAGCGGACGTCCCAGGAGGCTCGACGCGAGGTCGCACAGCGCTTGGAAGTCGAGCGCCTGCGCGGCCGTGAGCGGCGGCGTGGGCCCGTCGTACCGCCCCTCGTTCGCCAGAATCACGGCCGCCGCCTCCGCGAGGTCCGCGTGCGTGGTCCAGGAGACCTTGCCGTCCTCGGGCGCCTCGAAGACGCCGGCCTCCATGCCCTTCGCCAGCAGGAACATCCCGCTCGTCGCGTAGAAGCCATTGCGAAGCGCGGTCCACTCCAGACCGGAGTCGCTCAGCAGCTGCTCCGTCGCCGCATGGTCGAGCATCGGGGGAAACACCGATGAAGGGCTCGCCGCCATGTGGCTGGTGTAGACGATGCGCCGCACACCCGCGGACCGCGCGGCGTCGATGGCGCAACGATGCTGGGCAAGGGTGTCGCCGCCATACGCACGCGCATTCGAGGAGACGAGCAGGACCTGGGTCGCCCCCTCGAAGGCGTGCGCGAGGCTCGCTGGATTGGCGAAGTCACCGCCTCGCACCCGGACGCCGCGTGCCGCCAGGTCCTGGGCCTTCTTCACGTCGCGGACGCTGACGGCGACCTGCCCTACAGGCACCTGGGTGACGAGTCTCTCCACGATGAGGCGGCCGAGCTGCCCCGTCGCTCCAGTCACGACAATCATCGAACGCTCCTTGGGATAGCGGTGGAATCGAAATTCCGTTTCCGCCGTTAACATAGTTCCCGTTAGCGGCGATATCAAATGCGGGTTAGCGGTGCTCTCGGGCTGCGTGTTATCTCCGTCCCATGACGGACCGCGAGAAGTTCGCCGCCGAAGACGCGGAGGGCTCCGATGTGCGCGCACGCATCATCGAGGCCGCCGCCGAGCTCATCTCCTCCGGCGGGCCCGATGCGGCGACCACGCGTGCCGTGGCCGCCGCCGCGGGGGTGCAGGCTCCGACGCTGTACCGGCTCTTTGGAGACAAGCGCGGCCTGCTCGCGGCCGTCATCGAGCACGTGATGAAGCGCTACGTGTCGGAGAAATCCAGGAAGAGGGCGCACCCGGACCCGCTCCAGGACTTTCGCGATGGCTGGGACATGCACGTCGCGTTCGGCCTCCGCCATCCAGGGCTGTTCGCCATCATGAGCAGTGATCCGCACCTGTCCTCGCACTCGCCCGCGCTCGGCGATGGGGAGGCCGTTCTGCGGCGTCGCATCCGGAACATCGCGCTCGCGGGCAGGCTGCGGGTCAGTGAGGAGCGGGCGCTCGGCCTCGTGTCGGCGATGGGCACCGGGGCGGTGCTCACGCTCCTGTCTCAGCCCGAAGGGAAGCGCGACCTCGGGCTCGCCGATGCCGCGCGCGAGGCGGCCGTGGCGGCGATCACGAGCGAGGCGGTGACTCCGGCGAACGCGGAGGTCCGCGCGGTGGCCACGGCGCTGCGTGCATCCGTGGACCGGCTCCGGGTGCTCTCACGAGGCGAAAGCCTGCTGTTGAGCGAGCTGCTCGAGCGCATCGCCAACGCCGAGTGACACAGGAGTTCGGAGCCGCGCTCGACTCAGGGCCGCGGGCCCTCCTGCTTCAGCACTGCAATGTCCTGGGATAGGTTTCGCGCATGCGCGACCTGCAATCGCACCGCTGGATGTGGGTCAAGGCGATCCTCTTTGTCGTCATCGGCCTTGTCGCGTCGGCGCTCATCCTCCTGGAGCTCCCCGACTGGCGCACCCTGGTGCTGCTCATCCTCGCCAGCTGGGCCTTCTGCCGCGCCTACTACTTCGCCTTCTACGTCATCGAAAAATACATCGACCCCTCGTTCCGCTTCTCCGGTCTCACCTCGGTCCTTCGATACCTCGTCAAGAAGAGCCCCTGACCCAGGCTTCGATGGATGTGATTGGAGCGCCCCTGGGTCAGGCGGAGCGCAGCTCGTCCGGAGCGGTCTCCTCCACCTTGAGGTGCTTTCGCAGCCAGCGTGCCAGCGCTTCCGCATCCTCCTGGCGGGTGAACTCGGCGATGGCTTCCTGGCGCCCTCCGCCGTCGGCGGTGGAGAGTTCGAGTGTGAGACGGTAGCCGCGCACCTCCTTCTCCTTGGGCTTGCGGAGCTGGGGTTCGATGCGGAGCGCGAGCACGTCGCGCCACCGCAGGTCGAGCCGGTGCTTCCGTGCGGAGAAGGGCGGCAGGGAGAGGCTTCGCGCCCGGGTGTGGAGGCGCAGGTCGTAGCGCCCGGCCTTCAGGCGTGCGCGCGCCTTCTGCCCGGCGAACACTCCGCAGGCGATGACGACCCCCCAGGCCCCCACGCCCAGGGGCAACGGCGCGGTGAATCCGCCCAGGGTTCCCCCGAGCGCGAAGCACACCAGGCCGGAGCACCCCAAGGCCAGGGTCGCCCACCTGATCGGCGAGGGTGCATCGAGCGTCACGCCCTCGCCGCCGTCCTCCTGCCTGAAGGGGGACACGAGCGGCTCTGGCTTCGAGGGCGACATCATGATGGCCCACAGCCAGAGCGCTATCAGGTTGAAGGGCAGCATGCCCATGAGCACGAACAGCTCCGTGCTATCCAGGCCCACCTGCAACACCGCTTCCGACGGCTGACCAGGTCGGTAGTACACGGGGACGCTGGCCCCGAGGGGGTAGCGCGCCACCAACTCCTCCGAGTAGGCGCGGACCCCCGAGCGCCCCGAGGCGTAGCGGTGCCGGGTGCCCTCATGGCGCTGCCCGTCGACGGAGTAGTCGTAGGCCACCTTCAGGCCGTACGTGGTGCTCTTGTTCGAGCGCACCGACTCCACCTCGCTCCGGGTGATGGTGCCCTGCACGGAGGGCCAGCTCGCCGCCTGCGTCTGGCGGACCATGGTGGAGATGGCGAAGTAGTCCGCGACCCCCGTGAGGGCCGTCCACGGCAACACGAACACGAGCAACACCAAGGACGAGCCCACGCGAGAAGCCATGGCTCAAGTCTACAGGGATGCTCCGGGCCGGTGTCGTCAGAACCGGCCCGACAGGGCCAGTGTGCTTCCCCGTGCATCCATGGACAGCACCGGCAGCAGGCTCACCGCGTCGTCGGCGGGCCGGGGTGCCATGTTCAAGGCGTGGGACACCTCGTAGCCGATGAGTGAGCCGGCCATGGCGAATGCCGGGAAGAGGAGCGGCGCGACATCCCCGTGCTTCTTCGGAACCAGCGTCGACGCCAACAGCCCAAGGCCGCCTCCGGCTCCAGCCCCCAGGAAGACGCCTTCCAAGCTCCCTTGTCCGCGCGCGGCCCGCCCACCCAGCCAGACGCCCAGCGGAGCACCTATCGCGCAGCCCACGAGAAACCCACGCCCTGCTCCATCAAAGTTCGGGAAGTCGAGGGTGGAGCGTGAGTCCCCCGACGGATTCAGCGCGCCGATGAGCATCCCGGAAACCCCCACCGTCAGCGATGTCGCCGCCATGAGTCCCAGCTCGGCCGCGATGCGCCCCACCTTCCGTCCTCCACTCTCTTCCCGAGGCGCGTCCAATCGCTGGCCTTCGCTGGGAGGCAGTGGGCCTGGCGCCAGGGCCCCTGGTGACTCCTTGGCTTCCGATGCGAGGCCGACTCCTGGCGCGAGGAGGACCCCGCCCAGCGCCACGAGCCATTGGCAGTTCGACAGACTCATGAATGCATTCATGCCGTTGATTCCTAGCAAGAAGCCGGCCCCTGTCCCGTCCTCCTCATCCTCGACAGGCCCGGTGCCTTGCTGTGCAATTCCCTGCACAGTCTGGAGGGAACCGCGAACGCGGCTACGCGGGCTGCGGGTCTACCACGGGAGCGCGACGGGGCTGGCCACCACTCCGGCGCGCACGTTGCCCCTCGGCTCGGCGGTTGTCGGCATCACCGCCGGCAATTTCGATGGCGACCTCTTCGCGGACGTCGTCCCGGGCACTCCGACGTTCGAGGACTATTTCGGTTCAGCGGTGGCTGGGTTGGGCGACATGGATGGGGACACGTTCGGCGAGGTGGCCGTTGGCGCCCCCCACGGCCGTGCGCCGTGGCTCCGACGCTGCACGGTCGATTTTGGAGATGGCTCGTCGCCCGTCACCGTTCAGCCCTGTGGTGACGTGCAGGTAGGCGCGCTGGCGCATCGCTATTGGCTACCGGGGCGCTACACGGTGACGGTCTCCATGACCTCCGGCGAGAGCCAGTCGAGCACGACGGTCGACGTGACGGAGTGATGGGACGACTACGAATCGCTCGGCGCAGGTCTTCAGCGTCCAAGAAGGCCAATGATCCTGTCCCATGTTCGCGGGTCGTGCTTTTCACGGGGGGGTAGTTTGTCGCGCGCGGTCTCGTCGTACTCATCCAGCGCCTGCGGGTCCGCGCCCGCCGCCATCAAGAGCTCGATGATGGGGAGGTTGAACTTGCGAGCGCCCATGCCGAGCGGCGTCAATCCGCGAAGCCCTCCCCACTCGTTCATGGTTCTTCCTGCGCCATGGCGCAGGAGCAGCGCCGTCATCTCCAGATGTTCATGCTCGACGGCCAGCTGCAAAGGCGACTCATGCGTCGACCTGCGGACGTTCGGATCCGCGCCAGCTTCGAGAAGAACCCGTGCGACCTCGAGCTCCGGAGGTTCCATGGCGCTAAGGATCGGCGTCTCGTGATGATTGGCATCCCATGCGTTGACGTCCGCACCGTGCTCGAGCAACAGCTTGATGAAGTCAATCGTTCCCCCAGCGCCAATCTGGCCGATGGCGACATGCAGAGGTCGCCAGCCATCGTCCCTGGGCAGGTTGGGGTCCGCACCGCGCTCGAGCAGCGCGCGAACACGTTCCAGTTCATGCTGGACGATGGCCTCCAACAAGTCAGATGACCGCATTGAGCTCATGACCGCTCTCGAATCTGGGAGGAGCCGCCGCTTCGCCTTCGCGACGAAGCGGCGGTGCTTGAGCAACTCCTACTCCAGCCGAGGCCACTCAGGCGAGGAGCGAAGCACGTCTCGCTCCTTCACCCACCGGATGCGTCCCTGCGCGAGCGCGCTATCGTCCTGCTGTCGGGCAGGTCGCGGGCTCGAGGTAGAAGGCCTCCCACGAGCCAGCATCGGTGGGATTGCAGATGCCCCCGTTGCCGCCATTCCCGCTCTGGATGGGAGCGCCGAGGGTGTTCTCCTTCCAGTTGCGCGCGGTGCCCGTCGACGCTTCGAAGCCATATCGATTGCGGCCACCGTGGATGCCGCAGTCGTGGCGGGTGAACGGCTCCGCCGTGCCGAGCGTGGCGCTCACGGTGAGCTGGTCCGTGACCACCGCCAGGTACGTGCCGCTCGCTCCCTTGAGCTTGTATTTCGTGCCGCTCGTGACGAGCTCGAAGATCTCTCCACCGGCCTGCGTCGTGCTGATGGCGGCCACCTTGCCAGCGCCGTCGACGGTGAACCACTTGTCGCTGCGCTCGCTCTGGATGCGGAAGCAGCCCGCGGCGCCGGTCTCGATGCGGCACGTCGCATCGCAGCCATCGCCCGACTGGGTGTTGCCATCGTCGCACTGCTCGCCGCTCTCCACGGTGCCGTTGCCGCACACGGGGCCGGAGCCGCCACCCGGGCAGGTCACCGGTTCGAGATAGAAGCCCTCCCAGGCGCCGCCATCGGCCGCGTTGCAGGCGCCGCCATTGCCGCCGTCACCGCTCTGGATGGGCCCGTCCGCCGTGGTCTCCTTCCAATGGGGCGCGCTCCCCGCTGAGGCCTGGAACCCGACACGGGTGCGCCCGCCAAAGCCGCAGGGGATTTGCGTGAACGACTCCCCGCTGGCGAAGTTGGCGCTCATCGCGAGCTGGTTCGTCACCACCGCCAGGAACGCGTCACCCGAGCCCTTGAGCTTGTACCCGGTGCCGGTCGGAACGAGCTGGAAGATCTGCCCTCCTGCCTGCGTCGCGCTGCTGGCGACGACCTTGCCCGCGATGTCCACGGCGAGCCACTTGTCGCTGCGCTCGCTTTGAATCTGGTAGCAGCTCCCGCCCGACGTCTCCGTGAAGGTGGCCGTGTAGGTGGCCGCGCTGCCCGGCGTGGTGAAGGCATGCGTTTTCGCGCCGCCGTCAGACCACGACGAGAACGCCCAGAATCTTCCGTTCGCGTACTGCGGCGAGTCGACGCCCACCGAGCGCATGACGCCCACCACGCCCGTCGTGGCGTGCGGCGCGGCGAACGGCTGACCGTCCATCAGCACTTGCAGCCCGCTCGGCACGCTGGTCACCGTGAGCGGTACGGTGACTGGGTGGACGTCGCGATACGTCGTGTGGGTGAGGCCGACGGAGTCGCGCACCGTGAGCCACACGCGATACCAGACATTGGCCGAGCTCTCGCCGACGTTCGGGATGGGCCAGCTTCCGCTCGTGATGCCGGTGGTATCGGGCATGGCTGGGTGCGTGTGGGTATCGTGATGGAAGACGATGCCCCAGGTCATCGCGCTCGGCGGCAGCGCGCCATCCTCCAGGTCGCTGGCCGAGCCGGAGAACAGCAGGTCGGTGGCCGCGATGTAGGTCGCGCCCGTGGCCGGCGTCACAATCGTGGCCACCGGCGGCTTGTTGGACGTCACCGTCAGCACCGCCTCGGCGCTGGTGACCGAGCCAATCCCGTTGGTCACGACCACTCGGAAGCGCGCGCCGCTGTCGGAGAGCTGCGCGGCATTCAACACGTAGCTCGGCGAGGTCGCGCCGGCGATGTCCACGCCGTTGCGCTGCCACCGGTAGGTGAGGGGCTGCTCGCCGCTCGCGGACACCGTGAAGGTCGCCGGAGTGCCCACGGAGACCAGCGTGCTCGCCGGCTGCTGCGCGATGCTCGGCGGCAGCGAAGCCGTGTAGGCGATGCGACCCACCTGGCCCGAGCTGCGCGCCAGATAATAGAGCGCGCCGTCAGGTCCCACGTCGAGGTCCACGGGCCCCGGGACGGCTGTCGCGAACAGCGACCTCGCGCCGGAGTTCGGGTCGATGCGGGCGATCCAATCGTTGGTGTAGTCCGCGAAGAAGAATTGACCGACGTACGCGCTGGGGAACGCGGGAATCGGTGGGTTGTAGAAGGCACCCCCGGCGATGCAGTTGCCGGAGGCCGTGCCGGGGCCATGCGGGTACGCGAAGAACGGCTGCGTGAGCCCCGGGCGGTTCGTGAAATAGCCTTCCGTCATCGGCCAGCCGTAGTTGGCGCCGGCCTGTCCGCGGTTGATCTCCTCCCAGCCGCCTTCGCCCACGTCATTGATGAACAGGATGCCCGTACCGGGCTGGACATCGAAGGTGAAGGGGTTGCGCAGCCCCATCGCCCAGGTCGCCTTGGCCAGCCCGGTGGCGGTCGCGTAGAACGGATTGTCCGTGGGGATGCTGCCGTCCGAGTTGAAGCGCAGCATCTTTCCGAGCGGCGTGTTCAGGCTCTGTGAGTTGGAGGAGACCGCGTTCTCGCCGACCGACACGTAGAGCTTGCCATCGAGGCCGAAGCGAACCGCGCCGCCGTTGTGGTTGGCGGCGTCGAGCGTCGGAAGGTCGGCGAGCACCAGCTCGCTTCCTGGAACCACCACGTTGCCGTTGGCGGTGAAGCGGCTGACTCGATTGTGGATGGTGCCGGCGACCGACGTGTAATAGACATACAGGTGGTTGTTGCTGGCGAAGTTGGGATCGAACGCGACACCCATCAGCCCCCGCTCGTTGCCGGTGTCCACGGCGAGCGTCATGAACGGAGTCGGCAGGAGCTGGCCGTTCGCGACGATGCGCAGCGAGCCGTTCTTCTCCGAGACGAACAGGCGCCCGTCGGGCGCGAAGGTCATCGTCGTCGGCCCCTGGAGGCCACCGACGAAGACGGAGTCCGCGAAGTTGGCGTCTTGAAGGACAGCGCCCGCGCGCACCTCCGAGAGGTCCGCGGGCTCCTTCGTCTCGGGCGTCGAGCAGCCCACGGCGAGAGAGAAGACCGCGCACGCGACGATGAGCGACCTGGGGCACCCGTCTCTGACACTCGTTCTCACCTGTAATTGCATCGCGACTTCTCCCGGTTGGACAGGCTCACGCGGCCCATGGACTGCGTGAACGTTGGTGGTGTTGTCCGGGTTTACCTTGAAGTCCTGTTCATCGGGAACGCGCGTGTGAGGTGAAGTTGGAGGCCGCGGGCGAGCCAAGCCCACCTTGGCCTACTGCGCTGTCGCGTGCTGCTGGCACATTGAACCTGAGGCAGAAGATGAACTTGGGTTCAGGGGCGCCCGCCCCTGTTTTCCCTGTCGTCTTGTCAGATGGGAATGACGGCGTTCAGCCCGCTTGCCTTTGACGACACCTCGCTTGCCCGCGCATAGCGGCCCGGAGACTGGCCCACGTGTCGGCTGAACGCCGTGCTGAAGGTGCTCGCCGAGCTGTACCCGACGCGCTCGGCGACCTCGGCGATGGCGAGCTCGCGGCGGCGCAGCAACCCCCGCGCAACGGCCATCCGCCAATCCAGCAGGTACTCCATCGGGCGCAGCCCCACGGTGCGCGTGAAGCGAGCAAAAAACGCCGAGCGCGAGAGCGCCGCGCTCTTCGCGAGCTGCGCCACCGTCCACGGCCGCGTGAGGTGGCCGTGCATCTGCCGTATCGCCGGTGCGAGCCGCGCATCCGCGAGGCCGCGCAACAGCCCCGGGGGCGCGTCGTCGCTCGAGGTCGACCGCAGCGCCTCGATGAGCAGCAGCTCCACGAGACGCGTGAGCACGAGGTCTCTGCCCGAGCGCTGCTCGCTCGTCTCGTCGCCGACGAGTCGTACCAGCACCGAGAGCCGCTCCACGCCGCGCACGTGCACCAGGGCCGGGAGCAACGACACCATCAGGGCCGCGTCAGGCGAGTCGAAGACGAAGTAGCCGCCGAGAATGCGCACGTCGGGACGGCCGCCGCGCGTGCCGTGACGGACCTCACCCTTCGGAGCGGGCGTCGCCTTGGGGTTGATGCGCTCGGGTGTCACCGGCTCGAAGCCGGACATGGTGAAGCCCGGCGTCGCCGGCAGGAGGACGAAGTCGCCCGCCTCGAGCGTGAGGGCGGGCTGGCCGTCGACAGCGAGTCGGCAGCGGCCTTCGAGCACGGCACAGAAGCTCGGCTGGCCAAAGTCCGAGTAGCGAACACCCCAGCGGCCCGCTCCGCTGATGCCTTTCGAGAAGACGGCTCGTGGCTGAAGCAAGGCGATGACTTCCGAGAGCGGGTCGGTCATGGCTGGACTCTAGCAAAAGAAATATGGACCCCACGTGGTGGAGAGTCCTGTCGGCCGCACGTACCTTCAGACCATCGACGCCGCGCGAATCGCGGCCATGCAAGGAGTCGACATGAAGACGGTGCTCATCACGGGTTGCTCTTCCGGCTATGGACTCGAGACCGCGCGTCACTTTCACGAGCACGGCTGGAACGTGGTCGCCACCATGCGGACGCCGCGCGAGGAGGTCCTCCCTTCGTCCGAGCGGATGCGCGTGGTGCGGCTCGACGTGACGAAGCCCGAGAGCATCGCGGCGGCGCTGGAGGCGAGCGGGCCCATCGACGTGCTCGTCAACAACGCGGGCCTCGGGCTCATGGGGGCCTTCGAGGCCACGCCGATGGCCACGGTGCGAGACGTGTTCGAGACCAACGTCTTCGGTGTGATGGCGATGACGCAGGCGGTGCTGCCCCAGTTCCGCGCACGCAAGTCGGGAGTGGTGGTGAACGTGACGTCCAGCGCGACGCTGGCGCCGATGCCGCTGGTGGCGGTGTACACCGCGAGCAAGGTGGCCATCGAAGGGTTCACGGCGTCGCTCGCGTTCGAGCTCGAAGCCTTCAACCTGCGTGTGAAGCTCGTCGAGCCGGGCTACTGCCCGAGCACCCGTTTCACGAGCAACGGCGGCGCCCGCATGGAAGGGCTGTTCCCCGAGCCGTATGCGCCGTTCGCACAGCGCATCTTCGCCGCCTTCGGGCAGCCGGCCGCGGTGACGCGCGAGTCCGACGTGGCCGAGGCAATCTGGCACGCCGCGAACGACACGTCGGCGAAGCTGCGTTTCCCCGCGGGGCCCGACGCGGTCGCGCTGGCCCGGTCGGCGTGAGCAAGCCCGCGGACGTGGATGTCAGTGAAATCATCATCCGTCCCACCGCGAGCCCCTACTGAGTGGCTGTTGAAGCGGCGACGTCCCAGGCGCCTTTGACCTGGCGCCTGGGAGATGGCCTTCAGTCAGCGCTGGCGGAATGGGTGGCGGTTACAGCTCACAGGTCGGTGCACTGTACGTCAGGATGACCAGTCCGGCGTTGCCTCCCTGCTGTCTCTTCTCACCGGCTTCATCGGGAAGGGTCGTGGCGCTTGCCCAGGTGTTGGCACCGAGTCCCATGGTGTCCGGGGTGCCCCCACCGTTGCCTCCCGCGGAGCCGCCCGGCGACGCGCCCGATCCGCCGCCCCCACCATAACCTCCACCTCCGCCCGCCGTGGTTCCCGCGCCACCGTTGAGGCCCGTGCCTCCCTTGCTCATGGAGTTTTGTCCACCAGCGCCGAAGGTGCCGGCTGTGGGATTGATATTGTAGTTATTCGTACCCGCAGCTCCTCCCGTGCGGCTCCCTCCTTGACCGGCATTGCCCAGACCACCACCAACCCCTCCGGCCGCGACATTGATGATCTGCCCCCCACTGAGGATCGCGCTGCTCCCACCGCCACCGCCACTGCCGGCTCCTCCTCCCATCAGTCCCCCGCCGCCGCCCCCGTAATATCCGGCTCCGCCCGCTCCAGCACGGCCGTGGAAGTTGTCGCCACCTCCACCACCTCCACCGACGAAGACCTCCAGGTCGCCGGCTCCCAGCGTGAATGTGCCCGACACTCTGGCGCCACCGAGCCCCATGTATTGATTATTCGCACCGCCCCCTGCACCTCCAGCCATGGCGTAGGCCACGGAGAGTGGTGCGCCATAAGGATTGGCTTTCTTCAAGTAGGAGGTGACGGTCTTGACACAAAGTTGATCCGGGAAGCCGACCGTGAAGCTATGAGTGGTCTTCTGCCCGTCCGCATCCTGAACCACCAGGGTGATGGGTATCGGATTGCCCGGAGCCGGAGCCGTCCAGACAACCTCACTCCGTGATGCGCTGTTGACAGGCGTGCTCAGGGCACCCGTGCTCGCGCTCCACGTGAAGGTGAGGGCCGTACCCTCGGGATCGTGTGCGTTGACACTCAGGGTCACCGTGCCTCCGGAGGGGATCACACTGTGAGATTGGAAGGTATGGTCGACGACCGGCGCCGCGTTGGGGATGGGGGGCAACCCCACGCCGATGCCCAACCGTCCCGTCGTGCTCCCACCCCTTCCATCGCTGACGGTCACCGTCACCTGACACACGCCGCCCGTGGGGGCCGAGGCGGGGGCCGTCCAGGCCGGATTCTTCACGGCCGGGTTGCTGAAACCGCCGCCACAGTCATCCGCCCAGCCATAGGTGAGCGCATCACCATCTGGCTCCACCGCCGACACGTCCAGGTTCACGGCCGCGCCAGGGGCCACCTGGCCCAGCGGGGTACCCGTGACCTGGGACACCACGGGCCAGGCATTGAATGAGACCGAAGTGCTCGCGCTCCCTCGGGTACTCACGACGGCGATCTTCAGGGAGATGCCCGTCTGCCCGCCCTGTCCATCGGTCACGCTCACGCTCAACGTGTACGTTCCCTCGGTGAGGGGCGCGTTCCATGTGGGGCTCGCGGTGGTTGCCTGGGTGAAGGTTCCTCCTGTCGCCGTCCAGGCATAGGCAAGGGGGTGCCCGTCCGCGTCGGTTGCCGTGACCGTGAGCGCGACCGGTTGGCCTGGCTTCACGTGCGAGACAGAGGTGCTGAGCCCGGTGAGGCGGGGGACGTTGTTCAGATAAGGAGTTGGAGCCGTGCTCTGTTGGAGCACGAGCACCACCGAGGCCGTCTCCCCCGCGGTGACAGTGACGTCGGAGGCGTGCCCTTCGTAGATCAGCGTGTTTGAAGCGTCGAAGGCTTGCGCCAGGAAAGTACGCTGGGTCCCTGTTGGGATGCTCCCGATGATTCCACGGAACGTGCCCCCGGCTTGCTGCAAGTCCTGCACGATACTGGGGGAGATATCGGAGGCGCTCACCGTCAGGGTGACCTTGGCCACGTCCGAGGCCGAAAGCGACTGAACCGAGACGCCGACGTCGGCCTCGCCCAGGGTGGACTGGGGACCACATGCAGCGAGAAGCAGGATGAGGCAGGGGATGAGCTTCGGAAGCTGGAAGTCCAGGACGAGCCTGCTTCGTGATGCGCGTATTTGACGCATGGTCCCTCGCGAGTGCTTGTTGATGGGCATGGGCATTTGCCCGGGCCAACAATACGCGTGAGGCGACTCAGGTCGCCTTCCCTCCGTTTGCCTTTATTGGCGGAAGGGGAGACGGCCTATGTTTTCGAGCCCTGTGTGCCCATGTGTCAGGGCAATCTCATACCCATGGGGCGCGGCAGACTCAGCGGCGCTTGCTTTTGTATTGGAGGTACCGAGGCCCCAGCCGATACGGGGAGGACTACTCGAACACCCGGGGCTGCTTGGGCCAGTAGACGTGGAACGTCGCCCCGGCGCCTGGCGTGGACTCCACGGCCACGCGCCCGCCTCGCGTCTCGACGATCTTCTTCACCACCGAGAGGCCAATCCCCGTTCCCTCGACCTTGTCGCGCGCTTCCAGGGTCTGGAAGATGCCCCAGATGCGGTCGTGGAACCGAGGATCGATTCCGGGACCGTTGTCCTTCACCGCGAAGTCGTGGAAGGCCCCCGCGTCGGTGCAGGTGACCTCGATGCGCGCGTCCGTCCTTCCCACATGCTTCAGGGCGTTGCTCATCAGGTTCAGGAAGACCTGCTGGAGCGGCACCCGCTCCGCCTGGAGCGTGGGCATCCCCGCGCCGATGACGATGGTCGCTTCGGCGGGGGGCGCGAGGAGGTCGCGGCTCTCCCGCAGCAGCACCTCCACGTCCACCGTCTCCAGCTTCTCGC
>NZ_JBLZWL010000077.1:0-80093 GCF_049194865.1 Corallococcus terminator | reverse complement strand
CCTCCCCTGGCCGCGCTGGAGCGAGGCACGCTCCTGGGACGCTACGTGGTGCTGGAGCGAATCGGGGCCGGTGGCATGGGCGTGGTGTATGCGGCCTATGACCCCAGCATCGACCGGCGCATCGGGCTCAAGCTGGTGCACGCGGCACCAGGCGCGGTCGACGCGACCGACCGCATCTTGAGCGAGGCCCGCGCCGCCGCGCGCACCCAGCACCCGGCCGTCGTCGCCGTGCATGACGTGGGCAGGGTCGACGACCGGGTGTTCATCGCCATGGAGCTGGTGGAAGGCGGCACGCTGCGCCAGCACCTCGCCACCACGCGGCCCGACTGGCGGGGCGTGTTGCGCCTGTATCTCCATGCGGGCCGAGGCCTCGCCGCCGCGCACGCCGCGGGCGTCATCCATCGCGACTTCAAGCCGGACAACGTCCTGGTGGACCGCGCGGGCCGCGTGAAGGTGACCGACTTCGGACTGGCCCGCCTCGCCGCCCGCTCGGAGTCCGCCGCGTCGTCTCCTGGTGCCTCCGTCGCGTCCGCCGTCGGACCGGGTTCGCCCGGCATCGTGAGCACGGCCGCCGCGGGCACTCCGGGCTACATCTCTCCCGAGGGGCTGGCTGGAGGCCGCGTGGATGCGCGCTCGGACCAGTTCAGCTTCTGCGTCGCGCTCTTCGAGGGGATGCACGGCGTGAAGCCCGGCGGGCGGGAAGCCCTCACGCGTACCTCGGTCCCCCGCGCGGTGCTCACCGCCGTGCAGCGAGGCCTCGCGCCGTCGCCGGAGGACCGCTTTCCCTCCATGGACGCGCTGCTCACCGCGCTGGAGCGCGCCGCGTTTCCCAGGACGTCGCGCTGGCTCGGAGCGCTGGGCGTGGGACTGGGCGTGGCCGCGGCCCTCACCCTCCTCTTCGTGGCGCGAGGTCCCCAGCCTTGCTCGGACACCCCCTCGCGACTCGTGGGGGTCTGGGACTCGACTCGCAAACAGGCGCTCCGCGACGCCTTCCTCGCCACGAGCGCGCCCGGCGCGGAGGGCCTGCACACGACGCTGGTCCGCTCCCTGGATGGCTACGCGAGCCAGTGGATGGAGGCCCACCGCGAGGCCTGCGAGGCGACCCAGGTCCGCCATGAGCAATCCGAGGCGGCGATGGACCTGCGCATGCACTGCCTGGAGCGCCGCAAGCGCGAGCTGCACGCGATGGTGGACGTGCTGAACACCGCCAACGCCAGCGAGGTGTCGAACGCACTCCAGATGGTGCGTGGACTGGTGCCCACTTCCCGCTGTGCCGACGCGGAGGCGCTCGCCCGGCCCGTGCCACCGCCCACGCGAGGCAAGGAGCGAGACCAGGTGCGCGCCGCCCAGGCGCTGCTCGCCGATGTGAAGGCCAGGGACCACGCCGGGCGCTGGAAGGAGGCCCTGGAGCTGGCGACCACCGTGGAGCACCAGGCCCTGGCGACGAACTACAAACCACTGCTCGGGGAGGCGCTCCTCGCCCAGGGCCGCATCCGGCTCCACGAGCGGGACGAGAAGGAGGCCGGGAAGCTGCTGCGGCGCGCCGCGCTGGCCTCCCTGGCGGGGCGGGATGACATGCACGCCATCGAGGCGATGGTGAACCTGGTCTACGTCGAGGGCGAGCTGGCGGAGCGTCCGGAGCAGGCCGAGCTGTGGCGGGAGCTGGCGCAATCGCTCCTGGAGCGCATCGGTGGCGACGCCCAGCTCGAGTCCAACCTCGCCTTCACGCAAGGCATGGTGCTCACCCGCCAGGGACGCCACACGGAGGCCATCCCCCTGCTCGAGAAGAGCATCGCCATGCGGGAGCGCGTCCATGGCAAGGACGCCTATCTGCTGCTCGATGCGCTCCTCGCGCTCGGGACCGCGCAGCGCGGCGTGGGCCGCCTCGAGGAAGCCCTGGCCACCCAGCGGCGCACCCGGGATTTGCTGGTGACGCATGTGGGACGCGAGCACCCCTTCGTGGCCATGACGCTGAACAACATCGCCGCCACGCTCGTCAAGATGCGCCGCTTCGACGAGGCGCTCGCGACCTTCGAGGAGAGCATCCAGCTCTTCGAGCGCATCCACGGCGCGGGCCAGCCCGCCAGCTACCTCATGAACCTGCACGCGAACATCGGCGCGGTGCATGTCACGCGGGGCCACTTCGAGCAGGCCCACACGGCCCTGGAGCGCGCGTGGGCCCTGGCCCAGGCCAGCCGCCCTCCTGGACACCCGGACCGGGCCTTCATCGCGGGACACCTCGCCCTGGCGCTCGCGGGCCGGGGCCGGGTGGACGAGGCGCTCTCGCGCGTGGAGGCCGCGCGCGTGGAGCTGGATGCCGCGCTGTCCGATGGACGTCGCAGCGTCCGCCACGCCGAGCTGTCCACGCGCGTCGCGGAGGTCCTCCTGCGGGTGAGTCGCTTCGAGCCCGCCGCCCACGAGGCCCGCAAGGCGGTGACCTTGCTGCGCGAGCTGGGCGCCACCGACAAGCTGTCCACCCCCCTGTGCAGGTGGGCGGAAGCCCTGCTCGGCGCGGCCCGACTTCCGGAGGCCGAGCGCGCGGCCCGCGAGGGGCTGAAGCTGCGCGAACAAGTGACGCCACCGGACGCGGAAGAAGTCGCGGAGGCTCGCTCGGTGCTAGGACAGGTGCTGCTGGCGCGCGGAGACATCTCGGGCGCCCGTCCGCTGCTGGAGCAGGCCCTGGAGGGCTGGGAGAAGGAAGGCGCCACTGCTTTCGTGCTCGCGCCGACCCGCTTCGCGCTCGCCCGCTCGCTCAGGCTTTCGAGCGTCGAGCCCGAGCGGGCGCGGGCCCTGGCGCTCTCCGCGAGAGACGCCGTGGCCCAGAGTCCGCCGCCCAGGAGCCTCCCGCTGGAGGAACTGGACGCCTTCCTCGCCGGCGGTCGCGTAGACTCGGCGGCACGATGAACCGCGAAGAAGCGAACCAGGCCCTCGAGCTCATCCGCCGCGTCGTGACCCAGGCGAGGGACGACTCGGTGCTCCAGAACTGGGGCGTCATCTGGATGCTCCACGCCTTCACCAACGCCGCGGGGTTCGCCGCCACGCAGTGGCTCTGGAATCGAGGGGACCGGACGCCCGGCGCCTACGTCGTCCTCTGGAGCATCGTGCTGGCCTTCAACATCTCCACCATCTTCCTGCTCAAGCGCGGCCAGACGGCGGGAGCGCGCTCCTTCGTCGAGCGGCAGATCTGGGCCATCTGGACCACGTTCATGGGCGGCATGGGACTGGTGGCCCTCATCAACTGGCTGCTGGGGCTGGACCGGCTGTTCATGCCGGCGGTGGCCTGTGTGTTGTTCGCCACGGCGTTCTCGATGATGGGCGCGCTGATGGGCCGCGTGTGGTTCACGGTGGCCGCCTTCTTCGCGGTCGTCTCGCTGGTGATGACCCGCCTGCCGGAGCACGGCTTCAGCCTGCTGGCGGCGCTCTGGTTCGCGGTGCAGTTCGGCGGCGGGCTCGCGCTCCACCGCGCGCGCCTGCGGAGGCTCGCGACCCGGACGCCCGAGGCTCGGCTGGTATGAAGCCGGAGTCGCTCGCCGCGCTGGTGGCCCTCGCGACCGAGCCCTGGGGGCTGGACGCATCGGAGCTTCACGCGCGCCTCGCGGTGGCCGGTGTGACGGACCCTGCTTCGGCGCTGCGTGCGATTGCCTTGGCGGGCCTTGCTCGTGAAGAGCGCCGTCGCTGGGTTCCCACACCGCTGGGGCACGAGGCCCTGCGCGAGGCCCACCTGCTGCTCGAGAGCAGCCAGGACCCGAGCCCCAGCCCCCCTGGCATGGAGGAGTGCCCGTCCGTGCCGTGGCTCACCCAGGTGCAGACGCACTGGGTGGAGGCCGTGTCGCTCAACTACTCGGTGGACGCGGAGCGCCTGGCGCGCCTGCTGCCCGCGCCGCTGGTTCCGGAGCTTCATCGAGGCACCGCGTGGGTGCAGGTGTTGATGTCGTCCCTGCGAGACATGCGGCCCCAGGGCGTGTCTTCGCTGCTGGGCGTGTGCTTCTACCAGGTGAGCTATCGGGCGGCGGTGCGCTATCGCAACGCGCGCGGCGAGTGGCGGCGCGGCGGCTACTTCGTGCGCAGCGAGACGAACGACCCGGTGATGCGCCGCGTGGGCAATGCGCTGGATGAGTTCCGCTTCCATGAGTTCGGCGAGGCGCACATGGTGATGGCTCGCGAGGGTGAGCTGCTCACCGTCGCGGCGGACCCTGAAGCGACGTTTCCCGGAGGACGGCTCGTCGGCGTGTTCGACACCCGGCCCCAGACGCGCCCTCCCCCGGGCAGCGTGTGGACGGGGCTGGAGGACCTGCATGAGCCGCTGGTGGAGTGCTACGACGCGCTCGGCGTCTCGGGCGACTTCGTCTACGTGCTCACCATCGACCGCGAGCCGTGGAACGCCCGTTTCTGCACCCCGGTGGAGCTGTACTGCGAATACTTCGAGGAGGGCCCCCTCGCCCTGGGAGCCCGGCTGGACTCGGTCCTGCACCTCACGGAGTGCGCCTACCGCTGGCGGCCCCTTCGCAGGGAACGACATACCGTGGAACCGTGAGCGCCCCAGCGGAGTCCAACGCGCGATGAAGACCTCCCTCGCACTCATCTCCGGCCTCATTGGCGCCCTTCTCTCCCTGAGCGCCCACGCCGGGGACCGCGTCGCCACCGCCCGCGCCTCGCGGATGAAGGACGTCACGGCCCTCTTCGCCGCCGCTGGGACACCCTGGCCCACGGACCAGCTCTATGTGCGGGCCTTCAAGCACGAGAAGGAGCTGGAGGTCTGGGCGGGCCCCAAGGACGGCCCGCTGGTGAAGGTCCAGACGTATCCCTTCTGCGCCGCCTCGGGAGAGCTGGGGCCCAAGCGTCAAGAGGGCGACCTCCAGGTCCCCGAGGGGTTCTACACGCTCGACCTCTTCAACCCGGTGAGCAACTTCCACCTCTCCGTGCGCGTCAGCTATCCCAACGCTGCGGACAAGCACCACCAGAAGCCCGGCGTCCGGCTGGGCGGCAACATCTTCGTCCACGGCAACTGCGTGAGCATCGGGTGCATCGCCATCGAGGACAGCCCCATCGAGGAGCTGTACCTGATGGCGCTGGACACGCGCGCCCGGACGAAGCGGGACGCGCCCATCCACATCTTCCCGCGCAGGCTCGACGCGGCGGGCATGGCGGCGCTGGAGAAGCAGGCCGGCGCGGACCCTGTGCTGGTGTCGTTCTGGAAGAGCCTCCAGCCCGCGTACACCCTCTTCGAGGAGAGCCGACAGGTGCCTCGCACCTCGGTCGTCGCGAAGACGGGCGCCTATGTCGTGACACCAGCGGCGAAGGCCCCTCGCGCGGGACGATGACGGCGCGAAGGGCACCGCACGTCACAGCGGATACAGGAACCCCGCCGCCGTCTGGTCCTGGGCGCTCAACACCAGATCTCCCGCCCGCCGACTGCACGAGTAATTGACCATCACCGAGCTGGCGTCTGGAGCGTCCGTCAGCAGGCACGCGCCCGTGGTCTTCGGGCAGAGCGCGCTGAAGTTTCCCGGCTCATGCACGAAGCCCAGGACATGCCCCAACTCGTGCCTCAGGACACCCGCCAGCGTGAGCGGGGCGAGGGTCCCGAACGCGGTGCTGTCGATGAGCAGGTTCCGCCCGGAGCGAGCCACGTTCGGGAAGAACGCTCGGGCCAGATAGGCACCGGAGTTGACCGGACGAATGTCGAAGACGACGCCTGCCTGCGAGGCATTGCAGGCTCCGTCATACGCACTCTGGTGGATGAAGTTGACCCCCGCCACGGCCTCCCAGGCAGCCGCCGCGTTGTTCATCGCGGTGACGACCTGCGCATGTCTCGAACCAAAGCTGGTGCTGATGCAGTACCGCAAGTCGCGCACCTCAGTCGAGTTCCACATGACGAGGACGCCATTGGGGCACCCCACGGCCAGCGCATCCTCGCGAGTCCCCAGCCCGTCCCGACGCACGTAACGCTCATGGTACGCGCGCAGCGCCGTGTCGCCATCGAACGCCAGGTCCGGCGGCACGACATAGACATTCGAGTCGGGCTCCTTGTACGCCCGCGCCTTGAACTCCTCGAAGGCCTCATCGGAGGTGCTGACCGGAGCACCTCCCGGCTCCAGCTCAGCGCGCCCACACGCTGAGCTCAGGACTGACACTCCGAAACACAACCCCACGAAACAGACCCTGCGCATGACTCCCCCTCTGGCGACTCCCAAAGCCGCTCAACCTGAAATAATAGCAAATCAGGTGGAGGCTAGGGAGCCGGGGGGATGAACTTCAGTCCGGCGTGGGGTGCTCCACGTCTGGCTTGGCGATG
This sequence comes from Corallococcus terminator, assembly GCF_049194865.1. Lineage (GTDB taxonomy): Bacteria > Myxococcota > Myxococcia > Myxococcales > Myxococcaceae > Myxococcus > Myxococcus terminator_A. The sequence goes on along the minus strand of NZ_JBLZWL010000077.1, from coordinate 73,798 downwards.
GGGGCGCTGGCCACTGGAGACACCGCGGGCGGCTCTGTCTTCAGGACGTTCACCAAGGACATCATCTGGGCCACCAGGGTGGTCAGTCCCTGCCCGTCCTGCACGCCGCCGGAGCCGCCGATGGACACCGAGCGCAGCTCGCGAGGCTGCGGCAGCTTCTCCGCGATCGCGGGCAGCAGCTCCACGAGACGCGCCTGCACATTGGACGCGCTCAGGCCGTTGAGGATCTGCTGACGCAGCTCCAGGTGCTCCAGCTCGACGCGGGCCTGCCGGTTGACCGCGGCGCGCTCCACATCGCGCGCGTCCGTGTTCGCCAGCGCGGTGCGCTTGAGCTTCGCCGCCTCCACCTCCTGCCGCAGCCGCGCCAGCTCCGCCTCACCGGCCAGCCGGGCCTTCTCCAGCTCCGCGGACTGGAGCACCGTCTGCTGTCGCTCCGTGGCGAGCCTCCGCGCGTCCTCTTCCTCGCGCTGCTGTCGCCGCAGCCGCTCGGACTGCTCGCGGTCATACGACTGCGCGTCCTTGCTCGCCCTCAGCGCGGACAGCTCGCCATCGCTCTCCAGCCTCATGCGCTCGCGCGTCTGCTCCACCTCCAGCTCGCGCTGGGCCAGCGACTCCTCCTTACCCAGCGAGGCGAGCCGGGCGATGCGCTCCTGCTTGGCGCGGAACGGCGTCTGGAGGCTCTCCCAGAGGCGCGCGGAGCTGACCACCGCTTCCTTGATCTGCACGGTGACGATGCGCAATCCCAGGCCCTTGTCGGTGCCTCCGCCGCCCTCCGCCACGTGCCGCAGCCGCGCGGTGAGCTCCTCGATGATGGGCTGCTTGTCCGACAGCACCTCGTCGATGCTCATGGTGGCCACCTTGTCCTTGATGGCCGCCTCCGCCTGCTCGCGCAGCTGCACGTTCACCACGCGCATCGGATCCTCCACGTCGGAGAAGTCGAGCTTGCGATAGGCCGTGCCGAAGTCCTCGATGATCCACTGCACGTAGCCCTGCACCAGCAGGCCCTGCAGCTCGCTGCAGATGCAGTGCGCGTTGATGAGGATGGTCTGCATCGCCCCCGGCACCACCAGGAACGAGTCCTTCGCCGGGTCATAGCCGAACGACACCCCCAGCCCGAGCGTCAGCGGCTGCGCGTGGCCACGGCGCGTGTGCACCACGTAGGCATTGGGCGGAACCACGACGGTCTTCCAGCGCCAGAAGCCGGTGATGCGCACGTCCACCGCGTTGCCCGGGTTCGCACCACCGCCACCGCCGCCCACGAGCGGCTCCGAGCGGGCCGCGCGCCGCGCCTGCGCCTGTGCCATGGGGGGCGCCATCTGCTTGCGGGCCCGCAGGTCCACCTCCAGGCGCTGCTGCTGCTCTCGCACCTGGTCGAGATACGCGTTCTTCACCGGCTCCTGGGACGACATGGATGCTCCCCCTGAAATGGGGACCCATCCAAGCACACGTCAGGAGCCCCGAGGAGGCCGGGCCTGTTACTTGCCCTTCACCAGCAGGATGTCCACGCGGCGGTTCAGCTCGCGCCCGCGCGGAATCAGGTTGGGGGCCTTGGGACGGGTGTCCCCCAGGCCGGAGGCGTCGATGCGCGACGGGCTCAGGCCCGCCTTCACCAGCAGGTCCGCCACGGCCTTGGCGCGCGCCTCGGAGAGCGCCTGTCGCCCCGTCGCCGGAGCCTCGCGGTTGTCCGTGTGCCCTTCCAGGCGCAGGCGCAGCGTCTCGTCCCGCACCAGCATGTCCACCAGCAGGGCCAGGCCCTGGGTGGAGCTCTTACGCGGCGCGGCCTGCTTCTCCTCGAAGCCCGGGGGCTCGGGCAGCTCCACGCGCTCGTTCTTCACCTGCGCCTGCTGGTCCTTCTTCGCCGGCACGGGCGCCAGCACGAACTCCACCGTGGCCTCGCGCTCGCGGCTCACCTTCACCTGACGCGTCTGGGCCAGGAACCCATTGGAGAGCACGTCCACCGTGTACTCACCCGGAGGCAGCATCACCGGCACCGGCTTGCGCGCGGCCTTGTCCAGGAGGACCTGCTGCGGCGCGCCCCGACCGCCTCGCACGTACGCCGTGGCGGCCACGGGCTTCTTCCCCGCGAGCACCTTCAACGTCAGCCGCCCCGGAGCCACCGCGCCCTGGTCGGGGAGCTTCGTGGGCGGCGGCACCACCGCGACGGGAGGGGCCGTGACAGGCGGCGCCACCGCGACGGGCGGAGAGCCCGCGTCCTGGCCCTCCACCAACGTGGCATCCGCGAGCGGCGCGGTCATCTCCGCCGAGACATCGTGAGACAGCTTCAGCTTGAGCCGAGGGTCGGGCGCGTTGGGGTTGATGCTGGGGAGCACCTTCACCCGCATCCGCAGCCCCTTCTGCGCCTGGAACGTGACGGAGGCGGTCATCTTCCAGAGGAAGCCGCTCTCCTCGCTGAACAGGCTCCACGAGTCGCTGTTCGAATAGGTGACGCGCGACACCAGCGTGTAGGGGCCCTCGTCCACCTTCAGCGCCGCGAGGCGATGGCTGCCAGGGCCGGAGATGACGTCCAACCCCGGCACCGCCAGGGGCTGGCCGTTGAGGATGAAGTCCACTTCCAGCAGCTTGTAGGCGCGCTCGGTTCCCGCTCCGGGAAGGCCCTCGTAGGTGATGACGACCTCCGGGGGAGGCGTCTTGACCAGGGCCTGGAGCTGACGGTCCAGGTCCTCGCGGGCCCGCTGCTCGACGGTGGAGGGTTCAGCCGCGCGCGCCGTGGCGCCGATGAGGGCCAGGACGCAGAGCCACAGTGCTTGTACGGAGGAAGAAGCCACGGGGGTCCACAGCATCGCACAACCTGGGCCCGTCGCGAGTTGTCAGCCGGGCAAGCTGACCACCAGCCGACCGTCATCCCCCCTCCCCTCACGCCATGTCCCGGCGCTACAGGGCCCTTGCGTGTGGCCCCCTCCACGTTTTTGGCTCCCATCCCGCCGCCAAGGGCGCTAGTCCTGGGCGCCGAAGACTCCCCTGAAGAGGCCGCGCGATGAACGACTTCCAGTTCCAGGAAATGCTTCCGCTGGGCAAGGACGAGACGCCCTACCGGTTGCTCACGAAGGACCACGTCTCCACCTTCGAGGCCGGCGGACGCACCTTCCTCCAGGTGGCCCCCGAGGCGCTCACCCTGCTGACCCGGGAGGCCATGCGGGACATCGCGCACCTGCTACGCCCCGGACACCTGGGCCAGCTCGCGGCCATCCTCCAGGACCCCGAGTCCTCCGCGAATGACCGCTTCGTCGCGACGGAGCTCTTGAAGAACGCCAACATCGCCGCCGGTGGCGTGCTGCCGTCCTGCCAGGACACGGGCACCGCCATCATCATGGGCAAGAAGGGCCAGCACGTCCTCACCGACGGCCACGACGAGGAGGCCCTCTCCCGCGGCGTCTTCGAGACCTACCGCACGTCCAACCTGCGCTACTCGCAGATGGCGGCGCTGGACATGTACAAGGAGGCCAACACCGGCAACAACCTGCCCGCGCAGATCGAGCTCTACGCGACGGGCGGCGACGCCTACAAGTTCCTGTTCATGGCCAAGGGCGGCGGCTCGGCCAACAAGAGCTACCTGTTCCAGGAAACCAAGGCGCTGCTCAACCCGACGAGCCTGCTGGCCTTCCTCGACGCGAAGATTCGCGCGCTGGGCACCGCGGCGTGTCCGCCGTACCACCTGGCCATCGTCGTGGGCGGCACGTCGGCGGAGTTCGCGCTGAAGACAGCCAAGTACGCCTCCGCGCGCTACCTGGACACGCTGCCCACCGAGGGCAACGCGCTGGGCCAGGGCTTCCGCGACGTGGCGCTGGAGCAGGAGGTGCTGAAGCTCACGCAGCGCATGGGCATCGGCGCCCAGTTCGGCGGCAAGTACTTCTGCCACGACGTGCGAGTCATCCGGCTGCCGCGCCACGGCGCCTCGTGCCCGGTGGCGATCGCGGTTTCGTGCTCGGCGGACCGGCAGGTGCTCGGCAAGATCACGCGCGACGGCGTCTTCCTGGAGCAGCTGGAGGCGGACCCGGCGAAGTACCTGCCGGAGATGACGGACGCGGACCTGGCGGGCGAGGTGGTGAAGCTGGACCTCAACCGTCCGATGAGCGAGCTGCGCGCGGAGCTGTCGCGCTACCCCATCAAGACGCGCGTGTCGCTCACCGGCCCCATGGTGGTGGCGCGCGACATCGCCCACGCCAAGCTCAAGGAGCGGCTCGACAGGGGCGAGGGCATGCCGCAGTACCTGAAGGACCGCATGGTCTACTACGCGGGTCCGGCGAAGACGCCGGAGGGTTATGCCTCCGGCTCGTTCGGTCCGACGACGGCCGGCCGCATGGACGCGTACGTGGACCAGTTCCAGGCGGAGGGCGGCAGCTTCGTGATGCTGGCCAAGGGCAACCGCTCCCAGGCCGTCACCGACGCGTGCAAGAAGCACGGCGGCTTCTACCTGGGCTCCATCGGCGGCCCGGCGGCGCGGCTGGCCAAGGACTGCATCACCAAGGTGGAGGTGCTGGAGTACGAGGAGCTGGGCATGGAGGCCGTGTGGAAGATTGAAGTGGTCGACTTCCCGGCCTTCATCGTGGTGGACGACAAGGGCAACGACTTCTTCGCCCACCTCAACAAGCCCTCCGCGAAGAAGGGCTGAGCGAGCGCCATGCCAGCCGAGGTGCTGACCTACCAGGAGCGGTTCCGCGAGGACTTCGCGCGGCTCAATCGCGAGTGGATCGAGACGCACTTCCGGCTGGAGGCGGAGGACCTGGCCTCGTTCGCGGACCCGCACGGCACCTTCGTCGCTCCCGGCGGCGAGGTGCTGTTCGCCCTCGTCGACGGCAAGGTGCTGGGCACCTGCGCGCTGCGCCGCGAGGACGCCGACACGTTCGAGCTGTGCAAGATGGCCGTGTCCCCCGACGCGCGGGGCCACGGGCTGGGTGACGTGCTGATGGAGGCGGTGCTCCGCGTCGCGCGCGAGAAGGGTGCCCGGCGCGTGTACCTGGTGTCGAACACGAAGCTCGGGCCCGCGCTGGGGCTGTACCGCAAGCACGGCTTCGTGACGACGCGCCTGGGAGACGAAGTGTCGCGCGAGGCGGGCTACGAGCGCGCGGACATCGAGATGGAGTGGCTCGCCTGACGCCGCTCAGACCGAGGGCGGCGCCTCTGACGCAGGCACGGGGACAGGGGACTTCTTCTTCGGGATGACGCCGCGCCGGGGGCCCTTCAGGGCCACACCCAGGAGCATGCTGGCGGGGAGCATCATCCCCAGCCCTTGCGTGAGGTTCTCGGGGGGATGAACGACAGCCCCCAGCACCATCGCGGAGAACAGCAGACCACAGACCAGCCGAAGCAGCAGGGAGCTCACGCGAGGGACCTCGGTGACGGGATGGCCCAGCGTAAGCATCCGCAAAGCCCTGTCCAGCCGGCCTCGCGGGGCCCTTCAGGGAGGGGCCGGGCAAGCACCCCACCCTGTCCCACCGCCCACGTCGGACGGTGGGAGCGTCAGGGAGCTACCAGATCTTCACGCGCTTCTCGGGAGCGAGCCAGCCGGCGTCGCCCTCCTTGACGCCGAAGGCCTCGTAGAACTCCGCCATGTTCCGCACCACGCCGTTGACGCGGTACTGCGGCGGGGAGTGGGTGTCGGTGAGCAGCATCTGCCGCATGGCGTCGTCGCGGTACAGGCCGCGCCACACCTGCGCCCAGCCGAGGAAGAAGCGCTGGGGACCGGTGAAGCCGGCGATGGTGGACGACGGCTTGCCGCCGAGCGACCCGATGTAGGCCTTGTAGGCGACCGCGAGGCCGCTGACGTCGCCGATGTTCTCACCCAGGGTCAGCTCGCCGTTGACGTTCATGGACTCCAGCGGGCTGAAGCCGGCGTACTGCGCCACCAGCACGGAGGTGCGCTGCTTGAAGCCCGCCTGGTCGTCCGGGGTCCACCAGTTGCGCAGGTTGCCGTCGCCATCCGAGCGGCTGCCCTGGTCGTCGAAGCCGTGGCTGATTTCATGGCCAATCACGGCGCCGATGGCGCCGTAGTTCGTCGCGTCGTCCGCGTCCGGGTTGAAGAACGGCGGCTGGAGGATGGCGGCCGGGAACACAATCTCGTTCATCGTGGGGCTGTAGTAGGCATTCACCATCTGCGGCGGCATGCCCCACTCCTCGCGGTCGATGGGCTTGCCCAGCTTGTCCACCATCCGCTGGAAGTCGAACGCATCACCGCGGCGCACGTTGCCCAACAGGTCGCCCGCGACGATCTCCAGGCGCGAGTAGTCCCGCCACTTGTCCGGGTAGCCAATCTTGACGTTGAACTTCGACAGCTTCGCCTGGGCCTGCGCCTTCGTCTCGGCGCTCATCCAGTCCAGCCCGTCGATGCCCTGACGGAACGCCTCACGCAGGTTCTTGACCAGCTCCACCATGCGCTGCTTCGACGCGGGGCTGAAGTGGCGCTCCACGTAGAGCTGACCCACGGCCTCGCCCAGCGAGTCCTCCACCGCGCCCACGCCACGCTTCCAGCGCGGACGGTTCTCCTGAAGGCCCTGCAGCGTCTTGCCGTAGAAGTCGAACGAGGCCTGCTCGAAGGCGCTCGACAGCATGGGCGCGCGGCCGGACAGCACCTTGAACGTCAGGTACTGCTTGAGCACGGGCAGCGGCGTCGTCTTCACCAACCCCGACAGGGCCTCGAAGTACGCCGGCTGACGGACGATGAGGCCGGGCGTCCCCTGGGCGCCCGCGGCCTTGAGGAAGCGCGTCCACGAGAAGCCGGGGGTGAGCGCCTCCGCCTCCTTGACGCTCTTGAGGTTGTAGGTGGCCTCGCGGTCCCGGCTCTTCACCCGGTCCCAGCTCTTGTCGGCCAGCGTCGTCTCCAGCGCGAGGATGGCCTCGGCGGCCTTCTTCGCGTCCTTCTCTCCGGCCAGGGTGAAGAGCTTCTCGATGTACGCCACGTAGGCGGCGCGAATCTCGATGAAGCGCGGCTCCTGCTTGGAGTAGTAGTCCCGGTCCGGCAGGCCCAGGCCGCTCTGGCTGACGTACGCGATGTAGCGCGTGGCCTGCTTCTGGTCCTGGCCCACGAAGAAGGCGAAGGGCGTCTGGATGCCGTTGCGCTGGAACTCCACGAACAGCTCCGGCAGCTGGGCCTTGTCCTTCAGGCCCTTCACCCGCGCGAGCTCCTGGGCAATCGGCTTCATGCCGAGCGACTCGATGCGCTCGGTGTCCATGAAGCTGTTGTACAGGTCGCCCACCTTCTGCGCGTTGGAGCCCGGCGCGAGCTCCTTGGCGGTGGCGGACTCCTCGATGATGGCGCGCAGGGCCAGCTCGGACTTGTCCGCCAGCTCGATGAACGAGCCGTAGCGCGCGCGGTCCGCGGGGATGGGCGTGTTCTTCAGCCACGTCCCGTTGACGAACCGGTAGAAGTCATCCTGGGGACGGATGGCGCGGTCCAGGTTCTTCAGCTCGACGCCGAGCGCGCGCACGGCCTCCTCCGACACGGCCTCCGCGACGGGCGTGGACGCGGCGGGAGGCGGGGTCGTCTCGGCGGGGGTGGGCTGAGGCGCGCTGGCGCAGCCGGTCAGCAACAAGGTTCCGAGGGCGCTGGTCGCAAACGCTCGGTGGGTAAAGGACTTCTTGGGGCTCATGAGGTTCCGAGAGGAAAAAGGGACGGGGGATGCTGCCGGACCCGAATGGTCGTCGTCCATCCGGGCAGGCAGGAAAAACACCCGCGCGCCCGCCCTATTCCTCAGGTGCGGCCCCGGGCCCCTCTGCAATCCCGTGGAAACAGCCATTTCCGGCCCCGCCCCCGTTCAGGAGGCGAGGCCGCGAGCGACCCCTGAGGGCTCAGGGGCTCAGCGCTGGCCCATGACGGGCGCGGGCACGGGGGCGGCCGGGGCCGGCACCGCGGGCGCGGCGGGCGCGGCGGGCGCGGGCGTCACCGTGACGTCCTGCGACAGGGCCTCCAGGTCATGGAAGCCCTTCGTCGTCACGTCGGCGCCTCGGAACAGGGCCCAGCCCTGGAGGTTGCGCTGGTACGTCCGCGTCATGTGCCAGAGCTGGATGCCGCTGTTGGCGACGAACAGGTACATGGCGCGCTTGGGGTTCCAGGGGTTGGGCAGGGCCAGGGCGATGCCGTCATCCGGGCGGCCATAGGTCTTGCCCTGCCAGCGGAAGAAGCGGCGGCCCAGCTCCACGGGGAGCTTCTTCTCCTGGGCCAGCCGGGCGAGCAGCGCGTTGTCCTCCGCCCCGCCGAAGACGACCAGGTCGCGGTCCGCGAGCTGCGCGTCGGTCACCTCGAAGTCCGGCGACACCGGGACGAGCCGCTCGGTGAAGACATCCGCCAGCGCCTCGCGGTAGCCGAGCACCAGCGTGCGCATGGACTCGGTCTGCCGGGCGGTGCCGTGCACCATGAGCAGCTTCTCCCAGGCATCCGTCTGGTTGGACAGGACCTGGTAGCGCTCGCGCGACACGGGCACGTCGTTGCCAGCGTTGAAGACGACGCGCACGGGCGCCTCCGCGGTGCGCAGGACGAACGTCTCGCTCGCCACGCCCTTCACCTCCACGCGCTCCAGCGTGGAGCCCTTCGCCGTGCGCACCTCCACCAGCGTGACGAAGTGCCAGGGCTTGGGGCCGGGCTGCTCCACCTTGAGCGTCACCTCGTAGCCGTCCTTCACCTGCGCGGCGGTGGCGCGGAAGCGCGGCTGCGGCAGGCCCGTGCGCTCCAGCCACTGGCCGACGAAGGGACCCACGTCCTTGCCCACCGCCTCCTGCGCGGCGCGCTTGAAGTCCGCCGTGGAGATGTCCTTGTTCGCGTAGCGCGTGTGGACGGCGTTCATCACCTTGGAGAAGTCCGCGTTGCCCAGGAGCAGCCGGAGCTGGTGCAGCGCGAAGGTGCCCTTGATGCGCGGCACCAGGTAGGTGCCATAACGGCCGTACTCCGTCTTGACGGAGGCCGGCAGCACGTCCGCCTCGCGCGAGGTGGTGAAGAGGTAGCGGTCATTGAGGTCCGCGAGCGCGTCCCGCTGCGCGTCGAAGGCCTTCTCCGGCTTGTCCTCGTGCGCCGACACGTCGCGCAGGAGCTTCCAGTACGCGGACGTGCCGCTGATGAGCCAGTTCTCTCCGTCCGACGCGGGGAACAGCGTGTTGGCCCACAGGAGCGACTTGTCGAAGCCGACCGCGTCCTTCACCCGAGCGAAGTCCCGCTTGGCGGCCTGCGGCTCCTCCGGCGCCTTCCACGTCTTGCGCGCCTCCTTCAGCTTGGCGGCGACGTAGATGGGGCTGAACGTCGTGTAGCCCAGTGACAGGTGCGGCGTGGCGCCGGGCAGGTCCGGCATGAAGCGGCTGCCAATCATCTTCTCGCGCAGCGTCGTCTTGCCGTAGTGGGCCAGGAACATCAGCTTCTCGGCCATCTCCGACGTGGTCACCTTGCCGTCGCAGGCGTGCGGCCGGTTGATGGGGCTGGAGGCCAGCATCCGCGTGGCGGAGTCCAGGTCGAAGCCCTTCTTGCCGAGCTTCGAGTAGTACTCCCAGAAGGCGATGTCGCGGTTCCAGGTGTTGAAGGCCAGGTCCGCGGGCGCGTTGTCCGGGTTGGAGACGGACTCCTTGCGGACCTCCAAATCACGGTTGTTGTTGTTCGCCCAGATGAAGTCCTTGAGGTTGCCCGGCGTGTCGGAGGCGTTGCCCTTGCTCCCGGTGCGCCACAGCCGCGTCTTCTTCGTGCCGAGCAGCAGGCACGCGCCCTCATCCGTCTTCGTGTCCGCGAGCGTCCAGTCGTTGGTGTACAGGCCGTTGTTGTTGTCCTTCATGATGCGGGCGACGTCATCGATGGAGGACGCGTACTGCGCCGCCTTGCGGATGCGGTTGCTCTGCGGCGAGCCATTCATGTCGAACGGCGTCTGCCCTACCGTCGTCTCGCCGATGACGATGCCCGCGGAGTTGATGAACCAGTCCGCGCCGCTGTGGATGCCGCCCGGGAAGGTCTGCATCACGAAGCGGTGGCCCCGGGTGGGCTGCACGTCCAGCACCACGTCCCAGTGGACGCCCGTGTAGCCGTTCCACATGAAGATCTGCCCGATGATGGCGCGGCCGTCCTTCGTCGCGGACTTGGTGGCGACGAACGAGGAGCAGTGGTCACCCTTGCCCGCGCGCTCGGCCTCTTCGTCGGCCTTGAGGAAGGTGCGGCCGGACAGCGAAGTCGAGGTGGCGCGGTTGGCCTCCTCGAGCTGTCCCGCGTCCACGGCGGTGTTGAGCGTGACGATGTCGAGCACGTCCAGCTCGCGGTCCTTGAACTTCGCGCCGGCCTTGTTCGCGCCGTCGGCGATGCCCTTCATCTCCTCCAGGTACTCGGCGTCGAACTTGCGCAGGAAGAGCGAGTCCGCGAGCAGCCGCTGGTGGCTCCATCCCTTGGCCGCGTCCGCCTTGTCCTTCTGGATGCCGAGCTTCTCCATGTAGCGGACGATCTCCTGCGAGGTCAGCTCACCGAACTGGACGCCGCGCTCGTAGGGCTCGCCCTCGATGTGGACGTAGATCCACCCGCCGTCGTCGTAGCGGAAGCCCTTGCCCGCCCAGCGCACGGACTCCATGGGGACATAGGCGGTGATGTCCTCCACGGGCTCCAGGCGGACGTCGTCGTACCAGACGGAGCCGGTGGCCTTGCCGTTGCGGCCCAGGTGGAGCTGCACGCTGTCCGTGGACTGGGTGGCGAAGAAGAGGACGGAGGCGCGGGTGCCGGCGTCACCGCCCGGGGCCGGGGCGCAGTTGGTGAAGGGGAAGCTCTTCATCGAGAAGCAGGCGCCGTGGGCCGTGGGGTAGCGGGCCTGCGGGTCGACCTGGACGCCCTTGGTGCGCACCCAGGCGCTGAGCCGGTAGAGCTGGCCCACCTGGAGCTTGAGGTTGTCGGACTCGACAGTGGTTTCTCCACCGCCCTGCGGGCTCTCGATGAGCAGGCCGCGCGAGCCCTCCACCTTGCCCTCCGCGCTGGAGGCCACCTTGCCGGGGCCCTGGGAGCGCCAGAACGCGGGCACCGAGGAGGAACCTCCGGCCACCTCGAAGCTTCCGTTCGGCACCACCGAGGAATTGACGGGAGTGGCGGCCACGGCGGGCGCGGCCTGGAGCAGGCTCGCGGACAACAGCAGCGCGCCGAGGAGCTTCGACGTCTGGGGGCGGTCGGTCATGTCGTTCCCTTCCCGAGCAGGGCGGGGCATCAGCTCGGGCAATCGGGGCGCATGACACTGCCGCGCCTTTCGAGCGTCAACCCTTCAAACCCGCGAAGGCACGATGACGCGAGGCGACTTCCGTACTCGCCCCGACACTCCGTGCGCCCCCTCCCCTGTCAGCGCAGCAACCGGCCTGACGCATGGAGCACTCCGCGCGCGGCCCGGCGCACCGCGTCCACACGCCGCGACTCCACCCACGGCGGGTCCACGGGCGCATCCCAGTCGAACACGCGCAGCCGGGACAGGAAGCCCTGCTTCACGCAGCCCTCCAGGCTGAAGACGTGGAGGTCGTGCGTCCACCGCACCGCGAGCCGCAAGTCGCGCGACAGCTCCGTCCAGTCCAGCGGGGGTGCCGCGAGGATGCCCGGCAGCTCCACACCACCGCCCGTGCTGCCCACCGCGAGCGAGCCCGTTCCCGGCGCGTAGCTCCACAGGAGCGCGGGGCCTCGGGGGCGCACGAAGCTGGTGTAGAGCATCAGGACCTCACGGTCCGCGGGAACGTCCACCACGCCCGCCACGCGCCGCAGGAGCGAGGAGCGCGCCTGTCGTTCGTCCACGATGAAGGGGAACTGGTACGCGTCCACGCGATGGCCATCCGCGCGGATGCGCTCCACCAGCGCGTGGTAGCCCGCTCGCGCTTCACGGGTGCGGCCACCCCGGAGGATGAGCCGCGACAGCATGCCGGGGAGACTCCGCAGCGGCGCTTCGGCCCACCTGCGCAGCTCGTGGATATCGGGCTCGATGTCCAACCCCACGCCGGCCCATTCGAGCTTCTCGTCGGCCGTCCACGTCCTGAAGGCCTCGTAGCGCGCACGCGCTTGCAGGACGTTGCCCGCGTGGAACCAGTAGCCCTGCTCGGGAGGGAGCAGCAGCCACGCCGTGACGGGGATGCCCGCGCTGTTCAAGCGGCGCACCACCTCGGCGCGCTCGGCGCTCAAGTCGAGGAGGCCCAGACTCACGCCGGCGCGCATGGCTTGGAGGTCGTCGATGACGCCTTCGATGTTGAACAGTTCGCGAAGTGGCTCGGGAGCCAGCTCACAGAAGAAGGTCAGGAAGTGGGGTTTCATGGCAGCCTCGCGCCTCCACGCGTACCCCCTCAGGGGTGCACATTTCCGCGAGGAGCACCATGGAATTTCACAGAGGCCGGCTGCTCGACCACGTCCACCTCCGCGCCAAGGACCTGGCGGCGAGCAAGCGGTTCTACCAGGCCATCCTGGAAGTGCTGGGCATCCCGCTCGGCTCGCACGGTCCCGACAACTTCTTCGCGGACGAGCTGTTCGTCAGCACCGCGGACGCGGGTGCGCCTGCTGGGCGCGGCGTCCACCTGGCCTTCCAGGCGAAGGACGCGGAGATGGTGAAGCGCATCTACGACGCCGCACTCAAGGCCGGTGGGAAGGACAACGGGGCTCCCGGTGAGCGGCCGTACCACCCGGGCTACTACGCGGCCTTCGTGCTGGACCCGGACGGCAACAACATCGAGGCCGTCTTCCACGGCCCCTCGAAGCGCTCCGCCGAGTCGGTGGTCTTCTCCGTGTAGGAACGAAGGATTGAACGGCCCGCTCCGGTGTCTCCGAAGCGGGCCGGGTCAGCGCGGCTCAGTAGCTCCAGGGGAAGCGCTTGAAGTCGCGCTTGCGCTTCTGGACGAAGGCGTCGCGGCCTTCCTGGGCTTCGTCGGTGCCGTAGGCCAGACGCGTGGCCTCGCCCGCGAACAGCTGCTGACCCACGAGGCCGTCATCCGGCAGGTTGAAGGCGTACTTCAGCATCTTGATGGCGGTGGGACTCTTGGTGTTGATCTCCGCCGCCCACTCCAGCGCGAAGTCCTCCAGCTTCTCGTGCGGCACCACGGCGTTGACCATTCCCATCTGGAAGGCCTCCTGCGCCGAGTAGTTCGCGCCCACGAAGAAGATTTCGCGCGCCCGCTTCTGGCCAATCTGCCGCGCCAGCAGCGCCGAGCCATAGCCACCGTCGAAGCTGGCCACGTCCGCGTCCGTCTGCTTGAAGATCGCGTGCTCCTGGCTCGCGATGGTCATGTCGCAGACGACATGCAGGCTGTGTCCACCGCCCACGGCCCAGCCCGGAACCACGGCGATGACGGCCTTGGGCAGGAAGCGGATCTGCCGCTGGACTTCGAGGATGTGCAGCCGGCCGAGGCGCGCCGGGTCCGACTCGCCGTCCTCGCCCTCGTACTTGTAGCCGTCCTTGCCGCGGATGCGCTGATCGCCACCCGAGCAGAACGCCCAGCCGCCGTCCTTGGGAGACGGGCCGTTGCCGGTGATGAGCACGCAGCCCACGTCCGTCATGAAGCGCGTGGCCTCCAAGGCGCGGGAGAGTTCATCGACGGTGCGGGGCCGGAAGGCATTGCGCACCTCGGGGCGGTTGAACGCGATGCGTACGGTGCCCTGGTCCACCGCGCGGTGGAAGGTGATGTCCTTGAACTTGTGGCCCTCGACGGGCGTCCAGCGGGCCGGATTGAAGATGGCCGAGACCATGGGTTTCTCACTCGGGAGAAAGGGGGGAACGGGCGCGGACCCTACGCCGGCCCGATGGGAGCGTCCATCCGAAGGATGGCGAAGCTCACTCCTCCGGGAGCCAGAACCATCGCCCGTTTGAACGAAGCGCGCCGTCGAGGAACTCCGAGAACGAGCTGGCGATTCGCGTGCAGTAGTCCGGGTCTGGAAATGCTTCACGGTAGCCATCCCGGATGGGGTAGCGGCCGTCGACCTGTTCGCCCACGTCAAGGAGGATGTAGTTGGTGTCGACCAGCCCGCACATCGCGTACCACGACGCGGGTCCAGACCTGTCGGTGTCGTCCTGGAGGAGCACCACCCGCGCGCGGCGGAGCTTCGCCAACGGATAGAAGGCGAATTCAGGGTTGGTGCCGTCGAACAAGTTGGCGCCATCGCAGTGCGAGTAGAAGGCGCGGAGGTCCGGGTCAAGACGCCACCCGACTCCTTGCTCGAACGCGTCGATTTGTGCCGGAGTCGCGGGTGGATTGGGAAAGTGGAGGCGCGACACCTCTTCGAGCAAGTCAGGCATCGACATGGGTCTACTCTCCATAGGGGTAGTCCACCCCGACAGTCGTCCACGGCGGACTGTTCGCATAGCACTGGCCGTAGAGCCCAAGAAGGGTCTCGTGGAGGTCCTTGGGAAACGGGAGGATGTTGTCCCAATCGATGGGGTTGCCTCCATGATGGAGGTCTCGGATGTGGTGGCCCGGAAAGTTCTCGCCGTTGGCGTCCGTGGGCCATTTGCCGAAGCGATCTCCCCATCGCTCCCGGAACTCGTCGCGGAAGTTCTTCCACTGGGACCTGGCCACATCGTTCTGGCCCTTGCTGATCGTCGCGTAGTTACAACAACAGTGCGTCATTCCAAATCGGCTCCCCGCTCTCATGACCGTGCCCGCGAAGTCCATCTTCAAGTCCGCCAGCCACATGCAGCCTTGAAGGGCGTGCCCGCTCCCGGCGCACTTGTCGCGGCAGTAGCTCATGAGTTGGGCGCTGCACTGCCAGGGGCCGAAGTACATGACGGCGCGAAACTGCCCTCCGCCCGGTACGTTCACCAAGGGGCCGACCCACTTCCGAACAGGGACGTCTGGCCGTGCAACGGGCCCCTCCGCACACGACACGAGGAGCAGCACTATCCACAGGGTACGGAAGGCTGGCAGGACAGACCTCTCTCTGGCGTTTTTCCCGATGCGGTACTGTAGAGAAGCAAGTCCACGTCGCGACATGCCCGGCCTCATGAGGCCACTACAGTGGGTCGAACTCCAGAAGTGTCCCCATCATTCAGGCCAGGCAGGCCCTGCCTTCACGCGCGGCAGTGACCACGTTTCTCCGGGGCAACCGTTCCGCCCAGCCCAGGAGGCCTTCCGATGAAACGATGGACCCAGCACCTGCTCCTCGGCCTCCTGCTGAGCACGCCTCCCCTGGTCCTGGCCGTGGACACCCAGGCAAGCGGAGACTCGGCCCGTCCCTCCCCTGCCCCGTCCCCAGATACCGAGGGCACGCCCGGAACACCCCGCGCCTTCTCCGGTCCGGTACTGGGAGCCGCGCCCGGCACACTCTTCGTCACCGGACCCAGCGGCGCCGCCATTCCCATCCGTGTCACGCACCAGACCCGCATCGCCGGGGAGACCGTCCCGCGCGACCAGGAGATAGAGACCTATCTGCGCGAACACCTGAAGCCCGGTCGCTCCGTCCGCGTCCAGTTCGACGTCAGGCCCTTCTCTGACGGCACCCCGCAGAACGTCGCCTCCACCGTCGAGCCGAAATCCACCCGCACGCCCCCCTCGCCGTGAGCCACCTCGCGGAAGCACGGCGACTCGTTGGAGCCACAGTCATCCAGCAAGGCCCTCCTTTTCGGCCCCGGGAAAACCATCGCCTTGTGACACGGTGACGCTGGGCGAAGCGCTCGGAAGATGCCAGCCTGCGGAGCGCACGGTGCAGCCCTTCGCGAGGAACTCCGCGTCATGCCCGCCGACGTCGCCCTGCTCAAGGAAGTGCCCCTCTTCGCCGCCCTCGATGACGAGGAGCGCGCGCTGCTCGCCAACCAGCTCGAGGAGGTGCGCCTGTCCGCTGGAGAGAAGGTGTTCAGCCGAGGAGACCCCGGCGGCGCCATCTACATCGTCAGCTCCGGCGAGGTGCAAATCTCCGTCGAGGACACCACCGGCCAGGTCATCGTCTTCGAGACCGCCCGGCGCGGCGACTTCTTCGGCGAGCTGTCCCTGTTGGACGGAGACCCTCGCAGCGCGGACGCTCGCGCCATCCAGGACACGTCCGCCCTCAAGGTCGACCGCGCGGACCTCGAGCTCCTCTTCCGGCGCCACCCCTCCAGCGCCATGGACGTGCTGACCGCCATCGGCCGGCGCCTGCGCGAAGCAGACAAGATGCTGCACAGCCGGCCGTCACTCAGCCCCAACGAGATGGTGGAGGAGCGGCTGACCACCATCCAGCGGCTCGCGGATGGACTGTCCGCCTTCAGCGGCACCTTCACCTTCATGATGCTGCACGCCGTGTGGTTCGCGGTGTGGATCACCATCAACCTGGGCTGGGTCCCCACGGTCCACGCGTTCGACCCGTTCCCCTTCGGCCTGCTCACCATGGTGGTCAGCCTGGAGGCCATCTTCCTGTCCTGCTTCGTCCTCATCAGCCAGAGCCGGCAGGCCGCCAAGGACCGCATCCGCTCCGACGTCGAGTACGAAGCCAACATCCGCGCCGGCATGGAGGTCACCCAGCTCCACTCCAAGCTGGACCACCTCTACGCGCAGACCATGGCCCGCCTGGACGCCGTCGAACGCGGGCGCCAACCCTCGGCTCCGGCCGCCTCGAAGCCCGCCTAGCCCAGGTTCGACAGCTCCACACAGAGAGACCCGACCGGGTGCGTCACGCACTCGGCATGCGGTACGGACTGACGCGGCGACTGGATTTTGGGGAGGCACAAGTTTCCGACGACCCGGAGACGTTCCTCAATCCGTATCCCCTGAGGGAGAGGTCCCGATGGGACCCGGCAGTTGGCAATCCAGAAGCGCGTAGCGCCGTCCATACCATCCTCACGACAGGGCCGAGCCGTCCGACGGCGCGGTTTGTCGCGTCCGCACAGAGCCGACCTCATGTCTCTGCTTCATCCGTTGAATCGCTGCCTGGGCCTCGTCGTAGCGTGTATCGCCTTGCTCCTTGCGGGAGAGGCCCGCGCCGCATGTGTGGACGGCGCGATGGACACCTGCTCCGCGAATGGATGCAAGGGGACAATGACTTGCGAAGGGAGACAGTGGGGCCCCTGCTCGTTCACGGGGGAGTCCACCATTTCCTGTGCGGTGTGCGGGCGCAATGGAACGAGGACCTGTACGCAGGGCTCCAGCATGGAGTCCGGCGGAGGTGAGGTCATCGCCGGCTCGTGTACGGCCTATCGGGCAGAGCTGTGCAATGGCTGCGACGACGACGGGGACACGCAGGTGGACGAGAACGCCACCAACAACGGCCCCCTGACCAATGGCTCATGCCAGAGCGGCGACACCTGCCCCGGCACGAGCACCTGCACGAGCGGCGCGTTCCAATGCATCTACCAGGCGGGGGCGCGAGTCTCCTGCTGGAGCCCGTTCGAGGACCGGTGTTATGGGGCCACGGCGGCATGTCGCGCGGACGGCTCCAGGGGCGCCTGCCAGCCCCCGGTGCCAGGGCTGGAGGACTGCAACGGGTGTGATGACGACTACGACGGAGTCGTCGACAACCTCTCCGGACAGGCCGGCGGAAGCCTGACCCGCGAATGCCAGAGCGGCGCGGGCGTCTGCCCGGGCACCTCGCAGTCGTGTCGGACGGAGATGGCGGGCGGATATACGGTCCGCTACTGGGGCGCCTGCACCGCGCCGACGGAGGGCTGCAACGGAGCGGATGACGACTGTGACGGCAGCATCGACGAAGGGGACGTGTGCCTGCCGGGCTCGGAAGTGTGCGCATGCCAGCCCCAGTCCTGCGTGCAGCAGGGGAAGAACTGCGGCACCATCGACGACGGCTGTGGCTGGCCGCTCGAGTGTGGGACGTGCGCGGCGGGGAAGACGTGCGGCGGGGATGGGACGCCCAACGTCTGCAGTGGCGCCTGCACGCCGCTGACCCAGACGCAGGCGTGCCAGGGCAAGTGCGGCACCGTGTCGAACGGGTGCACCGGGAGCTACCAGTGCGGTGGCTGCACCAGCCCCCAGACGTGTGGCGGGGGCGGCACGGAGAACGTGTGCGGCTGCACACCGACGTCACAGGCCGTGGCATGCGCGGGAAAGAACTGCGGCACCGTGCCCAATGGCTGCGGCGGGACGTACATCTGCGGCCCCACGGGTGGCACCTGCACCAGCCCCCAGACGTGTGGCGGCGGAGGAACCGCGAACGTGTGCGGCTGCACCACCATCCCGGAGGCCACGGCGTGCGCGGGAAAGAGCTGCGGCTCTGTGTCCAATGGCTGCGGCGGGACGTACACCTGCGGGTCCTGCTCCGGCCACAACTCGTGTGGAGGCGGAGGGACGCCGTATGCCTGCGGCTGCACGCCGGCGCCCGCCTACGAAGTCTGTGGAGAGCGTGAGTGCGGCAGCGTCTCGAATGGCTGCGGCGGGCTCAGGTCCTGCGGCACCTGCCCGACGGGAATGACCTGCAAGGCCGGCGGCATGTGCCAGGGCAATCCTGGCGGAGGCTGAGGCGCATTCCCGCTCCCTGGTGAGTCCCGGGCCTCCCGGGGAGCAGCGACTCCTGCCAATGGATTGTCAAAGGGGGCCGGCGGAGTCCGGAGCCGCCCCCGATTCAAGGTGCTGCGATGAAACGCATTCTTTCGATGCTGACGCTGCTGATGTACAGCACGCAACTGGCGGTCTCCTGTGGTTACGGGGTGGAGGCGCCGCGGTCCTCGACGCCCGGGGAGGTGGCGCACCAGCATGCGCCGCTGACCGGAGACGAGGAGCTGCCGCCGCCGGGGAACGCGGTGGTCCGGAGCGAGCTCGACGGCGCCGGGCTCGTCCCCGGCACCCTGGCGGGAAGCTTCGACGTGACGGCGGATGGAGCGGCCACCTACAAGGTGCCGCTGTGGGTGCCCCAGGGGCGCGCTGGAATCCAGCCTTCGCTGTCACTCAACTACAACAGCCGGGGAGGCAATGGCCTGCTGGGCGTGGGCTGGGGCCTCGGGGGCCTGTCTCAAATCACCCGGTGCGGCAAGACGACCGTCCAGGATACCGCGCCGGGCCCGGTCATGTTCGACAGCACGGATGCCCTCTGCCTGGATGGAAAGCGCCTGGTGCAGGTGGGGACCACCAGCGGAGGTGAGAAGACCTACGCCACGGAGGTGGAGGAGTTCTCCCATATCGTCGCGAAGCAGGCGGACGGCCTGGGGCCCCAGTGGTTCGAGGTGCAGCTCAAGAATGGGCTGGTGCTCGAGTATGGCAAGGACGGCACCTCCCGGATTGAAGGCTACCGGATGAACTTCGTGCCCGCCTCCAGCAACAGCGGTGACTCCTCGGTGGTGGGAAACCACACCGCGCAGAGCGTGCGCTATGGCTGGTCCCTGTCGCGGATGCGGGACAGGAAGGGCAACTTCATGTCCCTGGAGTACCAGTTGCGCGTACACGGCAACTCGAGCCAGGGCTACGCCTACGAGCAGCTGCCGGTGGCCCTGCGCTACACCGGGTCCACCACGGACGCCTCGGTCGCGACTCCAGGCCGCGCGGTGTTGTTCCACTACCAGGAGATGACCGAGCGTCCCGACCGCATCGAGCGGTTCGTGTCAGGGCTCAAGCTGGTCGGTGTCCGACGGCTCGAGTCGATTGCGATGCACGGTCCTGGCGGGGGCCCGGAGGCACTGCGGTCCTATCGCCTCGCCTATCGCAACGACAGCATCTCCGGACGAAGCCTGCTGGCGACGCTCCAGGAGTGTGATGCGAACAGCCATTGCAAGCGGCCCACCGCCTTCACCTGGGAGCTGAGCGGGCCCGGGCACGGTCGCGAAGCCCTGCCCGAGGAGGGAGACGACTACTTCCTGCGCGTGCCGGTGTCCGGCGCGACGCCCTCACCGCTTGCGTATTCCAACACCCTGGATGAGGAGGGGTTCTACTCGGCGCCGGACTTCTGGACGTTGCAGACGTTGGATATCAACGGCGACGGGCGGGACGACATCATGTACCGCGCCAGTACCGTCTCCGGAGGACGGCGCCTGCCGCCGAAGTGGTACGCCCGCCTCAACACGAATGGCCGCGACTTCGGACCGGCGACGCAGATGTCGACGCTGCCCGAGTCCCTGAGTGGCGATGGCGCGGATGACCTGCGCACCGTCGACCTCAACAACGACGGCAAGGTGGACGTCGTCGGATTGTTCCTGCCCGACGTGGAGAGTGGGACCCACGGCCGCTACGAGTTCTTCCTCTCCAATGGGACAGGCTTTACCGGGACGCAGGACGACATCTACGACTTCTGGTTCGACCAGACGAAGCCGGTGCGCACCCCGGCGATGCACCTGGCGGACCTGGATGGGAACGGCTATCCGGATGTCGTGCGCTCGTTGACTCGCGCCAGCGGGAGCTCCCTGCCCTACGAGTGGGGTGCTCGGATGACGGGGGTCGCCAGCGGGGGCGCGCCGGTGTTCCCGGCGACACATCAGCGCACGAGCGTGGGGGCGGGACTGGACCATGCTGGCTATGCGGTGGATGTGGACGGGGATGGTGCCGTGGAGCTGCTGGTTCGCGAGCCCCAGTCCAACCTGTTCGACAGCTTCTCCCGCTTCTTCGTGGCAATCGGCCGCACGGGGCCCGGGGTCATCGGCAAGAAGCTCACCACGACCCTGCCGGCATTGCCGGTGATGGGGGTCGAGGGCAACCTCATCCACAGACAACACTGGTTCATGGATATCAACGGCGACGGGCTGCCCGACTCGGTCAGCGCGAAGCGCGAGCGTCAGGGCCTGACGGACGGGGGCAGCCTGATGATCTCCATCAACACAGGCAATGGCTTCTCCCCACCCGTGACGCAGACCCTGCCACCGGGCGCGCAGGTGAGCTTCTCGCGAATCCATCCGCAGCACCGCTTCACGGATACAGGCGTGCGGGTGATGGACTTCAACCTGGATGGCAAGCAGGACCTGTTGCTGACGGACTCCAGCTATGGCGTGGACCCGGGACCGGCGACGCGCCTGCATCATGTGGTGCTCGAGTCGAACGGGACGGGCTTCACCGTGCGGAACCTGGCCATCCCGGTGGGACAGCCCACGGGAAGAGGCAATCTCCAGTCCGTCAGCGCGGATGACCCGGCGATGTACTCGTACAAGGGCTCTGGCTGGGGAATGAAGTTCACCCAGCTCCTGGATGCCAATGGAGATGGGCTGACCGACATCATCCAGATGGAGGGCGGACAGTTCGTCCTGTATCTGCGCAATGCCTACAAGCCGGACGTGCTGAAGCAGGTGACGGATGGGTTGAACAACACGGCCACGGTGACCTTCGAGGCGACGACCTTTGTCTCGCCGTCCTCGGTGGCGAACCACCACACGCCGGGCACCTGCGTCCATCCGCAGTCGTGCAACATGCGGGCACAGTGGCTCGTGGTCCGCCATGCCGAGACGGGCTGGGACTCCGCCACTCGTGACTTCTCGTACACCTACGCGGGAGGGCGAACGGACCTGCTGGGGCGCGGCTGGCTGGGGTTCTCCAGTCGCACCGTGCATGACCTGGACGCCGCGAAGCAGACGACCTCGCGCTACCACAATGACCAGCGCACCCTTGGCTTCTACCTGGAGGCGCACCGGCCCTACGAGGAGCAGACGACGGTGACGCTGGCCCCCGGAGTGGAGGACTCGTTCCAGCGCAACCTCGAGTACGCCTACCAGTCGAAGGCGGCCGGTAAGGTCGTCTTCCCGTATGTGTCGCGAGTCACCGAGAACGAGGTGAGCGCGGGATACGGAACCGTGCGTCATCAGGAGTCGACGAACGAGTATGACGCATACGGCAACCTCACGCGCCATGAGGAGGACGCGCCCGACGGCACCAGCCTGGTGACGGTCTCCACGTACGACAACTACCCGGTGGCGGGCAGTCACCTGCTGGGCCTGCTGCGCCGGCAGTCCGTGACGAGCACGGTGCCTGGAGCGTCATCGGTCACCCGGACGAAGGCGTATGAGTATTGCGACGGGGCTTCGTGTCAGCCGACGTCGAACCTGCCGCGCAGGGTCTTCGTGGAGCCGGACGCGGTGTCGCCCGAGCGCGAGGACGTGTGGCTGCAGTCGGAGTTCACCTACAACGCACTGGGCCTCGTGACCCGGCTGGAGACCACCGACACCGCGGCGCGCAAGCGGCGCACGGAGCTCCAATACGACGCGGCCGAGCGCATGTTCGTGTCGGCCCAGCTTGCCTATCCCGCTCCGGATGACCCGAATGGGCCGGTCCTCCGCACGGACTATGCGTACCAGCGCGCCCTGGGGGTGCCGACCCTCCAGCAGAACCCCAACGGAGTGCGGACGCGGTGGTACTACGATGCCTGGGGTCGCCCGCGCGCCGAGGATGGTCCGGACACGGCGGACGCCACCCTCAGCTATTCGGAAGAGTATGGCCGGCCGCTCATCACCGCCCGCGACGTGGACCTCGCGACGTGCGGGTCGAACGCCCATGGGCTCGACTTCGCCACATGCCTCCGGAATGGGAACGAGTCGCTGGTTCGCTATGACTCGCTGGGCCGAGAGATCCGGCGTCGCACGCGCGGCTTCGATGGCGGCTGGACGCTGGTGGAGCTGGAGTATGACGGGCTGGGCCGGGTGGAGACCGCGTCCATGCCGCGCACCGAGCTGGGGCCCGTGCTGAAGCAGCGCTTCGAGTACGACAAGCGTGGACGGCTGCGCTTCGTGCGCAACCCCGACGGGACGTACCAGGAGAAGAAGCACGAGGGGCTGAAGACGCTCTCCTGGGACGAGAAGCGCAACCATGGCTACGTGGTCGAGGACGGGCTGGGACGGGTGGTGCGGAGCGCCAACGTCATGTCCTCCGGCACCATCCTCACCCAGTACGAGTATGGGCCTTTCGGGCTGCCCCGGCGGGTCATCGATGCGTCCAGCAACGCGACCCTGCTGGAGTTCGACCGGCTGGGACGCCGCACCCTGCTCGACGACCCGGACTCCGGCCTCCGCCGGACCTGGTACTCGGCCTTCGGCGACGTGCGGTCGCAGACGGACGGCAATGGCAACACCGTCAGCAGCGAGTACGACGGAATGGGCCGGGGAGTCTCGCTGTCGAACCAGCCGGCGGCCTCGGGGAGTCCAGCCCAGGTGACGTCCTTCGTCTGGGACACCGCGGTGAATGGCCTGGGCGCGCTGCACACCGCCACCTCACCGGACGGCGTGGTGCAGACACATGAGTACGACGCGCTGAGCCGGCCGGTGCAGGAGCGGTGGAGCATCCAGGGACAGGAGTACCGGCTGAGCACGACGTATGACGCCCAGGGCCGGATCCAGACGCTGGGGTATCCGGAGGTGGCGGGACGCGCACGGATGGGCGTGGTCTTCAACTACACCGGCTACGGTCACCTCAGCTCGGTGCAGAACATCAACACGGGCCACGCCTACTGGACGGCCACGTCGCACAATGCGGCGGGACTGTTGACGGGTGAGGCGTTCGGAAATGGCGTGACGTCGACGCGCCGCTACGACGCGCTCAACCAACTGCGCTTCATCGAAACGTCGGGCGCGGCCGGCGCCGTGCAACAGCTGGCGTATGACTACGAGGCCAATGGCAACCTGAAGAGCCGGGTTGACCGGCTGACCCAGGTGGCTGAGTCCTTCCAGTACGACGGGGTGGATCGGCTGAAGCAGTGGCAGGTGAGCAAGGGGTGTAACAACGCGGTGTTCCAGTACAACTACGACGTGCTGGGCAACCTGAGCTACCGCTCCTCGCGGCTGGGGACCGCGTCCCAGGCACCCTTCGCGGAAGCCACCTACACGTATGGGACAGGGACGGCGGGGCCGCACGCGGTGACGAGCGTGGGGACGGACCACTATGCGTATGACGGCAATGGCAACCTCAACCAGCGGCAGCTGGGCGCGGGAGGGCTGCGGGAGCTGGAGTACACCTACTTCAACCTGCCCAGCCGCGTGACGGAGGGGCCGAGGGAATGGACGTTCGGCTACGACGCGAGCCAGCGCCGGACCTTCAAGCAGGACAACCAGGGCAACCGCACGGTGTACGTGGGCGGGATGTACGAGAAGCGGACGAAGCCCGACACCACGACGGCTCACGTCTTCTACGTGCCGGGTGGCACGGGCGTGGCGGCGCAGGTGGAGTGGACGGACGTCCCGACGCCAGGCGCGGAGACCGTGGCCTATCTCCATACGGACAACCTGGGCTCGGTGGAGTCGGTCACGGCCTCGGGGGGCGTGGTGCTCGCCCACTACAAGCATGACCCCTTTGGCTTGAGGAAGAACGCGTCGAATCCGGCCCTGGCCTACAACGGGAGCCCCGCGAATCCACGCCTGGGCTTCACCGGCCATGAGGAGGACGACGAGCTGGGGCTCATCAACATGAAGGGCCGGATGTATGACCCGAAGCTGGGCCGCTTCCTGAGCCCGGACCCGGTGGTCCAGGCGCCGCTCTTCGGGCAGTCCCTGAATCGCTACAGCTACGTCCTCAACAACCCACTGTCCTTCACGGACCCCACGGGCTTCGAGGCCGAGGACGCGTGGGGGCCCGTGATTGCCCGATTCGATTTCGACGACGACACCATCATCGCGAACTCCGAGACCCAGGTCTGGCCCGCGGAGAGTGGCCTCGTCATCTACGCGGAGTCGTCGGTCTTCGAGCCGGGAGAGTATGAAATCTTGATCTCCGGGTCCGGGACGGGTGGCAAGTCCGCCGCGGGAACCGCTGACCCGAACGGCAGCCGCGTCTCCGGAGTGGAGGCGGGGGCCTACGGTGTGGCCGGGCTGATTGCTGGCGCGGGAATGGGCGTGGGAGCCGCGTATGCACTCGGGGCCATTGCCGCCATCTGCGTGCCATGCGCGGTGGTGGGTGGCCTGGGGATGGCGGCCGTTGGCGCCTATCAGCTCGTGAATGGAGGCGCGAAGGCGCTCTGGGACAGCGGTGAGCGCATCTACAACGGCCAAGGCACCGCGAGCGACTACTTCGGCGTGGGAGCCGTGGTGGGAGGTGTGGCCAGCGGAAGACTGGCGAAGCCAGCGTTCGCGATGGGGCAGGCCCATGGAGGCCGTGCGGCGAACGCGGTCATGTCGGCCGCGCGTGCCAGAGGGAGGGTTGGCGGAGGGTCCGGTCCGTGGGCGGATGAGGCCATGGACGTCCAACCCGGGGGAGCTGTCTCCCAGAGTCGCCCCGGGTCCTGTGTCTCGGCCTGCGGCGAGATGTTGACCGGAGGGGCGAAGAGCGAAGCGGCATTCCTCGCGGAGCTCGGAGAATGGTCGACTCCCGAGGCGCTTGCCGAAAGCCTTGGCGGAGGGTGGCAGGGGGGATGGTTTGGGGGCGGTGCGGACGCGATGGCCGCTGCGGGTCGAGGCCCGATGGGAGCGGTGCTATGGTCACCTGGCGGTCGCAGTGGCCATATGGTTGTCATCGAGTCAGTGAAGGGCGGGTTTCTCGTGAGAGATCCTCTACCGGGCGTCACGTATCGGGTGACGAGCAGTTGGATGGACAAGTTCGTGGCGGCAGGAGTCTGGCGATGACAGTGATGGTCCCTCGTTCGATTACCTCTGTCGGGACGGGGGTCTACGATGTCGTGTTCCTGCAGGACGGGTCCCCCATCACCGTGCGCTGCACGGTGGTGGAACATCATGGAATCATGGCCGTGCAGCCCAAGCCGGACATCTTCATGATGGGAGCGGTCAATCCTCGTGAGATGACCGCCGCGGTCCTGGCTTTTGACCGCGCCGTGAGAGGAGCAGGTCCCCACGGGGAATGAGGGTCGGTGAAGCCTCTTCCCCTGGGCAGGTGGCGCGGCCCGGTCGAGGCCATCCCCCGAGCATGAGCTGCTCGGGGGATGGCCTCATCAGGGCTCGGGGAAGCCGCCGCGCACCCACGCGTTGGCGACGTCTCTGTTGAACTTGAAGTTCATGGCCACGCGGTGCTTCGCGACGGTCGCGCCCGCGTCGTCGATGGCCACGAGCAGCGCGTGGGGCTCATACTCATCGGCCACGAGCTCGAGCCGGACCTCGTACCAGCGGCCCTCCCAGGCGATGGAGAGCTTCCGGGTCATGGCCTGGTCGTGCTGTCGCGCGGAGCGGTCGAGGACCTCCGAGGCCGTCTTCACGAAGGTCGCGAACGCTGGCGCATCGAAGGGCTTGGGGTTCTTCTTGTCGCGGCCCATCACCCACGGACTGATGAGGACGGGCTCGGCGATCCCCTGCTTGCGGATCTCCACGGCCCAGCCGTCATCCTCCTCGTTCTTGATGACCCGGGCCGACCAGCCATTCTTCCGCCAGAACGTGGGCTCCATCACTTCGGGCTCGGCAGGTGTGCGCTCGTCGCTCATAGGTGTTGTTCATACCCTCCGATGGCCATTTTCCAGAGCAGAGAATGAGCTTTCCCCCGCACCACGGAAGTCGACCGCGCGCTCGACCTCCTCGCGGCCGAGCGCTCCTCGCCACGCTGCTCGCTGGCTCGGCGCTGTCTTCAGCGCTCTTGGGGCGCGTGCACATCCCAAGCAACCTCGAGGCTCTCGTGCCGCCTGACGGTGACGCTCCTCAAGAAGGCCGGCGTCTGCCCTGGCACGAGCCGGAGCCCCGGGAGACTCCGGAGCAGGGCCTCCAGCGCCAGGCGTGCCTCGAGCCGTGCGAGCGGCGCGCCAATGCAGAAATGCAGGCCCTGCCCGAAGGCGAGGTGCTTCTTGACGTCAGGCCGCCGAACGTCGAAGCGCTCCGGCTCGTGGAACCGGGCCTCGTCGCGGTTGGCCGACGCGTAGACGATTCGGATGTGGGCGCCCTTGGGAATGGGAACGCCCCCCAGCTCCACTGCCTCCTGCGCGGTACGGAACATGGCATGCACGGGGGAGGTCATCCGCACCGCCTCTTCGACGGCGCCCGCGATGAGGCCCGGGTCGTCCCGAAGGGCCCGCAGCTGGTCCGGGTGCTCGAGCAGGAGCTCCACCGCGCCCACGATGAGACCCGCGGTCGTCTCGTGCCCCGCGAAGTGCACCTGCATCAGCATGCTCACCAGCTCCGCCATGCTCATGGGCGGCGTCATCCCCTGAGAGCCGGTGACGATGTCGCTCAGCAGGTCCTCCCGGGGGGACGTCTTTCGCTCCTCGAGCGCCGCGGCGAGGTAGCGCTGGAAGTCGACCACGCCTCGCGCGCACGCGACCTGGTGCTCAAGGGGGCCATGCGCCGCGAGGACCGTGGTCAGCTCGTCGGACCAGCGCCGGAACCTGTGGATGTCCGAGCGAGGGATTCCGAGAATCTCCGCGATGATGCTGGACGACAGCGGATGGGCGAACCGAAGGAACAGGTCCGCCCTCCCCTCCTTCCGGACGGAGTCGATGAGCTCGTCCACGAGGGCGCGGATGAAGGGCTCCTTCTCCGTGAGGCGCCGCCCGGTGAAGGCCTTGCTGACGAGGCTCCGGAAGCGCTGATGCGCTGGCGGATCATTGTCGACGAGGCTGGGGACCAGGGGGTAGCCGTCCATCAGCGCGGCGACCACCTCCGGAGGCGTCGTCGCGGCGCCCACGGTGATGGACTCGGCGGACGAGAAGCGCTCGGTATCGGCGACCACTGCGCTGATGTCCGCATGTCGCGTCACCACCCACGCCCCCAGCGCCGGGCTGAAGAACACCGGCTCCTCCCGCCGTGCACGCGCGAGGAACGGGTGGGGCTTCTCGAGGTGAGGAGAGTCGAGCGGGCGGTACTCGGACCCGAGTCCTGAAGCGGCGCTGTCCTTGAACATGCGTGCTGACCTCACTCAAAGGTTCGTCGGGTGTTCAGTGCGGAGGGGAGGCCGCGCGAATCCTAGCAGGCCAGCAAGTCGCACCCGCGCCCCGACGGTGACGACGACGTCATCCCCGGGTGGTAGGTTGCCGTCACCTACCTTCTTCAGACAGGGCGTGAGGATGAGCGTGCGTGGTGTGACCGCCAGGCGGTTGGGGTTCTGGGGCGCGGTGGTCTGTGCGCTCGTGCTCTCGGGCTGTGCCACCCGGGCGGCGACTCCCCGGTCGACTCCCCCGCTGCTGCCTCCAGGCCCGCTCTTCTCCCCGCGTGCCACGTTCCGCTTCGCCGTCGTCCACACGCCGAAGCCCGGCATCCCAGTCCTCCCGAAGGTGGAGGAGCTGGTGCGTGAGCGATTCACCGCGCTGCGGCTCGCTGGGGAGGGCGCGCCCCTGCCCACCGTGCGCGCCTCGGAGCGGGCCCTGAAGGACCATCCTCTTCCCGAGCAGAGGATGCTGGAGCTCGCCGCGCGTGGCCTCTCGCCCCAGGAGCAGGCGCAGCTCGCGGCCTCAGAGCGCGTCACCGTCCTGGAGTTCACCACCGAGCCCCCGGCTTTCGAGGCGGTGCGGCAGGCGCACGCGCTGGCGCTGGAGCTTGCCCGCGCCAGCGGCGGGCTGCTGTGGGACGAGCATGCCGGGGAGTTCTTCTCCGTGGAGGGCTGGCACGAGCGCCGGCTCGAAGGCTGGGACGGCGGCGAGCCGATTCTTCAGCGCCACTTCAACACCCGTGTCTACGCGGAATGGGACGGCACTTCACGGCTCATGACCGCGGGCCTGGGCACCTTCGGCCTCCCGGACCTGGGAGTGCAGCAGGTCCCAGCGCCGCTCTCTGGCACGGTGGGCACGTTCATGAACCTCGTTGCCCAGCTCATGCTTGAAGGCACCGCCATCCGAAAGGATGGAGTCTTCCCCATCACCGTGGATGCGCTGAAGCTCGCCTCCTATCGCGAGGCCCTGCTGCAGCAGGTGCCACCCGAGGCGCCCCGGCGCACCTTGATTGGCCTGCTCCCGGTGGACCCGAACGACGTGGAAGGCGAGAACCGGCTGCTCGAAATCATCTTCAAGGCGCGGCCTGGCGACAACCCCTCGGAGCGCCCTTATGCCGCCATCGCCGAGGTCTTCGGTACGCAAGCCGAGATTGTCCATGTCGAGGAGGACCCGGAGCTGCTGGCCGCGAGCCGCCGCGCCGTGGAGACCCTGCTCACGCGCGTCAAGCCGCGCTTCCAGGAGGGACTGGAGCTGGAGTCGAAGCTGCTCGTGAAGGCCCGCTTCACCACCCATGACGGGGGCATCGAGTGGATGTGGGTCCACGTCACGCGGTGGGAGGGCAGCGTGCTCCATGGCGTGTTGAACAGCGAGCCGGAGGCCGTGCCGGAGCTGAAGGCGGGCGCGCCCGTGACGGTGGGCGAGGACTCACTCTTCGACTACATCCTGGAGCGCGAGGGGGGCACCACCGAGGGCAACGAGACGCAGCGCCTCCTCCTTGAGCGCGCGGGCCAAGCACGGTGATTGGGAAGAGGTCTTCCCCCGCGTTTCGTGCCAGCCCCTGCGCACCGTACACCCCGCTGCACACGCCCCTGCCCCATCCCCGAGGTGACTTCCTCGGGTCCGCGCGTTGCAACTCCGCACACCATGTCCCCACGTCTCCTGCCTGCCCTCCTCCTCGTCCTCCTCCCCTTCGCGGCGCGGGCACAAGTCTCCTTCCCCAAGGATGAGCGCTGGCTCACCGTCGGCCCGCTCGTGAGCCTCACCGACCTCACGGACAAACCCCGCTTGGGTCTGGGCCTGGAGACCAGCCTCAACTGGTTGAACGACGTCCACAGCCTGGGGGCCTTCGCCCAGGCCCAGTGGATGACCCAGGGGCACGCCCGCCTCGCCGGCGGCATCCAGGGCACCCTCGTCTTCGGCGGACTGGAGCTGGGCGTCTACCACCACACGGGAACCCAGGAGCACCTGCCCACCACGGGGCTGCAGCTCACCCCTTTCGTCACGGGCATCTACGCGTCCCTGGGCGTGCGCATCGGCATCCCCCTGAGCGACAAGGGCGGAGGACTCGGCCCGGACGGAGCCCCCGGCCGCGTCCGGCGGGGCCGTGAGGTAGGGCTCGTCCTGACGGGAAAACTCCCCTTCGAGCTGAGCGACCACAGCACCTACGAGCCAGCCTATCCCTGGAACTAGGGGAGCCTCTCTCCGCGGGCCCCCTGCTCTCCCTGGCTCCGACTGTCTCACCCACCCTGGCAGAGCGGGTGAGGCGCGTTCACCATTGCCCTCCGCGACGCGGTCTACGACGCTGGCCACTGAGCAGCCCGACCGGGGCCTGCACGGAGGACTCGATGACGCGCGGTGGGTGGGTGGCGCTGATGTTGTGCTGCGGTGCGGTCACTGTGGAAGCCGCCGAGCCGCAGGTCGCCGACTGTGACTTCCGGTGGGAGTGCCAGGTCGGAGCGCACGTGTTCTCGGTGGCCTTCGACTCCGCCTCGGGCGAGTGCGTGGAGGACGACATGCGGGCCTTCGTGGAGACCTCGGGAGGGAAGACCGAGCTGCCGCTGGAGAAGGCCTGGTACGGCTCCATCGCAAACGTCGCGGATGGGAAGTCCGTCTGCCGGCTCGCCGGAGCGAAGGGGTCCGTCGGCGGTGGCGTCTCCGCCTTCGCGGTGGATGACCACCGCGCGCTGGTGTTCTTCACCCGGGACGACCGTCCCGGGTACGAATGGGTGGGCGTGGCGCTCATCAACGCGGCGACAGGGAAGGTGCTCGACGTGAAGCAGCGACTCGGTCAGTCGAAGGAGCGCGTTGTCGCCATCCTGAAGACGCCGCGTGGCTTCAAGCTCCAGTTGATTCGGGAGCACCTGAAGAACGTGCCGTGCGACTGCTCCGCCGCCTTCGCGGACGACTGGATGGCCGTCGACGTGGTCAACGGCCGGATCCACGCGCGCTGGATGCGATGAGGCACGGGGTCCCGGGGCCTGCGACGTCCCGGGGCCTGGTTTCATGCGGGTTGGACTGGCTCAGTCCAGGAGCGATGGGACAGGGAGGAGGGCCTCGGTCGGCGCTCCGCGGCCGAGCTGTCCGTCGGCGTTCTTGCCCCAGGACCACACGGTTCCATCCGGCAAGATGGCCAGCGCGTGCGTGTCGCCCGCCGCGACAGCCGTCACGCCGTTGGTGATTCCCACGACTTGATTGGGGGGCGAGGGAGAGTAGGTCGTGCCGTCGCCGCGCTGGCCGTAGAAGTTGCGTCCCGCGGCCCACAGCACGCCGTTGCCGTCCCAGGCAAAGGCCGTTTCGCCGCTTGAGACGACCTCCTGCACCCCCAGAGGACATGCGCTTCGCCGGCCGCGACCACCGAGACGTTCGTCAACCCCGGCACCTGCACGGGGGCGTGCCGCGTGATCCGGGTTCCATCTCCGAGCTCACCCGCGGTGTTGAAGCCCCAGCTCCACAGCGTGCCGTTCGACTTGATGGCGAAGGAGGTGACCTTGCCAGCGGCGACATCGACACATCCCGTCAGGCCAGACACCTGAATGGGCACGGGCTGATCGGGGTCTTGAGGGAATGGCGCATCCAGGAGCGTTCCCCAGGTCCAGACGGTGGTATCCGATTTGACGGCCAACGCATGCATCAGGCCCACGGACAGGGCCACGACGTTCGTCAGCCCTGTCACCTGGAGAGGCGTCGACCGTGCGGTGTTTGTGCCGCCCCCCAACTGCCGGAACCTGGCCCGGGGCGGCGCGCACCGCGCCCGGCGTGCTGCCCGTGGGCACGCCCAACTGCCCCGTCTGGTTGGCACCCCATGTCCAGACGGTGCCCGCGGAGAGGAGCGCCACGGAGGACTCATCACCCGCGGCGACGGAGGTGGCGTTCGTCACGCCCGGTACCTGGAGGGGCGTCGAGGTGCTGGTGAAACCGGTCCTGCCAAGCTGAGAGGAATGGTTGGCTCCCGAGGCCCAGACCGTCCCGTTCGTGCGGATGGCCAGGGAGTGACGAGTCCCCGCGGAGAGCTTGACCCGGGGCCTCGTGCGCGCAATCGCGGCTTCCTGACTGTCTTCGACTGTTGTCGCGTCAGGACTGGCGCCCTGCTGTCCACAGCCCACGGACAGCAGGAGCCCCAGCGCGACGCCCAATACATCTCGTAACCGCGAGAACGACGGATGTGCCATGTGCGACCCTCGTGAAAAAAGACGCTGTCCAGACGAGGGCGCGGATTCCGTATCCAGCTCGGAATTATCGGCCAATCAGAAATCGAGGGGAGCCCTTCAAGGTGTCAGCTCGCGTCGGCGGCCTGGGCGGCCGGCGCTCGGCACATCTCCAGTATCTTCTTCTTCTGGACGGCCGAGGCGCCCGCCCAGTCGGGATGTTCCGAGGCAACGCAGGTCGGCTGGGAGGGAGCCTCCGGCTTGGAGAGCAATGCACCAGGGCCGCTGGTCTGTCCCAACTCCAGCTCCAGCAGCATGCCGCGGATGGCCTCCGCCTCATCCTTCCCGGTCATCCGGTCCCGGCCGTGCCAGAGCGAGCCGACGACGACACTCTCGTCGCAGCTCGGCACCCAGGCGGGCGGGGCGTCACTGCACACAGCGCGGCCATCCAAGGTGGGCTTGCCGATCAAGTCCATCCGGGTAACGCCGTCCTCGCGTGGCGTCAGCAGCACGAAGAACATGGACCCCACCGTGTTCGTGGAGCCGTGGATGAGGTCGGACCCCGACACCGTGGTCAACGCCGTGCGCTGTCCCTTGAAGACGTAGACGAGGCTCCCGTCCTTGCGGACTTGCCTCTCCGTCACCGGGAAGCCGCGCTTGCTCATCAACTCCGTGATGCGTCGCGCGGCGTCATCCGTGCCTCCTTGGAGGAGCGCCTCGGACTCCTTCGCGTCCAGGAATGAGCGGCTGCTGGTCCGAATGCTGGAGATGCAGCCGCTGCCCAGAATCACCATGCCCGCCAGGGCCCATGCTTGGATTTTCATGGGAAGTCTCCCTAGCATTTGTCATTCCAGGCTCATCGCTCGTCTGGCTTTCGAGCGGAGGGGCCCCCGGAACCTTGCGTCCGCGCCGCGTGTCCTCACGACAGACCTTGCTGCGGGGAAGTACGTAGATGCGGATTCCGCATGTTTTGCGGAAATTGCACTGCCATTTCTTCCACGCGCGTGTCTCCACCCGCGTCGCCTCGGGCCTCGCGCCAGACAGGAGACGTGCCACCAAACCCCTTTTCAGGACTCGGGGAAGCCGCCGCGCACCCACGCGTTGGCGACGTCTCTGTTGAACTTGAGGTTCATGGGCACGCGATGCTTCGCGACGGTCGCGCCCGCGTCGTCAATGGCCGAGAGCAGTGCGTGGGGCTCATGCTCATCGGCCATCCTCCTCGTTCTTGATGACCCGGGCCGACCAGCCATTCTTCCGCCAGAACGTGGGCGTGGCGGCGTGCTCAGTCCAGGATGAGTGAGTAGGGGCCGTACGTGAAGCTCCCGGAGGCGCGGTCAGGCCGGATCCGGATGTGGTGGAGGCCCGATTGGGTGGGAGTGAAGTTCCCCTCGAAGCTCCTGGGTACCTCCGTTCCATCCGGGGCCACCACACTCACCACCGTCCAGAAACTGGCGGTGGCCTTCACCCGACGCGCCTGACCCGCGAGCAGGCGCAGCGAGAACACGTCCACGTCGAACATTGAGTCCAGCACAGCGGGCAGCAGCAGCGGATAGGTGATGGGCGTCGCATGGTCCAAGTCATCCCCATGGTCATCCCTGCCCAGGTACTCCAGCGTGAGCTGGTAGAGCCCCGACCTGACGACGACGTAGACCGGAGCCGTCGCGTCGGCGTCCAGGTGGTAGCTGAGGGTGGTGCCCTGGGTCGTCTTGAGAGTTCGAAGCGGCCCGGCCGGTGACTCGAGTTTCGGGTCACATCCGGTGCAGCTCACCCGGTAGAGGGCATTGGCCTCCATGGAGAAGGTGAACACGTCCACGTCCGTGCTCACGTAGCACGCGCCGGAGACAGGCTGGCCCGGTTCGAGCGGAGTGGCTGTCGCGGGTGTGTCCCCATGGTCATCGGGTCCCAGGCCACGGGCCCGGATGGAGAAGGTGCCCGCACGCCCGAACGGAGCGACATCCACCTCCAGGAAGTAGACCGCCTCCTCGGACGCCAGGAAGGTGGAGCCACCGGACAGGGTCTGGAGCACCGTCCCCTGCGCGTTCTTCAGCCTCACTGCGCCCGCGCTGCCGGTGCCTCCCGTCCGCTCAAGAGAGTAATGGTGCCCGGCACGCATGGAGAAGGAGAAGACATCCACGTCGAGGCGCGTCTCCAAGTGTCCCGTGAGCTGGGAGGGAAGCAGCACTTCGGTCGCGTCCACGAGGGTGTCCCCGTGGTCGTCGGAGCCCAGGTCCTCCAGGCGACAGGAATAGGGGCCCACGTAGGCCGCCGCGAAGCCCACCTCCACGAAGTACTCGGCGACAGCGGCTGCATCCACCGAGACGCGCGTCGGCTGGTTCTCGACATACGTATAGACATCCACCATCTGCCCGGTGCCATTCGTGAGCAGCAGGTGGGGCCCCACGCTGTACCCAGGGACGACCTCACAACTGA
Organism: Corallococcus terminator; assembly: GCF_049194865.1. Classification (GTDB taxonomy): domain Bacteria; phylum Myxococcota; class Myxococcia; order Myxococcales; family Myxococcaceae; genus Myxococcus; species Myxococcus terminator_A. Next base: position 39,640 of record NZ_JBLZWL010000077.1, on the reverse strand, counting down.
AGAGGTAGATGTGTCCTACCTGGGTGGTGAAGGAGAAGACATCCCGGTCCAGTCCACCGGAGAGCTGTCCCGTGAAAGGCACGGAGGACGGTGTCACCGGAGTGGCGTACTCCCGAGCATCCCCGTGGTCGTCCGTGCCCAGGGTCTCGAACTGGAGCGTATAGGCCGCATGGGCGATGGGGTTCTGCGCGAAGGTCGACGTCACCTCCACCCGATAGGTGCCGTCATGCGTCGCATTGAAGGAGGCCGTGCCCGTGGGCTCCCCCGTGGACGCTCCCGTGGGGGAGAGGACCTTCACCTTGCAGGGCACGGCCGAGTTCTGGGACGTGCAGGTGACACCATGGAAGGCCCCGTGCGACAGGGACACGGTGAACACATCCATGTCCGTGTGCAGCTCCATGACGCCCATGGCCTGGGTGCTCGGGAGCCAAGGCGTGGCCGTTTCCACGGTGTCACCATGATCATCCGGCCCCACGTCCTCGAGCACGCAGCTGTAGGAGCCCGACAGCTCCTCGTGGACGGCGAACATCCTCAAGTAGGTGGTCTGCGCCGAGTGGGTCTTGAAGTAGAGGCTGCGTCCGGACGAAATCGTGACGGGGCTGGGCTCGGCTGGCGTGGACGGGTCCCACCACCGCCGCGACACCGCTCGGCGAGGCAGCTCACCGGCCCGTCCTGGAGAGGCTCTCCGAGGCGCCTGGTGGACGTGCGCCGACGACGGCGGGGCGGCCCGCGAGCAGGAGGCCCAGGATCGCGGCTGCGCCCGCTGCATGGATCCCCCCTACCCAGGCTGGCGACATCACCGTCGCGCCCGCGCCCACGATGAAGGCCAGGGTCGCGAGGGCCGCCGACAGGCGCCAGGCCCAGAGTCTGCGGCGGAACAGGAACCCAGCCGCGACGGCCACCACGACTCCGTGGGCCAGCAACGCCGTGGACAGCAGCGCGGACATCTCGGCCGCCATGAGTCCCGCGAGCAGCAGATAGGGAACCACCAGGGCCTGCGAGATGGCCGCACCGGTGATGAAACCGCCTCCGCGCTGGGAGACCTGGGGGGGCGATTCACTCGCGACCGTTTCGCTCATGGGGCAGCACGGTAGCGCATCCAAGGCGGGCCGGCGCCGCCGTTCATGACGAGCGGCGCCGGGCGTGAACCGCTAACAAGGATACATCTTCGCTCCCATTCCTGGCACCGCGGTGTTCATCCCTGGGGCAGTCCTACGACGGGCGGAAATGAGTCAAAAGCAACCTGAGCGCACCCAGACCGATGACAGCCTTCGCAGCGAGCGCGCGAGGGCGGATCGAGCGCTGGAACAGAAGCGGGCCTCGATAGAGGAGGACCTGGACGCGGTCTTGGCCCGCGCTCACGACCGCGCGGATGAGGTGCTCAAGACAGCCCGCGCGAAGGCCGACACGACGACCCTCGGCTCCAGCGCCGCGCTCGAGGTCGAGCGGACAGCAGAGGACCGCGTCCTGGCTGAGGAGCGCACCCCGCAGGCCGCTCAACTGACCAGCGAGCGCGACGAGCGGCGGCGAGCCCTCGCGGAGTTGCTCCGCTTCGAGCGTGAGGAGACCGACAAGGACCTGTTGCTCGAGCGCAGGGGGGCCGACGCCGCACTGGTCACCCGCGATGATTTTCTCGGGATGGTCAGCCATGACCTCCGCTCGCTGCTGGGCGGCATCGCGGCGAGCACGGGCTCGGGTTGCACATCTCCAAGTGCATCGTCGAGGCGCATGGCGGGCGAATCTGGGCGGAGAGCACCCTTGGCACTGGCAGCACGTTCCACTTCACGCTGCCCCTCGCGGAGTAGGGCCGAAACGCAATCGGGGGACAGGTCACTTGGACCTGTCCCCCGAAGTCCAGCGACCCGACGCTAGCGGGGAGGCTGAGTGACCGTGGCCTGCTGCAGGGCCACCTGCGTCTGCGACAGGATGCGTCCGTTCATCGTCGCGCCCGTCTGCAGCGTGACGTCGGTCTTGCAGAGCAGGACGCCCTCGAAGTGCGAGCCGGCGCCCATCGTCGCCCGGCCGGCGACCTGCCAGAAGATGTTCTTCGCCTGCGCGCCGCCGCTCAGGGTGATGCGCTGGGCCGCGCTCACCATCAGGTCTCCCGTGGTCTGGAAGATCCACACGTCATTCGCGCCGCCGGAAATCGTCACGTTGGTCGGGAGGGTCACCGTGCTCGTCCACTTGTAGAGCCCCGGCGCCAGGGTCCTCCCGCCGATGTTGCCCGTGCCCAGCTCGAGGAAGTCGGGCGTCGGCCGGCTGGCGGCGTCGGTGTAGGCGCCCTCCATGTTGCCCACCGCCGTGGTCAGGTTGGAGGGCGTCGGCACCGCGTAGTTGGCGGCGTAGGCCCTGCCGACAATCTGCGGCGAGGACGCGAAGATGTTCGTGGCGTCCGCGACCAGCGAGAAGCCGGTGAGGTAGCTCGCGGCGGCCGGGCCGAGCCCGATGTCGCCCGTCACCGAGGAAGCAGGCACCGTCGAGACGCCCGACTTGGCCAGGATGGCGTAGTTGCCGGCCGTCCCCAGCGACACCGGCATGGGGCCCATCGCGGCCGAGGTGCCCGTCGTGAAGCTCCACGTGAAGGCGCTCGCCAGTCGATTGCCGTTCAGGTCCTTGACGTCCGTGCTCACCGAGGCCGTGAGGATGGCGCTGGAGGCCAGCGCGCTCCCGGGAGTGAAGGTCGCGGTGGTACCGGGGCCGTAGACCACGGTGCCAGGCACCTGCGTGGCGTCCTGCCGGACGGTGAAGGTGGCGGAGGTGAGGGTGAGCGGGTCCATCGCCTCGCTGAAGCTCACCGTGACCTTCCGGTTGATGGCCACACCGACGCTCTCGGCGACGGGGGTCGTCGAGCTGACCTGGGGCGGGGTGGTGTCCGCCGCCACGCCCGTCGTGAAGCTCCAGGAGCGGGCCGCCGCGAGGCTCGTGCCCTCCGCGGACTTCGCTCCGGTGGTGATGGTGGCGGTGTAGACGCTGCTCGCGGTCAGGCTGCTGGAGGGCGAGAAGGTCGCCGTCCTTCCATCGGCGCTGGTCGCCACGGTTCCCGTGACGGCGGTCGTTCCCTCCTTCAGCGTGAAGGTCGTCCCGGTGAGGGCTTCCATGGCCAGGTCGAAGGAGGCGGAGAGGGTCGCGTTGAGCGGCACGCTGGTGGCACCGTCCACGGGGGAGGTCGCGGTGAGTGTCGGCGCCGGCTTCGGCTCGGGGTCATCCGTCCCGCCGCAGGCGGTGATGGCCAGCGTCAGCAGGACGATGCCAAGCCGGGTCGCGAGGCTGCTATGGATAGACGGGTGGCGCGAAGTGGAGGGAGAGAAAGTCAAGAAGGCTCCGAGGGGGGGACCCGCCTGGACGAGGCGCAGCGATGCGCTTCCAGTCCAGAGGGGTTCGTGGGGGATGAATCCTTTGCCCCGAGCGAGTCTCGCCAGGGAAGGTTCTGCGACCAAACTAAGTCAGCCATGGCCCACGTCAAGGCAGGTGGGTGAGCAATTCAAGAGGTTCGCAGCGACCGATGACCGCTCTCACGAAGCCTTTGTGCGACGTGGCGCCGAAAGCCGGTGCGACGGATCCGGAAATGCGGTCGCTTGTGAGCGGAAAGCGCGTGGCGGTCTCACTTAAACGTGCCGCAATCCCGCGGCAAATATCTGCGTGCGGACCTGGAGCCCCGCGAGGCAGCGGAAGTCCGTGTCGTCACCCGAAACCCGCGGCTCCGCCGACGAGACTGTCTCGACAACATCAATCGGTGCATTGTCAAATCACGACGATGCGGCGGAGCCCAAACCCACACTGTCCGAGGAACCCTCTCCACACAACCGCGCGCACGCCTCAAGGAATGCACACACCACTCGGGCGCCTCGCCTCCCGCGCCAACCGCCCCCCGTGGAGTGCGCACTCACGGTAGAGTCCGGCACGCTCCGGAACGCGCCACCGCTTCCGAGCCCGTGGCTGTCAGACATCCCGGGTAGGATGTCCTCCACACCCCATGAAACCCGCCGAGAAAGCCACCCTCCTCCTTGAGCGCCTGCGCGAGAAGCACCCCGACGCGCGCTACGAGCTCAACTGGTCCACGCCGTTCGAGCTGCTCGTCGCCACCATCCTCGCGGCGCAGTGCACCGACGAGCGCGTCAACCGCGTCACCGCCACCGTGTTCCCCAAGTACCCGGGCCCCCAGGCCTTCGCCGACGCCGACACCGAGGCGCTGGAGGAGGACCTCAAGCCCACCGGGTTCTTCAAGCAGAAGACCAAATCCGTCCAGGCCATGAGCCGCGCGCTGCTCGCGGACTTCGGCGGCGAGGTCCCCCGCACCGTGGACGCGCTGGTGACGCTGCCCGGCGTGGCGCGCAAGACGGCCAACGTCGTCCTCAACACCGCCTTCGACCTGGCGTCCGGCATCATCGTCGACACCCACGTCGCCCGCGTCAGCCAGCGACTCGGGTTGTCGAAGCACGACAAGCCGGAGGCGATTGAAGAGGACCTGATGAAGCTGGTGCCTCAGGACGCCTGGACCTTCTTCGGCCCCGCCACCGTCCTGCATGGCCGCTACACCTGCACCGCCAAGAAGCCGAAGTGCGACGAGTGCATCGTGAAGGATGTCTGCCCACGCATCGGCGTGTAGACCCACCTGCTCCTCTGGAAGCGCGCTCAATCCACCGCTGCCGTGGAATACCGGCAATGAAGCGCGGGTTCGGACGTTCTTTCCGGAGCCATGACTCCTGCACCATCCGCGGTGACCACCCCGGAGGCACGCCCGGTCGACTCGGGCGAGCGTCTGGTGTTGCTCGACACGCTGCGCGGCTTCGCGCTCTGCGGCGTGTTCATCTCCAATACCTTCATGTGGTTCAGCGGACGGGCCTTCATCCCCCGCGAGCAGTTGGAGGCGCTGTTCGCAAATGGGACGCTGCTCGACAAGATACTGCTGCCCGTCGTCACGACGCTGGTGAGCGGGCGGTTCATCACCATCTTCTCGTTCCTCTTCGGGCTGGGCTTCGCGGTGCAACTGGGGCGGGCCGAGGCGCGGGGCTCGCCCATCAATCGCGTGTATGTCCGCCGGCTCGCGGTGATGCTCCTGCTGGGGCTCACCCACCTGACGCTCATCTGGTACGGGGACATCCTCAGCAACTACGCCCTGATTGGCTTCTCGCTGCTGTGGTTCCGGCGCCGGGAGGACCGGACGATTCTCAAGGTGGCGGCGGTGCTGCTCTTCGTGTGGCCCATCGTCAGCGCGGTCCTCTTCAAGCTGCCGCAGCTGATGGCCGCCTCGCCGGAGGCCGCCGCCGAGCTGGCGAAGCTGGAGATGGAGCGCGGCGCGGCCCTCAAGGCGGACACCCTGTCGGTCTTCCAGAACGGGAACTGGTGGGCGGTGGCGAAGGCCGGCCTGTACTTCTGGCGGCGCGAGTTCCTGCTCATGATGAGCGTCAACGCGCTGGCGCTGCTGGGCCGCTTCCTCCTGGGCTTCTACGCGGGCCGCAAGCGCCTGTTCCATGACGCGCCCCAGCATCTGGCCTTCTTCCGTCGCCTGTTCTTCTGGGGATTGGGGCTGGGGTTGCTGGGCAGCAGCGTGGGCGTGGTGCTCCAGCAGCTGATGCTCCGCAAGATCCTCACCCCGGAGACACTGCCCGTGTGGGTGCCCATGGCGCTGGCTCCGGTGCGGGCCATGGGCGAGCTGGGCATGGCCGCCACGTACGTGTCGGGCATCACCCTGCTCTTCCAGCGCGCGACGTGGCAGCGGCTGCTGTCCGTGCTCGCCCCGGTGGGTCGCATGGCGCTGACGAACTACCTGAGCCAGTCCGTCATCAGCATCCTGGTGTTCTACGGCTACGGCCTGGGGCTCGTCGGCAAGCTGACGCCCAGCCTGTCCATCCTGTACTGCCTGGGGGTCTTCTCCGTTCAAATCGTGGCGAGCCACCTGTGGCTCGCGCGCTTCCGCTTCGGGCCCATGGAGTGGGTGTGGCGCTCGCTGACGTACGGCAAGGCCCAGCCCATGCGCCGGAGCACCGAGGCGGCCGGCTCGGCGGTGGCGACGACGTGAGCGACTGACGGGGGCGTCCTCCCGGGCTTCCAGGCCCCGGGGCGGGGGGTGGCTCGGACACCGAGCCGCCGTCCAGCCTCCAGACTCCTGATGAGGACCATCCCCGTCTGACTCCGGGTGTGGCAGACTCACAGGGACCATGTGGGATTGGGTCCGCCAGCTGGGCGAGTGGGCGCGCGAGGATGCGCCCTTCGCCGTGGCCACCGTTACAGCGTGTCAGGGAAGCACCCCCGCCGAGCCCGGCGCGAAGCTGCTGGTGCGTGGGGACGGCGCGTTTCACGGCACGGTGGGCGGCGGACACCTGGAGCAGCTCGTGCTCGCCGACGCTCGGGCCTGTCTGGAGCGTGGGGAGTCCCGCTCCTATCGCTATCCGCTGGGCGCGAAGCTCGGCCAGTGCTGTGGGGGCGTGGTGGACGTCTTCGTGGAGCCCGTCAACCACGGGCCTCGCCTGTACCTCTTCGGGGCCGGGCATGTGGGCCAGGCGGTGTGCCGCATCCTCGAGGGGACGCCCTTCCGGGTGCACCTGGTGGACGAGCGCCCCGAGTGGCTCCACGGCGAGCGCGTGCCCGCCGCGGTGACGCGCCACGAGGAGTCCTGGGAGGACTTCGTGGCCCATGCCGTGTGGGATGCGCGCCGGACGTACGTCGCGGTGATGACGCACCGGCATGACCTGGACCAGGACGTCATCGCCGCCGCGCTGGAGAAGCCCGCGCGCTACATCGGCCTCATCGGCAGCAAGACGAAGTGGGCGCGCTTCCGACAGCGGTTGGAAGCGCGAGGCGTGCCCACGTCGCTGCTGAGCCGGGTGCAGTGCCCCATGGGGCTGGAGCTGGGGGGCAAGTCACCCCAGGAGGTCGCGGTGAGCATCGCCGCGGGACTGCTCCAGCTCCACCACCAACCTTTCGTTGAAACCCGCACCGAGCCATCCGCCTCGGAGCCGCCCCGCCTGCGCGGGGTTTCGTCTGGAGAATGAGCACCATGTTCGAGTTCCGGCTCAACGGGAGCCTGGTCCGCGTCGCGGACGTGTCGCCCAACACCACGCTGCTCGACTTCCTGCGCGCGCGCGGCGCCACGGGGACGAAGCAGGGCTGCGCCGAGGGAGACTGTGGCGCGTGCACCGTGGCCCTGGTCGACCGCGATGCCCAGGGCAACCGCTGCCTGCGCGCGTTCAACAGCTGCATCACCCTGGTGCCCATGGTGGCCGGGCGCGAAGTGGTGACGGTGGAGGGCGTGGGCTCGCGCGAGAAGCCGCACCCCGTGCAGCAGGCGATGGTGAAGCACTACGGTTCGCAGTGTGGCTTCTGCACGCCGGGCTTCATCGTCTCCATGGCGGAGGGGTACTCGCGGCCGGAGGTCTGCACCCCCGAGGCCGTGGCGGACCAGCTCTGTGGAAACATCTGTCGCTGTACCGGCTACCGGCCCATCCGCGACGCGATGATGGAGGCGCTCGCGGCGCGTGACGCGGCAGTGGGCTTGCAGTCGCTGCCGGGCACGCCGCTCGGGGGCCCTGCTTCGCCGGTGTCGGCGTTGAGCTATGAGGCCGGGGGCCAGAAGTTCCTGCGGCCCACGTCGTGGGAGGAGCTGCTCGCGCTGAAGGCCGCGCACCCGGAGGCGCTGCTCGTGGCGGGTGCCACGGAGCTGGGCGTGGACATCACCAAGAAGGCGCGGCGCTACCCGTTCCTCATCTCCACCGAGGGCGTGGAGTCCTTGCGTGCCATCCGCCGTGAAGCGGACGGCTGGTACGTGGGCGGCGCGGCGACGCTCGTGGACCTGGAGGACGCGCTCGGGAAGGACGTGCCCGAGCTGGGGAAGATGCTCAACGTCTTCGCCTCGCGCCAGATTCGTCAGCGGGCCACCCTGTCCGGGAATCTCGTGACGGCGTCGCCGATTGGCGACCTGGCGCCGGTGCTGCTCGCGCTGGATGCGCGGATGGTGCTGTCGTCGGCGAAGGGTGAGCGGACGGTGGCGCTGTCGGACTTCTTCCTCGCGTACCGGAAGACGGCGCTCCAGGTGGACGAGGTCGTGCGGTTCATCGTCATCCCGCATGCGCCTTCGGCGGCCAGTGGGCTCAAGCGGGTGTCGGACTCGTTCAAGGTGTCCAAGCGGCGCGAGCTGGACATCAGCATCGTGGCGGCGGGCTTCTGCGTGGAGCTGGACGCGGGCGGCGTGGTGCGCACGGCGCGGCTCGGGTACGGCGGCGTGGCGGCCACTCCCATTCGCGCGCGGCGCACGGAGGAGCTGCTCGTCGGCCAGCCGTGGACTCGGGAGACGGTGGACAAGGTGCTCCCCGTGCTCTCGGGAGAGCTGTCCCCCATCAGCGACTTGCGCGGGAGCGCGGAGTACCGGCGTGGGCTCATCGTGAGCCTGTTCGAGAAGTTCTTCTCGGGGGAGCAGAGTCCCTCGATAGACGCGGCGCCGGGCTTCCTCACGGGGGACGCCGAGGCACCCTCGGACGCCAGCCGTGTGCTGCGGCACGAGAGCGCGCTGGGCCATGTGACGGGGGCCGCGAAGTACGTGGACGATGTGGCGCAGGGCCGGCCCATGCTGGAGGTGTGGCCGGTGTTCTCGCCGCATGCGCACGCGCGAATCCTGCGCAGGGATGCGACGGCCGCGCGGGCCCTGCCGGGCGTGGTGACGGTGCTGCTCGCGGAGGACATCCCGGGGATGAACGACACGGGGCCCATCCGCCATGACGAGCCGCTCCTGGCGAAGGACGAGGTGCTGTTCCACGGGCAGCTCGTCGCCGTGGTGGTGGGCGAGAGCATCGACGCGTGCCGCGAGGCCGCGAAGCAGGTGGTGGTGGAGTACGAGCCGCTGCCGGCCATCCTCACGGTGGAAGACGCGATGGCGCAGGGCAGCTACCACACCGAGCCGCATGTCATCCGGCGCGGCGACGTGGACGCGGCGCTCGCGGCGAGCCCGCGTCGGCTGTCGGGCACGGTGACGATGGGCGGGCAGGAGCACTTCTACCTGGAGACGCAGGCTGCCTTCGCCGAGAAGGGCGATGACGGCGACGTCACGGTGGTCTCCTCCACGCAGCACCCTTCCGAGGTGCAGGCGGTGATCTCCCACGTGCTGCACCTGCCGCGCAGTCGGGTGGTGGTGCAGTCCCCGCGCATGGGTGGCGGCTTCGGTGGCAAGGAGACGCAGGGCAACTCGCCCGCGGCCATTGTCGCGCTGGCCGCGTGGCACACGGGCAAGCCGGTGCGGTGGATGATGGACCGGGACGTGGACATGATGGTGACGGGCAAGCGTCATCCGTTCCATGCGACGTTCGAGGTGGGCTTCACCGAGCAGGGCAAGCTGCTCGCCCTGCGCGCGCAGCTCGTGTCGAACGCGGGCTGGTCCTTGGACTTGTCCGAGTCGATTACGGACCGCGCCCTCTTCCATCTGGACAATGCCTATTACGTCCCGGCCATGAGCTACACGGGCCGCGTGGCGAAGACGCATCTGGTGTCCAACACGGCCTTCCGTGGCTTCGGCGGTCCGCAGGGCATGCTGGTGGGCGAAGAGGTCCTCGACCGCGTGGCGCGCACGCTGGGCCTGCCGCCGGAGGAGGTGCGCGAGCGCAACTTCTACCGGGGCACCGGTGAGACGAACACGACGCACTACGGCCAGGAGCTGGAGGACGAGCGGCTTCCACACCTGTGGCGTGAGCTGAAGGACTCGTCGGACTTCGCGCGTCGGCGTCGGGAGGTGGAGGAGTTCAACGCGAGTTCACCGCGAATCAAGCGCGGGCTGGCGATGACGCCGATGAAGTTCGGCATCTCCTTCACGGCGACGTTCCTGAATCAGGCGGGCGCGCTGGTGCATGTGTACCGGGACGGCTCGGTGATGCTGTCGCACGGCGGCACGGAGATGGGCCAGGGCCTGCATACGAAGATTCAGGGCGTGGCCATGCGCGAGCTGGGATTGCCCGCGGACGCCATCCGGGTGGCGAAGACGGTGACGGACAAGGTGCCCAACACCTCCGCCACGGCGGCTTCGTCAGGCTCGGACTTGAATGGCGCGGCGGTGCGCGAGGCGTGCGTCACGCTGAGTGAGCGGCTGGTGCCGGTGGCCGTGAAGCTGCTGGCGGCGCGACATGGACGCACCGTGGGGCCGGAGGCAGTGGAGTTCCACGACGGGCGCGTGGGAGTGAAGGATGCGTCCGTGTCCTTCGCGGAGGTGGTGGACGCGGCGTACCTGGCGCGCGTGGGGCTCTCGGTGACGGGCTACTACCAGACGCCGGGCATCGGCTACGACAAGGCGAAGGGCCGGGGGAAGCCGTTCCTCTACTTCGCGTATGGCGCGGCGGTGACGGAGGTGGAGGTGGACGGCCACACGGGCATGAAGCGGGTGCTCCGGGTGGACCTGCTGGAGGATGTGGGCGACTCGCTCAACCCAGGCGTCGACCGGGGACAGATTGAAGGCGGCTTCGTCCAGGGCATGGGCTGGCTGACGGGTGAGGACCTGCGCTGGGACGCGAAGGGGCGGCTGCTCACGCACTCCGCCAGCACGTACCCGGTGCCCGCGTTCAGCGATGCGCCGGTGGACTTCCGCGTGCGGTTGCTGGAGCGGGCGCGGCAGCACAACACGATTCACGGCAGCAAGGCCGTGGGCGAGCCGCCGCTGATGCTGGCGCTGTCGGTGCGCGAGGCGCTGCGGGATGCGGTGGGCGCGTTCGGGGCGCCGGGCGGAGAGGTGGAGCTGGCCTCCCCTGCAACGCACGAGGCCCTGTTCCTGGCCATCCAGAAGCGTGAGGCCCGGAGCAAGGCGGAGTCGGGGCTGGTCGCGGCGTAGCCTCTGGGCGCCGCTTTATCGATGGTCTTGGAGGTGACGTGGACGCGCAGACACTGAAGTCCCTGAAGACGAAGCTCCGGCCCGTGAAGGACGAGGACCTCGAGCAGATTCGTGACGAGGACATCGCTGGAGTCCTCGGCGATGACAGCTGGGTTCACGAGGGAGACCTCGTGATTGAGGGAAATCTCAGCGTGACTGAGGGAGGGCTGTTGGTCCTGGGGGACCTGACGGTGAGCGGCGAGGTCACGACGGATGAGACGGGGACGTTGGCGGTCACAGGCCAGCTCAAGGCCCACCACCTCTACCTGGAGGGCAACCTGGAGGTTCACGGGGACGCCACGCTTCGAGGAGTCGTCTACGGCTTCTACGAAGCGGGCATCTCCCGGGTCCACGGCAAGACGACCGCGAAGCTCGGCCTGATTGGCAATCACGACTGGTCTTGCGACAGCGAGCACTACGAAGTCGTCGGTCGCTTCAGCAACCACAGCAAGCTCGTGGAAGGAGACCCGGAGGCCATCCGCAAGCTCGTCGGCGACAAGGAGTTCGCCCAGCTCGCGCGCATGCTGGGTGTGAGCAAGGATGAGCCCGAGGGCAAGTCGAACAGCGCCTGGGGACTGAGCCTCTTCCACCGGGTCTGACCTGGCCGCCGATGTGATTCACAAACGCCGCTCACTCCCCGAGAGCAGGGACGATGTGACGACACATACGTTGGAGTCGTTGAAGCCTCGGCTTCGGAGGGCCCGGGACATCGCGGAACTCGTGCTCGATGAGCACGCAACGTTCCTCAACGGTGACACCTGGGTCCACGAGGGAGACCTGGTGCTCGAAGGGGAGCTTGAGGTGAAGCGAGGGGCGCTGCTGATCCTGGGAAACCTGAGGGTCAGCGATGCCGTCGGGACGGACGAGAGCGGCAAGCTCGTCGTCACGGGTCGACTCGATGCCCGCCATCTCTATCTGGAAGGCGACCTGCGGGTGCACAAGGACGTTGCGCTCCGAGGCGCCCTCTTCGGCTTCTACGCCGCGGGCAATTCACAGGTCTACGGACGGACAACCGCGAAGCTCGGTCTCATCGGCGACCATGAATGGGAGTGCGATGACGAGCACTACGAGGTCTCTGGCCGCTTCTCGAACTTCGTCGAGCTTCAAGAGGGAGACCCTGATGCCATCCGCCAGCTCATGGGCGACAAGGAGTTCGCCATTCTCGCGCCCATGCTGGGTCTGTCCGACGAGGACACGGACAGCGATGGCTACGGAATGAAGCTCTTCCTCCGGGTCTGAGCAAAAGCGCGAGGCTGGGGGCAAGGCGGAGTCGGAACGGGTCGTGGCGTAGGTCCTGGACGCCGAGTCATCGATGAACGTGGAGACGTGACTTGAACGAGCAGACACCGCAGGCGCTGAAGCCAAAGCTCCGGCCCGTGAAGGACGAAGACCTCAAGCTGATTCGTGACGAGGACATCGCTGGCGTCCTCGGCGATGACTGTTGGGTTCACGAGGGAGACCTCGTGATTGAGGGAGACCTCCGCGTGGACTCGGGGGCGCTATTGGTCCTGGGAGACCTGACGGTGAGCGGCGCCGTCGCGACAGATGAGACGGGCACGTTGGCAGTCACAGGCCAGCTCAAAGCACACCACCTCTATCTGGAGGGCAACCTGGAGGTCCACGGGGACGCCACGCTTCGAGGAGTCGTCTACTGCTTCTGCGTAGCGGGCAACTCCCGGGTTTACGGCGCGACGACGGCGAAGCTCGGCCTGATTGGCGGTCACGACTGGTTTTCCTACATCGAGCACTTTGAAGTCTCGGTGCGCTTCGCCAACAACCACAAGCTCTTGGAAGGAGACCCGGAGGCTATCCGCAAGCTCGTCGGCGACAAGGAGTTCGCCCAGCTCGCGCGCCTGCTGGGGGTGAGCAAGGAAGAGGCGGAGGGCTCGTCGAACAGTGTCCGGGGACTGAGTCTCTTCCACCGGGTCTGACCTGCCCCGCATCGGTCACTGCCCAGCACAGGGACCACGCATCCATATTGAGAGGCATTTCAAAATCATGGGCACACCCGACGGACGGCCATGGATCGAAGTGGGCACTGACATTCGCGTTGCCTATGTCTTCTCCTGTCCCGGTCATGATGAACTCATTGAAAAGCACCCGGCCGCCGGCCAGACGGGGAACCATCTGGACAAGGTCATCGCTTACCTTCATGCGATGGGTCTCGATTGGATCCCGAATCGGGAAAAAGCCACCATTACCAACGCTTGGTCCCGTGTGGAACACACCAGGACGAGCAGCCCAATGTGGACGGGCCGAACTCAGGGTACAGAAAGCGATGTGTTGCAGCCCACGAACCTGGGCAGGCTGGAACGGGAACTGGCTGCCATCACCGACTGGATCATCTGTTTCGGGGACTGCGCCTGCTGGGCTGTCGCTGCGCTGAAGTCCCAGAATCGCCTTGCCGCCCGCGCAGTGTATGTCCGGCATCCCTCACACATGAGTCTGATACATGTAAACAATACCCTGGATGGCACACTAATCGACGACATCCCCAAAGGAAAAAAGCGCGACGCCAAGATCGCCGTGGTTGCCGCAGAAATTGCCCAGCAATTGGGCCACCGGCCCGAGGGTGTGCAATTGCCCGGCGACAGTCGGATCGACCCGTATGTGCTCCACGGCGTGGACGAACCCTCCCGGACCGACGAAGTGTGGCTTCGCCACGTGGCGGGAGCCTTTCAGGAGGTTCTGATGGGGACAACGAGAATTCCACAAAGGGGCGCCCATACCGCGTCGGTGGGGCTTGTGATGGTTCTGGAAGCACTTGGCCTTGCAGCATGGACTATTCGCGGCCACGTGCATCTGGATCGCGCAATCCCTGCAGAGGGCGCCGACGCTGCTGACGACCACTATGAATGGTTCGGGCACTGGTGGGTTGAGAGTTGCGGCATTTGGCTCGACCTCACCTTTGACCAGTTCAGGGACGGCCTGCTGCAACCGCCTCCCAGCATTGGCCTGTGGCGCGCGGGGGACTCCGCGCACCACGTTCCTGGAGTCGATGATCAGACCGAGATGAACGAGATGGAACAGGAACTGCGAGCGGACACGACCCTTCGAAGTATAGCGCAGCAGGTCATCGAACACATGCGACATAACGAGATGAAGTAGACGCTCGGTTTCAGCTCACCACCCGCTCTACGCCCGGACGCACAGCGTCGGGCGGAATGTTCAGATGCGTGGTGTTCGTCCCCGGGAAGCGCTCCGAGGCCCACTGCGCCAGGTGGTCCACGCACGCCTCAATCGCACCACCCGTCGTGAAGATGTGATTGGTGCCCTTGAGCCGAATCCGCGACAGGTTCGGGTGCGGCAGGTCCGCCAGCGCCGAGCGGTGGATGCGGTCGAAGAACACGTCCCTCAACTTCCCCTCCGCCGTCAGCACCAGCACCGGCTGCCCGCGCTCCACCACGCGCTGCCACGCCCGCACCAGCGGCACGTTCGCCACCGCCGGCAGCGAATCCCAGTCCATCAACAAGTCCAACAGCCGCTGCCGGGGAAACGGCACGTACTTGAACAGCCGCGCGTACTCGTTCTCCCGCGTCAGCATCCGCATCCAGCCCCAGTACGAGAACAGCTTCGACGTCACCCGCTTCAACGACAACCGCGAGTGCTCGACCTCCACCGGAGCCCCCTCCCCTCCCACCGCCGCCGCTTCCTGCTCCGACAGGTAGAACTCCGGCTCGAACATGAACAGGCCGTGCACCCCCTCCGGCTCACGGTCCGCCAGGTACAGCGCCGTCGTCGCCGCTCCGCACAGCCCGCCCATCAACATCCCCTCCAACCCATGCCGCCGCTGGAGCTCCTCCCGCACGGCGCTCGCCACGTCCACGAAGCCGCCCTTGCACACGAGCTGGTACAGCTCCGACGTCATCTCCGGCAGCGGCCCATCCGAGTCCCCCAACCCCGGCAGGTCCACGCGGAAACACGGGAACCCCTGCGCCGAGAGCTGGTCCGCCGCGAGCACCGACAGCCCCCCATGCCCAGAGCGCGGCACATGCCCCGGGTTCAGGAAGAGCACCCCCACGGTGCGCCGGGGCGCGGACGACGACGGAGGATGAAACGTCCCCCACAGCCGATGGCCCATCACATCGAGCTGGATCAGCTCCCTCATGACCGCGCCTCCTGACCCGCGCCCGACCCGGCGATGAACCCGAGCCCGTCCTCATAAAGCTCCACCAGCTCCGGCAAGAGCCGGTTGCTCGTGCTCCAGAAGAAGGGCCGGGGTGCCCGCACCGAGTGACTCCGTCCCGGCGCCAGATGACGCTCCGCGGGGCGACCATCCAGGTGCACCACCCGCCACGGCCGCGCCTCGTCCTTCTCCGGGACAGCCAGCCCATACCCTTCCGAGCTGCGCCACAAGCCACGAGACCAGGGCAGCCCCTCCACCTCCACATGCCGCCCCGACTCCAGCTCCGTCACGTAGTCCTCGCGCGAGCGAGCCTCCCCTCCCGTCCCCTCCAGGTTGTCCGCCGCCACCTTCCGGCGAAGCACTTCCATCAGGTGCGCCCGCCCCGACTCCGGCGGCTCCCACATCAGCAGCCCATCCACCGGCTCCGTCCGGAACACCCTCGCCGCGAGCAACGCACCGAGTCGAAGCCCATGCACCATCAATGGCACACCGGGACTCGCGCGGCGCAGGTGCTCCAGGGCCGTGCGCAGGTCCTCTTCCCACCGAGGAAACGTCATCTCGTCGAAGCGCCCCGTGCTCTCGCCGGAGCCCCGGTAGTCAAGACGCAGCACGTCCACGCCTCGGGCCGCGAGGAAGCGCGCCCACCTCACCCACACGACGTAGCCGTGCGCACGCTCCAACCCCAACGGCCCCGCGAGCAGCACCGCCGCCCGACGCTCCGTCAGCGCCCGGTGGTGAACGAAATAGAGCGAGTCCTCGCCCTGGGAGAGATACCCAGGTGACTCAGTCAGTGCCGGCATGTGAGTGGTGATTCCCCCGCTTGATGTCACGTGATGCTAGGAACACGTTTCCAAGCGAGTCAAACAGTCGTTGTCACATCTGTAACCCGCCACGCAGTCACCCTTGCAAAGCCCTGACACCTATCAGGACGCACGCAAGCTCGGTCCCCAAGGACCCAGACGCGCGGAGAACAGCAGCGGCATCACGGTGAAGACGGCAGGTGCTCGCGGCGGAAGCGCTCCGGGCTCATTCCCCACCAGCGCTTGAAGGCGCGATGGAACGCCGCCGGCTCCGCGTAGCCCAGCAGGAAGGAGACCTCCGCGATGGACATCCGCCGCCGCAGGTAGGTCCCCGCCAGCTCCCGGCGCAGTCCTTCGACGATGGCGGCGTAGGACTCCCCCTCGTCGGCCAGACGCCGCTGGAGCGTGCGGGGTGACATTCGCAGCGTCCTCGCCACCGCGGCGAACGAGGCATCACCACCGGAGAGGGATTGACGGACCTGAGCCCGCACCCGGTCCGTCGTGGTGCTCACCGCCGGAAGCCGCTCCAGCGCGCGCTGGGCCTGCCGCTCGAACATCGCGTGCAGCAGCGCGTCCGCGTGGAGCTGGCGCTAGCGGATCTGCAACAGGATGGCGAGGACGATGAGGCCATTGAGCCCCAGGCCCACCGAGAGGTAGCCCCCGCTGGCGCGCGAGACACCGGCGGCCATGTTCAGGTGGCCAACGTCCTCCAGGCACAGCTTCACCCCCGCCTCACCGCCCAGGTTCAACAAGGTCTCCTGCCCGGAGCCCATGCCGCCCACCATCGCCCGCGCATAGGGGACCACGAAGGGCGTCAGGTAGTGCTGGTAGGCGGCGAAGCCGTTGGCCTCCACCAGCCCATCGTTCCCGCCCAGCACCATGTTCGCGCCGAAGCCCAGCCGGCGGTCCATGAAGGCCATCGGCTGGAGGTTGAACGACAGCTCGAGGCCAGTGCCCAT
The DNA here is from genome assembly GCF_049194865.1 of Corallococcus terminator. Taxonomy (GTDB): domain Bacteria; phylum Myxococcota; class Myxococcia; order Myxococcales; family Myxococcaceae; genus Myxococcus; species Myxococcus terminator_A. The sequence continues at coordinate 22,915 of NZ_JBLZWL010000077.1, read as the reverse complement.
CTCGCTGCCCGTCCGCATGGCGAAGAGCACCTCCGTGTCGGGCTTGTTCATCGCGGGGGCCTCGCGCCGCAGTTGGGCCGCGGCCCGCAAATCCACCGCCTGTCCCTTCGCTTCGTGCACGTCAGCCAGCGCCAGGGCGGCCTTCTCGTCTCCCGTGTCGTAGACCTTGGTGAGCGGACGCTCCGCGCCGACCAGGTCGCCAGACTCCTTGCGCAGCTGGCCCTCCGTCATGCAGCTCGACAGGTCGCCGTCCTCGCACGATTTGGCGAAGGCCTCGATGGCGCGGGGACGGTCTCCCTCGCGCAGCAGCTTGGCGCCCCACTCCGGGCACGGCAGCACCGCGCCCTGCTCACAGGATGGAGTCGCCGACTCAGTCCGGGGCGTCGTCGCGCACGCCGTCACTCCCACAGCACACATCACCAGCAGCCACACCCGCGTCATGTTCACCATTCAACCATGAGGTGCCCCCGCTCCGCCTCTCGACCTGCGGGAGAGGAGGCCATGGCCTCGCTGCTCGCCCGCTTTCCGTCCCGGCGAGAATGGCGGAATCACGCGCCTCGACACGCCTGCCCCCTAGCGAGTCGGAGGATCCGCATCGAACTTGAGGACACTCAGGAGGCTTGGTGGACAACGTCGCTCGCCAGTACGAGTCGCTGCTTCGCGCCCCTCTCAGGAGGGGTCTGCCCCGGGAGCCCGTATGAAGGTGCCCGAGGTCCTCGAGCACCTGCCGGGCGTAGGCCCTCTGCTCGGCCGCATGGCGACCAGCGACGACGAGCCTCGGCCTCGCAGGGACCCCACCCTCACCCTGCCGAGCCTCGACGCCTTCAAGCTGCCGGCCACCGCACGCCAGCTCGGGGATGGCCGCACGCTCATCGTTCGCAACCCGGAATCCAGACCTCCCACGGGACCCGGCCTATCCGTGATGAGCTACAACATCCTGCTCGGAGGCGAGCGCCGCGCGGCGCTGCTGGCTTACTTCGACGGGCTGGAGGCCGAGGGCCGCATGCCGGACGTCATCGGGCTGCAGGAGGCCAACGTCCCCATCTCCGTGCTGCTGTCGTCGCGCTATGGCTTCCACCTGGCGTACTTCGGTCATGACGGTGGCCACGGCGCGCGCCTCATCAACGGCAAGGCGTTCCTCTCGCGCCATCCGCTGGTGGACGCGGCCCACTTCACCTACTCCCTCTCCGACGCGGAGCGCGCCGCCGCCATCCAGCGTCGCGGTGGAGATCCGTGCGAGCTGCCGGAGGACCGGGGCGCGCTGTACGTCCGCCTGGAGGTCGGCGGGGTGCCCGTCGTCCTCTACAACGTGCACCACACGCTGGGCGACTCCGCCATCAACGCGCACAACATGCGGCAGCTCAACACGCTGCTGCGCCACCGGGAGGTTCCCCACGCCGTGGCGCTGGGTGACTTCAACGCCAACACCGCCATCAAGCGCGGCGGCTCCTGGCTGATGGCCCACCTGATTACGTACGACGACACGGACACGGTGGAGGAGTACGCCGTGCGCTACGGCGAGCCGCACGCGAGCGTCGGCGACAAGGGCGTGGGCAACATCGCGGACCCCCGGCTGCGTCACGAGCTGCATGTGATGGAGCAGGCCCTGCCGGAGACCATCGCTCACGCCGCCGTGGCGCGCGTGCGCCTCGCCGACGGAGCGATGATGACGCCGAAGCAGGCGTGCGCGGAGCTGCGCTCCGGGAAGGTGCCGCGCGGCAGCGAGCACTGGCTGCGGCTCCAGGACATCGCCGACAGCGCCACGCTCACCTCGTTGCCGGACGAGTCGGGCGTCGTACCCGCCACGGGCAAGCGCTTCGACAACTTCTACGCCAGCCCGGAGCTGGAGCCCGTCCTCTTCGAGGTGGACCGCAGCACCGAGTCCTCGGACCACCAGCCCGTCCTGGCGCACTACACGCCGCGACCGGCGAAGCCTCGCGACGGCAAGCCGACACCTGGCAAGCCCACGTGAGTCGCGGCGTCACACCAGGACGAAGTCCACGTTCTTGAAGCCCCGGGTGCGCGCGCAGACCTCGTAGCCTTCGTGCGCGCCGTCGTCGTTGGTGTTGGCTTCGATGGTTTGAAAGGTCTCCTCATCCACCTCGGTGACGATGCCCGCGTGGGCCCAGTCCCCGGGCGTGCGCCGTCGCAGGAAGAGACTGCCCGGACGGATGCGCGTGCGGTCCGGCGGTGCGCTCAGCGTGGAGAGGAAGCTCTCCCGCGCGCGTCCCTGCGCGGCCAACAAGTCACTGGAGAAGGTCCGCTCCAACGGCATGGGGACGCCCAGCGTCCTCGCCGCCTGGTGGAGACAGAAGGTCGCGAAGCCGGCGGACCAGCACCAGGACGAGCCCTCATTGCCATCCAGATACAGCCGCACCCAGGGCCCTCGGTTGCGTCCGCCCACTTCCCTCGGGAGCTGCCGCAGGTGCTGCGCCGCATACGTCACGGTCAGCGAGCCCAGGGAGCGGCCCGCTGAAGGGGCCATGGAGAGCGCGGCGCGCAGCGGAGCCACCAGTCGCTCGAAGGTGACGGTGTCGGCGACGCCGGAGACGGGCAGCCCCGCCCGCGCCTGGAAGCGCTTGAGGGCCGCCTCCGTGGCGGCGCCGAAGTCCCCGTCGATGGCGACCGCGAAGCCATTCAGGGACAGCCACTCCTGGATGCGCCGCACGCCACGGGACTCCTCGCCCCGGCGATACACCTTGTCCAGCTCCAGCTCGCTCATGGGGCCCCCCGCCAGGCGCTGCATGGCCGCGTGCGCCATCCTGGCACCGCGTCGAGTCACGGCGCCAGGAGGGCGGCCTCGACCTCAGCGCGGAGGTGCTTCACCTGGCACATCGCGGTCATCCACCGAACGTTCCCGGTCTTCTTCCACCGGGTCCGGCACCGGCGTGGCCTCGTCGCTCGCCTCACCAGAGCCACCCACGCCTTCCTTGAAGCCCCGCGACGCCTCCTCCGCGGCGGTCTTCATGTCCTTCGCCGCCTCGCGCGTGCCGTCGCGCACCTCCCTCGCCGCGTTCCCCACCTCGCGGCCGACCTCCCGGGAGTTGTCGCGCACCTTCGCGTCATCGCAGCCCGTGAAGGCCGCGAGTGACGTTCCCAGGCCCACAAGCGTGAGCCACTGCCAGCGTGTCCGTGCCATCCCTCGCCTCCGCGCTCGTGTCGCGTTTGTGTCGTCCGGACGGCAAGGTAGGCATGGGAGCACGAGAGAGCGGGCCGTCGAGCAAGCGCCCCTGCCCTCGTCGCGGGGGCGCGCGGGCCTGAATGACGCACCGCGCCCGAAGGTCCCTGGACCCTGCTGCCGGAGGCTTCCGAGTGGAAGTGGACAGAACGACGGGCCTAGGCTCGGCGCATGGACCTCATCGTCGAGAACGGCCTCGTATTCGATGGTCTGGGCAACCCACCCCGCAAGCTGAACGTGGGCATCAAGGGAGGCGTGGTCGCCAGCCTCACGGAGGGACCGATTGAGCGCGCGCCGCACACGCGTGTCATCGACGCCGCGGGCCACTGGGTGACACCGGGCTTCATCGACCTGCACACGCACTACGACGCGGAGGTGGAGTTCGCCCCGTCACTCTCCGAGTCGGTGCGCCACGGCGTCACCACGGTGGTGGTGGGGAGCTGCTCGCTCAGCCTCGCGGTGGGAAAACCCGAGGACCTGGCGGACATGTTCTGCCGCGTGGAGGCCATCCCCTACGACGCCGTCCGCTCGCTCTTGGAGGAGCGAAAGACGTGGGACACGCTGGGCGGCTACCTGGAACACCTGGAGACGCTCCCGCTGGGGCCCAACGTCGCGTCCATGCTGGGGCACTCCGCGCTGCGCGCCCACGCCATGGGTCTGCATCGCAGCCTGGAGCCGGGGCTGCGTCCCAGCGAGGACGAGCTGCGCCGCATGGAGGCGCTGGTCACCGAGGGCTTGGACCTGGGCTACCTGGGCATGTCCATCATGACGCTCAAGTGGGACAAGATGGGCGGCTCGCGCGATGTCCGCAGCAGGCCCCTGCCCTCCACCTACGCGCGCTGGAGCGAGTACCGCCGGCTGACGAAGCTCTTGCGCGAGCGGGGCCGCGTCTTCCAGGGCGTGCCCAACATCAGCACCAAGGTGAACGTGGTGCTGTTCCTGTTGGAGAGCATGGGCCTGTTCCGCAAGACGCTGAAGACGACGGTCATCTCGATGATGGACCCGCGCGCCAGCCGGGGCATCCACCGGCTCATCGGCGTGCTGTCGCGCGCGGCCAACACGCTGTTCGGCGCGAACTTCCGCTGGCAGGCCCTGCCGGAGGTGTTCGACTTGTGGGCGGACGGCATCGACCTCGTCGTCTTCGAGGAGTTCGGCGCGGGCGCGGCCGCCCTGCACCTCCAGGACGCGGCCTCGCGCGCGGGGCTGCTGAAGGACCCGAAGTACCGCTCCCGCTTCCGGAGCCAGTGGACCAACCGCTTCCTTCCGCGCGCCTTCCACCGCGACTTCAACCAGTCGCGCATCCTCGCGTGCCCGGACGCCAGCATGGTGGACAAGTCCTTCGCGCAGGTGGCCCAGGAGCAGGGGCGCGACGCGGTGGACGTGTTCCTGGACCTGGTGGCCACGCATGGGGACGCGCTGCGCTGGTACACCGTCATGGCGAACGACAGGCGCGAGGAGCTGGAGTTCATCTGCCAGCACCCGGACATCCTCGTCGGCTTCTCCGACGCGGGCGCCCACCTGCGCAACATGGCGCACTACAACTTCCCGCTGCGCTTGCTGCGATTGGTGCGCGAGGCCCAGAAGCGCGGCGAGCCCTTCATGACGGTGGAGCGCGCGGTGCACCGGCTCACCGGGGAGATTGGCGAGTGGTTCGGCATGGACGCGGGCGTGCTCGCGGAGGGCCGGCGCGCGGACCTCGTCGTCGTCAACCCCGAGGGCCTGGACGCGAAGCTCGACGAAATCGCGGAGGCGCCCATGGAGAACTTCGGCGGCTTCGTCCGGCTGGTGCGCCGCAATGACGCCGCGGTGAAGGCGGTGCTCATCTCCGGACGCGAGGCGGTGACGGAAGGCGCGGTGTCATCGGCCCTGGGCCAGGAGCGCGGCTTCGGGCAGGTGCTCCGCGCGAGGGCCTGACTCAACGGGCGTGCGCGGAGACGAGCTGGACGACCTCCTCCGCGCAGCCCCACGACAGCGTGACCCCCGCGCCCCCGTGGCCGTAGTCATGCACCACGACGCGCTCGCCGACGACCTCCGCCTCCAGTCGCACCGTGGGGCGTCCGGGGCGCAGCCCGACCTTGTGCTCCACGACGTTCAGCGGCACGCCTGGAGGCAGCAGCGGCGCGTTGCGCTCCAGGATGCTCCGGGCCTCGTCCGCGTCGGGAACGAGCGATGCATTCCCCTCCACCACCGTGCCGCCGAGGATGCAGTCGTGGGCGCGGGGAATGACGTAGGCGATGCCGTGCTCGCACTCGTCATCGAAGATGAAGCGGTCCGTGGGTGCCGGCGTCACCCGCAGCACCTCACCCCGCACCGGAAAGAGCGTCTCGTCGCCCACGAGTCCGCGCGCCCCCAGGCCCGTACAGTTGACCACGAGGGGCGTGCGCGCCCACGCCTCCTCCAGGGAGCGCACCTCGCGCTGGACGACCTGGCCTCCCAGCTCGCGCAGGCGCCCCATGAGGAACGGCAGGTAGCGCGGCATCTCGATGACGGGCGCGGTGAAGTGATAACCCTCCAACAAACCCGGCGGCAGCTCCTCCGCGCGCGCCCGACGGAAGTCCGGCACGCTGTCACGCCACCACGGGTCCTCGACGTGACGCCGGAACACCTCCACGCCGGGGACGCGCAGGATGCCCGCGTCGGGATGCTCGCGCGCCAGTGACTCCAGCACGGTGTACGTCCGCTTCGCCCACGCGAGGACGCGCTCCTGGGGCCACGCCCGGTAGGGGTACCAGACCGCCGCGGCGACATCCGACGTCGTGTGCGGGGAAAGCTCTCGCGCCCACACCTCCACCGAGTGCCCCGCCTCCAGCAACCGGATGCCGCATGACAGGCCCGACACACCAGCGCCGAGGATGACGATGAACATGCCGATACCCTAGCTCCGCGAGGCGCTCGCGAGGCTCCCAGACGCACACCCGGGCCGTCATGACTCAGGCCGTCAACTCCAACCCAGCAAGTCTTTCACTGCGACGATTTGTCCCAGTCAGGCGTTATGGCTTAAGACTCGGAGTCTCAGTGATGGCTCCACGCCATGGGACGTGGAGCGACGGGGAGGGTCCAGCGAATGGCTGCAGAGCTGGATGCACCAGGGAAGTCCAATCGCGGGCGACGCGTCCCGCGCCTGCGTGCGTGGCACCTCATCCCCCTGCTCGTCTTCCCCGCCCTCCTCATCGCGCGCTCCGGGCCGCTGACCAGCCGTCGCGACGAGCTGCTGTGGCTCACCGACACGCGCACCCGTCCGCTGGAGCCGCGCCTCAGCGTGCCCGCCGCGGATGTCCACCGTCCCTACGCCCGTCCCCGCGAGGAGCGTCCCTCCATCGCCGTGCCCCTGCGAGAGCTGGCCCGGCTGGAGGAGAGCGGAGACCGCGCGGGCATCGCCGCGTCCTATCTGCTGCATGGAGATCCGCAGCAGGGGCTCGCGCACCTCGCGCATGCACCGCCGTCGCTGAATCGCGAAAACGACCAGGCCGTCGCCGCCTTCCTGCTGAAGCGCCATGACGAGGCGCTGACCTCGCTCGACGGCATCCTGGAGACCTCGCCCCGTCATCCCCAGGCCTTGTGGAACCGGGCGCTCGTGCTGAGGGAGATGGGGCTGCACCTGCTCGCGGCGTCCGTCTTCGAGGAGGTGGCCGCCCTGGGCGAGCCCGGCTGGAGCGCGGAGGCCCGTGAACACGCGGCTTCGCTGCGGGCTTCCGTGAGCCAGCGGGCCGAGTCCTGGAAGCGCACGCGGGCCGCGCTCACGAAGCTGGCCCAGGACCCCACGCTCCCCATTCCCCTGGAAGAGGCGCGCCAGCATCCAGGCATCTCTCGCGGCCTCTTCTACGACGCAGTGCGCACCGCGCCCACCTCCGCCCGGGTGCTGGCATTGCTGCCGCTGGCGGAGCTGTTGGACCGCATCCACGGCGGCACCGCCCTGGCCGACCACACCCGCGCCATCGCCACGCGGGACTTCACGCGACGCGCGACGCTGGCCGCCGAGTACGCACGGCTCGTGCGCGAGCGTCAGCCCGCCTCCTCGGAGCTCCTCACGCGCCTGCGTGGCGCGGGGGAGCATGACCTGCTGCTCGGCGCGCGCCTGCTGTCGCCAGAGGCCCAGGGCCCGCCCGAGGAGCTGGAGCAGCTGGCCCGCCAATGGAACGACCCGTGGATCCACCTGCTGGTGCAGGACGAGCTGGCGCGGCAGGAGGGCCTCGCGGGCGAGTCGTGGCAGGCCGACCAGCGCCTCAAGGCCGCGCTGACGCTGTGTCGCGAGAAGCGGCTGCGCCCGCGCTGCTCGGACCTGCTGCGCAAGGTGAGCCACCGGGCCACGTCCGCCAACCGGCTGTCGGAGGCCGAGGAGACGGCCCTCGCGAGCTGGCGCGAGGCCCAGGCGATGGGCGAGTGGGAGCTGGAGTCCGCGGCCCTGCGCGCGCTCGCCCAGGCGGCGCGATTCCAGTTCCGCGTGGCCTCCGCGCGCGCGTACCTGGCCGAGTACCTGGCCCGAGCGCCGGACACCTGCGACGTGAAGAACTACGTCCACCGCAACGTGGCGGCCCTGGAGCTGATGCGCCTGCGGCCGAAGGAGGCCCGCCGCGCCCTGGTGCGCGCACAGGAGTGCGACGCTTCCGTGGGCCTCATCGGCGCGTGGATTCTCACCGACCTCATGCGGATGGATCCTCGGCCGGAGGACGCGGCGCAGATCACCGCCGAGCTGGCCCGGGCCCAGGCGACGCGGGAGACCCCCGGCCGCCGCATGCTCACCCAGCTGGTGCGGGCGCGCTTCGAGCTGTTGAAGGACCGGAAGCAGGGCAACGAGCGGCTCTCCGCGGTCATCAAGGAGGCCACGCCGTTCCTGACCACGGACGCTGACGCGCGCGACGCGGTGGCGGTGGCCTACCAGACGATGGCCGTCACGGCCGGAGAGGCGGGCGCCTTCTCCGAGGTACCGGGCGTCGTGGCGAGCCACCTGGGCGTCACCAGTCCCAAGCAGTGCGCGCTCATCGCCGCGACGGAAGCCGAGCGCACCGTGGTGGTCGCGCTCGGGCCCCGCAGCCAGGTGCTCGGCCACCATGACGCCTCCCGCAAGGAGCCCCTGGGCGAAGACCTGTCCGGGCTGGTGCCGGAGAAGCTGCTGACGCTGCTGCGCACGTGCCCTCGGGTGGACGTGCTCGCCGCGCCGCCCCTCGACAGCCGGGCCGGACTGCTCCCGCCAGAGATGGCGTGGAGCTACCGCGTGGCCACGGGCGTCGCGACGGAGCCCAAGAAGAAGCCGCCTCCGCCCCTGCACCTGGTGGTGGCCAACGTGGAGACGCCCTCGGGACTGGGACTGGCGCGGCTGTCCTCGTGGGAGTCCACGCCCGCCCCCATCGGCCAGTCGATGGAGCTGTCCGCCGCGCAGGCCACGCCCTCGCGCGTGCTGGAGGCGATGGCGCGGGCCACCGACATCGAGTTCCACGCGCATGGCGTGGTGGACCGCAGCCTGTCGGAGGCGCCCGTCATCGCCCTGGCGCCCGAGTACGACGGCCGCTACGCATTGACGTCGGAGGCGCTGAAGCAGGTGCGCCTGGAGGGCTCGCCCGTGGTGTTGCTGGGCGCGTGCAGCGCGGCGCGGCTGCCGCCGCTGTTGCATCAGACGTCCTCACTGCCCCAGGCCTTCGTGGGCGCGGGCGCGCGCGCGGTGTTCGCGGCGACGGTGGACATCCCGGACTCGGCGGGCCGCTTCTTCCAGGGTGTGCGGGAGCGCATCCACGCGGGGGCGACGCCGGCGGTGGCGCTGCGCGCGGAGCGACTGCGCTGGCTGCGCGAGGTGAAGGGCGCGCCGTGGGTGACGCGCGTCTTGTTGTATGAGTAGGCCCACCGGAGGCCCGTGGGGGCGTCGCCGGAGGCCGTGAAGCAGTGTCCGTGCCCCTCCGGCACGGGCGAGGGGGGGTGGACATGCACGACGCGGAACCGCTGGCCATCTACAGCCTGCACTTCGACCGGGGAGACGCGGACAGCGGCACGATTCCCTTGTGGAGTCCCGTCACGGACACCCGGCTGGGGGAGCAGCCCGAGTGGATTCGAGACCACCGCGCCGAGCCCGTGGCCTACGTGCGCGGCGCACGGCCCTCCGTCCTCATCTCCCTGCTGGCGAACCACTTCGTCCCCGCCTCATTCGAGCTGAGCGCCTTCGGCCCATCTCTGTCAGCGGCCCATGGCCCGGACACGCCCATCCGCTGGCTCGGGCCGCATCCGGTGAGCCTGGAGCGCACGGCGGGCTGGAACACGCTCGCGGAGCCGGTGTCCTTCAACCGGCCGCTGCCCAATCACATCGGCACGCACGCGCTGGAGCTCCAGTGGGTGGCCGAGTGGACGGACGCGGACGGGAGCGCGCGCCGCCTCTTCCTGGGCAACAGCCGCCATGAGCTGTTCACCACCGGCGCGCCCATGCGTGATGGTGGAGCGGGAGCGCCACCCTCCGGCGCCTATGTGCCGCTGGTGCGCTGGTCCTCGCGCTGGTGCGAGAGGCTGGAGTCGCGCAAGGACATCTGCGACGCGCTGCTGCGGGGCCTGCCGGAGACGGGCCTGCGCTACGGCGTGCCCGCGTGGACGGTGCGCCACATGCTGACCGTGGGCGGCGGGATGTGTGGCGGCTGGTATCAACTCTTCCAGCAGCTCGCCAACTGTCAGGGCGTGACGCTGGAGGGCCGCACGCTGCACCTGGTGCCCAAGGACGACCCGCGCACGGACGAGGTGCGCTGGGAGGCGATGGTGGCCGTCACGCCAGGCATCAACCAGTTCGAGCCCAGCCGTCTGACGTGCCTGCACGGGCGCTTCCACGACTGCGTGCGCTATCCCTTCTCACCCGACGAGCCGGTGGAGCTGCTGGGCCGCGTGGAGTCCCGGTATGTCTTCATGGCCGGTTGGGACGACGGCCACTGCCTCAACTTCCTGGAGGACTCGGGGCGGCTCTACCTCTACGACGCCTGCTTCCGGACAGAGGCGGTGGCGCTGGACATGCCGCTGCCCTCCGCGGATGGCCGCCCCGTCAGACTGGGCGTGGAGTCTTCCTTCAGGCGCCGCTACCTGCACCCGACGCTGCCCTTCCTCATGGGGACGCTGCGGGCGAATGGAAGACTCTGGGAGGTGGACCTGGGACGCGATGAGCTCGGCATCACCGTCGGGACGGAGCAAGTCCCGGAGATAGACATCATGTGGACACGCTAGGAGTTGTCATGCCGACGACACGCGAACAGCTCAGGCGGATGGTGGCGGAGCGAAAACCCCCGCTCCGCGGCTTCGCCTGGGGGGAGCTGATGGATGCCCTGGAGCAGATGGAGGTCTCCACCCGGGACCTGGCCGTCAGCCCCCTGGAGGACGCAGACGTGGGAGTGCTGGTGGACCTGCTGGTGCAGCGAGGACGGGTGCCCTTGCGAGGACAACCTCCCGTCCCCCACTCCATGCCTCCCGAGGAGCTGTTGCAGTTGCGAGCGCTGAAGATTCTCGCGCAGGCGGGAAGGCTCACCCTCATCCGCGACTCGCTGGTGCGATTGGAGCGCGAGCCCTCCGCGCCCGCGCTGCGAGAGTTCGCGCGGCAGCTCCTCAGTCGACTCGAGAGCGAGGAGGAGGCGTAGGTTCGCGGGACTCCGGCCGGGGCGTCCACGACACGTTGGGCTCGGGCGCGGCGAAGGACTCGAAGACGATTGCGGCGCCGCCCTCTGGCGAGCGATGCGCGAACCACCACCCCACGGGCAGCAGCAGCAGCTCACCGGGCGACAGCTCCACCTCCAAACGCGGCACCCCTTCGGGCACCGAGGCGGCGCCCAGCACGCGATGCAACGCATAGGCGGGCACGAGTTGGAGCCACCGGTGCCCCCGCACCTGACACACCAGCGTGTTGCGGCGCGAGGGCGCCAGGGGCACCTCCGCGCCTGGCGCGTCCCACCACAGGCCCGCGGGCGCATCCGCCGTCACCAGTCCTTCTGGAGCACGCACCGAGACGCGCGACAGCTCGGAGGCGCCAGGAGGCACGACGACGCTCGTGGCGCTGGCCTCGCGCGCCAGCGTGGTCAGCAGCGAACCCGTGTCCTCGGAGTCCGCCAGCACCGTGCCGCGCGCCACCACGGGGAGGTTCTGGAAGTAGTAGCGCTCGAAGAAGTCCTCGGGCGTCAGCGCGTCATGGCGCGCGACGTGCGTGGGGTCCGCCGACTGGCGATGGAGATCTCCGTAGAGGTCCAGCAGGCCCTCCAGCTTGCGTTGCATCGCGACGGCGCGGGCGGCGCCCACGTAGCAGGGGTCCTCGGCCTCGGCCCGCACGGCCGCGCGCGCGAGCGCCGGGTCGACGCCCGAGCGCTCCAGGACGGAGACGAGGTCGTCATGCTCCGCGCCGCGCAACAGGTTCTCCACCACCCAGCGCCGCCACTCCGGCGCGAGCGAGCCCGTCGTGCGCGCTCCAGGAGCGCGCGTGTCCGCATCCGTCATCGCTGGACCTTCTCTGGCCTGGGGCCAATCCAATAGTCACGCCACTCCACGTTGCGCTCCGGCCGGTCGAAGCTGACGAACGTCACCGACACGCTCACGTCGAGCGCCTGCACCGCGTGCCACCACCCCACCGGAATCAGGAGCGCGTCACCTGGCCCCACCACGCACGAGTGAAGCGTGGCCCGCGCGAAGTCCGGGAAGCGGCCCGCGTCCGGCGCGAGGATGTCCACCGCGCTGTAGAGGCCCCTGTCGTTGTAGAGCCGGGGCGTCTCGCAGGGCGGTGCCAGCCAGAAGCGCTTGCGGCCCAGCACCTGGCAGAAGAGGACATTGAGGTGGTCGTGGTGGAGGTTCGACAGCGTCCCCGCCGGGCCGAACCACAGGTGCACGCTGTCCGGGGCGCTCAGGTCCGGATGGATGAAGCCCCTGGGCGGAGTCAGGTCGTCGAGCAACGGACGGAACGCGGCGCGCAGCAACAGGCTGTTGCGTGCCACCAGGTACACGTCGTCCGACGACCGGGTGCCACGCACGTGGGCCACCAGTTCGCGAAGGGGCAGCGTCCGGCGCAGGCGCTCCGCATGGAAGTCCGGGTCCGGCTCCGCGTCGCGGCCCGCCATGACCTCCACCTCCTCGTCACCGAAACGCTCCGCCAGCCACTCCGGGGACCAGCGAGACAGCGCCGGCCAGTCGTCCAGCAAGCCCTCGAGGACGACGGGCTGGTTGTTGACGTAGTAGCGCTCGAAGAACGCCTCGGGCGACAAGTGGCGCCGCCGCTCGACGCCTACCGGGGATGCGCCCGGGTGGTGCTGGGCATGGAGCCGGGCCCGCGCCTCCAGCAGCCCCTCCAGCTCCCGGCGCCGGGACGTGGCCTGCTGGCCGTGACGCACCGCGGGGTGGGAGGCGACGGCGTCCACGGCCTCGCGGGCCTGGGACTCGGACAGGCCCCGGGCCTGGAGCGCCTGGACGAGCCGTGAGGGGTCCACGCCCACGGTCAAGTTTTCAGCGAGCCAGGAACGCACCGGGGGCGGCAGGCTCTCGCGCTCGTCAGGAGTCATGGTTCGCGCGGTGCGATATACCACCCGGGTAGGCCACTCCGTTGCATTGGGGACCGCATGACGACTTCGAATGATCCAGTTCCAAAAATCGTCCCGAACCCGCCACCCAACCCGGCCACGCGGATAGCGCCGCGCATCGTCCCCAACCCGGGAGGTCATTCCGCGCCGCCGGAGGAACGCGCCATTCCCACCCCGCCGCCCACCACACCGCCGCTGGAGAAATGAAGGCGCGACGCAAGGGCGTCATCCCAGCTTCCACCACGTATTGCCCTCCGGGACGTCGAACTCCTGGAAGGTGACGGACACGCTGACGTCGAGCGCGTGCACCCAGTGCCACCAACCGGCGGGAATCAGCAGCATGTCGCCGGGCTCGACGATGACTTCGAGGACGTCCGCCTCGCGGTATGCGGGGAAGCGCGTGAGGTCGGGACGGTCGGCGTCGACCTGGCTCCACACCTCGAGGTGGCTGTAGACGTGGTGGGTGTGGAACGAGGGGATGAGCCGGAAGCGCTTGCGGCCGAAGACCTGGCCGAAGAGGACGGTGCCCAGGTCGTGATGAAGCTCCGTCCGCGTGCCCGAAGGTCCCACCCAGAGCTTCACCGCGCCGGCCCGCGTTGACGCGCGCAACAGGCCCGGTGGATAGCGCACGTCGTCGAGCAGCCCGCGCAGCTCCTCGCGCTCCAGGGCGAAGTTGCGAGCCGTGAGGTAGAGGTCATTGGTGGGGCCGCCCTCCTCCAGCCTGCGGAGGAACTCGCCCAGGCGCATCACCGCGCGACAGGCATCCGGCTCCACGTCGTGGTCCGCGCGCGCCTCGCGGCCGACCATGACCTCCACCTCCACGTCACCGTGACGCCGCGCGAGCGCCTCCGGCCGCCAGTTCGCCATCAATGGCCAGTCCCGCATGAAGCCCGCGAGCAGCACGGGCTCGTGCGCCAGGTAGTAGCGCTGCATGAGGGTGCTCACGGACAGGTGCTCCTGGCGCTCCAGGCGTCGGTGCCGTCCGGAGTGACGGTGCAGCGCGACGCGGGTGTCGAGCAGCGAGAGCATGTCCTCGTGAGGACCCATGCGACGTAGACCCGCCGCCACGGCCGGATGCGCACGCGTGGCTTCGATTTCCGCGTGAGCGCTCGCGAGCGGCACGCCCGCCGACACCAGCGTGTCGACGAGCCGCGCCGAGGCCACGCCCCGCACCACGTTCTCCGCCAGCCACGCCCGCCACTCCGAGCCCAGACTGGATGCCACGTCGGCCATGTCCCCTCCGCTGCCCTGCGCGCCGGGCACTGTACAAGGCGCTTGGTCGTCCTGGGCAGGTCTCCAGCCTGGCGGCCTCGCGGAGGGCGTGCGTTTTCTTCCGCGCGGCGGTCGGCGCCCTAGATTTTCGGCACGAGGCCCGCGATGAAATCATCCAGCTCCAGGTTCCGGTCCGTCCTTCCGCTCGCCAGCTCGGGAGGATTGGGTGCATTGCTCCTGCTCGTCGCTCCGGCAAGCGGGCTCGCTCAGGACGACGACGAGGCGGCGGTCGCCCCCCAGGTCTCCTGCTACTCGGCCGCGAGCCAGGGAGGGCTCAGCGACGACTATGTGGCCACCCAGCTCTGTCGCGGCGCCCGCTCCGACGCTCCCGCGAAGTGCTTCCTGCAGGTCCAGGACGAGGGCTCGCTGACGCAGGCGCAGGCGCTCCAGCTCTGCCAGTTCGCCACGAACGAGGATGACCCCGCGGCTTGCTACCTCCAGGCGCGCAGCAAGAGCTTTGGTGACGACTCCCGCATCCTCCAGCTCTGCCAGCCTCCCGTGACGGAGTTCCTGCGCTACTGCCCTGTCTATGTGCAGTGAGTCGCTGCCCCATCCCCTACCTGGAAGCGGGCTAGGGTAGGGCCATGACGGAGCAGCCGCCCCCCGAGGACGAACTTCCCACGGCGCGTGAGCTGGAGTTGGGCGAGGCCAGCGCAGCGCCCGAGCCGCGTCTGTTGTTGCCACCCGGCAACGAGCCCCTCGCGATGCTGGCGCGCCGGGGCTTCCCGGCCACCGTCGCGCCCTTGGACCTGCCCTTCCCCGCCGACGTGAGCGGCGCGCGGGCGGAGCGGCTCGTGGAGCGGCTGGGCCACTACGCCTTCCGCCTGTTCCTGCGCGGCGCCATCCTGAGACGAGGGAGCTTCACGCCGATGGAGGCCACTCGCTATCTGGAGGAGGCCGGCGCCACGGCCTTCGCCGAGGACCTGGTGTCCCTGGACCTGGCCACGCGCGAGACGGACGGCCGATACCAACTGGTCCATCCCGCGGCGAGCTTCGGCGGAACGTTGGAGTGGTACGTCGCGCATGAGCTGCGAGGCCGCTTCGGCTTCGACGTGGCGGCGGGCGTGAAGTTCCACGCGCCCGACGTGGGTGGAGACCTGGATGTCGTGGGCACGGCGGAGGGACGGCTCGTCTATCTGGAGATGAAGTCGTCGCCACCCAAGCACCTGGCGCCGGATGAGGTGGGGGCTTTCTTCCGACGCGTGCGCGCGCTGCGTCCGCACGTGGCGGTGTTCGTGATGGACACGGCCCTGCGGTTGTCCGACAAGGTGCTGCCGCTGCTCCAGGCGGAGCTGAGCACGCAGCCCCCTCCCCCTGCGCGCCGCATCGTCCGTGAGGTGTGGGCGCTCACTCCGCATCTCTATGTAGTCAACGCGCGACAGGACCTGATGGGCAACATCGGCATCGCGCTCGCGGAGGGATTCCGGGCGCTCTCGCCTCCCGCACCGTGAGCCCGCAACTCACGAGCCGCGCGCCGCGACATCGACACTGTGGAGTGGAGGAACACGGCTGCGTCCCACGATGACGCCGTGGCGTTCCAGGCGACACGTGGGCGCGAAGCACCCGCGAATCCGCAGTCGCTGAACATGGAGGTTGATAAGGCGTTGGGCATCCTGCTCGCGAGAAGGCTCGAGCAGGCAATGTCTCATCCGTCCGGCCTTCACGACAGGATTGCCTGTGAACCACACCCCCAGGTCCTCGAAGTTTTTCATTCTCGCGCTCGCCGCGAGCAGCGCCTTGGTCTTCGGCTGCGGAGAGCAGCCCGCACGGACACAGGAGACCGTCGACAACTTGATACAGGCGGGCTTCCCGGCCAATGACATCCAGGTCGTCGGCGAGACCGTCTATGTGGGCCGGGACGCGGAGGTCAGCCTGGAGGCTTCTCGCGAGATGCTGCAGGCTCCTTCTTCCGAGGAGCAGTACCGCACGACCAACCTCGTCGGCGCGGCCGTGACGAAAATCTGTGTCAACGGCTCCGCGTTCACCGGGGTGTTCAGCACGGCCCTCAACCTGGCCATCCAGAACTACGCGGAGCGGCCGCTCCGGTTCTCGATGGCGCGCACGCCGAGCACCGGATGCAGCTTCACCATCAACGCCAACATCGACCCGAACATGAACGGCGGCGTCGCGGGGTTCCCGGCCAACGGCCTGCCCTTCGGGTCCATCACCATTGGCGGCCTGCTCAGCCAGTACGGTGTCGACGTCATCGAGCACGTCATCACGCACGAGCTCGGCCACACCCTCGGCTTCCGTCACTCGGACTACTACAACCGCGCCATCAGCTGCGGCACTGGCGGCAACGAGGGCGCCGCGGGCGTCGGAGCCATCCACATCCCCGGCACGCCGACCAACGCGGTGCTCGGTGGCTCGATCATGAACGCCTGCTTCCGCTCGTCGGAGACCGGCGAGTTCACGGGCAGCGATGTCACCGCGCTGCTTGCGCTGTATCCCCGGAGCGGGGCGAGCCTGGCCTTCCGCACCGCCACCGGCCACTACCTGGTCGCGGAGAACGGCGGTGGCAATTTCGTGGGCGCTGACCGTCTGGCCATCAGCACCTGGGAGAGCTTCGGCTACGTCGACCTGAACGGCGGCGAGCTGCTCAACAATGACGTCATCAACCTGCGCGCCTTCAACGGCCAGTTCGTCACGGCCGAGAACGGCGGCGGCGGCGTGGTCAACGCCAACCGCGCCGTCGCCCAGGGCTGGGAGGCCTTCCGTCTCATCAACCTCGAAGGACGAAGCCGCTTCCAGACCGGTGACCGCGTGGCCCTGCAAGCCTCCAATGGACAGTACGTGGTGGCGGAGAACGGCGGCGGCGGCAGTACCTCGGGTGCAGTGAACGCCAACCGCCCCGCGGTCGGCGCCTGGGAGACGTTCGTCCTCTTCGTGCAGTGACGTCTCGGCGACACCTCCCTGTCAATCGAGGAGCTATCGCCCCACCACGGGGATGCGCGGCCTGCCCTGCGCCGCGCATCCCCGCAGCGTCAAGACTTCAGTATGCGTAGCACTGCCTCGTGACACCCACGGGGAACGTGGGTGAAGGCAGCGACGTCGAGTCAGCGCAGTAGTTCGCCGTGTACGCCACGTTGCAGGCCGTGCCGCCCACGACATCGCTGCCCGAGAACACGTTGGGGTAGCTGGCCCAGTTGGGGCAGCCCGGCGCATCACAGACCACGTGGTTGCCATTGTAGCAGGAGCCCAGCGTCGACTGATGGCCCGGCGACCCTCGGAACTCGAGGCTGCTGCTGAAGTCTCGGATGGTGTTTCCGTAGACCCAGCTGTTGAGCGTGTTGTCGACCAGGACGCCGAGCTGCCCCTTCACACCGGTGAGCTGTGACTCGATTTTGTTGAAGCCGACGAAGCCCCAGTTGACCCGGTAGAAGGTGATGCCAATCGGATTCTTGTAGAAGCGGTTGTCCCGCACATACACGTGGTCGATGAAGCCGCGCATCGGGTCGGTCAGCGCGTAGTACTTCTGCGCATCGTCGAGCAGGTGCTGCTGCAACTCGAGCACGTGGTTGTAGTCGCCGAAATCTCCGATGTCATAGCCGGTCAACTGGCGAAACGCGCACGGGGGCGCGACGGTGTACTGGCTGCCATCGGTGAGGAAGCCCAGCGAGAAGCCGGAGACGAAGTTCTCGGTGTGCGTCGTCGAGCTGGTGTACGGCAGGTGTCCGTCCGTGCTCAGTCCGAAGTTGCTGGTGAGGGGCTCGTTGTGGGGCGCCCGCAGGACGACGTTCTTGGAGACGTCGACATTACCGCCCACGATGTTGATGCCCACGTTCACGTCACAGATGGAGTTGTGGTGGACCAGGGAGCGAGCATTGGCGTTGCCGCGGAACTCGAACGGCTGGTTCGTGCAATACCGCCGCGCTCCGAACTCCGTGGTGGGGTCGACGCGCATGCAGTACATCCCGTTCGGCACCGTCTCCCCTTCCCCCAGCGGTGGCAGGGCCGGGCACTGTCCAGAGGGGATGCTGCCGTCCACATTGCAGGACGTGGGGCGGCACTCCGCGGTTCCGGGCCGGAGGCTCAGCGCCTTGAGGTTCCACCCGCTGGGGCAGTGATAGACCACTGGGCTACCGGGACCGGTCGACGTCGCGCTGGCCGGCTGGATGGAGATCTTGATACCGGGCCTGGTCTCACACGCGGGGTCTTCCTTCACGTGGGCCGTATTCCAGCCATAGGCGATGCCCGCCCCCAGGTGGACGATGCGCAGGTGATGGACATTCACTGCCGGGCCACTCATGGCCTCGGCGTGGTTGACCTGGACGCCGACGGTCCACCGGCGCGGCATCGTCCCCGTGTTGAACACCGTGGGCGCGGGCGAGGGCGGCTCGTAGCCATCCAGGTCCAGGATGGAGTTGAGTGAGTGGGCGCGCGCCGGGCACTCCTGCCCCTGGCTGTAGCCGACGTTCGTCGTCCCCACCAGGGTCAGGTTGGAGACGCTGGCGTCGTTGAGCAGGCCCTCCTCGGTGCCCGTGCCCGCGACGATGATCAACCCGTTCAGCTTCGTGGTGGCATGGTCGACGTTGATGATTGTGGGCGGGGACAGCGACGTCCCCTCCAGGTGGATTCCCGCCGGGACATGGAGGCCAAAGCCATTGCCCCAAGGCCAGCTCCAGGCGAGCTTCGTCGCCTCGGAGATGGTGATGGTGCCTGGATCCAACACCACCCTCGAGTGGCCGTTGGCCTTCGCCCAGTCGATGGCTGCCTGATACCAGCGCGGGTGGATGGCGCTGCCGTCATCGGTGCAAGTCCGGGCGGAATCGCCGACACAGGTGGCGCCCACGTTGCCGGTGGCGCAGAAGGCGCGCTGGAAGTCACCCGTGCCGTGGACGCGGGCACACATCGTTGGCAGCAGGGACGCCAGGCTCGCGGGGGTTGAGCGAGACACGGACTGGGAGCTGGTGCCGTGCGCCAGTCCTCCGCCCAGGACAAGGAGCAGGGACAGGGCGCGGGCAATGGGACGACTCTGGAGCTTCTCCGCCACGGAGCGGAACGGCAGGGATGCCTGCATGGATATGCTTTCCATCAAGGGATGAACCGATGATCCATCCCTTTGGCTGCGGCCCCTGCGGTTGTGAGAGGTATCCTGGATTCGCGCGGTCGCCAAGCCCCTTGTTCGCCGCCGCGCAGCCACTCCGTCATCATCGGCACCGCTCGCTTGCTCCAGGTCTTCTTCGCTCGAACCCTGTGGCAGGAATGTTCTATCCACACTTTCCGCCCGCCATTGTCCGCGCTGCCCCTTTCGCCAATGCCTGACATTGCTGGCAGAATGCCTCTCCCGCACTGGAGGCATCCATGTCTGCCCGTCTGAAGCTGACGTCTGTCCGTATGGCGTTGAGTCTGCTATTCGCAGTGGGGTGCGCGGAGGCGCCGCCCGGCGCAGCGGAGGCGCCACCCCGTCAGAGCCAACCCCTCAATGTCACTCCACCCGCGAGTGTGCGCAGCGCCGTGGGATTCAGGCACTCACTGGTGGTCGCCGAGGATGGGACGGTTTGGGCTTCGGGTGACAACGAGTTTGGGCAGCTCGGAGACGGCACGACACTCACCCGACGGACACCCGTCAGGGTGGTAGGGCTCACGGACGTCGTGGCCGTTTCCGCGAGGGGTCTCTGGTCGCAGGCGCTCAAGTCCGACGGCACCGTCTGGACCTGGGGCCGCAATTACCAAGGGCAGCTTGGCGACGGCACGACAACCAACCGCTCCCTGCCCGTCCAGGTGACAGGTCTTACAGGCGTTCAGGCCGTGGCCGCGGGGACTGACTTCTCCCTGGCGCTCAAGACCGATGGCACGGTTTGGGCCTGGGGCGACAACTCCTTCGGACAGCTCGCGGATGGCACCTCGACGTCACGACGTCTGGCGGGGCCCATCCCAGGGTTCACCGGTGTCGCGGCACTGACCGCCGCTGGGGGTTTCGCGTTCGCGGTCAAAGCCGATGGCACGGTCTGGGCCTGGGGTTCCAACTCGGGAGGCATCCTGGGAGATGGCACCACCATGACCCGGCGCACGCCTGTGCGGGTGCCCGGCCTGACGAACGTCACCGCCATCGACGTGTCCGCCAGGCATGTGCTGGCGATTCGGACCGATGGCGGCGTCTGGGCCTGGGGTGCGAACGGTTACGGCCAACTGGGCGATGGAACCCTCACCTCCCGTTGGGCACCCGCACCCATTCTCGGGCTGACGGGAATCGTGGCGGTGGCCACCGGCTCTTCTCATTCGCTGGTGCTCGGGGCCAACGGCATTGTCCTGGCGGCGGGAGACAGCACCTTCGGGGAGGTGGGTGACGGCACGACCACCCAGAGGCGGAATTTCGTCCCCGTCACGGGCCTCACGGGCGGCGTCGCGCTGGCGGCGGGGGACTATCATTCGCTGGCGCGCACGTCCGATGGCGCCGTGTGGACCTGGGGCAACAACAGGGTGGGTGAGCTTGGGAACGGAGTTCCGAACTACCACCCCAGCCCGATTGCCTCCCTCATGACCGGGCCGGCGCGCCTCCAGGCCGGCTACGCCTTCTCACTGGCCTTGAAGCCGGATGGAACAGTGTGGGCATGGGGCCACAACGGCAATGGTGAGCTGGGAGATGGGACCACCCTTTTCCGCCCGGGGTTCCTCCAGGTTTCCAATCTGCCCTCCGTCACCTCGCTCGCGGCGCGCTATTTCCACGCGTTGGCGCTGGCTACGGATGGCACGGTGTGGAGCTGGGGCCGCAACTCGAATAATCAACTCGGGCGCACCGGCGGCCTCACGTTGCCCACTCCCGCGCGGATTCCGCAGCTCACGGACGTCGTCTCCGTGGCCGCCGGCCACGTCCACTCGTTGGCCGCCACTGGCAACGGAACCCTGTGGGCCTGGGGCAACAATGGCTACGGTCAGCTCGGAGATGGCACGCGCTGGGGACGCGCTGAGCCGAAGCCGGTGACAGGACTATCGAACGTCATCGCCAGCGCGGGAGGCTGGGATTTCTCGCTGGCGCTCAAGGCCGACGGCACCGTCTGGTCCTGGGGGAACAACTCGGCAGGCCAGCTTGGGGATGGAACTGAGGTTGACCGTCTGACGCCCGTGCAGGTCTCCCTCCTCACGGACATCATCGCCGTAGCGGCCGAGGACCACTCGCTGGCGCTCAAGTCAGACGGCACCGTGTGGGCGTGGGGCCCCAATGGCAACGGCGAGCTCGGAGATGGGACGAACCTCACCCGGCAGACGCCCGTCCAGGTGGCGGGCCTCTCGGACGTGGTCTCCATCACGGTAGGGGATGGCTGCTCGCTGGCGCTCAAGTCCGATGGCACCGTCTGGGCCTGGGGCAGCAACGCGGTGGGGCAACTGGGAGATGGGACCTGGACCTCGAGGTCGAGTCCCGCGCCGGTCCCCAACCTGTCAGACGTCCAGAACCTCGAGGCCGGCCCATCCCATGTCCTGGTGTCCCGGACGGATGGCTCCATCTGGGGATGGGGCACCAATCTCAACGGACAGCTCGGGACCGGGACGCGGTCCTTCGGTCCGCTCGCCGCCCCTTCGCTGTTTCCCCACTGAGCGAAAGCCGAGGCTCACGGATTGCGAGGCGCTGACAGAGGCTCCACGCCCCTGTCAGCGTCTCCGAAACTCAGTGCCGGGCAGCGCGGGCGTCGCGGCCCCGGGCGCGCGCGGCCTTGGAGAGCGCGTTGGCGCCCTGCTCGTCGCCGCGCATCCACTCCTTCATCGCCGGCACCACCTGCTTGCTCCAGGTCTTCCCCACGCGAATCTTGAGGAAGTCGCCCACCAGCGCGTCGATCATCGCGGACAGCTGCTCGGTGAGGAACAGCCGCTCGTTGAGCTGGTCATCCTCTTCCTCGCTCATCAGCGCGGGCAGCTTCGCGGCGCGAACGTCGAGGAACTCCGAGTCGAGCGTGGCCTCGTATTCCTTCTCGCCATGCGTGAAGCGGATGCGCGCCTGGGCCACCAGCAGGCCCTTGTCCAACGCGTGCTTCACCTGCTCCGAGTACGGCGCCAGCGTGCCCTTCGCGCTCAGCTCCGTGACGTCGCCCGCCACGCCGCGCAGGGTGATGCGGCCCATGAAGAGCACGTTGACGCCCGTACCCTCCAGCTCCACCAGCGCGTCGCCCGTCTCCGAGCGCCACAGCATCCACGTCAGCAGCTCGCGGCCCAGGTACGCCCGGCCCCGCAGGAGCTGCTCTCGCGCCTGACCACGCTCCACCTCGGCGACGTCCTTGGTCTCCTCGGTGGCGGCGCCATCGACGCCGACCTCTCCTCGCGCGAAGGCGGCATCCGCCCGCGCCTGCTCACGCTTCGCCATGTGCCACCTCCGCCGACGTCGCCGGCAGGTCCATGCCAATCAGCTCCGCCGTGGGCCCCAGCGCGTTCTCGTCGATTCCCGACGTCTGGGCGATGGCGGCCGGCGTCAGGCCCACGAGCTTCAGGCCCAGCGCGTTCTCCAGCGCGATGAGGATCTCCTCCACCACCTTGCGGGACGCGGCCCAGATTTGAAGCTGCTGCGTCTTCTGGTTCCAGCTCACGTCCAGCACGTTGGTGCGCGGCGTGGCGCGCGTGCGGAGCATCTGCTTGATCTGCGCCTTGGCCTGCGTCTTCTCGCCACGGCTGGGAGGACGGTCATTCTCCGCCTCGAAGTTGGTGGACCACTTCGCCATCTCCTCCTTCATCGCGGAGGCGGGGACCTTCAGCGAGTCGATGCGGAAGGAGAAGAGGACATACTCTCCGTAAAAAACACGGCCGACGGAGAACTCGACGGCGTCCGCGTTCTCCAGCTCGACGAAGCCGGCCGCGCGGTCATCCTCGGAGCGGCGGTCGATGGGCTCGAACGCGTGCGCCTTGAGACCACGGGTCAGCCAGCGCTTGATGTCGGAAGGCGCTTCCTTGGCGGGTTCGACCCGGAAGCGCGAGAAGGTGACGGCACCACGAAGGACAGGCATGGGGCGCGGCAGGATGGGGGGCGCGA
>NZ_JBLZWL010000091.1:0-78271 GCF_049194865.1 Corallococcus terminator | reverse complement strand
TGTTGACGGGCAGCGACCAGTCGCCGTCGGCCTTCGGCCAAGGGGGTGCCGATGAGGGTGCCATCCACGCGGACCGTCACGGTGCTGTTGGCTTCAGCGGTGCCGATGAAGGCCGTGCCGGCGATACCCACCGAGGCGCCCGAGGTGGGCGTCTGAATCACCGGGGCGATGGGTGCGGTCTTGTCCACGGAGAAGGAGCGCGTCGCGGCGGGGCCCGTGTTGCCAGTCGCGTCGGTGGCGGTGACGGTCATCGTGCGTGCTCCCTCGGCGAGCGTGGTGTTGACGGGCAGCGACCAGTCGCCGTCAGCCTCGGCCACGGGGGTGCCGATGAGGGTGCCATCCACGCGGACCGTCACGGTGCTGTTGGCTTCAGCGGTGCCGACGAAGGCCGTGCCGGCGATGCCTACCGCGGCGCCCGAAGCGGGCGTCTGAATCACCGGGGCGATGGGGGCGGTCTTGTCCACGGAGAAGGAGCGCGTCGCGGCGGGGCCCGTGTTGCCAGACGCGTCGGTGGCGGTGACGGTGAGCGTGCGATTCCCCTCGGCGAGCGTGGTGTTGACGGGCAGCGACCAGTCGCCGTCAGCTTCGGCCACTGGGGTGCCGATGAGGGTGCCATCCACGCGGACCGTCACGGTGCTGTTGGCTTCAGCGGTGCCGATGAAGGCCGTGCCGGCGGTGCCCACCAAGGCGCCCGAGGCGGGCGTCTGGATCACCGGGGCGATGGGGGCGGTCTTGTCCACGGAGAAGGAGCGCGTCGCGGCGGGGCCCGTGGTGCCAGCTCCGTCGGTGGCGGTGACGGTGAGCGTGCGATTCCCCTCGGCGAGCGTGGTGTTGACGGGTAGCGACCAGTCGCCGTCGGCCTCGGCCACGGGGGTGCCGATGACCGTGCCATCCACGCGGACCGTCACGGTGCTGTTGGCTTCGGCGGTACCGACGAAGGCCGTGCCGGCGGTGCCCACCGAGGCGCCCTCGACGGGCGTCTGAATCACTGGCGCTGCCGGGGCCAGAAGGGATTCCAAGGTGAAGTAGACAGGGTCGCTCGAAAGGCTGCTCAGCCCTTCGAACTCAGCGTGGGCGGTGAGCGAGTAGATGCCGTCATCGAGGCTCGTCGGCACACGGACGGAGAAGTCTCCAGAGGCTCCCACCTGCGTGGCGGGAAACTCCCACTCCGGTGTGGCGGGACGTTCCACGTTGCTCATTCGCAGGAAGACGGTGGCACCGGGGTCTCCCGTGCCCGTGACGACCTTCGTCAAGACCGTCAGCGCCTGGCCGTCGCCGGGCGTGGTGATGACCGGCGTCCTCGGAATGACGAGCGCGTGGTCCACCAGCGTGACGTCACCCGGCTCCCCCACGCTCATCCCCGCGGTGCCCGAGGCGTTCTCGCCACCCGTCACGAGGACGGGGCAGCCCGTCAGGGTGCCCGCCTGGAGCAGCACCTTGCCACCCGCTCCAGGGCCGAAGCCCTCCCCGGCGCCGAAGGATTCCGACGCCACCCCGGGCCCTCCCTGGGCCATCAGCGCCTCGCAATCCGCGCTCTCCACCAGTCGCGCGGAGATGCGTCCTCCTTCGCCACCGCCCTCGGTGCCCAGGTCCCACGGCAACGCCTGCCCGTTGGCCTCGATGCGCCCCGCGCCCGTGAGCTTGCGCGCCCGGAAGAAGACGACGCCGCCGTCGCCCAGGGGCTGCTGGCGGAGCAGGGCGCCGCTCGCGGTGATGACGCCGCCGTTGTGCAGCGTGCCGGAGGCCAGGAAGGCCACCACGCCACCCGAGGTGCCATTCCAGCTCCGGGCCTTCAGCTCGCCCGTGGGATGGATGGTGACGCTCGTGTACTCCGGGACTCGGATGACCTGCGTGGACAGGGGCACGAAGTCATTCAGCAGGGGCCGGGTCAGCGTCAGCACGTCGCCTCGCACCCGCGCCACCCGCGCCAGCTCCCAGACTCCCTCCGGGCTCTGCTCCCGAGGGCCAAACGTGAACGTGGCCACGGACGAGGCCCGCACGGGACCGACGCCCAGCGTCTGCAACACCATCACCAGATCGCCCGCCGCGAAGCCCTCGGGGGCGTCGACGCGAAGCTCGTGGTCCCCCTTGTTCAGGGACGCCGTCACCGCCGCATAGCTGTTGATGACCCGGCTCTCATGAGCGTGGACGGTCAGCGCCTCGTCACGTCCCGCGCCCAGTCCGAAGACATCCGACTCCGCGAATGCGGGAAGCGCGCCCAGCGCCAAGGTGCAGATCAGAAGGTGAATCCATCCCAGTGATTTCATGGCGTGGCTTCCGTGGTCGTCGGCAGCATGAGGAGGAGCTCAACCCGGCGGTTTCGCTCCCGGCCCTCGGGGGTGCTGTTGCTTTGAGCGGGATGCTCCGGGCCGTAGCTCCGGAGCCGCAGCTTGTTGGGGGCCACCCCGTGTTCCACGAGGTAGCGCCACACCGCCTCGGCGCGGTTGCGGCCCAGGCGGGGGTTGAACGTCTCCGCGGTCGAGTCATCCGTATGACCGTCGACCGTCATCATCTTCACCGCGGGATTCGTGAGCAGCATCTCCACGGCGCGGTCCAGGTCAGCCGACTCCGCGGGCAGCTCCGTGCTGCCAGACCGGAAGTACACCTTGCCCTCGAGCACGAAGCGGTCCCTCGACACGTTCGCGATGGGCGACATCTCTCCGGGCATCGGAATCATCGAACCCTGGTTGCTCTGGTATTCGTTCGCGCGCCGCGTCGGGGTGGGCAGGGGCACCGACTCGTGGACGATGCTCGCGTCCGTGTCCGGCCGCGTGTCTTCCCCCAGCATGTAGGAGAAGGAGACGCCCGCGAGCAGCCGGAAGAGGGGAATGCCCGGCTCCGCGCCGAAGCCCAGGCCGCCGAGCGCGAACAACTCCACGCCGTCCCGAGGCGCATAGCGCGCGCCTCCCAGCAGCTCCACCGCGCCTCGCGCCTGCTTCCAGGAGAGGCCCGCGTTGAGCGCCAGCTCCGCTCGCAGCGGCGCGCCCACCGTCATCAACCCCGCGCCAATCCGAAGCTCACTGCCCAGCTCACGCGACTCCAGCCTGGGGACCTCGATGACGGCGGTGGGGCGCAGCAGCACGCCCATCTCGAAGGACGGGGCGAAGTTGTTGCCCAGCCTTCCTCCCACCATCACCCTCGTGAGGATGCTCGTGTCCGCCGCTCGAGCCAGCGCCCCATTGGTGCCAAAGGGCAGGTTGACTCCCACCTCCGCGGCCAGGTCCACGGAGTCGTCCTCCTCCGTGCGCAAGATGCCCACGCGGGCTCCCACGCGGGGCGCCCCGACGCCATGTCGCGTGGGGGCGATGACCCCTTGCGACGCCAGGTCATCTCCCTCGCGCTGGGTCATCACGGGCAGTCGCGCGTCGAGCTGGAGCCGGGAGCTCAGGCCCCAAGCGACGGCGAACACGCCCGTCGAGCGGCTGCGCAGCAGGGGCGTGCTCTCTCCCTTGACGTTCAAGGTCAGCGGCTCGTGCTGATAGTGACCGAGCACCATCACCCGCAGCTCACCGTCGCGCAGCACGGTGCCGCCGCCCGTCGCCAGGGGACCGGGGCCCGGATTCACCTCCAGGCGCTCCAGGACGAAGGCTGGAAGGGCCGCGGGCTCCTGGGCGCGAGCCACCTGCGCCAGCAGCAGGGCCGCCAGCGTCCATCTCCTCTGCCACCGGGCGCACCAACGGCTCATCCGCATCCCATGGCACATGACAGACAAAGGGGTTCATGCGGGAGACTGCCCGCGGACACATGCCGGATTGATGCCGAGAGCAAGGCACGTACCAAGGTCGCTGCGTCGTAAGCACCCCAGGCGGGGTCTCGCCATGCGTGCCGGTGGAACGCGGCTGCGTCCTCGCGGACCGCAAGCGGGGCTCGGGGGGCCGGGTTCCGGGGCCAGGGGCCCGGCTTGGGGCTGGCACGGAACGGGCAAGTGCTCGCGGACGCATGCCCTTCCAGGAACGACTCGCGCTGTCCCTCACGCTGACCCAGGGCGGGCAGACCTTCGTCATCCCGGGGGGGCAGGTGGAGGCCTTCTCCGTCCAGCTCCTGCCGCACGGCTTCACCGCCTCGGTGAGCTTCTGGACCGGACTGGAGAAGGACGACGCGGCCCTCTTCACCGCGTTCTCCACCCAGGACCTCCTGGACGTGAAGCTCTCCATCATCAAGGGGGGCTACCCCGTCCCGACGACGCCTCCGGAGCCGCTCACCCTCCATGGGCTGGCGCGTTCCCGGGGGCTGGAGGCGCGGACGCATGGCCCGGTGGGCGGGGCCCAGGTGAGCTTCCGGCGCTACACGGTGCGGTTCGAGGACGCGGCGCGGGTGCTCTGGCGCCAGCACCGTCCCACCGAGCTGCGCACGGACCTCACGCTGGCGGCGCTGCTGACGGAGCACACGGCGGGGGCCTTCGCGCTGGACTGTGACTGGGACGTGCTCGACGAGAAGCGGCCCCTCATCTGTCTCGCGCTGGGCGAGGACGCGCCGGGCGTGGGCTTCCACGACTTCGTCGCGTGGCTGGCGGCGAGCCGGGGCGGCGTGTGGACCTATGACAGCGTGAAGGACCGCTATGCGCTGCTGAGTCGCAAGGCGCCCGTGGCCAGGGCCGCCCCTCTGTCGTGGGAGAAGGTGGAGCGGGTGGACGTGGTGATGCCGCCCGTGCCCCGGCACGCGGCTCGGGTCCTCAACGCCTCCGCGCTCCGGAGCTCCACCCTGGATGTCCCGGCGACCGTGGGTGTCGCGGGGGTCCATCAGGATCATCTGGTGCGCACGCCCATCGTCTCCCAGGTGGAGCAGCGGCAGACGCTCGAAGTCTCTCGCCTGCGCGTTCCCCAGCGCCGGATGCGGCTCACGTTCCGCCACTACCCCACCGTCGCGGTGCATCCCGGCGCGGGAATCCGGCTGGAGGGCGTGCGGTGGGGCAGCACGGCGGTGGGGACGGGGGAGGACCTTCGCGCGGTGGAGCTGACGCTGGAGGCTCGGTCGCTCGACGAGGGGCCTCACGCGGGGTTGCAGACGAAGGATTCGGGCTTCACGGTGGAGATGTCGCTCCTGGTGGAGCGCACGACGGACACGACGGTGACGCTGCCCGCGCATCGCACGCCTCGCTATCCCATCCACGTCGAGGGCAAGGTGCTCAGCCCCGGAGGCGGGGAGAAGGACCGCATCTACCTGCTGTCGGAGGACAAGAAGACCTCGGTCCTCACGTGGCGCGTGACGGTGCCGCTGTGGAACAAGGCGGTGAGCGTGCCGGCCGAGCCGGGCTTCTTCCCCGGACACTTCTACTTCCCGCCGTACAAGAACGCGCGCGTGCTGGTGGCGCTGCACTTCGACCGGGCGGAGCTGCACCGTCACCTCGACTGGGCCGACGCCGCGCGGCTTCCGCAGGACGGGCAGGGGGACGGCATCCTGCTGGGGAAGAACGACACCAGTCAGACGTCCATCGTCCACGACTACCAGGACATGAAGCCCGTGTGGCACCTGCGCCGAGTCTCCGGTCCGGACACCGAGACGGTGCGCATGGCCGAGGGCGTGATGATGTTCCGGACGAAGGAGGAGACCGGCGTCGCCGCCGCCGAGTCCACCTACGATGTCTCGCCGCAAGTCGAGACGGCGCGTGCGGACCTCACGGCGGGCGTGGGCGGCGCCATGGGCGAGACGACCGCCGCGTACAAGACGGCGTCAGGCGCCTCGCAGGCGAAGCTGGACGGCGCCACGACGGAGACGCAGGCGAAGCTGGAAGCCGCGCAGGCGGCGGTGAACGCGAAGGTGGCCGAGACGCGGGCCGCGCTCAACGGTGCCCTGTCGGGACTCAATGGAAGCACCGCGCCGCTGGACGGAGCCGCGGCTGAGGCTCGCGTCGCGCTGGAGCGACTCAAGTGATGAGGGAGGTCGAGCCGTGAAGGCATTGCTGGGCACGTTGACGGAGCTTCGGGGTGACCTGGAGTCGTGCGGGACGGGCTGCACGGCGCGCGTGGGCACCTCGCGCACGGCCGTCGAGTCCGTGGGCAGTGGCATCGACGCCCTCATCACCTCGATTCGTCCCGAGCTGGAGCCCGTGCTCGCGGCGCTCCTGGGGCGCATCGACGCGCTCGACGCGAAGCTGGCGTCGCGCAAGGACGACGCGGACGCGGCCCGGCTGCGCGAGGAGCTGTCCCCGCTGCGCGCCCAGGTGGATGGCGCCTCCGTGTCGATGGCGTCCTCGTTGACCGCGCTGGAGGGCAGCGTGGGTACGCCGCTTCGTTCGAGTCGTGAAGGCGCGGCGACGTCACTGGGCACGCTCGAGACGACGATGTCCGGGCAGGTCGAGTCGCTGCTCGCGCAGGTGGAGACGGTGGAGAAGGCCGTCGTGCCCGCTCAGGCCCAGGTGGAGGGCCTCATCACCCAGGCGAGCGACGCGCTGGATGCCCTGGTGAAGGGCGCTGTCGTCGCTGTCGCCGCCATCCGAGAGCCGTTGCAGCAGGCGGTGAATGCCGCGCTCGCGACGCTGGAGACCGTCCTGGCGCAGCTGGCCACGGTGAAGGAGCAGGTGTTGGCGCTCTTCACGCCGCTGCCCGCGGTGCTGGAGCAACTCCAGACGCTGTATCAGACGCTCGTCGGCTCGCTGGAGGCCCTGCTCACGCGCGTGAGCACGCTGCTGGATGCGATTCCGGCGGCGAACCTCCCCAAGCCGCTCGTGACTCCGGCGGTGCAGTCCATCCAGCAGGTGGTGACGCAAATCACCACGCAGCTGGGGACGTTCTCCTCGCAGATGGCGACGCAGATGTCCTCGCTCCAGGAGCAGGTGCTCACCCAGGTGGACACGGTGCGGACCCAGGCCCTCCAGCAGGTGGACACGCTCCAGCAGCAGCTCGTGCAGCAAATCGACACGCTGAAGCAGGCCGTCCTCGCGCAGGTGCAGCCCGCGAGCGCGCAGATGGATGCCGCGGTGTCCGCCGCCGTCACGCAGGTGGGGACGGCGAGGGACCAGGCTGTCGCGCAAGTCTCGGCCATCCAGGACCAGATGGCCGCGCAAGTGGAGGCGGTGAAGTCCCAGGTGAAGGAGCGGCTCCCCGCGCTTGAGCAACAGGTCGACGCGGGGGCCCAGGCGGCCCAGGCTCAGATGGAGGCCGCGGGCGCTTCCGCCGAGGAGCAGGTCACCACCGCGCGCACGGGCATGAAGTCCCAGGTGGACGGCGTGGCGAACACCGTCGGTGCGTCGCTCGACTCACTGGAGGCGCGGATGACGTTGCCGCCAGTGCCCCCAGCGCCGTCTGTGCCCCCAGCGCCTGGCGGCCCGCTCCGGGCGTGAGGTCGGGGCGCTCTCACCCTCGCTGCCCGCGACGTCGCTGTCGGGGTACGAGGTCCGCGAGGAGGAGCAGCGCATCTCCCCCATCAAGACCCAGCGGAACCGCATGCGGCTCCGCTGAGCCTGGGCGTCACTTCCCGGCGGAGGGGGCCTCGATTTTCGGGCCCTCCACCTTGGGCGGCTCGACCTTGGGAGGTTCGACCTTCGGGGGTTCGACCTTGGACCCCTCACCCTTGGGGGCGCGCTTCTTCTTCGTCGGCGCGTCCGTGCGGATGCGGCTCTCATCCAGCTCGATATCCACGCGCCCCGGAATGGGCGCGTCGAGCAGCACCTGCCAGGCGCCGTCCGGCGTGGTGAAGAGGAAGGAGATGGCCAGCGGCGACTCCTCGGGAATCTTCACCCGCGTCTGCGTCTTCTCGCCGGGGTAGACGACGAGCGTCTCCACCACCGAGTCGTCCGGGTGGACCACGCGCTCGGCCACGTCGGCGTAGAACTCCGTCATGTAGCGCTGGGAGTCCACCGCGCGGACGACCATGTGCAGGGGCCGGCCCTGGTTCGTCCCGGGTGGCGCCTTCACGTTGATGGTCAGGTGTGTGGGCGCGCAGGCCACGGAGCCCAGCGCGAGTGCCAGCATCACCAGCCACGGACCCTTCGTGGCGCTCATCGCGTCACCTCCTGGAACAGCGTCCACGGCCCGCCCCGCATGCCGAAGCGCAAGCGGATCTCCGAGTGCTCCGAACCATCCGGACCCGGCAGCGGCCAGATGGCGTTCTGCTCGGCGTCGAACGTGGCGGCGTCCAGGATTCGGAAGCAGTTCCACGACGAGCGCGACAGCTCCGTGGAGCGGTAGCGCTTGGCCTCACGACCCGGCACGCGCAGCTCCACTCCGACGGACGCGGACCGGGGCTCCCACCACGCCAGCGCGAAGTCCTGCCACGCGGGCGTCTGGTTGAAGCCGAAGGCCGCCGCCGCGCCGCACTTCAGGAAGGACATGGTGACGAAGCCGTTCTCTCCCGACGGAGGCAGCGGCAGCGGGCGCACCTGGAGCATCAAGGGCTGCGGCTTGCCCTCGTCGTTCCAGAGCAGCTTCGCCAGTCGCGACAGCCGCCCGAGCATCGCCAGCATGCGCGGCGGGACGGAGAGCTGCTGGCGCAGCGCCCGGCGCAGCATCCACTCCGTGCCGCGCTCCTCCACCACCGGCGACAGCACCTGGTTCACGAACTGCCAGAAGGCGCCGTCCTTGCGCTTCAGCACCTCCAGCTCCGTGGGGTCCAGCTCCTGGCTCGCCTCCACGGCGAACGGATAGCGGCGCAACAGCGGCGTGAGCAGGGTGCGGTAGCGCCACTCCCACTGCTCCTCCAGCACGCGCTCCAGCTCGGCCCGGCCCAGCTCGCGCGTCATCAGGAAGGGCTCGCGGAACGGCCGGCGCAGCTCCCCGAGGATGCCCTGCTTGTCCAGCCACGCATCCACGCGGCGCAGGTAGGAGCCCTCCTCGTCCAGCAGCATGGACAAGCCCACGCGGCCCAGCGGTGAGAGCAGGTCGGTCAGCTGTCGGCCGCCCTCCTCGGTGGTCGCGGGCGCTTCCTCTCCACCGGTGCGCAGCGACGCGGGGATGACGGCGCGCTCGCCCAGCACCGGCGCCGCGTTGAAGCCCGACACCTCCGTGTGGAGCTGCGACACCAGCAACAGGTATGCGGCGAGCTGCGCCGTCTGCCCGTCCTTGTCCGGCGTCATGAGCTGCACGATGGGCCGGAACGCGGACAGCTCCTGGCGCAGCGGCTCGTAGTACGGCCCCTCCATGGGGCCGATGCCCGCGCCCGTCGCCACCTCGCGCAGCATCGACACCAGCTCCGACGTCGGCTGCGTCACCGCCGACAGCTCCGAGGCCAGCGACGTCGTCAACGCGGTGAAGCGGTAGTCGCGGTACTTCACCAACAGATCTTGCCGGTAGCGCTGCCCGAAGTTGGAGACCTTCTTCAGCACGTAGCCCTGGCGCTGCGCTGCCTCCGCCCGGGAGAGCTTCGAGTCCGTCATGCGGATGGTGAACTCGTCCACCAGCGGGCGGATGTCCGTCTCGAAGTTCAGCCACTCCGAGCCCTGGCGCGAGGGCAGGGCGTCCACGCGGCCCATGTCCATCGCGTCATCCATGCCCATCCCCATGCCCATCCCCAGCTCCGACGCGGACGCCACCGCGCCTGGAGGCAGGCCCCTCGTGGTCTTGATGAAGGGCCGCTGGCCCTGCTCCATCTGCCGCAGCAGCTTGTCCAGCAGCACGCGGGACAGCTCCTTCGGACGGAACTCGAACGACTGCTGCAGCACCCGCACCTCCAGGCGCGCATCCCCGTTGGTGGGCACGAAGAGGCCCCCGGTGCGCGTCAGCAGCTCCGCGGCGGACATCTCCGCGGCGGCCTTCAGGCCCGCGTCGATCTCCTCCTCCATGCGCAGCACCGCGGCCAGCATCGGCTCGTGCTCGCGGTGCCAGTCGACGGCGTCGAGCGTGCTCTCCACGCCCTTGAGCGTCGCCTGGCTCTCCGGCGCGCCCGAGGCGTCCAGCAGCGCGAGCATCTTGCGCGCGGACGTGTACGCGACGCTCTGGGCCAGGGTGACCTGCAGCCGCTGGCGCTCACTCACCAGCACCCGCCACTGCTCCAGGTCCAGCTCGCTGGCGCCCAGCACCAGCTGGAGCCGCTGGAGGTGGTCTCTCCACGGGCCCAGGTAGCTCTCCTCCGTCAACCACTCGTAGGGCCAGCGCATCCAGGGCAACTGCCCCTGCGTCTGCATCCCCGCGCGCCACGCCTGGTCGCTGGAGATGATGTAGTCGCCCACCACCTCCTCGCGCAGCTTGGTGGCCTGCATCCAGTTGGACTCCTTCTCGGAGGAGTTCGTGCCGATGAAGCTCAGCGAGTCCGACGCCCAGTTCCAGCGCTTGCGGTACTGCACATTCAGCCCGGACAGGATGAAGCGGCCCATGTCGTCGCCACGAGAGGCGCGCGTCACCGCCATGAGGTGAAGCATCTGCTCCGGGCGGCACAGCGTCTCGCGCTCGCAGCGCTCGTCCGCGTGCGTCGGCGCCCAGCGCGAGCGGTTGCCCACCAGCTCCGCCGGCGCGCAGCCGGGGATGAGCGTGCCGCAGCGCTGGCACTGCTCCTGGCAGCTCTCCAGGAGCGGCTTGAGGTACGACAGCCGGACGGTGTTGGCGAGCTGATCCCTGAGCACCTCCTGCTCATCGAGGAAGCTGTGGCGCAGCAGCGGGAAGTAGCGCGCCGCGGCCAGCAGCGTGTCCATGGACTGCATCGCGCCCTGGCCCTTGTCCACCACGACTTCGCCGGAGGCCGTCAGGTGCTGCTGCCCCAGCCGCTGCACCGTCGCCTCGAAGTCCTCCATGTGCTGCTGGGCTTCCTCCAGCTTCTTGTAGAAGTTCCCGTAGGCCCCGAGTACGGGCAGGCAGCCCACCGCCAGCAGCAGCGCGCAGCGGGTCAGGTGCTTGCCCCGGTAGCGCGCGCGCAGCTCGATGTTCCGCTTCTCCGGGGCGATGGCGAACACGCCCGTGGAGCGCGCCTCCGGCATGGGCGACGACAGGTACACCCGCGACAGCTCCGGGCGATACGACAGCGTGCCGCCCTCCCACAGCCCGGTGACGAACCGCGCCAGCGCCGCGAAGGACTCGCCGCCGCGCGCGTAGAACTCCTCCAACCGGCTGAAGGCCTCCACCGACAATGACACGAGCCCGAGCGCGAAGTACTGCTCCATCGGCTGGAGCCCCGAGGCCAGCTTCGCCTCCTCACCCGGCGGCGGCACGTCCCAGTGCAGCGGAATGCCATGGTCTCGCAGGAGCTTGGCGAAGTCCGGGAAGCCCACCATCGCATCCATGTGCGTCAGGCACAGCCGCGTCTCCACGGAGCCCTTGCACACCTCGGAGAGCAGGTTGATCTTCCCGCGCATCAGCTGGATGACCCGGCGCACTTCATCCGGAGGCGTCTCCGCCAGCCAGCGCGCGTCCAGCGCGATGGCGACCCGGCCCTTCTGCCGTCGGAAGCTCGACTCCCACAGGCGGCGCAGCGCGCGGCGCGCCTCCTGGGTGTCATCCTCCAGCAGGGACGCGGACACCTCCTGCACGATCTTGTCGGGCCCGAGGAAGATCTGCAGCAGCGGGTCCGAGGTGAAGCTGGGCATGAACTGCCGCTCCTGCCGCCGCCAGTCCACCTCCAGGTCGATGAGCGTCGTCTTGCCGGCTCCCGCGGGGCCGAACACCACCACCGTGGGGAAGTCCATCACCGCCACGCGGTAGCGCCACGGCAGCGCGCTCAGGAACTGCTTGCGGATGCGCACCAGCGCGTTCGCGTCCAGCTTCCTGCGCGGCTCCACCTGCGGCGCGGCCCGGCGCCGCTTGCGCCACCACCACACCAGGCCCACGACGAGGGCCACGGCGAGCAGCACCGCCAGCCCTATCAGCACCCAGGTCAGATAGGGCTTCGCTGCTTCCACTGTCGCAGGACTCGCGTTCGCCGCCGCGCTCGCGGCCGCTGCGACAGGGGTCTTCTCGCCCGCCATGACTCAATCCCTCTTCCCGCCCGCTTTCGCGCGGGCCGCGAGCTGGAGTCCTTCGAGGACGTCCTCCAGTCGCTCCAATGTCGCCTCCAGTTGCACACCCCATGCCTCCCGCTCCTTGGGGGAGAGCCGGGCGCCTCCAGGGCCGGGTTCCAGAGCCTTGGCCCCCTCACGAAGCACGTCCAGCAGGGGGCGGGTGCCCTCCGCGAGGCTTCCCAGGGACCTGGTGACGACCTGCTCCAGCCGCTCCACCAGCTCGGCCATGGCCTTCCGGGACGCGCTCGCGTCCATTCGCGACGCGGGGGGCGGCGGATTCACGGGGCGGGCCTCAGTTGGACAGGTTCCACAAGACGACGGGGACCACGACGATGATGGCCATCGTCACGGCGTAGTAGCGCCAGGGGAAGTCGTAGAGGGTGGGCGGGGGGCCCATGTCCTCGGTGGTGACCTCCGGCGCGACGGAGACCGGACGGGGAATGCGGGCCACCAGCTGCTCCCGGTAGTCGCGGAGCCGGGCGGGGTGGCCCACGTGCCGGCCCACGAAGCCCGCGGTGAGGCAGAAGTGCAGCATCTCGAAGAGCAGTGACGGCGTGTCCTGCTTGCGCAGCCCGGCGTCGGCCAGGTCGAAGAAGAGGTCTCCGCCGGAGTCCACGCCGAAGGCCTTGAGCTGCAAGAGCGGCCAGTGCTGCGCGTCGTCGTTCGCCAGCCTGCCGAGCACCTTCTCGTCCACGAGGAACGCGAAGGGCTGGAGCACCTGCTCCACGTCGTCGGAGCGCAGCGCCTCTCCCAGGTGGATGCGCAGCTGCTCCAGCTCGAAGAGCAGGTCGCGCGACATGGAGTCCATGGCGCCCGGGGAGAGCCGCTCGCGCAGGGCGGAGTCCAGGCTCGGCGAGCCCAGCTCACGCTCAAGCAGCTCTTCCACGCGTCGATAGGCCAGGAGGATGGCTTTCCAGTGCGACAGCTTCATGTCAGGAGACTCCTGGAAGGACGAGGGGACCCGCTCCGGCGATGGTCGCTCGCAGCTCCACCGTCGCTTCGTTGTTCCACACGTCCAGCAATTCCCGTACCCGCGTCAGGAAGCACACCACCAGGGGCTCGAAGCCTTCCTCGAAGGGCTCCAGCACCACCTCGTACACGTGGCGCAAGCCCGAGCCCTTCCGGGCGCTGTCCGGCACGCGCGACACGCTCAGCTCCCGCAGGAGCGGCACGACGCGGCGGAAGGGGCCCTCTCCGGGCGTGCCCAGGTGCTCCAGCACCGCGCGCAGCTCGTCGATTCCCAGGGTGGGCTGGGCCTTCCAGGCCAACAGCTGGGTGAGGGCCGTCAGGTCGTCGCGCAAGGGGCTCTCGCGGTCCGGCTGGAGCTGTCCCACCAGCCGCCAGTCCAGGCCCTCGATGTGGCGCCCCGGCACGCCCACGGTGAGCCGGCCCAGGGCCTCCGAGGCGAAGCGCGGCTGGTGCCACAGCGCCTCCACCAGCAGCTTGCGGGGCGCGGAGAAGGCCTCCGGCATGCGCAGCACCAGGTGCGGCGAGGGTCCGTACTGGGTGGGGACCTCCTCCACCTCGTAGCCCGGCCCCTTGCCGGGCAGGTGGGCGGGCCGCAGCGGGGCCAGGCCCGACTTCGTCATCTCGTACACGCCCGTCACCGAGTGCAGCGCCAGCTCGCGCCCCGCGCTCATGTTGCGGATGGGGTGCTCGGAGCGGGTGCCGTCCGTGGTGATGACCTGCGCGGGCTCCGCGCGCAGGTTCTCCACCGGCACCGCGAAGGGCACCAGGAAGTCCGGCCGGTGGGAGCGGCCCACGGTCCACTCCTGGGCCAGGTCGAAGCAGAGGCTGAAGCGCCGCCAGGCGCCGCGCGTGGGCGGCACCGCGACGTGGAGGAACAGCTCCGTCTCCGGGAAGAGGAAGAAGGAGCGCAGCCGCTGGAGGGGGTGCGCGAAGGTCGCCGAGTCATCCGGCGCGGGCGGTTCCCGGTCGAACGACACCTCGCACTTCGCGCCCGTCGAGTGCTCGTCCGCCAGCTCGCCGTACACCACGCTGACGTCGCGCAGGTGCTTGCGCAGCGAGTGGAACACGGCCAGCGACGGCAGGTACTCGTCCAGGTGGCGTACGTGCAGGCTCAGCGTCTCCACCGCGTCCGCGCGCTCGTGGCGCGACTCGAAGTGGAGGATGAGCCGGTGCCCGCCGCGCACCAGGGGGCGCACCTGCGTGGACTCCAGGGTGACGGGTAGCACGCGCAGGTCCCGCTGGAGCCGGAAGATGCCGGGGTCTCCCTCGGTGGGGGACAAGCGCAGCTCGGTGCCGCGCGGCAGCAGCACCGGCTCGCCCATCTTCCCGGCGGGCATCGCCTGGACGACGGCGCGCGTGGGCAGCGGCTCCAAGAGGAAGTCGAAGAAGCCAGCGAACAGGCGCCGCCAGGTGGAGCGCAGGTTGTGGAGCGTCGCCTGCCGCGTCTGCACGGAGAAGAAGGCCATCGCCTCGATGAGCCGGCGCACGTCCGGGTCCTCGCGCTCCAGGGGAGCTGCGGGGTAGCGCTCGTGGAAGCGCTGACGGAAGCGCTCCAGCGAGGCCATCTCCTCGAGGAAGTCCTGGTGCAGTCGGTCCTTGGTGCCGCTCATCGGGTGTACTCCCTCAACCCAGCTTCACCAGCGCGCCGGAGACGCTGGTGATTCCGGAGGCCTTGAGGTTGGCCATGCCCTGGGCTTCCAGGTCAAGGGCGGCCTGGCCCGACACCTTGACGTTCAGCCCGCTCATCTGGGCGTCAGTCGTCCCCGACAGCTTCAGCGTGAGGCCGTCCACCTTGGCCTCGCCGCCGGTGGCCGACATCGACGCCGTCATGCCCTTCATCGCCAGCGCCGCGGTGGCCTCCACGTTGATCTTCGCCGAGGAGGACAGGCTGGCGTCCTGCGTGGCGCTCTGCGTGAGCTTCGCCTGGGAGGTGAAGGTCATGTCCTTCGTACTCTCCACCGTGAGCGTGTCCTGGCTCTTCCAGTCGGACGTCTTGGAGGAGAGGAGGGTGATGGTCTCCGCGTCCACCTTGAAGTCCTTGACGGTGACGACGATGCTGTCCGCCTTCTGCACCACGGTGCTGGTGTCCGTCTGGCCCGCCACCTTGAGGGTGATGCTGGTGCCGTCCATGGTCACCGTCTGGACTATCTGCCCTTCGGCGTTGTCCACCGTGACGGTGATGCCCTTCTGCTTGTCCAGCTCGATGGTGCAGACCAGCGTTCCCATGGTTCCTTCACGCCTCCGAAGCGCACCTACGCGGGTTCTTCCTTCACCCGGATGGTCAGCGTCCCCTCCTTGATTTCGATGCGGGCCGTGTCCTTGGCGTTGGTCCTCTGCAAGAGGAAGACCGGCTTGCCCTCCGCATAGGAGTGCCGCATCGAGGTGCCGTTTTCGGGCGTCTTGCCCACCAGCAGATGCGTGCCCTGGCCGTCCGCGGGCATACGCGCAGTGTCACGCCAGTCCAGGAAGCGCTTGAGCCAGGCCTTCTGGAAGTCGAGCCCCACCAGCACCCGCTCTCCCTTGTAGGCCGGGAAGTAGAAGTGCCCGGGGAGGAGGTTCGGGTTGAACGGGAGGGTGACGATTTGATTCGCCCAGAGGGGAATCTTCACCTTGTAGCCGTCCTGCGACGTGGCCGAGTCGGTGTAGGCCTGCCACGTCTCGTGCGGCTGCTCGCCCGCCTCGCTGACGATGAGACCCTCCACGTAGCGGGGCCAGGTGGGCGGGGTGTAGGTGGGCAGCTCCACCCAGGTCTCCGCCTGGGGCTCCAGCACGGTGTGCATGGCGAAGTCGAAGCCGGTGTTCTTGGCCAGGTGCTCCGCGTCTGGTGAGGACGCGAGTGCGTCCCCTCGCAACGCGACGGAGCGCACCCGGAACGTCTGTCCCGCGCCCAGCCCCGACGCGGCCCAGGCCTGCGTCGTGGGCAGCTTCACCAGCATCCCCGGCGTCAGCGCGGTGGCGGGGAAGCGCTTCCACGTCAGGTCGACCTCCATGCCGCGAAGCTTGAGCCGCGCGGTCTCCAGCGTCACCCGCGCGTCGACTTCCGTGGTGATGGGGGTGCGCACGAGCACGTCCTGGCGGATGCCCGTGACGGCGCGCTGCTGGGTGATGGGCCGCGTGGCGGGGCCCTCCGCCACCGCGTTGAGTACGTTCACGTCGTGGCGCGCCACCTCGGGGAAGCGCAGCGCCACCTGGTCCATCTCCGGGCCGATCAGCTGCACGGGAGTGCCCGTCGCGGCCTTGGCCGTGGACAGCGCGTACTTGGCCGCCGCGTAGTCGTACGTCAGCACGCCGTTGCGCGTGTCCACGTACCAGACGAGGAAGTCGTAGAAGCTGACGCCTTCCTCCGGCGTGAGGCCCAGGAACAGCTGCGGGACGGCGCTGTCCAGGCCCGCGCTCCAGTCGTAGTTGAAGGCGATGTGCGAGCCCTTGTGGGCGTCCAGCACGTCCTTCATCGACTTCTGCGTGTAGAGGATGCAGGGGAAGTGCTGGCTCCAGAGCAGCTGGGCCGCGTCCTGGAACGTCACCCCGTAGCGGCGGTGGAGCAGGGGCGCGCCGGGCGCGGGCACCGCGGGCATCTCCACCAGGGTGCGCTCGGAGACCAGGCCCTTGACCTTGAGGGACGTGAGCGCCGGCTGCTTCGCCGTATCGGTGTACGTGCCCTTGATCTCCAGCTGGACCTCCATCAGGTCCTGCTGCAGGAAGGCGGCCTTGAGCGGGTCTGTCTCCAGGCCTCCCGCGGACGTGTTGTCCGCGAGGTCGAACTCCACGCTGCCCTCGAAGCCCCAGGGCCTCAGCTCCAGCGCGAAGGACTTCACGTCGCCCGCGGGGATGGCGTGCGCGGTGCCGCCCGCCGTCACGGTGACGGACACCACCAACCTGTCGTTGAAGCGGCCGGTCGTCATGGCTCCTCCTCCACGCGCACGTGGGCACTGAGGGTGTCGAAGCGCAGCTTCAGCTTGCGGCGCTCGCCGGCCACGATGCCCGTCAGGCCGAAGTGCAGCCACAGCCCCGCGTCGCGCCCGCGCATCGTCAGCTCCACGTCCGACAGGCGCGGCTCGTGCTGGGCAATCTCGTCGCGCAGCTCGCGGGTGAGCGTCTCCACCAGCTCCCGCGTGCCGTACTTCTCCGTGTACTCGCCCAGGCCGAAGTCGCGGCGGAAGAAGCCGTAGCCCGCCTTGGTGTTCAGCACGGCCTCCAGGTTGCGCAGCACGTGCTCCAGGTCACTGGAGCCCTTGCGGCCGGAGGAGCGGCTGTCGCCACGGACGGCGAACTTGTCCAGGAAGGAAGCGCGGCCCATGTCAGGACCTGCGCCAGAAGAGGGACACCTGGGCGCCCTGGAGCGCCGGGGTGGCGTAGAAGGCCAGGCCGTCCTCGCGCAGCGCGAACTGCCACTCCTCGCCCTGGGCCAGCTTGAACCAGTCGATTTCGGGACCCAGCGCGTGGGGGAAGGACGGGTGCGGCACGTGGTCGAAGGCGATGCCCTTGAGGGCCATGCGGCGCACCGTGGCCAGGCGCGAGGGCCCCGCCAGCTTCACGCCGTCCACAGGCAGCGGCTCGCCCGCCAGGCGGCGTTGGACCAGCAGGTACAGCTCGCCGCTCTCCCGGACCTCGGGCGGCAGCGGGGAGAAGATGAACTGGCCGTCGCGAGCCACGAAGGCGCGGTGCGTGGCGCGCGTGGCCTCCGGCTGGAGCGCGCGCGTGAGCAGCTCCACCCAGCGGCTCAGCCCCGTGCCCGGGTCATCGTGCTGGTAGGTGGGCAGCGACTTGTCGGGCATCAGCTCCAGGTAGCAGCACGCCTCGAAGTACAGGCGGCGCAGGGCATCGAAGAAGACATACGGGTGCGGGGAGACATGGCGGTGCATGTCCTCCAGCAGGGCTTGCAGCCGCTGCACCTCGCACAGCGCGCGGCGGGCATTGCTGAGCCGGTCCGTGCGCAGATAGCTGTCGGAGAGTCGGGCGATGAGCTGCAGCCGCGACTGCTCCAGCAGGGCTTCCAGTCGCTCCAGCAGGGCCCCGAGGAACGGGTGGGGGCCCACGAGCAGCAGCGGAGGAACCAGGTCCTCCGCCAGCCGCCACACGCCCTCGGTGTCCCTTCGGAAGACGGCCAGGGGGAGCGTGTCCTTCGCTCCGTCCAGGACCGGCTCCGCGGAGAGGCGCAGCCGCCGCATCACCCGCTCCACCACGGGCGGGTCTTCGGCGTAGAGCCTCACGCTCTGAGCGTTCGTCGTGTCCCCCATCACATGCAGGTAGATGGTGGCCTCGGCGCGGCCTGTGCCCTCCAGCGAGAAGGGCGGCAGGACCGCGTTGCCGGGCACGTCCACCACGAAGCCAGCCGGAGTCACCGCCGTCATCGTCGAGACGGACAGGCTTCCTCCGGCCAGCAACGGCTCGCTCCAGGCCATTGCCGCCACGCCGTAACCCGGCGTGCCAGACAGCGAGGCGTGGAGGCGGACCTGCGCCTCCAGCGACTCATCTTGGGCCTCGAAATGCTCCGGAAGCAGCGTCTGGCCGACGTGCCACCGGACCCGTGCGAGCTTGAAGGGGGGCATGTTGTGCTCGTGTGGCGGCGGGGCTTACGCCGTCTCCGTGACGCCCCACTTCTTGACGATGTTCTTCGAGGATGCCGCGGCGACGTTGATGGACTGCTCCAGCGTCTTGGGCTTCACGCCAATCTGGAACGTGAAGTTCTTGGGAGACTGTACCTCGCGGGACTCGTTGTCCGCGACCGCGATGTTCAGCCGGTCCCCGTTCTTCTCCAGGATGCCGTTGAGGTCCGCGTCCACGAAGTTGGACTTGAAGTACTTCTTCGCGAGCGGGTCGTACTCGTACACGACGTACTTCATCACCACTTCGATGTTGGAGAACGTGCCCAGCAGCATCTCGGCGATCTTCTGCTTGTTCGCCGTGGAGATCTGCGCGGAGAGGTACAGCGCGTCGGTGACGCCCGTCTCCCACAGGTAGCTGCTCAGCACGCCCACG
This sequence comes from Corallococcus terminator, assembly GCF_049194865.1. Classification (GTDB taxonomy): domain Bacteria; phylum Myxococcota; class Myxococcia; order Myxococcales; family Myxococcaceae; genus Myxococcus; species Myxococcus terminator_A. The sequence goes on along the minus strand of NZ_JBLZWL010000091.1, from coordinate 59,463 downwards.
CACTTGGACGCCAGCGCCTTGTCCGGCTGCTCCGGGTCCGAGATGGTCTCCTGGTCCGCCGTCAGGACGATGCCGCCCACGGTGATGGACGTGATGAAGCCCACGGGGGTCTGCTTGTCCTTCTTGAAGTTGAAGCCCTGATAGACGTCCAAGTCACGTGCGAATTGAGGCATGACTCACTCCTGGATGGTTGGGGGTTGGTTACAGCGAAGCGGAACTAGCCGAGCCGGGACTCGAGCATCAGCTCCACGTTGAGGCCTTCGAACTGGATGTGCGGCAGGACGGCGACCTTGCAGTCGTACCAGCCGATTTCCCCAGTGCGCTGCTCCACCACCACGCTGGTGGCCTTGAACGGGAACCGGCGGACCGTGAGGTCATCCGGGCTGGCCACCGTCGTGACGTAGCCCGCCAGCCACGCGTCGAGCTGACGCTGGATATAGGGCGCATCGGCCGTGCTGCCGATGTTGTCGCGCATGATGCACTTCACGTAGTGCGCCAGGCGGGTGATGGAGAACGTGTAGGCCAGGTTGGTGACCAGCTGCGAGTTCTCCGAGTCCTTCGGGTCCTTGAAGCGCTTGGCGACCTTCGCGGACTGGGTGCTGAAGAACGTCGCCTCGCTGGAGCCCTTCTTGTACACGAGCGGCATGAAGCCGCACCGGGCGAACTCGAACTCGCGGAAGTCCGGGATGGCGATCTCCACGGGCGCCTTGAGCTCCTCCTGGCCACGCAGGAAGAAGGTGTCCACCGGCAGGCCGGTGAGCAGACCGCCGCCCTTGGGGCCGCGGATGGACTGGCACCAGCCGGAGTTCTCGAACGCCTTCACCATGTTGCGGGCGAAGAGGATGGACGAGTTGCCCCAGAGGTACTTGTTGGAGTCACCCTGCGAATCCTCCGTGAAGTGGAGGTCGTCGCACGGGTTCTTGTCCGGATGCCAGGGCAGGCGCAGCACGTAGCGCGGGAAGGTCAGGCCCAGGTACGCGGCCTCCTCGCTGTTGCGCAGCTCGTTCCACTTGCCGTAGCGCGGGTGGGCGAGCGCGCCCTCCAGGTCCTTGATGGCCTCCATCTCCTCGACCTTGTCGCAGCCGAAGAACTTGGGGCTGACGGCGGCGATGAACGGGCAGTGCGACGCGTTGGCCACCTTGCCCATCTGCGTCAGCCACTTGATGTCGCCCGGCGTGGAGGAGAACTCGTACAGGCCCACCATGGCGCCGAAGGGCTGGCCGCCGTACTGGTCGTACTCCTGGATGTAGACCTTGTTGAACAGCGACCCGGCGAACACGTCCGCGGAGTTGTTCTCGAAGTCCTGACCCAGCTCGTCCTGCGCCGCGTCCAGCAGGTCGATGGCGACGTTCGCCTTGAAGTTGGTGTTGGAGACCAGGTCGTCCAGGCCCCGCCACGCCGACTCCATCTTCTGGAAGCGCTCGTGGTGGAGGATCTCATTCATCTGGTCGTTGATCATCGCGTCGATGCGGTCGACGACGGCCAGCACCTGGCCCTTGTCGAAGCGCAGCGCGTCGCCCGCATCCGTCGTCGCCGGCGACACGTTCTGCACGAGCGCGGCGAGCGACGACATGAAGCGCGCCTCGATGGTGACTTCCTTCTCATCGAGGGCGGGGACGAACTTCTCGGAGATCATCGGCTTGGCGTCCACGGGACGCTCCAGCCGCACGCTCTTGAACAACCCGGGCAGAATAGAGGTTTCAGCCATGACGGTTACCTTTGTGGAAATGGTGTGGACGAAAGCGGGCTTATGAGGTCACGGTCGCGTTCGCGGGGACGGTGGCCGGCGCGGTGGCGGGAGCAGTGGCGGGCGTGGTCGCCGCGGCGCCGGTGGTGGCGGGCGAGGCGTTCGCGGGAATCGCCTTGGGCAGCTTCAGCGACTCGTAGTCCTTGAGCTCCGCGAGGACGGCCTTGAGCGCCTCCTTGTTGGAGAACAGCTCGTAGACCATGTTCCGCAGCGCCTTCTGGTTGTCGATGCTGGACTGCATCTCCAGCAGCAGCTTCTTGAGCAGCCGCAGCGCCTTGAGCTTGGGGACGTGGTTGACGATTTCGTCCGGGTGGAACGACTTCATCTTGGTGATGGGCAGCTCGACGTTCAGGTCGGCTTCCACGTCCGGGTTGATGCGATTGGGCACCTGGAAGTTCACGGACATCTTCATGTCCGCCATCAGCTCATTCAGGTTGCGGCCGTTGACCGAGCGCAGCTTGCGCGCGTCGAGGTCCACCTTCCGGTCCTCGGAGGAGCCGAGCGAGAAGTCTCCCAGCATCAGCATGCGCAGCGGCAGGTCGACCGCCTCCTGCTCGCCATTGATGGTGGTGCGGTACGTGAGCGTGATGCGCGACTTGGGCAGTTGTTCCTGGATTGACATGGCTACGTTACTCCCTCGGGTGGAAGGCCTTTCTGCGACCCGGCGGGACGCGCCGGGGTCCTGCTTCACTGCGGAGGCGGTGAGGTCGGCGTGGTGTCACCGGAGAACAGGACCACCTGCCGCGACTGCTCGGGTCCGCCGATGATGGGCTCGTAGCCCAGGTGACTGGAGTCCTCGACGCGGGCGTGGCCGTGCTGGTCCCTGATGACCAGCACCACGGTGAGGAACACCGGTGTATCGATGAGGTGAGGCAACACGCGCGAGCGCAGCCGGCGTCGCGCTTCAATGGCCCATGCAGTGCCGGTGCCACTGAAGGCCTCGCTCATGTGCAGCCAGGCCTCCAGGCCGCCGGTGGGCACGGTGGCGAAGCCGCCCATGGAGGTGCCGTCGCCCAGCGCCGCGCCGCCCAGCTGGATGCCGCGCGTGTCGATGCGCTGGCGGCGGGTGGCGCGACGCACGCGGACCTCCGCCTCCGGGTACGCGTGGGAGAACAGCCAGTGCAGCGTGGAGGGACAGCCAGGACGCAAGAGGCGCAGGCGGTGCGCCGCGGAGCCCTCCCAGCCCGGCAGCAGGGAGTCGTCTCGCTCGGGGAAGAGGCCGGCGAAGCGCGCGCGCAGGAGCAGGTGGTCGAAGTAGCCCAGGAAGCTCTCCATCGTGTCGTGGTCCAGCGACTCCATCGCCTTGAGGAAGAAGGAGGGCAGGGGCGACTGAACGCTGAGCAGTCCCAGGTTGACGGTGACGATGGCGCGGCGCGGGTTGCGCGCGAACTCGATGGAGTGGATGAGCTGGGGCGCGTGCACGGTGCCCCGGTGGCTGCGCAGCTCCAGGTCATCCGGGCCGTAGCCCTCCTTGGAGAGCAGCTCAATCAGCGCGGGGATGTCGAACTCATGGGCGCGCTCGACGATGCGCGCTTCGATGGAGGGCTCGCCGACGGCCAGGGTGGAGGAGGAGGGCGTGGTCTCGTGCATGGGGTCAGTCCTCCTCTCCGGATGTCAGCGAGGGCTGGTCGAGGAAGGCGTCCAGGTCCACTCGGTAGAGCTGCTCCAGCGCGCGCATGGGCAGCGAGTCGGTCTCATGCAGGAATGGCTCCAGCCCGCTCGCGTTGCGGCTCAGGCCCGCGTAGAAGCGGGTGAAGAGCGAGGGCAGGTACACGCGCGGGTCGAACCGCTCCACCGTGGCCAGCACGTCCGCGGCAATCACGCCCGCCTTCGTCATCTCCCCGTTCGCGACCAGCGTGTTGAACGCCTCCAGCTTGCGCAGCAGCAGCGCGAGCGGCGCGGAGATGGGCACGCCCGCCACGGTGGGCGCGGCCGGGGCCGCCGTTTCGGCGCGAGGCGCGGGCTTCTCCGAAGAAGTGTTGTCGCGGGAGGGCGCGGCCTGCGGGAGCGGCTGGGGCGCGAGCGCGAGTGCGGGCGGCGCGGGCGGGGGAAGGGCCTCCAGGTGGCGCCTCAGCCAGTGGCTGAGGTTGCGCATGGGCTCCTCGCAGCCGTTCTTGGGCAGGGAGGGCAGCGCGGTGAGGATGGGCTCGGAGAGCTTGAGGGCTTCTTCGATGGGCGCGCGGTTGTCGGCCTCGCACCAGCGCTTCCACGTGGCGTCCTGCTTCTTCTCGTTGTGCGCCAGGTGCTTGTTCATCGAGCGGAGCAACCAGCGCAGTCCGCTCTCCAGGAAGATGTCGCGCTTGGCCTCCGGGCCGAACGCGGCGCGGCTGGTGGTGAGGACCAGGAGGAGCGAGCGGAAGAGGCCCGGCATCGCGAGCAGGCCCTGCTCCTGGAAGGCCCCGAAGAGGTAGGCGCCGACGAGCCGCGTGTCGCGCTGGCCCTCGCGCAGCAGGGTCTCCGCGCCGCGGGCCGCGGTGGCGTAGTCGCCGCTGGCGACGGTCTCCGTGACGGCCTCCACGCGGGGGTCGGGCTCGTCGCCGGGCGCCTGGCGGGGAGGCTCGCCCTCCAGGGGCTGCTCCAGGAAGGTGCCGTCGAAGGGCGGCAGGTTGTGGGCCGGGTCAGCCATCGATGACCTTCATCTGTCCGGGGGACACGATCTGGATGACACCGCCGTACGAGCACATCAGCTTGGAGTTGCTCTCCAGCGCGGGCGCGCCGCCGAGCATCAGCTTGGGGCAGCCGGGCACCCAGGGCGCCGCGGTGGCGGGGATGCAGGGCATGGGGGTGAGGACTCCGAGCGCCGCCGCCGTCGCCGCCGCCACCGTGGGGTTGGCCAGCGACTGGCACATCCCGAAAGGGGGGACGTTCACCATGGGCTTGTTGTCGAGGACGTTCGCCGCCGGCGTCGGGCCGACCACCTTGTTGGTGGGAAGCACGATGAGCGACGAGGGGGCGAGGCCGAAACTGCACTGCAGCATCGCTCCCATGACGACCTGGGCTCCCATGCGAGCACCTCTTGGGCGTCGTGGGTTCCGGGATGGAACGTCTGACGCTGGACCCGGCCATTGCGTGGCGCGTGCCAGCGTTCAATTCCACCCGCTTCCCTCTGGAGCGGGGGGGCGGAGGGGGGCGGGGTCGGCCAGGACGCGTCGCTTGGGAACGCGGGCGCGTCCGGCGCGTACGCGCGCTAGCGGGAGCGCTCGTCGTCGCCGGGGCCCCGGACGCTCTCGCGAGCACGGCCCCTCAGCGCGGTGAGGGCCTGGAACACGGGGTCCGAGGACTTCTGATGGAGCGCGCCGGTGAGGTACTGGGAGCGGCACCACTCCTCGTTGACCTGTCCGTCCTTCGTCCTATGAGGAAGGAGCGGGAACAGCTCGATGCGGTCCGGGAGGTGCTCGGCGCCCAGCCGCAGCTCCAGCCGGCGGCGCACCTCCAGGCGACGGTTGCCTGCTTCCTGCGTGGAGCGCTCCGCGTCCTCGGCGCCCGTGAAGACGAGCAGGACGTGAGGTGTGTGCTGCGCGGTGCCTCCCGACGCGGCGATGCTGACGCAGGCCCCCTGGCAGAAGGGCAGGTCGGCGAGCGCCTCCACCACTTCAGTCGAAGGATAGATGCGTCCTTCGCGGCGCACATCGCGCGTTCCTGCATAGAGGAATTGCTCGCGCTGGCGCGTGAGGATGACGTGGCCCGGGGGGCGGTCCTTGTCTGGCAGGGGCGTGAAGACGCCCACGTCGCCCGCGGCCTCCTGACCGCTCAGGTTGAGGTCCTTGAGCGTCCAGGCGCGTCCAGGCGCGGGGGCGATGGCCGCGTTCAGCTCGCCGATGCGGCGGGGGGACGCGAGCACCACGCCGCCCTCCGAGGCGTCGATGAGCACCAGCGCGTGGGGCACCTTGGTCAGCTCCGACTGGCGCACCCACTCCCGCCAGGCCTCCCAGTCATGGAGGGCATCGACGGAGCGGAACCAGTGCCCCACGCCCTTGAGTGGCCCGAAGCGGGCGCGGGTCAGCGCTTCTCGCAGCGCGGGCGTGACGCCGAGCGCTCGCGGCGGGTGCTCGAGGAGCAGGCTGGGCGTGCGCTCCACGTCCGCGGGCTCCAGGTGGACGAAGGTCGCTCCTCGCAGCAGCGAGGCGAAGAGGAGCGCGGGCTGGTGCTGGAGGAAGTGGATGCCGGGCGCGGCGAGCACGTCGCCTCCGGCGAGGCCGAAGGTGAGCAGCCCGTCGCACAGCGCGCTGGTCCACGCGCGCTCGGCGCTGAGGGGCACGGGGCTGTCCGGCGGGTCGACGCGCGGTGAGAAGAGCAGGGCCACCGTGTCCGCGGGGCGGTACGTGTGGGAGGCGAAGGAGGGCGCCGCGTCCCCCCGGGAGCGCAGCAGGAGCTTCTCGAAGCCCTTGATGAGCGGCGCCTGGTGGGCTTCCGCGGAGATGTGCTGGGGCTCCAGGTTCGAGAGCCTGCGCGACAGGAAGAGCGGGCCGGTGGGAGGAAGGACGCTGATGCACGCGCCCAGCTTCAGCGCGGCCATGAGCGAGACGAGCAGCTCCTGCCCCAGCGGATGGACGAGCGCGACCTTCACGCCCGGCTTGACGCCCTGGGCGGCCCACTCGGTGGCGCGGCGGGACGCACGCTCGGCCAGCTCGCGGTAGCCCAGGGCCTGCCAGCCTCGGGTGGCGTCCCAGGAGCGAAAGGCGACCGCGCCGGCGTCGGCGTGGCGGACGACCAGGTCATGGAAGAAGTCGTGATGCTGGCCCGGGCGGCTCTTCGGCGCGGGGCCGCCGCGCCCCGCGTGGTGGGTGGCGAGCGCGGCGATGAAGCCCTCGGAGTCACTCCAGCTCTCCCGCAGCCAGGCGGGGAGCACTCCATCGGAGGAGGCGGCTTCGGACTGGCGAAGGATATCCCGGGGGTCGAAGGGCATGGTGGCTTTCTCCCGCCGAGTCTATCCGACGGGGGGGACGTGTGCGTCCGTCAACGACAGCAAGAGTCGGGCCGGTAGGGGCCCTGCACCCTCAGCGAGCCGGCCGGGCGGGGTGATGTCGGGGCTCGGGGGAAACCCTTACGTCGACGCCAATGCCTTGCAAGGTGAACACTCGTGACGCGGGTGTGCTTGACACGGATTGCAAAGGCTTTCGTTGGCTGGGATTGAATTGGATGGAGGGGATGGGCCTATGCTGGCCCGCATGATCATCGCCATCCCCCGTGAAACGGTGCCGGGCGAAAGGCGGATCGCGCTCGTGGCGGAGAGCGTGAAACGCCTCGTCGGCAAGAAGCACGAAGTGGTGGTCGAGAGCGGTGCGGGCCTGGGCGCGGAGTGTTCCGACGACGAGCTGCGGGCCGCGGGTGCCCGCGTCGAGTCGAGCGTCGAGGCCCTCTACGCCGCCGCCGACCTGCTGCTCAAGATTCAGCCGCCGGACGAGACGGAGCTGGGCCGGCTCAAGGCGGACTCGGTGCTGGTGAGCCTGGCGTATCCGCTGGCGAATCCGGCGCTGGCGCGGGAGCTGGCGAAGCGGCGGGTGACGCTCCTGGCCACGGACATGATTCCGCGCACGACGCTGGCGCAGATGATGGATGTGCTCAGCTCTCAGGCGACGATTGCGGGCTATCGCGCGGTGTTGCTGGCGGCGGAGGCGCTGCCCCGGCTGTTCCCCATGTTGATGACGGCGGCCGGCACCATTCCACCCGCGAAGGTCCTGGTGCTGGGCGCGGGCGTGGCGGGGCTCCAGGCCATCGCCACGGCGCGGCGGCTGGGCGCGGTGGTGGAGGCATACGACGTGCGCAAGGTGGTGAAGGAGCAGGTGGAGAGCCTGGGCGCGCGCTTCGTCAACATCGACATCGCGGACGCGGCGGGCTCCGGAGGCTACGCGAAGGAGCTGGGCGAGGAGGCGAAGCGCAAGCAGGCGGAGGTGCTGGCGACGCACGTGGCGAAGTCGGACGTCGTCATCACCACGGCGCTGGTGCCGGGGCGGCGCGCGCCGGTGCTGCTGCCCGGGGACATGGTGCGGCGGATGAAGAGCGGCTCCGTGGTGGTGGACATCGCGGCGGAGCAGGGCGGCAACTGCGAGCTGACCCGCGCGGGCGAGCGCTACCGCACGGAGACGGGCGTCACCGTCATCGGCGAGCGCAACCTGCCCAGCCAGTTGTCGGTGCATGCCAGCGCCATGTTCTCGCGCAACATGGAGAAGCTGCTCGCGCACGTCACCGACAAGGACGGCGTGCTCAAGCTGGATGTCTCGGATGAAATCGTGAAGGGGATGCTCATCACCCGGGGCGGGGACGTGGTCCACCCGGCCGTAGCGGATATGGCCATGGCGGCCATGGCCAGGAGCGAGGGCTGACATGTCACTGACGCTCATTTTCGGCCTCTACGTCTTCTTCCTGGCGGCCTTCACGGGCTACCAGGTCATCTCCAAGGTGCCGCACCTGTTGCACACGCCGTTGATGGCCTTCACCAACGCCATCTCCGGAATCTCCCTGGTGGGCTCGCTGCTCGCGGCGGGTGGGCACTACGGGACGGTGTCCACGGCGCTCGGCGCGGTGGCGGTGCTGGCCGCCACCATCAACGTCGTGGGTGGCTTCCTCATCACCGACCGCATGCTGCGGATGTTCAAGAAGAAGGGCGGCGCGCGATGACCCTGTCCCTCACCGAGACGTTCGTACAGCTGCTGTACCTGGGCGCCTCCATCCTCTTCGTGCTCGGCCTGAAGGATTTGGGCGACGCGCGGACGGCCCGGCGGGGCGTGCTGCTGGCGGAGATTGGCATGGTGGCCGCCGTGGCCGGCACGCTGCTGTATGGCGTGGGCGTGACGCAGGTCATCGTGCGGTGGGAGTGGATTGTCGTCGCGCTGCTCATCGGCTCCGCGGTGGGCACCGGCATGGGCTTGTGGATTCCCATGACGAAGATGCCCGAGCGCATCGCGCTCTCGCATGCCTTCGGTGGGCTCGCGGTGGGGCTCGTCGGCGTCGTCGAGTATCTGCAGCACGGCGGCCCGAACATGAGCACGCTGCAAATCACCGCCACGGGCCTGGAGGTGGCGCTCGGCGCGCTGACCTTCACGGGAAGCATCATGGCCTTCGGCAAGCTCCAGGGCTTCATCACCGGCCGGCCCGTCACGTACCCGGGGCAGAACATCTCCAACATGCTGATGATTGTCGGCACGCTGGGGCTGATTGGCCTGCTCGTCTATTCACCCGACGCGTCGTGGGCCTTCTATTCCGTCGCGACGCTGGGCGTGTTGCTCGGGGTGTTGTTGGTGTTGCCCATCGGCGGCGCGGACATGCCGGTGGTCATCTGTCTGCTCAACTCGTACGCGGGCCTGGCGGCGGCGGCCACGGGCTTCGCGTTGGGCAACAACGTCCTCATCATCTGCGGCGCGCTGGACGGCTTCTCCGGCTTCCTGCTGGGCATGATGATGTCCAAGGCGATGAACCGCTCGTTCGCCAACGTGCTCTTCGGCGCGTTCGGCGCGGCGCCGCAGGCGAAGGCCGTCACGGAAGGCGCGGCCCCGTCGGGGCCCGCTCCCAACGTGGGCAGCGTGGAGGAGGCCGCCGAAGTGCTGAGAGCGGCCCGCTCCGTCATCGTCGTGCCGGGCTATGGCATGGCCGTGTCGCAGGCGCAGCACGCGGTGAGGGATTTGGCCAACGTCCTCCAGGCCAACGGCTGCGACGTGCGCTACGCCATCCACCCGGTGGCCGGACGGATGCCGGGGCACATGAACGTGCTGCTGGCCGAGGCCAACGTCCCGTACGACCACCTCTATGACCTGGACGTCATCAACGACGACTTCACCGCCACCGACGTGGCGCTGGTGGTGGGCGCCAACGATGTCGTCAATCCGGCGGCGCGCTCCAACCAGAGCAGCCCCATCTACGGCATGCCCATCCTCTCCGCGGACATGGCGAAGACGTGCGTGGTGCTCAAGCGCTCACTCAATCCGGGCTTCGCCGGCATCGAGAACGAGCTCTTCGTTCGCTCCAACACAATGATGGTGCTGGGGGACGCGAAGAAGACGCTGATGCAGTTCACCTCCGCGCTGAGGGAATAGAGCGACTCTGACCCAGGCGCGGTTGAAGGCATTTCACCGTGCCCGTGTGTCAGTGTGCGGAGGTGTGCTGATTCATCCGGAATGAGGATGGAGAATTCCATCGGGAATCCTCATTGAGTGTGGATCCTGGCTACCTTCGCGCAGAGACTCTCCGTTGACGAAATCGCGCATCGGCATTCCATTGAGGGATTCACATGGAGCCGGGGCGGGGCGGAATCAAGGAGCTGGCGAATGGTCGGCGACTCACGGGAAGGAAAGGGCCTGCCGGAGGATGTTCCGGGGGGCACGACGGAGCCTGAAGGCGGAGGCACCCCCGTGTTCGGTGGCGTCTCCGAGGCGGAGCTGGACGTCTTCGTCAGCAAGCTGCGTACGGACAAGAACCCACGGGTGCCGGCGGCGACGTCGCGCGCTCGCGGCGACGTGCATGGAGAGCGGCTGCACAAGGGCGTGCGTCGCTCGCTCGTGTCATCCGTGGCGGAAGAGGAGCCCGCACCGACGCCGGTCCCCACCGAGAAGCACGCGTGGTTCATCGTGCTGGGCGCCAAGCCCGTGGGGCCCTTCGACGCGGAGGCCCTCAAGGCTCCCTGGGAGCGCGGTGAACTGGGGCCTGACTCGCTGTGCTGGCGCGTGGGCTTCGAGGCGTGGCTGCCGCTGGGACAGGTTCCGGAGCTGATCCAATCGTTGTCGCCGCTCCCCCTGGCGCTGGAGCTCAGCGCCGCCGTGGATGAGGCCCTGTCGGCAGCCTTCGCGGAGGGGCCACAGCTGCCCGCGGCGATGACGGCGACCGTGGCGGAGTCCTCGGGCATTCCCTCGTGGGCCGTCGAGGCGTCCCCTCGGACGGCGTCCAGCGCGCCCGTGGACTCCGTGGGAACGCATGCGGTGCTCAAGGACGTCACCGAGGTCTCCGAGCAGGTGGAGGCCCGCACCCGCGTGGGCGGCTGGTGGTTCACGCTGGCCGGCGGTGTCGCGGGCGGCGTGACGGTCGCGCTCGTGATGGGATTGTTCGGCCGCTGGGATGGCGCCTCGGCGCTGCTCGCCCGGATGAATGTCGCGGAGCTGTTCAAGCCCGCTCCGACGGAGGTGGTGGCTCCGCCCGTCGTGGCCGCCGCGCCGCCGGCTGTGAGTGCGCCTCCCGCCGAGGCCGTGGTCGCGACTCCCGTGTCCGCTGAAGCAGTGTCTCCCGCGCCGGTGGGTGGCGCGGTTGCTCCAGTGGCGGTGACCGCGGCTCCGCTCTTGCCGACGCCGCCGCAGGTCGCCCAGGCCCGTCCTTCACTCGCGGGCGTCGCCGCCGTGGAGCGGGGCGGGGCGGTGCCGGTGCTGGCCGTGGCGGGCGGAGGACTGGCGACGTCCGTGAGGGCCAGCGCGTCTTCGTCGAACTTGAACCAGGACGTGGAGGCCGCGCCCGGCGTCGGCGCCGTGTCGCCTCGCGTGCCCGAGGTCAAGCTCGCCTCCGGAGCGCGGCCCGTGGCGCCGCCGCCCGTGCCTGTCGTGGAGCCCGTGCGCGCCGCTCCAGCGCCGGCTGGCTCGGATGATGACCTGGGGCTCGACGAGGACTTCGCGCGGGAGCTGGCGGGGCCGGCTCCGGGCTCGGGTGCTCGGGACGAGGCCAAGTCCGTCTACATCCCGCCGGTGGCGCCCATCCAGAATCCGCGCGTGTCGCTGGCGCAGTCGGACGTGTTCGAGGTGGTGCTCGCCAACAAGGGCGAGGTCACCGCGTGCGCGGACGTGAAGCCGCGTCCGGTGGACACGGGGACTCGCGTGGTGGTGCGCTGGTCCATCCTCCCGAGCGGAGAGGTGTCCGAGGTCGTCACCGAGACGGGCTCGCTGCGCGGCACGTCGTTCGCGCGCTGCATCGAGGCGAAGGTCGGCGCTTGGATCTTCCCCAAGCACCAGGAGCAAGGGGGGCCCGTGCGCTTCCCGTTCGTGTTCTGAGCCCGCGACAGGAGCGTCGAGTCCGGGGCGCAGTGAGCGCGGGCCGTGCGCGGCGAGGTGTCGCGCGAATCGGAGTAGCCTCGTCGCCACGCGCCGGACTCCCGTGCTCGCATGTCGCAGGCGGTGGTGCCCGGCCGGAACTGGAGCGCCATGTCTCTCGCCGAGCCCCTCTCGCGTCACGGGCGTCTCGCCTGCGTGCTGCTGCTGTGCCTCCTGACGGCCTGTGACGATGGGGACGCGCCACCGGTGGAGGAGGACCTCCTCGTGCGGCTGGCCGCCATTCCCGGCCTCACGGTGCGCGAGGAGCCGGCGGGGCCGCAGCTGCCCGACCACCGCTTCTTCGTCATGGAGTTCGAGCAGCCGGTGGACCATGCGCGGCCGGACGGCCAGCGCTTCCGCCAGCGCCTGACGCTGCTGCATGTCTCTCACGAGAGCCCCATGGTGCTCTACGCGAGCGGCTACTTCGTCTCCACGGAGCCCTCGCGGCGCGAGCCCACCCAGCTGCTCGGCGCCAACCAGCTCTCCGTGGAGCACCGCTACTTCGGTCCGAGCCGCCCCGTGCCCACCGACTGGAGCCAGCTCACCATCCGGCAGTCCGCGGACGACTTCCACCGCATCGTCGAGGCCTTCAAGCCCCTGTATTCCACCCGCTGGCTCTCCACGGGCGGGAGCAAGGGCGGTGAGACGATGGTGTTCTTCCGCCGCTTCCACCCCCAGGACGTGGACGCGACCGTGGCCTACGTGGCGCCCATCGCCCGCTTCGATGATGAGCGGTTCGTCGCCTTCCAGGAGGCCGTGGGCGAGGCGTCCTGCCGCGAGCGGCTGAAGGCCTTCCAGCGCGCGGCCTTGTCGCGGCGCGAGGCCCTGCTGCCGCTGATGGATGCACGCGCCCGCCAGCGCCGCCTCACCTTCGAGCACCTGGGAAGGGAGCGCGCCTTCGAGCACGCCGTCATCGAGCACTCCTTCTACTTCTGGCAGTACGACGGCCTCTCCCGCTGCGACACCGTGCCCGAGCCCACCGTCAGCGACGCCGCGCTCATGGACGAGCTGGATGGGCGCGTGGGGCTCGACTTCTTCTCCGACGCGGACGTGGACGGCTACGGCCCGTATCACTACCAGGCCGCGGTGGAGCTGGGCTTCCCCCGGCCCTTCGAGGGCCACCTGGCGGACCTGCTCCAGTACCCGGGCACCGACGTGCCGGCGCAGTACGTCCCGAGCGGGGTGACCCCTGTTTTTCGTCCGGAGGTGATGCCGGACATCCAGCGCTGGGTCGCCACCGAGGGCGAGCGGCTGCTGTTCATCTACGGCGGAGATGACCCCTGGAGCGCGGCGGCGTACGAGCTGGGCAACGCTCGCGAGTCCGCGCTCTACACGGTGCCGGGGGGCAATCACGGCGCGCGGATCGCCCAGCTGCCGGAGCCCGAACGCAACGAGGCCCGGGAACTCTTGCGCCAGTGGGCTGGCGTGAGTCCCCAGGCCTCGGGGCTGCAATCAATGTCCTGGCAGCTGGAGCCGGAGGGCGAGGAGTTCGGTCCCCGCCCTCGGCGCCATGGTCAGCGTTAGTTCACGCCGACGGCGGTCCAGCTCTCCTTGACCTTCGCCACCTCGGCGGAGTCCGCGCCGTACAGGTCCGAGGCCGCGGTGATGGTCGCGGCGCGGGCCTGGGCGAACGTGGTGTTCGGCGTCATGTAGTGGGCCAGGGCGCGGTAGTAGATCTTCAGGCCCTTGTCCATGCCGATGCCGTCCTTCACCTCGAGCTTCGAGGTGCTGTTCGTGCCGCCGTTCGCCAGCAGGTAGAAGGCGTTGTTGGCGATGCCGCTGGACCCGTGGACTTCCGTCTGCTTCGGGTAGTCCTTGTAGTTGTCGATGGAGTACCCGTCCTTCTTCGGGTCGTTCATGTAACGGAGGCCGTCCTCGTTGGAGCCGTTCGTCGGCGTCCAGGCGGTCTCGCCCACCGTCCAGTTGAACTTCACTTCCGGGTTCTTCGTCGACGCGTACCACTCCACGCCCGCGCCCATGATGTCGCTGAACGCCTCGTTCAGACCACCGGACTCGTTGCGGTAGATGAGGCCGGCGGTGCGCTCCGTCAGGCCGTGGGTGATTTCGTGGCCGGCGATGTCCAGCGCGGTGAGCGGGCCGGACGTCTTGCCGTCGCCGTCGCCGTAGCTCATCTTCGTGCCGTCCCAGAACGCGTTGACGTAGTTGGTGCGCACGTGGACGAAGGAGTTGAGCGCCTCGCCCGCGCCGTCGATGGAGTCACGACCCAGGATCTCCTTGTAGAAGTCGTAGGTCATCTCGGCGCCGTAGTGCGCGTCCACGGCCGCCTTGGTGCGCGGACCGTCGGAGGCCTCGCCCCAGACGTTGTTGTCGTCGGTGAGCTGCGTCTTGCCCGTCGCCGTCGACTTGTTCATCGCGTCGTAGGTGTTCACGCCCTTGCCGCGCGTGCTGTCCTCGAGCGTGTACTTGCCGTCCGCGCCCTTCGTGGTCTCCAGGGCCACCTTGCCGCTGTACAGCGAGGTGTCGTCCACCGTCTTGTTCGTGGGCTCCTCGACGGGAGGCGTGGTCTCCGTCGGGGTGACGCTCACGCTCCAGCCGTTCAGGGTGCCCTTGTCCAACCGGGCCTTGTCCTCGACGGTCAGCGTCCACTCGCCCTTCGCGCTCTCACCAGCGAACGCGCTCAGGTCGAACGAGCCCTTCACGTCGTCCGTGCTGCCGCCCTTGCGGTCGTGCACCACGGCGCTCGTGCCGGAGGGGCTGGTCAGCGTGACCTTCAGGTCGCCCTTGAACGTGTGGGCGATGTCCAGGTCCAGCTTCAGCTTGTCGATGGTCACGTCCTTGTCGAAGGCGACCTTCGACGTGATGGTGCCCTGGTCGACAATCTCCGCCTTCGTGGTGGACGCCGCGGTGATGGGCTCCGGGGCCGCCGCGCCCTTGGGGGCCGCGCGGTTCGAGCCGTAGAACCCGCCAATCTCGTTGAAGGACTCGAAGACCTTCCCGGTGTTCGCATCCACCAGGTAGTTCATCTTCTGGGGGCGGTCCTGGCCTTCGATCGCCTGCATCTGCACGCGGTACGCGGAGTGGTAGGCGCCTTCCTTGTCCTGGTAGATGACCCGCTCGGCGTTCGGCTGCTTGTCCGGCTTCAGGCCGAACTCCTTGCGCGCGATGTCGATGGCGGACTGCGTGTTCAGCTTGGGCAGCTCGCGGCCCAGGCCGGCCGGCACCGTGGACTGGTCGCCCGTGACGCCGGTGACCTTACCGTCCTTGTCCAGGTGGGAGATGATCTGCTCACCGAAGACCTTCACGCCCTCGTGAACGCGGTCCAGGCGGACGTGCGTCATGCCGAGCGCGTCGCGCTCGACGTTGGCGGGAACGAACGTGGTGGGCTGGGGCAGCAGCGTCTGCGCGCCCTTCAGGGGGTTGATGTGGTTCAGCGAGGCCTGCACGGCCTGCTGCGCCTCGGGGCTGGTCAGTGCAATCCGGCCAGGACCGGCGGGGGCCTGGGTCAGCGTCTTCTCCGCACGCGCCAGATCCGTGGGACGCACCGAGGGGCCGAAGCCGTCCTTGGTGGTCAGCGGGGTGGCCGCCTTCGCCGTGTTCTTCGGCTGGGTCTCGGTGGTTGCGGGACGGACGCTGACAGGCTTGGTGTCGACTCGACGGATGGTCATTCGAAGCTCATTGACAGCGGGGGATGTGAGGATTGTCGCGCTGACGTCACATGGAGTTTCGGATCTCAGTGCTGCGACGCGCCATCCCCGCTTTCTCCGCTAATTTTTGCCAGTGTTTCAGTGATTCCGGCCCTTTTGTGAGACTGGACGTGTGTCTCATTCTTCTGGGGGTGGAACCGGAGCGGGGCTGCCGCAGGAGTCCAGGCCGACTCCCTGTCGCGGCGGACGAGAATTATTGGTGAATTATCCCGGCATTTTTCCACCCCCTCAAGGCGAGGAATGAGGGGTGTCCAGGACCTGGATGACCTGGGTGTCCGCCAGGTGGTCGTGGATGCAGCGCACGTCGTACCGGAAGATGCAGAGCGCGTCGGCAAGGCCAAACACGCACAGCAACTGGTTCAGGATGCTGGGGAGCAGGTTGCGCAGGAAGATGATTCGCGCGAGTGAAACATGGCTCCCGTCCATCCTCACCACGCGGATGTGCCGCCAGCGCTTGCCCAGGCTCTGTCCGTTCTGCCCGGAGAGGTAGAGCTGCACGAGGCACAGCACGAAGGAGCCGAGCAATCCGAACAGCAGGAGGGAGACGGAGAGGGCGTCCTCTCCCCTCAGCGCGTCGGTGATCGCCAACATGACGAGGGCCGCCATGAAGGGGACGAAGACGACGAAGGAGTCCACCAGGTTGGCGAAGAAGCGGTCTTCCCGGGAGGCCAGAGGTGGAAGGGCCTTCGCGGCGCAGGCGCCGCAGTAGCGCCGGCCGTCGCGCGCCCACTGCAGGCAGTGCTGGCACGCGAAGGTGCCACAGCGCTGGCAGGCGGCGGTCGCCACGGTGTCGGGGTGGAGGGCACAGCGGGCGTCGAGCGACGGGCTCGTGGCGGGATCCAATGACGACATGACGGCTCCAGGCGGTGCTCAGGGCCCGCCGAAGAACGAGACTTCGAGCACTCGCACGAAGAGGTTGCAGGCCGCATGGAACAGCGCGGCGCCCACGACGGTGCCGGTGCGCTCGCGCATCCATCCGAACAGCAGGGCGGGGAAGAACACGGACAGCCGCCACGCCTGGAAGATGGCCAGGTGCCCCAGGGCGAACAGCACCGCCGTCACCCAGAAGGCGGGCCCCAGCCGGCCGCCCAGGAACTTGCGCCCCTGGGGCCAGGCGTCCCGCAGGCGCGTCTGGAGGTAGCCCCGGTAGAAGAACTCCTCGGGCAGCGCCACGACGAAGAGCTGATCCACCACCCACTCCCCGAAGCGCGGCGGCAACCGGAGCCGGAAGTGGACCTCGCCTCCCAGCGGCGTGAGGTGGCGCGCGAGGGTGTCGGGCAGGTGCGGCAAGAGCTCCGCGAAGCCGGCGAACGCCAGGAAGAAGAGCGGGCCCACCACGGCGGAGAGCAGGAGGAACAGGCGCACGTCCTCGCGCCACGCGCGCATGGACAGGCCATAGTCGCGGTAGTCCTCGTCGCGCCAGCGCATGGGGATGAGCGGCAGGTAGAGGAAGCCCACCGTCGCCACGAGCTTGGGGACGCTGGTGCCGCCGAAGATGAGGAACGCGGCGATGATGCCCGCGAAGCCCAGGGCCCACAGGCCCACGGCTTCCTGCACGGCGTTGGGACGCCAGGGGGTCGCCACCGTTTGAGTCATGGCTCGTTCGCGGAGGCGAGGGTGAGCTTCACCTCGCCCAGGGGGAGCACCCTGCAGCCGCGCCGGGTGCGCTGCACCACCACCGCCACCACCCGCCCATCCGAGTCGAACAGGGGGCTGCCGGGGGGCAGGGCGAGGGGGACGTCATAGAAGGGGGCCGGCGCGCGAGTGGCCTGGGCGGCCTCCGGCTTCGCGGGGCGGTTGCGGGCACCGGGCACCACGCCCACCACCCAGCGCCCCTCCAGGCTGTCGCCATCCTTGAGGAGCCTCACGGGCACCGCGGGGTAGGTGCCATCGGGAGCGGCGACGACGGCGACCTTCAGCGCCACGTTGGCGAGCAGCACCCGCGCGGGGAGGGCCTGCCCCGCGTGCTCCACCGTGGCGACGTTGAGGCCCACGTACTCCAGGCCCACGGGCTCCATGGAGGTGAGCACCTGTCCGGCGGAGCCCACGAAGACTCCCGGGCCGGCGCGGCGGGGGCCGCTCACCGTCACCACGGAGCGGCTGTGCTGCTCCATCACCCGCTGGAGGTCGGCGCGCGAGGGCTTGCCCGGGTCCGCGGCGGAGGCGGGCAGGGTGACGAGGCACAGTGCGAGGGCGAGCGGTGACAGGCGGGACATCGGCGCGCGCCGAAGCCTATCACCGCCCGGCGCGCAGCGCGGTGAGGAAGCGTTGCGCCGGCAGCGTGTTCAACACGTCCTGCTTTCGCGCCCAGCCGCGCCGGGCGGTGGCCACGGCATAGGCCAGGTTGCCGAGGTCCTCCTGGCGGTGCGCGTCGCAGCTCACCACCAGCTTCACGCCGAGCTGCGTGGCCTTCCGGACGTACTCGGCCTTGATGTCCAGCCGTGCGGGCTTGCCGTTGATCTCCACCGCCACGCCGCGCTTCGCGGCGTGCTCCAGGATGTCCTCCATCCGGAGCGGGTAGGGCTCGCGGCTCTGGAGGAGGCGGCCGGTGGGGTGTCCGAGGATGTGCAGGTGCGGATTGTCCATCGCGGTGAGCACCCGGCGCGTCATCTGCTCCTCGTCCATGCCGTGGCGCACATGGATGGAGGCGATGACGACCTCGAGCTGCTCCAGCACCTTGTCGTCATAGTCGAGCGCGCCGGACTCCATGATGTCCACCTCGATGCCCTTGAGCAGCCGCAATCCAGGCACCGCCTCGTTGACGCGGTCGATCTCCTCCCACTGGCGCTGGAGCGCCTCCACCTTGAGCCCGCCCGCGTAGATGGCCGCCTCGCTGTGCTCGGTGATGGTGAGGTACTTCAGCCCCATCGCCTTGGCGGCGCGCGCCATCTCTTCCAGGGAGTTGCGGCCGTCGGACCAGGTGGTGTGCGCGTGGACCGCGCCCTGGACGTCCTCCAGGGTGACGAGGTCGGTGGGCAGCGTGCCCGCGCGGGCGGCCTCCACCTCGCCGTTGTCCTCGCGCAGCTCGGGCGGCACGAACTGCATGTCGAGCAGCGCGTAGAGCGCCGCTTCGTCCTTCACCGGGAGCTTGGTGCCGTCGTCGCGGTGCACGCCCCACTCGGAGATCTTCATGCCCCGCTCGTGGCCCAGGTTGCGCAGGCGGATGTGGTGGGCCTTGGAGCCGGTGAAGTGGTGCAGGGCGGTGGCGAAGTCCTCGTCCGGCAGCACGCGCAGGTCCACCTGGAGGTCTCCCGCCTCCATGCGCACGGAGCACTTGCTGTCGCCCTTGCCCAGCACGGTGGCGACGCCCGGCGAGGTGGCCAGCGCGTCCAGCACGGGGCCGGCGTCGGAGGCCGAGGCGATGATGTCCACGTCCGATACCGTCTCCGCGCGGCGGCGCACGCTGCCACCCAGGCTGGCGCGCACCACGCCGGGCGAGGCGCGCACGCGCTCCAGCAAGGCCTCGGCGAGGGGGAGCACGTCACCCAGCAGCTTGCGCTCGCCGCGAGAGCGCCGGTACAGGGCGATGCCCTCCAATATCTTCGCCTCGCTCTTCTCTCCGAAGCCCTTGAGCTTGCGCACGCGGCCCTCGCGGCAGGCCGCCTCCAGCTCCTCGACGGAGCCGATGCCCAGCTCCTTCCAGAGCGCGGCCACCTTGCGCGGGCCGATGTCCGGCAGCTTCATCAGCTCCAGGAGGCCCGGGGGGAACTTCGCCCGCAGGTCCTCGAAGTAGGTCATCCGTCCGGTGGTCACCAGCTCGGTGATCTTCTCGGCGAGCGCGGGGCCGATGCCCGGGAGGCTCTCCAGGCGTCCTTCCGAGACGATGGCGCCCAGCTCCTCGGTGAGGCCGAGGATGCGGTCGGCCCCCATGTCGTAGGCGCGAGAGCGGAAGCCATTCTCGCCCTGGAGCTGGAGCAGCAGGGAGATGTCCCGGAGGACCTGGGCAACGGTGGCTTTGTCGACGATGGGAGCGGTCACGGCTGGAGTCACGCTGAGGAAGGTAATGCCCGGGGAACGGGGATGCAGGCCGCTCCTCGTTGTGGGAAAAGGACGGCGATGACGAAGATCAAGCTCGGACCGGCGGACTTCGCCGAGAAGGAAATGCGCGGCTACGAAGTGGGCAAGCGCAACGTCTGCATCGCGAAGATTCACGGCCGATACAAGGGCCTTGATGACTGGTGCAACCACGCGGGCTGCCTGCTGTCCGGAGGTCGCATCGAGGACAACCTCGTCGTCTGCCCGTGTCATGAGGTCGGCTTCGACATGGACACGGGCCGCAACGAGACCTCCCCTGGGGTCTGTGACGACCAGCCGACAGTGACCGTCGAAGTCCAGGACGGCTCCCTCGTCGTCGACCTCCCCGACAATTCCTGAAGCGCCAGGCGCAACGGAGTCCCCACATGGCACACGACGGACACGACCATGACCCCCGTCATGGCGACGGGCATGGACCTGACCACGCCCACGAGCATGACCAGGGGCACGAGCACACCCATGCCCACAAGCATGAGCACGGGCACAGCCACCCTCACGAGCACGAGGACGGGCATACCCACGCGCACGAGCACACCCATGCGCATGAGCACCCTCACGCGCATGAGCACGGCCACTCCCACGCGCACGGGGGCCATGACCACGGCCACGAGCATGGGGGCCACTCCCACGGCCACGAGCACGGGGGCCACTCCCACGCGCACGGGGGCCAGGACCACGGCCACGAGCACGGGGGCCACGCTCATTCGCACGACCACGGGACTCCCGAGGGGAACGTGCCTCGGGAGCACAAGTCGCGCGCGCCCGTTCACGTCAGTGCCTTCGTCGTGACGTGCTCGGACAGCCGTGACGCCACGCGTGATGACAGCGGCAAGGTCCTCCGGGAAGGGCTGGAGGCCGCGGGCCATGGCATCGCCGGCTACGTCGTCGTGAAGGACGACCCGGAGGCCATCCGGGCCGCGGTGGCGGAGGCCCAGGCGTCGGGGGCTCGGGCCATCCTCTTCACGGGTGGCACCGGCATTGGCCGGCGCGACTCCACCGTGGAGACACTGCGGGCTTTGTTTGAGAAGGAACTGCCTGGCTTCGGAGAGCTGTTCCGCATGCTCTCGTACCGCCAGATTGGCAGCCCCGCGATGATGTCCCGAGCGACCGCAGGCACGTATCAAGGAATGATAATTTTCGCGCTCCCGGGCTCCCCGCAGGCCGCGCGACTGGCGCTGGACGCGCTCATCCTCCCGGAACTGGGCCACGCGGTGCGCGAACTCACTCGATAATCAACATCCGGGAATTCTGTCGTTTGGCCGTTGATACGGCTTTTCTGTATTGGGGCTGGTTTGAGGATTGACCCGCAGGCAACGTTTACGCAGAGTAGTCAACATTCGCTGCTCTGTCGCGAATAGGCTTGTAGGTCGTCCCCCACAAAGCAGACCTCCCCAGAGGAGGAGCCCCATGCACATGAAGCGATTGGCTTCGTTGGTGTTGATGCTCGGTTGTGTCTCGGCGTTCGCGAAGGCGTCGGAGCGGGAGGTGTGGATCACTCTCGGCTCGGATGCGCTGTCGGAGGTGAACGCCGCGTTCATCGTCGCGGGGGCGAAGGTTCCCTCACTTGCGGGGCAGAAGGGCGATGTCGTCGCCCTCAAGCTGCCCGAGTCGGAAATCAACCGGGTCTCCCGGGTGATGCACGACAAGCTCAACCGCTGCGGCGGTTTCGTCTACCACGACACGGAGGCGGAGGCCCTGGCGGCGGTAGCCGGTGGCGGCCAGACGCACCTCAGCCCGCTGGCGGTGACGTACACGCTGGACAACGGCCCGGTCGTCAACACGCTGCTGGCGAGCATGGCCGAGCCGAACATCCTGGCGAACATCACCCACCTCTCCAGCTACACCACGCGCTACTACACGTCGACCACGGGCGTGCAGGCGGCCAACTGGCTCAAGGGCCTGTGGGAAGGCTACGCGGGCGTGCGTGCCCAGCCGGGTGGTGACGTCACCGTCCAGTTGTTCACCCACGCGGCGTGGGCGCAGCCGTCCGTCATCCTCACCATCACCGGCTCGGTGACGCCGTCGGAGATCGTCGTCCTGGGTGGTCACCTGGACTCCACCAGCTCCTCGGGCGCGGCCCCTGGCGCCGACGACGACGCGTCCGGCATCGCCACCATCTCCGAGGTCATCCGCGTGGCCATGGCCAACGGCTACCAGCCGGCCAAGACGGTGAAGTTCATGGCGTACGCGGCCGAGGAAGTGGGCCTGCGCGGCTCCAAGGAGATCGCCGACGCTCACAAGAACCAGGGAGCCAACGTCATTGGCGCGCTGCAGCTCGACATGACGAACTTCAAGGGCTCCGTCGCCGACGTCGCGCTGATGACGGACTTCACGAACGCGCCGCAGAACGCGTTCATCACCAGCCTCGTCACCACGTATGTGTCGAACATCCAGATCACGAACTCCACGTGCGGCTACGCGTGCTCGGACCACGCCTCGTGGACGAGCGCGGGCTTCGCGGCGTCGATTCCCTTCGAGGCGCTGATGGGCCAGCACAACAACCTCATCCACACCTCGGGTGACACGCTGGCGAAGAGCAACAACAACGCGAACCACGCGCTCAAGTTCGCGAAGATCGCCGGCGCCTACATGGCGGAGCTGGCCAAGGGCACCGCGGCGGTCGCCGACAGCGTGCCTCCCACCGTGGCCATCACCGCCCCCTCCACCGGCGCCACCGTCTCTGGCCTCGTCACGCTCGCCGCCAACGCCGCGGACAACGTCGGCATCGGCCGCGTGGAGTTCTTCGTGGACGGCAACCTCGTGAGCACCGCCACCACGTTGCCGCACGCGGGCGCGTGGAACTCCGCCGCGGTGGCCAACGGCAGCCACGTGGTGACCGCGAGGGCTTATGACCTCATCGGCAACACCACCACCAGCACCGCCGTCACCGTCACCAGCAGCAACGCCTCCAGCAACGCCATCTACGACACGGTGCTGCGCGTGCCGCGCTGCTCCAACGTCGGCAACGTGTGTGACTCCACCACGCTGCTCAACGGCCGCGCCGGCCTGGGGCCCGAGGCGAATGCCCCCAACACCATCAACAACTCCTGCGCGGACGGCGTCTCCGGCGCGTACCACTCCGACGAGTCGAACGACCGCATCCGCGTGTCCACCGTCAGCGGCAACTCCTTCGCCCCTGGCGAGGTGATTCGTGTCGAGGCCACCGTGTGGGTCTTCGCCATCCGCCCGGACAAGCTGGACCTGTACCACGCGCCGAACGCCAACAGCCCGGTGTGGACGAAGATCGCCACCGTGGCTCCCGTGGCGACCGGCCAGCAGACGCTGACGGCCACGTATACGCTGCCCGCGGGCACGCTGCAGGCCGTGCGCGCTCGCTTCCGCTACAACGGCAGCGCGGCGCCCTGCGGCACCACGTCGTACGACGACCACGACGACATCGTGTTCGCCGTCAGCCCGTAGTTCCGTAGGATGCCCCCATGCCCCCTTCCCCGTTCGGAAGGGGGCGTGGACCCCCGGGACGACAAGTCTCGGGAAGCGCGGGCGGCGGGCCGCCGTTCCAGGAACATTTGGGAGCCCCCGACGTGACACGCCGCTCGAAGTCGAACCCTGGCTTGAGCTCCCGGGCAGCCGAGCACCTGCGCCCCCGGCTCGACGCCTTGCTGGCCTCCTCGGATGCCCGGGCCCGTATCGGGTTCGACCCGGTGGAGTTCCCGCACCGCTACCAAGACGCTCGCGACATCGAGGTGAGCGCGCTGCTCGCCTGTGCGCTGGCCTATGGGCGCGCGGACCTGTTCCGTCCCAAGGTGGACTCGCTGCTTCAACGCATGGGGCCGTCACCCGCGGCCTATGTGCGCGAGCTCGACATCCCTGGCGCGAAGGCACTGCTGGACGGCTTCGTCTATCGCTTCAACGTGGGCACCGATGTCGCGGTGCTACTCCTGGGCATGGGACGCGCGCTGCGCGAGCACGGCGACCTGGAGTCCCTCTTCGTCCAGGGGCTCGCGGCCGAGGGAAGCCTGCATGGCGCGCTGGGGGCCTTCACCACCGCGCTGCGCCGCGTGCCGCTGGAGCCCCTGCGCGCGGCGATGGGCCCCGAGCGGGGACTCCACCACCTGCTGCCTTCTCCGCTGGGTCCGGGCGCGGCCAAGCGCTTGAACCTGTTCCTGCGGTGGATGGTGAGGGGGCCGGACGCGGTCGACTTCGGCATCTGGAAGCGCGTGTCGCCTTCGGTCCTGATGATTCCGTTGGACACGCACATCGGCCGTATCGCCGGCCACCTGGGTCTTACGCGCCGCAAGGATTTGACGTGGCGCACCGCGGAAGAGGTGACGGCCTCGTTGCGGGCCCTGGATGCGCAGGACCCGGTCCGCTACGACTTCGCGCTCTGCCACTATGGGATGAGCGGTGCGTGCCCGGCGCAGCCGGTGCCGGAGAACTGTGCGCGCTGCCCGTTGCTGCCTGCCTGCCTCGTGGGGCCGGGTGTGGTGGCGACGGCGACCCGTCGGGTCTCCGGTGCCTCGCGATCGAAGGGCTCTTCGGTGTCGAATGGGGAACGTCGTTGACCCTGGAGCGCCGGAACGCTGCAATCCGGCCGGATGTCTCCGTGTCTTCTCCAGGGTGACATCAAGGCCTCCCCGGGCCGAGGAGCGTGAAGCGGTGCTCGCGACACTGGTGGCGGTGCCCCCGGCGGTGGCGGCTGCGGTGGAGCGCGGCGTCCGCGCGTCGGGAGCGGGACAGTCCTGCCACGTGTTGTGCGTGACGGGGGCCGACGTGATTGCCGCTCCGGTGGAAGAGGGGCTGCTGGTGACGTGGGACCCCGGCGGCCCGCTGGAGGAGGTGCTCGCGGGCGTGCGTCGACTCCACGCGCTCCGGGTCTCCTCGCGCACGCACCTGGTGGTGCTCACGACCCGCGAGGACGTGGAGGCCGAGGCCCTGGCGGAGGCTGGCGCCGACGAGTGTGTCGAGTCACCGGAGCGAGGTTGGGGCGCGCGGCTGGTGACGCTGCGTCGGCGGCTGGAGACGGAGACGGGCGAGAGGGATTTGCAGGCGCTGCGCCGCACCTGTGAGTTCCTCCGCAACGCGCTGGACGCGGTGCCGGAGCCGCTCTTCGTGAAGGACCGGCAGCACCGCTGGGTGGCGGTCAACAGCGCCTTCTGTCGAGTGATGGGGCACCCCGCGGAGCACCTGCTGGGCCGCTCCGACCACGAGTTCGTCGCCCAGCACGAGGCGGACGGCTTCTGGCGCAACGACGAGCAGGTGTTCCGCTCCGGCATCCCCGACGAGAGCGAGGAGACGCTCACGGACCGGACAGGACTGGCCCGGGTGCTGATGACGAAGAAGGCCACGTTCAACGGCGCTGGAGAGACGTTCCTGGTGGCCATCATCCGTGACGTCACCGACCGCAAGCGCCTGGAGTCGCAGCTCCTGCTCGCGGAGCGGATGGCGTCGGTGGGCACGCTGGCGGCTGGCGTGGCGCACGAAATCAACAACCCCCTGGCCTATGTCAGCTCCAACCTCGCGTATGTGAAAGATCTGCTGGCGCAGCCGACGCTGTCCTCGGAGCACTTGCCGGAGCTGCGTGAGGTGGTGGCGGATGCCATCGATGGCGCGGGGCGCGTCAACGCCATCGTCCGGGACTTGCGCACCTTCGCGCGCGGGGACGAAGAGCGCCACGGCCCGGTGGATGTGCTGCGCGCGGTGGAGGGCGCCCTGCGACTGGTGCGCAACGAGCTGACGCACCGGGCGCGTGTGGTGTGCACGCTGGAGCAGGTGCCGCCCATCCACGGCAACGAGGTGCGGCTGGGGCAGGTGGTGCTGAACCTGCTGGTGAACGCGCTCCAGGCGCTGCCCGCGCGTCCCGCCGAGGAGAACCGGGTGCGCGTCAGCCTGCGCACCGGACGCGCGGGACAGGTGGAGCTGGAGGTCGCCGACAACGGGCTGGGCATGGCGCCGGAGGTGCAGCGCCGCATCTTCGACCCGTTCTTCACCACGCGCTCCGTGGGGGAGGGGACGGGCTTGGGGCTGTCCATCTGTCTCACGTTGGTGCAGGCGATGGGGGGCCGCATCGAGGTGAACAGCGCGCAGGACTGGGGGAGCACCTTCCGCGTGGTGTTGCCGGCCCTCGCGGTGGGCACGGTCGCCGCGCCCGAGGCGCCGGTGCTCGGCGTGGTGGTGCCGCTGGCGGTGCGTCGCAGGCTGCTGCTCATCGATGACGAGCCGTCCGTGGGCAACTCGGTGAGCCGACTGGTGCGCGACGTCTACGACGTGCATGCGGTGCAGGACGCACGCGAGGCGCTGCGACGCTTGTCCACGGGCGAGCGCTTCGATGCCATCCTGTGTGATTTGATGATGCCGGGAATGAGCGGAATGGACTTCGTGGTGGAGTTGGAGCGGCTGGCGCCCGAGTTGGTGCTGCGCACCGGGATGATGACGGGCGGAGCCTTCACCGCGCAGGCGCGCGAGTTCGTGGGCCGTCACTCGCGGGGGCTCCTGGAGAAGCCCTTCGAGCGCGAGCGGCTGTGCACCTTCGTGGAGCATCTCTTCCCGTGAGGCGAAAGACCTGGAGGAACCTGGGCCTCGGTCTGGCCGTGGTGCTGGTGGGCGTGGTGCTGGTGGGCGTGCATTGGCTGCCAGGCCTGTCGTTCGTCGTGCGCGCCGCGGGGATGGAGGGCTCGGTGCCCGAGGTGGTGGCCCGGTGGCGCAACGGGCCCTACGAGGTCAGCGAGCTGCGGGTCCCCACCCGTCACGGTGAGGTGCGCGCGCGGCTGTATCGGCCTCACGAGGTGAGGGGGAGCACGGTGGTGCTGACCTCGGGCGTGCATGCCGAGGGCATCGACGAGCCACGGCTGGTGAAGCTGGCCAAGGACCTGGCGACGGGCGGACAGACGGTGCTCACTCCCGAGCCGCCGGACCTGCTGCGCTACGAAATCACCCCAC
Organism: Corallococcus terminator; assembly: GCF_049194865.1. Classification (GTDB taxonomy): domain Bacteria; phylum Myxococcota; class Myxococcia; order Myxococcales; family Myxococcaceae; genus Myxococcus; species Myxococcus terminator_A. The sequence continues at coordinate 33,118 of NZ_JBLZWL010000091.1, read as the reverse complement.
GGCTCCCCGACGTCATCGAGGACGCGGCCCTGTGGACGGCCTCGCGCGAGGACCTGGCGCCTGGAGGGAAGGTGGACCTGTTCGGCATCAGCTTCTCGGGAGGGCTCTCCGTCGTCGCGGCGGGGCGGCCCGCGCTTCGAGACAAGGTCGCCTCCGCGCTCTCCTTCGGAGGACATGGAGACCTGCCCCGGGTGCTGGCCTTCCTGTGCAGCGGGGTGTTGCCGGATGGCTCGCGCCTGGCGCCGCATGACTACGGCGTGGTCATCATCCTGCTCAACGTCGCGGACCGGCTGGTTCCACCCGAGCAGGTGGAGCCGCTGCGCGAGGGCATCCGGACCTTCCTGCGCGCGTCGCACCAGACGCAGACGGACGGCAAGCTGGCGGAGGAGACCTTCGCCCATGCGCGGGTGTTGCAGATGCGCATGCCCGAGCCCGCGTCGAAGCTGATGGGGTATGTGAACACGCGGGACGTGGCGGCGCTGGGGCCGCTGCTCTTGCCGCTGGTCCAGGAGTTCGCCGCGGCCCCGTCGATGTCGCCGGCCCGGTCTCCCGCGCCCGCCGCGCCCGTGTATCTGCTCCATGGCGCCGGGGACACGGTGATTCCAGCCATGGAGTCCGTGTTGCTGGCGGAGGTGCTGCGCCCCTACACGGAAGTACACCAGCTCTCCACGCCCCTCATCAGCCATGCGGAGGTGGACAAGAAGGCGGGAGCGGGGGACGTGGTCCGGATGGTGAGGTTCTGGTCGAGCCTGCTGGACGAGTGAGGCGGCCCCGGGCCCTGATTGGCTGGAGGGTGGGCCCTCAGGCGTCATCCAGCGGACAACGCGGTGCGGGCATGGCTACCGGAATGAAACGGCGGATACATTGTCCCGCGTCATGAGCGTCAGTCTCCGTGACGTCCTCTCGGGTGAGGACGTGTTCGGCTACATCCATCGGGTTCAAGGTTCCTTCGACTCACGTCTCTTCCAGCGGATTCTCGGCGCCGCCAATGAGTTCAAGGAGGGCGACGAGGCCCTTGGCATCGCCGCCGCCGACGAGGACTCCCGGGCCAATGCGCGCACACTGCTGGCTCGCACGCGGCTGAGCGACCTGCACTCGCACCCTCCCTTCGAGGACCGGCTCCACGCCTTCATGATGGAGGCCCTGGACGTCGAGGTGCTTCAGCGGCTGGGGGCCTGGACGCTGGGACAGCTCAAGTCGTACCTGCTCACGGCCGACGAGGCGGACATCAAGGCCATCCTGGGGGGCCTGGGCAGCGACGTCATCGCGTGTGTCGTGAAGCTGATGAGCGACGCGGAGCTGAAGGCGGTGGGCTCGCGCATCTTCCATCCGTTGCCGGGCAGCAAGCTGGGCGCGAAGGGGTATCTGGGCGCGCGGCTCCAGCCGAACTCGCCCACGGACCATCCGGACGACATCCGCTGGCAGGTGTTCAACGGCTGGTCCTTCGCGGTGGGCGACGTGGTGCTCGGGACGAACCCGGTGTCCTCCGCGCCGGAGTCCGTGGCCGCGGTGGAGGCCGCGCTGCACGACCTCCTCGTCACCTTCGGGCTCACCGAGGTGATGCCTCACTGCGTGCTCTCGCACATCGACGTGCAGGCGAAGGTGGAGGCGATGCGGCCCGGCTCCACGGGCATCTGGTTCCAGAGCCTCGCGGGCAATGAGGCGGCGAATCGGACCTTCGACCTCACGCTCGAGAAGATGTCGGCGCACGCGGCGAGTCGGACGGGGCGCTACGGGCTCTACTTCGAGACGGGGCAGGGCGCGGACGCGACGAACGGGCATCACTTCGGCTGCGACATGCTGGTGCACGAGTCACGCAAGTACGGCTTCGCCCGGGCGCTGAAGGAGCGGGTGGCGTTGGCGCAGCTCGGGGCGGGACAGGCGCCCGCGCCGTGGGTGCACGTGAATGACGTGGCGGGGTTCATCGGTCCGGAGGTGTTCCGCACCCGGGAGCAGCTCGTTCGCTGCTGCCTGGAGGACATCGTCATGGGCAAGCTGCACGGGCTGATGATTGGCCTGGACGTGTGCTCGACGCTGCACATGGACGTGTCGCTGGATGACCTGGGCTGGTGTCTGGAGCAGGTGGTGGAGGCCGCGCCCGGCTATCTGATGGCGCTGCCCACGCGCAATGACCCGATGCTCAGCTACCTGACGACGAGCTTCCAGGACCACGTGCGGCTGCGGGAGACGAAGGGGCTCAAGGTCGATGACCGGATGTGGGCCTTCTTCCAGTCGCTCGGGGTCATCGACGAAGCGGGGCGGCCCACCGAGCACTTCGGGGACCCGGCCTGGGTGTATCTCCAGTATCGCCGTCGCAAGGGGGATGTTCGCTCGGACGCGAGTGTCCTCGAGGAAGCGCGCTCCGAGATGGCGGCGGTGCGTGAGCGGGGCGTGCCGCTGGCGGTGGGGCATGGCGAGACGCCGTGGGACCTGGAGCCGTCGCTGGAGCGGGAGCTGCGCGCGCTGTACGAGGACGCGAAGGTGGGGCTCTGGTCGGAGCTGACGGACTCTGCGGTGGCCAAGATTCCCGAGGCGGTGGTGCTGCGCACGTGCGCGGAGGACCGTCGCGACTACATCCTGCATCCTCCGACGGGGGAGCGGCTGGACTCGGCTTCCGAGCTGGCGGTGCGGATGCTGCGGCTGCGCCATGAGGGCCGCTGGAACGCGCAGATTCTCGTCTCGGATGGCTTGGATGCGCGCTCGTTGATGGACGAGGGGCACTTGTCCCCATTCCTGATGGAGCTGCGGCGGGAGCTGGAGGCGGGTGGGTGGAAGGTGGCGCCGGAGCACCTGGTGCTGAAGCAGGGGCGCGTGCGGGCCGGGTATCAGGTGGGTGAGCTGTTGTTCGGAGAGGCGGATGACAGCTCCCCGAGAGCGCTCATCCACGTCATCGGCGAGCGTCCGGGCTCGGGGCACCATGCCTTCTCCGCGTACCTCACGGCGCCCTCCGCGAACACGTGGTGGCGACAGGGCAGGGCGGACCACGACATCACCCGGCTCATCGCGGGCATCTCCGATACGAGCGTCCGTCCGGAGTCGGCGGCGCGCGAAGCGGTGAGCATCCTCGCGGAGCTGACCTCCACGACGCGAATGAAGTCACCCACCGTGGTGGGCAAGACGGACCTGCGCGCGGTGCCCGAGCTGCAAGCCGCGCCCGAGCTGAGAGTGGAGCCTGAGCTGGCTCATCGCTGAGGCGGAGCTGTCGCCGCGAGGTGCGCGGCCAAGGCATGTGGCGGCACGGAGGCTTCCTCTCGCCTGAACAAGCTCATCGCTGATTCGCGATGCTCGCCGCCGTGCGGACACCGCCCACGGCGGTGGCCAGCGTGCTCTGACCCGGAAACACCGAGTCACCCACCAGCCACAGTCCGTCCATGACACGCAGGGGGCCCAGGTGTCGGTAGTGGCTCCAGCCAGCGCGCCGGGGAACGCCGCCCACCGCTCCGCCCTCTCGCTGCGTGAAGCGCTGAAACGTGCGCGGTGAGCCCGTCAGCTCATGGGTGACTCCGGTCATCCACTCCGGCGCCAGCCGCTCCAGTCCTTCGCGCATGCGCGACTGGATGCCCGCGATGTATCGCGCCTGTTCCTCCGGAGTCCCTCCGATCAGCGTCTTCAGCGGGACATGCGTCGACGCCGTCACCGTGCGGAGTCCCTCGGGGGCACGACCCGTATCCGCCTCACCGCTGATGGACATGAAGACGTGGTTGCCTTCGATGAAGGGCGCCCGCGGGTCCCGCACCAGCTCCAGGTGGCTTGCTTCCGCCGCGCCGCCGCGAGGCGCCTTCACCACGCGATAGAGCATGGCCGCGCCCCAGCCCTCCGCGACATGCTCGGACAAGGCCCTCAGACGGGGAACGCGCTCCGGTGAGAGTCCCGCGAGCCGCATCAACCCGCTCGGCAACAGGTTGGCCACGACGTGTCTTGCACGCAGCTCACCTCGCCGCGTCCGCACCCGCCAGCCGCCGTCCCGAGGCTCGATGGCTTGCACCCTGTTCGCCAGCAGCACCGTCCCCCCGCGCGCCTCCACCGCGTGCGCCAGCGCCTTCGCCAGCACGCCGATGCCACCCCTCACATGGCCCGTACCGCGCCAGTAGTAGTCCATGGCCGCGAGCGCGAAGGGCGCCTCCGCCTCCCCGGCCGAGCACTGAACGGTGATTTGACAGAGCGCATCCAGATACGTGCGCAGCGGCGCGAAGCCAGAGAGTCCCAGGTGCTCCAGCACGGCCCCCAGCGGTCTCCCCATCCACCGCGCGAGCGGCGCGTATCGATGAATCCGTCCCGCATGTCGAAGCAGCGCCCGCAGGTCCAGGGGCGGCAGCAGGTCCGGGTCATCGAACAAGGGCCAGAGCGCGCCCGCCACCTGTGCCTGAAGGTCGAACAACCGCCGCACCGACGAAGCCGGAGCCCCCGGCAGCGAGCACAACGAGTCGATGAACCGCGCGCGATTCCGCGACACCGCCAGCCGAAGCTCCGGCGTGCGCAGCTCCACCACCGGCTCCAACCAGTCCACCGTCACGTCCAGCCGGTGCTCGCGAATCCAGCGGCCGAAGAGCTGGTGGGGCTCGAAGCCGGAGAACAGCGTGGCGCCCGCCTCGAAGGCGTAGCCGTCCCGCTGGAACGTGCTGGCGCATCCTCCCGGGTAGCTCAGCGTCTCGCAGAGCGCGACCCTGGCGCCTCGCCGCGTCAGCTCCAGGGCCGTGGCCAGTCCACCAAAGCCCGCGCCCACCACCACTGCGTCGTAATCGAGGGTCGACATCATCCAGGTCGGCGTCATCGGGACGAGGTGTCGAGGTCCCTGGAACTCTGGACCCGTGCCTCGGGCCCGAGCCGCTCCTAACGAAGTCGCGCTCCGCTCGCGAGCGATTCCCCGCGAACGTGGGCCGCTCGACACTGTCCACCGCACGTCGTCCGCGCGGTGGACGTCCTCATATCGCCCTCAGCGATGCATGAGCGCCATCGAATCCATGCGTGCTGACTGGCCCGGAGTGAACTCGGACATGCACGCGTCATCGACGTAACCCATGTAGTTGCGGATCGGATCGGGCCCCAGGTCGGTCAGACACGAGTCCACTCCCACCGCGCACGTGTACGTCGGCTTGGCCCGAGGCGTGTCGCTGACGCCATCGTCCGTCGTGCAGCCCACCATGGTGTGCAGCAGGCCCAGCCAGTGTCCCACCTCGTGCACCGCCGTGTCTCCCTGCGCGAACGGCGAAGCGGTGCCACCGGGCAGCGTGGCATTCAGTAACACCACGCCGTCGTTGGTCGGCGCCCCGGCGACATTCCAGGGGAACGTGGCCCACGCGAGGAGCCCGTTCCCCGGGTTCGTCAGGTACAGGTTCAGGGACTCCTTGCCACCCCGGCGCAGCGCGTTCTTCACCATGGTTTCGACCGTGCTGCCGGGCGCCATCACGTACCACGTCGCGTTCGTCGTCCGTGTCACCGTCACCAGGTCGAACCAGAAGGGCGTGGCGCTGTAGGCCGCGCGCAGGACATCGACCTGCGCGAGAATCGTCGCCAGCGGGACGTCCCCATTCGCGACCCCCGTGCCCCGATTGATGACGTGCACATAGGTTGGTACCCGCACCGAGCCCGGCAGCCGCATCGCGCTCACGCCCTGGCTCGACTCCTGGGCCACGCGAGTCAGCGTCTCCTCCGTGGGGTCCTCCGTCCCACAGCGCGAAGCCGTGACGTCGGGCTCCAGCGGCTCGAGTCCACCACCACAGCCCCAGGCCAGCAGACTCACCAGGACGAATGCCCCCGCGTTGCTTCGCTCCATGACCTGCCTCCAGTTTCGTGAGTGCAACGGATGTGTCGCCGCAGCGGCTCGAAATCAGGCGCTCTCCGACATCATTGTAAAACGTGTCGGCTCGCGCCAGGGGGTGTCGCGACCCCAGGGAGGAAGGCCGTCAATCGTTCGAGGGCGGGCAAGCCAGGGGCGAGGGAGGCGTAGACTGGAGCAGACCGCTCACCGAAAGGGCTTCCCGTGCACCGCCCCCTCGTCGTCCTCTGCTTCGTGCTCGTGGCCGGCTGCGCTTCGACGGGAAAACCCGCGCCCACTTCGGGGACGGAGAGGGTGTCGAAGGCGCCGACGAAGCCGCCCTTCCTCAACCCCGCGGAGATCGTGAAGCGGATAGAGGCCTCCCCGGTGGTGTACGGCATCGAGGGAAAGGACTCGCCTCCGGGCGGCTGGGCGGACCAGCTCTGGCCGCAGCGGGTGGCCTCGCGTGAGTCTCCGCGTGTGGTGCAGGAGAAGGGGGAGCTCGTCATCCTCGACTGGCCCGAGAACCCGAAGGCGCGGGCCTTGCTCGACGAGGCGGAGCCGCACTTCCAAGCGAAGCGCTTCGCGGAGGCGGCGAAGCTGTACGAGCAGGCCACGAAGGTGTGCCCGGACTGCTATCTCGCGTGGAACTTCCGGGGTGACGCGGCGTACTTCGCGGGCGACGCGGCCACCGCGCTGGAGCACTACAAGACCGCGACGCGCATCAACCCGAATGACCACCGCTCCTGGTTCTTCCTGGGCAACGCGTACGCGCGCCTGGGGCGCTTCGATGAAGCGCTGGAGTCGTGGGCGTGGTGCCTGGTGCTGAACCCGCGCTATCCCATCATCCGTCAGTTCTTCCGCGCCAACTCCGGCCTGGGGCTCGTCGTCCGTGAGGACGCCATCATCCCGCGTGGCTACGCGGAGCGAGCCGGGCAGGGCGTCACCATCCAGTTCGACCCGGACCATGACCCCTCCTGGCTCGCCTTCGCCAACTGCAAGGGCCTGTGGCTGGGCGAGCCGTCGCATCGCGAGGAGATGACGGGCACCACGAAGGAGCACTACACGACGGTGGAGGAGATGGAGTGCCTGGGCTCGGCGCTCATCGTCCATGCGAGCCAGAAGCACGCGGGAACGGCGGAGCGCTCCGATCCGACGCTGGACCGCCTGGCCGCCATCACCGATGACGGCATGTTGATGCAGGCGGTGCTCTTCGAGGTGGGGGCTCGCATCCACCCCCAGGTCGTCCTCACGTTGGAGGACGATGTTCGTCAGCGGCTCAAGGCGTATGTGCTCAAGCATGTCCTGGTGCCGGCGTCCGCCGTCGGAGGCTACGACTTGTGACGGACGCGCGGCGGGCCCAGGTCAGCGAGGCAGCTTGAAGCGCAAGGTGAACACGTAGGAGACGCTCTGCGGGCGGCCCTGGAACGTCACGGGGCTGTAGCGGCGGTGGTGCAGTGCATCCAGCACCTCCTCGTCCATGTGCGCCAGGCCCTTGAGGATGCGGCAGTCGCGCACGTCTCCCTCGCGAGACACGACGCATTTGGCGATGACCGTCCCCTCCACGCGGGCCATGCGGGCCTGCTCGGTGTACTCGAGCGGAGGGCCTCCCAGGAGCACCGGCTGCGTCATGCCCTGCCCGAACGGGAGCACCTCTTCGCCCGTGCCACTGCCGCCGGGCTCCAGGCCGGGGACGTACGGCACGCCGATGACGGTGCTGTTCGGGTCGCCATCCGGGTGGCCGCCCGGCACGCCGTCACCCGGAGGAACCGTCTCGTCGGTGTCCGAGGTGTTCGCCACCGGCTCCGGCTCCACCGGCTGCGGGTCCGCCGGAAGCGGGTTGATCTGCGTGGGCATCGTGGTGCGCTTGGGCTTGCGCGGCTTCGGCGGAGTGGCCTGCTTCGGCTGGGCCGGCGCCGCGTAGCCCTTCGCCACCTGCTGACGGCCCTGGTAGATGGTCAGGACGTGGTCCTTCTCCGGCTCCACGGCCAGCTCAGCGGGCCGCGAGGAGATGACGAGGACCGCGCCGAACAACCCCGCGTGGACCGCGACGGACCACCACAACCCCATGCCCAACCGCCCTGCTCGCTGCCGCTCGATGACCGACTTGAACACGGAAGCCTCCTCCCACCGACGGGCGCTCCCGGAGTCCACCGCACCACACGGTGGTTCTCCGGCGTGGGCAGTTGGCTTGGAGCGCCCCGTCCACGCACCACTCAAACTACGGAGTCGGCGCCGTGGAATGGCCGGAGGCAGTCCATCTGTTGGTCATGGTTCTGTCATGACGAGGAGACCTCCATCCGGTAGCCCACCCCGCGAAGGGTGTGGATGGTGAAGCCCGAGGCGCTCGTCCAGCCGAGCTTCTTCTTCAGGTTGGACACGAAGTTGTCCACCGTGCGCGGGTCCACCACCACGTCGCGGCCCCACACCGCGTCCAGGATTTCTCCTCGGGGCAGCGCGCGCTCGCGGTGGCGAAGCAGGTAGGCCAGCAGGTCGAACTCCGTGCGCGTCAGCTCCACGCCCGCGCCATCCGGCTTCGCCACGGTGCGGCGGCCCAGGTCCAGCGCGTAGCCGCCGAACGTCGTCACCTGGGCCGGCGCCGTCCCCGCACGGCGGACGAGGGCACCCACGCGCGCGAGCAGCTCCCGCAGGCGATAGGGCTTGGTGAGGTAGTCCTGGGCCCCGGCGTCGAAGCCCCGGACGATGTCGTCCTCGAGCGAGCGCGCGGTGAGCATCATCACCAGGCACTTCACGCCTTGCGCGCGCAGGCGGCGGCAGAAGCTGTAGCCGTCCTCGCCCGGGAGCATCACGTCCAGGATGAGCAGGTCGAACTCGCGCTGGCGCAAGAGCGGCTCCGCGTCGCGGGCGCTCGGGGCCTCGGAGACGATGTAGCCCTCGTCCAGCAGGTTGTCCCGGAGCCCGACGCGCAGGTGCGCATCGTCCTCGACGATGAGGATGGCGGGACGGGTGGAGGAGGGTGGGGTGGAGGTGGTCATCGACGCGGCTCGTGGAAGGTCAGCGCGAACGTGGTCCCCTCGGGTGTGGAGGAGGCCACCTGGATGTCGCCATGGTGCAGCTTCATGATTTTCCGGCACAGCGCCAAGCCTAGACCGCTGCCGTGCACCTCCTGTCCGGGAGGCGTCAAACGATAGAAGTCCTGGAAGACGTTCTCCCATTCGGACTCGGGGATGCCCACGCCGTTGTCGCGGAAGAGCATGGTGCAGCCGTGACCCTCGAACATCCGGGCGCTCACGGAGATGCGCACGGGGTTGCGCTGGTTGTACGCGCACGCGTTGCGGCCCAGGTTGGAGAAGAGCAGGCGCAACAGGGACGGGTCCGCCTCCAGCTCCGCGTCGTCCATGTCCGTGGTGAGCTCCACCGGCACGGAGGTGGCCGAGGCCAGGTCGTCCCGCAGCGGGTTGACCAGCTCCTCCAGGCGCACGCGGGAGGAGCGCAGCGTCCAGCGCCCCTTGTCGATGCGGTTGAACGACAGGATGTTCTCCACCAGGAAGTGGAGCCCGTCGGCGGCCTGGACGATGCGGGCCGGGTAGTCGCGCACCTCGGGCGTGTGGGCCAGCTTGCGCTCCAGCGTCTCGCCGAGCAGGCGGATGGAGGCCAGCGGCGTGCGCAGCTCATGAGAGACGGTGGCCACGAAGTCGCTCTTGAGCTCCAGGAAGCGGTACTTGCGCTGCTGTGACACCAGCGCCAGCGCGACGATGGCCGCCGCGAGCGCGCCGCACACGGCCACCAGCAGCGTCTTCAGGCCATAGCGCGCCTCGATGTCCACCTCAGCGCGAGCCCACTCGGGGAGCTCCACGAGCAGCGGAATCTCCCGGGCCGGTATCGCCGGGCGGTCCGTCTGCAGGCGCACCCGCCCATCCGCGCCGAAGAGCCCGCGCGTGCGCATGTCCTGGGTGATGGGGATGAGCAGCGCGGGGATGTCCACGGCGATGCCGTACAGCACCTCTCCGCGAGGCTCCACGTACCACTGCTCTCCCAGCAGGGTGGGCTCCACCAGCCCCTCGGGCATCACGAGCATGCCCGCGCCCGCTTCGCCCGAGCGCTCCAGGAAGTCGCGCGTGGGCTCCCCCAGCGCGGCGCTCAACCGGACGATTCGGGCCTGGAGGAAGTCGAAGTCCGCCTGGGAGAAGCGCGAGCGCGCGCGCAGCAAGTCCCGCTGCAGGCCCGCGCCCCGGCTGATGCCGCCGAACTCCTCCGGGAGTCCCTCGCGCAGCAGGGCGCGGATGAGCGGCGTGGTGACGGGGCCGCGCTGCAGGTGCTCCACCGCGAGCAGCAGGAAGGGCAGCTCCTGCTCGGCGGGGAGCGTCTGGCGCGTGTGGTGGCGCAGCAGCTCTTCCACCAGCGCGGTGGCGCGCCTCGTCTCTCCCGCGACCAGGGCGGCCTGGGCCGCGCGCAGCCTCGCGAGCCGGGGCTCCCAGCCCTCTGTGTGGACGCTCCCCCGGAGGTGGTCGGAGAGCATCTCGTAGAGGGCGCGCGCGGGCATGTCCTGGCCCGGCAGGGGATGGGTGAGGCGCGGGAGGAACTGGTGGCCGCGGAACTGGAGATAGAAGCCCTCGCCGGGAGCGAGGGGATTGTCCACGGCGGCGTGGATGGCGAAGACCTGCTCCTCGAGCTGACGGGCGAGGACCTGTCGCAGGGACTCGGTGGCGGCGTGGGCCAGGGCGTCGCGGCGGGAGCGGACCTGGGCGTGCGCGTCCTCGCGCTCGCGCGTGAAGATACGTTGGAGGCTCACCAGCCCCCAACCGAGGGCGAGGAGCCCGCAACCCAGGGCGATGAGCGTGGGAAGGAGCCTGCGCAACATGCGATTCGTTGAGGGTCACTATCGCACAGGAAGGTGCCCCAGGAGACCTTTCGCATCGCCCCCGGGGGCTGGCGAGTGTCCCAGGCCAGCGGACGGGCAGCCTCGCGGGTCCACGGGGCGACAGCGGAAGGAGGAGGGGACTGGCCGCCGGGGCAAGACGGTGCCGAGGTTCAGCCGTGGGCCCGAGGTGTCCACGCGGGCCTTAACCGAAGGGAGGTCCGCCCATGCACTTTCCCCTGTCACGGCTGTCCCCCGATGGGCCGTTGGTACTGTGGGGGGGAGAGCTTCCCTCCGGTGGGCTCAAGTACCTGACGTTTTCTCGCTACCTGGAGACGGTGCCCGAGGGCGCCCGTGGGTTGGTGGAGCTGTCGGGCTCCTCGTCGTCTCTCGCGCTGGATGCGCTGGGCAAGGAGCGCGGGCTGCCGGTGCTCGCGCTCACGGATACGGCCGGTGCCGCCTACCTGCGAGGGCAGGGGTTCGGCGGCGAGGTGCGCACCGTGCGCCAGCTCTCCGAGGCCTGGGAGGTGGCGCTGGGCTACGAGCGTCAGGGCTGGTGCTGGCCTCGGCAGCTCTCCAACGGCGCGCTGGTGGGCTGCGTGGAGGGCTGGGCCAGCGAGCTGCGCGACTTCGTGCGCGAGGCGTTTCCCACGGTGCGGCTGGTGGTGAGCGGCTTCGGTACGGGCGCGACGGTGGTGGGGCTGCACCGCGCCTTCACGCCGGAGGGCTACGACGTGGTGGGCCTGCAGCCATCACTGGGCGCGCCGCTGCCGGGCTGGCGGCGGTGGATGGAGCAGAACCTGGGCGAGGCCGACCTCTTCCATCCCCACCGCGAGGAAGTGGTACTGGAGACCGCCGGGCCCAAGCATTCGGATGGCCTGGCCGCGCTCCTCACGTATGCACGCGCGGAGGCCCGGCCCGACGAAGTGCTCGTCATCGCCCACAACGCGCGCCCGCCGTTTGGCTGATACACGGCCTCGCGGTGAACGCAACTGTGTGACAAATAGTCTGCCTTCTCCGAATTGCCAGCCAGTAATTGTGGCAATTCTTGGTATTCTTGCTCGGGGGGTAGGCGAGTTGCGGGGGGCAATTGTGTTGGTAACAAAATAATCGTTAACCTCTGGACGCCCTGCCGAGCAGGCGTCCGACGGCGTGGGCCCCCCGCAACACCACCCGAAAGAGGTCGTCGTTCATGAAGCGTCTTTGGATGGGCACGGTGAGCGCCGTGTTCGCCGTGCTGATGTGGTCTCCGCAGGCACACGCGAGGCAGGCCGCGGTTGATGCCTTCCTCGTATCGCCGGCGGATCGCTCCCTGCCCCAGTCCGCGGCCACCGCCCCCCAGCGCGGACTGCGCATCAACAGCGTGGAAGGTCGTCTCGGCGTACCGACGTTCGTTTTCACGGAGCGCGCGCTGAGCGCGGGTCCGCAGCAGGCCAAGGCTTCGCGTCCGTTGACGGAGGCCAGCGCGAACACCGCGGCGCGTGAGCACCTGCGTGGCGTGGCGGACCTGTACCGTCTGAACGCCTCCGAGGTGAACAGCGCGGAGCTGCGCACGGTGCACCTGCCCAAGGATGGCGCAGGCGCGGTGGTCGCGACCTACGGCCGTCGGGTCAACGGCATCGAGGTGTTCCGCAACGAGGTCAAGGTCGTCATGGACGCCGGCCAGCAGCTGGTGGCCATCTCGGGCTACCTGCAGCCGCGTCAGCAGGACGACGAGCGCAACGCCCAGGCGTCGGCCTTCCGCGTCTCGGCGCCGCAGGCCATCTCCCGCGCGTTCCAGGACATGACGGGCAGTCCGCTCGACGCCCGGGCGCTGGTGCCCTCGGGCTCGAAGGGCGACTACAGCCACTACGCGGTGGACGCGAACCTGCTGGCGACGCACGGCTTCGGTGAGGCGCCGCGCTCGAAGAAGGTCCTCTTCCCGATGCCCGACGGACTGGTGCCGGCGTACTACGTGGAGGTCAACGCGGGCCCGGCGGCCAACCCGGACGCGGCGTACACGGCCTACGTGATCGACGCGCGGGACGGCTCGCTGCTGCTCAAGCACAGCCTGGTGCAGTCGGAGGCGTTCACCTACCGCGTGTGGGCGGACCCGAACTCCAAGCTGCCCTACGACGGTCCCCAGGGTACGGAGGCTACGCCTCACCCCACGGGCATCCCGGATGGTTACCAGGCTCCGCTGAACGTCCCGGCCAACCTGGTGGCGCTGGAGCACGCTGGCTTCAGCCGCGGTGACCCGTGGCTGCCGGCGAACGCGACGACGACGACGGGCAACAACGTCGACGCGTATGCGGACCTCGGTGGTGGCGATGGCTTCCAGACGGGCTTCGACCTGCGCGCGCCGCTGAGCGACGTGGCGGGCCGCGGCTTCGACTACGCCTACGACACGACCATCCAGCCGAACGCGAACCAGACGCAGCGGCTGGCCGCCGTGGTGAACCTGTTCTATGTCACCAACTTCCTGCACGACTGGTTCTACGACGCGGGCTTCGACGAGGCCTCCGGCAACGCCCAGATGAGCAACTTCGGGCGCGGCGGATTGGAGGGCGACAGCCTCCGCGTGGAAGCGCAGGACTCCGCTGGCCGGAACAACGCCAACATGGCGACGCCCGCCGACGGCGCGCGTCCCCGCATGCAGCAGTTCATCTTCGACAGCTCGGCGGAGTTCCGCATCACCGCTCCGGCGCCGCTCGCGCAGGCGCACCGGACGTACACCGCGTCGTTCGGGCGGACGATCTTCGACCTGTCGGGCGAGTTCGTGGTGCCCCCGACGTTCGCGGGTGACGAGGCCAAGACCACCGCCTTCCGGATTGGTTGCGCGGACGCGAACGGAGCTGACCCGTACGGCGGCACGACGCCGTTCACCGGGAAGATCGCGCTCATCGAGCGCGGTAGCTGCTCGTTTGCCTATAAGGTCCTCAACGCGCAGCGCGCGGGCGCCAAGGCCGTGCTCATCACCAACAGCACCACGGGTGTCCTGAGCGGAATGGCCGCCACGGGTATTCCGGCCATCGACGACGCCATCACCATTCCGGCGCTGCTGGTGACCAAGCCCGACGGTGACGCCTGGCGGGCGGCGCTGGCGACGAGCGCCGTCGCGGCGCGCATGGTTCGTGAAGCGGACCGCGACGGTACGCTCGACAACGAAATCATCGCGCACGAGTGGGGGCACTACATCTCCAACCGTCTCGTCGGCAACGGCGCCGGCCTGACGAACAACCAGGGCAGCTCCATGGGCGAGGGCTGGGGTGACTTCCACGCCATGCTCCTGTCGGTGCGCTCGGAGGACGTGACCCGCGCTGGAAACAACCAGTGGCAGGGAACCTACGGCATGGCTGGTTTCACCCAGAGCGGTCCGGGCAACCAGGGCTACTACTACGGCATCCGCCGCGTTCCCTACAGCACGGACACGGGCAAGAACGGCCTGACGCTCCGCCACATGGCGGACGGCACGCCCCTGCCGACCAACCACCCGACCAGCGGGGGCTCCAACAACGCCGAGGTCCACAACGCGGGCGAGGTCTGGGCCACGATGCTGTGGGAGTGCTACGCGAGCCTACTGAACGCCCATCCGTTCCACGAGGCGCAGGACCGGATGAAGCGCTACCTGGTGGCGGCCTACAAGGCGACGCCGGTGAGCCCCACGTTCCTGGAGGGGCGTGACGCCGTGCTGGCGGCCGCCGCCGCGAGTGATCCCGCGGACTACCAGCGCTTCCTGATGGCCTTCGCCAAGCGCGGTGCCGGCTTCGGTGCGCGCGTCGCGGACCGCAACAGCGCGGACCACATCGGCGTGGTGGAGAGCTTCCAGTCCGGCAACACGCTCGAGATCGTCAGCATCAGCCTGGATGACACGGCCACGGGCTGTGACAAGGACGGCGTGCTGGACGCGGGTGAGACGGGTCTCCTCAAGGTGACGGTGCGCAACGTGGGCGCCGGAGCGGTCAGTGGAGTGACGGCCACCGCGGCCTTCGCGGGCTCCAGCGCGGGTGTCGAGGCGGCGTTCTCCAGCGGAGCCACTCTCAGCTTCAACAACATCGCGCGCGGTGCGACCGCGACTGCTTCAGTGGCGGTTGCGCTGACGGCGGCTCCGGCTCCGGAGGCGGGTGCCCTGGCGGTGCTGGGCTTCGACGTGACGTTCCCGAACACCCTGAAGCTGGTGGATGGCTCCAGCGTCCGTTCGTTCCAGACCGAGGTCAACTACGACGAGCGCGCCAACTCGTCGAACACGGATACGGTCTCCACGCAGAGCACGCCGTGGGTGTCGTCGACGTTCAACTACCGGCCGATGTGGGAGAACGGGCAGGCGGGTGCTCAGCACTGGCACGCCTCCAACGAGGCGACGAGCCTGGACAAGCGGCTGACCTCGCCCTTGTTCAGCGTCGCGGCCGGGCAGCCGTTCATGCTGTCCTTCAGCCACCGATTCAGCTTCGAGTCCGCCTGGGTCAGTGGCGCGTGGGTGCACTACGATGGTGCGGCCATCGAGGTCTCGGTCAACGAAGGCGCGTGGGTCAACTGGTACGACCTGAACTGGTACGCGGGCACGACCGAGAGCGAAGCCAACATCAACCTCCTCGATGCGGGTAATCCGTACCTGGGTGGCTTCCCTGCCTTCGTCCAGCTGAGCGAGGACTACCCGGAGTTCACTCCGGTGACCTACAACTTCGGTAATCAGTTCGCGGGTCGTCAGGTCCGCGTGCGGTTCCGGCATGCCTCCGATGGCGGCGTGGGGGCCTATGGCTGGGATGTCGACGACATCCAGGTCACCGGCATCACCAACACGACGCCGTTCACTTCGCGCGTCGCGGAGACGTTCACTGGCACGGGCACGGCTCCGACCTGCAACGTGGCGCCGGTGGCCGAGGCGGGCGTGTCCCAGACGGTGGCGGAGGTCATCGTGGGTGCTGGTGGTGTGCGGACCCCGACGGTCATCACGCTCAACGGCACGGGGAGCATCGATCCGGATGGCTCCGCGCAGGGCACGCTGACGTACGCGTGGACGCAGGTGGGTGGACCGACGGTGACGCTCAACGGCGCCAACACGGCCACGCCGAGCTTCAGCACGCTCGTTCCCGCGAACACCATCTTCACGTTCCAGCTCGTGGTGAGCGATGGCACGGACTCCAGCCTGCCCAGGGTGGTGCAGGTCCTGGTGACGAACGTGAACAACGTCCCCGTCGCCGTGGCCCGCGTGAAGGATGGCGGCCCCACGACGGTGGACGAGCGTTCCGGCAGCATCACGCTCGACGCGACGGGTTCGACGGACGCGGACGGTGAGACGCTCCGCTTCGCGTGGACCCAGACCGCGGGTCCGGCGGTGGTGTTGGATTCCGCGACCAGCGCGACTCCGACGTTCACGCCTCCGGAGGTGACGGCGAACACGGCCTTCACCTTCCGCCTGGTGGCGAATGACGGCATCAACGCGAGCGCCCCGGCGACGATCACCATCACCGTTCGTCAGGTGGATCGCGCGCCTGTGGCGAGCGCGGGTGTGGACCAGGAAGTCGGCTCGCGCTCCACGGTGACGCTGTATGGCAGCGCCGAGGATGCGGACGGCGAGGCCCTCACTTTCGCCTGGACGCAGACTGAAGGTACGACGGTGGCGCTCACGGGGGCGGACACGCCCACCGTGAGCTTCACGGCGCCGGAAGTGACGGGGGCGTCGGCGGTCCTGCGCTTCAGCTTCGTGGCGACGGCCAATGGTCAGGCCAGCGAGGCGAGCACGGTCACCGTCACCGTCACGCGCGACAACCGCAAGCCGGTGGTCACCGCGATCGGCAGCTACACGGTGCACGAGGGCTCGGGCGTGAAGATGCGCGCCACGGGCACGGATGCTGACGGAAATGACCTCACCTACGCGTGGACGCAGATCGCCGGTCCGTCCGTGCAGCTCCAGGGTGCGGACAAGGCAGAGGCGTTCTTCGTGGCCCCTGAAGTGTCGGAGACGTCGGTGCTGCTCTTCCGCGTCCGGGCGAACGACGGCGTGAGCTCGAGCGACGCTGTCGAAGTGTCGGTGACGGTGCGGAACCTGGCGGACGAGGGTGGTTGCAGCGCGGCGGGTGGCAGTGCCACCAGCGCGCTGGTGCCGGCCCTGGCCATGCTGGCGCTCGCGCTGCGCCGTCGTCGCAGGAGCTAGTGATTCGCCCGGCCTCTGCTTGAGGTCGGAGCGGGAAGTGTGAGGGGCGGTCCCGGGAGGTTTCCGGGGCCGCCCCTTGTTTTTGAGAGGGCCACCGCGCGAGGGGCGAAGGGGCCCGGGACACACGGAGGACGTCGATGTTCGCGAAGTCGAGTCAGCGCCCGAACTGGGCACGGTGGATGGTGGCGGGGGCGTTGCTGGTGGGGCTGGGCTGCCGGGGGCCTGGGGACGAGCTGAAGCGCGAGGCTGCTCCGCCGCCTGCTCCGGACGCGGCGAGTGAGGTGCTGATTCGCCGCGAGCTGAAACGGGAGGACGCCGGTGCCCCGGCGTGTCCTCCGGGGCAGTTCCAGTGCTGCGATGGGAGCTGCTCGGAGAACAAGCGGTGCCCGGGGATTGCCTGTGACCCGCGCCCGGTGCCGCCCACGTCCAAGGAGTAGTCAGACTCCAGCGACTACTTCGAGGGCTGCTCTTCCTGGTTGGGATTGACGCCCGCGTCGCGTTTGCGGCAGAGACACACGGGTTGTGGACAGTGGTCGGGAATCGCGGGCACAGGCTTTCCCGCACAGAGCAGTCCACACACGTCAACCCGGTCGCACTCAGGATCGTAGGGACTCTCACAACCCTTGCATGAGAGTCCCCCGATGACACCGAAGGCCACGAGGACACACACCATCGTTCGTCGAAGTCGCTGCATCAGCATGTCTGTCGCATCAGGGCTGATTCCAATCCCCGACTACGGGTCCTGAGACCGGCCTTCACGAGGGCCACGGGGCCGGGAGTTCATCTGCTCCTCGCGCCGCATGATGTCGTACTTGGCGCGCTGCCCCTCGTCGAGGATGCCCTTCATCGCCTGGTCCGTCTCCTCGCGCTGGGTCCGCAATGCCTGACGAATCTCACGCGGGTTCTTCGCGCCGGTGCGCACCTCCTCGAACAGGGCGTTGCGCGAGGTCTCCTCGGCCTCCATCCGGCGCGTCAGCTCCTGCTCCTGCGAGTAGTTCAGCTTCGCCTCGGACACGAGCTGCTTGATTCGCTCCGTGCGCTGAGCCGTCGAGCGGACCTGCGCCTGCATCCACTCCTCCTGCCGCGAACGGAACTGCTCGGTGCGCATCTCCTCCTGCACCGAACGCATCGCGTCCTTCAGCGCCTCGCGGCCACCCTCCGTGCTCAAGGTCTCCCCGGTCATCAGCCCCCGCACCTCCCCGCGGAGCTGCTCCAACTCGGCCGTCAGCGCGGGCGCCGCGCCACCTCCATCGCCTGCTACTCCCGCCGGCCGCCGCTCCAGCTCCATCAGGCGCCGGGACAGGCTCAGCGTGGTGTCCTCCATCGCCTGGACGCGCCGCTCCAGGTCTTCCTGGTTGGCGGGCAGGGCGGCCACGGGCTCGGGCCGCTCGGACGTGGAAGGCGCCTCCGTGCGCCCCGGGGCCCAGAGGGCCACCGCGAGCGCGGCCGAGGCGAGGACGAAGGACACAGGGCCTAGGAGCTTGTTCATGACTTCTCCGACGGGGGCAGGGACGCCGTATTCCATACCCCGCCCGCCGCCCGTGCTCCACCCCGGTGTAGGCCCCCCACCCGCCGATACGGGCCCTCGCGCGGCTCCTCGCCCCGCGCCAGGGCGCGTCTCAGCCTCGCTGCGCCGCTCCAGCCGGCTCGTCCATGTCGATGGGGCCCTGGTCAGGTCCCATCGTCAGGGCGCACGCGTCGCACATCCAGAAGCGGACGATCATCCCATTCTCCCCCGTGGAAATGTAGGAGGAGCCAATCACCTCGCCGCCCTCGGTCTTCTTGCAGGAGAGACAGGTGTGCGTCGGTTTGCTCTGCGTCATCGCGGGACCTCGGGGTGTGGAAACGCAACGGACCGACACCCAGGGAGTGCCGGTCCGCGCAAGCCTACTTCACTCACTCCGCATCAGCCGATGGCCATCTGATAGCCACCGTTGGGGTTGGAGCTCAGGAAGTGCCGCATCTGCTCGGGCGTAATGGTCTTCACGTTCGCGTCCGCGGGGTCGCGCACGATGAAGTTGCCCTTCGAGTCCATGCCCGCCACCGTGACGTAGTGGCCGGACGTGCGGCCCTCGTTCTGGTGCGGCGGCATGGCGTGGTAGTCGCCGTTGGCCACCACCAGCTTGCCCGCCTTGAGCTGCTCGGTGATCCACTCCACGTTGGCGCCCGGGCCCTTCGTCACGGCGTTCTTGCCCATCGCCTTCGCCATGGAGGAGATGCCGTTGACGCCCGTGCCGTTGGACGACGTGCCGCCAATCTGGCCCAGGTGGTTGATGAGCTGGGCGTCCGTCATGTCCTTCCCGTAGCCGAAGGCGCGAGCAATCTGCGCCATCGACGTGGGGCCGCAGTTCGCCGGGCCGTTCGTGTACGCGCCGTTCTTCCCGGCCGGGTTGTACTGGCTGATCTGCGGGACCTTGCTCGGGTCCACGCGGCCGTCACCCGTGACGGGCGCGGCGCCGTCCGTGGCCTGCGGGCCCGTGGGCTTGGGGTTGAGGTCCACCGGCCCCGGCTTGTTCGTGCCCGGCGTGAACGTGCTCTGGTCCTTGCCCGCGACTCCCGGCAGCTTGAGCGAGTCACCCGCGAGGATGAGGTTGGGGTCGGTGATCTTCGGGTTCAGCTCGCGAATCTGGTTGATGACATCCCAGTGCGAGCCCTCCATGCCCTGGCTCTTGAGCTTCGAGGCGATGCCCCAGAGCGTGTCACCCTTCTTGATTTGATAATCCGACTCACCCACCGGCTTGCGCGGGTCCACCTGGTTCGGCGCCACACCCGGCTTGTTGCCCGGCGTGTTGTTGCCACCCGGCGTGTTGTTGCCGCCCGGCGTGTTGTTGCCGCCCGTCACCGTGCTGTCGGGCACGTTGGTGTTCGTCCCGCTCGGCGTCTTGCCGCCGGGGAACAGGCTGTTCATGTGGTTCTGAATCTTGCTCTGGTAGTCGTAGCCCCGAGCGTCGTTCATGTTGCCAGCGCCCCGGTGCCACTCGCGCGCCGCGGCCAGGCTGCTGCCGTGCTTCTTGGTCAGGTCGCCAATCGTCTTCGCGAGGAACTCCATCTGCTTCTCGGGCGGAATCGTCTGCGCGTTCGCCCCCCGGCCCACCTGCATGCCGGACCACTTCTCGAACGAGGGCAAGAGGCCGTTGTCATCCAGTCCGATGAGTCCGTGGCCCGTGCCGTCCTGGTGCACGCCGTGGTTCTTGAACGACGACTCCTGCGCGACGATGCCCGCGAGCACCTTCGGGTCCGCGCCGTACTTCTGCGCGTACTTCTCGATGTACGGCCAGAGCTGCTGGAGGTTCAGCTGCGCGTCGCGGCCCTGGGGCAGGCCCGAGGCCTGCGTCGAGGTGGGCGAGTACGTCTGCTGACGACCTTCAATGCGGGGGGACATGGGGCACTCCGCGATTGGAAACAGGGGTGTGGGAACAACAGATGTCCGGATTGTCGGGCGATGAGAATGAGAGTTGCCTCGACCCCCCACGGTTTTGACTGACTTCCTGGGTGCGCCCCGGCTAGGACAGGCGCCATTCCCAGCGAAGCTCGCACAAGGAGTCGCGAATGAATGCACTGCGTTACGGCCTCGTGACAGGCACGTCATTGTGTCTGTGGGCCACCCTTGCCGCCGCGCAGCAACAGCCCCTCTCCGGCGTCTATGCCAGGGAAGGAGGCACCCTCGCGGTGCTCGAGGGAGACAATCAGACGCTCGTCCAATACGAGTCGATTTTTCCGCAAGGGCAGGGCATGGGTGATTGTGAATGCACCCTGGCCGTGCGGAAGAAGTCCGCGAAGGCCTGGACACTGTCTCCTTTTCAACCTGGGGGCACTTGGACACTGGGTCTGGAATCCGAGCGACTGGTGCTGAAGGGCCCGGGGACGGGGTGCTGCGGCGCGGGCTGGTCCGGCCAGGACAGCTTCACGCGCGCGTCCTCGTCGGCGCTGCTGGAGTGCAAGGTGAAGGCGGCGCGGACCGCGCTGAAGACGGCGGATGGGGCGAATGGGGCCGTGTCCCTGGCGTCGGGTGACGCGGTGCAGGTGTACGCGGTGTCACCGCCTCCGGACGTGGTGCCCGTGCGCGTCGTCCGGGGGCAGCAAGTGCTGGTGGGGCAGCTCCCGTACCTGGACCTGGACTGTCCCCTGCGTGAGGCGGGCGCGGCGTCCGCGAGCGCGGAGGGCGTGGACGTGAAGGCGCTCGTGGGCCGCTGGGTGCAGGTGCACCGCAAGGGGAAGGGCTACGTCATCGACCAGCCCTGTGGCTCGGCCATTCCCGCGGTGACGGTGAAGGCGGACGGGGCGATGGAGGTCGACTTCGGGCAGGACAGCCTTGAAGGCAAGCTCGCGGCCGTGAAGGCGGGGGAAGCTGGCGTGTCCACGCTGGAGGTGGTGTACGCCGGCTCGCGCGAGACGCTGCAGTGGTCCGTGGTGGACGCGAAGCGCAACGTGGTGCGCCTGCAGGGCGGTCAGGACTTCTTCCGCAAGGGAGAGCTGTACGTCCGCGACGACGCGCGAAAGGGCATTCCCGTCCGCACCGAGGCTTGCGACGAATTCGAGTGAGCGGCGTGCCGGGCGGGAGGCGATGGACTGCCTCCCGCCGCACGGCGGGCCCCAGGCTCAGCCGAGCTTGAAGGGCTCCAGCTCCGGCACCTTCTCCAGCAGCAGCGGCGGCGAGTGGAGGTAGGCCGTGCTGCGGCGCTTCTGGTCGATATCGTCGTAGACGCGCTGCACCTGCGTGGGCGTCAGGCCCATCACCTGCGCGGCCTCGTCCGTGGACACCGCGTGGTTCTTCGCCCACATCAGCAAGTCCAGCTGCGAGTAGTGCACGGAGAAATAGAAGTCTTCCTGCGACTGGGGAAGGCTGAACGTGTCCGTGGTGGGCTCGCCGCTGGTGATTTCGTCGATGACGCCCAGGTGCCTGGCCAGGTTGTATGTCTGGGTTTTGTAGAGGCCGGCGATAGGCTTCACGTCCGCGGCGCCGTCGCCCAGCTTCACGAAGAAGCCCTGGTCATACTCCAGCCGGTTGGGCGTGCCCGCCACCGCGAAGTTCAGCCGGTCCGCGTGGAAGTAATCCATCATCTTCCGCGTGCGCTGCTTGAAGTTCGTCGCGGCGACAATCTGTGTATAGGCCTGGGGAGACAGCCGGAAGCGGCGCTCCTCGCCATTCACTTGCACCACGACGTAGAAGAAGTTCACCGTGTCCGAGTTCAGCCGGTCACCGTGCATGACAATCTTCCACTTCATGTCAGGCGTGAACTCCGGGAAGACGGACTGCACCGCCTCGTCGCGCTGCCGGTAGCAGCCGGCGGCCTCGAGGATGGGGGCGATGTCGTGGAGCTGGTACTTGATCCCCAGCTTCTCGCAGAGCTTGCGGCCCAGCTGTGAGCTCCACCCGCTGGAGTCCTTCTCCGGCAGGAGGATGCCGAAGACGCGCTCGGGCCCCAGCGCGCGCACGGCCAGCGCCGCGACACACGCGGAGTCGATGCCTCCGGAGACGGCCACCACGAGGCCGCGCTTGCGCAGCTTCTTCAGCACCGTCTCGCGCAGCCCTTCGGACAGCTCGGCGGCTTTCGCCTCCCAATCCAGTTCCAGCACCTGCTTGGAGAATTTCATTGTGTGGACCCCTCTCGAACCCTTCACGAAGAACCGACCGACGAATACTGGGTGCGCAGCTCCGCCTTGAGCACCTTCCCACTGGGCCCGCGCGGCAGCGCCTCCACGAACACCACGTGCCGAGGCACCTTGTGCGCCGGCAGCGACTCCCTGCAGAAGCGTCGCAGGTCGTCCTCCTTCACCTCGACGCCTTCCTGGCGCACCACCACGGCGCAGGCCGCCTCGCCACCCAGGGCATCCGGCACTCCCACCACGGCCACCTCTCGCACCGCGGGGTGCCGCGCGAGCTGATGCTCCATCTCCGCGGGGCTCACCCGGTGGCCACCCACCTTGAGGATTTCCTTGGCGCGACCCACGAGGAAGATGAAGCCCTCCGCGTCCCGCCACGCCAGGTCACCCGTCCAAAGCCAGCCATCCTTGAGGATGGCCGCCGTCTCCTCGGGGTCGCCCAGGTAGCCCGGCGTCACGTTGGCGCCTCGAGCAATCAGGTGGCCTGTCTCGCCCGTGGGCAGCGCCTTGCCATCCTCGCCCACGACGCGCAGCTCGACGCCGGGAATCGCCACGCCGATGGAGCCGGCCTTCTCGGTGGCTCGCGTGGGCGGCAGATAGCTGAGCCTCGCGGTGGCCTCTGTCTGGCCATACATGACGTACAGCTCGGCGGGGTAGAGCGCTTCCCGCGTCCACTGAATCGTGTCCGGTGACATGCCTCCGCCGGCCTGCGTCGCATAGCGCAGCCGCAGCTTCGACAGGGCCTCCGCGCCGGCTTGTCTGCGCAGCAGCTCGAAGGTGAGCGGCACGCCCGCGAAGCCCGTGCACTTCTCCGCCGCCATCGCCTCCAGCACCACCTGCGGATACATGAAGCGCGGATCCAGGAACACCGAGCCGCCGACGCGCAGGTGCGTCTGGAGCACGCTCTTGCCGTAGCAGTAGTGCAGGGGGAGGATCAGGTGCGCCCTGTCACGCGAGGACAGGCCCAGGTACTCGACGATGGAGCGCGTGTTCGCGGAGATGTTGCCGAAGGTCTGGATGACACCTCGGGGCGTGCCCGTGCTGCCGGACGTGTAGACGATGGACGCGTGGGCCTGGGCGGGAGTCGAGGGCAGCGCGTCCAGCGGCGTCACCTTCACGTCCGCGTCGAGTGCTCCGTCCTCCTGCACCCACGTGCACATAGCCGGTGTCAGCGCCTGGAGCATCCGCTCCGGAGGGCGCGCGGAGTGGACCACGTACAGGTGTCCCAGCCCCTTGCCCGTCCACTTGCGCGCGTCCTGCCCGAAGATGAAGGCATGGCGTGCGCCCGTCTGCGCCAGGATGGCGTCGACCGACGTCGCTCCCGTCTCCCGGTCCAGCTCCACCGCGCATGCGCCCAGGGCCTGCACCGCGAGCCCGACCACCGCGCCCGCCGAGCCCAGGGGCAGGGCGATGAGCACCTTGTCTCCGGGCACCACGCCCGCCGCGTGCAGATGTCCCGCGAGAGCCCGCAGCCGCTCCGCGAGCTGTCGATACGTGAGCCGCGTCCACGGTGAGTCCACCGCCGACGCGTCCGGCGTGCGCTCCGCGTGGCCAAGCACCCACGCGGGTGCGGAGTCCGTCGCGCTCATGCTGCCTCCAGCACCACGGCGTCCACGTCCGCCTGGGGCAGCTGACGCGGGGTGAGGAAGTGCTGCGCGAGCAGCTGCGTGGACGCGATGGCGAACAGGGCCATGGTGTCGGCCTCGCTCTCCATGGAGTTGGGCGCGCGCAGCTTGGCCACCAGCCGCTCCGCCTTGCGCGCGTCGAAGACACCAACCTTCGCGATGGCCTCGGGCGCGAGCAGCTCCTTGGCCCATGCGGGCGCCTCCGGTCCCACCAGCGCTCCGGCGATGGGTGCGCGGTACGGGAACTTGCTGCGCTCCAGGATGGACTCCGGAACACGCCCCTTCGCGAAGCGCTTGAGGACGTGCTTCTCGTCCAGGCCCTTGAGCCGCACGCGCTCGGGGATTCTCGCCGCCAGCTCCATCACCGAGGTGTCCAGGAACGGGAAGCGTCCCTCCACCGCGTTGCCCAGGAGCATGCGGTCGCCCTGCGCGGACAGGAGGTATCCGGACAGGAGCGTCTTCGCCTCCAGGTACTGCGCGCGTGCCAGGGGCCGCCACGACGCCACGTGCTTCGGCACCGTCGCG
Organism: Corallococcus terminator; assembly: GCF_049194865.1. GTDB lineage: Bacteria > Myxococcota > Myxococcia > Myxococcales > Myxococcaceae > Myxococcus > Myxococcus terminator_A. The sequence goes on along the minus strand of NZ_JBLZWL010000091.1, from coordinate 8,657 downwards.
AGCACCGAGGCCATCGGGTCCTCGTCCACCACGCTCGCCGCGAACTCCGGCGCGAGGAAGCGGAGGATTCGACCGCTGTTGGACCAGCGCACCAGATGCGAGAAGCCCAGGCTCCCCGGGTCCTCCAGCCCCATGCCGAAGAACTCGCGCAAGAGCTCCACGTTCTGCTGACTCACCGACAGGGTGGGGTAGAGCTTTCGCAGGAGCAGGGGCCGCCACTTCGACGTCGGCTGCCGCGCCCAGAACTGCCGGACCTTGGTCTCCTTGAAGAGGTCGTAGCCGAGGAACATCTCGTCCGAGCCCTCTCCCGTGAGCACCACCCGGATGCCGTTCTCCCGCACCCACTCGCTCAGCCGCAGGAAGGGCGCGGGCGCCGAGCGCATCATCGCCTGCTCCGCGTGGAAGATGACGCCGGGCACCAGCGTGCCGATGTCACCGTCCCGCATCTCCACCACGCGATGCTCCGTGCGCAGCGCCTCCGCCACCGTGGCCTGGTGCTGGCGCTCGTCGAAACGCGCGCGCTCGAAGCCCACGGAGAACGTCCGCAGCGTCCCGCCCAGCTGTCCCTGCGCCAGCGCGCACAGGAGGCTGGAGTCCAGTCCACCCGACAGGTACGCCGCCACCGGCACGTCCGCGCGCAGCCGCAGCCGCACGGCGCGCTCCAGCGCTTCGCCCAGCTCCTCCTGGATGCGCTCGTCGCTCGCGGTGCTCGGCTCCACGCCGAAGTCGAGGTCCCAGTACCGGAACGTCTCCAGCGTCCCCGCGCGAAAGCGCGCCGAGTGCGCGGGGGGCAACAGCCGGACGCCCTCGAACGAGGTGCGCGGCGCCACCGGCGACCAGAGCTGGAAGGTCTGCTTGAGCCCGCGCGCGTCCAGCGACGGCGTCACCAGCCCGCTGGCGAACAGGGCCTTGGCCTCCGAGCCGAACGCCAGGTGTCCACCCGGCAGCTCCGCGTAGAACAGCGGGCAGATGCCCACCCTGTCTCGCGACATCCACAGCGTGGCGTCACGCGGGTCCCACAGCGCGAAGGCCCACTGGCCCTCGAAGCGGCGCACGCAGTCGATGCCCCACGTCAGGAACGCCGCGAGGATGACCTCCGTGTCCGAGCGCGTGCGGAAGGCGTACTGACTCGCGAGCTGCTCGCGCAGCTCCACGTGGTTGAAGATCTCTCCGTTGAAGACGACGGTGAGCCCCGTCGCCGCGTCCCGCATGGGCTGGTGTCCGCCCTCCAGGTCGACGATGGACAGCCGCGTGTGGCCCAGGGCCACGCCATCCAGCAACAGGGCCCGCTGTGCGTCGGGGCCCCGGTGGCGGATGCTGGCCGTCATCCGGCGCAGCCGCTCGGCGGATTCCGCCCGCGCGGCCCCGGCGTCCCCTCCCGCCGGGTAGGTGAAGCCAGCGATTCCACACATGGCGCGCTCGCTCTCAGCCTGCTTGGGGCAGGCGCTGCTGCTGCTTGCGCTCGACGAAGGCGACCACGCGCGTGAGCGAGTCCAGGTTCTCCGGCACCAGCTCCTTGTCCTCCAGCTTGATGCCGAAGTCCTGCTCCAGGAACGCCACCAGCTCCATCATCCCCGTGGAGTCGATGAGGCCCTTGCGCAGGAAGGAGTCGTCGTCGCCGAACTCGTCCACGAAGAACGTGTCGACGATGAAGGTACGAATGCGTTCACGAATGCTCACGGTAGGACGTCCTGTCTGGAAAAACGGTGGATGGGTTCGGAAACAATCCGGGCGTGAAGAAGACGCACCCGGAACAAAGGATTGAGGCGCTCAGCTGCCTGTGTCGCGAGCAACCAGCTCCAGGCTCATGTTGCGTGCGGGGTTGCCCATGGCCAGGGTGTCGGGCGGCACGTCCTGGGTGACGATGCTGCCGGCGGCGACCACCGAGCGCGTCCCCACGCGGACCCCGGGCATGATGATGGCGCCGTGGGCCACCCAGACGTCGTCCTCGATGACGATGGGCGCGGTGTGGTGGCCGTCCCGGTCTCCGAGCCGGACGAACGACGCGAACATGCACCGGGCTCCCACGCTCACCGACTTCCAGGCCTCCAGGGAGACGCCATAGTTGAACTGGGTCTCCTCGCCGATGGTGAGCAGCGCGCCCGCATGGCACACGAGCGAGCTGGGCAGCATTCCGCCCACGAAGGTGAGCCTGTCTCCCAGCACCATCTCCCCCGCGTTGTGCACGGAGAGCGGCCCGTAGGCGGCCACGTTGTGCCCCAGCGACTGGACGTCGCGGAACAGCCAGCGGGCGCGCACCATGGCCACCGCGCGCTGGGCCCGGGGCTCCACGGACTTGCGCAGCGCTTCCAGTTGGGCCAGCACGGCGGGCACTCGGACGAACGGCATTCGCGACGTCATCCCGTCACCTCCCTGCGCAACACCCGGGCAGGCGCGCCGCCCACCGTCACCCCCGCGGGAATCTTGCGCGAGATGACGGTGCCCGGCGCCACGGTGCAGCCCTTCTGGAGCTGCGCGCCCGGCAGGAGGATGGCGCGGCTGCCCACCGTCACCCCCTCCGCGATGACCATCGGCACCGATGGAGGCCGCTCGTGGCGGTTGCCCCTGAGCGGATGGTGCTGGTTGTCCATCGCCTTGATGAAGGCCCCCAGCCGCGCGCCCTGTCCCACGGTGATGGAGCTCAGCGCCTCCAGGGAGGCGCCACCTTCGATGGTGACGTCGTCTCCCAGGATGATGAGGCTGTCGCTGGACATGGCGTGCAGCTCGATGGGCGCCATCCGTCCGTCCAGCACCACGCGGGAGCCCACGTGCACGCGGCCCGCGCCGTGAATCCACACGCGGCCCAGCACCGTTACCGAGTCCCCCACCTCCTGACATCGCCTCAACTTCAGGCGGGACAGGAGGCCCCCGAGCTCGCGCGACAGTGATTGGCGTAACGGCGTCATGTCACGGCGTGGATTGGACAGCGGGGATGGGAGGCTGCACGACGGGCGCGGGCAGGCCCGCCAGGAAGTTGAGCAGCTCCTTCGCCAGTCGCGCCTGCGCCGTCGCATTCAGGTGGCCGCCGTCGTCCGAATAGCCCGGCACCATCGCCGGCCACGTCTGCCCGTTCAGCTCGTAGGTCTCCCGCGTGCCGTCGGGCGCGGTGGACTCCAGCCGCGCCAGGTCGAAGAGGGGCTCCTTGCCGCCGTAGGCCTTGCGCATCAGCTCGTTGAACGTCTCGCGCTGCACGTTCTCGGCGATGCCCCACACCGGACGGCCGAGCAGCTCCTTCAGCCACGCCTTGGCGCCCCGCTGCACCGTGGTGAGCGGCGCGGTGACGTGGACGAACGTGGTGCCCGGGTGGCGCGCCTTCAGGCCTTCCATCGAGACGCGGTACTTCTCGAACAGCGCGCGCGTGTCCGTGGCGCCGTTGAAGTCGATGTAGCAGAACTTGAAGAAGGCCACGTCCGTCGACTTCGCGAGCCCCGCGTCCATCATCCGCTCGAAGTCGGCGATCTTGGATTCGGGCTTCTCGTTCTGTCCCAACATGGCGTGGGCCAGGGTGCCGGGCGCCAGCGACTCCGTGGGGTTCTTCACCTCCACCACGCGCGGCGCCAGCCCCTGCGAGGAGGCGGGGATCTGCTTCACTCCGTCGAGGATGTTGCCGCCCACCGACTGGTGGCCGAAGAAGATGCGCCGGCTCGCCAGCTTCTCCAGCGGGGCGCTCGTCTCCGCGGCGTTCGCCGTCGCGCCATGCAGAACCATGAGCAGCATGGCGGGCAACACCAGCGCGCTCACGCGAACCAGAAAGGTCCAGTCGAAGTGCATGCGGACTCTTAAACCCTTCCATCGCCAAGCGTCAAAGGGCCAACCGTCCGGGACGTTCGCTGGTTCGCTCCCCGCCGCCCGATGAGGGGTTGGTGGGGTGAAGTCACCCCATGCGCCCGGAGAGGGCCTGACGCTGGGAGGAGGGGCGTTCCGCGACGCCCCGTCCCAGAGCGAGCAGGAGGGCGGGGCTACTCCGAGCGCAGCGACACGGACGGCGACACCCGGCTCGCGCGCAGTGCGGGGAACCACGTGGCCAGGAGCGACACCGCCCCCAGCACCACGGCAACTCCCAGGAAGACGCCCGGCTCGTTTGCATTCACACCGTACAGCAGCGTGGCCAGGAGCCTCATGCAGCCGAAGGCGGCCAGCAGCCCCGCGCCCACGCCCACCGCCGTGAGCTGGAGGCCCTGGCGCATCACCAGTCCGAGCACCTGGCGGGGATGAGCGCCCAACGCCAGGCGGATGCCCAGCTCCCGGGTGCGCTGCCCCACCGCGTAGGCCATGACGCCGTAGACGCCCACGCCCGCCAGGATGACGGCGAGCAGCGCGAAGGCGGCCAGCAGGCGCGCGGTGGCCATGGGGCGCGAGAGCTGGCGGTCCACCCGGCTCGCGAAGGGCGCCAGGTCATAGATGGGCTGCTCGGCGTCCACGGCCTTCAGCTCCTGGCGCACCGAGGCCACCAGGGTCGACGGCTCGCGGCGCGTTCTCATCAGGACGGACATGGTCTGCAGGGGGTACTGCTCGTACGGCAGGTAGGCCTCGGGCGTGGCGGCCTCCGTCAGGCGGACGTGGCGCACGTCCGCCACCACGCCGACGATTTCGCGAAAGGGCTCGGAGTCGCTCCAGCCCAGCCGCACCCTGCGCCCCAGGGCGTCGCCGCCCTCCAGGAACGTGCGCACGAAGGCCTCGTTGACGATGAGGGTGGGGGCGCCCTTCTCGGAGTCCTGGGGGCCGAACTCCCGGCCCTGGCGCACGGCGATGCGCAGGGCGCGGAAGTAGTCGGGAGAGGCCACGCGGTACTCGGCGAGGTAGCGGTCGGTGTCCTGGTCGGGCGCGCCCTCCAGGGTGAAGCTGCCGTTGGCGTTGGTTCCTCCCAGTGGCGCGTCGTTGACCAGACCCACCGCTTCCGTGTCGGGCAGCGCGCGCAGGCGCTCCAGCAGCTCGCCGTAGAAGCCTCGCAGCCGGTCGGGTGTGGCGTACTTCACGTCGGGCAGTGACAGCCGCGCGCTCAGTACACCTTCCGCGTCGAACCCCAGGTCCACGGCCTGCACGTTGCGCAGTGTCTGCACCATCAGCACCGTGCCCACCAGCAGCACCAGCGCCAGCGCCAGCTGCACCACCACCAGTGCGTTGCGCAGGGGGTGGTTGGCGCGGGCGCCCACCGCGCTTCCGGACTGCTTCAAGAGCGGCAGCACATCCATGCCGGCGGTGTGCAGCGCGGGCGCCAGTCCGAAGAGGAGCCCGGCGCTCACGGAGAGGGCGAGGCTGAACAGCAGCGCCGGAACACTCAGCTCCACGGGCGCCATGCGCAACATCGACTGGGGCAACAGCGCGCGCACCAGCTCCATGCCCCACATCACCAACAGCAGTCCCAGGGCGCCGCCGAAGAGGCCCAGGAGCACGCTCTCCGCCAGCGCCTGCTGCATCCGGCGGCCCCGACTGGCGCCGAGCGCGGCGCGGATGGCCCCGTCCCGCTGCCTCCCCAAGGCCCGTACCAGGAGCAGGTTGGCCACGTTCGCGCAGGCGATGAGGAGCACGAAGCCCACCGCTGCCCAAAGCGTCCACAGCACCGGGCGGCTGCTGGACGTGAGGTGCTGCTGCCACAGCGCCGTCGTCACCTTGTGCGGCTTCTCACCTGGGTCCGTCCGGGCGATGGCCAGGGCCACCCGCTGCAGGTCCTCCGTCGCCGCGTCCAGCGTGACGCCCGGCGCCAGCCGCCCCACCACCTGCATGTAATGGTTGCCGTGGGCCTCCGGGTCCAGCCAGTGGGGCTGCCAGACGTCCGCGTCCTCGGCGAACTCCGGGAAGGCGAAGCCCTCCGGCAGGATACCCACCACCGTGTGGGTGCGCCCGTCCAACTGCAACGACGAGCCCACCGCGTCCGCCGCGCCACCGAGCGACTTTCGCCAGAAGCCATGGCTCACCACCACCACGCTCGAGGTGTTGCGAGGTTGCGCGTCCTCGTCCAGGAAGTCTCGCCCCTGGACGGGCGAGACCCCCAGCAGCTTGAAGAAGTTGGGGGTGACGCGGCCGGCGCGGACCCGCTCGGGAGTGTCGCCACCCGTGCGGCTCAAGTCCTGCCGAGTGAAGCCCGCGAGCGCGGTGAAGCCGCGGCCGTGCTCCCGCCAACCGAGCAGCTCCGGGGGTGACAGGGAGGCGGTGCTGATGACTTCCTGCTTGCACCACAGGCGAACCAGCTGCTCCGGCGCCTGGAACGGGAGCGGCCGCAGCAGCATGGCGTGGATGGCGCTGAAGAGGACGGTGTTCGCGCCGATGGCCAGCGCGAGGGTCACCACCGCGGCAATGGTGAAGCCCGGGGTATGCCTCAGCGTGCGCAGCGCATAGCGGAAATCCTGGCGGAGCGAGTCCATGGCGGCCCTCAAAGCGAAGGCCGTGCCAGCTTCACCCGCGAGGAAAACCGCCGGCTTCCCAGGGGGGTGACGGGCGCTTCCCCCAAGTACGTTCGCGGATGCGGGAAGTCGCGTCCCGGAAATGAACACCGGCCCCGCGCCGACCTGGGCACGGGCGGGGCCGGCGGGCTGTCAGTTCCGGTTCCAGCAGCCCGCGATCTCCTCGCACGCGAGCATGACGTCGTTCAGCCGGCGCTGCTGGGACTTGGGCGCCATGAAGAGCCGGCCGGCGAACACGTCGAACACGCCCACCAGTCGAGGGTCCACGGGGCCACGCTGCTCCAGGCGCTCCTCGGCGAAGCGGTGGAGCACGGTGGCGATGTACTGGCCGGCGCGCTCATCCAGCGGCGCGTGCTTGGAGAAGTAGAGCTTCAGCACGCCCGAGCGCATCTGCCCGCGCGCATCGACGCCGCGCAGCAGCACCTCCGGCCGGACCTTGACGGCGACTCCCGCGACTTCCAGGGGAGCGGGGTCCAGCTCCGCGGGACTGGCGATGGCGCACGAGGCCAGGTCCTCCGCGGCGAGGAGGCAGCGCTGGAGGGCCTCCGCGCACAGGGCCAGCCGGTGCGCGTCGAAGTCCGAGTCCGGCTGGGCGTTGAGCAGGCGCCGCTGGTGGTAGCGGAGGATGACCTCGTCACGGCCCTCGCAGAGGTACTCGGTGATGGCCTGGGCGGCGGCGGGGTAGCGCAGGTACTGCGGGTCCACGGGGTTGCGCTGCCCGTGGATGATGCGCTTGCGGAGGGACGGCGTTCCGGTGAGGTACTGGCCCAACTGGTTGACGGAAACGCACGGGGTCTCACGAAGGGTGGTCATGTCGACTTCCTTTCCGGTAGCGAGAATGAGGAGATACTACCGGAGGGGTCTGACATTCCCTGTGGCGGGGAGGGGCTCGCGGACGCCGGAAAATGGACGCCCTGGCAGGTAGGGCGAGCGGGCCCAACCGGGGCTCAACGGGCCCCTTCGGGCGAGGGTCGGCGGGGGCTACTCGTGCGACGCGTGGAGCCCGAAAATCTGGCGCAGTCGGCTCAGGATCCGTCCCACTTCCGCGGGGATGGGGTCCGTGTTGGCGCCGCTGGCCTGCGCGACGGCCCGGAGCTGGGTGCGCCGCTGCGCCAGGATGGCGGAGAGCTGGCGGGCCAGTCCCGGGTGCTCGGCGAACAGCCGCGCGAAGGTCGGCCGGTCCACCTCGAGCAGCAGCGCGTCCTCCAACGCGACGATGGTGGCCGCGCGCTTCTCTCCGGTGAGCAGCGACATCTCCCCGAAGTAGTCGCCCCGGCCCAGTTGGGCGACCTCCGCCTGGGTCTTGCCCGCGCGCACGCTCACCTTGCCGGAGGCCACCAGGTAGAAGGTGCGGCCGTCGTCTCCCTCCTGGATGACGTGCTCGTCCCGGCCGAAGCGCCGCACGTGGACCTCCTGGCCCAGTCGCTCCAGGTCCGCGTCCGCCAGCGGCTGGAAGAGGTCCACCGCGCGCAGCAGGCTCAGCACCGTGTGCGCGGGCAGCTCCGGCTTCGGCACGTCCTCGCGGATGCGCAGCACGCGGTGGGGCACGGGCGCCTCCACGCCGTCGCGTCGCAGCCGGTACCACAGCCGGGTGTGCACCTCCGCCGTCACCGCGTCCGCGAGCGAGAAGTCGTTCACGAAGAAGCGGAGCATGTAGCGGACGGACGCCTCGTCGAACGCGAGCGTGCGGGCGATGGGCGCGGGGTCCACCAGGACTTGCGGAATCTCGCGCGCGACGTCGAGCAGGGCTGCCTTCATCACGTTGGGCGGCGTGTCGTAGGAGGCCCGCACCTGCGTGTCCACGCCCACCGGCTCCCGGTCCTGGGAGAAGGTCTTGAGCTGCTCCTTGGCCACCATCGAGTTGGGCAGCGTCACCAACTCGCGGCGGAACGTCATGATGCGGATGGAGCGCCAGTTGACCTGCGCCACGCGTCCGGTGTGCTCGCCGATGCGGATGAAGTCGCCCACCTCGAACGGCTTGTCGAGCTGGAGCGACAGGCCCGCGAAGAGGTTGCCCAGCGTCTCCTGGAGCGCCAGGCCGATGACGACCGACAGCACCGCCGACGTGGCGACGAGTCCCGTCAGGTCCAGGTCCAGCTGCGTCTGGAAGATGGGAACGGCCGCCAGCGTGTAGAGCAGGAAGTCGATGACGTTGCGGAGAATCTTGGGCGTCCCGACCGACGACGAGCGCAGCCGGAGGAGCTTCAGGCCGAAGCCCACGCCCGCGCGGATGACGCCGAAGGCGAACGTCAGCAT
>NZ_JBLZWL010000098.1:0-76967 GCF_049194865.1 Corallococcus terminator | reverse complement strand
GTCCTTCTTCGCGCCGGAGAGCTGCTCGATACAGCCGCGGGCGCAGTGGTGATTGGTCATCACCAGGCCGTTGGGGGAGACGAAGCTGGCGGAACAGCCGCCCGCGAGACGCGCGGAGGCCAGCCGGGCCTTGTCGAGCCACTCTTGCGAGGGCTCGAAGCCGTACTTCTCCTTCACCTTCGCGGACGGGAAGTTGTTGTAGGTCCACATGCCTTCGTCGGCCAGGGCGGGGGCCGCGCCGACAAGGGTGGCAATCAGGAACAACCGTTTCATGGACAGGTCCTTTCCAGGGCCGGGGGTGCCGCGGTTCTGCGGTAACCCACTGCCTCGGTCAACCGGGAAAAAAGCTGGGAAGAATTCCCAACCCCCAGAACATCCAGGCGGCCGGGGGATTCCTCGCCAGTGCGCGGAGTCCTACGGGATATCGCGCCCCGTGATTGCACGAATTGGAGCTCAAAGGGTGACCTGTTGCGTGAGCGCGGAGGCCGCCGCGCCAGGTCGTCTGCTATCGCGGTGCGTCGAGGTGCCTTCGCGGGTCAGTCGCGCATGGCCACGAGCGGGTCCACGCGGGTGGCGCGGCGTGCGGGGAGCCAGCAGGCCAGCAGGGAGATGACGGCGAAGAGGGTGGCCACGGCGCCGAAGGTGAGGGGATCCGTGGTGGTGATGCCGTGGAGCTGACTCGTGAGCAACCGGGTCAGCGCCAGGGAGCCCAGGAGGCCCAGGGCGATGCCCATTCCAGCGAGCCTCGCGCCCTGGCCGAGCACGAGCCGGAGGACGTCCCCAGGCCGGGCGCCGAGCGCCATGCGGATGCCCAGCTCCCGCGTCCGCTGTGAGACGAGCAGCGAGATGACGCCATAGAGGCCGTAGGTGGACAGCACCAGGGCCAGCGCCGCGAAGCCGCCGAGCAGGCAGAGCACGAGCCTCCGGAAGCCGAGCGACTGGGAGATGACCTGGTCCATGGTGAGGGCCCGGAAGACGGGAAGGCTCGAGTCGACCCGGCGAACGGCCTCGCGGACCGAGGGCAGCAAGGTCTCCGGAGGCACCGAGGTCCGCGCGACGAGGACCAGGCTGTCATCGCCCCAGGGCCGGCCGTACGGGACGTGGAGCTCGGCCAGCGGTGACTTGTCCAGGCCGGCCTGCCGCACGTCACCGACGACACCGATGATGGTGTGAGCACCCGTGCCGAGCCGAAGCTGATGGCCCAGGGCGTTGCCGTCCGGGAAGTGCCGGCGCGCGAGCGTCTCGTTGATGATGACGGTGGAGGGTTGGCCCGGGGCCGCGTCCTGGGGTGTGAAGTCGCGGCCTTGCTTGAGGGGGATTCCCACCGTGGCGAAGAAGCCGGGGCTCGTGGAGCGGCGCTCGGCGCGAGGCTCGGAGCCGGGCTCTGGTGGGGGCTCGCCCTCGATGACATAGCGGGCGTTGTTCCAGGCGCGCTGGATGGGCAGCAGCGACGTCAGCCCCACGGCGCTCACGCCGGGCAGCGCGCGCACCTCGTCGAGGATGGGCTCCAGCAGGGTGCTCGGCACATTCGCGTCGAGCCCTTGGTCGTTGAAGAACCGGGTGTCGGGGATGGCGATGTGGAGCGTGAGCAGCTGCTCGGAGTCGAGCCCGGGGGATGTGCCGAGGAGGAGGAAGAAGCCTCGGCCGAGGAGGCCCGCGCCCACGAGCAGCACGAGGCAGACGGCCAGCTCCACGACAATCAACGTGGACCGGAGCCGCTGGCCGCTGGAGACGGGGGCGCCGCGAAGGTCGAACCGGGAGACCTGGAGCGCGGGAAGCAGCCCGAAGGCCAGGCCGCTGACGATGGAGATGGCGGCGAGGAACAGGAAGGTCGTCCCATCGAGGGACACGGCGGTCCGGTGTGGCATCGACTCGGGGGCCACGGCGAGCAGCGCGTCCAGGCCCCAGTGTGCGAGCAGTCCGCCCAGGGCACCTCCCGTGAGCGCGAGCAGGAGGCTCTCCACGAGGAGCTGCTGGACGACGCGGCCCCGGGTCGCGCCCAGTGCCACGCGAACGGCGAGCTCCTGCCGACGGCCCCCCGCGCGTGCGAGCAGGATGTTCGCGACGTTGGCGCAGGCGATGAGGAGGACCAGGGCCACGGCGCCGAGGAGCAGCTTCAGGGGGCCGCTCCAGAGCCGCGTCTGGGCCTCGGCGAGCGAGTCGACTCGGGCGGTGCGTTCCTTGAGCGCCTCCGGGCCCGAGGCGGCGATTCCGGCGGTGACGGCCTTGAGCTGTTCGTTCGCCGCGCCCAGGGAGATTCCGGGCGCCAGCCGGGCGCGTACGGAGAGCACCGTGGAATACCGACCGCCGCGGGCATCGGGCGGAGCCACCAGCGGCAGCCAGACGTCCATGTTCGGGTCGAAGGACTCGGGAATGACGCCGACGACGGTATGGGGAACGTTGTCCAGGAGCACCGTGCGGCCGAGGACGGCGGGATTCGCGCCGAACCGGCGCCGCCAGAGGGCCTCGTTGAGCACGGCGACGGGCTCATGGCCGGGCTGGTCGTCGCCGGGCATGAATGTGCGGCCGAGCAATGGGGGTACGCCGTGCACGGAGAAGTAGTCGGCGGTGCCTCGGGTGGTCTCCAAGCGCTCGGAGTCGTCGTCCGTGCGGAGGATCGAGCCGCCCACGGTGAACGCCGCCAGATGGTCGAAGGCCCGAGCCTGGTCGCGCCAATCGAAGAATGTGAGCCAGGAGACGGGGCCGCCGCTGCCTTGGGCGCGAAGCTCGACGAGCGACACGAGGCGCTCGGGTTCTGCGTACGGGAGGGGCCGGAGCAGCACGCCGTGGACCACGCTGAAGATGACGGCGTTGGCGCCGATGCCCAGGGCCAGGCAGAGGATGGCGGCGACCGCGAAGCCGGGGGCACGTCGGAACGTGCGGAGCGCGAAGCGCGCATCCGCGAGCAGGTTGTCGAGCATCTGTGGGGTCGAGGTCGCCGGTTCGAGGGTTCGGAAAGAGCCCGCATCTTGGCGGACAGAGGCGTGCCGGTGGCCTGGGAACAGCGGGGAAGAACCTTGGGAAAACGACCCTGGTTTCTCCATTCGCTTAGTTTACATAACGCATGTTATCGGACGTAACGATAGAGGGAGGCCAGGGGCGTGCGGCGGTCTCCGCGGGTCCGTTTCCAGGGGCATCCCCGGCCTGAATCCCTGGTTCCTGCCTCCTGGTGACTGGGGACATCAGGTGATGAGCCGCGTCACCGTGAGACGCGGGACGCGGCAGGAACTCCGGCTCTCCAAGTGACTGATTTCCCAAGGAACGGTGTGCCTCGTGATGGGCATCGGAGGCTGGCACGGACCCTGCATTAGGTCCGGGCAAGTCGTTCGACGGCGGTCCTGCTTCTCCCGGCCGACCCAAACCTTCACTCGGAGCTCGCAATGTCCCTCTCGATCCCCGGCCGCTCCTCCTACTCGCCCTCCGTTTCGAACTCCTCCGCCAGCAAGTCAGTCTCCACGCCGGCCCCAGGCTTGATTGGTACGCAGGCGCAGAAGCCGGGGAACGGCCTGCGCCAAATGTTCATGGCGGACGCCTTCGATGCCGGGACGAGCAAGGTGGGCGGCGGCGCCCAGGCTCCCGCCCCAGAGAAGGCGCTGGAGCAACTGGTCCAGATGATCATGCAGTCCATGCAGATGCTGAAGACGCTGGGCGGCCAGGCCCCGGGCGCGCAGGGCCGTGAGGACGGCACCCAGGGCGTCTCTGGATCAGGTAAGGCCAGTGGCGGCGCTTCGGCGATTCCGGCCGACGCGGCCCCTGCTCCTTCGATTCCGGGCCACGCTTCTAGCGACGCGGGCCCGGGCTTCGGTCCTCCTTCAGTTGGCTCCACGGAGCCCGCTCCTTCGAACGCGCCCTGGCTGGCCAAGAACAACGTCGGCTCGCCCTACAACAGCAACATCCAGCTCATCGACGCGGGCCAGAAGGACCAGTTCAAGTACACCAACACCTTCAAGAACACGACGAACGAGCCGCAGACCATCACGCTCTGGAACAAGACCGGTCAGAACGGCAACCCGAACGACGGGCAGAACTTCGACAAGAGCACGCCCGTGACGTTCACCCTCAAGCCCGGCCAGTCGCAGACCCTGGCGTTCGACAGCAACACCAGCATTGCCTGGTCCGTGTCCAAGGACGGCTCCGGGAAGCCCGGCGCCAACTCCGGCCAGACATGGGGCGAGGCCACCTTCGCCAACTCCGGCACCGGCTGGAGCGGCTACGACACGAGCCAGATCGCTCCCGCGGGCCACAACGGCAAGATGTCCATCTCCAACGTGGCCAACGGCCACACCGTGACGGAGGCCAACGCCTGGCAGACCGAGCAGGACGACCCCGCCGGCAAGGACGTCGGAGTCCCCGCCGGCCCGCTGCACCTGAAGACCGAGCTTGGCTGAGCCTGAAGGACCCGTGGACCCGCCCGGCACGCCGCTCAGAAAGTCGGAGCCGACCGACGCCCGCCCGGCTCCCCAGATTGCTAGTCGCTTGCGGGGAGCCACCAGAGTTGATTGCCGCTGCGCAACGTGCGCTCCAGCCATAGCGCGAACGACGGCGCAATCTCCTCGACCTGTTGCGGGTAGGTCTCGTGGTACGCGTCGAGGATGGGGTACGGCGCGGGCCGCGCCACGTCCACGAGGTTGTAATCAGAGTCCTGGAGATAGACGAGCGTCCACCAGGACGCGGCTCCCGCCGGGTCGTCCTGCCGAGGCTTGACGACTCGCACGGGCTGGATTTCGTGCAGCCCAAGGATGCGGAATGTTTGCTCCGGCTGTGGCTCGAAGAGGCATGCACCGTTGGTGCGCAGGTAGAACGCGCGCAGCTCCTCGTCCAGGCGCCAGCCAGCGCGGGCCTCGAACGCAGCTATCTGCTCGGGCGTCGCGGGCGCGTTGGGATAGTGGCGCACGACGACCTCGTCGAGCAGTTCTTCCAGGTGGCTAATCGGCATACGGTCTATCCAATCCGATGGTCCGCCACCGCGGGTCACCCGCGTAGCATTGGGGATATGCCTTGTTGGCCACGTCGTGCACATCGGATGGCATGGGCAGCACGTTGCTGCGCGCCGTGGGGTGGCCGCCATGCAGCAAGTCGTGGATGTGGTGGCCGGGCCAGTTGTCGCCGCCAGGGACGCGCGGCCATGCCCCGAACTCCTGGGCCCAGGCGTTGCGGTAGCCCCGCCGCGCGCTGTCCCAGATGCGCCGGAGCGCCGACGCGTTAGAAACTGCGGCGTAGTCGCAGCAGCAGTGCGTGATGGCGAGCCGTCCACCAGCCTCGGCTGGTAGCGCCAGGAATCGGCCGCGCCAGTCGCCCTTGATGTCCGCCAGCCAGATGCACCCCTTGAGGGTATGCCCCGCGCCAGCACACCGCGCCTCGCAGCGGTTCCACCACGCGGCCGAACAGCTCCAGGGGCCGTAGTAGATGCTCGTGGTCACCTGTCCGCCGTCGGGAGTCGGCACGGCAGGGCCCACCCACTTGGCGGACGCTGGCGGCCCGACACCGCCAACGGTCGCCGAGCCACACGCAGACAGGGCCAGGACCGCCAACACTCGCAAGCGGACAAGCATGGAAAGCTTGCTTACCCTGCCCTCGCACTCTTGTCCCTGTCCTTCCAAAACCCGAATCATCAGGTCCAGAGCCTCCCGTCCTGCCGCCCGTGGGCCTGGTTGCCCGGACGTCCTCACCGAGTCCTCGCTTCTCGTCGCCACCGTGGCCGCGTACCGTGCCCGGCATGCGTTTCCTCCAACGAACCGCGGTCGCCACCGCGTTTTGCTGCGGCCTGCTGGCGCTGACGGGATGTCCGGACAAGACCTCGGGCCCGTCGCCGGACTCCGGCGTCGCCGATGCCCCTGAGGCACCCAAGCAGCCTCCGCCCCCGACCACGTTCGCGCTTCGCTCACAGGTCCCTGATGCGGGCCTCGCGGAGATCTCCCTGGACCCTGGCGAGAAGCCGGTCATCGAGCCGACCACGACCCTGGAGCTGACCGCGTCACGGAGCCTCCGGAACTACCGGGTCCGGCTCTTCGACGCCGCCGAGCGAGCCATGGTCTCCGACGACGTCGCCGAGGAATCCGACACCGGGCTCGTCTACCGCATCGTCCTGCCCCAGCCCCTGAAGACCGGCTTCGAGTACACCCTGGTCGTCGACGCCCAGACCGGCACCTCGTTCACGGACACCTTGGGCCGTGACGTCGAGGAGCTCCGCACCACGTTCCTGATCGCCGGCGAAAAGGAAAAGCCGGCGCCGCCTCCAGCACCGGCCAAGAAAAAGCGCCGGTAACCGCGGGCTCCTGGCGGCCCAGAATGTTCCTGGGCCGGCATGAACATTCCGGCGCCGCGCCCGAATATTCAGGGGCCCGTCCCGGGCCTCCCATGAACATTCAGGCCTCCGGACTACGGGCCCTCGGCGGCCACCGAAGGAAGCCCCAGCGCGCTGTTGAACTCCCGGAGCTTCGCCTGGATGACCCGAATGTTCTGAGGCCCCATCCGTAGCAAGTGCTTCTGCGCCCGGCTCAGACCCTCCAGCTCCGGTGACGCATAGACATAGAGCGCCCCTTGCGGCTGGACCTCCAGCGCGCCCTCCGGCACCGGAACCGCGAGCAGATGCTGAATGGCTCGGCTCAGCGTCGAATCGAAGGTCTGGCCCGGCGGAGCAATCTCGCCATGCGCCTGGTCGATGAGCGGCTTCAAGTCACGGTACATGCTCTTGGCGACCTGCGCGTCGAACGTGCCGATCACTCGCGCGACCAGGTCGTAGCGAGCGTGGCTTCGCGGGTCGATGGTCACCGCCTTGCCCTTGCCCTCGACGACCTGGAACTTGTCGGCCGGACCCATGAAGCCCAGCACCATCCGAGGGCTCGCGCCCTCCGCGACGTTGTTCACGGCCGCCGTCACCCGGCGCACCAGATCCTTCTCCTGAAGCCAGCGCTGCAGCTCCGCCTCCTCCGATATCCGGCTCGCCATCTCTCGGACGCGACCGTCGCTCTCCGGAAGCGAAGCCGTCGGCGCTGGCGGCGCGGCCACGCCGGCGTCCACGACCTTGGGAGCCTCGGCGACGACGGGCGGAGGCTCCTTCCGGAAGACGCCCAACGCCACGGCCACACCCACGCCGACCGCCACCAGCGCGCCGCCAGCCAACGCGGCCTTCTTTCCCGCCGAGCCGCTCTTGGGCGCCTCGGGGCTCTGCGTCGGGTCCATCGGGTCGCTCATGGGTGCGTCCTCCGTCTCGGGGTCGTCTCGACTCAACCCTACAAACGACTCCCGGACGCATTCCACGGGCGACATGCGGTACCGGCGCCCGGTTGTTCACCGGAAGAGAGTCCCAGGGGGCCGAATCGGTGCGCCACCCTGCCCGCCTGGCTCAGGGACTCTGTTCCTCGGCCCTTACGCGCGCGAGCGTCTCCACATCCCGCTCCGTGGGCCCCAGCTCCAGGAGGATGCGGCTCACGTCGTAGAGCACTTCGCCACGCTCGAACACGGGCAGCCGGGGCACGTCCTGGTTCAGGTCGTCCGCGCCACGGTTGTAGGCCACGTCCATCAACGTCCGGAGCTGGAAGGAGTCGTAGAGGTTGTATTCCACCAGGAAGCGCAGCGCCTCCACGTCACCGCGCCGCGTATAGGCCCGCCACAGCAGCACCGCGTCGTAGCCGTTGACGCCCTTCATGTGCTGCGGACGCTCGGCGCCAATCTTCCCCTCGATCTCCTTCAGCCCGCCGCCCAACCCCAACCGCCGCGTGACGAAGCGCAGATCGATGTGCGCGTCCGGCACCGGAAACCGCCCGGCGCCGAAGTAGTTGCGCAGCACCGGCACGTCGAACGTGGACCCATTGAACGTCACCCACAGCCGCCGCGCCGCCATCGCCTCCGGCAGCGCGTCCATGTTCCGGCCCTGGATGAACACGTGCAGGCCCGTCGAATCGAACAGGCTCACCACCGTGGGCGCCTGCGCCTCGCGGCCATCCGTCTCGATGTCGAAGTAGACGGCGTCCTGGTGGAACTCGGGATACAGCCGCCAGTGCTCACGGGACGGAATCAGCTCCGCCAGCCGGCGCAAATCCCGCCGCTCCAGCGCCTCACGGCCTTGCGCGAGCCGCTCCCGGGCGATGTCGTCCGTCTTCCGGGTGATGGCAATCCCTTCGCCGGCCGCGGGGTAGTCGTCCCACGTCTTGAAGCCCCGTGCCCAGAGGTCCTTCTCGCGCCAGGGCCCCACGCCGGGGATGTGCTGGAACGTCCGCTGAAGCATCAATCGAGCGCGCCCAGCCTTCCCGCCACCAGCTCCTCCAGGAGCGGAATGTCCGCCTCGCAGAACGGCAGTGACTGCATCTCCGAGGGCGTCCGGAACTCGAGCGCATGCGCGCCCAGCGGCTTCGGCTCACCCGAGGCGATTCGAGCCCCGTAGAGCACCAGCTCCACCGTCAGGTCCGGGTACTCGTGGCGGCCTTCCCACATCCGGCGGCCCACGGTGAGCTCCACATCCAGCTCCTCGCGGCACTCCCGCGCGAGCGCGGCCTCGTCCGTCTCCCCGGCCTCCACCTTGCCGCCAGGGAACTCCCACAGGAGCGCGCGGCTCCCACCCGGAAGCCGCTGCTGCACCAGGAAGCGCTGGGCATCGAGGCGACCTGGAATCAGCGCCGCCACCACGCGGACCGTCCGGGTCGCCACCGTCGTCAACCCTTCATCCCGTTGAACTGCAGCGAGTAGAGCCAGCCGTTGTTGGAGAGCACGAACAGCTTCGAGCCCGCCACGAACGGCGTCGCGGAGATGCCGTCACCCGGGTTCCACGACACGCGCGCCTGCCCCGTCTTCGGGTCCAGGAACAGCAGCGAGCGCTGGATGGGGACAATCAGCATTCCCTTGGCGAACACCGGCGTCTGTCCGGCCCTTTCGCCCAGGGGGTACGACCAGAGGAGCCGTCCGTCTTCCGCCAGATAGGCGTCCACCCGGCCGTCGCCCACGGTGAAGAGCATCTGCCCCTTCGCCAGCAGGGACGTCAGGCCACCCACCGCGCTCGTCCAGACCAGATCTCCGGACTCCGCCTCGAGCGCGAAGAGGCCGTTCTTGTACGACGCGACGTAGAGCTGCCCGTGGTCGTCCAGCGCGGGCGTGGTGTCCACGTCCAGGAACTCGGAGCCGCTGCCAGACAGGGACTTCTCCCAGTTGGCGCCGCCATCCTTCATGTTCAGCGAGACGACGTAGCCGTCGGAGAAGCCCACGTAGACGTTGCCGTCGCGAACCAGCGGCGACGACGCGCCCCGCACCGTGAAGCCCGACGGAGGATCCCTGCGGTACTGCCAGGCCCAGACCCCGTCATCCGCCTTCACCGCGTACAGGGTGTCGCTCTCCGAGGCCACCAGCACCAGGCCCTCGGCAATCACGGGCACCGTGGCCAGGGACTCGCCCGCGGCGTACTGCCACTTCTGCTCGCCCGTGGCGGCGTCCAGCGCGTACAGCGTGCCGTCACCACCAGGGATGAAGGCCACGCCGTCGCTCACCTGGGCGCCGGCCGCGAAGCGCGTGCTCGTGCGCTTGGACCACTTGATCTGTCCATCCGGACCCACGCCGCGGACGTAGCCATCCCGAGTCAGGGCGATGACCGTCTTGCTCCGAGCGTCAAACGCCGGCGAGGCCAGCTCGCGCGGCGAGTACTCCATGAGGGTGGGCTGCACCAGCGGTGCCCACCAGTCCACGGAGAAGTAGTCCACCGGAGGCGCCTGCTCCGTACGGGGCAGTTCCGGATTGCCGTAGCGCGGCAGGGTACTGCAACCGCTCAGGAGACCGACCGCCACGGCACTCCCCAGCCAATGCCTCCAGCTTACGAGCTGCTTCTTCATAGCGTGCGCGCTACCCCGCGTCAGTGACGGCGGCCGGCGCGGGCGCCGGGGCCGGGATCTTCACGCCCTGCGAGGCCAGCACCGCCAGCCGCTCGCTGGACAGACGCGCCGCCGCCGAATTCGCGTGGTCCGTCGACACCTTCGACAACACGGCCGCGGCGTCTTCCTTCTTGTCCTGCGCGATGAGCATCCGGCCCTTGTGGTAGTCGCCCATGCCCGCCAGGAACTCGCCACCGCCGGCCGCGCCCATCTGCTCGAAGGCCTTGATGGCCTCGTCGAACTTCTTCTCCGCCTCGAAGGCGTAGCCCTGGCCCTCCAGCGCGCCCGCGCGGAGCGGATCGTTCTGGGCGGCGCCCTTCAGGAAGTCGCTGAACGAGGTCTGCGCGTCCGCGAAGCGGCCCAGGCGGAACTGCGCCTCGCCGAGCGACAGCGCGGCCGTCGTCGCCGAGCGCGTCCCGCCATGGTTCTTGCGGAAGTCCGTCAGCGACGTCACCAGCGCCTCGTCGCGCTCCTTCAGGTTCTTGAAGGGCGTCTCGGTGTCACCGGGCTGCGCGGGCTGCACGCCTTCCACGGGACGATCCAGGACGGCGAGCGCCTGGCCCAGGGCCTGGGACGCCTTCTCCTCACCGCGCCGGGACAGCTCGCTGGCGATGGCCACGCCGATGCCACCCAGGATGAGGACGGCCACGGCGATGCCGATGAGCTTCTGCCGCTGGATGAGCCAGTCACGCGCGTCAGCGCCGACCTTCTGGAAGGTGTCCGGCTGACGAAGCTCCTGCTGGCGAATCTTCTCGGTCTTGGTTCCAGCCACGTCGGTCAACCTCTCTCTGCGCTTCGGTGCTCTACCCTGTCGGAGAGCGGAAGAGCGGCGCACTGTACGGAGCGCGCGCCGCGAGTGTCAACGCACGGACGCTTCAGTGCTTCCCCTGATGGGTCGGCCTCTTTCGAGCCGCCCGCTTCGCCTGTCCAGGCCTGTCCCGGAACACCAACCGGATGGGCACGCGCAGGTCGAAGGTCTTCCGGAGCTGATTGGTGATGTACCGCTTGTACATGTCCGGCACGCCCTCCGGATGGTTGCACGTGAGCGCGAAGGTCGGGGGCGCCGACGTCACCTGGGTGATGTAGTACAGGCGCAGCGGCTTGCTCCGGACGATGGGCGCCGGGTGGTTGTCCACCATGTACTCCAGGAGCCGGTTGAGCTGGGGCGTGGGCGCCCGGAACCGGAACTGCTCGGCCAGCTCCACCGCCGCGTCCATGACCTTCTCCACCTTGGAGCCCGTCAGCGCGGACGTGAAGATGATGGGCGCGTAGCCCACGAACTTCAGCGAGTGCCGGAGCGACTCCCGGAACGCCTCCTGGCGGCGCTGATCCGCGTCGATCAGGTCCCACTTGTTCACCACGATGACCAGCGCCCGGCCACGCTCCTCGGCCAGGCCCGCCAGCTTCGCGTCCTGGTCCACCGCGGGCTCCGTGGCGTCCATCAGCAGCACCGCCACGTCGCTGCGCTCCATCGTCTTGAGCGCCGCGATGACCGAGTACTTCTCGATCTGATGGGCAATGGTCTTCTTGCGCCGGATGCCCGCGGTGTCCGTGAGGAGCAGCTTGCGGTCCTTGTACGTCAGCGGCGAGTCGATGGGGTCTCGCGTCGTCCCCGGAATCTCGCTGGCCACCACCCGCTTCTCCTTCAGGATGGCGTTGACCAGGGTGCTCTTGCCCACGTTGGGCCGGCCGATGATGGCCACGCGGATGATGCCGTCGTCCGGCGGAGCCTCGGCGTCCTCGCCCTCCTGCTTGGGCGGCAGCCTCTCGACGACTTCGTCGAACAGGCCGGGCACGCCCAGGCCGTGCTCCGCGGACATCGCGTGCACCTCGCCCAGGCCCATCTTGTAGAAGTCCGCGGTCAGCGACTGCATCTGCCCGCTGGTGGTGTCCAGCTTGTTCACCGCGACAATCACCGGCTTGCCGCTCTTGCGCAGGTACTTGGCCACCGCTTCGTCGGCGCCCGTCACGCCCTCCCGGCCGTCGGTGACGAAGATGATGACGTCACACTCCTCCACGGCGAGCTGCGCCTGCTCGCGCACCTGCGTGAGCAGCGAGTCCTTCTCGCCGGGGACGAAGCCGCCGGTGTCGATGAAGGTGAACGCGCGTCCACCCCACTCCGCGTCCGCGTAGTGGCGATCCCGCGTCACTCCCGGCTGGTCCTCCACCAACGCGAGGCGACGGCCGATGAGGCGGTTGAACAGCGTGCTCTTGCCCACGTTGGGGCGTCCGACAATGGCTACCAGGGGCTTCATCTCAGTCGTATCCCAGCTTCTTGAGGCCTTCGGGGCGCTCGCTCCAGCGCGGCTCCACCCGGACGCGCAGGTCCAGGTACACATGCGCGCCCAGCAGGCGTTGCACGGACTTGCGCGCGTCCGTGCCAATCGTCTTCAGCATCTGCCCCTGTTTTCCGATGATGATGGCCTTCTGGCTGTCGCGCTCCACGAAGATGGAGGCGGCGATGCGGATGAGTCCGCCCAGCTGGCCCGGAGGAGTTCCTGGCCGGGGCTCGCGCTCGGACTCGTCGAAGATGTCCACCATCACCGCGGTGGAGTACGGGATCTCCTGGCGGCAGTGACGCAGCACCTGCTCGCGGATGTACTCGCTCACCAGCGTCCGCTCCTGCTGGTCCGTGAGCATGTCCTCGTCGAAGAGGTTCTCTCCTTCCGGCAGGTGGCTCAGCACCGTGTTGAACAGGCGCTCCACCCCGTCCTTCTCGCGCGCGGAGATGGGGACCACCTCCGCGAAGGGGAACTCCTGGCGGTACAGGTCGATGAGCGGAAGGATGGCCGCCTTGGTGATGGAGTCGATCTTGTTGATGACCAGGAAGGTGGGCTTGCCCAGCTTCTGGAGTCGCTCGAGGATGATGCGGTTGCCGGGGCTGACCTCGAGCTTCTCGCCAGCGGGAGGCTCGATGAGGAAGAGGACCAGGTCCACCTCCTCGGCCGCCTGGAGGGCCTTCTCCACCATGTAGCGGTTGAGCTCCCCCTTGGCCTGGTGGATGCCGGGGGTGTCGAGGAAGGCAACCTGCCCTTCGGGGCGAGTCACGACTCCGAGGATGCGGTTGCGCGTCGTCTGCGGCTTGCCGGAGACGATGGCGATCTTCTCACCGGTGAGCGCGTTGAGCAGGGTGCTCTTGCCCACATTGGGGCGTCCGATGAGCGCGGCGAAGCCGCTGCGGTGGTTCTTGGGAGAGGCCATTGCTTCGAAGGTGGTCTGGGAGTCCCTATGTGGCTGGGAGCCCCTGAGGGGGAACTTCCAACAGCGCCCTATAACAGAACCACCACCCCCGGCGTCTGCCCGGGGCGGTGGTCAGGCGGGCAGCCTACGGCTGGGTCGTCGAGATGGTCAGCTTGCTGACCGTCACGGGCGTGCGGGGACGGTCATCGCCATCCCGGGCCACCTTGCTGATCTTCTCCACGATGTCGTAGCCCTTCACGACCTCGCCGAAGATGGTGTGCTTGTTGTTGAGGTACGTCGGCAGCGACGTGGTGAGGAAGAACTGGCTGCCGTTGGTGTGAGGCCGGCCGATGTTCGCCATCGCCAGCAGGCCCACCTTGTCGAACTTCCTGCCAGACTGGAACTCGTCCTTCACGTTGAAGCCAGGGTTGCCACGGCCGGAGCCGAGCGGACAGCCGCCCTGAACCATGAAGCCGTCGATGACGCGGTGGAAGACGGTGCCGTCATAGAACGGGCGCTTCGTCTTCTCCTGCGTCTTCGGGTCGGTGAACTCGAGCTCTCCCGTCGCCAGACCCACGAAGCTCGCCACCGAATCCGGGGCGTCCTTCGGGAACAGCTTCACGACAATCTGCCCCTGCGTGGTGTCGAAGGTGGCGTAAAGGTCATTGCCCGCGCGGGCTTCTTCCATCATTCCCATGCTGCCCTCCCGTCCTGCTGGTGGGGCCCGCTGAAGCAGCGAGCCCGTTTCTCGTCCACTGCCCTCGAATCCCGCCTGTCCTACTGGGGGGACTCGGGCCGAGCTCTCTCGGGCTTCGGCGCCACCGGGGCATCCGCCGTCCGCCCCTTTTTCGGGATGACGACGCCTGGAGGCGCCTTGTCGCTCAGCACCACCCGGGTGAGCACCACCGGCGTCTGCGGCCGGTCCCGGTTGTCACGCGCCACGGCGCCAATCTTCTCCACGACGTCGTAGCCCTTCACCACCTCGCCGAAGAGCGTGTGCTTGTTCGTCAGGTGCGCAGGCGCGCCGGTGGTGATGAAGAACTGGCTGCCGTTGGTCCCCGGCCCCCGGTTGGCCATGGCCAGCTGGCCCGGCTTGTCGAAGGTGTGGCCGTTGTAGAACTCGTCCTCGAAGCGGTAGCCCGGGTCACCCGAGCCGGTGCCCGTGGGGTCTCCGCCCTGAACCATGAAGCCCGGGATGACGCGGTGGAACACCGTGCCGTCGTACAGCGGCTTCTTCGACATGTCTCCGGACTTGGGGTCCCTCCACTCCTTCTCACCCGTGGCCAGGCCCACGAAGTTCGCCACCGTCTTCGGGGCGTCCTGGGTGAAGAGGCGGACGGTGATGTCGCCCTGGCTCGTCTTGAGCGTGGCGAAGAGGTCCTTGCCCGCCGCCACCTTCTTCGTCCACTTGCCCGCCGGTGCCGCGGCGACAGCGGTTCCCGCCACCAGGCAGGCCACCAGCGCGAACGTCAGACGGAGGGGGGAGGAGGGGCGCATGGGCGCGGCACCTTATTCCCCACCCCCTTCCCCACCAAGGGGTTTCACGCCGAGGTGTCGTCCGGTGGCACTTCCGGGGTGGGAGGCTCCACCGGGGCGGGTCCTCCCTCGGGGGTGGGCGGGGCGGCGCTCGCGGCGGCGGCGTCCTGTTTGATTCGCTCCAAAGTGGCCTGCGCCGCGTACTGCTCCGCCTCCTTCTTGCTGCGGCCGGAGGCCCGGGCGAAGGGCACCTCTCCGAGCGTCACCTCCACCTCGAAGACCTTCGAGTGCTCCGGGCCCGCCTCCGAAACCACCCGGTAGCGAGGCGACAGCTTGAGCTTCTCGTGCGCCATCTCCTGGAGGAGCGTCTTGTAGTCCAGCCTCCCCTGGCCGCTGCAGACCTCGTCCAAGAGCTCCGCGAAGCACCGGTCCACCAGCGACACGGCGGGCTCCAGGCCCGCGCAGAGGTAGACGGCGCCGAAGACGGCCTCCAGCGCGTCCGCCAGCACGGAGTTCTTCTCGCGGCCGCCCGACAGGAGCTCGCCCCGGCCCAGGAGGAGCAGGTCTCCCAGGGGGATGGTGCGGGCCACCCGGGCCAGGCCGTCCTCGTTCACGATGCGGGCGCGCATCTTGGTGAGGTCGCCCTCGGGCATGCCCGGGAAGCGCTCCATCAGCCGGTGGCTGACGGCCAGGTTCACGACCGAGTCTCCCAGGAACTCCAACCGCTGGTTGTCCTTGAGATCTTTATCCCGCGTCTCGTTGACGTAGGTCTTGTGGGTCAGGGCCTCGAGCGCGATCTCCCTGCGCGAGAACCCCAGCCCCAGACGCTTCTCCAGGAACTCCACCCGCTCCGACGGACTCAGCTTCTCCACGGACGTCTCTCACTCCTGAGGCGCGTCCGGTCCCACCAGCCTCACGGCCTCGGGACGAACTTTCAGCAGCGCCGCCACCATCCGGGCAATGCCCGGGAATTCATCCAGCTCGAACCGGCCCGCCCACACCTTGCCCTGGGCCCCCGCGAGGAGCCCCCGGAAGGTGCGCCCCGCCACCCTCGCGGCGGCGAAGCGGTACGGCCGGCCCTCCACCTGCAACTGCGCCAGCAGCTCCAGGCTGCTCCGGGGCGGAACCAACGACTCCGCGCCAAACTTCTCCACGATGTCCGAAAAGCGCACCAGCCCCGCGCCCGCGGGCTGGGGGCGGCTCGCCGGCTCTCCCAGCAGCGCCGCCAGATAGCCCGTCAGCGCCGCGCGCTCCCGGAACTCCGACAGCTCCAGCGTGTGCCCCGCACCGCCGCCCACGTCAGCCTTGTCCCGCTGCGCGCGGGCGATGCGGAAGTTGCCCAGCCGGTCCGCCGCGAGCAGGACGGTGAGGTCCCCCTCCACCACCTCGGTGGACAGCTCCAGGGTGTCCTGGTCCACGCGCGGCACCAGCCCCAGCACCTGGAGCTCCGCCGAGCGGCGCTGGACATGGAAGATGTGCTCGTTGAAGGCGTCCGACAGCAGCGCTTCGATATCCGCCACGTCGCTGAGGGCGCCGACGAGGATGGGCGCCAGCCCCACCACCGCCGCCGGGGAGATGGGGATGAGCCGGTCCCCCATCACCTGGAAGGTCACCTCGGCGATGAACGCCTTGGTCACGGGATTGACGAGAGGCGACGACTCCAGGTCCAGCACCGCTTCGATGCCGGCCACATCCTCACGTACTTGAAGCCCGAGTCCCTCCAGCCGTGCCGTTTCCATCAAGCCCCTTTGAAGGTCTCTCTCGCGATGATGGTGCGTTGGATCTCGCTCGTTCCCTCTCCAATTTCACACAATTTGGCGTCGCGGAGGTAGCGCTCAACGGGGAATTCACGGGTGTAGCCGTAGCCCCCGTGGATCTGCACCGCCTTGGAGGCCGCGCGCATGGCGACCTCGGAGGCGAACAGCTTCGCCATGGAGGCCTCCTTGGAGTACGGCTGACCCGCGTCGGCCAGTCGCGCCGCGCGGTGGACGAGCAGCCGCGCCGCGTCCGTCTCCGTCTTCATGTCCGCCATCATCCAGCGCAGGGCCTGGAACTCGGAGATGGGCTGACCGAAGGCGGTGCGGTCCTTGGAGTAGCGCACCGACTCCTCCAGCGCGCCCCGGGCCAGGCCCACCGACAGCGCGCCGATGGTGATGCGGCCCTTGTCGAGGATCTTCATCGTGTCGATGAAGCCGTGGTCGACCGCGCCGACGCGGTTCTCGTCGGGGACCTCCACGTTCTCCAGCACCAGCTCCGCCGTGTCCGACGAGCGCATGCCCAACTTGCCGTGGATGGCGCGCTGGCTGAACCCGGGCATCCCCTTCTCCAGCAGGAACGCCGTGACACCCTTCTGGCGCTTCTCCGGAGACGTCACCGCGAGGACGACGAAGACGTCGCCCACGGTGCCCTGGGTGATGAACATCTTGGTGCCGTTGAGCACCCAGTTCTTGCCCTGGCGCACCGCCGTCGTCTTCATTCCGGACGCGTCCGAGCCGGACCCGGGCTCCGTCAGGCCCCAGGCGCCCAGGGCCTCCGCGGAGGCGAGCCGAGGCAGGTACTTCGCGTGCTGCGTCTCGTTGCCGAAGACGCGCAGGTGGCTGGTGCCCAGGCCGTTGTGGCTGGCCACCGTGAGGGCGAGCGAGCCGTCGTAGCGGGCGATCTCCTCCACGGCCACGGCCACGGCGAGCGAGTCCATGTCCGCCCCGCCGTACTTCTCCGAGACGAGGATGCCCATGACGCCGAGCTGGCCCAGCTCCTTCACCACGTCCATCGGGAACTTCTCCTCCTTGTCCCACTGGCTCGCGAAGGGCTTCACCTTGCGCTCGCAGAAGTCGCGGAGGGAGGACTGGAGGGCGCGATGACTTTCGGGAAGTTCAAAGTCCATGGTCGGGAGGATCTATAGCAAAGGGTCCCGGAAGGCAGCGCGCCTTCCGGGCAGGGCAAGATTCTCTACTCAAACGGGGTAGACGCCGTGCTTCTTTTCGGCCCGAGGCGTCTGGCGCGACGCGTACAGCCCGTACCGCTGGGTCAGCTCGTGGCGGAGGCGCTCGCCGGGGACGATGTCATCGATGACCAGCTCGCTGGCCAGCTTGTAGATGTCCACGTCCGCCCTGTACTCGTCGCGCAGCTTCTGGACGTAGGCGGGGCGCTCGGCCTCGGGCAGCTCTTGGATCTTGTTGTAGTAGACGGCGTTGACGGCCGCCTCCGGGCCCATGACGGCGATCATCGCCCCGGGCAGCGCCAGGGTGGCCTCCGGCGCGAAGCCCGGGCCGCTCATGGCGTACAGGCCCGCGCCGTACGCCTTGCGGACGACGAGGCAGATGCGGGGCACGCTGGCCTCGGACACGGCGGAGATCATCTTCGCGCCGGAGCGGATGATGCCCGCGCGCTCCACCTTGGTGCCGATCATGAAGCCCGGCACGTCCGCCATGTAGAGCAGCGGAATGTTGAAGGCATCACACAACCAGATGAACCGGGCAGCCTTGTCCGCGCTGTCCACGAAGAGCACGCCGCCCTTGTACTTGGGCTGGTTGGCGATGATTCCCACCGGGCGGCCGTCGATGCGGGCCAGGCCGGTGATCAGCTCCTGGGCGAAGAGCTTCTTCACCTCGAACCAGCTCCCCTCGTCGATGAGCTCGGTGATGAGGGCGTGCATGTCGAAGGGCTTGTTCTGGTCGACGGGGACGATCTCCTCGACCTTCTTCCCGCTGGCCTTGGGCGCCTTGGACTCCGCGCGCGGCGGCAGCTGGCTGCAGTTCTCCGGGAAGTAGCTCAGGTAGTTCTTCGCCGCGGCGATGGCCTCCTGCTCCGACTTCACCAGCACGTCGCCACAGCCGGAGATGGAGCAGTGCATCTTCGCGCCGCCCATCTCCTCCAGCGTCACCTTCTCGCCAATCACCATCTCCGCCATGCGCGGGCTGCCCAGGTACATGGAGGCGTTGCCGTCCACCATGATGACCAGGTCGCAGAACGCGGGGATGTACGCGCCACCCGCGGCCGAGGGTCCGAAGAGCAGGCACACCTGGGGCACGTCCCCGGACATGTGCACCTCGTTGTAGAAGATGCGGCCGGCGCCTCGGCGGCCGGGGAACATCTCCACCTGATCGGTGATGCGGGCACCGGCGGAGTCCACCAGGTAGAGCAGCGGGCAGCGCAGCGAGCGGGCCGTCTCCTGGATGCGGAGAATCTTCTCCACCGTGCGGGCACCCCAGCTCCCGGCCTTCACCGTGGAGTCGTTGGCCATGATGGCCACCGTGCGCCCGGCCACCTTGCCCAGGCCGATGACGACACCGTCCGAGGGCAGCTCCGCGTCCAGGTTGTTGGCGAGCTTCGCGTCCTCGACGAAGGAGCCCTCATCGACGAGCAGGCGGATGCGCTCACGCGCGAACAGCTTGCCGGCCTCCTGGTTCTTCGCGTGGTACTTCGGCGCGCCACCCTTCTCAACCTGGGCGATCTTCTCGAGCAGTTTCGTGTCGTGGGACATGGCCCGGGCGACATAGCAGAAAGGTCCACGGCTGGCTGCTAACTCACCGAGGGGTCGACACACCTTGTCGTCCATCTGATGACCTGGCGAGCGAACCGCCGGGTTTGGGGGGTGCCAGCACGGGCTCCCCTGCCTACCTTCAAAGCTCGAAGGAGACGCTCCGCGGCGCGGCGCGTTCCCGACCAACACTGGCCCAGGAGGGATGCATGTTCGCGAAGAAGAAGGCGAAGTGGACGGCGAAGGGTTTGGCCAAGAGCGAGCTGTACCGCAAGTGGATGGCGCACAAGCTCCTCGACGAGCTTCCCCGCGTCGCCCGTGATCGCTGGGACGACTTCGAGCCGGATGATGCACTGCGGCACGTGGGTCTGACGACCTACAAGCCGGGGCGCGCCGGGCTGGGCAGCCTGGGGCTGTTCCTCATCGGAGCGGTGGCGGGCGGCGTGGCGGCCCTGCTGCTCACGCCCAAGACGGGCGACGACCTGCGCACCCAGGTGAAGGACAAGGCCATGGGGTACATGAACAAGCAGAACATCGGCCTGGCGCCGGAGAAGAGCGCCAGCGCCTAGCGCCTCGTCGCGCGGGCCACTCGGTGACGAGGGTCCGACCCGACGAAGGTCACGGGGGCGGGGTTCGCGAGTCGCGAGCCACCGCCCTTCGTGTGTTTCTCAGCGTCCCTTGAAGACGGGGGGGCGCTTCTCCGCGAAGGCGCGCAGGCCCTCGAGGCGGTCCTCCGTCTTGAGGACCTCTTCGTACTTGCGCAGCTCCAGCGCGAGCGCGTCATCCAGCTCCAGGCCCGTGCCCTCGTCAATGGCGTGCTTGGCCGTGGCCACCGCGATGGGGGCGTTGTCCACCACCGACTCCGCCAGCCCGTGCGCCACTTCCAGCAGGTGCCCTTCGGGCGCCAGCCGGTTCACCAGTCCCACGGCGAAGGCCTCCGCCGCGTTGAGGCGCCGCGCGGTGAGGATGAGGTCCTTGGCGCGGCCCGGGCCCACCAGTCGCGCCAGGCGCTGCGTGCCGCCGCCGCCGGGGATGATGCCCAGCTTCACCTCGGTGAGGCCCAGCTCGGCCGCGGGGGCCGCCACGCGCAAGTCACAGGCGAGCGCCAATTCGGTGCCTCCGCCGAAGGCCGCGCCGTTGATGGCGGCGATGAAGACGCAGTCGCTCTTTTCAATCGCGCGGAACGTCTTGCGCAGCCCGTCGAGGAACGAGCGCACTTCGTCCTCGGCCATGCCCGCGCGCTCCTTGAGGTCCGCGCCCGCGCAGAAGGCCTTGTCTCCCGCGCCGGTGATGACGACGGCGCGCACCTGGTGCCCCGTGGACACGCGAGCGACGAGCGCGCCCAGCTCCTGGAGCATGGCGCGGCTGATGGCGTTGCGGCGGCCCTCGCCGTCGATGGTCCAGATCTCGATGGCACCGCGTGCGTCGACCTTGAATTCCGGCATATCCGCTCCCCTTCCAGGGCCCGCCCGGCGGGCTGCTCTGGGACGCGGCAGAGTGCGGCGGGAAGGCGGGTCTGGCAAGGCGGAAACGGTTAGCATCCCCTCATGCCTTCGCCGCGCACCGTGCTCCGACAGCTCGCCCCGTGGGCCTCCTGGTGGCCCTCGGCTCTGCCCCTGGTGG
The DNA here is from genome assembly GCF_049194865.1 of Corallococcus terminator. Classification (GTDB taxonomy): domain Bacteria; phylum Myxococcota; class Myxococcia; order Myxococcales; family Myxococcaceae; genus Myxococcus; species Myxococcus terminator_A. The sequence goes on along the minus strand of NZ_JBLZWL010000098.1, from coordinate 56,354 downwards.
CCCTGGCCCTCATTCCGCTCGATGCCCTGGCCCGGGGTGGTGGTGGCGAGCACTACACACGGCCCTCCTCCGACCGCGATGGCGGCGGCGATGGGATTCCCATCTGGATCCTCTTCGAGGCGTTCCGCCTGGTGTTCCGCTACCCGAAGGTGATGATTCCGCTGCTGGTCATCTGCGGCGTCGGGTACTGGCTCTACAAGCGCAACCTCCACCCGACGGCCACCACGCGCAAGGCGTTGGACCAGTACGAGGCGGACCAGCGCACCCAGGTGACCTCGCGCGACGTGTCCGGCTGGGTCAACGCGCTCAAGCTGAAGGACCCCGCGTTCGAGCTGGAGCCGGTGCTCGGCAAGGTGCGCCGGCTGTTCATGGACCTGCAGCAGGCCTGGTTCCGGCGCGACATGACCCCGGTGCGGCCCTTCCTGTCGGACGCGACGTGGCAGCGCTTCGGTGTGCAGCTCAAGCTGTTGGATGCGCAGGGCGTGCGCGATGCCATCACCGACATCGAGGTGCTCGACGTCCAGCTCATCGGCCTGGAGCAGAGCGAGTGGTTCGACAGCATCCAGGTCCGCGTGCAGGCGCGGATGCGGGACACGGATGTGTCGGCGAACGACACGGATGCCCAGGCAGTCGAGGCCGCGCGCAAGGCCCGGATGGAGACCTTCACGGAGGTGTGGACCTTCGTGCGCAAGCCGGGCGCGCAGACGCGCATCGGCGCGGACCTGTTCCAGGGCAAGTGCCCCAACTGCGGCGCTCCGTACAAGGGCGGCGCGGCCAACCGCTGCGAGTTCTGCAACGCGGTGGTGAACTCCGGCAACTACGACTGGACGCTCACGGAGATAACGCAGGGCGTGGAGCACTCGCGCTACCACCGGACGGTGGATGGGCTGATGCAGGCGCGCCAGGATGACCCGGCGCTCAACCTGGAGGTCCTCGAGGACCGTGCGTCGCTGCTGTTCTGGAAGTGGATCGACGCGCAGAGCCGGGGCGACACCAAGGGCCTGTCCAAGGTGGCCACGCCGGAAGCAGTCAGTACGCTGAACTCGGAGCTGGACGGGCTGCTCCGTCAGGGCCGGCGGCGGGTGTTCCTGGAATGCGCGGTGGGCTCGGTGGACGTGCGGCTGCTGGAGGTGGATCCGCGCGGGTATGACCGCGCCCACGTGGAGATTCGCTGGAGCGCGCGCATGGGCGTGGGCCCCGTCAACGAGCGTCCGCCGCAGATCCCCACCCTGCCCCAGCGCTTCGTCTTCACGCTGGTGCGCAAGCACGGCGCTCGGACGAACACGGCGAATGGCGTGTCCACGGACCGCTGCCCCCAGTGCAACGCGCCGCTCACCGACAGCGCCGCCACGGCGTGTGAGTTCTGCGGCACGCAGCTCGCCACGGGTGACAGGGACTGGGTGCTCACGTCCGCGCTGCCCTTCGAGGCGTGGAATGTCCGCGAGGGCGCCAGCAGCTACCGGGCGCCGCCCGCCCGCTCGCCAGCCGCTCGGCCGTCGAATGGTGGTGCGCCCGCGGTGGCCCCGCCGGGGAACGGCACGGATGCGGTGATGGATGTCCAGGAGCGCCAGCGGCTGCTCTACATGATGGCCGCCATCGCCGCCGCCGACGGCACCGTGACTCCCGCCGAGCGCAAGCTGCTGAAGCTGTGCGCCGAGCGCTGGGACGTCGCGTGGGCCCAGGTGGAGATGGCCCTCAACGCGGGGCCGCAGCTCTTCGAACGCCTCGTCGTCCGGGGCAGCCCCGAGGCCGAGGTCTTCCTGCGCAACATCGTCGAGATGGCCCTGGTGGATGGCCGCATCGACCGCAAGGAGCGCCGGATGCTGGAGTCCGCGGCGGCCCATCTGGGCCTCCAGGAGAAGCTGGCGTCGATGATCGGCGACCGGTGAATCCGTGCTCCTGAGAGGGGCGGGCCGCGGACTCCGCCCCCTCTGGAAACCCCACGAGACGCACTCCGAGAACGATTACTGGGAGTGAAGTGCGGCCCTGGGCCCGAGGGCTCAGGAGGGGCGTTGTGACTCGGGCTGGTAGGTCTGGATGACGTTCTGCACGCGGTCCGTGACGGTGCGCAGCGCGCCTGTGGCGGAGGTGGCGGCATCCAGCCGGTCCATGGTCTCCGACATCATCGCGGACAGGTCATTCACCGCGCCGAAGAGCTGCGAGACACCCGCCGCCTGCTGTCCCACCGCCGCGGAGATGCGGCGCACGCTGTCGGTGCTGCTCTCCATCATCGAGGTGAGTCCACGAAGGCTCTCGCCGGACGCTCGTACGACCTCCAGGTCCTGGGCCATCCGCTCGGAGCCCCGCTTGCTCACGACCATCACCGCCTGGATGGACTTCATCGTGTCGTCGAGGATGACGCGCACCTCGCCCGTGGCCTTCTGGGACTGGCGCGCGAGCCGACGCATCTCCGTGGCGACCACGGCGAACCCCCTGCCCGTCTCTCCCGAGCGCGCCGCTTCAATCGCCGCGTTGAGGGCCACCATGTTGGACTGGTCCGCCAGGTCCTTGACGGTGGCGGCGATGGCGGTGAGCTGACGGGCCCGGGCGCCCAGTTCATCGAGCTGCTCGGACAGCTCCGACGACTGGGCGCGGATGCCCTCCAGTCCGAGCATGCTCTTGCCAATCATCGACTGGGCCGCGGCGCCCGCATCGCCCGCTTGCGTCGTGGACGCGAGGATGGCCTCCGCCTGCCGCGACGTCTCCTCCGACGTGCGCTGAATCTCCGTCGCCGTCACCTGGGTCTCCGACAGGGCCTGCGCCTGTCGCGACAACATCCGGCGCTGGTCCTCGGTGGTGATGGTCAGGGAGAGCATCGCCTCCGTCAGCTCGCGGGCGGAGTCCATCAGCGGCTCCACCACCTTCGCCTGGAGCTGTGCCTGGTTCAGCTCCAGCCGGGCCTGCCGCGAGGCCAGCTCCCGCAAGTCCTTCCGTCCACTCAGGCACGTCAGGATGAGGAACACGTTCTCGAACAGCACCCAGCCCGCGTGCTCCAGCGGACGCCAGACGCTCACCAGGTCCGTGCCGAAGATGGAGTGCGGCCAGAACAGCCCGCGCATCAGGTGGTCCACCACCACGACGCCCGAGTAGACGAGCAGCACGCGCACGTCCCGGTAGACGGCCAGGAAGGCCAACGAGCCGAAGATGTGGAAGTGCGTCTCGATGCGGCCATCGGTGATGTGGATCAGCAGCCCCGACATCAGCGCTTGCGCCACGCCAATGGAGAACCGCGTGGACTCGCCCCCGGGACGCAGCAGGATCAACGTCACAGGGAGGCTGGCCACCACGAAGCCGAGCCCTCCGGCCGCCCAGACATGGGGGTGCACTTCGCTCGCGGTCCCCGCCCACGTCCGTGGCGACAAGATGAGCGCGGTGAGGAGTCCCCCCAACCATTGGAGTCCCATCACCACCGCGAACATGCGGTCCGTCCGGCGGTTGAGGGCGGTTTGATGCTCGTCGAAGATTTCCAGCGAGCGTCGCGCGAGGGCCGTCGCGTCGACCGAGTGGGTCATGAAGCAAATCCAGGTGTAGAAGCAGGGTCGACTGCCACCCAGGCTACCAGCGACTCACTCGCACCGGAACTGCTGTCGAAAAATTACAGGCTTGCTACCTCTCGCGGATCGGCAGCCCCGGGCGTCCTCCGATTGAAAGCCCGGGGACGCCGCACAGGGTTGGCTCAGGTCTGCGCGCGGCGGGAGGCCTTCTTCTCGCGCTCGCCCAGCGCGGCCTGCAGGTACTTGCCCGCGAGCTTCCGGCCGATGAGCTCCTGGGCAATCTCCCCGGCCTCCACCAGTCGGTCCAGGTTGATGCCGGTGTCCACGCCCATGCCGTGGAACATGAAGACGGCGTCCTCGGTGGCCAGGTTGCCAGCGGCCCCGGGGGCATAGGGGCAGCCGCCCAGCCCGCCGATGCTCGCGTCGAAGGTCGTCACTCCCGCGGACAGGCCCACCAGCGAGTTGGCGAGCGCGGTGCCTCGGGTGTCGTGGAGGTGCAGCGCCAGTTGCTCCACGGGCAGGTGCTTGAGGAGCGCCTCGAGGATCTCCTCCGTCTGCCGGGGCGTGCCCACGCCAATCGTGTCGCCGAGGCTGAGCTGGTAGATGCCCGCGTCCACCAGGTACCGGCAGATGTCCACCACGCGCTCCACCGGGACGTGGCCCTCGTAGGGGCAGCCCCACACGGTGGACAGGTAGCCGCGCACGCGCATCCCCGCCTGGAGCGCCGCGGACGTCACCTCACGCGCGCCCGCCATGGCCTCGGCGATGCTCTTGTTGATGTTCTTCTTGGAGTGGGCCTCGGACGCGGAGATGAACACCGCCGCTTCCTGCAGCCCCGCCTCCTTCGCGCGCTCCAGCCCCTTGAGGTTGGGCACCAGCGCGGAGAACACCACGCCCTCGCGACGCCCCACCAGCCGCAGCAACTCCTCCGCGTCCGCGAGCTGGGGAATCCACTTGGGTGACACGAACGACGTCACCTCGATGCGCTTCTCGCCGGCCGTCACGAGGGCGTCGATGAGCCGCGCCTTGTCCTTCGTGGGCAGCGTGCGCAGCTCGTTCTGGAGTCCGTCCCGAGGGCCGACTTCATACACGTCCACCCGCTTCGGCAGCTGGCTCAGCAGGGTTCCACGCGCTCGTGAATTCTCAGCCATCTCGCAGCACCGCTCCCACAATCAGGTCGGCAGACAGATGCGTCAGCGGCTCGCCATCGAGCCCGCCGTGCACCCAGGAGATTGAAAACCCCGTGCTTTCCAACAGCCCGGCCAGATCCGCAAGGGGATAGTAACGAATGGCGTAGGACGCGGAGAGGACGCGCCCGTCCGGGAGCGTGAGCTTTCTGCGTCCCACGTCGCGTCCCGTCACCACGTCGAAGTGACTCTCCTCGTCCAGCACGCCACCGCCGGGAAGCCCACGCTGGAACGCGGCGCCCGGTGACGCAGCCAGTCGTTCGTGGGGCACCGTCTGGAACACCAGTCGCCCTCCCCGGCGCATCGCTCGCGCCAGCTCCCGGAGGATGTGTACGTGCTCCTCGTCCGTGAAGGCGAACAGCGTGGAATACCACGCGTATGCACCCGACAGACTCCCCTCCCGAAAGGGCAAGGCCCTCAAGTCGCCGCGCACCACGGGGAAGCCGGGGCGTCGCATCGCCAGCGAGAGCGCGTCCTTCTCCAAGCCGATGACGCGGCCCGCCAAGGGACCCGAGGCCTGGAGCCGCGAGGCATGGCGACCATGGCCGCAGCCCAGGTCCACCACGGGCCCGGAGCCGGGGACGTCGGCGAACACGCGCGACAGGTAGTCCACCTCCCTCGCCGTGACGGACTCGGAGAGGAAGGGCAACGTGCTGCGCAGGTACAGCTCGCCGAAGAAGTCCACGGACGCACGCGGCGGCCGGGAAGTGCCGGGCCGCCCTCCTGCGAGGGGATGTAGCAACCGCGTCCATGGCTCGCAACGCGCACGGCCCCAAGCATGAGTGGCACGCCCGAGGCATGACACCGTCAGCGTCGAGGAGACAGCTTCGCGCGCAGGCGGCGCACCGCCTCGTCCAGCACCGCGTCCGTCTTGCAGAACGCGAAGCGTGCGAGCCCGTGCCCCAGGTGCCGGTGCTCGGGCCCATAGAAGACACTCGGAGGAATGGCCGCGACGCCCACCTCCGATACGAGGTGACGGCAGAAGGCCACGTCGTCGGCGAAGCCGAAGCCCCGGATGTCCGCGAGGATGAAGTAGCTGCCGTCCGGCGTGTATGCCGGCAACCCCGCCTCGCGCAGCCCGGCGAGCAGCCGCTCCCGTCTCGCCAGGTAGGTCGCCGCCAGTTCCTCGAAGTACGCGTCCGGCAGGCGGAGCGCCGCCGCCATGGCCGCCTGGAAGGGAGACGCCGTGGCGAAGGTCACGAACTGGTGCGCGCGCTGAATCGCATCGCGGAGCGCGGGCGGCGCGATGACCCAGCCCACCTTCCAGCCCGTGAGGCTGAACGTCTTGCCGCCGCTGCTCACCGTCACCGTCCGGTCCGCGAGCGACGGCACCGTGGCGGGCCGCACGTGGCGCGCGGGAGCGAAGGTGATGTGCTCGTAGACTTCGTCGGACAGCACCTTCACGTCATGCTCGGCGCACAGCGCGCCGATGCGCTCCAGTTCCTCGCGGGTGAAGACCTTGCCCGTGGGGTTGTGTGGCGTGTTCAGGATGAGCAGCCGCGTGCGCGGACCGAAGGCCGCGCGCAGTTCGTCCCAGTCGAACCACCACTGCGCATGCGCCTCGTCCGGGGGCCGCAGGGGCACCCAGCGCGCGGTGGCGCCGACGAAGGTGATGTTGGCGTCGTACGAGTCGTAGAACGGCTCGAAGGCCACCACCTCGTCACCCGGGTCCACCAGCCCCAGAATCACATCGAGGATGGCCTCGGTGGCGCCGCTCGTCACGGTCACCATGGTGTCCGGGTCCACCGTCTGCCCGTAGAAGCGCGCGGAGTGCTCGGCGATGGCCACCCGCAAGTCCCGGGCGCCCGCGCTCATGGCGTACTGGTTGACGCCGTCGCGGATGGCCTTCTGGGCGGCCTCCTTCACGGCGTCCGGCCCGTCGAAGTCGGGGAACCCCTGCCCCAGATTCACGGCGCCATGCTTCTGCGCCAGGGCGCTGAACTCCGAGAAGACGGTGGTGCCGAACCGGGACACGCGCTGCGACAACACGGGCCTGGACATGGGGGCTCCTGGCGGCCGGCGTCAGTCGCCGGACCGGGCTCAGGGGCGCAAGATAGCGTCGACCGGGACGGAACGCGCGGCCCTCTCGCTCTCGCGCTGACGAGCGGCTCGGGACAAGGCCGCGGCCATGCCCACCACCACCATCACCAGCGGCACCGCGCAGAGAAGGTCCGTGGCGTAGTGGAAGCGCCCGGCCAGCGTCGCGACGATGAGGCCGATGCCCGGCAGCAACATCACCCAGAACAGCTTCCGGGAGAACCGCCACGAGTAGAACAGCACCACCAGCGTGGTGCCGGTGTGGCCCGACGGGAAGCAGTCCCGCCCGAACAGCGGCCGGCGCATGATGGAGTCCAGCATCGGCGTCAGCGTGCCCTGCAGGGGCGCGGCGAATGAGTCGATGAGGAAGTAGCGCGGCCCCACCGCGGGCACCAGCGAGTACGCCGAGTAGTTGAAGATGAAGAGCAGGCCCAGGCCCAACAGGTACTCGTCGAACTCCGCCGAGGCCCCGCGCGCGCGGCGGTACAGGCCAATGCCCAGCACCAGCGGCCACACGAAGTGGCCGTAGTAGCAGACCATCAGCACGTCGTTGAGCCAGGGCGGCACCAGGTGCGAGAGCACCACCGCCGGCTGGAGCCCGAACATGCGCTGGTCCGCCGCCACGAGCTGCGCGTCCCGCAGGAACGGGTTGAGCGTGTCCACCACCGGCGACAGCCACGAGTGCGTCAGCACCGCCACGGGCAGCAGCCAGAAGTCAGCGATGACGGTCAGCCAGCGCTGGCGAGGGAACCAGGACTCCAGCGTCCGCAGCACCAGCGGACCTGCGGCCATGGAGGCGAACAGCCCCGCGTTGGGAATGGCTTGCGGCGCCCACCTGCCCGGCCCGAGCAGCACCAGGGCGCCGAGCGAGCACGCAATCACGATGATGAGGTCCACCGCCCCCAGCCGGACCTGCGCATCACGAGGGCCGTTGACGGGGCTGGAGCCACGGAGGCTCTGGAAGGTCACGTGACTCACGCCGATTTCCGCTCCGCCGATGGCGCGGCGTTCTGGCCGGCCATGTCGAGTTCGAGACTCCGGACGACGGCGCCCTCCCGCACGACCGAGCCCTTCCTCTCCTTCCAGCGCTCCAAGAGAGCGAGCAGCGCGGGGAAGAAGACCGTGGTCCCCAAAAAGGTGCACACGACCCCAAGTAGCGCAATCTGTCCGATGCTGCGCAGGCCCTGGTGGTTGGCCACGAGCAGCGCGCCGTAACCGGCCGCGTTCGACAGCGTGGCCACCACGGCCGCCAGCCCCGTGTGCCGCACCACCTTGCCGAGCGAGCCGGGGCCCTCCTCCTCGTACCGGTGATACAGGTGGATGGAGTTGTCCACGGCGATGGCCAGGAGATTCGGCAGCACCACGGCGTTGATGAAGTTGAGCTGCACGTCGAACAGGTACATGCCGCCCGCCAGGCACGTCATGCCCAGGAACAGCGGCCCCGTCACCAGCAGCGCGCGCTTCAGGCTGCGCAGGCTCAGCAGGATGACGAAGAACACCACCGCCGCCGCGGCGCCGAGGATGAGCGAGCCGTCCCCCTGAACCAGCGCGAAGATGCGCGCGGCGATGCGGTTGCTGTCCAGCACCGACAGCTCCACGCCCCGCGCCGTCGCGCCCTCCACCACTTGGTCAATCTGCGCGGCCCAGCGCTTCAAGTCCGCCGTGTCGTAGTTGGACACCGATGGGAACAAGAGCAGGAAGGTGCCCTGGCCATCGGTGGCCAGGAAGCGATGGCGCACCTCCGCCGGCAGCGAGTCCATGCCATACGGCTTCGCCTCCACCATCTGCTCGAAGTCCTTCAGGCGCGGGTCCTCGCGCGCCGCCTCGGGCAGGCCCTGGAGCAGCGTCCGGATGCCGGAGATCTCCTTCTGCCGGCGCTCCAGGTCCCCAGGCACCAGGTCGTTCAAGGACGTGGTGCGCAGGAACACGGAGTCGGCGCCGTTGCGCTGCTTCACCTCCGCGATGACCTCTTCCACCTTCGCCGCCTGGGTCAGGTCATCGACCAGGAAGATGGCTGGATTGAGCGGCTGCCCGAGCTGCTCGGTGACGTGGTCATCCAGCCGCGAAGCTGGCGAGTCGCCTTTGAGCTTGCGCATGTCCGTCTCGAACCCCAGGCGCGGGGCGATGGAGACGGAGAACGCGGCGAAGCCGACCACCGCCAGGGCGATCAGCGCGATGACCGACGTGGGCCAGCGCCGCCACTCGCGCGCCGGAGTCGGAGGGGCCACCGCCGCGGCCTGAACGACCTCCGTGGACTCAGGCTCGCTGTCCTTGCGCGCGGGGCGCAGCCGCTCCGCGATGGCCAGCAGCGACGGGCCCAGCGCATAGGCCGCGAAGACGGCGAGCAGCACGCCCAGGCCCGCCAGGAAGCCGAACTGGTTGAAGGCGTGGAACTGGGCCAGGAGCAGCACGAAGAAGGCCGCCGCGTTCGTCACCGCGGAGGTGAGCGCGCCGCTGAACGTGCCGCGCACCGCCGTGGCCAGCGCGTCGCGCGCCGAGCGCGTCCGCCGCTCCTCCCAGTAGCGCATGCACAGGTGCACGCCGTACTCGATGCCCAGGCCGATGAGGATGGCGACCAGGAAGCCCGTCACCACGTTGAGGTGGCCGATGGCGAGCTGCGCGACGCCGAACGTCACCAGCAGGCCGACGACGACGGGCACTCCGACGACGGCCAGCGCGGCGATGCGCCGGGTGGCCAGCAGGATGAGCCCTATCGCGATGAGCGCGGACAGCGTGCCGGCGCGGGACAAGTCACCGCGCATCACCGCGTCCTCTTCGATTCGGTTCTGGAAGTTGCCCGTGGCCTCCAGCTTCACGTCCGGGAAGCGCTCCGAGGCCAGCGTCCGGCCGGTGCCCATGGCCAGCTCCACGAAGCGGCGCGCGAAGGACAAATCGCCCGCCGTCCCCATGGGCTTGAGCATGAGGTAGACCTCGGTCCCGTCCGCGTTGGCCAGGTACTCGTTCACCGGCGCGTTGGGCGAGTGCTTGCGGGCAATCTCCTCGAACGTGGGCGGCGGAGGCGTGGCCCCCAGGTCGATGTAGAAGGGATTGGCCTGCTGCCGCTCGTAGCGCACCCGCGCCGCCAGCTCCGTGCGCAGCTCCACCAGCTTCTCCGCGGGCAGCAAGAGCAGCCCGTGACGGCGGAAGAACTCCACGTCGTAGTTGTGCTCGACGTAGCGGACCTCCGGCAGCGCCTCCAGCCGCGATTTCAGCTCGCTCGCGTAAGCCTTCAGCCGCTCCGGCGTGTCTCCCTTCGCGACGATGACCAGGTACCCGTCCCCACCCGCCTTCTGCGACACGCGTGTCAGGTCCTGGACTTCACGGGCACCCTGCGGGAGCAGCTCCACGAATGAGCCACGAAACTCCAACCGCGACGCCAGTGCCATACCCCCGGCGGCCAGCAATGCGCAGATCAGCAGCACGTACCAGGGCCGGGAGACCGCCGTCTGGATGAACCCCTCGAACCACCGTTGCCGCAGAGACCTGGCCACCGTCCACTCCTCGATGAAGGCCGGGCATAGCAAATTCCCGGCCACTCTTGGCCCCCGCAAACAACGGGCCGCAGGAAAGCCTTCCGCCCGTCATTCAGGTGCCGCCGGACGTGCGGCCGAGTACACACGGTGCTTTCCATTATCCACTGGAAGACGGTGTGGAGCGGCGGGGTGCCACCAAAGCGATGGTGCTGTCAAGGCATGGACCTCAAAGGGACTCTCGCATGGGACTCAAGCGACAGTCCGCGCCTTGACACTGTCCCTCGGCCTCTTTATTCACCGCCCCGCGTCCCCCGAGGGAGGTCGACGGACGCAAGGTTGCCCCCGGCTCGGAATGAGCCCTGCATGGTGAGCGGCGACCGGAGTTCGTATCCGCCTGACAGGCGACAAACCCTCCCCCGACGCAGACATACAGAAAGACCACAGAACACCATGAGCGACGTCTTCGACAAGTGCAGCAACTGGAAGGACTACCGCATCGCGAAGGCCACCGGCCTCTACCCCTATTTCCGCGTCATCGAGGCGTCGCACGGCGCCACGGAAGTGGAGATCGAGGGCAAGCGGGTGATCATGGTCGGTTCCAACAACTACCTCGGTCTGTCCGCGGATCCGCGCGTGAAGGAAGCGGCGATCAAGGCGACGGAGAAGTTCGGTACGACGTGCTCGGGCTCGCGACTGTTGAACGGCACGCTGGCGCTGCATGAGGAGTTGGAGGGACGGCTGGCGAAGTTCCTCAACCGCGAGTCGGCGCTGGTCATCTCCACGGGCTTCCAGACGAACCTGGCGCTGGCGTCGATCCTCGGCCGGCACGACATCGTCTTCAGCGACCGGCAGAACCACGCGTCGCTGGTGGACGGCATCCGTCTGTCCTTCGCCACCGAGCGCAAGTTCCGCCACAACGACATGGACCACCTGGAGCAGCTCCTGTCCCAGGCGGATCCGAACGCGGGGAAGATCATCATCACCGACGGCGTCTTCTCCATGGAGGGAGACGTCTGCAACCTGCCGCGCATCACCGAGCTGGCGAAGCAGTACAACGCCCGGGTGATGACGGATGACGCGCACGCGATGGGCGTGCTGGGCGAGAAGGGCCGGGGCACCTCGGAGTACTTCGGCCTGGAGAAGGAGACGGACCTCGTCATGGGGACGTTCTCCAAGAGCTTCGCGTCGCTGGGCGGCGTGCTGTCCGGTCCGTTCGACGTCATCAACTACATCCGTCACAAGTCCCGCTCGGTCATCTTCTCCGCGTCCATGACGCCGGCGTCCATCGCCTCGGCGCTCAAGGCGCTGGAGATCATCGAGGCGGAGCCGCAGCGCCGTGCGCGCCTCCTGGACATCGCGGAGAAGATGCACAACGGCTTCCGCGCCATGGGCTTTGACACCGGCGTCTCGGTGTCGCCCGTGGTTCCGGTGCACATCGGCGACCAGGTGAAGTGTTTCCGCTTCTGGCGCGCGCTGCACGAGGCGGGCGTCTTCGCCAACCCGGTGATTCCGCCGGCGGTGGAGGCGGGCCACGCGCTCATCCGCACCTCGTACATGGCCACGCACACCGACGCGCAGTTGGATCGGGTGCTGGACACCTTCGAGACCATCGGCCGCAAGCTGGGCGTGATTCCGGAGACGCGCCCCTCGGTGTACGAGCCGGTGCAGATCGCCCGCCCGGGCACGTCCGTGCGCTCCAACAAGGCGAGCGAGAAGTGGGCGGCGGGCTCCGCCGGACTGCTCGCGGACAAGGGTGGCATCACCCTGGAGCAGCTCCAGCGCATGTCGTCGCGCGAGGTGGCCGGGAAGATCTTCGACGCGGTGGAGCAGCTCACCTGGCGCGCGGCCAACCTCCAGCCGGAGGACCTGCGTCAGCTCCGCTCCGCGCCCATGAAGCTGTGGGAGAAGCGCGGCACGCTGCCCGGCCTCCTCCTGGAGAAGGGCGCCCACTTCTTCATGCGCAACGGCACCGACGGCAACCCCGCCGAGAGGTCCTGATCCACCATGGCCCTCCCCGCCGAGCAGCCCGCGACGCAGCCTGTCCTCCCTCCCCTTCCCTCGGACGTCCTGGTGACGCCCGTGCGGGGTGCCTCGGCGCGGATGACGTTCATCCGCTTCCCTTCCTCGCTGTACGCGGGTGATCCGAACTGGGTTCCGCCGCTGGAGATGGAGCGCAAGGACTTCCTGGACACGAAGAAGAACCCCTTCTTCGAGTACGGCGAGGTGGAGCTGTTCCTCGCCCGGAGGGGCCAGGAGGTGGTGGGCCGCATCGCCGCCATCCGCAACCCGCGCCACCAGGAGATCCACGGCACCAAGGAGGGCTTCTTCGGCCTCTTCGAGTGCGTGAATGACGCGGGCGTCGCGCGGCTGCTACTGGACGCGGCGGGGGCGTGGCTGAAGCAGCGCGGGCTGGACTCCATGCTCGGGCCGGCCAACTTCTCGTCCAACCAGGACTGGGGCCTGCTCATCGAGGGGCACGACGCGCCGCCGGCCGTCATGATGCCGTACAACCCGCCCTACTACGCCACGCTGCTGGAGGCGTGCGGGCTGGTGAAGGCGAAGGACCTGTTCGCCTACGAGCTGTCAGCGTCCGCGGAGCCGCCGGAGAAGGTGGTGCGCATCGCGGAGAAGATGCGCCAGCGCGAGGGAATCACGGTGCGCGCGGTGAACCTCAAGGACTTCGCCAACGAAGTCGATCGCATCCGCGACATCTACAACTCGGCCTGGGAGAAGAACTGGGGCTTCGTGCCCTTCACGGACCGGGAGTTCGACCACCTGGCCAAGGACATGAAGACCATCGTCCGGCCGGAGCTGGTGCTCATCGCCGAGGTGAAGGGCGAGCCTGTTGCCTTCTCCATGACGCTGCCGGACGCCAACCACGCGCTCAAGGCCGCCAACGGGCGCCTGACGACGTTCGGCCTGCCCATCGGCCTGGTGAAGCTGGCGCTCGCCTCGCGAAGCATCCGCCGCCTGCGGCTCATCACCCTCGGAATCAAGGAGGGCTACCGACGCCGAGGGCTGGACGCCATCCTGTACCTGGACACGCTGCGCACCGCGCACCGGCTCGGGTACTCCGGTGGAGAGATCTCCTGGACGCTCGAGGACAACCACCTCGTCAACCGCGCCATCGAGTCGATGGGCGGCCAGCGCTCCAAGGCGTACCGTATCTACCAGCGCCCGCTGTAACCCTCCTCCTGGAGTCTCCACGTGCGCTTCCTCCTCACCGGTGGCACTGGCTTCATCGGCCAGCGGCTCGCGAGCCGTATCGTCGAGCGAGGTGACTCGCTCACCGCGCTTGTGCGCCAAAGCTCTCGTCGCGATGCGCTCGCGGCGCTCGGCGCGAAGTTCGCCGTGGGAGATTTGACGACGGGAGAGGGGCTGGCCGAGGCCGTGCGCGACGTCGACTGCGTCCTGCACCTGGCCGGCGTCACCAAGGCCCGGGAGCCCGCGGGCTACTTCGAGGGCAACGCGAATGGCACCCGCCGCGTCGCGGAGGCCATGGCGTCGCTCCCCCGCCCTCCCCGGCTCGTCTACTGCTCGTCGCTGGCCGCCGCGGGGCCGTCCACGCCCGAGCGCCCGCGCCGTGAGGAAGACCCTCCGGCGCCCGTCTCCATCTATGGCCGCAGCAAGCTGGGCGGCGAGGACGCCGTGCGCGAGCTGGCGGACCGGGTGCCCTCCGTCATCGTCCGGCCTCCCATGGTCTACGGCCCGGGTGACGTGGAGTTCATCCCCTCCGTGATTCCCATGGCGGAGCGAGGGCTGGCGCTCAAGAGCGGCTTCGGGCCCAAGCGCTACTCGCTCATCCACGTGGATGACCTGAACACCGCGCTGCTCGCGGCGGCCGAGCGAGGCCCCACGCTGGACAAGGCGGACCCGGCGCGCGGCGTGTACACCGTGTCCGACGGCGTCGAGTACACCTGGGAGGAGCTGTGCGCCGCGGTGGCCCAGGCCCTGGGACGCAAGGCGCCCACCGTGCTGCCGGTGCCCGACAGCGTGGGCTACATGATTGGCCTGGGCTCCGAGGTCATCGCCCGGCTGCGCGGAATCACCCCCATCCTCAACCGCGACAAGGTGCGGGAGATGACCTGCGCCGCGTGGACCTGCAGCACCGAGCGCGCCTCTCGCGAGCTGGGCTTCCTGCCCACCATCTCCCTGGCCCAGGGACTCGTCGGGACGCTCGCGTCGTACCAGCAGCTCGCGCGCACCTGAAATGACGAAGGCCGAGGCCCCTCGCATGGGAGCCCCGGCCTCGAAGTGTCTCGGGTGATGCGAGGTCCGACTCAGCTCACTTCGTCGGGCCGGCCGAGCCGCCCGTCGCCGAGCCCGCTGCTCCGGAGGCACCCTTGGCGGAGTTGGCGGCGTTCTCCTTTTCCAACTGAGCCCGCTTGGTCTTCAAGGTGGAGAGCAGGCCGTCGAAGCCCTTGGTGCTCAGCAGCTTCTGGAACTGGCCCTTGTACGTGTCCACGAGGGACACCTCGTCGGTGACGACGTCGTAGATGCGCCAGTCGCTCTTCGCGCCCGTCGTCTTGTAGAGGCGGTAGTCGACGGGAATCTGGTCCTTCTTGAGGGTGAGCGTCGTGTTGACGGTGGCCTCGGCGCCCTTGATGGACTCCTCGCCGTACTTCACGTCGGCCTGGGCCTGGCCGATGGCCTTCTGGGCGTAGGAGGCGCGCAGGAGCCCCGTCATCGTCTCGGAGAAGTCCTTGCGCTGGGCGGGCGTGAGCGAGGCCCACGTCTTGTCTCCGAGGGCGCGCTTCGCCAGCTCCTGGAAGTCGACGAACTTCTCGACGACGGTGGCGAGGGATTCAACGGTGGCGCCGGGCGCGTTGGCGGCCTTCTGCACATCCGCGTTCCCGGACTTCACGACTGAGAGGGGACCAGGCGCCGCGGCAAGCAGGGTGGCGGCAAGCAGGGAAGCAATCATGGCTTTTCGACTCCGTGAAGGAGGACGGTACAGCGGACAGACGCGGCGCCCCGATTATTCACCTGGGGCGGGTGGCGTCCCCGTGACACGGGCGAGGGCCGCCATTCCCAACCGGACGTCGAACCAGCTCTTCGACCGGTCGCCTGTAACCTGCGCATAGGCCGTGAAGGCGTCCACCAAATCGCGCGTTTCTCCCGTTCCCAGGTCGAAGGCCGCGAACGCGGCGGTGACCCAGCGACGCGCGCTCTTCTCCGCGTCCGTGAAGGCCTTGGCGCGGGCCCACGCTGCCACCAGCTCGCCGTGCACCTTCGTCACTTCCAGGCGGATGCCGGCGTGGATCTGCTTCTCCTGCGCGCGCAGCTTGTCGAGCTCCGCCCGCGCCTGATCCAACTGCGCATCCTTGATGGGGATGTCGAACGTCCCGCGCACCACCAGGCCCAGGCCGGCGGTGCGATCATTGTACGGGTCATACGCGAAGGGGCTTCGCTGCCGCGTGGCGCTGGTGGTGAAGCGCACGTCGTAGAAGCCCGCCAGGCCCAGGTCCGGGAAGTAGGCCCGCTCGCGAATGAGCACTTCGGACTCGCGAGCGACGATGCCGGCGGCGATGGCGGTCAGCTCCGGCCGGTACTGCTCGGCCAGCGCCAGCGCCCGCTCCAGTGAGGGGGGCTGTATCTCGGACTCGGGCGCCAGGTCCTCCTCGACGATGTCCACCGCCGCGCCCGGGGCCGCGTTGGCCAGCACGCCGATGGCAGTCATCGCGAGCGCGCGACCCTGGATGGCGTTCGCCTTCTGCGCCTCGACAATCTGGCGGAAGAAGCGGACCTTGTACGTGTCCACCTGGGACACCTGCGGGGACTCTTCCTTGAGGAGCCCGGCGATGCGCTCGGCGGCGTCCTCCAGTCGCTTGGACACGTCCTCGAGCTGCTGCACGCCGGAGCGCGCGAGCTGGTAGCTGAAGTACGCCTGCGCGGCCTGGAAGCCCGCCTCGTCCCGGGCGCGCTCACGCAGCGCAGCGCCGAGGATGGGCCCCTGCGCGCCGGCCTTCTCCAGCGCCGTCAGCTTGCCGAACGTGTAGAGCGGCAGCACGGCGTTGCCAGAGGAGAACACGGTGATTCCGACCCTGCCGAGGTTGGTGTCGCCCTCGAGGGATGCCTCGGTGGTGGGGGGCCCGCCGAGGCCGTCGTTGCGCGCCTCGGGCACCGGGCCTCCCGCGCCCACGGAGATCTCGAACTTGGGGAACCACGCCCACCGCGCCTGCTTGTAGAGCGCCTCGAACTTGCGCAGCTCGGCGCTCGCCTCCTCCACGCGGGAGTCCGTCGTGCGAGCACGCTCCACCAGCTGCGCCAGGGTCAGGGGCGCGGCCTTGGCCGGCGGCGCCTCCGAGTCCGGCACCTGCGCCACGCCCTCCTTGGCTTGCTGAGCCTCGCGCGCCGTCTCTCGCATGGGCGCCGGAGACACCGTGCGGCCTCCCGAGGGATTCGTCGAGGTGTCCACCGTCTCCGGTGCAATCGTCGGCGGCCCGGGCGGCAGGCTCGTGCCACTTCCCGAGCCTGTCGTCGGAGAGGGCCCTTGCGGCGCGGAGGTGCTCGGCGTGGTGGGGGCCGTGGTCCCCGTGCCGGGCGTGGGAGTGGGCGTGGGCGTGGAGCTTCCCGTCCCCGTTCCCGACTGGCCGCTGGTTCCCGTTCCGGTGGTACCGGTGGTCGAGCCGCCGGTGGTCCCCGTCGTTCCTGGCGTCGCGCCACCACCCTGCCCCGCGGAGCCTGGTGTGAACTGGGCGGCTGACAGCCCCGCCGTGAGCACCAGCGCTACTGTCACGCCTCGATCCAGGTGTCTGCGCATGGCTCGACCTCTCGCAGGCCCCATATCCGAGAAGGCCACGACGAACCCATCGGAAACGAAAAAGGCCCGCCAGGTTTCCCGGGCGGGCCTTCCTACTTCAGAGTGGAGCTAACCGGGATCGAACCGGTGACCTCTTGAATGCCATTCAAGCGCTCTCCCAGCTGAGCTATAGCCCCGTCTTTTGCTGCTGGCCGCCTTGGGTCGCGGCCGACGTCGAAAGTGGGTGCCTTCTACCGTTTCTTGTTCCCAGGGCCAAGAACTGTTTGAGGCTTCGGTGCGTTTTTTCCAACCCTCAACCGCTCGGCGACCTCTTCACCTTCCCGGAGGATATCGGTGAGCTCGCGAGCATGCGCCTCGGCTGCCTGCTCGGCCGCTTCGATGCCCTTGAGCGCGGACGCGAAGCCCGCGGGGAGCTCCAGCTTGCCCTTCTGGATCTGCCGGTAGACCAGGTCGCCCAGCTCCTTGAGAGCACGGTCCTTCTGGTCCTTCAGCACGGTGGCCTTGGCGTTCGCGCGAGCCAGGTCGGTGTTGCGCTCCACCGCCTCGCGCAGCTGCGCCAGACGGGCCTGCGCCGCCTCGAAGGCCTCGTTGATCTGCTTCACCACATCGGACTGCTTCGAGTCGGCCGCCACGTGGGTGTCACCCCTTGAAGAACCAAGACTGGCGTAGCGTGTGGGCTCGTGGACTGTCAACCCTGCCCCGTCGTCCGGCGCAGCCTCGCGGCGAAGAACCCGCCCCCCGGTACACGCGGCGGCAGGGCCTTGAGGTACGGCCCGTGAGCAGCGAGCGCGGCCCGTTCCGCTCCGAGCACGTCAGAGACAGGCTCCAAAGTGAACTCCGGGTGCTTCGCGAGGAAGCCCTCGACGACGACCTCGTCCTCGTCCGGCAACACCGAGCAGGTCGCGTAGACGATGAGCGCTCCGGGCTTGGCTTGCCGGGAGACCTCCTCCAGCAGCTCGGATTGCGTCGTCTGGTACTTGGCGATCTCCTGCGCGGTGAGCTTCCACTTCTGATCCGGCTCGCGCGCCAGCGAGCCCGTGCCGCTGCACGGCGCGTCGATGAGCAGCACGTCCGCGTCGGACAGGGGCAAGGGATGGGGGAAGGCCACCTGCCGCAGCGAGAAGTGACGCACCCGCTCGCGGGCCTCGGCCAGCCGGCGGCGGGAGCGGTCTCCCGCGAGCACCCGGCCCGAAGGACCGACGAAGTCCGCCAGCGCCAGCGTCTTGCCGCCCGCGCCCGCGCAGACATCCGCCACGGTGAGGCCCGTCAGCGAACCGCCCGCCGGACGGCAGACCTCTGAAATCAGCTGGCTGCCCACGTCCTGAACCTGGAGCCGCCCCGTCTTCATCATCCGCGTCTCGAAGACGCGATGGCTCGCATCCACCACGCGCACCGCGTCCGGCGCGGCGAGCACCGCCTCCGCGGCGACGCCCTCCTCCACCAACGCCGCCAGGACTTCATCCCGCGTGCCCGGAGGCCTGACGCGGAAGTGCAGGCCCGGCTCCTCGTCGAGCGAAGAGAGCAGTCCCTCCAGCGTGGCTTCGTCCGGGTACGCCTGCGCCAGCTTCTGCACCAGCCAGTTGGGGAACGAGTACCGGATGGCGAGCCGCTCCACGTGGGAGTCCGGCAGCGGCGCCTCGGGCAGCGCCGACTCCACCACCTTCTGGAGCACCTCGTCCTTCAGGGTGCGCGGCCTCATGGGCCCCGGCAGTCGCACCTCGGGGCCGATGCGCGCCCAGGTCTCACCACAGAAGACTCGCCGCCACAGCGCGTACCGCACCAGGGCCTGGTCCTCCACCATCACCAGCTTTCCCGGCGGGTGGCCCAGGAGCTTCGCCGCCAGGTCCAAGAGGCGTTGGTGTCGGGACAGCTCGCGCACGACGAGCGCGGCGAAGCGTCGCTCCTGGCCTCCGAGCCCATCCGCGTCCCGCAGCGCATTGGCCAGCGCGGCCTTCAGTGGATCTCCCCGCAGCACCGCGATGTGCGCTTCCAGCGCCGCCGTCGCCGCCCTCCGCGAGGGACGACCGAGACGTGCCGCATCATGCGGAGTTGTAGGCCAAACAGTGTCCACGGGTGCCAACCTGCCCTTTCAACCGTCCAGGCCGAGCGTGATGACGAGACACCCGGTGGGCGAGCGCACCTCGGGCATCTCGTCCGCACCCACGAAGAACGTCGCCGGGGCCACGAAGCGTGTCCCCTCGAATTCCAGCTCGCCCTCCAGCAGCAGGGCCGCCTCCCGCCCGCGGGGCCGGGCCGCCCACTCCCACTGTCCCTCCGCGGCCACCCGCACCCAGATGGCGCCGCCCGCCTTGGCTCCCGGCGAGGCCAGGTGCACCCCCGGCGCGCACTCCACCCAGTCGCTCTCCGAGGGGACCTGCCCTCGCGAGGCCAGCTCCACGTTGCGGTGCACCGCCAGGAAGCGCTCCACCAGCCCGAGGATGTCCTCGATTTGAAAGGGCTTCACCAGCACGCCGTCCGGAACCGAGGGCCGCAACGCGCGGGCCACTTCCTCCGGAGCCGCGGCGCTGACGATGGCCACCGCCTGCCGACCCTTTCGAGCCGCCTCCAGCACCAGGCGCCCGCCTGACTCCCCGCCGCCGATGCGCAGGTCCGTCACGACGAGGTCGAAGCGCTCCTGGCTCAGGGCCGCCAGCGCGGAGCTCACGTCTCCCACCGAGCGAACCTCCGCCAGGTCGGAGATCAGCTCACCCATCCCTTCCCGGAGGCTCGCGTCGTCCTCGACCAGCAGAACCTTCATCTCGGGGTATCTCCAACGCCCCTGACCGGAGCACGTCCTCCACGGTCCCAGGCGGGGGAACCGGCGGTGCCATGCCAGTCACCCACCCCCTTCGGGAAGTGGCCCTCCCCGGACTCGAACCGGGACGCGGGGTCAGCCGCAGCGGATTTTGAGTCCGCCTCGTCTACCAATTTCGACAGAGGGCCGTTTGTTACGGAAGCGGCCAGACGTATACCGCGACGGTCGCAAGGATGCATCCGAAGATTGCGGTGCCGGACGCACATCGCTATGAGGGGCCCCGCATGTACAACCTGCTCATCTCGCTGGCAGTGGGAATCGTGGTCGCGCTGCTGGTGAAGTTCGCCGGCTTCTCCATCTGGGCCGGCCTCGTGCCTGGCCTCATCGCCATGGTCGGCACCTTCGTCTTCCTGGCCCGGAGGGTCGCCACCCGCATCCAGGCCCTCATGACGACGGTGCAACAGGACCTCCAGTCCCAGCCCACCAGTCAGAAGGACGCCCAGGGCCGGGTCGACCGAGCGGTGAAGACGCTCGAGAAGGGGCTCGTCTATGACAAGTGGCAGTTCATGGTGGGTCCGGAGATTCACGCCCAGATTGGGATGCTGAAGTACATGGTGAAGGACCATGACGGGGCGCAGGCGGCCTTCAGCAAGGGCAGCTCCCGCAACTACATGGCGAAGGCCATGGAGGGCGCCCTGCGCTACCAGCGCAAGGACTTCACGGGGATGAAGACCGCCTTCGAGTCCGCCACCAAGAGCGGGAAGAAGGAAGCCATCGTCTGGGCCGTCTACGCCTGGTGCCTCCTGCAGAACAAGGAGAAGGACGAGGCCCTCAAGGTGCTCGGCCGGGGCGTGGAGGAGAACCCCAAGGACGAGAAGCTGAAGGCCAGCCTCGCCCAGCTCCAGAACGACAAGCGGCTGAAGATGAAGCCCTACGAGCCCCTGTGGTGGCAGTTCGGGCTCGAGGCCCCGCCGACGATGCCGCCCATGGGCGGTGGTGGACGCCGCATGCAGTTCGTTACCCGACGTTGATCCCAGGAGCGTGGAGGGCGTTCGCGCCCTCCCTCGCCCGGGAATTCCTACCGCCTCCCCTGCCCTGACGCTGGAACGACTTCCGATCCGCCTTCGTCGCGAGGAAGCGCTACCGCCGCAACCCCCTGAAATGACTCCAGGCCGCATGCCTGCTCCAAGGGCATGCTGCTTGCTCTTTGCCCACGCGCGTCGACAGGGCTGGACACCTGTCGGGCGCGTCAGTCGGGCTTGGCGGCCGGAGGTCTCGGGTGAAGGTTGCGGGTGGCGATGGGTGCTCGCAGGACCGGGCGGTGGCGGATGCGCGTGGGGCGCATGGGCGGCGAGAGCACCTGGTGGGGCGTGGAATCCGAGACCTCTGGACCGCGAGTCACCGGGAGACCAACGAAGCGGAGAAGTTCATGCAACGGCGAGGGCGCACCTCGGAGCGGTCCCTCCTCCTGGTCATCGAGGACGATGCGAGCGTGCTAGAGAGCCTGTCGGACCTGCTCGCCTCGCGCTTCGACGTCCTGGGCGCGGCGGATGCGGGCGTGGGGTTGGAGTTGGCGAGCGAACATCGTCCCGACCTGGTGCTGTTGGACAGATTCCTGCCCGGAGGGGATGGGCTGGCGGTGTTGGAGGCGCTGCAGCAGGACTCCCGCACGGAGTCCACGCCGGTCATCTTCCTGACCGGGGACGCGGACGAGGCCACGCTGGAGCGCTGCCTGGAGCTGGGCGCGGTGGACTTCATCCACAAGCCGGCGAGCGCGAGGGAGCTGATGGCACGGATCGACCGGGCGCTGCGGCAGAGTGAACAGCAGCGGCGGCTCCAGATCCTCGCCCAGACGGATGCCCTCACGGGGCTGGCGAACTTCCGGGCGCTCACCGTGCGGCTCGAAGAAGAGCTGCGCCGGGCCCAGCGCTACGGCTACCCGCTCAGCGTGGTGGTCATCGACCTGGACCACTTGAAGGCCATCAACGACGGGATGGGGCACGACGTGGGCAACCGGGCCATCCTCGCGCTGGCCAACCAGCTCAAGGGCAACCTGCGCGAGTCGGACTTCGCGGCGCGCTTCGGCGGCGACGAGTTCGTGGCGCTGCTGCCCCACCAGACGGCACTGGAGGCGTCGGTGTTCGCCGAGCGCATCCGCACCGGGCTGCGTTCCGTCGGCGTGCAGAAGAGCGACGGCCGCCCCGCTTCCTTCGGGTTGAGCGTGAGCGTCGGCATCGCCGACCACACATTGGAGACACCCCGGGACGACACGGATGCGCTGATGAAGGCGGCGGACGCGGCCCTCTACGAGGCCAAGCGCGAAGGTCGAGACAGGGTCGTGGTGTTCGGCCGTCCGGCGCTCGCGCCGCCCGTGCAGAGACACTGAGCGCGGGACGCGACGAAGCAGGCGACGGTGGGAAGCTAGAGGGCGCGGATGATTCTGGGCAACAGGCTGACGAGCGGTTCGAGGGTGGCGGTCGTCGGGGGCGGTATCGCGGGGGCGGGGCTGGCGGCCTCGCTGCTCTTCAATGGCAGGGCACGGGGGCTGACGCTCGATGTGCGCGTCTACTCCGGAGGACTGTCGGAGCGCACCGCGCCTCCCGTGGTGCTGACACCCGAGTGTCGCTCTCGCCTGGCCGCCCTGGGCTGTCGCATCCCCACCGAGTGGCGCGCCCACGAGCTGCGGGGCGTGGAGATCATCGCCGAGGGACGTCGCGAGCTGCTGCCCTCCTCCCCTGGTGGACTCTGGGTGGTGGACGGCTGGCCCCAAGGGCAAGGTGGACTGGCTCAAGTGCGGGACATCCTGGCCACGGCGGCCAGCGCGCAGGGGGCACGGTTCCTCGAGCGGCATGTGGACCGCGTGGAGCGGCAGCCCGCGGCCCCGGATGCGCCGGCGGCCGTGCGAGGCGCGGGTCCGCTGGTGGTCCGCGCGCAGGGTGGTGGTGAGCGCTTCCATGCGGTGGCCATGGCGGGTGGCGCCGGGCCGCTGATGGGCGACGCGTTCTTCCCGGGCTTCCGTCCCGCGCCCACGGTCGCCGCGGTTCAGGCGCGGCTGCGCCAGGCATCGCCGAGGCTGGAGATCGCCCCCGTGGCGAGGCTGTGGGTGGCGCCGTTGCCCACGGTGGATGGGCTGTTCCTCCTGCCGGGCGCGGACTCCGTCTATGCGCTGGCCTTTGGCCCGGCGGTGACGCCGGCCGACCTGTGCCAGGCGCTGATGATGGCCGCGCGGGATGGACTGCTGGAGGAAGGGTTCGAGCTGGCCGCGCTGGAGACGACCCGCCTGCCCTATGGACCGGGGCGCACGCTGGTGGCGCCCGGGCAGATCGCCGTGGGCCCCGCGGCCTTCGGTCATCCGCTCCAGGTGGGATTGTCGGAGACGCTGGCCTCGTGCAGTCGCGCGGCGGTGGCGCTGCTGGATGGCGGACTGGATGGCGCCGCGCTGGAGCGTCGGTATGTCCGCGAGGGCCTGTGCGAGCTGCTGGAGGACGCGGCGGCGGGCGCCCGAGCGGCGTCCTGGCTGCGGAGAGCTGGGAAGCGAGCGCCCGGGGCCTTCGTCGCGGCGAAGGGTCGGCGCACGTCGGCGGGCGTCTACGGCGGTGGCGTGCTGGGCCTGAGTGCTCCCACGCCGATGGCGCTGTTGGGCGCGGTGCGCTGGGCGGGCCTGCGTGAGGTGGTGGGCTCCTGGCTGAGGACGACGATGGAGCCGGTGCCCATGGCGGTGCCGGAGCTGGAGCCGGACCTGTACTACGTCGTGGACGATGACCCCGATGCGCGCGAGGCGCTGACGGCGCTGCTCGAGAGCTCGGGCGCGAAGGTCGTGGCGTTCGCGGACGAGCTGGCGCTGTTCTGCGCGGTGGCGCGACGGCCGCCCACGGCCATCATCCTCGACGTCGTGCTGCACTGGGTGGACGGGCTGCGACTGTGCGAGGGCTTGAAGCAGCATCCCCTCACCCGGAACACACGGGTGCTGGTGATGAGCGGCTTGAATCGCCCGCACGTCCGCCAGCGGGCGCTCGACGCGGGCGCGGAGGCCTTCCTGCCCAAGCCCGTGGATCCGGAGCGACTGCTGCGAATCCTGACCGGGCGGCTGACCTCGTCGAGCACCACGTCCGAGGCCGCGACGCGACCGCCGAGTGACGCGGGTGGCTCGGACCGCTACGCCGCCTCCTAGAGCGCCGATCAGGAATCAGCCCGAGGAAAATCGATCGCTTACGAGCACGGTCGACGCGGGCTGTCGCCGAGTGCTCAGGTCACCTCCTCACGGAGGTGCCACTTGGACCGATGGAAGCCCACGATGGAGTGCAGTGCCCGCGAGCAGAAGCTCCTGAAGCTCGCCGGCAAGAGTCGGAAGCTCTTCGTCTTTCTGCGCGAGCACCGGCACGAGTTGTTCGACGACGCTTTTCAGGCCGAGTTGGAGTCGATGTATCGACAGACGGGCCAGGGTGAAGCCGCGCAGCCGCCTGCGCTGATGTGCATGGGCCTGTTGCTACAGGCCTACCTGCAGACTTCCGATGCGGAAGCGGTGCGTCTGTCGGCGAGCGACCGCTGCTGGCGGTTGGTTCTCGGAACGCTCGATGATGAAGAAGACGCGCCCGCGTTTTCGCAGGGCGGGCTGCAGCAGTTCCGCGAGCGCCTCATCGCGCACGAGATGGACCGTCGGCTGCTCGAGCACACCGTCGAGGTGGCGAAGCGGACGAAGGGGTTCGATTCGAAAAAGACGCCGAAGACGTTGCGAGTGGGGGTCGACAGCCGCCCTTTAGAGGGAGCCGGGCGGGTTGAGGACACCATCAACCTGCTCGGCCACGCAGGCCGCAAGGTGGCCGAGTGCATGGCGCTCGCGCTCGGCACTGACGTCGAGGAGGTGTGTCAGCAGGCCGATGCGCCGTTGCTGAGGGCCAGCAGCATCAAGGCCGGCCTCGACATCGACTGGAGTGCGCCCGACGCGAAGCTCGACGCACTCAATCGCCTGTGCCGACAACTCGACCGCCTCATGGCCTGGGTGGCGAAGCAGTCGAAGTCGTGCGTCGAGGCGCCGCTGACGCGTTACATCGAAGCGCTCGCGCAGGTGCGCGAACAGGACCTCGAGCCTCGCCCCGAAGGAGGCGTTCAGATTCGACAAGGCGTGGCAGCCGACAGGCGCATCTCCATCGAGGACGCCGACATGCGCCACGGGCGTAAGAGCAAGAGCAAGCGCTTCAATGGCTACAAGCAGCACGTCGGCATCGACCTCGACACCGAGCTCGTGGTGGCCTGCGCCGTGTCACCCGCCAACCGCCCCGAAGACGAGGCGACGGACGCACTGCAGGAAGACATGGCCCACCAGGACCTCTATCCCGACGTTCTGCTCGTCGACAGGGCATACCTCAACAGCACGATGGCCGAGGACGTGCTGGCCAGCGGCGGCGACCTCGTCTGCCGGCCGTGGCGAGGAGCCAGCGCGAAGCCGGGACTGTTCGGCAAGCGCGACTTCAAAGTGAACATCCGCGACGGTACCCTCACGTGCCCCGCGGGTGAGGTGGAGCCCTTCGAGCCCGGCGCCGTCGTGCACTTCGACCCGGAAGCCTGCGGACCGTGCAAGCTGCGCCCCAGTTGTACCCAGGCCGCATCCGGTAAGGGGCGCAGCGTCACGATGGGCGATGACGAGCGGCTCCAGCATCGCCTTCGCTCACTTCTGCAGTCGCGCGCGGGCCGCGCACAACTCCGCGAGCGGGTCGGCGTCGAGCATCGCCTGGCTCATCTCGCCAACCGCCAGGGTCCGAAGGCCCGTTACCGAGGCACGCGCCGCAACCTCTTTGACCTCAGGCGACTCTCGGTCGTCCAAAACCTTGAGGTCGCCGCGCGCTTCCAGCTCGCGGCGTGACCTAACCTGTTCGGCGCTCTAGGGAGAGGTGACGACGGGCACGGTGCCATGGACCACCGTGCCCTCGATGGGCCCACGACAAAGGGCACGGTGCCTGATGGCCACCGTGCCCTTTCGTCCTTCTACGTGCCGGTTACGTGGTGACGCGACGCAGGCCCTTGCGCAGCTCCAGCGAGCCGGCCATGAGCGCGATGCCACGCATCAGGATGGAGATACCCACCAGGGTCCCCACCAGCCACACCGCGGAGACGGGCCACTGGGCCATGATGATGACGCCCAGGGCGATGGAGATGACGCCATAGGCGCAATCCCAGCCCCACTGCGGATAGCGGTCCATCAGCGACGTCACCACGTGGAAGAGGCCACTGGCGAAGAAGTAGCCAGCGAGCAGGAGTGTCAGCGCCCCCAGGCCCGCCGCCGGGTACACGAGGACGAAGAACCCCACCACCGTGGAGAGCACGCCGCTCAGCAGGTACAGCCAGAACGGGCCACCGGCCTTCCTGACGCGGAACGAGGAGACAATCTCCGCGATACCCGTTCCGGCCAGCAGCGCGCCGAAGAGGATGACGGAGACCAGGCTCGTGAGGAACGAGGCGCCCAGCGCGACAAAGCCAAGAACGGCCATCAACAGCCCCAGTACGAAGGGGGGGCCCCAGGCAGCCGAGGCGGCCTTGCTTCGGTCACCTGTCAGGGGTTCACGTTTGAAACTGGTGTCCATGTCGGTCCGCCTCCCTTGGAGGAAAGATTCAGCGGCGAACATGGGTGCCTTCGCGCACGGGGACAACGGCCCCTCTTCCCGCGCCTCCCCTCCTCGCCCCTCCCTGGAGGGTGACTTCAGCCAGGGAGGCTCGGTGTGCTCTCACGCAGGGAGGCATACGGAGGTTGGATGAAGACGGCGCCGGGCTCCTTCCGGAACCAGGTGAGCTGGCGCTTGGCGTAACGCCGTGTCTCCTGCGCGGTGTCTCGGATGGCCTCATCCACGGACAGGCGGCCTTCCACCACGGCGCGCGCCTGCACGTAGCCCACGCTTCGCATCGGGGCCGCGTCGCCAAGTCCTCGTTCCAGATGTGCCCGGGTCTCCTCCACGAGCCCGGCGGCGAACATGGCCTCGGTGCGCGTGTTGATGCGGGTGTACAGCTCCTCTCGCGGAGGGTCCAACACGTAGAACCGGAACGGATACCGGTCCGGAGCGAAGGCGTGGGCCTTGCGGAACTCGGACGCGGGCACTCCCGTCTGCGCGTGAATCTCCAGCGCGCGGACCACGCGCACCAGGTCTTGGATGGGCAGCTTCGCCGCGGTCTCCGGGTCCACCTGGGCCAGTCGGTGGTGCACGGCCTCGCGTCCCTGCTCCGCCGCGAGCGCCTCCAGCTCCGCGCGCAGCTCCGGCAGTGCCCCCGGCGCGTCCACCACTCCGTGAAGCAGGATGCGCAGATACAGCCCCGTGCCTCCGACAACCACGACGGGCCGGCCTCGTCCGGTGATGTCGGCGATGGCCGCGTCCGCTCGACGCTGGTACTCGGCGGCGGAGAAGGTCTCCATCGGGTCCACCACGGACACGAGGTGATGCGGCACCGCCGCCAGCTCCTCCGTCGAGGGCTTCGCGGTGCCGACATCGAAGCGCCGATACACCTGCTGCGAGTCCGCGCTGACGATCTCCCCGCCCAGCCGCAGCGCCAGCTCCAGGGCCAGCGCCGTCTTCCCCGACGCCGTCGGCCCGGCCAGCACCGTCAGCATCGGCCTCCCCTCCTGTGCCTCAACCATGTCCCGATGCTCCCAGGGCCTCTCGCACCACGGCGGCGGCGGACGCATCTGGCGAGAACACCAGCCGCACCGGCTCCACGTCCGACAACAACCTCCCCGCCGAGGCGAGCAGCGCCGCGCGGCCCGCCGGGGAAGCCTCGGACAGCAGCGCATTGTGCACCAGCACGCGGCCCACGTCCCCGGCACGCTGTTGCTCCCAGCGCGAGCTCGAATCCCAGGCCAGCGTCCCCACGGCTCGCAGCCTCGCCTCACGAGGGAACCCGAGGTTCCACGGAGTGCCCGCGGCCCGCCACGTGCCATCGACGGCATCGGGCCACACGGCCACCAGTTCATCCGAGAGCAGCGCTTCACCCGCGTCCATCCACAGCCCACCCAGGGTGCTCTTGCCCGCGCCCGAGTGCCCCGTGAAGAGCGCCGCCGTCTCGCCATGCACCAGCGCCACACCATGCACCAGCAATCCGCCGCGTCGTGCCAGCTCCGCCGCCAGCATCACCCGCAGCACCACCTCGACAGGAAAGCGACCCGCGCCCACCACGTCACCGCGAAGGCCGTCCGCGTCGAGCCTCGCCGAGTAGTCCTCCCCTTCCAGCCGGAGCGAGCCCTCCTGCTCACGCCAGGGTCGGGGCAGCTCGCGAGTCGTCGGCTCGGGACGGGCCACGGAGGGGGCTACGAGGCGCAGCCGGGAGAACAGGACACCGGCCGGCGGTGGGGCCCTCACGAAGCCGGAGAGGGAGCGGTGCAGCAGCTCCCGGACACGGGCGTCCGGGACTTCGAGGCCCACCGTCCAGCCGGCGATGGAGAGCCACGGGCCGGACAGCTCCAGGCCATCGTCGTCGGAGCGCTGGGGACCGGACGGGCCGGCTCCCGGCGCGTTCAGGGCGTGCACTCCGATTCGCCGGGGATGTTGCACTGGGACATGGCGGCGAGCGCGACGAAGGGCTGCTCCCACAGGATGGCGGGAGCCTCGTAGGGCGGAGTGGCCTGGGCCGAAGTGGCCCGAGGAGCTTCCGCCGTCGGCGACGGAGAAGACGAGGGAGTCGAGGGATTTTTCACGGGAACGGTACCGGGAAGGCGCAGATGCGGCCGTCCTGAGAGCCCACATGCAGTCGGGAGACGGTGTTGTCGACGGTCGGAGTGCCGATGAGCTGCGCGGCGCCAATGGACACCTGCTGCGAGTCCACTCCGCC
This sequence comes from Corallococcus terminator, assembly GCF_049194865.1. GTDB lineage: Bacteria > Myxococcota > Myxococcia > Myxococcales > Myxococcaceae > Myxococcus > Myxococcus terminator_A. The sequence goes on along the minus strand of NZ_JBLZWL010000098.1, from coordinate 27,837 downwards.
AATCATCTCGAGCTGGTGCACCTTCCCATCGGAGCTGCCCACGTAGATGCGGACGACGCCGGCGGAGTTGAGGGTGAAGGTGCCAGAGGGATTCGCGATGGGCGTGGTCCACACCTGCGTGGGCGTCGCCGCTCCATGCGCCGCGTAGTCCCAGAACGCCACCTGTCCGCTCGCGAGGCTGGCCACGAAGCCGCCGCCCAGGGGGCGCACGAAGCTGGTGAACGCGGGAGTGCTCGGCGAGGGGCGCGTGCCCACATTCACATTCCACACGGGCGCCAGGGTGCCCGCGTCCACGGCGTGCACGACACCGTCGCTGTTGGTCGCGAAGATCTGATTCGCCACGGCATTGCGCACCAGGCTGTGGTCCAGATCACCGAGCGACAGTCGCGCCACCTCCACGCCCGTCAGAGTGTTCAGGACGCGGAGCGAGGCCGTCGAGCCGCCATGCGTCTTCGAGCCGATGAAGAGGCGGTTGGTGGTGTAGTCGATCACCATGCCGCCGCTCACCATGCCCAGGTCTCCGGGCTGGTAGGTGAAGACGGACGTGCCCGTCCGGGCGTTGAGCGCCACCACGCGATTCAGGGCCGGGTTCGCCAGCCGCGTCGCGAAGAACACCAGGTCCACGTTCGGCCGAGCGGCCTTGTACGCGGGGTTCGCGAAGTCGTGGAGCTGCGTCACGGGGAAGGACTGGATGATGCCAATGGGCGCGCCAGTGTTGTCCCAGCGCCACAGCACCGTGCCGGTGGCGGCGTTGATCGCATAGGCCACGCCCGCCTGGTCGGCGGTGAGGATGTACTGCCCGGCCAGCCCGTTGAGCGGCACCACCGGGAAACGGCTGCCGATGAGGCCCGACAGCGGGAGCGGACGCCAGCGCTCGGCGCCATCAGCCGAGGGCGTGGTGACGTTGGTGAGGTTGGCGACGACCGAGTCGTTGTAGGAGCTGAAGATCCCCGCGCCCAGCTCGGTGATGGGCTGGAGGAGCGCGGACAGGCCCACCGAGTAGCACCACAGCGCCGCCGCGCCCACGCGAGCCCGGGGCGTCGCGATGAGCGCCGCCGACGTGGGTCGGTTACCGGGCGCGTAGCGGCCCACGTCATCCGTGTTGAACACCCGGTAGTGGTACGTGGTGCCGTTGACGACGGTGGTGTCGGTGATGGAGGACGTCGCGCTGAAGCTCTCGGAGGCGACGACGGTGGCGTTGCCCAGCGTCGAGCCCGCGGCATAGGTCCGACCCGCGACAGGCATCGTGTTGGGCGCGGCCCCCGCGGCGCGAAGCACCAGCACGCCATTGTGCATGGCGGGGTTGTCCCACGTCACCGTCACGCTCGCGTCCCGCGCCACCGCAGTGAGGCGCTCGACTTCCGGCGCGGTACCCGTGGCGATGGTGACAGGCGCCTCGATGCGCGCGGCCGATTCGGACGGGTACGCACGGGGCAGGTGCATCCGATGACGGAACGCCGTGGGCGCGGCGACGTTGATGACGGTCGCGTACGTCACGGTGAAGGTGCGCTCCTGGTCGGGCATGATGCGCGCGGCATCGTTGTTCGCCACCCAGGTGAAGCTCGTCGCGTTGTTGGACACCGACCACCCCGCGGGAGCCGCCGGGTTGCCGCCGACGAACGTGAAGTAGTTCGCCGCGGGCCGCAGCAGCGAGACCTCGTCGAGAGGCAAGGGACCTCGGTTCTGGACCGTGTAGACCACGACCTGATTGGTCAAGGTGCCCGGCGCCAGCACGGACGGACTCACCTTCAGGCGATGCGCCACGATGCGGCCCTCTCCCGTGCGCACCACCTGCGTCGTCGCGGCGATTCCGTTCAGCGTCGCATCCGCCTGCAAGTCGAAGGCATACGGGGAGAACTCGGCGCCGGTGAGGGTGTAGCTCCAGACGAAGTGCGCGGAGACGCCGGGAGCCAGTCGCGTCACGCTCGCGGGGCTGGGACCCGAAACAAGGGTCGCTACGGCGGTGCCCACGAGGACCGGCGCCCGGGGCGTCACGTTCAGATAGGACGCGGTGGTGGACGTGTTGGTGACGCTGAGCCGCACCTTCACGGCCTCGCCCGTGAAAGCCTGGACGGTGTCCACGTCAGCGGAGGCCGCGAGCACGCCCACGTTCACCACGGGGCTGTCCGCCACGGAGGAGGTGACCGTGCTGTTCGTGTTGAGGGCTCGGACACTGGCCACCATGGTCCCACCTGTCTGGGTGGTGGCTCGCGCGGAGAGGATGCCCGCGCCTCGGATCGGAAGGCTCACCGTGAAGTTGGCGGGTTGGAGTTCGACGATCTCGAACGAGACGCCGCCCGAGCCGGTGCTGGGGCCTTCCGCCGTGATGTTGTTCTGCGCGGCCGCCTGACTGGTCCGGTTCTCGATGACGAGGCGCGCGGTGAGGTCGTCGCCTACGGGCAGCACCCGCGGCTGGATGTCGACCCGCGTGGACAAGCCCACGCGACGCCACTCCGCGATGGCTTCAGTCCGGTTCGTGGCGAAGGACAGGTTTCCGCAGGCCTCATGTGCCGTCAGCGCCGGGAACTCCTGACCTCCGGCGTTGGCCCCGCTCACCTGCGGAATCATCCGCAGGGTGAAGGTCGCCGTCTCGTTCTGCATCAGCCCGGCATCGGCCAACGCGCAGTTGACCGGGAGGTTGTACCTGACCTGTCGCACCCCGATGGTGTGGTCCACCATCCACCCAAGAGGAGGAGGGCTCTCCAGCAGCGTGTAGCCCGTCGGCAGCGTGAACGTGACCTGGTTGATGGGACGGAACTGCGGCGACGTGCTCCGGGTGTTGTTGCGCACCTGGACGCGCAGCTCGGAGACCTCGTCCATCACCACGGTCGCCTGGGTCTCCCCGGGCGCAGCGAGCGTCGTGAAGACGGCGGAGCGGGGCGTGGTCTGCGCCAGCGCGGCGCAAGGAAGGACAAGCACCGCGACAAGCGCGGCGAGGCGGGCGTTCACGGGCATCATGGCGGCGGGCCTCAAGTCACGGCTCCAAGGTGAAGGCGGCCGTGGTCAGCGGCGCGCCGTCGAGGAAGAAGCGAACCTGCCACGTCCCGCTCATGCCAGAGGTGGCCACCGTCGTCCCGGCCACGGGCAGCGAGAAGCGCACGGTGCGAGTCATCTCCGGCTTCGCCTCCACCACGGAGGTGCGCCGCTCGTACGGATGGCCGGAGGGCGACACGAACTCGACCTCCACGCGGCCCTTGCCGTTCACTCCGCTCACCGTCAGGTCCACGTCCACCTGGGCCACGTCCGACAGGCCGCGAGCGTCCAACCCCACGACCTCCGCGCGTCCGGTGACAGGCGCGGGCATCGGCTCGCCCTCAGCGGCGGCTTCAGGAGCCGGAGGCCGGGCGGCCTCGCTCTCCTCACCCAGCACGTCCGTCGGAGAGACGGGCTCGGGCGGCGTCCCCTCGGCGGGTGCATCCGTCCAGTCGAACACCCTGGGCGAGATACCGCCCTCTGTACAGGCCGTCAGCAGCAGCGCCGCCGCCGAGACGCCTGCAATGCGCGCTCGCATCACCGTACCTCCTGAAGCTCGTCGACCAGACCCATGCGGGTCAGGTCCGAGAGAAACCGCAACGTGTCCGTGAGCACCTGTCCCACGTCCATCGAGAACTCGCGGGCCACGACCTCGGCCACCGAGCGCGCCGAGCGCGTCCCGTCACTGAGCTCCCAGACTCGCACCGCCGTCGCGTTGAGGCCGCGCAGCGTGCGCCCCTCCGCGTCCAGCAGCAGATAATCCGCGCCGAAGCGCTGTCCCTCCGCGCCCGCCCGCCGCCGCGGAAGGTGGTCCGCCGAGAAGTCGCCGCTCATGGCCGCCCTCCCCGTCCCAGCCACCGCGCCACCCTGCCCCGCACCACCGCGCGCACCCGTCCCAGTCGCGACGGCCCCACATCCCACTCCGCGCCCAGCTCCACCGCACCCCGCCGCACACACGTCACACGCCCGAGGATGCGCGACGCCGGAATCGGAGGGTCCTCGGCCGGCGCATTGTCCCCACGCAGCGACAGCACACCCGAACCCGTCACACGGACTCGATGCAGGACGAGCGCATCGTCGAACCGCGCCAGCACCACCTCACCCGGCCGAGCCTCGCCAGACAGCGGCTCCACCCCGGCGAAGTCCCCTGCCCGCAACGATGGCCACATGCTGTCTCCCCGTACGGGAATCCAGCGAAAGGCCGAAGGCGAAGCGGAGGTGGGGGACTCACCCGACATTTCCGCGCGAGTCTACCGCAGCGGCCCAGGCGGCGCGAATGAGTCCCAGGGGGTTCCCCTGAATTTCCAGGAGGTTACGAGGTTCCTCTGGTTTTAAACAAAAGACGGGAAATCCTAAAATTTCCCGTCTCTGTATCAGGAGGCGACAGGTCCGTCCGCCCGGGGAGCGGCCGAATGGGCCCGCACGGTCCGCGCGATGTCGTCCAGGGCCACGGGGATGGGCTCCCCTCCAGCCATCTGCTTGAGCCTGGCCTGTCCGCTGGTGCGCTCCAGCTCACCGAGCACGAGCGTGAAGCGCGCCCCGCTCTTGTCCGAGCGCTTCATCTGGCTCTTGAGGCTGCCGCCGCGCGTGTCGAAGTCCACGCGAAGGCCGTCACGTCGCAGACGACTCGCCAGGGTGAAGGCCGCGTCTTGCGAGCCCGCGTCCGCCACCGCGATGAACAGGTCCGGCGTCGCGCCGAACTTCTGCTGGCTCTCCTTGAGCAGGAGCACCAGGCGGTCCAGGCCGCACGCGAAGCCGACGGCGGGCACGTCCGGCCCACCCAGGCTCTTCACCAGCTTGTCGTAGCGGCCGCCAGCGCCCACCGTGCTGGCGGTGCCGAGCGCGGGGTGCGAGGCGATGAACTCGAAGACGGTGCGCGTGTAGTAGTCCAGGCCTCGAACCATGCGCGGGTTGACGACGTACTTGATGTCCAGCGCCGTCAGCTTGCGCTGCACGTCATCGAAGTGCGCGCGGCACGGCTCGCACAGGAACTCGAGCACGTTGGGGCCCTTGGAGGCGACCGCCTGGCATGTCGGGTTCTTGCAGTCGAGCACCCGCAGCGGGTTCTTCTCCATGCGCCGGTGACAGTCGGAGCACAGCTCCTCGCGGTGGGCCTCCAGGTACTCCACCAGCTTCGCGTGGTACGCGGGCCGGCACGTCTCGTCTCCGAGCGAGTTGAGGTTGAGCGTGATGTCCTGGAGCCCCAGCTTCTGGAGGAACTGGGCCACCATGTCCATCACCTCGACGTCCTGGGCGGCCTCCTTCGAGCCGTAGGCCTCCGCGCCGATTTGATAGAACTGCCGGTAGCGGCCCGTCTTCATCCGCTCGTACCGGAACATCGGCCCCGTGTAGAACCAGCGCGTCAGCGGCTCCTGGTTCAGGATGGAGTGCTCGATGTACGCGCGCGCCGCCGGGGCGGTGCCCTCGGGACGCAGCGACAGGCTGCGGTCGCCCTTGTCGATGAAGGTGTACATCTCCTTGCCGACGATGTCCGTCTCCTCGCCCACGCTGCGCACGAAGAGCGCCGTGTCCTCCAACATGGGCGTGCGGATCTCTCCGTAACCGAAGCGACCGAACAGCTCCCGCGCCAGGCCCTCCACGTACTGCCAGATCTCAATCTCCCCTGGCAGCAGGTCGTTCATGCCCTTGACGGCGCTGAGCGTCTGACTCACGGGATGACTCCGATGCGCTGACCCAGGCGAAGCACCGCTTCATCCTGCATCACGGGGTCCCACTTCACGCGGCCCGGCTCGAACAACAGGATGACGGTGGAGCCCATCTCGAAGCGGCCCAGCTCGCCGCCCTTCTCCACCTTGTAGCCCTCTTGATACCGGTGCACCTTGCCCGGCTGGCCCGTGTGCGTGGTGATGTCCTCGTAGGACGCCTTGATGCGCGACACACACGTGGCGCCCACCTTCACGACGGCACACTGCCCCGCCGACGTCTGGAGGTACGTCACCAGCCGCTCGTTGACGCAGAACAGGGCCTGCTTGTTCTTCACCGACGCCGGGTTCACCGGCCAGAACTCACCGGGGATGTACGCGTAGCCGGTGATGGTGCCCGCCAGCGGCGAGTGGATGCGGTGGTAGTCGCGCGGCGACAGGTAGATGGTCGTCCAGGCGCCGCCGTGGAAGGGCTTCGCCGCCTCCGCGTCACCCAGCAACTCGTCCACCGTGTACTCGATGCCCTTGGCCTGCAGGCACCGGCCGTGCTCGGAGTAGCCCAGCTGCGACACGCGGCCGTCCACGGGGGACACCACGGCCTTCTCGTCCGGGTCGATGGGACGCAGGCCCGGCTTGAGCCCTCGCGTGAAGAACTGGGCGAACGTCGGGTAGTGCTCGATGGGGTGCTCGGCCTCCGCCATGTCCACGTTGTAGGACTTGGCGAACGCCCGCATGGCCGCCTGGTGCACGGGCGCGGGGATGGGCACTCGCGTGGCCATTCCCACCGCCGTCGACAGGGCGGACTTGGGCAACACGCGCATCAACTTCATGAAGGTCTGTTCGTTCATGGGGCGTCTTTGATTAACGGCCGGCGTCGGTCCCCGCGGCGGGCACCGTCCCGGAATCTTGCGGCCTCACCACCGACCGCACGGAGCTCTTGGGCAACAGCATCAACACCCGTCCCTCTTCGACGAGCAGCACCGTGTCCGCATGGCCCGGGAACTCCAGGCCGCAGGCCGTGCCGGCCGTCAGCTCCCAGGCCTCCCGGATGCCGCGTCCCTCCACGTTGATGGGGGCGCCGCGCTTGAAGCAGCCACGGAAGCCGGCGACCAGCTCGTTCGCCGGGGTGCCGATCTGGGGGCCATTCGTCGGGCCGGCGTCCGGAGGGCCGGCGTCCACTGGCTCGGGACGCGGAGGAGGAGGCGGCGGCGCCAGCGTGGTGGAGGGCGCGTTCGGGACGACCTCGTGGGCGCTGGCCACGGCCTTCTGGCGCGCGACGGCGGCCTCCTGCATGCGGGCCCGGTTGGTCTGGATGCGCTTGAGCAGCTCCTGCGCGGAGGGCGCATCCAGGCTGTCCTGGGGCACTCGCTGGAGCTGCGCCTCGATGGACCCCATCTTCGGGTCCAGATACGCCTCATCCAGCTTCTGCGCGTACAGCTCGCGGAACTGCCGGGTGGCCTGCTCGTACTCGGCGGACGGAGGTGGCGGCTCGCGACGGCAGGCCGACAGCACCAGGAAGAGGGCGGAGACAAGGGCCGCGAAGGGCCGGAGGGATGCTCGGAGGACCTGGGGGCGCACGCACCCGGTTTATTTCATTTCCCCCCACCCTGCCCAGTTTTCGCCAAGGCACCGCGTCAAACGCCGAGGAACAGGCGCTTGCCGAAGTTGAGCGCCAGGTCGGCGTCGAAGATCTTCTGGGCGGACGTCTCGATGTCGTACTCCACCCGGACGTACTCCACCGTGCGCGCATCCGTGTCGCAGATGACGAAGCAGGCGCGGTTGTCGTAGTCGCGCGGCTGGCCCACGCTGCCCACGGAGATGATGTACTTGTAGCCCTTGCGGATGCCGAACTTCTGGGCCACCACGTCGTTCACCTCGCCATTGCCGATGGCGAACGCCCGGCACAGGTGGCTGTGGCCGATGAAGGTGACTTCCGGCAGCTCCTCCACGTAGGGCGTCAGCTCCCGCGCCTGCTCCAGCGCGAAGATGTACTCGTACGCCTTCGGGTCGATGGGCGAGCCGTGGCAGAAGCCCACCTCGCCAATGCGGTACGTGTACGGCAGGCTGCGCAGCCAGGCCATGTTCTCGTCCGTGAGGACGTTGGCGGACCAGTCCAGCGCGTGCCGGGCGGCGTCGTAGTAGTACGAGTAGTCCATCCGCCCCGCGACGGCGGCGTCGTGGTTGCCCAGGAGCGTGACCTCCGCCACCGAGCGCACCAGCTCACAGCAGGGGTTGGGAGACGCCCCGTAGCCGACGATGTCCCCCAGGGACACGATGCGGTCGACCTTCTGGTGCTCGCAGACGCGGAGCACCTCGGTGAGCGCTTCGATGTTGGAGTGGATATCGGAGATGACGGCGATGCGCATGGGTGCCTCGGTCGGTGGCGCCGCGTTCAGCCGGCCCAGACCGCCTTCACGGGGTTCTGCTGCTGCTGCGAGATGATCCGCCGGAGCCGCCCCAGGGTTTCCGCATCCAGCGCTTCGAACTGGAGTCCCATTCCCGGCGGGTACGCCCGGTCCTCCTCTTCCCTCAGCCATACCACCGTGGCCGCCGCCTGTACTTCAGGATCGGCCGAAGGCGTCAGCCGGAGGACCGCGCGCGCTCCTCGCGCGAGCGGCGTGCTCGTCCGGAGGAAGAGACCGCCCTCGCTCAGGTTCGTGATGCGGGCATACAGGGTGACGTTGTCCCCCTCGCACCAGCAGCGCAGCACGGTCGGTACCCGCGCGGACTTTCGGTTATCGCTCAACCCTCTTCCTTCCCCGAGCACCAAAGGGTGGAAGCCTAGAGACGGCCTGAATCCACCGTCAAGTTCGTGGGTGAGCCAGGACCCCACCCCACCATCCAGGCGCTCAACGCTCCAGCGGCCCCAGGTCGTCAAAATGGGTCAGCTTCCTGAATTCCGCGAAACGCGCGCGGATCTCCGGATGCGTCACTTCCCGCAGGCGCTCCAGGCTGAACTTCTCCACGGTGAAGGAGGCCATGACGCTGCCCATCACCATGGCCCGGCGCAGCACCGTCGAGTCGATGCCCGACGTCGCCGTGGCCAGCGCCCCCATGAAGCCGCCCGCGAAGGTGTCTCCGGCGCCCGTGGGGTCGAAGACCTCGGCCAGCGGGAAGGCCGGGCAGGCGAAGATGTGGTCCTGATCGAAGAGGAGCGCGCCGTACTCGCCGCGCTTGATGACGACGCGCTGCGGGCCCATGCCGAGGATGGCGCGGGCGGCCTTCACGACGTTGTGCTCGCCGGCGAGCTGGCGCGCCTCCGAGTCGTTGACGAAGAGCAGGTTGACGCGCTGGAGCGTCTTGAGCAGGGCCTCGCGGCTGCCCTGGATCCAGAAGTTCATCGTGTCGGCGGCCACCAGCTTGGGCGAGCGCACCTGATCCACCACGCGCGACTGCAGCTCCGGGTGGATGTTGCCCAGGAAGACGTAGGGCGTGTCGCGGTAGGCCGCGGGCAGGTCGGGCGAGAAGGTCTGGAAGACGTTGAGCTGGGTGTCCAGCGTCTTCGCCTCGTTCAGCTCGTACCCGTAGCGGCCCTTCCAGCGGAAGGTGCGGCCGGGCACCCGGGTGAGGCCCTCCAGGTCGATGCCCCGCCCCTTGAGGAAGCTCAGGTGCGCTTCGGGGAAGTCCTCGCCCACCACCGCGACAATCCGCGCGGGGGTGAAGAACGACGCCGACGTGGAGAAGTAGGTGGCGGACCCGCCGAGGACGTCCTCCTTCTGTCCGAAGGGGGTTTCCACCGAGTCCAGTGCGACGGAGCCGACGACGAGGAGGGACATTGCGAGCTTCCTGGAAATACAGAGGGGGGCACGGCGCCCTACCAGGAACCCCGTGCCCGTGCCGGGTACGCGGTTTCACGGCTGGCGTCAAGCCGCGCAGCCGTGAAAACCCCGTTCAGGGGGTGGGGATGCCCGTGGCGGTGATGATGGCCTTCAGGTCGTCGTCGGTGAAGAACAGGCCACCGCCCACGAAGAAGTCACGGCCCGCGATGAGGCGCTGGGTCGCCGTGTCGCGCTGCTGCGCGTTGAGCATGTCGTCCATGCCCGCGACGACGAACAGGTGGTCGAACGCCTGAGCCCGCAGCGTGGCGCGCAGGCGGGGATAACGCAGCTCGTCCGCCGCGAAGTTGAAGGCGTCCATCTTCAGGGTGAGCGCGTCCTCGAAGAAGTGCAGGTCCGCGCCCACGCCGCCGGTGGACTCGATGAGGCCCACGCGCAGCGTGGTGAAGTACCAGCGCTTGGCGAACTGGGCGCTGATCTTCAGGCTCTCCTTCGTCACCTTCTGCGTCTGGATGACCGGGTCGCCCTCGGAGGGCGGGTTGGTCTGCACCACTTGCGTGGTGACGGTGCCGCGCGGGTCGTCCACCAGCTCCAGCAGGTAGTACTTGTCCGGGCGGGGGATGAGGCGCAGCGACAGCATGTTCTTCGAGCGCCCCTGCGCCGCCAGATAGGTGCTCTGGATGCCCACTTCCGTCTGGAGCTCGGTCAGCCGGGAGACGAGGCTGGACACGTCGCGCACCGTCTCGCGCACCTCGCGGCCCACGCTCTCGTCGGTGAGCAGCATGCCCGCGGCGCTCTCACCGTCCTTCACCTTGCGGGTGATCTCCTCCAGGTTGCCCAGGGAGTTGTCCAGCTTGGTCAGCGTCTGCTTCAGGCTGGCCACGCTCTCCTTGAAGTCACCCTCCCCGCTTCCGACGATGTTCTTGACGCTGGCGAGCACCTCGCGCACGTCGCGGGTGATGAACTCGATGTTGTCGACGATGCGGCCGACGTCGGCCTGGTTGTTGTGCGTAATCGTGCGCACGTCGGTCGACACACCCTCGAAGTTCGAGAGGATGACGTCCAGCCGGTCCGCGTTGCGGCGCACCGTCGCGTCCACCGAGTCCGACAGTCGCACCAGGTTCTCGACGATGCGCTGGAGCGAGCCGGCGCCGCGCTCTCCACCGAGCACCTCGCGCAGCGAGCCCGTCACCTGCTGGATGTCGGAGGTGATCTGCGACAGCGACTCGAAGATGGCCTCCATGCCCTGCGTGTCGATGACCCGGCGGATCTGCCCGCCGTTCTCCAGCTTGGGGGCGTTCTCCGTGCCGGGATTCAAGTCCAGCAGGTAGTCGCCCAGGAGCGACTCCGAGCGCTTGGTGACGACCGCGTCCTCGCGAAGGTCCACGTCGTTGCGGATCTTCAGGACGACGCGCGCGCGCGTGCCCTCCAGGATGATGTCGTCAATCTCTCCCACCCGGATGCCGGCGATCTGCACCCGACCGCGCACCGCGAGGCCGGAAGCGTCGCGGAAGTAGGCCCACACGCGCGTGGAGTCGCTGTCGCTCAGGCCGCCTTCTCGCGCGAACAGCACGAAGGAGACGAAAAAGGCCCCCGCGGCGATGACCAGCAGGCCAACACGGAAGGGCGTAACGAGCTTCTTCACCTGATGTGACTCCGAGGGCTACCGGCCGGGCGCGACTCTAACGTTTTGCATCTGGAGTGCCACATTTTCCTGAAAGCGCACCCCTGCCAGGGCGCCCGCCCTCAGTTCTTCCCGAACCACGTCTCCAGGAACACCTTCACCGCCGGGTGCTGGGACTCGCGCAGTTCCTCCGGAGTCCCGTGCGCCACGATGACACCCTTGGAGAGGAACGCGATCTGGTCCCCTACGTTGAACGCCGAGGAGATGTCGTGGCTGATGACCACGCTGGTGACGCCCAGCCCCTGCTGCGCCGCCAGGATCATCTCGTCCACGTAGTCCGTCGTAATCGGGTCCAACCCCGTCGTCGGCTCGTCATAGAGGACGATCTTCGGGTCCAACACCACCGCGCGCGCCAGGCCCACCCGCTTGCGCATGCCGCCCGACAGGTCCGCGGGGAACTTCGTCTCCACCTCCCGCTTGAGCCCCATCAAATCCAGCTTGGAGCGGACCTTGGCGTACAGCTCGTCCTCGGAGAGGCGGGTGTGCTCGCGCAGGGGGAAGGCGACGTTCTCGAACACCGACATGGAGTCGAAGAGGGCCGCGGCCTGGAACACCATGCCGAACTTGTTGCGGACGCGCTGCAGGTCATCGACGCCCATGGGGACGATGTCCTCGCCGTCGATGATGACCTTTCCGCTGTCGGGGCGGAGCAGGCCAATCATGTGCTTCATCAGCACCGTCTTCCCGGAGCCGGAGCCGCCGAGGATGACGCACGTGCTGCCCGCGGGCACGCTCAAGTTGATGCCGGTGAGGACCTTGTTCTCACCGAACGTCTTGTGCAGGTCCACGATTTCAATCATCGGCTTCGTGGACGCGCCGGCTTCTGTTCTGGACGGAGGACCTGAGGCAGCCATCAGTGCATCACGATGCCCACGATGAAATCGAGGATGAAGATGGACAGGGCGCTGGCCACCATCGCCTCGGTCGTCGCCTGGCCCACGCCCTTGGCGCCGCCTGACGCGTTGAAGCCCTTGTAGCAACAGATGAGCGCCACGGAGACGCCGAACACGGCCCCCTTGATGACGCCCTCGTAGATGTCGACGGGCTCCAGCCACTGCTGGGTGCGGGTCAGGAAGGTGCCCGGGGAGATGCCCAGGCCCCCCACCGCGACGAAGTAGGCGCCCGTCATGCCCGCGGTGCTGAACAGGATGGTCAGCATGGGGACCATGAACAGGCCCGCCAGGATTCGCGGCACCAGCAGGTACTGCACCGGGTTGACGGCCATCGTCTCCAGCGCGTCCACCTGCTCGGTGACGCGCATGGTGCCCAGCTCCGTGCACATGGCGGAGCCGGCGCGCATGGTGACCATCAGCGCGGAGAACACCGCCGCCAGCTCGCGCGTCAGCGTCAGCGCCACCGTGGGGCCCACGAGGCTCTCCGCGTCGAAGAGCGCGAAGGCCTCGGACGTCTGGAGGGCGAACACCATGCCGGTGAACAGGCCCGTCAGGCTGACGATGAAGATGGAGCCCACGCCCACGAAGTCCAGCTGGGCGAACAGGTTCTGGAGGCGGAAGGGACGCCTGACGCTCCAGCGGGCCACGTCGGCGGCCAGCGTCACCACGCCGCCAATGGTGCTGACGACGTCGATGAGGCCCTTGCCGAAGCTGGCCACCGACTGGGTGAGCATCCCTGGCTCGCGGGGGGCCGGCTTGCTGGGGGTCTGCGTGGTCATGCGGTCAGGCGCCTACTCTTACGTGCCACGGCGGGGGGCACAAGCGAAGTGTTCCCTCCCAAGCCTGAGTGTGATGTCTCCAGGCGGGCGGGCGACGAAGGGACTACCTCACTTCGGAGCGATGCGTTTATGTTCCGCGCCCCTTTCTTTCCAAGCCCGGTGCCCGCGAGGCGCGCCGGGCCGAGAACTCAGACGAACATGGCAACTCAAAAGGTCGGCGGCGAGGTGGACGCATACTGCACCCGCTGCAAGCTCACCCTCGCGCACACCATCCTGGCGATTGTGGGAACGAAGCTCGCTCGGGTGCGCTGCAACACCTGCAACGGAGACCACGCCTACCGAGGCGCTCCGGGGACGACGGACCGCCCCGCGCCCGCCCCGCGCCGGTCCTCGAGTGGCCTGTCCAAGGCGGAGAAGATCATCATCTCCTTCGAGGAGCAGCTCGCGGGCAAGGACGTCGCCAACGCGCCCCGCTACAGCCCGAAGGACACGTACAGCGTGGGTCAGGTCATCCAGCACCCGACGTTCGGCGTGGGACTGGTGACAGGGGTGCGGGGCGACAAGGTGGACCTCACCTTCCGCACCGACACCAAGACGCTGGTGCACGGCCGAGGCGGCGCTCCGACGGAGAAGCCGGCCTTCAGCCCGCCCATCCGGCAGGTCACCGGCCCCGCGGACAAGCCCCAGCTCGCTCCCGTGGATGGCGCCGGAGACGCGCCTGTCGAGGAATCCCCCGTCAACGGGGATTGACCGAGGTCCGCTGGGAGGGTGAAGTCTGGCGGTACTGCTCGTGCGCACCCGCCCGCCGCCCTTCCCGCTGTTCCTCGTGCTGCTGGCCGTGGCCGCTTCGACGGCCGTGGCGGCGGAGCCCCCGGACTCCGGGTTGGAGGTGCTCGCCACCCCCGCCCGCGTCGTCCTGGGGCGGGACACGGCCGTCGCGTTGGAGGTCCGCGTGCCCTCGGGCACGGGGCCCGTGCGGGCCTCGGCTTCCTCGGGCCGGTTCGCCGACGAGCGCCTGGACGGAGGTGCCCGGCGCACCTTCCGCTGGACGCCGCCTCCGGTGCGACACCCGCTGGTGGCCGTGTTCGCGTTCTGGGTCGAGGCCGGTGACGGTCCTCCCCAGGTGACGCTGTTCCGGCTCGCGCTGCTCGGACAGACGACGCTCGACGTGGCCACTGCGGCCGGGGCCACCGTCGAGGTTCTTCTCGGGGAGAAGCGCTTTGGCCCCATCCAGGCGGATGCCCGGGGCAAGGCTCGCGTGCCGGTGGAGGTGCCTCCCGGCGTCACCTCCGCGCGCGTGCTCGCCACCCGGGGAGAGCTGCGCACGGATGCGGCCACGCCCCTGGATGCGCCTCAAGCGAGCCCCCGCGTGGTGGCGCTCACTCCGGCGCCCCTCCCCTCCGACGGAGGCTGGCTGTTCATCGCGGGTGAAGGTCCCGTCGACGTGGACGCGATGCAGTTGTCCGTCGACGGCGCCCGGCTCGAGCCCGTGCCCGGGGGCTCCGACCACCTGGCGCGCTTCCGGGTCATCCCCGAGCCTGACGCCACCACTGTCTCCGCCGTCGTCCAAGAGCCGGGCGCGGAGGAGGCCCGCACCCAGGCCGAGGTGAAGCGCGCGCCCCTCGTCGTGGCACCCTCGGGGCCCGCGCCGCCCGTCGTCGTGGCGCCTCCCGTCACCTGGCGTCCGGCGCTGCACGTGCTCGCGGGGGGCTCGTTCGCGAGCGGCGACAACACGGGGCCCCTCGGCGTGCTCGGGGGTTCGCTCGCCCTGCCATGGTGGAGTGGCAGGTTCGCGGCGGAGCTGGAGGTGGGCGTGCGGGGCGCCACGTTCAATGGGACGGTGGGGACGCTGGGCACGGTGCGCTCCCAGGTGCTGGCGGTGCCCGTCCTCGTGTCGGTGCGTGCCGAGGTGCTCCAGTTCGCCGCGCTCACCCTGTACGGCCGAGCAGGAGGTGGACTGGCACCTTTCCGTCATCGACTCCGCAGCGACTTCCAGCCGGAAGTGAAAGAGAGCAAGCTTTCGGGCATGGGGTTTCTGGCCATCCAGGGCGCGTACCGATTCGGGCGCTGGAGCGCGCTGGGAGAGCTGCGTGGCGCCTGGGCTCCGGCGAGCACGCCCCTGCTGGATGCGCAGCTCGGCGGTGTGGCCGCGCTGTTGGGAGTGAGGTTCGAGCCATGACGCGCATCACCGTGCTCCTCGCGCTGCTGTTGTCGGCCTGCGGCTCGAGCGCGGTGCTCCCCGCGCCCACCATCCGCTCGGTGAGTCCGCGGGAGGCGCATGTCGGCTATCCCGGCACCATCCGCGTGACGCTCGACGTGGTGCGTCCCATCCGCGTGGACTACGCCCAACAGGAGGCGAGCGCGGGGACGGGCGTGCGGCTGTGGTTCGGTGAGGTGGAAGCGCCGCTGCGAGACTTCGGTGCGGACGGCACCCTCTCCGCGGACCTGCCGGAGGGGCTGGAGCCGGGCTCTCACGATGTCCGTGTCGTCCTCGCGGATGGGCGCGAGGCGCGCCGTGATGACGGCTTCACCGTCACCGAAGAGGTCGTCGTCATCGATGAGGATGGCGGGGTCGAGGAGGTTCCTGATGGAGGCGTCTTCGTCACTGACGGAGGCCTGGAGTTCGACGGTGGGCTGGAGCCGGAGCCCGACGCCGGCCCGACGCCGGGAACCCCGATGGAGCCGGGAGACATCACCGGCTTCGAGTTCGAGCCCGTGCAGGAGCAGACCCAGGGACAACCCTTCGTCGTCACGGTCCGCGCCCTGGGCCCCCGCGCGGCCGAGTTCGAGGACAAGCTGGACCTCACCGTGAACCACGCCAGCGGCGGCGTCAGCCCCACCTCGTTGGACATGTTCGTCGCGGGCGTCTGCACGCAGCCCCTCTCCGTGGACGTCCAGGGCGCCAACGTGACGCTGACGGTGAAGGACCGCTTCGGCGTCGAGGGCACTTCCAACAGCTTCAAGGTGAAGTAGCCCGCGTCGTCGTCACGTCAGCGTGAGCCGCAGCAGCTCCCGCACGCGGCTCATGTCCGGCGGCAGGGGCGACTCCACCGCGCGGGCCTCCACGCCCGGCAGCGCGGGCCACTCCACGCGCGCGGCATGCAGCGGGGTGCGCGCCAGGACGACGGCGTCACCCTGCCCTCCCAGCTCCTTCTCCAGCCACGGCGTGTCCCGGCCGTACTGATGGTCCAGCAGCAGTGGGTGTCCCAACGAGAGCAGGTGCACGCGAATCTGGTGGGTGCGTCCGGTGAGCGGCTCGGCCTCCACCAGCGTGGCGGAATCAAAGCTCTCCACCGGCCGCACGCGGGTGCGAGACGGCTTCGCGTCCGCTTCTCCCGGACGGGCCACGCGCATGCGGCCCTTGCGAGCGGCCACCAGCGGCGCGTCCACGAGGTGAGGCGCATCGACGCGCCCCTCCACCAGCGCGACGTAGCGCTTGCGCACCTTGCCCGCCTCGAACGCCACGGAGAGCGCCCGATGCACTTGCGCATCGAGCGCGAAGACGAGCGCACCGGACGTGTCGCGGTCCAACCGGTGCACCACGAAGATCTTCTGTTTGCGTTGCTCCCCCAGCGAGTCTCGCAGGGAGGGGCCACCGTCACGCCCGGGGATGACCGGCACCCCGGGCGGCTTGTCCACCACCAGCAGTCCTCCCCCTTCGAAGAGGATGCGAACCTCCGTCACTCGTACTCCGAGGCCTGGACCACGGAGATGGGGCCGAGGCCGCGAAGCTGCTTCTTCACCGCGTCCGCCTTGCCCAGCACGATGATGGTGGGCGGCTCGGCGAAGCAGTACTTCTTCGCCACCGCGGCCACCTGCTTCGGCGTCACCGCGCGCAGCCTGTCGCGGAAGTTCACCACCCAGTCGTCACCGAGCCCGTGCAGTCGGATGTCGGCGATGCTGGCGGCGATGGACTCGTTCGTCTCCGTGCGCAGCGGGTAGAGGCCCCCCATGTACGCCTGCGCGTCGCGCAGCTCGCCCGGCTTGATGCCCGAGTCGCGCATCTTGGTGATCTCCGCCAACGACACGTCGATGATCTCCCGCGTCGACTCCGTCTTGGTGAACGTGGACAGGGCGAAGATGCCCGCGGCGTTCATCGCGTCGAACCAGCAGCCGATGCCGTACGTGAGGCCCCGGTTGACGCGGACCTCGTTCATCAGGCGCGACGTGAAGCCACCGCCCAGGGCCACGTTCATCGCCGTGGCCGGGAAGTAGTCCTCGTGGCCCATCCGGTAGCCCGGGCCGCCCATGCGCACCTGCGACTGCGTCTGGTCCGGCTTGTCCACCACGATGACCTTGCCGGCCTTCGCCACCTTGGTCAGCGGCGGAATCACCAGGGGCGCGTCGGGGCCGCCCGTCCAACCGGCGAAGGCTTCCTCGGCCGCGGCGGCCACGCGCTTGGGGTCCACCGAGCCCACCACCACCAGCATGGCGATCTTCGGCCCCATGCGCTCCTGGTGGAAGCGCACCGCGTCGTCCCGGGTGAACGTCGTCACCGTCTTCACCGAGCCGCTCACGTCGTGCCCGTAGGGATGCTTCCCCCACAGCGCCTGGACCATGGCGCGGTCAGCGATGACGGACGGCTCGTCCAGGTCATTGGCGAACTGGGCCAGCGCGCGATCTCTCGCGTCCACGACTTCCGAATCGGGGAAGCTGGGCTCCTTCACGAGCTGGCCCATGATGCCCAGCATCTGCGCGAAGTGCTCGGCCGGGGTGGTGATGGCGACGGACATGGTGTCCTCGCCCACGCCCACGCCCAGGCTGGCGCCGACGAACTCCACGGCCTCGTCGATGGCCTCCGCGCTCAGGCGGCGCGTGCCACGGCGCAGCAGCCGGCCCGCGAAGTCCGCGATGCCGTGCTTGCCAGCGGGGTCCGTGGCGCTGCCGGCGCGAATCACCAGCCGCATGGAGACCATGGGCAGGGGGCCGCGCTCGGCGGCGACCACGCGCAGCCCGCTGGACGTGGTGCTCTCGTGCAGCGTGGGGAACACCAGCGCGCGACTGGCCGAGCTGGTGACGGGCGCGGCCTTGCGAGACGCCGTCTTTCGAGGCGCGGACTTCGTGGCCCGGGCCGCCGGCTTCTTCGCGGCGCGGCGGGGGGAGGACTTCGGGGTTCGGCTCTTCTTGCGGGAGGCCATGGAGGCAATCAGCTTTCTGCGGAAGGCGCGGGCAGCAGCGTCACGACGGAGCGCCGCTCGGGGAGGAGGTACTTCGCGACGGCGGCCTTCACCTGCTCGCTCGTCACGGCGGCATAGGCCGAGGGCAGCGTGAGGACGGAACGCCAGTCACCCAGCAGCGCCTCGTAGTTGCCCATGGCATGGGCCCGGCCATTGTTGGTGGCCAGCTCGCGCAGGTGGTCCGAGCGCAGGTTGTTGAGCGCCTTCTGGAGCTCGCGGTCCGTGATTCCGTCACGCGCCAGCTTCTCCAGCTCCGTGTACAGCGAGGCCTCCGCCTTCTGCGGGTCCGCGCCCGGCTTGAGTTCGAGGAAGAAGAGGACGGTGCCAGGGTCGATGCGCCAGCCCCAGTCGAGCCCCACGCCCACCACCACCTTCTGCTCGTACACCATGGAGCGGACGAGGCGGCTCCCCTCCCCCTTCGTGAGCACGTACTGCGCCACGTCCAGGGCCAGCGTGTCGTCGTCGCGCGCGGGCGGGCCGCGGTAGCCGATCATCACCGCGGGAGACTGCGCGGGGTGGCGCACGGTGGCGCGGCGCTCACCGCGCTGCTCGGGCTCCGCGTTGATGACGGGCAGCGGCGCGGGGCCTCGGGGGATGTCGCCGTAGTAGCGGCGCACCAGGGCCAGCGTCTTCTTCGGGTCGATGTCGCCCGCGATGTAGAGCACCGCGTTGTTGGGGGCGTAGTAGGTGCGGAAGTACGCCTGGCAGTCCTCGCGGGAGATGGCTTCGATATCCGCCAGCCAGCCAATCACCGGCCAGCGGTAGGCGTGAGCCTTGTAGATGAGCGAGTCCAGCTCCTCGCCCATCATCCCGCCGATGTCGTTGTCCATGCGGACGCGGCGCTCTTCCTTCACCACCTCGCGCTCGCTGGTGAGCATGTCCTGGGAGATGCGCAGCGAGCGCATCCGGTCCGACTCCAGGTCCAACACCGTCTCCAGCGCGTCGGAGGAGAAGTCGTCGTAGTACACCGTCATGTCGTGGGACGTGTACGCGTTGGAGCTGCCGCCGTTGGCCTCCAGCGTCTTGTCGAACATCTTGGGGCCGTACTTCTTGGCCCCGTTGAACATCATGTGTTCGAACAGGTGGCTGATGCCGGTGATGCCGGGGCGCTCATTGCGGCTGCCCACGTTGAAGAAGGTGTAGAGGCTGACGACGGGGGCCAGGTGGTTGGCCAGCAGTCGCACCTGGAGGCCGTTGGGCAGCGTGGCCTCGTGCACGTCGAACAGCGACTGGAGGGCGGGGTCCGCGGCGCGGGCGGGAGCGGTGGTCTTCGGGGAAGCCTTGCGCATAGGCCCCCACCGTATACAGGGCGGGGCTACAGGTCCACGACACCTTCACGCAGGGCCATCACCACGGCTTCCACGTGAGAGTTGACGCCCATCTTCCGGTAGATATGCGACAGGTGCGTCCGGACGGTGCGGCGCTCCAACGTCATCACGTGGCCGACCTCCGCGTTGGACAGGCCCTTGGCCACGTAGCCCAGCACCTCGAACTCGGTGGGCGTCAGCTTCCAGGGGTTGTCCGCCTTCTTCTCCGGCGTGGCGGGCTTGCCCTGGATGGACTGGAAGTAGTTCCAGAAGCGACGGGCGATGATGGCTTCCAGGACGGTGCCGCCCGCCATCACCTCGTGGATGCCGGCGCGAATCTTCTCCGGGCCCACGCGCTTCACCAGGTAGCCGGACGCGCCGGCCTGGATGGCCTCGTAGACCTTCTGCTCGTCGTCGAACGAGGTGAGGATGAGGATCTCCACCTCCGGCGCCCGACGCTTCACCTTCTGCGTCACCTGGATGCCGTTGATGCCGGGCAGCTCCAGGTCCAACAGCACGAGCTGGGGACGGAGGCGGACGATGTCCTCCACCGCGGACTCGCCCTCCTGACTGCTGCCCACGACCTCCAGCTCCTCGAACGTGCTCAGCACCTTGAGCAGGTTCTTGAGCAGCTGCGGCTGGTCCTCGACGACGAAGATGCGAGTGGAGTCCATGGTCACCGTCGGGGGGGCACGCTGAAGTCCACCACGTGCACTTGATAGGTCTTGCCCTTCACGATGCGGACCGGTGCCTTCTTCACCTCACCGGTCGACAGCGCGATCATCAGGACCTCGTAGGAGCCGGTGCGCACGGGGTAGCGCTTCACGGGCGTCGAGCGGCTGATGAGGTCGCCATCGAGGAACACCTTCGCGGGGATGTTGGTCTCGATGGTCAGGAAGCCGCGCACCTTGGCGGGCGGCTTGTTGAGCGTCACGAGCGTCTCCTCCACCTCCTCGCGGGGCTCCGGCGCGCGGGGGGCGGCGGCCTTCGGGGGCGGCGCGGGCCGGGGAATCGGCGTCGGTTCGGGCGCGAGGACGGGGGCGTCGTCGGGCTGCTGAGCCTCCGGCGTCTCGATGGGCTCGCTTCCTCCCAGGCGCCACGCGGCGATGACGAACGTGGAGAGCCCGACGAGCGCCAGCACTCCGGCGATGGCGACGAGCTTGCCGCGACGATGCTCCGTCTTCTGGATGCTCCGCTCGTTCGTGTTCATCCGCTGGGGTTGCCGCGCGGAAAGCGAGGGCGCGGAAGGCGGAGGCAGCGCGATGTCGTCGCGCTGTCCCGGGTGGGCCACCGCGGGGAACGGGTCCGGCAGCGTGCGCGGCCCCTTCTCCACGGGCGGCGGCGCGCGCTTGGCCCGGGCGGCGGCGCGGCGTCCGACGACGGAGAACTCCTCGTCATCGTCGGCGGCCGGCGGGCTCGGTGAAGAGAAGTCCTCCACGACACGCATGCGCGGATTGCGAGCCTGGGGACGCGCGGCCCCCTGCCCCGCTCCGCCACCCTGCGCCTGCGCTCCATGGGGACGGCGCGGCTTGGGCGGCGCGGCGCCCGGAGGCGCATCCCAGCTCTGCTCGGGCCCGGCGCTCTTCGTCCCCTCCGTCCAGTCCCCTTCGGGCAGGCGCGCCTCGTGCTCCGGCTCGGGAGCGGGCGCGGCGATATCCGGCTCGTAGTCTTCCGGGCGGTACTCCTCGAAGCCGGGCGCCGACTCCAGCGTCGCCGCGCGGGCCTCCGTCTCGGTGAGCGAGCGGCTGTAGGGGGCGCGCTGGACGATGGACGCCTCGGGCTCCTCGGCGCCCAGGCCCAGGTCGTCCATCTCCGCGCCGGAGATGGGCTCCAGCGAGAAGGGCTCCTTGAACGGCGGGGCCGCGAGGCTCGCGAGGCTGACCTCGTTGGGGAACAGCTCGGTGACGAAGCGGCGCACTTCGTCCGCGCCCGGCATGCCACCACTGGCGGAGAGGAAGTTGCGCAGCGCGTTCGAGAACTCCGAGCACGCGCGGAACCGCCGCCCCGCGTTGGGCTCCAGCGCGCGAAGCACGAGCGGATCCAACCGGGCGTTGATGCGCCGGTCCAACCGGCTGGGGGGCGGCAGCCCCTCGCTTCGGCGCGTGGAGACGCCGCTGCCGGGGATCACCGGCTCGCGTTGCGTGAGCAGCTCGTAGGCGATGGCGCCCAGCGAGTACACGTCGGACGCCTCCGTGGCGGCCTCTCCGCGAGAGACCTCGGGCGCGCGGTACGTCCCACGGCCCCGGCCCGCGAAGGACTTGCGCAGCTGCGGCACCGCCATGAGCGCGCGCATCGCGCCGAAGTCGCAGACCGCGGGCGTGCCGTTGCGGCCCAGCACCACGTTGCCGGGCGTGAGCGCGCCGTGGATGACGCCCGCGTCGTGCGCGTGCTGCACGGCGTCCAGCAGCTGGATGACGATGTAGAGCGCCACCGCCGAGGGGAGGACGACCTCCTTGGTGTGCAGGCGCTGGAGCGCGGTGCCCAGCAGGGCGCCGTCCAGGTCCTCGCGCACCACGGCGAGCCTCTGACGCACCACGCCCATGTCCACGACATGGAGGATGCCCGGGTGGCGCACGGACTGGAGCAGCCGGGTCGTCTCGGCCAGGTCCAGCGCGTAGGCGGGGTCCGAGGTCTTGGGGTGGAAGAGCTTCACCACCACCTCGCCCGAGGGGGCCTGGACGGCTTCGTAGAGCTCCGCCAGCTCTCCGGACTCGATTCGACCCGTCAGACGATACGTGGCGCTCATCGCTTCTTTCGCGCCGGGCGGCGGCGGGGCACTGCGGAAAAGACGAAGCCACACCAGACGCACGACTCGCCGCGTCGGCCCGGTGGCAGCTCCAGCGTACAGCCCGGACAGCGCGGGCGCGCTCGCCGGGACACCGTCGTCGAGGGCTCGGCCGCCCGCCCGGAGGTGCTCCGAGGGCTGGCGCCAGGACGAGGAGGCGCGGCGCGCAGCCGGGCCTCCAGGCGTCGCACCCGGTCCTCAAGCGCGGCGACCCGGGAGGCCAGGCGCGCATGGACTTCCTCGGGAGTCTCCGAGGGCTGACGTCGAACGGGCGAACGCATCGCGGTCCAAGAGCGTGCCATGCCCGTCCAGTGCCCTCAAGGACCGAGCCGCCGACAAGCACGCGTGTTATGTGTGGACGTCCCGTGGCTCCAACCCTGTCCCCCTTCCGTCCAATCCCCGGCGGGCCGTCTCCGGACCCGCTGCATGGGAGCTTTCGTTCACCTCTCAACCGCGCGCGTGCGGAGTCAGCTGCCCAGCACGCCCAGCAGCTCCTCGAGGACGAGACGCTGACGCGGCTGCTCACCACGCCACGTGCCCCCACCCGGGACGCGGTTCCGAGGGCGCGCGAGGTCTTCGTCAATCGCAACCTGCGCATGTCCGGCCTGGAGCTGATCGGCTTCGACATGGACTACACGCTGGCCATCTACCACATGCGCCGGCTGGAGCAGCTCTCGTTCGACATGACGCTGGCCAAGCTCATCAGCGAGTACCACTACCCTTCGCTGGTGGGGCACCTGCTCTACGACCATCACTTCGTGATGCGTGGGCTCGCGGTGGACCGCCTCAACGGAAACATCCTCAAGATGGACCGGTTCGGCCACGTGGGCCGCGCGTACCACGGGCTGCGTCCGCTGAAGCCGGAGGTGTCGCGAGAGCTGTACCGCAACAAGCGCGTGCGGCTGCGCAACCCGCAGTTCGCGTGGAACGACACGCTGTTCGCGCTGCCGGAGACGTGCCTCTTCGCGGGCATCATCGAGCTGCTGGAGTCGCTGGGCCAGAGCGTCGACTACGGCAAGTTGTATGACGACATCCGCGAGGCCATCGACGCGGTCCACCGGGACAACTCGCTCAAGCGCGAGGTGCGCAAGGACCTGAGCCGGTACGT
Source organism: Corallococcus terminator (assembly GCF_049194865.1). Taxonomy (GTDB): domain Bacteria; phylum Myxococcota; class Myxococcia; order Myxococcales; family Myxococcaceae; genus Myxococcus; species Myxococcus terminator_A. Next base: position 4,692 of record NZ_JBLZWL010000098.1, on the reverse strand, counting down.
GTTCCTGGACCCGGAGCTGGGGCCCGCGCTGCACAAGCTGCGCTCGGGCGGCAAGCGGCTGTTCCTGCTGACGAACTCCGCGTGGGACTACACGGACGCGGTGATGAAGTACCTGCTGGACGGGCAGTTGCCGGAGTACCCGAGCTGGCGCAACTACTTCGACGTGGTGGTGACCGCCGCGGGCAAGCCGGGCTTCTTCACCGACGCGCGGCCGTTCCTGGAGCTGGACACCTCGACGGAGGAAGGTCGCTCCGTCGGCGAGGCCACGTCGTTGGACCGGGGCAAGGCGTACTCGGGCGGTAACCTGGCGCGCTTCGAGGAGCTCACCGGCTACCGGGGTGAGAACATCCTCTACGTTGGCGACCACATCTACGGCGACATCCTGAAGTCGAAGAAGTCGTCGCTGTGGCGCACGTGCATGGTGGTGCAGGAGATTGAAGATGAGATCACCTACACCGCCACGCGGCGCGAGGAGATCGGCACCCTCACGCAGATGGAGATCCTCCGCGAGCGCCTGGATGACGAGGTCAACCACCACAAGACGCTGCTGAACCTGCTGGAGCGGCGGCTGGAGCGTGAGCCGCTGACGCCCTCCGAGCGCGAATCCGTGGAGGAGCAGCGCCGCCAGTTGAAGTCGGAGTTGGACAAGATGCGCCGGGCGCTGAAGGAAGCGACGGGCATCGCCGACACGCTGGAGGAGGACGTCGAGGAGGGCTTCAACCCGTACTGGGGCCTGCTGTTCAAGGAAGGCAACGAGAACAGCCGCTTCGGCTACCAGGTGGAGCAGTACGCGTGCCTCTACACGAGCCGCGTCTCCAACTTCCTGCACCACTCGCCCATGCAGTACTACCGCTCACCTCGCGACCAGATGCCGCACGAGCAGGCTGGCGCGCTGTCCGCGCGGCTGTCGCCCATGGGCGGTGAAGGTCCACCCAAGGGCGCCGGGAAGGACTGAAGCGCCCTCCCCTCCGCGCACCCGCGCTACTGGACGGGTGCGCGGGTGCCGAGGAAGGCCATGGCGGTGTGGCGCACGTCGCTGTTCGGATCGTTCTGCCCCGCCCACGCGAGGATCTCCGCGACGCCCGGCGCGTTGCGGAGATTCGTTCCGAGCAGGCGCACGGCCTCGATGCGCACCGCCTCCACCGTGTCCTGGCGAATCACCTGCGCCAGGGCGGGGAGCTGGGGCGCCAGCGCACGGAAGCTGCTCGCGAAGATGGCCGCGCGGCGCACCTCCGGAGCCGCGTCCCCCACCATGACGGCGGACACCATCCGGTCCGCATCGGGCCCCGGAATGAGCCGCAGCGCCTCCGCCGCCGCCTCGCGGACGATGGGGGATGGGTCTCTCAGCGCGTCCTGGAGTGTGGGCAGCACCCGCGCATCCGCGGTGTTCGCCAGCGCGCGAAGCTGGAGCGCGCGCGCCTGGGGCGTCGGCGCGGTCGCCACTCCCCGCATCAACTCAGCCATCAGCGACTCCCCCAGCGCCCCACCCTCCTGGGCCAGGGCGTTCCGGGTCGCGTTGCCCAGGGCCAGCGTGGCGGTGCCTCGAAGCTCCTGCTGGGTGCTGCCCGAGAGGGCTCGCAACGCCTCGATGCCCTCGGCCGTCGGAGCCTCCGCCGCGCCGAGCGCCGCAGTCGCATCGACTCGAACGGGCAGCGCCATGGTGCCATCGCTCGCGACCTGTCCCAGGGCCCGCACCGCCTCGGGGGTGCTCGCGGCGGACAGCGCGCCCAGCATGCTGCTGTAGGTGTTTCGATCCTCCTCGCCCCGGAGCTGGCCGGGGACAGCCAGGGCCGACGCGGGCTCCAACTGGAACAGGGCCTTCAGTCGCGCCATGAGCTGGGCGGTGGCCTGTCCACTCGCGCCCTCGTCCCGAGGAAGCTGCCGGAGCTTGCCGGCGAGGTCCTCCAGCCCGGCGCCCGCGACCTGTCGCCGCAGCTCATCGCGCGGGTCCGTGGGAGCGAACACCTGCGTGGCCAGCGACGTCTTCCCCAGGTGCTTGCGTCGCGCGTCGAGCATGCCGATGAGCGTGGGCACGTGCCGCACGGACGTGCGCAGCAGGGACACCTGGCCCTCGCCCAGGATGGGAGGCGCTCCGTCGTTCGAGTTCAGCTCCAACCGCTCCTGGCCCTCGAGCGACTTCGGCCAGAGCTCGTCCCCCAGGGTGATGGCGGTGCGAGAGCGGGTCGCGACCTGAACGGTGGAGGCAATCGCGCGCAGTCCCTCGGGAGAGGACAGCCGGAGGTAGCGCACCTTGGACTTCACATAGGGCTGGCCGGCGGAGCCCTGGTAGTTCGCGACATACTGCCCGGTGACATCCAGCTCCTGGGCCTGCCAGGTGCCCTGGGGCGAGTCCGGCATCACGAACTGGGTCGACGCGACGAGCGAGCGCAGGAAGTTCTGCGCCACGGGATTCACGCCCAGCTCGAAGTACGTCACCAGGGCCGCGCCCTGCGCGTTGAGCGTCACGTAGAACGGCTGTTGGAGGTGGCCGAGCATCTCCGGGCGCCGCTTCTCGTCCAGCGAGTCCTTTCCCTCGGACTCGAAGGTGATGCTCCCCGCGCGCACCAATACCTGGAGGTCCACCTGGTCGCCATGGACGCCCACCACCCCCAGGCTCAGCTCACCCGTCAGGCCCATGCGCACGGTGGGCGGCGCGTTCCGGACGGGCTGGCCGAACGAGAGCCGCTGCTCGGCGGAGACGGTGTAGACGAACTGCGTGCCAGGAACCCACGCGCGGCGCCACCGGTCCGTGGTCGCGGGGCCAGGAGTTGGCATCGGAGCCGGCATGAGCGCCGGCGGACGCGGGGACTTGGTGGCTTCGACGAGGGGCGGCGGTGCGGCCTCTTCCTTCCTGGCGAGGAGCGCGACGAGTCCCAGCGCGAGGACGAGGAAGACAGCGGCTGTGAGCCAGTGGCGACGGGGCACGAGAGGTCCTGGAGGAAGCGAAGAGTGTCCGGCGGCGATGGTCACCGCCGGGAGTGATGCGCGGGAGACCGCCTCACGTGGAGCGGTCCCCTTCCTGGGTCAGGGTGGCCTTCTTTGAACTAGAGGCAGGGCATGGGGCGCAGTCCCTCGCCCGCGACCGTGGCCATGAGGCACTCACCACCGCCACCAGGCCCGGGGGGCGGTGTCGTGGTCCCTCCGCCACCTGAAGTCGGCGGAGTGGGCACGGAGTTCAGCGTGACAATCCCTCCCACGGGAGCGCCGCCCACGCACGTGAAGTACATCGGCGCGGTGCCCGCGGTGTTGTAGAGATTCCAGGTGGTGGTGCTCCCCGTCAGGTTGCCGTTCCACGAGGCCACGGTGACGGAGGCCTTCTTCTTGATGAAGAACAGCTTGATCTTCACGAAGGCCTTCAGCTTTCCAGAGAGCGTCTTCACCGAGAACGAGGACTTGAGATCCCAGCCCAGCGTGCTGCAGCCACTGGAGACCAGCTGTCCGCTGACGGGCAGCGAGGCCTCGATGAGCGTCAACGTACCTTCCACGCCCACGCTGACCACGAAGATGGAAGCGGACGCGCTGGCCGTGGCGTAGACGCCACCCTTGGGAGTCGCCAGCAGCTTCGCCGCGGTGGGGCCCACGGAGGCCGTCACCTTGACGCCGGCGTTGCCCGCGAGCGCGGCCTTCACCGTCACCGAGATGAACATGATGTTGAAGCTCTTCTGCGCCTTGATGAACTCGCGGTTGAAGAGCACCTCGTCCACCAGCGTCACCGTGCCCACGGACAGCTTCTTCTCGTAGATCTGCGCGCCCAGGACATAGACGTTCGCCGTCGCGTCGAAGGTCCCCGACTGGTGGCCGCTCGCGGTGGCGCGGCCCCGCAGCAGGTCCTGCCTGCCCGAGCCGAAGGCCTTGCCCCAGATCTTCCCCTCGGCGGTGGCGTCGAGCTTCGCGCCCGTGGTGGCCGTCGACGGAACACCATTCAGCGTCGCGTCGATGGTGTAGCCCGCGCCGAACAGGCTGTTGCCAAAGCCATCATCCTTGTGGAACGCCTTGCTGAAGGGCTGGCCCGCCGGGTCGACCGTCGAAGGATTCACTTGCGAGCCCGGAGGCTCCGTCGTGTTCGACGCCTCGGGGTCCGCGCCTTCGTCCACGAAGACGTGGGCGTCCAGATCCCCCGCCTCCATGCCGGACACACAGACGCCCGTGCAGTTGCTGAACTTCTCGTAGGTCACCTCTGAATAGACCTGGTCCAGCGTGTACGTGTCTCCGTACACGACAGACCCGTCATCGAGCGAGACCAGGTCATTGGGCCAATACATGGGACGCGCGGACGCCGAGCCTGGGGGGCCCAGTGCGACCAGCGCCAACAACACCGCCAATCCATTGAATGGACGCAACATTGCGTTGGCAACTCCTTGCGGACTGTGTGGGGGTGGGAAAGCGCGCGCATGCCACAGGAGTTGTCACATGTCTGTCAATATGAGGGGTTCTACATATGTCTGGGTTTGCCGGGACTCGCCCGGGTCCGCCACGCGACAAGAATTGACGGCTCACTGCGTGGCAATGAAAAACATCACTGAGTCATTGACGCCATCTGGCGTGAGACAGGGAAAACAGGGACGACTCACCGTTGCAATGCGCAACGATTACTTCGCGGGAGCATGCGCTGCCACGCGCCCCCAGGCGACGTCGGAGAAGCGGGACAGTGGCTCCGGAGTGAGTCCGAGCTTGCGCAGGTCATCCGTGTAG
>NZ_JBLZWL010000084.1:0-78820 GCF_049194865.1 Corallococcus terminator | reverse complement strand
GGGCAACGACCGACAGCTCCGCGACATGTGGTTCACCCTCATGCGGCGCGTCTTCGGCATGCCGGTGACGTCGTTCGGAGAAGACGTCCGAGGCGTGGCGAACGCGGAGCTCAGCGAAATCCTCGCGTGACGGCGACCCCTATGAACTTCCAAGTGAAGAGTCTGCTCCTGGCGCTGCTGTGTGCGTGTTCACAAGGCCCAGGTCCACAGTCGTCGGATGGCGGCCCCCAGCCGCAGAACCCGGGGCCCACGCCCGGTCCCGTCGATGGGGGCGTGGGAGCGGACCTGGATCCTTCCGAGCTGGACCCGGCCTCGCATGGGGGGACTCTCACCTTCGAGTCCATCGGCGCGCCGGGGTGGTACCCGAGTCGGCGTGATCCCACGACGGGGACCTGCGACGCCTACCAGGGCACGGGGTGTTGTCTCAGCAAGCACTCCATCGAAAGCAATGCGCTGACCCCGTGGGACGAGGACCTCATTGTGACGCTGCGGGGTCCGATGAAGGTCAAGCAGTTCGCCGTGTATCAACCGGGGGGCGATTCGACGGGGCCCTGGAACCTGGTGTCGTCTTGGGATGCTCGGAGCCCGAAGAGCCCACAGGGCCTCCACTTCGAGGGGAACAGCACCGAGACGAAGGGGTTCGACGGAACCATCGGGACTGAATGTCTGGTTGACGTCTCGACGAGCGAGGACTTCGCGTGCGGCCCGGGGAGCGTGCCGTACTGCCCGCCGCAAGGGAGCGGCAAGAAGAAGACCTGGGGTTGGTCGGGCTCGAAGCTCTTCGTGATGCTCGCCACCATGCCCCACGCGGGCTCGCTGGGCCAGGCGTGCTCCCAGAACTCGAATGGAAACTGGTTCGATGCTCCGTGGGTGGGCCTCAGCCATGGAGAGCTCGTGCGCGCTGGCGCCTTCGGCAACTGCCACTGCTACGCCAAGGAGCCCGACAAGTGGTACCTGGGCGACGGCTGCGGTCAATTCAACGTCTTCGAGGTCGTGAACGACAACAACAACTTCCGCAACCTCGACGTCTTCAGCACCAACATGTTTGGCTATGGGGGCTACGTCGGCGAGGGCCCCTGTGGCGCGAAGTGCAACGTCGGCTCCCTGGGCGGGGAGGCCGACCTCATCGACAAATCAACGAGCGCCGAAGCGGCACGGGGCGCGGTCGCCAGCCCTACCCGTGGGCCCGGCGCGGCCCTCCGCCGTCCGGTGTCTGGCTATCGCTACTTCTTGATTCTCCTCGACGTTCCGAGCCGGACCGTCCAGCTGGCGCTCATCCATCCGCTCAATGTTCCCCCCTCGGTCGGCGCGTTGCTCCCTGGATTGCCGGCCCGGATGGAGGCGTCAACCATCGAAGCAGTCCGGACCTTGCGGCTGCCCAGGTAGGCCCCTCGAAAGGCGCTGATGAAACTTCGTATCCTCGTTTTGAGCCTCGGGATGGTCGCAGTCCAGTCCTGTGCGGGCGCTGCCAGCGAATCGGACGACTCCATCGCGGATGGAGGCAGCCCGCGTGCGGATGGAGGAGCTCCCGACGCAGGGCCCGCGGATGCTGGCGCGGACGACTGGGGCAACGGTGCAATCACCGTGGAGGGACGCGCCATCAAGGCAGGTGGCAAGGCCATCCAACTGAAGGGCGTCTGCTGGAATCCTGTCGGAAAGGGGCATGAGCACCCGCCCAGGGGGGACTACGCCGCCTTCGCCGACAGGGATATCGCGCTGATGAAGGCCGCGGGCATCAACGTGGTCCGCACCTACGACACCATCCGCGACACCACGGTGCTGGACAAACTGCATGCAGCGGGCATCCGCGTCATCATGAGTGTGTACGCTTACGGCGGCGACCCCGTTTCTCGCGCCTCCGAGCACGTCACTGCGCTCAAGAACCACCCCTCCATCCTCATGTGGTCCCTGGGGAATGAATGGAACTACAACGGCCTGTATACCAATGTGTCCTTCAATGACTCGCTGGTGCGCTTGAACCAGATTGCCGCTGCCATCAAGGCGCTGGACTCCAAGCACCCCGTCGCGACCGTCTATGGCGAGATGCCCTCGAAGGCCACCATCGAAGCCATGCCGAACATCGACGTCTGGGGCCTGAACATGTATCGCGGAATCACGTTCGGAGACGCCTTCACCAGGTGGAAGGCCCTCAGCCAGAAGCCCATGTTCATCGCCGAGTACGGTGCGGATGCCTTCAATGCGAAGCTCCCCGGATACGATCCCGAAAGCCAGGGCAAGGCGACCCTCGAGCTGACCCAGGAGATTCTCGAGAACTCGACCGCGAACACCGACGGCGTGTGCTCCGGCGGCACCCTCTTCGAGTGGTCTGACGAGTGGTGGAAGGCCGGGAACCCATCCCAGCACGACAACGGCGGCACGGCCCCCGGAGGTGGCCCCTACCCTGACAGCACCTTCAATGAGGAGTGGTGGGGCATCGTCGACGTCGACCGGAACCCGCGGCCCGCCTACGAGGCGCTCAAGCGCCTCTATGCACCTTGAGCGAAGGGTTGTGCTCGGTCGTCTCGTCGTTGTGGCGGCACATTGTCTTGAAAGGAGTCGAATCGTGACGCGGGTGGACATCTCTTGTCGGAATCTGAAGCAGGGAGTGAGCCTCAGGCCCGCGCTGTTCGCGGTGGTTGCTTGTGTATGTCTGGGGGTTGCCGCCTGCGGCTCGGGCACCGTGCAGGTCGGCGACGGGCCCCATGGGCCTGGCGGTCCTGGACCTGACGTCAATGGGCCTGATGGCTATGCCGAGCTGACCTGGCCCGAGCCGCAGCCCACGACCCATTACACGCTCCCCAGTGGCACGCTCGTGACGAAGATCGGCGGACGCACGCGTGACCGCCACGCACGCGAGATGCCCCCGAAGGGCAACCCGTTCGGCGGGGACAACTACATGACCTTCGCGGCGCACTATTTCGAGCGCCGCACCCACGACATCACCCTCTACGACAATCCCAATCCCGACCCCAAGAAGCCCGGGACCCGCATCCTGACGCTCGTCGTGCGTCCGCAGTGGTGGTTGTACGGGACGAACTTCCGGGGCGGGTACATCGGGCGGCGCGGAGAACAGCCCTACCTGCCGATGTCGGTGGCGCTCTACGGCGACAACGGTGGCATGAAGCAGTTGCCTGCTCAGACGCTGCTGAAAGACCAGGAGCTGGAGACTCCCATCAAGAACTACGACGCCCTGCCGGACAACAACAGTCCCAGCGGCTATCGGGATCTCAAGGTTCCTCTCGCGGACGGCGAGTTCGTGTTGGTGAAGCAGATCACGCGCTCGCCCGCGCTCAATCGGGACCTGAAGGCGGGCGACCTGTATGAATTCGAGCTCGGCATCTTCCTGGACGGGCCCAAGGGCAACGAGCTCGGCCGCTTCAACTACTACTCGGATGCGCTCGTCTACCGCGTCGGCACTCCCGGAATCGTGCCCTGGTACCGAGGCCCCTGCTGTGATGCCCCCGCGATTCCCTGGGATTCGACCGCCATCCCGGAGAGCGCGCTGGCTGGAGGCAAGATGATGACCCTTCAGGAGAACACCTCGGGGTTCAGTCACATCAACTTCATGCAGGCGAGCCTCAATATCGCGGGCCGCAACATCCAGGCCTTCACCGAAGGGCGCCGGCTGATTCATACGTCGTTCTTCACCGGTGGCCATCACGAGCCCGGCAATCCACCGGTCACCACCGCCATGAACAAGGCGGGCCCCAGGTTCCAGCAGGCCTCCTGCATCGACTGCCACGTGAACAACGGCAAGAGCTCTCCTGTGCTCAACGCGCCATTGTCGACGATGGTGGTGCTCACCGCGGACGTAGACGCCACCGGCAAGCTCGTGCCGGACAGCCGCTTCGGCGGGCATCTCTGGCAGGGAGTGGTGAACGACGGGAAGACCCAGTACGACGGACGCAACGCGGTGCTGAAGGTCACCTCGTATCGAGAGATTCCAGGGAAGTATCCGGATGGAACCGTGTACACGCTGCAAGAGCCCGTCTATTCGCTGACGGACAAGACGGGCAACCTGCTGGATCTGCCTGCCCGCATGTCGGTGCACACGGCTCCGCACATGGTGGGGATGGGCCTGCTGGAGGCAGTGCCGGAGAAGCAGTTGAAGGCGCTCGCGGAAGCAAGCCGACAGGACCCCGATGGCGCGGTCGGCAGGCTCCAGTTGATTCCGGATCCGCGTCATCCCTCGGTCACCCGCGTGGGTCGCTTCGGATGGCGCGGCACGGCTTCGACGGTGGAGGAGCAGGTCGCGGGCGCCCTGAACAACGACATGGGCGTGACGACGTCGATGTTCCCCACCCACAATTGCAGCCAGGCCAAGGACGACGTGGATTGCCGCAATGCGAACTCCACCACTCCGGAGATCAGCGACAAGGACGTGCGCCTCATCGTGGATTACACGAGCCTCCTGGCAGTCCCACCCCAGCGCCACTTCCCCGGTGAGCAGCCTCTGCGGAACTACGCCGTGGACTTCGGAGACCTGGTCGCGGACCCAGACCCATCCAAGCTCGCGGCCGAGTTGGCGAAGATGCGGGAGGACGAGGCGGCCGAGCGACAGATGCAGGAGCGCGTCGCCGCCGGTGCGGTGCTGTTCACACAGGCGCGCTGCAATGCGTGCCACGTCGCGACGCTGACCACGGGAACCGAGCACCGCTACGCCGAGCTGCGGGAGCAGACCATCCGTCCCTACACGGACCTGCTGCTGCACGACATGGGGCCCGAGCTTGGAGACAACTTCCCGCAGGGTGTCGCCACCGGGCAGGAGTGGCGCACCGCGCCGCTGTGGAGCCTGGGTCTGCTCGAGCACACCAATCCCGGCGCGCGTTTCCTCCACGATGGCCGTGCCCGCACCCTCGAGGAGGCCATCCTGTGGCACGGAGGTCAGGGCAGCGCGAGCCGGGACCGCTTCAAGGCCCTGTCGAAGGAAGAGCGAGGCATGGTGATCGACTTCGTGAGCTCGCTCTGAGCCCTGGTGGATTCATCCCGTTCGGATAGGCTTTGCGGCCCATGCAAACGCTTCGGTCCATCTGCCTTTCGTTGTTCGCCGTGTCCTGGCTGGGTTGCTCCACCGTCACCCATCGCACCTCGCAAGAGGCGTGGGTGGCGGCGGAGGTAGAATGCGACGCCTCCGAGGAAGACCAGTGCGTCGCCCTTCTCTGCGTGGATGACACCTGCGGCTTCTATCGGTGCGAGGACCTCCCCGGAGAAGTCGAACTGGCGCGCTTTCCTCCAGCGCGTCCACCCGCGGCCGCCGCGGCACCGGGCAGTGGCCCTCGGCGGAATTTCGGTGGGGCACAGAAACTTCCCCGTGGCTCCCTCATGACGTTCCCCAACTGGAACGGCGCATCATCGAAGGTGGTTCCGCCTTCGCATCAACTCACGCGTGGCCGTTGGGAGAAGCACCACATCTTCCCCCAGTCGCAGGACCTGGCGGAGTGGTTTGATTCACGGGGCGTCAAAATCCATGATTTCACCATGCCCATTCCGCTTCACGTTCACAGACGGATTCACGATGGAGACGGACGTGGCGGCGCATGAAATCATGCGTGGCGTGCGTTCCGCGCGAAGAACGAGAACGCCCCACCAGCGGAGATCTACAAGTTCGCGGGAGAGCTGATTCACCGCTTCGACCTCATTGGCGGCCCTATTCAGCCGTAATATGCCCGCCCGGGAGCGTGAGGTCGTCCAACAGATGAGCCGGTTCTACTGGTTGCACGAGACCAAGAAGCCAACTGCCAGTTTCGATGCCACCCATGCATGGCGTTTGCCCGGCGTGCGTTGCCACATGTGCGGCGCCACCTGGGGGAGTGCGGGGAATCAGTATCCCGCTGTAGACCTGTCACAGCTACTGGAGCGACACGAGTTCGAGAAGGCCCGCCCCGAGCCATTCCCCGAATTCGCGCGTCTGCGCGAACTGGTGCGCCCCCTCGCACCACCTGGCGCCGCGTTGCCGCCTGGCACTCAGTTCGGTCCCCTGGTGGGAACCACCTCCGGGAAGTTCGGCGCATTCACCTCCCTCGGCGACGTGCTCTGGGTGATTCGCCGAGACGCACTGGAGCAACTTCAGGCCGAGGGAGTGAGGGGGTTGTTGGGCTGCCGGACAGAGCTGCGGTTCCGGAAGAACGACCCACCTGAGCTGCTGGAACTCCAGGTTGAACCGCATGGCCGACTGCACCGGGACTGCATTCCGCCGGACGTGCCGCCACCGTGCGAAACATGTGGCTGGGTGTATTTCCGACTGCCGGATGACCCCATCCTGGATGCGGCATCCCTGCCCCCGGAACTCGACCTGTTCCGGGTGGGCAACTACTCCACGGTGACTGTGGGCACCGAGCGGTTCATGGAAGCCGTGAGACACCTGCAACTGGATGGCATCACGTTCCAAGAACTGCCGACGCGCTGACTCCAACCCCGTGGAAGACTCACCACCCGGCGGAGCAAGCGCCCCAGGAGGCAGCAGCGTCAGTCACGCGGACTGTCCACCGGCTGGGAGCATCACTCGGGCGGCCCCTTCAGCGGCGCTCTTCGGCCCCTCGGGGCTCGCAGCGCATGCGGCAACCCTGGCGTTGAACTCCGCCTCCGTGCCCACCCGCTGCCCTCGGCAGAGCCCCTCGGATACACCCTCAATTCCTGTAGTGAAGTGCCTGCACCATCTGGTTGGGCGTGATGTCGGACACGACGCAGTGATAGGGATTGTCCCCCGTCGGGTCAGTGGAGACGATGATGTCCGCGCTCCGGGCTTCGAGTTCCTCGAGCTTTGCCCAGCAGATGTGTGGATTCACCAGCGGTTTGCGCAACATGTCCAGAGTGACCTTGCGGTCCTCACTGCAGCTCACACTGAGGTTCTGCACCTCCGTCGTGACATTGACCTGGGGAGTGCTCCCTGCGCCGATGGATTGAGCACCACAGGTGGTGCCGTTCATCCCGCGCACGATGAACGCCGTGGGCGCGTTGATGCGCTCGCCGCCGGCCACCTTCAGCGCCTGCTGGGACTGCTCCGGCGTCTGCCGGCCAGATGCTGTCTTGTCGCATCCCCAGAGGGCGGAGGTGCTGCACAGCACGAGGAATGAGATGAGGGTTTCAGGTAAGAGGCGCATGATATGGCTCCTGGGAAGAGGGTTGAGGGGGGAATCACCTCCCCCCGGTTCCTCGGGCTCTTGCGCTCCGAGGAACCGGGTATGGAATCAGGTGGAGGGCAGCGGCTGGCCATGAGCTGCGCCAGCCGTGCAAGCTCCCTGGGCTCAGCTCGTGAACGCGTACCCGTACTTCCCCGTAGCCTTGTCGTAGGTGACGGAGACATTGACAATGGAGGTGCCGGCCTCCAGGGCGTAGCTCTGGAGCGGCGTGATCTCGCCGAGCGTGTAGGCTTTTTCCTGCTCGCTGCTGCCGACGCACCAGTAGAGCGAGGTCCGCAGCTCGAAGGTGGAGAAGGCTGAGGCCGTGAGGGGCGTCTTCGTGCTCACGACCAGGTTGCCGTTGACGGACCAGTTCACGTTCACCTCTTCGAACGCCGTGCTGGTGGTGTTCTGCACGCCCGCCTGCTGCGGCGTCACGTTCTGGGAGAGCTGGGGCGTGCCCAGCACGGGGGACAGCCCGTCCGGGTTGGTGACCTGGGAGAGGTAGCTGGGGGAAATGGTCACCGGGGCCGACATCGTCCCGTTGGAGGTCGTGACCGTGGCGGAGATGTTCTGGTTCAGGGTGAAGGGCTGCGTCGCCCCCTCGCCCGGGTTGAGCTTCTGCCAGGCGGCGTACACGCAGTTGGTGCTGCTCAGCACGGGCGTGAGGAAGACCAGGATGTGCTGGTTGCCGAGCTGCCCGTGGGTATTGTTGGTGACGTTGAACAGTGTGGAGTTGACCGCCATGGAAGACACTCCTGTGTGATGCGGGTGGGTGTTCGGACCGCGGGTGGAACCGCGGCGGAGCAGGTGACTCGTCTGCACCTGGGACGGGGTAGAGCAACGCACGTGCCAGGAGTGCCTCCCTCGGGGCTCCCCCGTGAGCGGCCCCGCGCGCCCCCTTCCACGCGTGGAAGACGGTCCTTCCACGCGTGGAAGGCTGCTTCGACATCCCGCTTCCATGCCGTGAAGTAGAATGGGCCGCCGTGCGCTGGGCAGGGCGGGAGTGACATGCGAGAGCAACCCATCGAGGACGTCTCCACGGCGGATGTGAAGCATCAGCCCGGGGGGGAGCAGGGCTCACAGCCCGTTGCCGCGCTGACCATCGCCTCGCACCCCATGGCCCGCCGTGTGGGCGAGCAACTGCTGCTCTCCGGGCTGGCCTCGGGCCACGCCGTGTCGCTCTCCCGCAACGCGCCGGTCTTCATGCGTCCCGGAAATGCCCTGGGGATGCACCTGGCGGATTCCTTCTTGAGCCGCAAGCCCCTGGTGTTCTCCTCGGGGCCAGAGGGGGGCGTCCGGCTGGAGCCGGGCGAGGGGGGTCGGGTGTGCGTGGCGGGGCGGGTGCTGGAGGGGCCGTGGGAGTTCTCCCCGGAGGACCTCGAAGCGGGGGTGGCGCTGGAGCTGGGCGGACGGGTGGTGCTGGTGCTGCACCTGGCCGACCCCACGGCGAAGGATCCGGCGGACCTGTTGGGGATGCTGGGCATCAGCACCGGCATCCAGCGGGTGCGCAGGCTCATCGAGCAGGTGGCGGACCTGAACGTGCCGGTGCTCGTCCGGGGCGAGACGGGCTCGGGCAAGGAGCTGATTGCCCGGGCGCTCCATCAGCACGGCCCCCGGCGGGACCATCCCTTTGTCAGCGTGAACCTGGGGGCCATTCCCAGGGAGCTCGCGGCGGCGGAGCTCTTCGGCGCTCGCAAGGGCTCCTTCACGGGCGCCACGAAGGACCAGGAAGGGTTCTTCCACGCCGCGCACGGGGGCACGCTGTTCCTGGACGAGGTGGGCGAGGCGCCACCCGAGGTGCAGGTGATGCTGCTGCGCGTGCTGGAGACAGGGGAGATCTTCCGGCTGGGGGAGCGCACCCCTGTCACCGTGGACGTGCGGCTGGTGGCGGCCACGGATGCGCACCTGGAGCAGCAGATCCAGGAGGGGCGTTTCAAGGCGCCACTGCTGCACCGGCTCGCGGGGTTCTCCATCCGCGTGCCTCCCCTGCGGGAGCGGCGGGAGGATGTGGGGCTGCTGTTCCATCACTTCGCGCGAGAGGAGCTGGAAGCGATGGGGGAGGCCCGTCGCCTGGAGCCTGAAGACTCGCTGGCCGAGCCGTGGCTGCCGACGCCGCTGGCCGCCCGGTTGTTGGCCCATGACTGGCCCGGCAACATCCGGCAGCTGCGCAACGTGGTGCGGCAGCTCGTCATCGGCAACCGGGGACAGCCGCGGCTCCAACTCGACGCCCAGCTCAAGCTGGAGCTGGCCCCCCCGAAGGACGCCGCCGTGGGACGCCCCGCCTCCGAGCCGGTGGCCCGCGGCGGCAGGGCTCCTTCTCGCCGCAGGCCCGCGGACATCCCGGAGACGGAGCTGCTCGACGTGCTCCGGGGGTGTGGCTGGGACTTCCAGGCCGCCGCGGAGCGTCTGGGCATCCACCGCACCTCCATCTACGATTTGATTGAACGCATCCCGGGCATCCGCACCGCAGGCGAGCTGAGCGTGGAGGAGATCACCCGTTGCCACCAGGAATGCGGTGGGAGGCTGAACGAGATGGTTCGGCGGCTTGAGGTCTCCAGGCGAGCGCTCGGGCGCCGGGTCAAGGAGCTGGGCCTCACTGCTTCGGACGAGTGATAACGCTGGAATGCTTGTTGCTATGGGTTGGCGTCGGCGGTTGGCGAAGGAGGACTTGCACATGCAGCGAGGGCGATCAGCGGTGTCGGAGTGCATTCAATGGCAGTTTCGCAGCCGAATCCCGCGGGGGATGCTGCTGGCGGGCATGACGGCCGGGGCGTTGGTGGCCTGCAAGAGCACGCCCCACAAGCCAGACAGGGAATCAAAAGCTCTCATTGTCCACCAGCAATGCGATAACAAAGCCATTTCCAGCTCCGCGCCACCGACCATCCTAGTGGACTGCACTGGGTTTCTTTCAGGCACCAACGCGATTTGTGGTGAGCCGGGCCAGGAGGTCACCTTCATCACCACCTGCCATCATTCCGTTCAAATCTCTTTCTCGGATGCCGCTACGTTGTTCGTGGGAGCTCACTCGACCGTGAACGTGCACCCGGGACCGAAGGTCAATACGCTGACCCTGCAAGGGAAGAGTGGCGATCACTGGATGTGCATAGGTTCAGGCGACTGTGGAGGGACGAGTGGCGATCACCTGATGTGCATGGGTTCAGACGACTGTGACGTCAATGTGCCATCGACCGGGAGCCTGGATGTGGCGACGAGTGGCGATGGGGGGGACAAGGGCCGCGAGAAATAGGGCCTGGCTCCCGCGCTCAATTCCGGGCGGAGTCCTGCTGTGAGAATTGGCGCTTCCACCCGTGGGTGAGGTGGGGGTTGGCCGCGAGCGCCGCCTCCAAGTCCTTCCGGGAACGGGCGGCGTCTGTGTTCACCCGCAGGCTCGCGCGGAGCAGCAGCGCTTCGGGCCACGTGGGGCGAGAGGTGAGCAGGCTGTCCGCCAGCGCCAGGCCGCGCTCGAGGGGTGACGTGGCGTCCTGTCCCGTCTTCTGTCTCCAGCGGGCCCACTCGCCGCACAGGTGGCCCAGGGCGAGGCGGATGTCCTGGGGTTGGGGCGCGAGCAGGAGCGCCTTCTCCAGGGCGCGCGCCGCCTGCTGGAACTCCGCTTCCGCCTGCCCTGGCCGTTGGCGGGCCAGCCACCGGGCTCGCACGGCGTGGACCTCGCCCTGGTAGCGCCAGGCCTCGGGCTCATCCCGGTTGCGCTGGAACGCCAGGGTGAGCGCCTCTTGCGCCTGGGTGAGAGCCGCCCCGGGATTGCGCCCCTGCTCCAGCTCGAAGAGCGCCAGCGTGTGACGGACCTTGGCCCGGTTGGCCCAGGGGTTCGCCAGGCCCGGCAGCAGCTCGACCGCCTGCTGATAGGAGGCCTCGGCCGCGCGGACCTCGGCGGTTGGATTCTCGCCAAGCAGGAGCTGATACGCGGCGCGCGTGGCGTGGCTCTCCCCCACGTTGTTCTGGCCATGGCCATGCCTGGGGGCCACGGCGATGGCCTGCTCATACGCGGCCTGGGCCCGGGCCAACAGTGGGAATGGATCCTCGCCCCGCTCCCATGCCGCCCGCGCCTGTTCCTGGAGGGCGATGCCCAGACCGTTGTGGAGGGGGGCGATGCGGGCATTGATGCCGATGCCCCGCTGGAAGAGCTCCACCGCGGTGGCCAGGTCCGGCCGGGGATCATCCCCGCCGCGCCGGTGCCGGGCCCCCAGGTCCGTGTGGAGCATGCCTCCCAGGAACCAGACCACGAAGTTCTCCGGGTTGAGGGTGCGGGACTTCTCGAGAGCGAGCCGCGCCTGCTCCAGCTCCCCCTCGGAGTCAGCGAAGCGCGGGTTCGCGGCCCGCTTCAGATGGGCCTGGCCGAGGTTGATCCACGCATCGGCCAGGCGGTCGTCGAGCTGGATGGCCTGGCGGTAGGCCTCGATGGCCCTGGCCTGGTGGGCAAGGACGTCTGCCCCCGTCTGCTCGTCGAAGTCCGCCCACGTCCTGAACAGCAGCCCCAGCAGGGCATGGAACTCGTAGTCCCGCTTCTGGGGAGTGAGGGCCTCCAGCGTCGCAAGGGCCTGACGCAGGGACTCGTTCGGATTCAGCCCGCGGGACTGGCGAGAGCGCGCTTGGCGCCAGAGGCTCTGGCCCAGCTCCCGCCGGGCCTGGGCATGCTCGGGATGCACCGCGAGGACCTGTTGCACCGCGGTGATGGCCTTCTGGAGCGCCTCTTCCGCCTCGAGGCCCTTGTTGAGCTGGTACTCCGCCAGGCGGTTGTGGAAGCGGGCCTCCCGGAACCGCGCGTCGGATGAGTCGGGGTCCACCCGGAGGGCGCGCGCCACCGCTTCCAGGCCGCGGGTGTACCAGGGCATGACGTCGCCTCGCCCGTAGAACTCCATCACCATCGCGGTGTACTCAAGCTGCGCCAGGGCCAGGTGGACCTCGGGGACGCTCTCGCCCGTCGCGACGGCGGCGCTCAGCGCCTGGCGGCCCGACTCCAGGTCGGCCAGCGCTCCCTCGCGGTCACCCTGGTTTCCCCGCTGCTGGGCGCGCAGTTGGAAGATGGCGCCGCGCAGCAGCGGGGCTTCATGGAACCAGGGAAGGTGGCTGCCTATCGAGTCCAGTTGGGTGAGGGCCTCCTCCAGCCGGTTTTCGTGGAAGGCCAGCAGCGCCGCGACATACCCGGTGGACGGCACTTCGGCGCCCTGGCTCTGGCGCAGGTAGGCCAGGATGGGGTCCCGGTACTGGCGCTCCAGGTCCTGCCTTCGCGCCTGGCGCCGCGCGGGGCTCTGGAACGCCTCGGCCTCGAGGAGCTGCTCGCGATACAGGTGGCTGATGACCAGCGCCAGCGCCCAGGCGACGCGGGGCTCGCGGAAGCCCTGGCTCCAGGCCAGCTCCAGGCGCTCGCGCGCCTGGAGGTGCTCCCCGAGCGCCAGGTGGCCGCGCCCCAGGGCGTAGTTTCCCGGCCCCGCGGCGATGGGGCCCGCCTCACGGCCCTCCTGATCCAGCGCGGCCATGCGTCCGCGCAGCTTCGCGCGGTCCTCGCGGACGTCATGCAGCCGGGACATGCCGGAGTAGCGGGCCAGCGCCTCGATGCGCTCGAGCTGCTCGGTGAAGCGGCGGGTGAGGCGCTCGCGCTGCGCGGCCTGCACGCGCGTGAAGCCGGCCCAGCCCAGGGCGCTCGCCACCAACAGGAGCGCCACGGTGGAGACACCCACGGCGAACCGGTGCTTGCGGGCCTTCTTTCGCAGTCGGTAGCCCAGGCGGGTCGGGCGGGCCCGCACGGGCTCCCCCGCGAGGAACCGTTCCAGCTCCTCGGCCAGCGCGCGGGCCGAGTCGTAGCGGGCCGAGCGGTCCTTCTCCAGGCACTTGAGGACGATGGCCTCCAGGTCCTGGGGGAGGTTCGGGTTCAAGGCACGCGGTGGGCGTGGCTCCACGACGGCGATGTTGTGGAGCACCTCCAGCCCGTGGGTGCCGGGGATGGGGCACTGGCCTGTCAGCAACTGGTAGAGCGTGGCGCCCAGGCTGTAGACGTCGGCGCGGCGATCCAACTGTCCCACCTCGCCGCGCGCCTGCTCCGGAGACATGTAATGGGGCGTGCCGAGGACCGCGCCCGTGGCGGTGGTGCCCTGGGCCGTCCAGTCATGGGCCAGCCCGAAGTCCATCACATACGGCTTGAGGCGGCCGTCGGCGGTGTGCTCCACCAGGATGTTGGAGGGTTTGAGGTCGCGATGGATGAGACCGGCACGGTGGGCGGCGTGGACGCCCTCGGCCGCGTCGCGGAGCACCAGCGCCCATTGCTCCACGGTGAGCGTGCCCGCGAGCTGCCCGAGTGGCACGCCGTCGATGAACTGCATGGCGATATAGGAGCGGCCCTGGACCTCGCCCACCTCGTGGACCTGGCAGACGCGCTCGTGCTCGACGCGAGCCTGGGCCCGGGCCTCGGACAGCAGGCGGCGGACCACCCCGGCATCGTCTCCCTTGACGAACTTGAGGGCGACGTTGCGGCGCAGGCGCGGGTCATAGGCGAGGAAGACCTGGCCCATGCCGCCCTGCCCCAGGAAGCGCAGGCCCTGGTAGCGCTCCCAGCCAGGAAAGGGGAAGGGCGGGGCCGCTGGCTCGTGGCTCTTCGGGGTGGGAGGGGGCTCGATCGTCAGCGTCCGCGCTCCCGACGGGGTTGAGTGCACCGCAGCCGGACCTTGCTGCGACGGTCGCAGGGCCGCGAGCGTCTGCTCCGAGATCCGGCCTCGCTCGTGGAGCAGTGCCAGCGGGCCACGGCCCAGGCGGCGCGCCTCCTCGCCCAATGTGGCGGCCTCCTCCCGGGGGATAAGGCCCTCGGCCACCGCGATGCGGAGCTCCTCTTCGTGATGGTCATACATGCGGTCCTTCCCCCTGGTATCGCGGATGCCTTGATTGCTGGGGGCGAGTTCCAGCCAAACAACAAATCCCCTGTAGGCTCTCTCGGTCTTACAGGGGACCTGTCAGGACTGCGTACGCTCCTGGCGGCGCAAGTCTAGCCAGGGATGGGGGATGCGCATATCCCTGGCGCCGGGTCCGCGTGCGGTCGGGAGTGACTCTGCTCCCGTTCGCGGGCTGCATCCGCGGCGCCGTTGCCATCGCGGATGGGCCTGCCCATTTTCGCAGCCGTGGCCGCCATCTGGGGTGCGCTCGCTCTGGAGTTACCGTTCACCGGCGCATTCCGTTCAGTCTCCAGTTCCTGAGCGGGCTCACCACCCCGGCGGAGCCAGAGCGCCAGGAGGAAGCGGCGTCAGGAAGGCGCTCTGGTCCAGGTCGAGCTGACTCCCCGAGTGGCCGTAATACTGGTTTCTGCCTGAATCCAGCACCACCGCTCCCGAGTAGATGTCCCAGCCGGGGTCCGACGTCCCAGCCCTCGGCGCGTACATCAAATCCCGCGCCGAGTCGTAGACATGGCCCGAGGCGTGTTGATTGGGCGCGGCGGCCGGCACGATGCCCAGCCCGTGCAGCGTCTCGTGCAGCATGGCGAACTCGATGTACCCCGGCAGCGTGCTCGAACCACCGATGGGGTTCGAGGCACATGGCACCGGACCGGTCGGCAATCCCTTGAGATAGAGGGCGGTGACCCTGCCAATCAGCGTCGGAGGCCAGGGCGCGCCGCCACAGGACCACTCGCTGGTGCCGTCGTAGTAGACCGCGTACATCTTTCGCGTGTCGCTGATGAGGCCCATCGCGGCCAACTCGAGCTCGATGCGGTCGCGGACGTAGGCGTAGCCCGTGTTCACATTGCCCGTGTTCGCCGTGCCCTTCATCACCGCGTCCGTCTTCGACAGACGGACGAACTGGATGTCCAGGACGGAGCCCGAGACGTCGTACCGGAGCGCCGCCCCGTTCGTCGTCTGGGAGGTGAACCACGAATACTGCGCCTGGACGGACCGGCAGAGTGCCCCGCTCGTGTCGAGCGCGCGGTCCACGCCATCCGAGGGCACCACGTAGAGGATCTTCACCTTGTAGTCCGTGGTCCCATCCGCCCGGTCACTGGTGGCACGCACCGTCGGACACGAGAACGGCGCGGGTGCCAGCGTGGGGTCGACGAAGGTGGACTCGGCGGCCTCCGCGTGACGCCACCCCACTCCGCCCAGGGCGATAATCGCCATCCCCGTCCCCAACATGGACAGCTTCAGCAGGCGAATCTTCTTCATGGACTCCCAGCCCCTCGTCATGCCGAAAGAGACAGAAATCAAAGCGTGAACAGCGCTTCGATGCACATCGAGCCGAATGCACCGTGACGCCGCTCAGTTCGGATAGCACTGCCACTTGAAGACTGGCGTCCGCCTGCAGACACACACGCCCACGGACCCGTCCGACTGCCAGAGGCACTCCGCCAGGTTCTGGGTACAGGTCTGGCCATTCATGGACTCACACGCGGGCAAATCCGTGACAAGGCCTTGGGATTGCGTGGCCTCTTGAACGACCTCCTCGTGAGCAGCGACGTCTCCGTCAATGCCTCCGCAGGCCATGAACCACGGACTCAGGACCAGCAGACTCACGCCTCTCAGCAGCAGGGTCTTCATGAACGCTCCTTGGCAATCCGTCACGAAAACCCTAACACGGAGCGACTCCCCCCCAGCAAATCCACGCATTGACGCAGCCAGCCGCGCCAGTCCCTACACAGGCACCGTCCGGATGATGGGCAGCTCCCGGACCCGAATCCCCGTGAGCGCGAACAGCGCATTGACGATGGCCGGCGCTACGGGCGGCACACCGGGCTCCCCCACTCCACCGGGCGCGTCCTCGCTGCGCACGATGTCGACGTGGATGGCCTTGGGCGCTTCAGCGATGCGCACCAGCCGGTAGTCCCGGAAGTTCGACTGCTCCGTCGCGCCGTCCTTCATCGTGATGGAGCCATACATCGCCAGGCTCATCCCGAAGATGATGGACCCCTCCATCTGCGCGCGGACCCGGTCCGGATTGACGACGAGCCCCGCGTCCACCACCACCCAGGCCTCGTCCACCCGCGCCTTGCCCACCGCGTCCTTCGTCATCGACACCACCACGCCCACGTAGCTCAGGAAGCTGCGGTGCGCCGCGAGCCCCAGCGTGCGCCCGTTCTTCGCGCGCTCGCTCCAGCCCGATATCTCCGTGACACGCTCGATGACCCGGCGCAGCCGCCCCGCGTCCACCGGGTGCGCCTCCACTGGCGCGCCGTAGTTCGGCAGCACCGTGACACCCAGCTCCGCCACCGACACCTTCCGCGCGGGCCCAATCACATCCAACAGGTTGTCACGCGGGTCCACGCCCCGCGCATGCGCCAGCTCGTCCATGAACGAGCCCACCGCGTACCCGTGGAAGATGTTGTTCACGGACCGCAGCCAGCCGATGCGCACCTTCGCGAGCGCCTCGCCCATCTCCGCCCGGACATTGGGGATGTCGAGCGCCAGGTCCAGCACCCCCTGATTCAAATCCCTCGCCACCGGCCCCGTCACGTCCTCGGAGAACGTCGAACGGATGGCGGGAAAGGCCGTGCGGTGCAGCCACGCCGTCGGCTTGCCTTGCGCATCCAGCCCCGCGCTGAGCTTCTGCGCACTGGCCGAATGGTAGTAGTCGTGACGGATGTCGTCCTCGCGCGTCCACTGCACGCGCACCGGCACCCCCGCCGTCTTCGCGAGGAACACCGCCTCCGCGACGAAATCCGCCTTCGACTTGCGCCCGAAGCCACCGCCGAGGAGCGTGACATTCACCGTCACCTTGTCCTCGGGAAGCCCCGCCGTCTTCGCGGCCTCCGTGCGCGCCGCCTGCGGGTGCTGCGTGGGCGCCCACACCTCGCACACGCCCCCTGCCACGCGCGCCAGCGCCACGGGCGGCTCCATGGGCGCATGGGAGAGGTGCGGCGCGTAGTACTCCGCCTCCACCACCCGCGCCGCGCTCGCCAGCGCCTTGTCCACGTCGCCCACGGACCGGGCTGGCTTGCCCGGCGCTCGCACCGACTCCAACAGCGCCACGCGGTACTTCTCCGAGTCGTAGGACTCGTTGGGACCGTTCTCCCAGGTGATGTCCAGCGCCTCGCGCCCGCGCATCGCCGCCCAGGTGTTCTCCGCCAGCACCGCCACGCCGCCCCAACCCTGGAACAGGTACGGACGATGGGGCGGGGGCAGCTCGAGCACCTGCTTCACGCCCGGAACCGCGAGCGCTCGCGTCGCATCGAAGCGCACCACCTTCCCGCCGACCACGGGCGGGCGCGCCACCACGGCGATGAGCATCCCCGGCAGCTTCACGTCCGCGCCAAACACCGCCTTGCCCGTGACGTACGCCGGCCCATCGAGCAACGGCAGCTCCGAGCCCACGCGCCGCAGCTCCGAGAGCGGCCTGAGCTGAACGGCCTCCCCCTTGGGAACGGGCAGCTTCACCGCGTCCGCCACCAGCTCACCAAAGCCCAGCGAGCGCTTCCCGTCCCGGAGGTACACGGCGTGCTCGCGCGCCTCGCACTGCTCCGGCTTCACCTTCCAGCGCTTCGCCGCCGCGGCCACCAGCATGGTGCGCGCCGTGGCGCCCGTGCGGCGCAGCTCCTGGAAGACGCCTCGGATGCTGCTGGAGCCGTCGGTGTTCTGGTCCCCATAGACGGCGTCTCCCACCGCCTGGACGACCTTCACCCGCGCCATGTCCGCGCCCAGCTCGTCGGCGATGACCACCGGCATGGAGCTGCGGATGCCCTGCCCCATCTCCGAGCGGTGACAGACAATCGTGACAAGCCCATCGGCCGCCACGTGCACGAAGACATTGGGCCGCAGCTCCGGCGCCGACTTCACGCCGGGAGCCGCCGCCTCCGCCGACACCGTGGGCACCAGCCCCAGGGCCAGTCCGCCGACGGAGAGGTTGAGCCCTTCGAGAAAGGAACGACGGGTGAACACCACGGGCTGCTGGCTCATCGCATCCTCGCTACTTCGAGTCAGGCACGCCCGCGGCCTTCTTCACGGCCGCGCGGATGCGCGTGTACGTCCCACAACGGCAGAGGTTGCCCGCGAGCGACTGGTCGATGTCCGCGTCCGTGGGCTGTGGCTTCTTCGCCAGCAGCGCCGCCGCGCACATGAGCTGCCCGGACTGGCAGAACCCACACTGCGGCACGCCCAGCTCCACCCAGGCACGCTGGAGCGGATGGCCCCCATCCGGAGACAGCCCTTCAATGGTGGTGACCTCGCGCCCGTCCGCGCGACGGATGGGCGTCACGCACGCGCGCACCACCTGTCCATCCAGGTGCACGCTGCACGCGCCGCACAGCGCCTGGCCACAGCCGTACTTCGTCCCGGTGAGGCCGAGCACATCGCGCAGCGCCCACAACAACGGCATCTCGGGGTCGACGTCCAGCTCCTGCTCGACGCCGTTGACTCGCACTCGGATGCTCATGGCCGCGCCTCCTCGCTGGGACACTCCGCCCCCGTGGCCACCCAGGCCGCGACGAGCGCTCCGAACTGCGCCTGCGTCCCAGGCGCCGGCTGCCTGCCCGAGCCCGGCGCCCAGCCCCACGCCACCAGCTCGTCATGAGCGTTGTGCTCGACCAGTTGCTCCAACGTCTTGCCTCCGTTCCGCTGGGGGTCCTTGAGCTGCTCGCACAGCTCGCGGGGGCTCTTGCCCACCCACGCCATGGAGCGCGGGGCCACGTGCCAGTTTGGCGCTCCGGGCACCCGCGCGAGCTCCAGGTTGCGCTCCTGATGACACCCCGTGCACTCCATGCCGACGACGCCCTTGTCCTCGGGGCCTCGCGTCACCGGAGGGTTGTGGAGCATCTCACCGGAGTCTTGGTAGGGGCTGTCACCGTCGGGGTGGCAGTTCGAGCAGCGCGGATGGAGGTAGACGCGACTGGTCTCCAGGAACAGCGCGCGTGAGCGCTGCGCCGGGTCCTCGATGCGCTGGAACAGGTCCAGCGAACGCAGCTCCCGCGCGTCCACCGGGGGTAACGACTCCCATCGCGCCGCCTCGGAGTCGGGCTGGCGCCGACACCCTCCGGCACCCGCGAGCAAGACGACGGACGCCATCACCGGAAGAGCACGCATCATCGCGGCAAGGTTCCGGCATGTCGTCCATCACCACAAGCCGAATGTTCCAGGGCCGCACACCACCGAACGGAAGGTGGGAGTCACGCGCCTGTTTCGCGCCTCACCGAGAAGAGGCGTCTCGCGGACGAGGCGAGTCGGCACGCAGGCGCCGGGAGCGGCGCACGGGCGGAGCGGGCGGCTCGCGACGCGGGCTCTGCCGAGGCACCTCGGACAGATGGGACACGGAAGCCCTCGCCGCGCGCGGCTTGCTCGACGCGGTGGGAGCCATCATCAACAGCCAGAGGAAGTCGTACATGGACGCGGACCTCAGAAGCCTCGGAACAGGGGACGGCCGTGGGACAGTCCGGCCCAGGGAATCGCGAAGGAGACGAGCAGCGCCGCGAGCAGCAAACCCAGGGCCCACAAGCGGTGACGCGACACGGGCGCCTCCGCGCGCTGGCTCAGCGCGGACGCCACGTGCACGGTGGCGAGCGCCAGCAGCATCATCGTCGGGTGCTCGACACTGAAGAACCGGAGCGCGGGGACGGAGAGGCTCGCGCGCAGCCCGCCCTCCAGCGCGGGGGGCGTGAAGGGACTCAGGCCGAAGTAGAGAATCATCCCCAGCAACATCTGCGAGTCGAAGGCGGAGACCGCGAGCACCTGGAGCCGACGGTCCGCGGGAGTCCAGTCCCCGACGCCGAGCCAGCCCCTCAGCGACTTCCCCAGCGCGAGCAGGACGAGCAGCACCACCGCCCAGCGCAGCCACGAATGGAGGAAGAGCACCACCGCATACGCCATCGCACTCACCTCTCCAGCGCCTCGGATGACTGGCACCCTAGTGGACCGGGAGAGTCGCCTCGTGCGTCTTGGTGACGCACCCCACGTCCATCACTGCCGCACGGGGTGCTTGGACAGCTTGCGCTGGAGGCTCCTGCGCTGGATGCGCAGCAGTCGGGCCGCCTGCGAGATGTTGCCGCCACAGTCCGCGAGCACGCGCTGGATGTGCTCCCACTCCGCGCGCGCCAGGGACGGCACCTGGTGCTCCAGCGCCACGGCCTCGCCCGCCGGCAGCGTGGCGCCCGCGAAGGCCAGCAGGATGTCGTCCACGTCCACGGGCTTGGAGAGGTAATGCGTCGCGCCCCGGCGCACGGCCTCCACCGCGGTGGCGATGCTCCCGTAGCCGGTGAGGACCACCATCGTCGTGCGCGCATCCAGCGCCTTCAGCTCGCGGACCAGGTCCAACCCGGAGCCGTCCGGCAGGCGCAGGTCGATGACCGCATAACCAGGGCGCAGCACCGGCGCGCGCTCGAGCGCCTCCTTCGCGCTGCCCGCGCCATGCGCCGCGAAGCCCTTGCGGCCGAAGGCCTTCACCAGCCGCTCGCGATAGGGCTCGTCGTCGTCGATGACCAGCACCACTGGGGAATCCTCAAGCCGCGACATGGACGGGCTCCCTCCGACACGGCAGCTCCAGGACGGCGCGCGTGCCCTTGCCTTCCTCCGACGACAACTCCAGCCGGCCACCGCACAGCTCGGCGAAGGTCTGCCCCAGGAACAAGCCCAGCCCCATCCCCTGCCCCGCGGGCTTGGTGGTGAAGAACGGCTCCCCCAGGCGCGCCAGCACCTCGCGAGGGATGCCCGTGCCCTGGTCCTCCACCACGAAGGTCGTCCGCCCCGCATCGCCGTGCACGCTCACCGTGACGGGGGCCTGGGAGGCATCACTCGCGTGCAAGCCATTGCGCACCAGGTTCGCCAGCACCTGGACCAGCCCTCGAATGGGGCAGCAGAGCGACAGGTCCGGGCTCGCCTCGAAGCGCAGGCGCGCCAGCTCACCCGTCGACAACTGCTCGCGCAGCCGCTCCAGCACCACCGCCGTCGTGGTCTGCTCCGGCACCTCGCCGTAGGTCTGCCCCGCCCGCGCGCTCATCCGCTCCAGGATGTCGCGACACCGCTCCACCTGGTCCCGGATGAGGCGCGCATCCTCGAGCGCCTCGTGCGGCTCCTCCAGGATGAGGGCCTCCAGCTCGTTGGCTGCAATCGCGATGGTCCCCAGCGGCGTCCCCAGCTCGTGCGCCGCGCCCGCCGCCAGCGTGCTCAGGGACGCCAGCTTCTCCGCGCGCACCGCGAGCAGCTGGGCGCGCACCAGGGCCTCCTGCCTGTCCCTCAGCGCCGCAGATACCCGCGCCACCATCAGCGCGATGAGCAGCACCGTCAGCGTGAAGGCCACCCACATGCCCAGCACATGTCGCGAGCCACTCGGCGCCGAGCCCGACACGTGCGCCAGCTCCCGCAGCGGGACGTGGAAGTGGAGCAGGAGCGCGGGCCCCAGGATGGACAGGAGCGACAGGCCCACCGTCCACCGAGGCCCCAACACCAGCGCCGCCAGCGTCACGTGCACCAGGTAGAGCATGGCGAACGGGTTGTCTGGCCCGCCGGACAGCGCGAGCAGGGCCGTCAGCAGCATCGTGTCGAACGCGAGCACTCCACCCAGGTGATGGGCCTTCACCACCGGCGCGCGACGGAGCCACAAGGTGAGCAGCAGGTTGGACACCCCCGTCGTCGCCACCACCGCGAGCAACGGCAGCACGGGGAGCTCGAACCCCAGCCCTCGCACGGCCACGAGCACCGTCAGCGCGGAGCCTCCGACGGCGTGCCAGCGCAGGCGCACCAGCCAGCCGAGCGCAATCGCGCTGGACGACAACAGGTCCACCACGTCCTGGGCGGAGCGATGAAAGGCGGAGCGCGGCGAGGACTGTCTCGACGACCACAGGGGGCCGCGCGGGGCCGCCTGCGAGTCGGGGGGCGGGCGGAACACGCCTCTTCTTACCCCGGGAGTCCCCTCGTCGCGAGCGCGTCAAGTTGACGCAGGGCCCTGGGCTCACCGAGCCAGGGAGGCGGGACACGAGGCCCCTGCTTCCCTGGCCGGTGCGGGCCCGACGACGCTTGAGCGGCGTGACGTCAGGCCCCGAGCTGTCAGATGTAGCCCATCAGCTCACCACGGTCCAAGGCCTCGCCCTTCGAGGTGTAGGACGAGTACCAGGACGTGTTCTTCGTCCCGTACTGGTCCTTCTGGAAGTGGGAGTGGGGACCGGTGGCGTTGCCCGTGCCGCCCAGGTTGCCGACCTGGCAGCGATTGCAGGTGCGGTCATAGGAGTCGCTGGTCTTGATCCAATGCCACTGGCGGAAGGACCAGCCGCTGCCGAGGTCGAGCTTCGCCTCGTTCTGGTTGCCGCTGCCATTGCCGTTGCAGACGACCCCGGAGGTGCGGACCGTCACGTTCCAACGGACGCTGGCGGAGACGCCCGTCTCGGCGCCCCAGTAGTTGCAGCGCGAGTTCGCGACGTCCACGGCGCCGTGGTACGTGCCGCTGGAGTAGTAGGTGGTGGCCGTCACCGTGCTGGGATACGGCGCGACGGCGGTGTAGGCGAGTGCGGCGGTGGGAAGTGCTACCAGGGCCGTCAGCGCCGCGAGGCGCGACTTGGGGCTACGCATCGTTGTTCCTTTCGGGCCGACTGTGCGGCCCCCAGAAGGACTGCTCATCGAGCCTGCTGCAACCGCTGCTTCTCCCTCAGGATCAGGCTCCACTCCTGAAGACCTGTACTCAATGCTCGGACCCACGCGTCGACCTCCGTCGAGAGGCGCGGGTCGACATTCCTCAAGGCCGTCAGCTCCGGCACCGCGCTGGCGAAGCCCAGCCGCGCGAGGCTCTGGAGGATGGCCGTGCGCACGCCCACGTCCGACTCCTCGCGATACAGCCCCACCAGCGTCCGCCTTGCGCGGGACATCTCCGGCGCGGGCACGCCGCCCAGCGCCTTCGCCGCCGCCGCGCGCACCTGGGCGTCATCTCCGCGCAAGAGCGTGTGGAGCTGCTCCGCCGACTCCTTGCTGATGGCCGCCGTGGAGATGTTGTCCAGGATTCGCGTCGTCACCTTCGCATCGCTCGACGCCACGGCCGCCGCCACCGCCATGTCCGACGCGGGCCCGTGGAGGCCCGCGTAGACGAACTGGTTGTCCTCGATGAGGTTCGTCGCCGCCTCCATCCGCACCTCGGGCGAGGCGTCGCGCACCAGCCGCGAGTACAAGTCGCCGGTGTGCTCCCCCGCGCTCGTGCGGCGCAGGGCCCGCGTCGAGGCGGCGCGCACGGCCGGGTCCGCGTCTCCCGACGCCCGCTTCCCCACCAGCTGGAGCGTGGCAGGGCTCTCGCCCCGCTCCGTCTTCGCCACCAGCGCCGCGGCCAGGTGCTCCACCATGGAGGGCTCCGTCTCACGCTCGAAGGCCGCGCGGAGCTGCGCCTCCGGCAGCGTGACGGCGGACTCCTTCAACAGCTCCCGCAAGTAGCGCCGGTAGGCCGGCGACTTCGACTGGAGCCCGCGCCGGATGGAGTCCATCAAGCCCTCGACGGAGCACGTCTCGGGTTGGAGCGAGGGAGGAGGCGGCGTCTCCGTCGCATGCGCGAGAGAAGACAACGTCAGCAGGCACAGCGCCTGGGCCAGCAAGAAGGTGCGCGTCATGGAGAGCTCAGTCGCGGTGGAGACAGCCGTAGGGGTCCTGGTCCGCGAGCGCGAGCCACACGCGCTCGAAGTCCACGACACCACTGGCGTAGATGCGCTCGAAGTCCTGGTACGTCGGCTGGAAGCGCGGGTCGATGAGCGCCATGTTCGCCATGACGGGCAGCGCGTCCTTGCCCGCGGCGCGCGCGGAGAAGCGGAACAGCGACCAGCGCACGCACACGTCCTTCTCCGGCTCGAAGGCGCTCGCGAAGGTCTCCAGCACCTTCGCCCGGTCCCCGGACAGCGACAGGTTGTGCGCGGCGGCACCGCGTCCGTCGGGACTGCCCTCGGTGGTGAGGACCTTCGCGAAGCCGTCGGTGGCGCTCGCGTCCAGCACGGGCGCGGTCTCCATGGGCGTCGACAGCGCCATGTACCGGACGTGCTCGTCGAGCGACTGCGTGCCGATGCTCAGCAGCGTGTCCAGGTACGGCGCCGCGTTCGCCGTCCGCGCATGGTCGTTCTTCATCACCCGGGCGATGGTTCGCGCCGCGGCCCAGCCCGCCTCGCCCGAGGCCGGGTCCTTGGCGAAGTCCGCCAGCTGCTTGAGCGCGTCGGGCGACAACTGCTTCTGCGTGTCCAGCGAGGACAACACCCCGGCGCGCCGCTCCGGCTCCAGCGCCGCGTCCATCCCCAGCTCCAACATCTTCCGGGAGACCTCCGGCAGGTGGACGGCCTCCGAGTCCTTCAGCGCCATCGCGAAGACCTTGAACTCCTTCGGCCCCGCCTCGCGCGTCCACTCCAGCACCTGGCTCGCCCGGCCCGCGTCGTTGCCGATGAGCTCCGTCAGGCGCTCCTTCAAGTACATGCGGACCAGCGGGTCCCTCGAGGACAGCAGCGGCGCGCCCCACTCGCGGAACGTGTCCAGGCTCACGCCCTCGTTGAAGCGCTCCAAGTCACGCCAGCAGGTGGTGGCGTCGTACCGGGGCGCTCCCGCGACGGCCTCCTCCCCTGCCCCAGCGGACGGAGCAGCGCCGGCCTTCCCGGGGCCACGAGCTGAAGCGGAACCACCGGGAGCGGAGCGTGGCTCCACCGACTCGACGTGGGCGCCTCCGTCGCGACCGCGCAGGGCCACCAGCCCCACCACGGTCAGCAACAGGAGCCCACCGCCCAGCAGGGCGACGGCTCGACGACGATTGAAGCGCGAAGGCCCGTCCGAGGAAGTGGGACGCGAAGACGATTCGGGACTCATGCCGCGCCGACCCTACTACGCGAACTCCGAGTCTTCCTCTTGATATCTTAAAAAACGGAAATACCAGCCCAACCAAACAAACTGGCAGTTCAGTCGATAACGCCCGGAGTGTGTTTCAGCGGCGCTAGACGGCTCACGGGGCGCGGGGCGGCACCAGGGAGCTGGTCGCCATCAGCAGGTTGCCAGAGGCGTCCTTGGCCAGCGCGTACAGCTTGATGGGGCCCTTCACCGTGGCGGGGACCTTCACGCGCCACGAGTCCGGCGTGGGGCCGGGACTGGCGCGCAGGCGGATGATTTCACCGCGCTCGAAGCGGGTGGCCGCGCCCCGGAAGTTGTAGGCGAAGGAGACCTCCAGCGGCGTGTCGTCGGCCTTCTTCACGTCCAGGCGCACGTCCGCCCAGGTCCCCGTGGGCTCCTGCTTCACGCCCTCCACGGTGAGGCCCTTCAGCTCGGGCAGGGGCGTCGCCGGCTTCTGGCCCGTGTACGCCTCGCGCACCGCGTGCCACGCGGGCCGCGTCGACTTGCCCGACAGCATCCCGAGCCAGAGGCTGGTGTGGTCGAACGTCGCGCTGAAGTTGAAGACGAACAGGCCCAGGCAGTTGCCCGCCTTCACGTGGGGCGCCAGCGCGTTGTTCCACGCGTCGACGATGACGGCGTACTTCTCCTGGTCATCCGGCTCGCGGGCGATGCCGTGGGCGTCCTTGGGAGCCTCCCACTCGCCCTGCGCGCCGAACTCGGTGATGAGCCAGGGCTTGGTGCCACCCTCCTTCTTCAGCGCCTCCGGCAGCACGTGCACGCCCCGGCCGTAGACGTTGAGGCCATACGCGTCGAGCGACGGGACGAACTTCTCCCACCACTTCACCGCGAGCACCCACGCGTCCACGGAGATGACCGGGTGGTTTGAGTCCGCCTTCTTGATGTCCTGGACCACGCTCTCCAGGAAGCGCGCGTAGGCCTCCTTCGCCGCGTCGTTGGGGCTGTTGAGGATGACCTCGTTGCCCAGGCCCCACGCCAGCACCGCCGGGTGGTCCTTGAGGCGCTTCACGCTCTCCAGCGTGTCGGCGCGCTGCTTCTTCATGCCCGCCACATCGGTGAGGTAGTTGAACGAGTCATCATCCTCCGCGCCGGGCTGGCCATGCCGCATCCACAGCCCGACGAGCACCTTGAGGCCATGCTTGTGAGCGGCGTCCAGCAGCAGCGGCGTCTCCGCGCCCACGCCCCACGTGCGCAGCGTGTTGACGCCCAGGGCCGCCAGCCGCGCGCAGTCCTGCTCATACGCCGCCGAGCTGCCACTGCCGCTGAAGGTGACGCCCTTGGCCACGTAGGGGCGCCCATCCACCTGGAGCTGCCATTGCCCGTCCACCTTCGACAGGGCGGTCCGGGCCTCGGCGGCCAGGGCCGGGCACAGCACGAACGCACACAACAACAGCAGGACGCTGCGAGTGGGGCGAAGGCAAGGGGCCATGGGGCGTGGATGGTAACTCGTTTCAGCTCCCATTTCCGGCGTCCCAAGAATTCTCGGAGAAGAAATCCGGGGGTCGCCGTTCACCTCGCCAGCAAAGGAGCAACCACGATGAACTTCTTGGGAAGCATCCGCCGGAGCCGGCGGCAAGTCTGGGGAATGGCCTGTGCCCTGGTGTTGAGTGCCTGTGGAGACAGTCTGCCGCTGGGAGAGGAAGGGCCTCCGGCGGAGGAGCTGGAGACGGGCACCTCCGCGCAGCCGCTGGCGTTCTCCTCGCCCATGGAGTTCTCGGAGCTGCGCGGCTTGCCCGCGGGGCCCGCGACGATGGACACCACGGTGGGCGAATTGCTCGCGGTGCTCCCCAGCCCCCGCTTCGACGACCTGCGCGGCGTGCTCACCGGCCGCCACCAGCCCACCGAGAAGGTGCGCGTGCTGACGTCGTATGTCCGCGACTATCCGGTGTTCCTCAAGGGCAACCAGGCCCTGCTGCCCAACGCGGACGGCGTCTACGCGCAGCAGAATCCGGTCATCACCTGGCAGACCTTGCCCGGCAACGCGTGCAGCTTCAGCCACGCCTGCGCCAACCTGTATGAGGTCTCCGAGCAGGACCCGACGCAGCGCAAGTACGCGGCCATCGTCATCGTCGCCCCCAGCGTCGAACTCGCGGGCCCGGTGGACACGGGCGGCGCGACGCTCGTCATCGCCTCCGGTGCGTACACGTCCCGAGGCTTCCCCCTGCGCACCGTTCCCGGCCCGCGCACCGCGCAGGCGGACCCGGACCCGACGGACGCGGTGCTGCCGCCAGGACGCCTCGGACAGAACGGCGGCAGCTTCGTGCTCTACACCAACGAGCTCAACGGCGTGCGCGTCAACACCACGGCCGAGCGCGGCGAGGACGGCTGGCTGGGCGCGGATGGCCCGCCAATCACCATCAACCACACCATCACCGGCAACAACGGCCCCGACCCCAAGGTCAACTGCACCGGCACCATCGTCAAGCCGCCCCAGAATGGCAGCAACGGCGGAATGGGTGGCCGCTCCGGTGACGTCGTCATCCGCTACACGTCGCTGCGCGGCCCCGGCCTGGTCAACGAGCCGAACAAGGCCTCTCCGGTGACGTCCGAGCAGTGCTTCATGGACGAGGAGCTGCAGTGCCAGAGCCTGCGCTGCCGGTGGAACCCCGCCATCGCCCTGTGCGACCTGCTGACAGAGGCAGACAACGCCCAGTGCAGCGACGGCAAGGACAACGACAACAACGGCTACACGGACTGCCAGGACTACGCCTGCTCGAAGAACCCCCACGTCACGGTGTGCGCGGACGCGACCTGGAGCCCCATCCAGAAGGAGTCCTCCGCCGAGGCCTGCAGCGACGGCAAGGACAATGACGGGGATGGAATGGTGGACTGTGCCGACACCAAGTGCCGCCTGCGCGGCTTCTGTCAGCAGTCGCGCCCGTCCAACAGCGAGTTCTCCGAGGAGGCCTGCGGCGACACGCTGGACAACGACGGCGACGGGTACACCGACTGCGCCGACTTCTCCTGCCAGAACTACTCGACGACGTGCGGGGCGGCGGGCGAGGGCGGCGACGAGGAGTGCCGGGACCTCATCGACAACGACAATGACGGCCTGGGCGACTGCTCGGACCCGGGCTGCTTCGGCAACCCATACTGCAACCTGGGCCCGGCGCTGTTCCTCACCAACGGCCTGGAGGAGGCGAGCGACGCGGCCTGCACGGACGGCATCGACAACGACCTGGACGGCCACAAGGACTGCTCCGACTACGAGTGCCGCTTCAACCCTCGCGTGCTCTCAGCGTGTGGCACCGAGCGCACCCCGCAGGCCTGCTCGGACGGCATCGACAACGACGGCGACGGCAAGACGGACTGCCAGGACTCCAACTGCGCGAACAACCCGTACGTGAAGGTGTGCGAGCCCAACGACTATCCCTTCCTCCAGGAAGCCACCGCGGCCACGTGCAGCGACGGCCTGGACAACGACGGGGACAACTACGCGGACTGCGCTGACTTCCAGTGCAGCAACAGCCCCCTGACGGGGAATGTCTGCGGCGCGCAGGAGAACACCTATGCGCAGTGCACGGACGGCCTGGACAACGACAACGACGGGTTCAAGGACTGCGCCGACACCACCTGCCGCAACAGCCCCTTCATCGGCGACCTGGCGTGCAAGAACAAGGTGCAGACGTGGCATTCCGTGTCCCTGTCGGAGTCCTACAACGGGCGCTACGTGGACACGCGCGCGGAGCTCGTCACCGCGGCCCCCGTGGGCGGCAAGAAGGGCCTGGGCGGCAACCGCCCCTCCAAGACGGTGACGGTGACGGTGCTGGAGTCCCCTCCTGGCACGTGCGAGCACTGGGAGACCTACCTCTGCATCCCCCGGGAGGAGCAGCGCACTTGCTTCATCGGCACCAAGTCCACCGCCGGCACGGCTGGCGCCGTGGGCACCGCTGGGACGCAGCGCATCCTCCGCTCGGAGCGCCGGGACGTGGACATGCTCCGCGCGCTGCTCGCGCCCCAGTCGTGGCGCGTGTCCCAGGCGAACGGCAACACCTGGTTCAAGCGCGGCGAGCTGCAGAAGGCCGCCTTCGTCTACCTGCAGAACGTCATGGAGATGGGTGGCATCCTCGCCCAGGCGGGCCTCGTGTGTGACGAGCCGCTCGACGCGCAGGCGCCCTTCTCCTCCGCGTACCTGTACGGCGCGCTGTGCCCGTTGATGGCCCACGACGTCACCCGCCTGAGCTACATCCAGGGCCAGCGCAACTTCTACGGCCTGGCCAAGGAGACCCCCTTCAACTCGCACCTGCGCTACGAGCAACTCCGCGCGGAGTTCGACTCGCTCTACGACGTGCTGGACAGCTCGGTGAACCAGTGGCTCGCGCTCTCCAATGGCATGCAGCTGTCCGCCTGGATGACGCAGAACCAGGCCGCGATGAACGCCGACGTCGTCGCGCTGGAGGCCGAGGAGGCCGTGGCCACCCAGCGCATCACCGCGGCGAACGCGGCGCTGACCGCCCTGCAGACGTCGATGAACAACCGCAAGGCCGCCATCAACCAGCTCACCGAGAGCATCCAGGCGGCGGACACCCGCATCACCGACCACTACAACTCCAACAACAAGGACTTCGGAGACTTCGTCCTGGACCTCATCGGCAAGGTGGCCGCCGCGTACGGGGGGCAGTTCGCCGCCGACCTGGTCGGGAAGGGCGCGGAGAGCATGTGGAGTGAGATGAAGAAGAGCTTCAAGTCGGAGACCAGCGCCACGCCCGTGCCCGGCGCGGGGCCGACGAGCAGCGCGAGCACGTCCTTCCACTCCCAGGTGTGGGAGGCGCTGAAGACCAGCGCCACCGAGGCGGCCAAGAGCAAGCCCTTCAAGGACACGCTGAAGACGGGCGGCACGCAGCTCTGGGACATCGTCTCCGGCAACCAGAAGAACCCGGCGCGCAGCGTCATCTCGGACGAGGTGAAGAAGGAGATTCTCGCCCAGTCCCAGGTGGAGATCACCCTGGACTTGCTGGACCTCCAGGCCCAGCTCACCAAGGCCCAGGCGGACTACAAGCTGGCGCTGATGGAGCGCGACACTGCGCTCCTGCGCCAGCGCAACGCGGTGGCGGCGCGCGACGCGCTCAACGACATCCTCCACTTCGGCAGCGGCACGGAGCTGCGGAAGTTCGACCAGCTCCTCATCGGCCAGCAGGTGTACGCACGGGCGCTGCGCACGTTGGACCAGCTCACGCTGCGCTACTGGGAGCTCATCCGCGTGGCGGAGTACCAGTACCTGCCCTTCGACCCGAGCACGGGTGGCAGCGCCATTCCCGCCTCCTTCCGCGACAACATCGACTTCCACCTGGGCAACTACCCGGACATGAAGACGCGGCTGGTGCAGGGCCTGGACAGCCTGGCCTCGCACACCGTGCAGAGCCCGGCGCCGTACTACCGACGCCTGCCCGTGAGTGACTTCCACGCGCTGTCGACCAACGAGTTGGAGCGGCTCAAGCCCCTGGGCGAGCTGGTCAACGGGGCGACGACGTACCGGGGCGCGCGCTTCCAGGTGACGGCGACGGACCTGGCGGCCTCGCCGCTCCTGTCGCTGCGCAAGGGTCACCGCGTGCGCAACGTGCGCGTCAACCTCGTGACGACCAGCGGCGCGACGGCCAACGTGGCGGCCGTGCTGGTGCGCGATACGATGGATGGCTTCAAGCTCGGCAACCACTTCGCCGAGTTCGAGCTGCTCAGCAAGGACGACTACACCTCCGGAGGGACCCGGCAGGTGCTCCACTACGTGTCCTTCTCCGCCTGCGGGTCCGGCCTGCCGGCGTGCGACATCGCCAACGCGGCCTGCACCACGCCCTTCCAGACGGCCTCGTTCGTGGACTCGTGCAGCATCGCCCTGGGTGGCTCCACGCCGGCCACCAACTCCTTCTATGACCGGAGCCTGTTGGGTGAGTGGACGCTGCTCATCGACACGGCGAGCTTCACCGGCCTGGGACAGGTGCGCGCGGCGGAGGTCGTCTTCCTGACGCTGGGCAGCGCCATCTGACGTCGGGGTGACTCCGGGTGCGGGCTCGCGACGAGGCGGGCCCGCCTCCGGAATTTGGGGTGGCTCCCACGCTCCGGGTGCCGCAGCATGCGGCCCATGGAGACTCCCAAGCCCGTGCCGACGGCCCTCACCATCGCCGGCTCCGACAGCGGTGGTGGCGCCGGCATCCAGGCGGACCTGAACACCTTCTCGTTTCACCGTGTGCACGGCACCACCGCGCTCACGGCCATCACCGCGCAGAACACCCGGGGTGTCACCCGCGTGGACGTCCTGCCCGCCGCCGCCGTGGCCGCGCAGATGGACGCCGTCGCCGAGGACCTGGGCGTGGGCGCGGTGAAGACGGGCATGCTCGTCAACGCCGAGATCATCTCCGTCGTCGCGTGGCGGCTGAAGGCCCTGAAGCCAGGCCCGCTCGTGGTGGACCCCGTCATGGTGTCCCGCACCGGAGCACGCCTCATCGACGACTCAGCCGTCGGGGCCTTGAAGGAGCACCTGCTCCCGCTCGCCGACGTCGTCACCCCCAACCGTCACGAGGCGGAGCTGCTCGCGGGGATGGAGCTGAACACGCTGGAGGACATGAAGGAGGCCGCGCGGCGCATCCACCAGCTCGGGCCGCGCGCGGTGCTCGTCAAGGGCGGAGGCATGGCCGGCGAGCTTCGCGGGCTGGACGTCTGGTTCGACGGCGAGCGGATGGAGACGCTGTTCCTGCGCGCGGTGAAGACGCACAACACCCACGGCACCGGCTGCACGCTGTCCGCCGCCATCGCCGCCTGGCTGGCGCTGGGGCAGCTCCCCTGGGAGGCCACCCGGCGCGCCAAGGCCCACGTCACCGCGGCCCTGGAGCACCCGCTCGCCCTGGGGCGGGGCCATGGCCCCTTCAGTCACTTCTCACCCTTGGGGACGCCCTCCTGACACGGTCGGAAAATCGCGTCGAAAACAGGCTGTCGATTTCCCCCTCCCCCAATCGACTCCTCGGCGGGAGGCTGTGCTCCCCCGACACCGAGAGGAACGACCCATGAAGTACCTGCTGATGATCTACGAGAACGAGAAGGCCTGGGAGTCGATGCCCAAGGCGGAGACCGACCAGATCATGGGTGAGTATTCTTCCTACACGGACTCAATCCAGAAGAGCGGCAACTTCGTCGCGGGTGAGGCGCTGCAGCCGACGCAGACGGCGACGACGGTGCGCGTGCGCGATGGCAAGCGCCTGACGACGGACGGGCCCTTCGCGGAGACGCGGGAGCAGTTCGGAGGCTTCTTCCTGGTGGAGGCGAAGGACCTCGACGAAGCCATCGCGCTGGCCTCGCGGATTCCGAGCGTGCGGCAGGGCTGCGTCGAGATCCGCCCGGTGATCGACTTCTCCGATTCGATGGGCTGAGGCCCGAGGCTCGGGCCCCGGGGCGTGGACCTCGGGGCCTGGGTGGAGTCTTCATGACGGACCTGCCGTCCCTGCTCGAGCGGACACACCGCGACGACTATGGCCGCATCGTGGCCACGGTCATCCGGGTCATGGGCGGAGACTTCGGCTCGGCCGAGGAGGTGGTGCAGGAGGCCTTCGAGGCGGCGCTCCTCCAGTGGCCGCGCGAGGGTGTGCCGGAGGAGCCTCGGGCGTGGCTTCTGCGCGCGGCGAAGAACAAGGCGGTGGACCGGGTGCGCAGGGGTGCCCGGCTCGGCGCGCGCGTGGATGCGCTGGAGGTCATCGCGCGGCTGGAGCAGGAGCTGGCCCCGTCGCTGGATGGGAGGGACTGGCAGGCGCATCCGGATGACTCGCTCCGGCTGCTCTTCACCTGTTGCCACCCGGCGCTGGCGGAGGACATCCAGGTGGCCCTGGCGCTGCGCACGCTGTGCGGCCTGACGACGGAGGAAGTGGCCCGCGCGTTCCTGGTGCCCGCCGCGACGATGGCGCAGCGGCTGGTGCGGGCGCAGCGCAAGATTCGCGACGCGCGCATTCCCTACGTCATCCCGGAGCCGGACGCGCTGGCCGAGCGCACCCGGGGCGTGCTGCACGCCATCTACCTGCTCTTCTCGGAGGGCCACTCCGCGACGGAGGGCACGGAGTTGCTGCGCATGGACCTGTGCGCGGAGGCGCTGCGGCTGGCGAGGCTGACGCGCTCGCTGCTTCCACGCCATCCCGAGGTGGCCTCACTGCTGGCGTTGATGCTGCTTCACCACTCGCGTCGCCGCGCGCGCGTGGCCGAGGACGGAGGGCTGGTGCTGTTGGACCGGCAGGACCGGAGCTTGTGGGAGCGCGCGGAGATTGAGGAGGGACTGGCGCAGTTGGATGCGGCGCTGGCGCTGGGCGCGCACGGGGCCTACACCGTCCAGGCGGCCATCGCGGCGCTCCATGCGCGGGCAAAGCAGCCGGCGGAGACCGACTGGGAGCAGATCGCCGCCCTCTATGGACGGCTCACCCAGCTGACCCCGGGTCCCGTGGTGGAGCTCAATCGCGCGGCGGCGGTGGCGATGGCGCGCGGCCCTGAGCAAGGGCTCGCGCTGGTCGACGACCTGGAGTCCTCCGGCAGGCTCACCGCGTATCACCTGCTCCCGGCGGCCCGCGCGGAGCTGCTGCGCCGCCTGGGTCGTTGGCGGGAAGCCGAGGCGGCCTACCGACGGGCGCTCGCGCTGGTGCGCACCGGGCCCGAGCGGCGCTTCCTGGAGGAACGCCTTCGCGAGGTGCTCGCGAGCACCCCGCCAGCGTCCTGACGCGAAGCGGACCTCAGTTCCAGAGCTCGCGCGAGAGCGTGTCCACCAGCGCCACGGCGACCTCCGGCGAGGGAAGTCCGAGCTCGCGCACGAGGGCGGCATCCGTCGGCTCGGCCACCTCCGCGCGCAGCGCCTCCACGGCGCGCAGCCGAGCCTCGCGCACGGCCATTCGCTCGCTTTCGGGGAGCCGAGTGCCCGCCCAGCGGTCAATGGCCCACGACAGGTCCGCGTGCCGCGTCTCGTCCTCGGCGATGCGCGCCATCGCCTCGCGCACCTCGGCGTCCTCCGCGTGCAGTGCCTGATGGTGGGCCACCAGCGCGCCATACGTCTCGCGCACGCAGCCCTCCACGGCGTTGTCGAGCATCACCTCCGCGAGCGGCCTGGGCGGAAGCGAAGCCACCTGGGGCCGCTCCGGCGTCGCGCCGTACTTCCGGGCCAGACGCCCGCAGACCTCCGTGTGCATCACCTCGTCCATCGCGCTGCGCAGCGCCGCGTCCTGGAGCGCTACGTCCGCGCCGTGCAGCGCCAGCTCCGCGCGCAGCCGCAGGAACGCCTGGATGGAGACCGCCTCCAGATGGGCGATGAGCGCCATGTGCCGCCCCACGGTGTCCGCGCACTCGACGGAGCCATCCGACTGGAGTCCCGCCGGCCTGCGTCCCACGGCACACCCCTTGTCGCCGCGCCTCAGGACCTCGCTCTCCTTCTCCACCACCTCCCCGGAAGGCGACACCTGGAAGAGGTACTGCGTCTGCTTGGTGCCCTCTCCGCAGGCGTAGCCCTGGGTCGCGACGACGTTGAAGCTGCCGTCGCCGTTCGCCTTCACGGCCCCCTCCTCCAGCTTGGCGCAGCTCAAGGCGTAGCCGTCCGCGAAGACCCGCAGCAGGGCCTCCTGCGGCGTGTCGATGGTGCCCAGGAAGCCGATGAGCGCCTCTACCGAGGTCCGCGCCGCCACCGTGTCGCCTGTCGTGGTCGCCAGGTAGTACGACTCGCAGAACAAGTCGCAGGAGTTACGAAAGCCCTCCTCGGGGGCCAGGGACGCGAGCTCTGCCTGACACGCCGCGGGCTGGGAAGCCGTCGCGCAAGCCGTGCCCGAAGACGACAGCACCTCGTGGAAGCGCGAGCCGCTGGCATGGTCTCCTCCGTCACTGCTCCGGCGCAGCTGCACCAGGTCCGTCTGCGTCGCGGGTGACAGGCCGCTCATCGCGAGCCTCGAACCCTCCTCGCACACGGGAGGCGAGTAGCCCTTGAGGTCCAGACCGCCACAGCCAGCCAACAACAAGGGAGAGGCCAGCGAGGCTCGCAGGGCCTTCGCGAAGAGCTGCCGCAGTTGATTCGAGTCCATGAAGGCTCCCATCGAGAGAGCCCGATGCCAAAGCAATGCGGAGGCCAGGAGCGCGTCACTCGGAGGGAGGTCTGAAACGCTGACCCGCGCACGCCTTTTACTCCCCACCCGCTCAGAAATCTGAGGCCGGGAAGACGCCGCCTCCCAGGGTCCGGGACGTCAGTGCGGGCGCGGCGTCCCAGGGCCCTCGTCGAGCATGCGCACCACCACGATGCGACAAGCCGCGCACACCACACCGGCGCGTTCCCAATGGACCTGCTCTTCCAATTCGCGAGCGTCCTCGGGCCCTTCCTCCAACCGCTGCACCAACGCCGCGAGTGCGTCCCTGTCCCCGTCTTCGGCCTCGTCACCGGAGTCGAGCAGGTCCTGCTCGCCCTCCAGTACCAGGTTGAAGCGGTAGTACACCTCGCGGGGGCTGAGGGCGCGTCCACACGTCGCACAGTGCCGGGGTCTTGGCTCCGTCATCGCAAGTCCCACCCTCGCTCGAGTGAGCAGCAGCCATGGCAATCCGCCATCCCCAGCGTGGCACACTGCCACGCCCTCCCGACACCACTTCCGTGAATTCAGGGAGATAGTTTGAGGCACGAGTATTGCTGAAGGGCCCGTGGCTTTTGTCCCCCTGGTCCCCACCACCGTGCCCCTCACATGACTCCGTCGTTTCCTCCTGAAGTCTCGGGACGCCAGGCCCTGGCGCGCCCGCGCGGTCACACCTCGCCAGGGAGGCTGACGCTTCCCGGGGCGCTCGCCCTGCTCCTGCTGTCGCTGGGAGCCTGTCGTGACACTCCGAGTGAGGACGTCAGCGAGCAGGTGGTGGAGGAGACACCCGGAGCGGTCCTCACCATCGACGCCATGGACAACGAGCAGCACGTCCTTCGCGGTGGCTTCCGGGTCGACGCGGGCGTCGTCCGGGTGGTGGTCTACGAGGGCACGGTGCTCGTCGGCGAGGCGGTGCTGGAGCCCGGTGGACGGTGGAGCATTCCCTGGCAGCCGAGCCACGAAAGCCAGGCGCTGGAGCTCATCGCCTATCACGACACCGGGACGGAGAATCGCACCCGGCTCGACTTCCAACGGTTGAGCTTCACCGCGCCGGAGGGCCTGTATGCCGCCGAGGCGCTCCTCACGCTGCCCACGTCGCCGGACACCACGACGCGCTACACCTTGGATGGCTCGACGCCGGGCCCCACCTCCACCGTCTACAGGGCGCCGCTGGCGCTGCTGAACCGGAGCGGACAGCCCGCCCCGCTGAGCCTCATCCGGACCAACCCGGAGGACATGGCCGAGCCGTGGCGTTGGAAACCACCCGCCGCGCCCGTGACGCTCGGCACCGTGGTGCGCGTCCAGCGGTTCGCAGGGGAGACGCCGGTGGAGGCGGGACAGGCGCGGACGTATCTCATTGGTCAGCGTCCCTACACGCTGCCAGTCCTTTCCCTGGTGACGGACGCGGCGAACTTCTTCGACCCTGTCCGGGGCATCTATGTGCCAGGCCGCGTCCACGAGGAGTTTCCGGACTGGACGTGGGGCTGGGGGACGGGCAATTACATGCAGGATGGTAAGGATTGGGAGCGCCCGGTCCATGTCGAGTGGTTCGAGGAGTCAGGCGCGCCCGTGATTGCGCAGAACGCGGGGGTGCGCATCCACGGCTCCGGGAGCGCGGCGCTGCCACAGAAGAGTCTGCGATTGTATGCGAAGGAAGACTATGGTCCGGAGCTGTTCCAGGCCGACATCTTCCCGGGCCATCCGCTGCGCGACTTCAAGCGCTTGCTGGTGCGCACCTCGGGACAGGACCAGCAGGTCACCAAGCTGAGGGACTGCGTCCTCCAGGGGCTCTTGCGCGACACGACGCTGGCCCTCCAGGCCTGTCGGCCCACGGTGGTGTTCCTCAACGGCGAGTACTGGGGGCTGCACGAGCTGCGCGAGCGGTATGACGAGTACTACCTGGCGGGCCACCACGGGTTGAACCGGAAGAACATCGTCATCCTGGAGAATGAAGGCGTCCTCGACACCGGGGAACCGGAGGACGC
This sequence comes from Corallococcus terminator, assembly GCF_049194865.1. GTDB lineage: Bacteria > Myxococcota > Myxococcia > Myxococcales > Myxococcaceae > Myxococcus > Myxococcus terminator_A. The sequence goes on along the minus strand of NZ_JBLZWL010000084.1, from coordinate 41,897 downwards.
GCTCCCGTATGCGGAGCTGCTGACGTACGTGCGCGAGCACGACCTCTCCGTGCCCGAGCACTACGCGCACGTCCTGGAGCGCATGGATGTGGAGGACTTCATCGACTACCACATCGCGCAAATCTACTTCGGCAACGAAGACTGGCCGAACAACAACATCAAGTTCTGGCGCGACCGCTCGGGCGACGGCACACCGGGGCCCGGGGATGGGCGCTGGCGCTGGCTTTTGTATGATTTGGACGCGGCGTTCTCCGGCGGGGCGGAGGCCGACTCGCTGGGCCGGCTCCTGCATGACGACACCCTGGGTGAGCCTTTCGTGGTGCTGCTGCGCGGCCTGCTGAAGTCGCCGGACTTCAAGGGGCTGTTCATCGCGCGCTTCCACTGGCACCTGGAGAACACCTTCGCCCCGGAGCGCGTCGTGGCGTGGCTCGACGCGGCGGCGGAGCGGCTCGCGCCCGAGCTGCCCGAGCACATCGGACGGTGGCAGTACCCGCTCTCGATGGAGCGCTGGCGGGAGGACATGCAGGCCATGCGAGACATCGTGCTTCGGCGCCCGGACGCACTGCGCACGCTCCTGGAGCAGGAGCTGGGCGCGCCGTGAAGGGCCGAGGGCGCCCGCCCTCCGCGCCCGGACGCCCGAAGTCTTCATGCCACGCCGACCCGAGCTGGATGCCCTGCGGGGGCTGCTCCTCGTCTTGATGACGCTGACGCACCTGCCCACCCGGCTGCACGCGTACAGCAGCCAGCCGTTCGGGTTCGTCTCGGCGGCCGAGGGGTTCGTGTTCCTGTCGGCGTTCCTGGTGGGGGGCTCACATGCGAAGACCTGGGACACGCCCAGTCGCCTGTGGGCGAGCCTGCGCAGCCGGGCGCTGAAGGTCTACGTGCACCATGTCGGGCTGTTGTTCTTCGCCTTCACGGTCATCGGCACGGTGGGCTGGTTGGCGAATCGGCCCGCCATCCGCAACCTGCTCGACTTCTACCATCAGGAGCCGCTCACGGCGCTGTTGAGCAGCCTCGTCCTGCTGTACTGCCCGCCGCTGCTCGACATCCTTCCGCTGTATGTCGTGCTGCTATTCCTGACGCCGTTCGTCCTGCTCGCGGCGCGCGAGGCGGGCTGGACGAAGGTGCTGTGCCTGAGTGGACTCGTGTGGTTCTGGGCGCAGCTCGGGTTGAAGCGAGCGCTGTACACGGGGCTGGGAGACCTGACCTGGCTGCCGGTCAGAATCGACCAGTCCGGGGCGTTCGACTTGTTCGCCTGGCAGTTCCTCTGGGTGCTGGGTGTGTGGATTGGGAGTCAGCGGGCCAGGCTGAAGCTTCCGGAGGAGGCCGCGTCCCCGGTGCTGCTGGGGGGCGCGTGGGTGCTGAGCCTGCTGTTCCTGCTGGCGCGGTATGAGGTGGAGCCCTTCGTGTGGTTCGCGAGTCAGCCGGTGCTCCTGGACAAGTGGACGCTGGCGCCGCTGCGGCTGGTGAACTTCCTGGCGCTGGCGGTGCTCGCGGACCGGGGCTCACCGCGCGTCTATCAATGGCTGAAGCCTCGGATGCTGGTGCTGCTCGGGAGCGCGTCGCTCCCGGTCTTCAGCGTCCACCTGGTGCTGTGCCTGTTGAGCCTGGCGCTCATCAACGAGAACGAGGCACCGCTCGACAGCCTGGAGGAGCTGGCCGTGCTGGTGGTGACGTTCGCCAGCATGCTCATCGTGGCCCTGCATCACCGGCGACGCGCGGCGCTCACGGGCTGACGCGCGGAGGAGTCGCTTCGGTGCGCCCCAGCTCGGAGAACGAGGTGCTGGTGAGGGCCTCGACAAAGGCCACCAGGTCGGCGCGGTCTCGAGGAGTGAACGGGGTCCGGCGGGCGTCACCACTGACACGAGAGTCCAGCTCGCGGTCCACGGCTTCGCTCAGGGTGGGGACACTGCCGTCGTGCATGTAGGGCGCCGTGAGGGCGGCATTGCGCAGGCTGGGAGTCCGGAAACGTCCGATGTCCTCCGTGCGAAGGCTCACGACGAAGCGCCCCAGCGCGGCCACGTCCTCTCGCGAGGCCACGGCGGAGAAGCGCTCGGCCTCGGGCAGCTTCGCCACCTCCCGAGCCACCGTGGGCAGTCGCGACCGGAGGTCCTCCCGCGGCACGCCCGCGTGAAAGCGTCCATCCGTGAAGGTGGCCACCTTGGAGCCGACGGTGTGACAGCGAGCGCATCCGGCGCGCCCCATGAAGAGCGTGAGTCCCCGGCGCGGGGACGCGTCGAGCGCGGTGGAGTCCTTGCCGAAGTGGAAGCGCTCAAACGAAGACTCGCCGGACTTGAGCGTGCGCACGTAGGCGGCGATGGACCCGGTGATGGTCTGAGTGGAGACCTCTTCGTTGGGAAAGGCCAGCGCGTGAGCCGCCACATGGCGCCGGCGAACCCGGGCCACCAGTTCCTCGGGGGAACCCAGCGCGTGCTCTTGAGGATGCAGGAGTGGGTCGAGGATGAGCGCCTCCAGCGAGGTTCGCCGACCATCCCAGAACAACGTCCGAACCTCGGCCACATCGAGCAGGCTGGGCGCATTCCTCGTGCCCACCCGGTGATGCGCTCCGAGTGAGCGAGCATCCCTGTCGGAAAAGACGCGCTCCGGCAGATGGCAGGTCATGCAGCCGACCCGACCATCCGCGCTCAGGGACAGGTCGAAGAACAGCGCGCGGCCAAGAGCCTCCCGCTGCGCCAACCGCCCCGTGGCGGCGACAGCCTCCGCGCGTGGAGTCGTCGGTCCGGCCGCGGACGCCATCATCGTCAGGCAGAGGCCAGACATCGCGGCCCAGAGCATGCTCAGAACACCTGACGGAGCCCGAAGCGTCCGCGGGCGCGAGCGGAGTCACCATCCACGGCGACCACGGGGGCGTACTGGCCCAGTTCCGGGTCATAGGCGTGCACCGAGCCGGACTCGAGCTGGTACACCCACGCGTAGAGGTTGAGCTTGCGGCGCGCGAGCCCGTCGGCGACGACAGGCAGCGTGCGCAGGTGCTCGACCTGCACGAGGACGTTCTCCATCACCGCCGCGTCCTGGAGCGCGGGGCCGGTCAGGTGGCTGTAGCTCTCCTGGACGATGCGGCGAGTGGGCTCGGCGTGGCGCAGCCAGCCGCGCATCTCCGGGAGGCGGGACAGTTGCTCGGGCTGAAGGAGTCCCTGCATGGCGCCGCAGCGGGTGTGGCCGCAGACGATGATGTGACGCACTTCCAGGGCCGCCACGGCGTACTCGATGGTGGCCCCCTCGCCGTTGTTGGGCGTGCCGTGTGGGGGGACGATGTTGCCGGCGTTGCGGATGATGAACAGCTCGCCGGGCCCCGCGCTGGTCAGCTCATTGGGGAGCACTCGCGAATCCGAACAGGTGATGAAGAGCACCTCGGGGCTCTGCGCCTCCGCGAGCCGGGAGTAGAGCTCCTGCTTGGAGCGAAAGACCTCCGTCTGGAAGTGATGCAGGCCGGGGATGAGTTTCTCCATGGAGAGGAGACTTCACCAAGAGCGGGTGCGCCGACAACCCCGATGTCGAGAAGAGTGTCGTCCGTCGTGCGACATCGAAGCGGCCCGCGTTGCCCACACCTGGGCCCCCAGATGCAACCTCGGAGTCCTGATTGCCGCCAGAAGCGATGGAGCGCCGCGCCCACTCATCACCGCCAATGGGCCTTCGGCAAACGGAGATACTGGGGCCGTGAGCGAGAACGATGGAGCCGGGGCCGAGGGAACGCAGCGCTTGCTGCGAGAGTCGTACTTCGAGAACGAGACCTTCACGAACCTCGACCTCCAGAACGCCGACCTGATTGACAAGGAGTTCTATCGCTGCACCTTCGAGAACTCTCAGCTCCAGGAGAGCCGCTGGAAGGACACCATCATGGAGGCCTGCGTCGTTCGTGGCTGCAACGTCACGCGCGCACAGCTTGGCCGGGTCGCGCTCCGGGAGGTGCGGTTCGAGAGCTCCAAGTTGATCGGCATCGACTGGAGCAACATCGGCACCAACCCGGAGTTTTCCTTCGCGGACTCAGGCCTGTCCTACTGCTCGTTCGTGGGACTCAGCATGAGGAAGGTGGAGTTCCTCCGCTGCGTGGCGCGCGAGGTGAACTTCTACGACCTGGACCTGACCGACTCGGACTTCACGGGGACGGACCTCGCGGGGAGCAACTTCCGGGGCTGCACGCTCACGCGGACGGACTTCTCGGGGGCGCAGGGAGCGTTCCTGGACCCGGCGCACAACCGGCTGAAGGACACCCGGGTGCCGTTGGAGTCGGTGGTCAATCTGGCCAAGACGCTCGGCATGCTCGTGGCGGGGTACCACGACGAGGTGTCGCCCCGAGGGAAGAAGAAGTCTCGGTAGCGGTGTCAGCCGCCCTGCCCCGCGGGTTCCTGGAAGACGATGGCATCGCCATCAAGGGGGCGACGTCCTCGCGAGTGCGCGGGCAATCTCTCTCACGGGCAGGGCAGGCGTCGCCACGAGCAAGGGCATCGCCCCTGAAGTCGAAGCAGGCGCGCGTCCGGGCAGGACGGCGCTCCTCGCACATGCTGGCGGTGCGAACGCCTGCTGCGTGGGTCGCGCTTTCCTTGCCCTCGCGCGCGGAGGCTCCCAGCTTCGGCGGGAGGGACTTCGTCCTGGGGGCACGCCGATGACGAAGCGCTCGTCCGCCGTGGCAACCGACCTGTGCTGGCGCGCAAGGGGCGAAGGACCGCCAGGCCAACGGGGGTGATGACACATGGCGGGCGTTCGAGCGCTGACCCGAGCGGAGGCACAACCTGGCAAGAACAGGCGGACGGGCTCACGCGAGGACCCGTCCATCCGTTGGTGGATGCGTCATCAACTGTGGATTCCGCCCGTTTCGGCGGCGCTGGTAGGCGCCTGCCTTGGCGTCTTCCTCGTGGATTCTCCACCCGGCGTGGTCAGGCTCCTGAGTGGCGCGGCCTGGCAGGCGACGGCCAGCGAGGCACGGGGCATGCTTTCGGCCACGCTGGGTATCGCGCTGACCTCTCTGAGCATCGTTCTGTCGCTGACCATGCTCGTGGTGCAGAACGCCGCGGGGCAGTACTCGCCGCGCCTGCTGCGGATGTACCTGCACAGTCCGGGCATCCGGGTGGTCATCCCGGTGTTCGTCACCACGAGCGTCTTCTGTCTCCTGGCGACACATGAGTTTGGATTTGTCTCGGGACCCGAGCGGGCACCGCGCCCCGCGCTCGCGATGGCCATGCTGCTGCTCATCGCCTGCGAGGGCGCGCTCGTCTTCCAGGTGCTCAACACACTTCAGCTCATGCGCGTGGAGAATCTGGTCAGGCGAGTACGTCATGACACGCTGGGCATTGCGCGAACGATTGAGGGGTTCCGCGCGGGAGACATGGAGGCGCCACCACCCGTGCGTGCGCGCACGGCGGAGGCGTGGCCAATCCGGGTCCAGGCGGATGGCTTCATCGCCACCATCGACGCGAGCGCCCTCCTGGCCGTGGCGACGACGAAGCGACTGGTCATCCACCTGGAGAGAGCCATCGGAGAGCCCGTGATTCAGGGTGAGGAGGTGGGCTGGGCCGAGCCGGACGCCGCCGGTCCACCCTCCCGGCGCGAAGCCACCGAGAAGTTCGTTCTCCGTGCCATCCGCCTGGACCGCTGGCGAGACGAGGACCGGGACATCGCCCTGGGGGTGCGTCAGCTGGTGGACGTGGCCATCAAGGCGCTGTCGCCGGGAATCAATGACCCCTACACGGCGGTGGAGGCCGTGGACCAACTGACCTTCATGCTGTGCTCACTGAGCAGGATGCGCCTGGGTCCTCGCGTCCTGGCGGATGACTCCGGAGTTCCGCGCGTGTTCCTGCGGGGCTCCGCGTTGCGCGACTATCTCACGCTGGCCACGGACCAGATCCTCCGCTATGGCGCCGCCGAGCCCGCCGTGGTGCTCCGGCTCCTGCGCATGACGGCCGCCGTGGGACACCGCGCGACAGCTTCGGAGGACCGGCGGGTGGCTCGCGAGCTGCTGCGCTCCATCCTGAAGGTCTCGGAGCAGACCCAGCAAGGCGCTGCATCGCACACAGCCCTTCGCCAGCACGCTGAGGCCTTGGAGCAGGCGCTCGCGGGCGAGCCCTGGCCACCGCTCCCGGCCATCGGGTTCTGAGCGGAGTTCTCCTGACGCTCGCTCCAAGGCAGGACGGGACTGGGCGTGATGGAAGTCGAGGATTCGGACATGGCGATGGCGGCGGGGTTTGAAAATGGAGAGCTGCTCATCCGCCTGCTCGTGGCGGGATGTGCAGGCATCGTCCTGGGCCTGCCCTATCGCAAGCGACCGGGCGGGGTTCGGGCCCACTACCTGGTGACACTGGGCGCCGCGCTGTTTTGTACCGCCGGGGCGAACCTGGCCGGAGCGGAACCCGCCGAGACGCTGCGCATCATCCAAGGAGTGGCGTCGGGTATCGGGTTCGTGGGAGCAGCGAGTGTCCTCAAGAAGGGCAGCGCCATCTTTGGAATCACGACGGCGGCCTCCATCTGGATTGCCGCGGCGGTGGGTTGCGAGGCCGCGCTGGGCAGCCCGGTGCTCGCCGCCCTGGTGGCGCCGTCCATCTCCATCACGAGCTGGCTGGTAGGTCTGTTGGAGATCAAGGTCTTCCATCGCAGACGCGCCATGGAAGAACGTCGTGAGCTGCGTGAAGAACCGAAGAGAACCAGGCGGCCGACTCCCCCAGGGGCGGATCGCAACCAACCGTGACACGCCGCCCTGCTCACTGCTTCCTCTTCAACCAGAGATCACGCCGATGACGAACCCTGGTTTAGTAGATCAAGGAGTAGCGGGAGCGGCCTCGGCCTGCTTGAAGCGAATGACGGTGCCGCGAATATAGTTACCAAACCCGTTAACCTCGGCAAGAACTGCGTCGCCGCCTGCCTCGCAGACCTGAGAGCGCACAGCCTCGACGAATTCATTGGCCGTCGACCTGGGGACGTACCTGTTTTCGAGCACACCCAGCTCGACAAAGGAGCCCTCGGGCCGGGTTGTGAACAAATCAACCTGGCACGTGGCGGGCCTTGCTTCCGCCGTTGCCTGGGTTGTCCGGGCATAGCTGTATTTGGTTGAGTAGCATCCGAAGGAGGCCAGAGCCAAACTCAGCAGTCCAGCCACGCGCAGCTTCATGTCCATGCGCCGCGCTTTACCACAAAAAGAGGCATTTGCCTGCCATTGCCCCACCGAAGAAAGGACCGCATCAGGCCGTGGAGCATTCAAAAGCGGACAATGCCGGCCGTTGGGCCAGTGGGGGCCTTCCAGAGGGCCCCCGACTTCGCCCGCTTCATCGAACAGGCGGAAGGCACTCCGCAGAAGCCATGCTTCGCAATCTGCGCCTGAACCGCACGTCGGAAGAAAACGGCCAGCGCGCATGCCTCTAGCTCTCGCACGTCAATGGGTGCATGCCACAGCATGGCCTTCCTGGCAGTAGAATCTACAACTTCGGGCTATGCATTGACCCATGACGAACAATGACCTGGGTGCACGCGCCACTCGCATTCCACACAAATGCAACCAGACTGCTGTCGTTGATCGACTTGATTGCCTCCAACAAGTACTGATTCGTTGTCTGACACTGACCAGACACCCCTTGCGCGTTTACCGCATAGCAAGTACCCGTGATACCGCTGACGGTTGCGTCGATTTGGCACGACAGGAGCTGGGTGGAGTCTGGCGAGTTTCGAGCGCCTCCCATGGTCGCAGAAGCATTGCGACCGGAAGTGCTAATATCCACCGTGTAGTCGACCTTCGCCCCGGCAGCAGCCAATCCACTCGACAGCAGAACACCCAGCACCACGACGCGCATCGAATGCATATTTCCTCCGACCTTCATGATCTGCCGTTTGAGTCCATGCCCAGACGCAGCATCGCCTTGACAAAGACATTCCCGCATCCCGACTTGCAATCAAGCCTGCCCTATTCTGAATTTCTGTCAAAAAAGGCAACTGCCGTTCCCGCTCCTGCGGCAAAGTAAAGCACCAGCCGATGCAAGCGTTGCCCTGAGCCGCTCCCACAATTCGCACGCTTTTACGTGAGGTCAGCGCACGTCTCCGCTGACACGACCGAAGCCGAAGGTCCACGCAACATGAACAATTTACTGACGAAGATTGCCACCGCGCAGGCTGCGGCGGGTGGCCGCCATCCGCGCTTCGGGCGCTACCTGTTCGAAGTCGCGGTCATCCGCACGAAGGACGGCTTCAAGGGCGACTCGGCCATCGCCGAGCGAACAGCCTCTAACAAATGACAGGGCAGAGGCGTCGTAGGGGCATGAGGCAGCAGCCGAGAATGAGCAAGCCGAAGTGGACATCCTCCCTGCGCTCGTCGCGGACGCGGAGCCGGCGCAGCTGGTTCTTCCAGGCCAGCGTGCACTCCACCACCCAACTGTAGCGTCCCAGCCGTTCCTTGGACTCCACGCCTGGGCGAGCAATGCGAGAGGCGATGCCGCGTAGGCGCAGCCCACGCCGGTTCTTTCTCGAGGCGTAGGCCTTGTCGCCATGCAGCCTCCCAGGGCGGAGCCGTCGTTGGCCCGAGGGCATCCTCACCGCGGGCACGGAGTCCAGAAGTGGGAAGAGTTCGTGCGTGTCGTGCACGTTGGCGGCCGTCACGGATTCGGTGAGCGGCAGCCCGTGGGCGTCTACGAGAAGATGATGCTTGCTTCAGCCAGCACGCAAGCCTCAACGCAAGAACCGTTGAGGCAGGCGCGGCCAGCGGCGCACGTATTGCCGGGCACCAAACAGTTCCCTTCAGGTCGGCCTTGCGCGGAGACGGGCGTCTCGACGACATCCATTTCAGTACCGGCGCCACAGCCAGCCACCAGGGCGAATAGCGACACTGCTAGCACTCCACGAAGAGTCAGTTGCATGCGTATCCCCTCACCTGAAAGTGCGGCCATACACTATCACGCCTCGAATCAGCGAGGCCACCGCAGAGAGCCTATGGCGCGGGTCAAGAACACCCCGCCAGAACACGGGACAACCAAGCCCCCAACGACAGTTCTTCCAAGGGAGCTGAAATGTCGCGCGTGTCGTGGAATGCCTAGGCCCCGTTCACTCGCGTAAGGCTTTGTGGCAGCATTCGCATGCAGCGATTGGCCAGAACGGCTCATCGCGCATGGAGGAGCGATGCGTACACTGGTGATTCTGGGACTTGCCGTCGTCGGACTTCAGCTTGGGTGCGGAGCAGACGGATCTGACGTGGAGCCGCAATCCGACCTCACGGCACGAGAGGATCAGCTCTTCATCTGCCGAACCGACCACCGCATCATATTCTATAGTGACGCCGCTCACACTACGCAGGTCGGCGACGAGCAATGCTATTGCAACAAGTTCCCATCGCTGATTGGTCGCCGGACCACTTTTCGGGAGCTTGTTTATTCCGAAGAGTGCCTCTGACCATCAGCAGCTCATGGCAACATCCAAACCCCAGGCACCATTTCCACTGGAGAGGCAATGCGTACACTGATGATTCTAGGACTTGCCGTTGTCGGACTTCAATTCGGCTGCGGACCGGGCGAAGCTGAAATGGAGGCCGCGTCTGAACTGACGTCGCACGAGGCACAGCTCCGCATCTGCACGGATGAAGCCGTCATAGCGTATTACACAGATGCCACGTACACCACGCGAGTTGGCACTGAGCGATGCCGTTGCAACCGCACACCGACACTGGATGGCGAGCGGACGGACTTCGAGCGACTCATCTCTTTTCGCGAGTGTCTCTAATCTCTCCACCTTCCATCACGTTTGTTTTCGCGGATCTAACGCACGGGTGGCTCAAGGGTAAAATCTGAATTTGGCCCCCTTGAGCCACTCTCGGAAGTCACACTCATTTACGTGAGGTGACGCCCTCCGTTGAAGCTCCGACTCGCGGCCCCTCGGTCATCGCCGGGGGCATCCAGCGCTTGAGCGTGTCCCAGCTCAAGAAACACAAGCTGTGCCCCCGTGCGTGGTTCTTCCAGAAGGTCATGCGCCTTCCGGAGCCCACCGCGGGGGCACAGCAGGTCGGCACCGAAGGCCACGCGCAGCTTGAGCACTACCTGTCGACGGGCGAAGACGTGCTCGGCACGTTCGCGAAGGCGGGTGCCCATCTCCTGCCGACTCCCGGCCCCGACCTGCTCGTCGAACAGCCCCTCGACGGTGCCCCGCCACTGACGGCGGGAGGCATCCCTTTCACCGGGTTCATCGACCTCGTGGACGCGCGGCACCTCGCATCCGACGGTGTGCTGCGCATCACCGACCACAAGTTCACGAGCAACATCGCAAGCAATGCCGCAAGCGCCGAGCAGCTCGCCAACGCCAACACGGAACCCGGGCTCCAGATGGTGGGCTATGGCGCGTGGGCACTCGGCCAGGTCGAGCGCTTCCCGGGCCTTCACACCCTCGAACTCGAACACCTCTACTACCAGACCCGAGGCCAGCGCCTTGCCGTGTCCGTCGTCGCCTCCGTGCCTTTCGGACACGTCGCGCGCGAGTGGCGGACCAAGGTCGAGCCCCAGGTTGAAGCGATGAAGGCGCACGCGCGAGCCGCCGACGTGCCCGCGAACTTCGGCCCCGCAAACTCGCGGGGCTACGACCCATCGGATGGCATGTCTTGCGACACACCTTCGCCAGTCATCTGCTCATGGGGGAGTGCCGTTCAAAGCCGTACAAGAACTCTTGGGACACGCTTCCATTGAGCTGACGATGCGATATGCGCACCTGAGTCCAGACGTGAAGAAGGATGCGGTTCGCGTGCTGGAGCAGCATCCGAGGGGCACATTGGGGGCACACGGCTAGAATCGGAAGAATTTCCTCAACGACTCTCGCCAGTTAGAAGTGCACGAGCCGGGAATCGAACCCGGACGACCCTTTCGGGTCAGCGGATTTTAAGTCCGCTGCGTCTGCCTGTTCCGCCACTCGTGCCCAGCAATTTCAGGCCCTTACTGGTCCTCATTGGCCCTCGTTGGTAGGGAGAAAGTAGGAACGGAAGCTGCCTCCTACGATGCCCCTGCCCGTCCCCCGCCTGCTGCCACCGCACTCTACCCTACACGTGACCGACGCCCAAGCGCACTGGCGTTAGCGCTTTCCCGACGAAGGGACCAAGCCTTCCGCTTCTCTCCCCCCTTGCCTCTACGTCTGGGACAGGAGCGACTTCAAGAGCCCGGCTCGGTCCAGCAGCTCTCGCACCCGCTCTGCCAGGGCAACGTGCTCGGGATTGCTGGCCGTGAAGCGCTCGGGAGTGAGGATGACAAGGGTGCCCTTGTCCTCTACGGGCTCAATGCGCACCGGGGCGGGGAGAGGGGGCACGACACCAAGCCGATGGGCGAGGTATGTTACCCACCCAATCTGCACGTTGGCCCGTCCGGTTGGGTCGGCAATTTCCCGATGCGCATGAGACATGGCAACACCCCAATCAGGGTCTAACGCTGTCGCCATGCTCCTAAGAAGCCCGCTCAACGTTTGCGCCGTCAAGATGCGTTCAGCACTTGCACCATGAGTGGGTAACTCAAAGAGCCAGAAGTTGTTCACCCATCCGGAGTAGATGCCCACGGCTGCATCAAAACTGCATGCGTCGGAGTCCTCAGAGGCACCATTCCATCCGCTTATGCGGTAACCAAGATCTCCATGATGCCGATCCTTGGTGCGCTCCAGCGCCCTTGCGAGTTCACCCTGATTGGGCGTGACCGGCTTCTTCAAAGCGTCCTTTCGCGCCTTGCTCTGTCTGAACCAGCTAGCGAACGACGCCTCAACCCCAGCGATAGATTCGAGCAAGGCCACCACGCGAGATGCGCATTCGTCTGGTGACTCCTTGCGAGCGCGCCAGTAAGCAGCGGCATAGTAGGTCTCCATCATTCTCTGTCTCCTCATCAAAGGGGAGGTGTAAAAACAACCTCAATCCCTTTGGCTCCTCTGTCCTGAAGTATCTTCCGAAGTGCTGGAACGGCGGCTTCCTCTGCGACATGCCACCGGATGGGCATCCCTTTGGCCGCGTTCATCTGTCGGAGCGCCTGTTCGCCAAGAGCCTTCGCCCCCGAGTTCTTGAACCAGCGTTTCGGGTCCAGCCCCTCGAAGAACTTGGCATAGCCAGGCCCCTTGGCTTCCTGGAGTACGCCCTTCTCGAATCCATCGAACTTCACGCCTCCGCTGTCCCTGCCGACTCCTCCAACCCAGTATGCCTCGTCTGCCGAGTGCCCGGAGAGCTGTTCCTGGTAGCGGCGGGCGCGGGGCGACATGGACTCCTTGGCTGGCGCCCACTGTCCAGGCCCCTTGGAAGGCCCCCCTTGCTTCGCGGCCGTGCTCGCCCGCTGGAGGACGATGGCTGCGCCAGGCCCACCACTCAGCACCGCCGCCGCGCGCCCCACCGGCACCGCGACGCGCCCCATGACGAGTGCCCCCTGGGCGGACAGCGACAGCACCGGCACCTCGGCCGTAGCGAACGTCGCACCTTGCAGCGTGCGGGTTGCGGCAGACGCCGTGCCCCAGGTGGCGATGAGGTTCGTCACCAGCTTGGAGACGGCTTGCACCTGCTCGCCGCGCGTCATGTACTGGAAGCGCTCCAGGTACTCGGGCGACGAGGCCAGCAGCGCCGCGACGGCGGCAGGCATGTGTCTCAGCGCCGCGAGGGTGTCCGCTGGGGACGTGGAGACGAGCTGCCCCACCGCCAGCGCCAGCCCGACGAAGGCTTCTTCGGCTCCGTCCAGTGTGCGGCTCAGGTAGTCGGCATCGTCGTGGACGTCCGCGAAGGCGCCTCCTCCGGTCTCCTCCAACCGCGCGTTCAGTTGTCGGAAGACACCGCCCTTGCCCGAGTAGAAGACGCCCAACTCGAACTGGCCCGCTCGAAAGGCACCGTCCTTCCACTCCACGACGCCCACGCGCTGCTGTGTCTGTCCGCTGCGTACCCACGCGAGGCAGCCGTCAGGACGGAGGACCGCCAGTTGCGTGAAGCGCCCGACTCGCCGCACCAGCTCGGCGCGCGACACTTCGCCCGCGTCGAGCACCTCGCGCAGCATGAAGCCCACCGCGACGCGTGCCGGGAACTGCCCCAGCGTCACGTCCTTGACGGTCAGCGCCTTCAGCAGACGCGTGGCGTGTGTCGGCGTGAGCGAACTGCCTGTCACGGGACGCGCGTCTTGGTCCCCGAGCCCCGCGTCACGAAGCAGCGCGTCGAACGCATCGCTCCGCTGTCCTCGGGAGTGCCCCCCTTCCCCGAGTAGTGCGGAACGCTGCTGGAAGGTGCCCCTGCGCGTCGAGGGTTCAACGCCAGCGCACCCCGTCACGAAGAGAACGGCGCACAGTATCCAGCGGACAGCACGCATTCAGCACCCCCCATGCCTCTCTCGAAGGAAGGCAATCGGGTTGAATGCTGGCATTCCCGTCTGACAACTGGATGGCAACCGACTGCGCGGAGGAATCTTACAACGTCACTCCGACATGCCTCGGAGCCCCCTTTTTCAGGGCTCGAACCCTCCCGCCTTGCGGAGCCGCTTAGCGCGCATTGTCCATCCCCAGCCCCATCGCAGCGAAGGCGCCCGGCCGCAATGACCCTTCCGCTGTCGGGAACAGCACGGTGCCGCCCGTCCCCATCGCGTAGAGCTACCCGCTGTTGATGGTCTCCAAGAAGTGCGGGAATCTGGTCGTGGGTGGCCGGCCCCGTCTTCTTCGCCTACTCCACCAGCTTCAGCGGCGTCCACTCCGCCTGCGCTTGGTGGGACTTGGGCATGTGCTCGCTCTTCGTCGTGTGGCCGCCCCTCTCGAAGCTGCGCATGTGCGAAGTGACGCGGCGTCCGCCGTGCATCATCACCACGGCACTCGCCGTCGCGCGCACGTCCACCTGATGGTCCACCAGTTGGTACGGCACGCTGTAGCAGTGGCCGTCGAACTCGACGTGGTAGTCGTCGCGCACCCTCGGGCGCGCCCACTCGGCGTACTCGTACGGCCGTGCCGGCAGCGGCCTCAGCGCGGCACGCTCTACTTCCTCGAAGATTGGCTGAACTGGTACCCGTCCGGCTGCTCCGCCTTGTACTCCTCCCAGAGCAGCTGCTTCGTCACGTGCTTCTTGCGCAGCTCCAGGATTTCTCTCAGCTTCCGCATGGACAGTCTCTCTGCCGCCACCGCCTCCTCCTTTCGGGAGTCGGCGTGGTCGGCGCTCTGTCCAGCGTCGTCAACGTTCCGGCCGGGCCTTCAGTCCGCGCGGGCCTCCGCGCTGCTCAGGCCCCACTGCTTCACCCTGCTACAGGTGATCGGCTTGCTCCGGAATCGGTGATCGGCTTGTCCCGAAACGGGTGTTCGGCTTGCTCCGGAATCGGTGATCGGGATCGACCGGAACACGTACTTCGCCACGGTGAATCCCAGGCCCGCCCCGAGGGCGAGCGCCGCGAGGACCTTCACCAGCGGCGCGTCTCCCGCGTGCTGACGCAGCTCCTCGTTCTCAACCTGGGGGCGACGCACCTCACTGGCTGCGGCAATCTCGCCCGCCTGCTCGGCACTTTCGCTGGCCGCACTCCCGAAGAGCAGCCGCTTGACGAGCGTGAAGCCGCCAGCAGCCGTCAAGGCCACATTCACGGCGGTCAGCACTATCGCGGAGGGCCTGGACGCCGATGCGGCAACATCCCGCGCCGAATGAAGACTGAGAACGGGCTGCCGGACATCCCTGGAAGCCAGCGGGCCCAGGTATGGGCCCGCGTCATTTCAGCGCAACAACACCTGGGCCACCTTCACGAGGGCGTCGAGCTGGTCCTCGTCCATCTTGCGCGCCAGGCCCGTGAGCTGGCGCAGCTTGGGCGCTCCGCCCTGCCCTCGCTCGCCCTTGCCCGACTTCCCCCCCTCCTCCGCGTCCCCGATTCCCAGCAACACGTCCGAGGAGATGCGCAGCACCGAGCACAGCCGCAACAGCGTCTGGACGCTGGGCAGCATCTTCCCGCGCTCCAGGCGGCTGTAGACCATGTGCGCGAGGCTCAGCTTCTCGGCCGCCTCCGCCTGCGTGAGCCCGAGCTGCGTCCGAGCCTCTCGGGCGGCACTTCCAATTCGGGTCGCCAATTCTTCGTTCATGCGTCGGGGTACCGGGACCCAGGTCTGGCGCGGACAGGAAGGCCCGAGCCTCGGGGACGCCCCTTCCTGCCGCATCTCGGCGGTCGTGTCGATGCACGAGAAGGGCCCCGTCACGCGCCCCCTATTGGATGGACCTCGCGGGGGCGGGGGCTTCCAGGGCCTTACCGTCCACGAAGAGGCCCACGGGGATACGGAGGACACCGCACAGTCCCACCAGCGTGGAGAGCGTGGGCAACATCTTCCCGCGCTCCAGGCGGCTGACCACGAGCGTCGGCACGTGGATGGCCTCGGCCACCTGCGCTTGTGACAAGCCCGCGCGCTGCCGGGCGGCACGGACCTGGGTTCCAATCTGCTGGGCGAGCTTCTCGTTCATGGGAGGACCTGGGGAAAGAGGAGAATTCCGCGGGGATGGCCATCCCAGCATACAACCTTTCAGATTCATCCATGGTATCCTCTCCGGGTTTACTTCTCCTCCCGTGCGACTTCACGGGTGGAGCCCGTTCGAGTCCCGTTGCCGGTTGAGCGCAGGTCCAGGAACACCGCCCCTACACGCTCCGCCCAAGGAGAGGATACTTGAGCCCGCGGATGCACCCCGTCGTGCCTCCAGACACGGACACCGGCGGTTGCGTGGTGGGAGAAGCTGGGGGCCGGAGGCTTCGCATAATCACGCTCTCGGGCGTGACGTTCCTGTAGGCGCGCCAAGAAGAGGGCTGGAGATGACACTGGAAGAACTGGTTGACCAATTCGCGCGGAACGTCGCGGCCCAGACCGATGCCATCCATCGAGGAGATGCCAGGACGGGGAACAAGCACGCCAAGAAGTACATCGCGGCGCTTCAGCAGCTCCGGGAGCATGGAGATGCCGGCCGGGAAGCCCTCGCCGTTCTGCTCACGCATCCCCGCACGGACCTTCGCACCATGGCAGCTGGGTTCTTGCTCCGCTACCGGACGGAGGCAGCCAAGGCCGTGTTGGAGAAGGCGGCGAAGGAGGGAGGCATCGGCGGACTCGGCGCCATCATGACCCTGCGGCATTGGGAGAATGGAACCTGGACGCTCGATCCGGAATAGGCGTGGGCACTCAATCCGTACTCATGTCCAATGGATCCCCCGAGAACATCGGGAAGAGGCTCTGGAGATGAAGTTGGAGGATCTTGTCGAGCATTTCGCCCAGAACGTGGTCGCGGCCCAGACCGATGCCATCTTCCAGGGCGACGCCAAGACCGGGAACAAGCACGCCAGAAAGTACGGTGCCGCCGTCGATAAGCTCCTGGCCCAAGGCAATGCCGGGCGTGATGCTCTCGCCGTGCTCCTCAAGCATGAGCGAATGGACGTGCGCGTGATGGCCGCCGCACATCTGCTCCGCTACCGGACGGCCGAGGCGAAGGCGGTTCTGGAGGAAGCCGCCAAGGGACAAGGGTTGGTCCCGTTCGGAGCCCAGGAGGCGCTGAAGCGCTGGGAAGGACGGCACCTGGGCGCTCAACCCAGAGTGACAGCGCAATCCCAACACAACCACTCCCCCCGGTAACCCGGGAGGAGCGTCACGGAAGCACAGTCAGTTCCCGCCCACCGTCGCCTTGCCATTCAGGTACGTCTGAATCACCGGAATCCGGCTGATCCGCGTGGGGTCCCCTCCCCGGGCCTTGTCGTAGTCGAGCGGATTGGCTCCCAGCACCACGAAGTCCGCCACCTTGCCCGGCTCGATACTCCCCACCCACGCGTCAATCTCATGCTGCCGGGCCGGCTCCACCGTGACGGCACGCAGCGCCTCGTCGACCGTCACCGCATGCTCGGGCCCGAGCACGAAGGTCTCCGTGAAGTCAGGATAGGCCCACGTGCGCCGAGTCACGGCCTGCTCCACGAACCAGAGCGGGCGCGATGGCGTCACCATCGAATCGCTGTGCATCGAATACGGAATCCCATACTGGCGATCAAACCCCATCGGGTCGAGGTTGCGTGCCCCCTCCGCCCCCAGCATCTCCTTGAAGGCTGCCCCCCAATACGCCACATGACCAATCAGGTGCGTCACCCGGACATCCAGGCCCGGCACCACCTTCCCGTCGGCTGTCTTGTAGGCCCCCTTGCGCAGGTCACCGATGTTCCTGGAGAGCTGCTCCTGCCCCACCGTGTTGTGGATGAGCAGCACCCGATGCGGGCTCTGTGTCTGCTGCTGTAGCTTCGCGAACGCATCAATGGCCCACTGGTTGGCCAGGTTGCCGTTGGCATGCAGCTGGAACCGCCAGGACCTCGTCGCCCAGAGCGGGCTCAAGCTGTCGACGATGGCCTGCACGTTCGCGAAGTCCGCCGCGCCCTCCTTCGCATCCGAGCAGTGCCCCCCATTCGCCAGGTACTCATAGGGCGGCCCCAGCAGCGCCGTGCAGCCCTGCGTCGAGCCATCCACCCAGAGCTTGATTCCCCCAGCGCCCAGCCACTTCGGCAGCTTGCACTGCGCATCCTTGCTCGGGTCGCACGCCGGTCCCGTCGCCTGGAAGTCCTGCTGGGACGCCGCATCGTGAGTCACCAGGGCGGTGATGCGCAGCGGGAAGCCCTGCTGCTCCGCCAGGAACTTCAGGGCCTCGACCTGTGACTTGCTCGTCAGGCCGCCATCCGCGATGGTCGTGAGCCCGGCCTTCCGCAGGTCCTGAATCGCCAGCGCGATGTCCTTCTCGGACTCCTCCAGGAACTGGCGCGGATTCGAGTGAGCCAATCCCAACGGCAGGCCCTTCTCCATCGCCGCCATGAAGGGCGCGTAGGCCGCGGGCTCCTCGAGCAGCCCCGTGTAGTTCCCATTGTCGTCCACGACCCAGCGCCCACCGTTGGCCGTGACGGACTCGGGAGGCTTGCACTTCTTCGCCCCCTTGCAGACCACCTCGAAGGCCTTCTCGTTCACGTAGGCCAGGTGACCCGACTGGTCCAGGATGAGCACCGGGCGGTCCTTGCTCACGCACGCATCCAGGTAGAGCTTCGGCTGCTTCATGAAGGGCACTTCGCCGCTCACGCCGCACTTGCCCCGGACGAACTGCTGCCGCGACGGGTCCAGGTTCATGCCCAGCACGAACTCCTGGCTCCCGCCCCCGGGCTTCACCTGCATCGACTGGAGCGCGCTCAGCACATCCGCATGCGTGCCGCAGTCCTTGGACGTGTCCAGCCTGTACGGAGGCGGCAGGCAGGGCGCCAGGTTGTGTGTCCCCAGGAGGTTCTGCGCCAGCGTCGGCAACAGGTGCAGGTGCGGGTCGATGAACCCCGGCAGCAGCACCTGCTCCGGCTGCAGGCGGACCCACTCCACCCCGGAGCCGAGCCCCGCCGTCACCTCCTGCTCGGTGCCCACTTTCAAGATACGACCCCGCGCGTCCACGGAGACGGCCTCGGCGACCGTCCCCTGGTCATCCAGGGTGACAATCTTCCCGACGAAGACGGTGGTGCCAGCGCCCCCGCTGCCTCCGCCTCCCGTCGTCGCACACGAAGCCAGGAGGGAGAGCGCCGTGACGGACACAACGGCGCGTGCAAGGACAGGAGAGCGAACACGCAGCTCTCGACGCAAGTATCGATTCATGTGGCTCCTCGATGGGGAACGGGTCCTATACCAATGCCTCTCACCCGGACCTATGAAAAATCATCGAATCCGCGCGGATTCACCAGACAGCCACGGCATCCCGAAGGCTGACACGTCAGCCGATGACCTTGACGTGTCAATGCCTGGGGCTGACACGTCAAGGCACACTGGCCCGGGATCCATCGCGCCAAGGCCCACACCCCTCCTGTGAGCGCGCGGACACAGGTGCCCTCCCCGCACCCGCGGCGTCCTCCTCACAACGCTTGCGGCCCTCCGCCCTCTCAGATTCAGCGACAATTCTGGAATTCACTGTCCTGAAAGAAGCGCACCACCCAGACCCGGGGACGAACGACATTCACCTGTCACCCGTCCATTCTCGGCACCGTTCAAAGACAGGCTTCGTCGCAGCTCCACCCCCGGAGATTGCTGCTCATGAGCACGTCGTCCAGTACGCTACGAGCAGACCTCTTCCTCCTGCACGCGCCCAGCGTGTATGACTTTCGTGAGCGCGACGACCTGCTGTTCGCCTATCTCAGTGACTCCGACAGCGTCAACGTCACGTCCATCTACGAGATGTACCCGATTGGGTTCTTCTCCATTCAGGAGCACCTGCGCAAGCACGACCTGTCGGTGAAGATCGTCAACGTCGCGGCCCTGATGCTCAAGCACCCCGAGCTCGACGTGGACCAACTGCTCGGGCGACTCGAGGCGCCTGTCTTCGGGTTGGACCTGCACTGGATGGCGCAGTGCCACGGCACCATCGAGCTGGCCAAACGCATCAAGCTCGTCCACCCCGACGCGGTCATCATCTGCGGTGGCATCTCCGCCACGTTCTACGCGGAGCAGCTCATCCAGTATCCGGAGATCGACATCGTCGTACAGGGCTACGACACCCTGGAGCCCGTCCGGCGCCTCGTGGAGACCATCAAGTCCGGAGAGCGGCGCCTCGTCGACATCCCCAACCTCCTCTACAAGCGCCGCACCCAGGAGGTCGAACGCACCGGCTTCAGCCACAAGCCCGCGACGAACTACAACGACGCCACGGTGGACTGGTCCTACTACCGTGACGCAGTCGACGACGTCGCGACCACCAAGCTCATCATGACGCTGCCGAACACGGGCTGCGCCTATGACTGCCCCTGGTGCGGCGGCTCGCGGTCCGCCTATCGCAACATCATGGGCGTCAAGAAGACGCTCATCTCCAAGGACCACTCGCGCATCGTCGACGAGCTGAAGTCCATGGGCCCCGCCGCGGCGACCACGGGCATCTACGCGCTCCAGTGCTACTCGGAGACGCGCCCACGCTTCCACGAGTACCTCGACGCCGTGAAGGAGAGCGGCTACCGCCAGCTCTTCGTCGAGCAGTTCCACCTCACCCCGGACGCGACGCTGAAGAAGATGGGGGAGTCGAGCCAGTCGTACATCATGCTGTCCCCCGAGTCGCATGACCCGGTCATCAGCAAGCTCGCCGGGCGCGGCACGTACACCATGGAGGAGATGGAGGCGTGGATTCCTCGCGCCCTCGACGCGGGCATCGCCGGCGTCATGATCTGGTTCTTCATCGGCATGCCCCAGCAGACGCCGCAGTCCATCTTCGACACGGTGGACTACAGCATCCGGCTGATGGAGAAGTTCCAGGGCCAGCGCGTCCTGCCGTTGCTCTGCCCCATGGTCCCCTTCCTCGACCCGGGCTCCCGCTTCTTCGTCGAACCCGAGCAGCACGGCTACCGCATCTTCCATCGCACGCTGGAGGAGCACCGGCAGGCCATGGTGGAGCCGCTCTGGCACCGGCGCCTCAACTACGAGACGCGCTGGCTCTCCCGCAAGCAGCTCCAGGACACCACGTACAGCGCCGTCGCCGCGCTCGTCCGCGCCAAGGGTCAGGCGGGCATCCTCCCTCGCGCCATCAGCCAGAGCATCCTCACCGCCATCTCCGACACGCAGGCCCTGCTCGCGGACATGGAGCGCGCCATCACCCTCGATGGCACCCTGCCCTCGTCCCTGCGCGACGTCATCCGCGCCTACAACCGCCGCGTCCTCTCCTACTCCAGCGATCAGATCATCCCCATCCAGCGCCCCTTCGGTGGACGCTGGTTCGACGACTTCACCGTCCCTCCCGAGCTGCTGACCCAGGTCATGTCCCCGCGTCAGCGGGCCCCCATGCCCGCGCTCACCGGAAGCGGAGGCTGAGCCGTCATGGACTTCGCGTGGACGCCCGACGAGCGCCGGATGAAGGCCTCGGCCGTCGCCTTCGGCCGTGAGCGGCTCGCCTTCGACGTCGTCTCCCTCGACGCCCAGGGCACCTTCAACCGCGAGGGGTGGCACCGGCTCGCCAGCTTCGGCGCCGCGGGCCTTCCCATCCCCCGACGTTACGGAGGCGCGGAGCACCCGCTGCCCATCACCGTCCAGGCGCTGGAGGGGCTCGGGTACGGCTGCGCGGACAACGGGCTCCTCTTCGCGCTCGGCGCCCACCTCTGGGCCTGCGCGCTCCCCATCCTGCTCTTCGGCACGGAGGCGCAGAAGGAGCGCTACCTGCCGGCGCTGGCGCGCGGAGAGATGCTCGGCGGCCACGCCATGACGGAGAGCGAGGCGGGCTCCGACGTCGCCGCCCTCCAGACCACCGCCACGCGCAAGGGCGCCTCCTACGTCCTCCAGGGCCGCAAGGTCTTCGTCACCAACGGCCCGGTGGCGGACCTGCTGCTCGTCTTCGCCACCGTGGACGCCTCACGAGGGCGCGATGGACTGACGGCCTTCCTCGTGGAGAAGGGCCAGCCCGGGCTCCACGTGGAGCGCACCGTCCCGAAGATGGGCCTGCGGACGGCGAGCATGGGTGAGCTGCGGCTCGACGACTGCGAGGTCCCCGCGAGCAACCGCCTGGGTGACGAGGGCGGAGGGCTGCCCCTCTTCTCGCAGATGATGGAGTACGAGCGCGGCCTCATCCTCGCGCCCGCGCTGGGGACCATGGAGCGCACGCTGGAGCGCTGCATCCGCCGCGCACGCGAGCGCCAGCAGTTCGGCAAGCCCATCGGCGGCTTCCAGGCCATCTCCAGCAAGCTGGTGGAGATGAAGCTGCGGCTGGAGACCGCGCGGGGCCTCCTGTACCGCTTCGCCTGGCTCAAGAAGCAGGGACGCTCGGCGATGTTCGAGGCCTCCCTCGTCAAGCTCCACGTCAGCGAGTCCTGGGTCCAGACGAGCCTGGAGGCGGTGCAGCTCCACGGAGGGCTCGGCTACCTCACCGAGACGGAGCTCGAGCGGGAAGTCCGTGACGCATTGGGGAGCCGGATTTTCTCCGGCACCTCGGAGCTCCAGCGAGAGCTCGTGGCCCGCTCCATGGGCCTCTGACGGAGAAACACATCCATGTTGTTCCAGTATCTTGAAGCCAGCACCCAGTCCGCCCCTGCTCGACTCGCCGTCATCGACGGAGAGCGGACCCTCTCCTATGGAGAGCTCGACGCGGCGTCGAATCAGGTGGCCCGCACGCTGCGAGCGCAGGGCATCGGCCGGGGCGCTCGCGTGGGCCTGCATCTGGACAAGTCCATCGAGGCCGTCATCGCGCTCTTCGGCATCATGAAGGCCGGCGCCGCCTACGTCCCCATCGACACGGCCTCCCCTGAGTGGCGCCTGAAGTTCATCGTCCGGGACTGCGCGCTCTCCGGCATCCTCACCCTCCCCACCTGGCACGCCGCCCTGCGAGACGTGGAGAGCCTTCGCTGCATCATCCTGGTGGAGGCGCGCCCGACGAACATGCTCCGCCTCCCTCCCGAGCAGGGCGGTCCGGTGACGCTCACCTGGGCCGACGTGTGCTCCCAATCCAGCGCGCCCGTGGAGCCGCTCGCCGAGGCCTCGCCCGAGGACCTCGCCTACATCCTCTACACCTCTGGCTCCACGGGGCAGCCCAAGGGCGTCATGCTCAGCCACCGCGCCGCGCACGCCTTCGTCGACTGGGCGGCCACCATCGCGGGGGTGCGGGCCGCGGACCGCGTCTCCAATCACGCACCCCTCCACTTCGACCTGTCCATCTTCGACCTCTTCGCGACGGCGAAGTGCGCCGCGACGCTCGTGCTCGTCCCCACCTCGCTCTCTGTCTTCCCTCGCGAGCTGGCGGACTTCATCGCGGACCGACACATCGCCATCTGGTACTCGGTTCCGTCGGCCCTCACCCAGCTCGTGGCCCGGGGTGGGCTGTCGCGGCACGCATTCCCGAACCTGCGCACCGTGCTCTTCGCCGGTGAGGTCTTCCCACTCAAGTACCTGCGCCAGCTCGTCCTCAACCTACCGAGGCCCCGCTACTTCAACTTGTACGGCCCCACGGAGACGAACGTCTGCACGTTCCACGTCGTCACGCCCTCGGACCTCGCGCGCTCCACGCCGCTGCCCATTGGCCAGGTCTGCTGTGGTGACGAAGTCTTCGTCGTCCGAGATGACGGCGGCCTCGCGGGAGATGGAGAGGAGGGGGAGCTGTGCGTCGCGGGCCCCACGCTCATGAGTGGTTACTGGGGCATGGAGGAGCGCACGCGCCAGGTGCTCGGCCCCATTCCGGGCCATCCCCTCGCCTATCGGACCGGAGACCGCGTCATCCGGGAGCCCGGCGGCACGCTGAGCTTCCTGGGCCGAAGGGATGACCTGGTCAAGGTCCGAGGCCACCGCATCGAGCTGAGCGCCGTGGAGGAGGTGCTCCTGCGCCATCCGGATGTCGAGGAGAGCGCGGCGCTGACGCTGCCCGACGAGCTCACGGGCAACGAGCTGCGCGCCTTCGTCGTGCTGCGCGACAACGCGAGCACCAGCCCGCTGGACTTGCGCCAGCACTGCGCGAACTACCTTCCCCGCTACATGATTCCCGCGCGCATCGACGCCTGCGAAGCCCTGCCGAAGACGACGACGGGGAAGAAAGACAGGGTCCGGCTCCAGGAGCAGGCGCGACAGCTCGTGTGAGCCCCCTCACGAAGACAGTGTTTGCCCCATCGGGTCATCGGCCCGAGGGGATTCGTATTCCCTGAAGCCGGAGTGAGCGTCCGTGAACGAGACAGTGGCGAGCTACACCGAAGAGCAGGTCGCGCAAATCATCCGCGCCCACATCGACCAGGAGTTCCTCTTCCGGAGCAAGGACTCCGGACTGGCTGATGACGACAGCCTCATCGCGCGCGGGGTCATCGACTCGATGGGCATCTTCCGCCTCGTCAACTTCCTCGAGCAGCGGTTCGAGATCTCCGTCACCCCACCCGACATCGTGATGGAGAACTTCCGCAGCCTCCAGGCCATCCGGGCGTTCACCGTCACCCGGCTGCGCGGCCGTGACGGCGGGGAGACCGACTGATGCACCCCGACATCTGGAGGGCCTTCCAGCGGCTGCGCACGCTGCGCTCGGAGGCGCCGCCGCTGGTGCCGCGCGAGCACATCGAGGACCCGCCCGCCTCCTTTCAGCAGGAGCGTCTCTGGTACCTGGACCAGGCGAGCCCGGGCGGCACCGCGTACCACCTGCCCGTGGCCTTCCGAATCTCGGGCCCGCTGGACTGGCGAGCGCTGCGCCTCTCCCTGGAGGCCCTCGAACACCGTCACGAGGCCCTGCGGACGTCGTTCGACTCCAGCCGAGGCAAGGTCATCCAGCGCGTCCGCGCACCCGGCGCCTTCGTGCTCCCCACCATCAGCCTGCGCGACGAGGCACAGCAGCATGGGCAGCAGGAGGCCCGGTTGCGCGAGGCGCTGCACCGGGAGGCCTGGCGCCCGTTCGACCTCCACCGGGATGCACTGTTCCGCGCGACGCTGTTCGTCCTCGACGCGCGGGAGCATGTCCTCCTGCTCAACTTCCACCACATCATCTACGACGGCTGGTCCCAGGACGTGCTCTTCCGGGACCTCTCGGAGCTGTACACGGCCTTCCACGAAGGAGGCCTCTCGCCCCTGCCCGAGCTGGACGTGTGTTGCAGGGACCATGCGCGGTGGCAGCGCAAGTGGCTCCAGGGAAGCTCGCGCGAGGAGCTTCAGGCGTACTGGCGAGAGCACCTGAAGGAGCGGCTGCAAGGCCCCCGTCTCGCCTCGCGGGCGCGGACAGGGAATGTGGCCACGCCGGGCCTGCGCGAGCTGGGGCGGCTGCCCATCACGCTCTCACCGGAGGTCTCCAAGGCCCTCCTCCAGTTCACCCGGGAGGCGGGCGCCACCGCCTACATGGTGCTGCTCGCCGCGTTCCACGTCCTGCTGCACCGCCACTCCGGTGGGCAGGAGCAGCACTTCGTGTGCAGCCCCATCGCCAACCGCCCGCAGGCGCAGACCGAGCGACTCATCGGCTACTTCGTCAACCTGCTGGTGTTGCCGGCGGACCTGCGTGGCGACCCGAGCTTCCTGCAACTGCTGGAGCAGGTGCGCGGAGTCGTGGCGGGCGCGCTGGCGCACCAGGACCTCCCCGTGCAGTTCCTGGATGGAGTCAACCTGGGCGGTGAAGCCCTCTCCCAGGCGCTCTTCGCCTTCGAGAACACGCCCCGCTACCCGCTCCAGCTCACGAAGCTCGACGTCACCCCCGTCGAGCTCGACGGCGGCACGTGTGACTTTGACTTGTTCCTCGCGCTTCACGAGGAGCAGGGCGTCATCTCCGGCACGCTCAAGTTCTCCCGTCAGCGCTTCGACGCCGACGAGGCCGCGAGACTGCTCCGCGACTTCGAGACCATCCTGGGCCAGGCGGTCGCCGCGCCGGGTCAGGCCCTCTCCGCCTTCGTCCCCGACCTCGTCGTCCCACGGGATGCTCCGTCGCCCAGGCCCCTCACCCCGGAGCCTTCGCGTGCTCCGTCGGCGGGTCCGTCCGCCTCTTCCACGGAGGTGCTCGCGGCGCTGGGGACCGCCCGGCCGGAGCAGCGTCGGGCCCTGATGCGGGACTACCTGCGGAGCACCGTCATCCGCGTCGCGCTCAGGGGGCAGACGCCGGACGTCCCCTTCCAGTCGCTCCAGGAGCTGGCGCTCGACTCACTCCGGCTCATCGAGCTGACCGGACGCATCCGCACCGAGCTGTCCATCGACATGCCCGTCTCCCACTTCTTCGAGGCGACGAGCGTGGAAGTGCTCGCGGATGAGCTGCTCACGCGGTGGCTGCGCGCGCAGTTGTCGGAAACCCGAGCGCCCGCGGCCGGTGGTCGTCGGGAGCTTCTCACGCTGTAGCCACTCCACGCGCACAGGGGACTTCGAACATGAGCTATCAAGCCGACGCCTGGGTGATTCGCGCGGGCAACGCCGGTGAGCCACGCCGCGCCCGACTGACGCGCACTCGCGTCACCGTCGACGCCATCCAGGACGACGAGGTCCTCGCGGCGCCGCTCTACGGCTGCTGGGAGGGCAACAACGAGCACGCGCTCGAGCGGCAGCCCATCGACATCTGCAAGGTGCGCCAGGAGCAGGAGGTGGTCCTGGGCAACGCGGGTGTCGTCCGGGTGCTCGAGACGGGCAAGGGCGTCACCGAGGTCCAGGGCGGCCAGCTCGCGATGATGTTCCCGAGCGGGGAGACGGACGCCTACGGCTACACCGTGAAGGCCCTGGGCTACGAGGCGCCCCGACAGATGGGCTGCATGGCCACGCTGATGAAGCTCAAGGGCCGGCAGGTCATTCCCATTCCAGAGAACTCGCGGCACTCGCTGGCGCAGTGGGCGGCCTTCAGCGTCCGCTATGTCACCGCGTGGGCGAACTGGCGTGTCGCCTCCGCCGTCTTCCGGCTTCAGGTGACGGAGGCGGAGTGCCCATCGCCGCATGTCTGGGGTTGGGGCGGGGGGACGACGCTCGCGGAGCTGGCGCTCGCCAGACTCCAGGGCTGCCGCGTGGTCATGCTGTCCGGTGCGCACCGGCACCTGGAGGAGATTCGCGGCGCGGGCCTGGAGGCGCTCGACCGACGTGCCTTCGCCGGCTTGAGCTACGAGCCGGAGCGCTGGGACTCCGACACGCTCTACCGCGAGCGCTATCAGGCCGCCGAGGCCGGCTTCCTCGCGGAGGTCTCCCGTCGCACCGACGGAGAGATGGTCCACCTGTTCCTCGACTACATCGGCACGCCCGTCTACCGGGCCACCCTCAAGGCCCTGGCCCGCCAGGGCGTGATTGCCACCGCGGGCTGGAAGGAAGGCATGTCCGTCTCCCTCCTTCGAGCCCGCGAGTGCATCACCCGGCACCAGCACATCCACACGCACTACGCGCGGTATCAGGAGGGCGTGGACGCGGTGGCCTTCGGCGAGGCCCACGGGTGGATGCCCGACGTCGGCCCGCGCATCCACACCTTCGAGGAGCTGCCCGAGCTGGCGGCGGCGTACCACGCCGGTGACGCCAACTACTTCCCCTGCTTCAGCGTCAACGCGGAGGCGAAGACGTGAGTCAAGACAGCGGGGTGACGACGCTGCTCACGCGCCTCTTCGACCTGGGGATTCGTCTCTGGGTGGAGGGCGGAAAGCTGGCGGTGGATGCACCGGAAGGCGCGCTCACCGCCGAGCTGCGCGCGGAGCTCTCCGCACGCAAGGCGGAGCTCATCGCGCTGCTCGACGACAGCATGGGAGATGCCCGCGCCGCGGAGCTGCCCGCGCTCGTCTGCCGTCCCGAGGAGCGGGACGCACCCTTCCCGCTCACTGACATCCAGCAGGCCTACTGGGTCGGCCGTGGCGGCGACCTGGAGCTGGGCGCGGCCATCCACGTCTACGTCGAGATTGACAGCGAGACGCTGGACCCCGCGCGCTTCGGCGAGGCGTGGCGACGCCTCATCCAACGCCACGAGATGCTCCGCGCCGTCGCCCTGCCTGATGGAACGCAGCGCATCCTCCGGGAAGTCCCCGCATATGAAGTGGCGGTCGAGGACTACCGCGCCCTGTCTCCCGAGGAGCGGCAGCGGCGCCTGGACGCCCACCGCGAGCGGCTGGCGCAACAGATTCTCCCGCTCGACACGTGGCCGTTGTTCGAGATTCGCGCGGTGCGCCTGGAGGAGGGCCACCGGCTCTACTTCAGCATCGACTGCACCTTCGTCGACTCGTGGAGCGTGCAGGTCCTCTTCCGGGAGCTCATCCAGCTCTACGACGACCCGCACGCGACGCTGGACCCGCGCGAGCATGGACAGTCGTTCCGCGACTACGTCCTGGCCACCCGCGCGCTTCAGGAGACCGCGCTGTACCGCCGCTCGATGGAGTACTGGCGTGGACGGATTGCCACGCTACCCCCGGCGCCCGACCTGCCCCGGGTCCTGCCCGTGGGTGCGCCCCGTCACCCGCACTTCGTGCGCCGTGAAGCCCGCATCGAGCGAGCGCGCTGGGAGCGCCTGGTGGAGCGGGCGCGTGAACTTCAGCTCACGCCCACGGGGTTGCTGCTCGCCTGCTACGCGGAGGTCATCGCCCACTTCAGCAAGAGCCCGCACTTCACGCTCAACGTGCCGCTCTACAATCGTCTCCCCTTGCACGAGGACGTGGGGAAGATGGTGGGGACCTTCTCCTCGTTCCTGCTCGTCGAAGTGGACCACCGCGCTGGCGGGACGTTCCAGCAGCGGGCGCGCGCGCTCCAGGTGCAGCTCTTCAAGGACCTGGAGCACCGCTACATCGGCGGCGTGGAGATCCTCCGCCAGATGTTCCGCGAGCGAGGGAAGATCAGCGGCGCGCTGATGCCCGTGGTGCTCACCAGCTTCGCCAGCGGAGTGGAGGGCTGGGACTCCTGCTGGGTGGACCACCTGGGCCGCGCGTTCGGCCGGGTCGTCCACTCCGTCACGCAGACGCCGCAGGTGTGGATCGACCACCAGCTCGTCTTCCAGGACGGCGGCGTGTTCTACAACTGGGACTCCGCGGACGAGCTGTTTGCTCCGGGCCTCTTCGACGCGATGTTCGCGTCGTACCAGCGGCTCATCGACCGGCTGGTGGACGAGCCCGACGTCGTCCACGAGAAGCCCCTGCGACTGGCCGAACCCCAGGTCGCCTCTGGGCCTCGACGTGACGGCGCGCGCTCCGAACGCCTGCTGCACACGCGCTTCGTGGAGCAGGCCGAGGCACAACCCGGCCGGCCCGCCGTCATCGCCCCAGGGCGCACACTGAGCTACGGCGAGCTGCTGCGCGAGAGCACCGCGCTCGCCCACGCGCTCACCCAGGCGGGAGCGCGAAAGAACCACCCCGTGGCCGTGGTGATGGAGAAAGGCTGGGAGCAGGTCGTGGCCACCCTCGCCTGCTCCATCGCGGGGGCGCCCTATCTCCCCATCGACGCGGGCGTCCCCGGAGAGCGGCTGAAGCAGCTCCTCGAGGACAGCACGTGTGAGCACATCGTCACCCAGCCCTGGCTGGAGCCGCGCCTCGAATGGCCCTCCATGCCACGCCGCTTCACGGTGGAGACCGTGGCGCCCGCGTCGGCTCCACCGCTGCCTGAGTTCCCAGTGCAGAGCGCGGATGACCTCGCGGTCATCATCTACACGTCCGGCTCCACGGGGCGCCCCGGTGGGGTGATGCTCGCGCACCGAGGGCTCGTGCACGCGCTCGACGAGACGCTGCGCGAGTTCTCCATCGGCCCGGAGGACCGGGTCCTGGCGCTGACGGCCCTGCACCACGACATGTCGATGTTCGACGTGTTCGGGATGCTGTCGGCCGGTGGCGCCATCGTGTTCTGCGAAGCCACCGCGCGAAAGGAGCCGGCGCGCTGGGCCGAGCTCCTGCGCACCGAGCGCATCACCGTCTGGAACTCCGTCCCCGGGATGATGGAGATGCTCCTGGCCCAAGCCAGCGGGCGTCCGGAGCCGCTCGCCCCCTCGCTGCGGCTCGCATTCATGGGCGGCGATTGGATTCCCCTCGACCTGCCGGACCGGCTCCGCGCGCTCGTTCCGACGGTGCAGCCCGTCAGCGTGGGCGGCCCCACGGAGACGAGCCTCTGGAACATCTGGTTCCCCATCGGGAAGGTCGACCCCGCCTGGAAGAGCATCCCCTACGGCCGGCCCATCGTGGACACCCGCTACCACGTCATGGACGAGTCGCTGCGGGAGCGCCCCATGTGGGTCCCGGGCGAGCTGTGCTGCGCGGGCGTCGGCGTGGCGAAGGGCTACTGGCGCAATGAGGCTCGCACGCGTGAGCGCTTCGTCACCCACCCCGTGACGGGCGAGCGGCTGTATCGCACCGGTGACCTGGGGCGCCTGCTGCCGGATGGCACCGTCGAGATTCTCGGCCGCGTCGACTTCCAGCTCTCCATCCTCGGCCATCGCGTCGAGCCCGGTGAAATCGAGGCCACGCTCCGACTCCACCCGGAGGTCTCCGCCGCTGTCGTGGTGGCGGATGGAGACCGTCACTCGCCGCGCCTCCTCGCCTACGTCGTGCGTCGGCCTGGCGCCACGCTGTCGCAGGAGCCGTTGCGGCGCTTCCTCGGGGAGCGACTCGCGGACCACATGGTCCCGTCCGTGGTGGTGTTCCTGGAGCAGCTCCCGCTCGGCCCCACGGGCAAGGTGGACCGTGCCGCGCTGCCCAGGCCGGAGGCCCGACAGGCGCTCACGGAATCACGCGCCGACGACGGAGCGCCAGCGCACGAGGCCGAGGCCGCGCTGGCCGCCATCGTTCGGGACGTGCTCCAGCTCCCCGAGGTGGAGCGGAGGAAGAACTTCTTCGAGCTGGGCGCCAACTCCGTCCACCTGGTCCGCATCAACTCCCGCATCCGACAGGAGCTGGGCGCGGACATCCCCACCGTCGAGTTGTTCCAGAACGCGAACCTCGCCGCGCTGGCCGCGCACCTGGGACGGGTGCGGCGTGGAGACACCGGTAGCCCTTCCGCGCGTGTGAGCCAGGCCCGCGCAGACACGCTCGAGCGAAGCCCCATCGCCATCATCGGCATGAGCGCTCGACTCCCGGGCGCGCCCGACGTGGAGACGTACTGGAAGAACCTCGTCGAAGGCGTCGAGTCGGTGCGCTTCTTCACCGACGAGGAGCTGCGGGCCCAGGGCCTTCCCCGGGAGATGATTGGCAATCCGCACTACGTGAAGGCAGGCGCCGTCCTCGACGACATCGCCGGCTTCGACGCGGAGTTCTTCGGCCTCACCGCTCGCGAGGCGCTGCTCACGGACCCGCAGCAGCGGCTGTTCCTCGAATGCGTGTGGGAGTCGCTGGAGCGCGCCGGCTACCGCCCGGACGCGACGGGGAAGAAGGTCGGCGTCTTCGCTGGAAAGAGCCTGAGCAACTACATCTATCCGGAGCTCGACCTCACCCAGCCCCTGTCCTACTTCCAGCGGCTGTTCGGCAACGACAAGGACTTCGTCGCCACGCAGGTCTCCTACAAGCTCAACCTCACCGGCCCCAGCATCACGCTCCAGACGGCGTGCTCGACGTCGCTCGTCGCAGTGAGTCTGGCGTGCCAGTCCTTGTGGAACCGCGACTGCGAGATGGCCCTCGCGGGAGGCGTGTCCATCAAGGTCCCCCACCACCTGGGTTATCTCGCGGAGCCCGGCTCGGGGATGTTCTCTCCTGACGGCCACTGCCGCCCCTTCGATGCCCAGGCGCAAGGCATCCTCCCCGCGAGCGGCGCGGGCGTCGTGGTGCTCAAGCGGCTCGACCAGGCACTCGCCGACGGAGACTCCATCCACGCCGTCATCCTCGGCGCGGCGGTGAACAACGACGGCGGAGACAAGGTCGGCTTCTCCGCGCCGAATCGCGATGGACAGGCGGAGGCGATTGCTCGCGCCCAGGCGATGGCGGGCATTCCTCCGGAGACCATCCGCTACATCGAAGCGCACGGCACGGGGACTCCGCTCGGAGACCCGATGGAGATCGCCGCGCTCACCCAGGCCTTCCGACTGGGGACCTCGGCGAAGGGCTTCTGCGCGGTGGGCTCGGCCAAATCCAACTTCGGCCACCTGGACACCGCGGCGGGTGTCGCGGGGCTCATCAAGGCCGCGCTGGCCGTTGAACACGGGCTCATCCCGCCCACCCTCCACTTCGAGCGCCCGAACCCCGCCATCGGCTTCGAGCAGACCCCCTTCTACGTCAACGCTCGCCTCCAACCCTGGCCAGAAGGTCCGCATCCTCGCCGCGCGGGCGTCAGCTCCTTCGGCGTGGGCGGGACGAACGCGCACGTCGTGCTTCAAGCGGCGCCCCCGCGTGACACCTCGACGACCCGGCGTCCGGTCCACGTGCTGCCCCTCTCCGCGCGCAGCCCTCGTGCACTCGAAGCCCTGGGACGACGATTCGAGGAGTTCCTCGCCAGCGCCTCCGACTCCACGCTCGCGGACCTCTGCTTCACGGCGGGCATCGTCCGTTCTCACTTCCCGCATCGCCTGGCCGTCGTAGGCCACACGGCCGAGGAGCTGCGGAAGCGCCTTCGTTCGAGCCTCGACGAAACACGGGTGCCGGGTGTGGCCCGAGGTCAGGTCCAGTCCGAGCAGCCTCCGCGCATCGCCTTCCTCTTCACCGGCCACGGGGCGCAGTACGAGGGCATGGGGCGCGCGCTCCATGACACCAGCCCCGTCTTCCGCGAGGCCTTGGAGCGGGTGGCGGCGCTCCTTCGGACGGAGCTGGAGACACCCCTGCTCGCGGTGCTGTACGGGAGCGAGTCCCACCGACTCACGGAGCTGGCCTACGCCCAGCCCGCCATCTTCGCGGTGGAGTACGCGCTGGCGGAGCTGTGGCGCTCATGGGGCATCGAGCCAGACGCTGTCCTCGGTCACAGCCTGGGCGAGTACGTCGCCGCGTTGAACGCGGGCGTCTTCTCCCTGGAGGACGCCGTGCGACTGGTGGCGGCGCGCGGGCGGCTCATGGAGCAGCTCGCGCTGGAGGGAGAGACCCTCGTCGTGCTCGCGGATGAGGCCCACGTCCGGGAAGCGCTGGCGAAGCATGGCGGGCGCTTGTCCATCGGCTCCATCAACGCTCCCCAGAACGTGGTGGTGTCCGGTGAGGCCCCCGCCGTGCGGCAGCTCACCGACGAGCTGACGGCGCAGGGCATCCAGGTCAAGAAGCTGGAGGCCACTCGCGCGGCCCACTCGCACCTGATGGACCCGATGTTGCCGGCCTTCGAGAAGGTCGCGCGGACCGTCACCTATCGCGCTCCCACGCGGGCCCTCATCTCGAACCTGACGGGGCGGCTCGCGGGTGGGGAGGTCGCGACGCCCGAGTACTGGGTGCGACACCTGCGTGAACCCGTGCAGCTCGCGGAGGGAATGCGGACGCTGGCCGCGATGGGGACGCAGGTGTTCCTGGAGCTCGGTCCGAAGCCGACGCTGGTCTGGATGGGGCGCGAGTGCCTGCCCGTGGTCCAGGCCCAATGGCTGTCGAGCCTGCGCAAGGGCCATGAGGACTGGCACCAGCTGTCGGAGTGTCTGGCGACGCTCTACGCGCAAGGCGCACCGGTGAGCTGGCGGGGGTATGAGCAGGCGGAGGCCCGTCGACGCGTGGCGTTGCCCACCTATCCGTTCGAGCGACAGCGCTTCTGGTCCGACGAAGCCGGTCCTCGGGGAACCGCGCGCCGCGAAGACACCCGGACTTCACATCCGCTGCTCGGAGCACGCGTGTCGGCGGCGACCTTGCGTCCAGGAGAGCTGCTGTTCGAGTCGCGAATCGGTGCCTCGTCGCCGTCCTATCTGGGCGACCACCGCGCGCTCGGAACAGCCCTGCTGCCAGCGACGGCGTATCTGGAGCTGGCCCTCGCGGCCGGAGCCGTGGCGCTGCCGAACCAGGCGCTCGTCGTCGAGGAGCTGGCGCTGGAGCAGGCCCTCATCCTCCCGGAGCAGGGAGAAATCACGCTCCAGACCGTGGCGCGGACCACGGGCGAGCAGGTGCTCACCATCGAGGTGTTTCGCCGCGAGGAGAGCGGAGACGCAGACGCCCGGTGGACACGCCACGCCTCCGGCAAGGTGAGACCCGCTCGGGCAGAAGACGCGGCGCCGACCCGACTCGCAGCCGCGCTCCTGCACCCCACCGGGGTAGAGGCCCAGCCGGGGACGGTCCACTACACGCGAGCCCACAAGCTCGGGGTGGAGTTCGGCGAGGCGTTCCGCGGACTCGTCGAGCTGTGGCGTGACGACCTGGGTGCCTGCGCGCGCATCGACGTCCCGGAGCGACTGCGAGATGCGTCCAGGCCGCACCACGTCCATCCCGCCGTGCTCGATGCGTGTCTCCAGCTCGTTGGAGCGGTGGGACCGGAGCTGCGCGAGGGTGACTGGCTGCTGCCCGCGAGCTTCGGTCGCGTGCGCGTCCACCGGGCCTCACTGCCCCATCGAATGGTGAGTCGAGTCGTTCCGCGCTCACCGCTCCTGGCGGACGTCTTCGTCTACGACGAGGCAGGCGACGAGGTGCTCCGCGTCGAGGGCTTCGAGCTCAAGCGCATCCGTG
Organism: Corallococcus terminator; assembly: GCF_049194865.1. Lineage (GTDB taxonomy): Bacteria > Myxococcota > Myxococcia > Myxococcales > Myxococcaceae > Myxococcus > Myxococcus terminator_A. Next base: position 8,058 of record NZ_JBLZWL010000084.1, on the reverse strand, counting down.
GCGAAGCCTTTCTCCAGGGCGCACGGCCAGGACTCGAGGATGCGCTGTACGAGCCCGCCTGGCGCGACCAGCCCCGTCCCGTCAGCGAGGTCATCCATCGCCCCTCCACGTGGCTCCTCATCGCGGACGACCAGGGAGTCGCCGAAGCCCTGCGCGCCCGCGTGGACGAAGAGGGACGCGACACCTGCGTCGTCGTCCAGGCGGGCCCTCACTATGAGCGGCAGGGGGCCCATCGCTTCCAGGTAGACCTCGCGCGTCCCGAGCACTTCACGCGATTGCTGGAGGAGCTGGCCCGCGACGAGCGCCCGCTCCGTCAGGTCATTCATCTGGGGACACTCTCCTCGCCGTCCACTCCCATCCTCCAGGCGGAGACGCTGGCCGAGGACCTTCGCCGGACCTGTGGCGGCGTGCTGCATCTCATCCAGGCCCTGGTCGCGCGGAACGCTCCGCCTCCAGTGCTTCAGCTCGTCACGCGAGGGGCCCAGGAAGGCAAGCCTGGCGCGGGCTCCACGTTGTGGGGACTGGGACAGGTCATCTCCCTGGAGCACCCGGAGCTGCGCTGCCGTCGAATAGACCTCGCGCCGTCAGCGGGCCCCGAGGCAAGCCGAGAGCTGCTGGCCGAGCTTCGCTCCGAGAGCCAGGAGGACCAGATCCGACTCGAAGGTGGGTCGCGACAAGTCGCGCGGCTGCGCATCGCGGAGGCCTCTCGTTCGGAGACCGCGCTCCATCCAGAGGCCACCTACCTCATCACGGGCGGCTTCGGTCGCCTGGGTCGCCTCGTCGCGCAATCGATGGTGGACCGAGGCGCTCGCTGCCTCGTGCTCCTGGGGCGACAAGCGCCTTCCGATGACGACACCGGACTCGCCGCGCTCCGCGCCGCTGGAGCGCGCGTGCTCTGCCTCGAAGTGGATGTGAGTCGCTCGGAGTGCATGCGCGCGGCGATTGAGGAGGTGAACCGCCTGCTCCCTCCTCTTCGCGGCGTCGTGCACGCGGCGGGCATCGTGCGGGACGGGCCGCTGCGGACCCAGACGTGGGAGTCGTTCGCCCAGGTGCTCGCGCCCAAGGTCCAGGGCGCTTGGAACCTCCACACCGCGACACGGGGACACGCGCTCGACTTCTTCGTCCTGTTCTCCTCCGTGTCTTCCCTGCTCGGGAACGCGGGGCAGGCGAACTACGCCGCGGCGAATGCCTTCCTGGATGGCCTCGCGCGACACCGACACGCGCTCGGACTGCCGGGCCTCAGCATCGCCTGGGGGCCATGGTCTGGAGAAGGCACGGCCGCGAGCGAGGCCTTCGCGGAGCGCCTGCGCGGACAGGGGCTCGGCCTGCTCTCACCCGTGCACGGCCTCACCGCGCTGCACCGGCTGTGGACCCACGCGCGGCCCAACATCGCGGTCGTGCCCATCGACTGGAAGCAGCTCGCCAGTACGAGCTCCTCCACGTTCCTCGCGGAGCTGGTGAGCCGAGGCGAAGCGTCGCGAAAGAGCGGCGCCGCGCAACAGGGCTTCCGCCAGCGACTCGAGGCATCACCAGCCTCCGAGCAGCAGCCGCTCCTGCGAGCCCACGTGCGTGAGCAGGTGGCGGCGGTCCTGGGTCTGGCTCCGTCCGCGGTGGGCATCGACCGGGGACTGTTCGACCTCGGCCTGGACTCGCTCGGCTCGCTGGAGATTCGCAACCGCCTCCAGGCCTCACTGCCCTGCACGCTGCCCTCCGTCGTGGTGTTCAAGCACCCCAGCGTCGCTCAGCTCTCCACGTACCTCGCCACGGAAGTGCTGCGACTCGCCTCGGCGGCGCCCAGCCCCCAGGAGGAAGCCGGCGAGGAGTTGCCGCTCGACGAAGTGGTCCGCCGGTTGGAGCGAAAGCTCGAGGACATGGGCTAGATGAGCACGTCAATTCCCAGTGGCGGTCAGGAGGCCCTCCTGCGGCGCGCACTGCGCAAGCTGGAGGAAACCGAGTCCAAGCTCCACGCCCTGGAGCGAGGCCAGCGCGAGCCCATCGCCATCATCGGGATGAGCTGCCGCTTTCCCGGCGGGGCCACCAGTCCCGAGGCCTTTCGTGAGCTGTTGTCCTCGGGGCGAGACGCCGTGCGCGACGTTCCCGTCGAGCGCTGGGATGCGGAGGCGCTCCATGACCCGGACCCGGATGCGCAAGGCGCACTGACCGCGCGTAAGGGCTGCTTCATCGACCAGCCGGACCGTTTCGATGCGGCCTTCTTCGGCATCAGCCCGCGTGAAGCCGCGCGGATGGACCCACAGCAACGACTGCTGCTCGAAGTGAGCTGGGAGGCACTGGAGCGAGCGGGCGTGGCCCCTGACTCGCTGATGGGAAGTTCGACGGGGGTGATGGTCGGCGTCGCCAGTCATGACTACTTCGAGATGTCCACGAGCGAGCCGGAGGCCATCGACGCGTACACCGGCTCGGGCACGGCGCTGAGCGTGGCGGCGGGGAGGCTCTCCTACGTCCTGGGACTGAGGGGGCCCGCGCTCTCGGTGGACACGGCGTGCTCGTCGTCGCTGGTCGCGGTCCACCTCGCCTGTCAGTCGCTGCGGTTGGGGGAGTGCAACCTGGCGCTCGCGGGCGGAGTGAGCCTGATGCTCGCGCCCATCCTCGCGATGATTGAGTCGCGCACGCGCATGCTCGCACCGGACGGACGCTGCAAGACGTTCGACGCGTCGGCGGATGGCGTGGTGCGCGGCGAAGGTTGTGGCGTGGTGGTGCTGGAGCGGCTCTCCGATGCGCAGCGGGCGGGACATCGCATCCTCGCGGTCATCCGAGGCTCGGCGGTCAACCAGGATGGCCGCAGCGCGGGCCTCACCGTGCCGAACGGCTCCGCTCAAGAAGCCGTCATCCGCCGAGCCCTGGAGCAGGCCGACCTCGCACCGAAGCAAGTCGGCTTCGTCGAAGCGCATGGCACGGGCACCGCGCTGGGAGACCCCATCGAGGTGGAGGCCCTGGGGGCCGTGCTGTCCGAGGGGCGTGCGGCGGAGGCCCCCCTGTTGATTGGCTCCGTGAAGCCCCACATCGGTCACCTGGAAGCGGCGGCTGGCATCGCGGGCTTGATGAAGCTGGTGCTCGCCCTGGAGGACGGCACCTTGCCGCCGCACCTCCACTTCAAGACGCCCAACCCACGCATCGCCTGGGACGACCTGGGCGTGCGCGTCGTGACCCAGCCCACGCCCTGGCCGCTCATCGATGGCCGTCGCATCGGCGGTGTCAGCTCCTTCGGCTTCTCGGGGACGAACGCCCACGTCATCGTGGAGCAGGCGCCCGCGAAAGAAGAACGGCCCACAGTGCCCGAGCGTCCCTGGCAGCTCGTGACGCTGTCGGGCGCTTCGCCGGAGGCACTGGAAGCCCAGGTCGACCAGTACCACCGTCACCTCGTCCGGAATCCCGCGCTGCCGCTCGCGGCTGTCGCGGCCACCGCGAACAGCGGGCGCACCCACTTCGGTCACCGCGCCGCGTTCATCGCTCGGAACACCGAGGAGCTGACGGGACAGCTCCAGCGCCGGGAGTCCACCCGCCGAGGAGCCACTCCGGACGAGCCTCCGCGCATCGCCTTCCTCTTCAGCGGACAAGGCGCCCTGTACGCGGGCATGGGCAAGGAGCTGTTCGCGTCCGAGCCGCGCTTCCGCGAAGCGCTGGAGCGCTGTGACGCCCTCCTCGCCCCGCGCCTGGAGCGCTCGCTCCTCTCGGTGCTCTTCGACGAGGACGCGGAGTCCACCCTGCTGTCCCGGACCGCCTGCACCCAGCCCGCGCTGTTCTCGCTCCAGTACGCGCTCGTGGAGCTGTGGAAGTCCCTCGGCATCGAGCCCGCCGCCGTCCTGGGTCAAAGCGTGGGCGAGCTGGCCGCGGCCTGTGCCGCCGGAGTCTTCTCGTTGGAGGATGGGCTGACGCTCGTCGCCGAGCGGGGCCGGTTCATGCAATCCCTCACGGACGAGGGACCACTGGAGCCGATGCTCCAGGGCTTCGGGGACATCGTCGCGCGGCTTCGGATGACGGAGCCCAGGCTCCCCTTCATCTCCAACATGACGGCTCGGATCATGGGCGCGGAGTTCACTCGGCCCGACTACTGGGTCGGGCAAGTGCGCGGCCCGGTGCGGTTCGCGGAGGGAGTGCGCGCGCTCCGAGCCACGGGCTGCGACGTCTTCCTGGAGGTGGGCCCGGGCTCGACGCTGCTCGACCTGGCGAAGAGCAACCTGCCGGACGACCAGGGCCTGTATCTGTCCAGCTTGAGGAAGGGTGCGCCGGAGTCACGCGGACTCTTGGAGGCCCTGGCGGAGCTTCATGTCCGTGGCGCGCCCGTGCGGTGGGCGGGGCTCGAAGCCAGTGGCGTCCGGAGCCGCGTCACGCTGCCGACCTATCCGTTCGAGCGTCGCCGCTACTGGCTCAAGGAGGAGACGTTCCAGTTCAGGTCGAACCGCGCCCGCGCCACGAGCGAAGCAACGACGCCGCATCCCTTGCTGGGACAGCGGCTCCACTCCCCCGTGCAGGGCCCCGGCGAATCACACTTCGAGGCGCATCTGGGTCCCGCCTCGCCGCCCCTGCTCGGACAGCACCGCGTCTTCGGGCGCGCGGTGGTCCCCGCCACGGCCTTCATCGAGCTGGCGCTCGCGGCGGGACAACGGACGCTCGGGGAGGGAGCACTGCGTCTGGAGGCGCTGGAGATCTCCCAGCCCCTCCTGCTCCTCGAAGAGGGCACCACCGTGGTGCACACCGTGCTCACGCCGGACGGCCCAGGACGACAAGGGGTGCGAATCTTCAGCCGAGCTGACGACGCGTGGCGGCTCCACGTCGCGTGCAAGGTTCGGCGAGAGGACGCGCGCCGTCCCGACGCCATCCCCATCGCTCTGCCCACGAAGCAGGCCCTGCTCTCCGTCGAGTCGCACTACCAACGGACCCGTGAGCACGGCCTGCTGCTTGGCCCCCTCTTCCGCTCCATCCAGTCCCTCTGGCGCACGGAGCAGGGGGGTGGTGCCCACGTGGTCGTGCCGGGTGCGGGGGGACGCTACGTGCTGCACCCCGCCCTGCTGGATGCCTGTCTCCAGGCACTGAGCGTCGGGTTCGGTGACGCGGTGGAGGGCGAAGCGTGGCTGCCCGTGGGAATGGAGCGCCTCACGGTCCACGAGTCGCCGAGAGAAGCCGCCTTCTGCGAGACGCACGAGCGTCCGTCGCGCGGCAAGGGGCGCCTGCGAGTCGACGCATGTCTTCGCGCGGAGGATGGCCGGGTGCTCGTCGTGGTGGAGGGCCTGGAGCTGCGCCTCGCGCGCCGTGAGTCCTTCCTCGGAGCACAGCCCGCCTCGGACTGGCTCTACACCGTCGACTGGCCCATCGCCCCGCGAATGGACACGGAAGCCGACTTCATCCCGGCCCCCCAAGTCATCGGTGACGCCGTACGCGAAGGTCTGGACACCATCATCCCCGAGGAGGACGTCGCGCGTTACACGGCGGTCCTTGGACGGCTCGAGACCGCGAGCCTGAGCTACATCCTCGCGGCGTTCCATCGACTGGAGGCGGGCTTCGCCCCCGGTCAGCGGTTCAGCACCCGAGCACTCGCGGAGCGGCTCCGAGTCGCCACGCCCCACCAACGACTGCTGGGGAGGCTGCTCGCCATCCTCTCCGAGGAAGGTTTCCTGGAGCGAGCCAGCGAGGGCTGGAACGTCCTCCGAGCACTTCCGCCCATGCAAGCGGAGCGCCTCCCCTTCGCACCGGAGGATTCGTCCTCGACCCGCGCCCAGCTCGCGATGCTGGAGCGCTGCGGGATGGAGCTGGCGGCCCTGCTGCGCGGAGAGCGCGACGCGCTCGAGCTGCTCTTCCCTGACGGAAATCCAGACGCGGTGGCGGAGCTCTACCGTGGCACCCCCGTCATTCGGATGATGAACACCGTGGCGCGGCAGGTCGTCATGCGCGCGCTCGCGGAGGCACCACCGGAGCGCCGCCTGCGCATCCTGGAGGTAGGCGCGGGCACGGGTGAGACCACCGCCTGGGTGCTGCCGCGACTCCCCGCCGAGCGCAGCGACTACGTCTTCACGGATGTCTCCGCGTTCTTCACGGAGCGGGCCGCGGAGCGCTTCACGGAGTTTCCCTTCGTCCGCTACGAGGTGCTGGACGTCGAGCGCACGCCCGTGAGCAAGGAGCGCTACGACCTGGTGCTCGCCTCGAACGTCGTGCACGCGACGAGGGACGCGAGACAGACGCTGCGCAACCTCCGCGAGCTGCTGGCACCTGGAGGCACCCTCGTCCTGTTGGAGGGAACCGTCGCGCTGCGCTGGGTGGACCTCACCTTCGGACTCACGGACGGCTGGTGGCGCTTCGAGGACACGGCACTGCGCACCGAGTGCCCGCTCCTCCCAGCGGCTCGCTGGTGTGAAGTGCTGAAAGAGGAAGGCTTCTCCCAAGCCGCCATCGCCTCCCCGAGTGACTCGCTGCCGCCCCTCCTGGGACAGCAAGCCGTCATCGTCGCGCAGGCGCCGCGAACGCCGAGGGAGACGCGCGCTGTGGGCGCCTGGCTCATCCTCGCGGACCGAGGGGGCGTGGGCCAGTCACTGGCCAACCGCCTCCAAGCCCAGGGCGGTGAGTGCTTCCTCATCCACGAGAACAGTGCGAACGAGGTCGACCCTCGGTCCGCAGCTTCACTCTCCCGGTTCCAGGCCAAGGTCCCCCACGTTCGGGGAATCATCCACCTGTGGTCGTTGGATGGAGCGCCCGCCGCCGACCTCTCCACGCAACAACTGCGCGAGGCCTCGAAGGCGGGCTGCGGCAGCGTCTTGCAGTGTGTCCAGGCGCTCACCCAGGCCGCACACGCACCGCCTCCGCCGCTGACGCTCATCACCCGAGGAGCCCAACCCGCGGGGGGCGTGGTTCCAGGAGTGGCCTCGTCGACGCTCTGGGGACTGGCCCGCGTGATTGGCCGTGAGCACCCCGAGCTGCGCTGCCGCATCATCGACCTGGATGACGCACCCACGTCGTCCGAACCCGACGCGTTGGTCGACGCCGTGCTGGACACGAGCAACGAGCAGGAGCTCGCGCTGAGAGGCACTGAGCGCAGGGTCGCCCGCCTCACGCGAGCCACCCAGCTCACATCAAAGCACGGCCTCTCCATCCGGCCTGACGCCACGTATCTCATCACGGGAGGGCTCGGCGGACTGGGCTTGCTGACGGCACGCTGGCTCGTGGACCAAGGTGCGCGCCACCTCGCGCTCCTCTCGCGCAGGACACCGGGTGCCGAAGCGCAGGTGGCCCTGGCGGACCTCACGGCACGAGGAGTCACCGTGCTGGCCCTGCCCTGCGACGTCTCACGCGAGGAGTCGCTGTCCCAAGCCCTGGCGGAAGTGGACCGGCGACTGCCACCCCTTCGAGGCGTCTTCCACTCCGCGGGCGTGTTGGAGGACGGCGTCCTCTCCGGACTGAGCTGGGAGCGCTTCGCCTCGGTGCTCGCGCCGAAGGTCGACGGCGCCTGGAATCTCCATCTCCACACCCGGGCAAAGGCCCTGGACCTGTTCGTCATCTACGGCTCGGCGACGTCGCTGCTGGGAGCGTGGGGACAGGCGAACCACACGGCCGCCAACACCTTCCTCGATGCGCTGGCGCACCATCGCCGGGCCCTCGGGCTGCCGTGCACGTGCATCGCCTGGGGTGCGTGGGAGGGAGTCGGCGCCGCTAACCGCGCGGAGGCGGGCGCACGCATGGGCGAGCTGGGCATGAGCACCATCAGCCCCGAGCGGGGTCTGGAGCTGCTCGAGCGCATCCTCGCCTCCGAGGCCACGCAGCTTGGCGTGATGCCCATCGTCTGGACGGAGTTCGCCCGGAAGGTCGGCGCCAGCCCCTACCTGTCCCGACTGCTCGCCGAGACGAAGTCGGAGACGGAGCCACCCGCGCGAGAGGGCTTGCTGGCCCGCCTCCAGGTCGCCTCCGTGCATGAGCGGAGGGTGATGCTGGACGAGCACGTGCGGAGCCAGCTCGCGCGCGTCCTCGGCATGAGCAGCCTGGACACCGTCGATGGAGACCATCGGCTGTTCGACCTGGGCATGGACTCGCTCACCGCCGTCGAGCTGAAGAAAC
>NZ_JBLZWL010000065.1:0-81814 GCF_049194865.1 Corallococcus terminator | reverse complement strand
TCGCCAACGCTTCGGCCTGGACCTGGCCGCGGTGGACGCCCTGCTCCCCGTCCCCGCGCCCCCGGTGAGGATGGACCCCTCTCGCAGGGCGGCTTGACGCGAAGCCGGACAGCGCGCGGCCGTCCCAATCGTGCTAGAGGGCGGCCCATGGACGAGACCTCCGAGAAGGACCCCCTCCGCGCACGCCTCCAGCAGATGGAGAAGCAGGCCGAGCTGGGTGGCGGTGCCGACCGCATCGCCAAGCAGCACGAGGCCGGCAAGCTCACGGCCCGCGAGCGCATCGACCTGCTCCTCGACCCCGGCTCCTTCACCGAGCTGGACAAGTTCGTCACCCATCGCTCCACCGACTTCGGCATGGGCGACAAGAAGATTCCGGGCGACGGCGTCGTCACCGGCTACGGCACCGTCGAGGGCCGCCAGGTCTTCGTCTTCGCCCAGGACTTCACCGTCTTCGGCGGCTCGCTGTCAGGCGCCTATGCCCAGAAGATTTGCAAGATCATGGACATGGCCACCCGCGTGGGCGCGCCCGTCATCGGACTGAATGACTCCGGCGGCGCGCGCATCCAGGAAGGCGTGGAGAGCCTCGCGGGCTACGCGGACATCTTCCTGCGCAACACCCTGGCCTCCGGCGTGGTGCCCCAGATTTCGCTCATCATGGGGCCGTGCGCGGGCGGCGCGGTGTACTCGCCGGCGATTACCGACTTCATCATGATGGTGAAGGACACCTCGTACATGTTCATCACCGGCCCGGACGTCATCAAGACGGTGACGCACGAGGAGGTGTCGAAGGAGTCGCTGGGCGGCGCGCTGACGCACAACCAGAAGTCCGGCGTGGCGCACTTCGCCGCGGAGACGGAGCAGGCCGCCATCGTCATGACGCGCGAGCTGCTCTCGTTCCTGCCCTCCAACAACCAGGAGGACCCGCCGGCCCAGCCGTGTGACGACGACCCGTTCCGGGCCGAGGAGTCGCTCAAGACGATTGTCCCGAGCAACCCCAACAAGCCCTACGACATCAAGGACATCATCAAGGCCGTCGTCGACAACAAGCACTTCTTCGAGGTGCAGGAGCACTTCGCGCGCAACATCGTCGTCGGCTTCGCGCGGATGAACGGCAAGAGCGTGGGCATCGTCGCCAACCAGCCCGCGTTCCTCGCCGGCGTGCTGGACATCGACGCCAGCGTGAAGGCCGCGCGCTTCGTGCGCTTCTGCGACTGCTTCAACATCCCGCTGATTACCTTCGTGGACGTGCCCGGCTTCCTGCCCGGCACCGACCAGGAGTGGGGCGGCATCATCACCCACGGCGCCAAGCTGCTGTACGCGTTCGCCGAGGCCACCGTCCCCAAAATCACCATCATCACCCGCAAGGCGTACGGCGGCGCGTACGACGTCATGGCGTCCAAGCACATCCGCGCGGACATCAACTACGCCTACCCCACCGCGGAGATCGCCGTCATGGGGCCCGAGGGCGCGGTCAACATCATCTTCCGCAACGAGCTGCTCAAGGCGAAGGACGCCGCCGCCGAGCGCACGAAGCTGGTGAATGACTACCGCGAGAAGTTCGCCAACCCCTTCAAAGCGGCGGAACTGGGCTACATCGACGAGGTCATCCGCCCCGAGGAGACCCGCACCAAGGTCATCCGGGCGCTGGAGATGTTGAAAGACAAGCGGCAGGAGAACCCGCCGCGCAAGCACGGGAACATCCCGCTGTAGAATCCTTTCAGGCCCCTGAGTGCCTGCTCTCCCTCGGCTGGAGAGCAGGCAGGCTCGCGTGGATCGGGAAATTCTCGTGCGCCTCGCGGGCTTTCAGGTGGCCAGGAAAGGAACCGTATTTTGCCCCACCGCCGACTTCTTCTCTTTATCGCCGACGTCGAAGGAAACCTCACCGCCGTGCGCCAGACGCTCAAACGCGTCTGCGAGGCCGTGGACCTACCCACGCCCGAGGTGAAGTGGGTGGAAGCGCTCCCGGAGGGGCTGCCCGAGGCGGGCTGGCACGCCGCCGAGGTGGCCCTGCCCCCCGCGCCCGGGCGCAAGGCTCGCAAGTCCGAGCAGCCCTTCCTGGAGGAGCAGCTCGACGCCATGTCGCAGGCGCTGTCCCAGGACTTCCGGGAGCGCGTGCTGGGCATCTTCGTGGACCGGGAGCACAGCTACGCCCGCACCTGCGTCAGCGGCCCGGGCCGGCCCGCCAAGGCCGTGGAGGGTGAGGTACTGGACGTCATGCGCCAGGCCGCTCGCTGGCTGGACGTGGAGACGGGCTTGTTGGCGCGGATGCTGGGCGGTGGCAACACCGCGCGCAACCTCCTGGCCGCGGCGGTGGACTTCGGCGGTGAGCCGAACGCCCCGCCGACCAAGCCTCCGGAGCCGGACGAGGATGACCGCTTCGTCGAGGCCAAGCTGACCCAGGCGCGGGCCTATATGGAGCAGTACCGCAGCGCCCGGAAGTAGAGGGCGGCGCGGGCGTTGGAATCTCACGCCCCTCCGGGGGCGTGGCCCCCATCCAACCCAGGCAAAACGGGTCGGCCCGTGGTAGACGGGCGGCCATGCCCAAGATCCGCAAAGTGCTCGTCGCCAATCGCGGCGAGATCGCCATCCGGGTGATGCGCACCTGCAAGGAACTCGGCATCGCCACCGTGGCGGTGTACTCGGAAGCGGACCGCTCCGCGCTGCACGTGCGCACCGCGGACCAGGCCTTCTTCGTCGGGCCGCCGCCCTCCCGCGAGAGCTACCTGGTCCAGCAGCGCATCCTCGACGCCGCCAAGGCCGCTGGCGCGGACGCCATCCACCCCGGCTATGGCTTCCTCTCCGAGAACGCGTCCTTCGTGCGCGCCTGCGAGGCCGCCGGCATCACCTTCATCGGCCCGCCCGCCGCCGCCATGGACGCCATGGGCGAGAAGACCCGCGCCCGCGCGAACATGATCAAGGTCGGCGTGCCCGTCGTCCCCGGCACCACCGAGCCCATCGCCACCGAGGCCGAGGCCCGCGAGTACGCGCAGAAGATTGGCTTCCCCATCATGCTCAAGGCCGCCGGCGGCGGTGGTGGCAAGGGCATGCGCCGCGTGGAAGGCATGGGCGACTTCGAGTCCGCGTGGCGCTCCGCCAAGAGCGAGGCGCTCAACTCCTTCGGCAACGACGCCGTCTACATCGAGAAGTATCTCGAGAAGCCACACCACGTCGAAATCCAGGTGTTCGCCGACACGCACGGCAACGTCATCCACCTGAACGAGCGCGAGTGCTCGGCGCAGCGTCGGCACCAGAAAGTCGTCGAGGAGACGCCCAGCCCCATCCTGACGCCGGAGCTTCGCGCGCAGATGGGTGAGGTCGCGGTGAAGGCGGCCAAGGCCGTCAACTACGTGGGCGCCGGCACGGTGGAGTTCCTGGTCGACGTGCACCGCAACTTCTACTTCCTGGAGATGAACACCCGCCTCCAGGTGGAGCACCCGGTGACGGAGTGGGTGACGGGGCTGGACCTCGTCGCGCTGCAAATCAAGGTCGCCGAGGGAGAGAAGCTGCCGCTGTTGGAGGCGCCCACGCCGCGCGGCCACTCGATTGAGGTGCGCGTGTACGCGGAGGACCCGTCGCGCAACTTCATGCCCAGCCCGGGAAAAATCACGTACCTGCGCGTGCCGGGCGGCCCCAACGTCCGTGACGACTCGGGCGTGTTCCCCGGCTACTCGGTGCCCAACTTCTACGACCCGATGATTTCCAAGCTGTCCGTGTGGGCTCCCACGCGGCGCGAGGCGATTGCCCGGGCCCAGCGCGCGCTGTCCGAGTACGTGGTGAAGGGCATCACCACGAACATCCGCTACCTGCGCGCGATTCTGGCGCACCCCGAGTTCATCGAGGGTGACTACGACACGGGCTTCCTCGGCCGCGAGCACACGACGCTGCAAGGCGTGGAGGACCCGAAGCTGAGCGAGATGGCCCTGCTGGCCAGCGCGGTGTACGCGCACCAGCGTGACGCCAAGCGCGCCAGGACGATGCCCGGTGGCAAGGCGGGCGCGGCCGACGCGAGCAGTGGACGCATCAGCCCGTGGCGCCTGGCGCTGCGCTCCCGCCGCCGGTAACCCCACCCCCGAGCTCACGAGACTTCCATGCGCTATTTCACGAAGCAGCAGGGACAGAAGGAAGCGGTGCCGGTGGACCTGGAGGCCCTGGGGGGCGACAGGTACAAGCTGACCGTCAACGGCGTCACGTACCAGGTGGACGCGCTGGCGCTCGAGCACGGCACCATGAGCATGCTGGTGGACGGCCAGTCCTACAGCGCCGAGTTCGAGGAGAGCGGCGACGAGGTCGGCGTGCTCCTGCGCGGGCAGGTGAGCCGCTTCGACGTGGCGGACGAGCGTCGGCTGCGGCTGCGCGCGGGCACGGCCGCCTTCTCCGTGGAGGGCAAGCAGCTCGTCACCGCGCCCATGCCCGGCAAGGTGGTGAAGGTGCTGGTGAAGGTGGGCGACGAGGTGAAGGAAGGCCAGGGCCTGGTGGTGGTGGAGGCCATGAAGATGGAGAACGAGCTCAAGAGCCCCAAGGCGGGCAAGGTGACCGAGCTGTTCGCCAAGGAAGGCACCACCGTGGAGAACAACGCCAGGCTGGTCATCGTCGAGTAGCAGCACCCGTCGGGAGCGGCGCGCCCATTGCTCGCGCGCCGCCCCGGCTCACCCGTGAAGGACTACGGGTTCCAGCAGTTGGCGGCCGTGTCGTTGATGTGGAGCCAGAAGCGCGTATCCGTCCGCACGTTGCCGTACGCGTACCAGTTCCAGCCACCCGCGCCGTCATGGAACTCCGCCATGCGCCACCCCGCGCCAAAGGAATTGGCGCAGAGCTGATTCGCGGCGGCGAGGCTCGTCAGGGATGAGCCCTTCACCGGCAAGGTGGTGGCGACGTTGCCCTGGGCCCAGCCGTTGTAAAAGTCCGTGACCACGCCTGGAGGCACCGGCGAGGCATCCTGCTGGATGCACAGGACCGGCAGGGCCACCGAACACGACGTGTCCCCGACATAGGCATCGCAATACCAACATCCGATGTGGTCCACACCCGAGCTGTGGCTCAGCTTCTGCCACGTCATCGCAAAGCCACCCGAGGCCCAGGCCGTGGGCGCGACCATCAGGGCAATCATCATCATCCAGACTCGCGTACTGAATCCCTGCCGCATGTCGTCTCCTTTGCCTGACATTCCAGATGTCTATAGGCAAAACGAGATTTAACCGACTTAGCCGACAACTCAACAAAATTCCTCTCAACTGTCTGATATAGGACATCGACCTGCGCCTCTGGGCAGGGAGCGGCGCGCCCATGACGCGCGCGCCGCCCCCAGGTACTTCCGCGTCAGCGGTAGTAGGGCGACAGCGCGGCGGTGATGCGGGCAATCAGGTCCGCGGTCTGCAAGCGGTCCTCCGCGCCAAGGGACGGAAGCTGCGCGGTGAGCGTGTCCCGAGCCGACGCCAGGGTGGAGTACGATGCCAGTGTCTGCTGCGTCTTCAGGATGTCCACCATCGTCCTGCGCGCCGCATAGCCACGCACCCCATCCGTGTTCAGCAGAATCGCCTGCACGTCCGTGAGGACCGCGGACAGCAGCGGCGTGGCGTTGGACAGATTCGCGGAGAACACGCCCCGCTCCGCCACCGGGTCCAGGTACAGCCGGGACAGGAGCCGGCGCGCGAGGTCATCCGCGCGCTGCGCATGGAGCGCGGGCGCCCCCGGCGGCACCACCAGCGGAGGTCGCACCGTCTGCAGCGCGAGCTGGTACGCGAGCACCTGCGTCGAGGCATTCCCCGCCCGGACGAACTGGAACACCGAGTTGGCGCTCTGGTTGAAAAGGTACGTCATCCGCGGGTACGTCGCCGGTGAGGCGGCCATCAACTGCGCCAGCGCCTGGTGCAAGGCGGGCACGTAGAACTTCGTCAGCGGCTCGTCGAAGCGGTCATACCGGTTGCACGTCGGGTCGACGCGCGTGTCCGGGTCCGTGCAGAAGTCATACGTGGGCAGGTCCGGTGACAGTCCATAGAGGTAGCGCACCGCCTGCACGTCATACGGCCCCGGCATGTCGCCATACACCCCGTCTTTCTTATCGGTGTAGTCCATCACCGAGCTGGAGCGCGGGCCCGTGGCGCTGCCGTCATACAGGTTGGAGCCCGCGAAGTTGTGGCGCAGCCCCAGCGTGTGGCCAATCTCATGCAACACCAGTTGGGTGAGCTGGGCCTCCACCTTCTGCTTCTTGGTGAGCGGCGTGCCCGGCGGCGCCAGCTCGGCGGCGTGGCTTTGCACCTGGGCCTCCTTGCGCATGTCACACAGCGACTGTCCCCCCATGCCTGACCACGTGAGGCGCAGCGGGTGCACGGGCCGCTCGGCGGCGAGCGCGTCCACGTCCCCCTCGAAGTCCTGGTGCGCCGACTCCAGCCAGATGCTGCTCACGTAGACGCTGGCGCCCCGCACCTCGCCGGTGTTCGGGTTGGAGCGCCAGTTGGCGAAGGCGAACGGCGTCCACGGGTCCGGGTCGAAGATGAGGTAGTTCTTGTCGTCGTCGCCGAACTCACGCGAGCCGTCCGCCACCACCGCCTCCAGCGCCTGGAAGCCGAACGCCGTGTTCCAGTTCTCGATGCCCCGCTTCACCGCGCCCACAACGTCGTACTCCTGGAAGCGCGGGTCGTTCTGCACGGTGTGGATGCTGGCGGTGATGTTCCAGCGGATGGGCGTCATGCCCGGGTAGATGGCCCACTTGGAGGCCACCTGCTCCGTATAGGTGCCCGTGTTCGGAATCAGCTTCTCCTCGCTCAGGAAGTAGTGCTCCAGGGCCGGAGGCGCCGTAGGCACATAGCCCGGGCTCTCCTTGTAGCGCCGCAGCGCCACGCTCAGCGTGCCCGACGTGCGGAACGGGTTCTCCTCCAGGAAGAGGTGGGACAGGTCGTCGGGCAGGTTCGAGTAGCCAGTGAAGACCTGCTCGAAGGTGACGCCGTCGGCGATGGGCCGCAGCCGCTGCGCGAAGCTCAGCTCCACCTGGAAGTGGGCCCTCAGCAGGCTCGCGTTCAAGTCCCCCATCACCCCGAAGCGGTTGAACCCCGCCGTCGGGTCGATGAGCACGTACCTGTCCGAGCCCCGGCGCCGGTTGAACGGCGCATGGTCCGTGACGATGGGGTACGCCTCCACCAACACCTGAGGCTCGAACACGTCACTGATGACCTTGCGGTCATCCACGTCCAGGACGAACAGCTTCCCGTTCTGCTCCTTGAAGCTCACCACCCGCGTGCCCAGCGAGCTGGCCGCGTTGTAGTAGACGCCTCCCGGGTGGTTCTGCGTGAGGTACGCGGACAGGAACCACCGCTGCCCCAACTCGCTCTTGCGGATGGCCAGGTAGAAGCTCGTGCCAGAGTCCTCCACCACCCCTTCCAGCTTCTGCTCCGCCTGACGCTTCTGCTCCGCGCTCACCGTCCGGGGCACCGCGACGAAGGCTCCATCCAACTCCTCCGCCGCCCCCTCTTCGGGAGGGCTCACCTCGACGGCGGAAGCCCCTCCGGTGTCACCACAGCCCGGCCCCCACAGCAGGGTCAGCAACACGGCGCCCAGCAGCGAGCCCCTCGGCAAGACCTTCCGTTCGCGCATCGTGCATCTCCGGTTCCAGGTTCCAGGACGCGTGGAACACACGCCCTGGTCCGGAGAACGTCGCCCCTTCCCCAACTTCCCGGCCGGAGCCCCGCATCTCCTGGATACCCCTCACCGGACAACCATCTCCCCCACCCCGTCGACAAGAACCGGAGCGCGACCTTGCGACAAATGAAGTCCAGTCACTCTTGTATCTGAGCAACCCCCGATTCAATTCAGCGAGAGCCAGGCGGCCCTGGAGAACAACAAGGACCACCCTTCGCGGCCCCATCGCCTGCCCGCTTTAATCACTCCCGTACACTCGCAGTACGAACGGCGCTCCAGTCTCCGTCCTGGTTTGTTTGCACGCAAACCACATGGCAGAGTGGAGCGCCATGAAGTCACTTCGTCGGAGAGTCCTGCTCGCGGCCCTGGGCACGGCGCTGTCGGCGTGCGCGTCACGGCCCGCGCCCCCGGTGCAGCACTACACGTTGGGAATGTCCCGTGCGGACTACCGCGACTATGGCGGTGCCAAATCGGACCCCTGCGACGCCGAGCAGCGCTGGCTGTCGGATGAGCTGACGGCGGTCAACGGCCTGCTGGCGCGGTTCGTCAACGGCACGGAGCAGCTCTCCACGCCGAAGGCGCCCGAGCACGCGCAACAGGTGGAGCTGCTGAAGGAGGCCCAGACGTCGCTGCCCAAGGTGCTGGACGTCCACGAGAGCAACCTCCGGGGTCTGACGCGCTGTGGCTTCAGGGACCGGGGCGCCTTCCCGGAGATCTCCCGCCGGGGCCAGGAGCTGCTGAAGGAGGCGCGGGCTCGGCTGTCCGAGTCCGACGCGCTGCTCGCCTCGGTGGCTGTGCGGACGGCCCAGGAGAAGTGGAAGGAAGAGTCGCCCCAGCGCGAGAGCACCGCGCGCGGCACGTGGTGCACGGCCAACCCGAAGGTGGGAGAGGCGACGGTGTTCTACGCGCGCCAGGGCCTGACGGGCGACACCACGTGGCACTTCTGCGACGGGGCCCGCGTGGAGCAGCGCGCCGGCGCGGAGCCCGCCTTCGTGGAGCCGGAGGACCTCAACCGCAGGGACCGACGGAAGGTCCAACCGCCCCGCTACCTGGAAGCCGCCGCCAACTTCCCCGCCGAGGAAATCGACCGGCCGCCGGATGGAACCGCCCCGAAGAGCGCCTCACCGGCGCCGTGACGTTCTAGAGTCCTGAATTCCACCGGGCACCCCGCGACTCGGGGCGCCCCCTCCCAGGGCTCGCCGTCATGCGACATGCCGCCGCCGTCGCCTTCGCACTCCTCGTCAGTCTGCCCGCGCTCGCCGCGAGGCGTGAGGGCACTTGCGAGGTCCGGGTGTCCGGAGGCGTGCCGCTCACCTTCACGGGCAAGGGCGGCACCCAGTCGGCCACCTCGGACCACTGGTTGTCGCCCGAGGAGATGCGCCAGCTCCTCGCGAAGGTCGCCAGCAAGTCCAAGAAGGCCTCCAACAAGACGCAGGTGGCCCTGGAGAAGCAGGCGGCGCGCGGCGGCGGCATGATGGGCCCCCTGTCCCTGCACTGCATCAGCGCCTCGGACGGCGCGCTGGGCAGCCTCAGCATCCTGCCCGGGACGAACACGCAGGAGAGCATCCCCTTCAAGCCGGGCACGTACCCGCTCGTCACCTTCGAGGAGAAGCGCGGCCAGCTCCCCGTGGCGCTGCGCCTCAAGGGCATCAACTACATGCTCACCGAGCCGGGCGTGCTGGTGCTCACCCGCTTCGACGGCACCGGCGTCGCGGGCACCTTCACCTTCAACGCCCGGACGCACGACGCGGAGAACAAGCCCGGCGCCGCCGTCCGCAACATCCGGGTCGTGGGCAGCTTCGACATCCCCTGCGGCATGAAGACGCGCGTCTGCCGCTAGGCTGCCGGCCCCGCCGCCGGGAGCAGCCCCAGGCGTCGCCAGTGCGCCAGGTAGCGCCCCAGCAGCTCCGCATCCATCTTCCGGAAGCCGGCGTCGCGCCCCTCGAGTGCGTGGAACGTGTTGTGCGCGTCGTACACCGGCATGTCCTCGTACAGCTCCCAGCGCGTCGCCTCGCCCGCGTAGACCTGCTCGTACAGCATGGGCACCAGGGGGCAGAGCGCGTTGTCGGCCACGCGCGCGTCGTGCATCAGTCGCTCCACCCACTCCTTGTAGGACACGCGCGGGAGGGGATGACCACATCGGGCCAGCAGCGTGTAGAAGTCGTTGAGGTCGACCGAGTCCTCCGGACGCGGCGGCACCAGGTGGTACGCCTTGCCCACCGCGCCCTCGCGTGAGGCGATGCCCAGGATGGCGCGGCTGACGAAGTCCACCGGGACGAACTCCTTGCGCTGTCGGGGCAGGTCCGGAACGGCCCCCAGCTGGATGCAGCCCCGGATGAAGCGGGCCACGAAGTCGTCGGCGTTCCCGACGCCCGTGTGGCTGTCACCCATGATGAAGCCCGGCCGGTAGACACTCACCGCGACACCGCGCGACGCGGCCTCCCACACCCGCTGCTCCGCCACCCACTTGCTCGCCGAGTAGCCGATGTCATAACGCAGGCACTCCAGGTGGGCGTCGAGTTCCTCGTCCTCGCGCACGTGCTCCTGACCGTTGATGTACCCGGTGGGGCCGAACACGGCGATGGTGGACACGTGGTGCACGGGCTTGGGCCGGCCTTGCATGGCCAGCCGCAGCACCTCCGTCGTCCCCTCCACGTTGACGGCCCGGTGCGCGGAGTAGGGCTGCACATAGTTCACGTGCGCGCCGACGTGGAACAGCGCCTCCGCGCTCGTGGCCAGCTCGTGGAACTCCTCGGACGACAGCCCCAGCAACGGCGCGCCCAGGTCCCCGAGAACCGGGCGCAGCCTCCCCACGAAGCCCGCCTCCCAGAGGCCGTACTTCTCCAGCGCCTGACGCAGCCGCGTGTGCCCCGTCTCCACGTCCCGGGCCCGGACCAGACACGCCACCCGCGCGCGCGTCGTGCGCAGCAAGTCCCTCAGGAGGAAGGCCCCCAGGAAGCCCGTGCCCCCCGTGAGGAACACCAGGTCCATCTCCTCCAGGGGGACAGCGCGGGACGCGGCTTGCGGGAGGGCTGGACGAAGGTCCTCGGGAAGTCGCGCATCCGCCCGCCACGTCTCCGGTCCGTCCGCCGCGCGTCCAGGGTCCTGCATCCCCGCGCGCGCCCGCCGCACCACGTCCAGGAAGGCCCCCAGCCTGCGCGCCTCGTAGAGCGAGTACGCGGACAGCCCCACGCCATACAGCTCGCGCAGCCGCATCACCAGGCGCGCCGCCAGCAGCGAGTTTCCGCCCAGGCGCAGGAAGTCGTCCTCCAGCGAGGGCGACTCCAGGCCGAGCAGCCCGGCCCACACCGCCCCCACCTCCTCCGCCAGGGCATCCTCCGGAGCCCAGCCCGACGCCGCGTGCTCGGGAGCGCTTCGCGGTGACGACTCCGCCGGGAGCGCGCCCCGGTCCACCTTGCCATTCACCGTGGTGGGCAGGCGCTCCAGCTCGTGGATTCGCGCGGGCACCATGTACTCCGGCACCCGGGCACGCAGCGCATCCTGGAGCGCGGCGCCCGTCCCCGAGGACGGCGTCTTCGGAACGACGTAGGCCACGAGTGACTTCTCGCCATCCGCGCGCTCCTGGAGCGTCACCACCGCGTCCCACAACAAGCCGCTCTCCAGCAGCAGGCGGGACACCTCCTCCAGCTCGATGCGATGACCGCGCAGCTTCACCTGGTGGTCCGCTCGCCCCAGGAACTCCAGCGTGCCGTCCTCCCGCCACCGCGCCAGGTCCCCGGTCCGGTACAGCCGGAGCGGCGGTCCGGGCACCAGCTCGGCGACGACGGGGAAGCGCTCTTCGGTCAGCTCCGGCTGGCGCAGGTAGCCGCGCGCCAGTCCCGCTCCGCTGATGCACAGCTCTCCCGCGCTCCCCGGCGCCACGGGGCGCAGGTCCGGCCCCAGGACGAAGGCCTGGGTGTAGCGCGTGGGCCGGCCGATGGACACGGAGCCCGACAGCACATCCCCTCGCTTCACCTCCTGCGCGGTGGTGATGGTCGTCCCCTCCGTGGGGCCATAGACGTTGAGCAGATGCGCGGGAGGCCCGCTCTCCAGCACCGCGCGGAAGGTGCGCGGATTGGCCCGCTCGCCGCCCACCAGGAGATATTTGAGCCGCCCGAAGGCGTCAGGACAACCCTGCGCCACCACGTTGAACAGCGCCGTCGTCATCAGCAGCACGGAGACGTGCGTCTCCCGCAGCGCGTCGCGAAACGCCGACGCATCCAGCACGCTCGACCTGGGCAGCAGCACCAGCGACGCGCCGTTGAGCAGCGCGCCCCAGACCTCGAACAGCGCCGCGTCGAACGCATAGTTGGAGATCTGCGCCACCCGGTCCGTCGAGTCGATGCACACATAGTCCGTGTCGACCACCATCCGGCGGATGCCACGCGCGACGAGCTCGATGCCCTTGGGCCGGCCCGTCGTCCCAGACGTGTAGAGCACATGCGTCCTGCGCCCCCCGTCGCCTGGCGGCGCCACCAGGACGTCGGACTCCCGCGCCACCTGCTCCCCGTCACGCTCCAGGCACAGCCGCTTCGCGGGCCCGTCGCCACAGCGCGCCTCGTCCGCCAGCGTCCCGGTGAGCAGCACCTCCGCGCCGCTGTCCCCCAGCACGAAGCCGATTCGCTCCGGCGGGTGCTGGAGGTCGACGGGCACACACGTCGCGCCGAGCTTGCAGAGCGCCACCTGCGCGACAATCGCCTCGATGCCCTGCCTCAGCCCCACGGCGACCGGCGTCTCCTCTCCCACGCCGAGTGCCCGCAGCGCTCCCGCCAGTCGACTCGCGCGCCGATTCAGCGCGTCGTACGTGACGCGCTTCATTCCCTGCCGCAACGCGATGGCCTCCGGTCGGACCTCCACCTGACGAGCCCACAGCTCCGACAAGCCCTCATCCCGCGTAAAAGAATCAAACTGATCCGGTCGCGAGACATTCAGCGGAATCACACTCTTGGGCATCGAACCCTCCTCACCTGAAGACAACCAAGCCCGCGGCGCCTGAAAAGAACTACGGAGAAACCACAATACAAACACAGCACCCGTGATGTCGAATTCCGACACCCGAGTCTGTCGTTGGGCTCCATTGCGGGCGAGACTGTCTTTGGGGTGCGGGCTTCACTCGCCGGGCGACCCGAGGCGGCCCGACGAGCAAGGCGGCTCAGAGTTCGTTGAAGACGAGCAGGCCGCGCGCGGACTCGACGACGTAGATGTAGCCATCTCCTGGCAGGCGGATACCCAAGGCACCCTCGAGGAGGCTGTCCGTGCGATTCGGGTCGTCCTCCCGGAAGACGTTGTAGTGGGCCACCTGCCGGGGCCGGGTGGGGTTGGCCACATCCAGCACGCGCACGCCCTCCTGATACCAGGCGATATACAGGCGCGTGTCTTTCAGAATCAGGTTGTGGATGGAGGACACGGGCCGCAGGCGGTGCTCACCAATCTTCACGATGTTCGCGGGGTCGGTGACGTCGAGCACCCGCAGGTGGGAGCCAGCGAACTCGCCGCCTTCGAACGCGATGGTGCGCCCGGCGAACGTCCCCACCGCGCTGTGGTGCGAGAAGGCATCCCCGTAGGTGTACTGGCCCAGGAGCTTCATGTCGTCGAGCCGGGCGATGTCCACGACGGCGTAGCCGCCCTGCGCATTGTTGACGTAGAGCCGCTCCCCATACACGAAGAGGTCATGGGGTCCCCCGGTGTTGAACTGGTCCGGCAGGGTGAGGCTCTGCAGCAGCACCGGCTCCAGGGGATTGGCGAGGTCGTAGATGACCGTCCTGCCCTCGTTGGCCGTGCCATACAGCCGACCGCCGTGGACCAGCACGGTGTGCACGCCGTAGTCCCCCGCGTACAGGGCGCGCACGAAGACCGGCTCCGAGGGCTTGGAGATGTCGTAGACGACGATGCCCGCGTCGTTGCTGGCGACATACAGCGCGTTTTCGTGCGACCAGACCCCGTTCCAGTAGTTGTCCCCGGGCAGGCTGATGGACGTCTTGAGGATGGGGTGGCGCTTGTCCGTCACGTCGAAGACGGTGAGCCCACCGGAACGCGCGGTGAGCTTGTCGGAGATGGAGACGACGTAGGCGTGGTTCTTCGTGACGTAGACATCCACCGGCCGGCCCAGCGCCACGGGGGCCTCCGAGACGAGCGTCATTCCTCCGGAGGACTCCGACTCTCCCTCGGGCCATGACATGCGGTGGGCCTCGAAGGTGCCGCGCTGGCTCACATTCCCCGCGGCGTTGCACGACACATAGCAGCCGGTGATGGTCTTCGGCGTGGGCCGCAGGCACCCGGCATACAGCCGCGACACCGCGGTCCCCGTTGGCGAGCCGGAAGTGAGGAAGAAGGAGCCGCCCTCTGTGTTCCGGCTGATGAGCGGCCGCGAGGCCAGCGTGCCGCCATCCGCGTCCAGTTTGAAACCCACGCTGGTGCCGAACAGCACCTGCGTCCCGCCATCCGCCAGCCGCGCTTCGTAGCGTTGGCCCGCCTGGTAGATGCCTTCCTGATTCACGAGCGCCAGCGCCTCCGTGTCACACGCCGACAGGTCGAAGCTCTCGGGCCCCAGGTTCTCGCACCTGAGGGGCGCTCCCTCTCCGCGAACGGAGCAGGGCGCAAAGGGGCCCCGGTCCAGCCAGTTGCCGTACTCCTCCAGCGGCGTGGCGCCCCCATCCCAGCCCCCCGCCCCCACGCCCGCATCGGGCTCTCCCTTGGGCGTGTCCTCACAAGCGGACAGCGCGCCTCCTCCCAGGACACAGGCCAACAACCAGACACGAGCACGAACGGACGACGGCATGGGACACCTCATCGAGGGAACTGTCGGGATACAAAATCCTCCGGCCACCTGGGTCGTCCCGCGCGCGCGGCCACGACGAAAGGCGGCTCAGAGTTCGTCGAAGATGAGCAGTCCGCGCGAGGACTCGACGACGTAGATGTAGCCATCTCCCGGCAGGCGAATGCCGAAGGCGCCCTGGAAGATGCCATCGGTGCGCGCCGGGTCGCCCTCCCGGAAGACGTTGTAGTGGGCCACCTGCCGGGGCTGGGTGGGATTGGCCACGTCCAGCACTCGCACGCCTTCCTGATACCAGGCGATATACAGCCGCGTACCCTTCAGAATCAGGTTGTGGATGGAGGACACGGGCCGCAGGCGGTGCTCGCCAATCTTCACGATGTTCGTGGGGTCGGTGACGTCGAGCACCCGCAAGTGGGAGCCGGCGAACTCGCCACCTTCGAAAGCGATGGTGCGCCCGGCGAACGTCCCCACCGCGCTGTGGTGCGAGTACACGTCCCGGTAGGTGTACTGGCCCAGGAGCTTCGTGTCGTCGAGCCGGGTGATGTCCACGACGGCGTAGCCGCCCTGCGCGTTGCTGACGTAGAGCCGGTTCTCGTAGACGAACTGGTCATGGGGTCCCCCGCTGTTGAACTGGTCGGGCAGGGTGATGCTCTGCAGGGGCGCCGGGTCCAAGGGGTTGGCGAGGTCGTAGATGTCCGTCCGGCCCTCGTTGGCCGTGGCGTACAGCCGGCCGCCGTGGACCAGCACGGTGTGTACGCCGTAGTCGCCCGAGAACAGGGAGCGGATGAAGACCGGCTCGGCGGGCTGGGAGATGTCGTAGACGACGATGCCCGCGACGTCGCTGGCGACATACAGCGCGTCTTCGTGTGCCCAGACTCCGTTCCAGTAGTTGTCCCCGGGCAGGCTGATGGACTTCTTGAGGACGGGGTTTCGCTTGTCAGTCACATCGAAGACGGTGAGCCCACCTGCCTTCTCGGTGAGAGAGTCGGACACGGAGACGACGTAGGCGTGGTTCTTCGTGACATAGACATCCACCGGCCGCCCCAGCGCCACATGGCCCTCCGAGACGAGCGTCATGCCTCCGGAGGACTCCGGCTCGCCCGCGTGCCACACCATGCGGTGCGCCTCGAAGGTGCCGCGCTGGCTTACCTTCCCCGCGGCGTTGCACGTCACGTAGCAGCCGGTGACAGTCTCCGGCGTGGGCCGCTGACACCCGGCAAACACGCGAGCCACCGCGGTGCCCGTCCGCGAGCCGGAGGAGAGGAAGAAGGTGCCGCCCTCGGTGCGCCGGCTGATGAGCGGTCTGGACGACAGCGTGCCTCCGCCATCCGCGTCCAGCTTGAAGCCGATGCCGGGGCTGAACATCACCTCCGTCCCGCCATCTCCCAGCCGCGCCTCGTAGCGTTGACCCGCCTGGTAGATGCCTTCCTGCTCGACAAGCGCCAGCGCCTCCGTGTCACACGCCGACAGGTCGAAGCTCTCGGGCCCCAAGCCCTCGCACCGCAGGGGCGTCGTCCCCTCGCGCACGGAACAGGGCGCGTAGGGGCCCTTGTCCAGCCAGTTGCCGTACTCCTCCAGCGGCGTGGCGCCCCCATCCCAGCCCCCCGCCCCCACGCCCGCATCGGGCTCTGCCTTGGGCGTGTCCTCACAAGCGGACAACACGCCTCCTCCCAGGACACAGGCCAACAACCAGACACGGGCGCGAACGGACGACGTCATGGGACACCTCATCGAGGGGACTGTCGGGGTACGAAATCCTCCGTCCACCTGGGTCGTCCCGCCCGGGAGGCCACGACAATGCTTGTCGACTGAGACACATCTGCTGACCTGTCCACACGCCCCACCCGAAATGGCCGCTTCCGGTCCTGGAATTGCAATCACTCGGGCTACGCTCGGGCGCGTCGTCCCCTTCCCCTCAAGGAGCTGTCCATGAATGCTCGTCACATCCGCTCGTTCGTCCTGGCCTCACTGTCCGCGATGGCCCTCGTGGCCTGTGGACCGGGCGCTCCCGCGGCCGAGCCCGTGAGCCCGGAGACGACCGAAGTCGAGTCCACTCCTCAGGCCCAGACGTCCTGCGCGGACGAGTGCTACCAGGCCAATGCCTGGTGCCCGGGGCAGTGTCAGGTGTCCAGCGAGCAGTGCGCCGCCGCCATCGCCATCTGCTACGACTCCTGCAACCGGGGTGTCGGTCCCTGGCTGCCCTGCTGAGTCGGAGCACCGCCGCCCGGATGATTCGAGCCACCCGCCCGGGCGGCGCAGCGCGCTGCTTCCGGCGAGCGTTTGTCGTGCGTGAGGGAGTTGATTCGCCCCGCTGACACGCTTTCCTGACGTGCCAGCGGGGTGCGCGGTCCGAGGACTCAGCGACCGCTCAGACCTCTGCGACGGCGCGCGGCGAACCACGCGAGGCCGAGGAACATCCACGGCAGGAAGGCAGCGGACGACGTCGACTGGCAGCCGCAGCCTCCCGTGTCGGGCGTGGGGCCCGAGTTGCCCGCGTCCACGGCGCCACCGTCCTGCTCACCCGGGCAGCGGCCTCCGTCACAGCTCGGCGTTCCGCTGTCTTCCGCGCCGGGGCACTCGCCTCCGTCACAGCTCGGCGTTCCGCTGTCTTCCGCGCCGGGGCACTCGCCTCCGTCACAGCTCGGCGCTCCGCTGTCTTCCGCGCCGGGGCACTCACCTCCGTCACAGCTCGGCGTTCCGCTGTCTTCCGTACCGGGGCACTCACCTCCGTCACAGCTCGGCGCTCCGCTGTCTTCCGCGCCGGGGCACTCACCTCCGTCACAGCTCGGCGTTCCGCTGTCTTCCGTACCGGGGCACTCGCCTCCGTCACAGCCAGGAGTCCCGCTGTCACCCTCGCCCGGGCACTCGCCTCCGTCGCAGCCAGGAGTTCCGCTGTCTTCCGTACCGGGGCACTCGCCTCCGTCGCAGCCAGGAGTCCCGCTGTCAGCCTCGCCCGGACACTCGCCGCCATCACAGCCCGCGTCGGGTCCCTCGCCCGTTCCACCATCCACGCCACCATCCGGTGGCGGCGCGAAGAAGGCCCGCGCCACGAAGATGGCGGTGCCCCACTCCTCCTGGTCATTCTCCGGTGGCGCCAACCCCGCGACGACGGACACGTCGCCGCGCGGGCTGATGCTCACGCTTCCCGCGAACACGGGGCCGGTCTTCGTCTCCTGGTCGATGCGCGCGGGCCCCTGGTCCGAGTCGACGATGTCGTGCTCCGACACCACCCGCCGAAGCGTTCGCCCATCGCTCACCCACACCGCGCGCAGACTGTCGCTGTCGATGGCCCGGAAGGCGATGAGCCCCTCGTCGTTCATGTCGGGAGGGAAGAACTCCACCTCCTTGATTCCTTCCTGCCCGTTCTGGGCCACCACCCTCAGCTCCGCCCCATCCCATAGAAAGACGGTCGTGAGGTTCGGCCCCGCGCCCACCCTCGCCGTCGCGATGAAGGCCACGCGGCCCAGGTTGTCGAGCGCCGGCTGCACGGACGCGAACCGGTAGATGGGCGAGCCCGCATCCCTGCCTCGTGACTGCGCGATGAGCCGGGACGTACCGTCCGCGCTGAAGACGCGCAGCTCCTGGTAGTACTCCGAGCCCCCGGGCGCCAGGTCCCCCACGCCCGCCATCTGCCCCAGGTCATTGAACGCCGGGGAGTAGAGGAACTCGTAGGGGCTCGTCTCGTCGAGTGTCTTCTCCTTCGCCAGATACGTCGTCGTCCAACCCGCACCCTGCGGCGTCAGCACGACATAGCCGCGCCCCACGCCGTTGAAGGTGACTCGGAACCCGAGCTGCCCCGCGTCGTTGAGCGCCAGGCTGGACCAGTCCGACGCTCCGAGCGGCTCGCGGACGATGCGCACGTCCTCCGGTGCCTCGGAGCGCAGCAGATAGATGCCATTGCTCGCGACGGCGGTGGCCCCCGTGACGGCGAACGCGACGAGCCCGCCCGAGTTGAACCCCGGGTCACTCGCGCGAGCGTCTTCTCCCAGGTCCGGCAGCAGGTAGCGGTGGTGGCCCGCCGCATCACTTCCCCACCAGATGGCGTTGGGCCCCTCGGGAGTAATCGACAACCGGAAGGCCACCCGCCCGTCCGCGACCACCGGCACCTGGAG
Organism: Corallococcus terminator; assembly: GCF_049194865.1. Taxonomy (GTDB): domain Bacteria; phylum Myxococcota; class Myxococcia; order Myxococcales; family Myxococcaceae; genus Myxococcus; species Myxococcus terminator_A. The sequence goes on along the minus strand of NZ_JBLZWL010000065.1, from coordinate 63,295 downwards.
ACTTCCCGCGAGCAGATTGCCCGGCTTCAGGTTGTACGCACCGGACGCATTGCCCAGCAGGTTGGTGCGAGCCTGGAGCTGGAGCGTGTAGTGCTCCGGAAGTTCGGCCCGAGCACCGGGAGTCAGCGCGAGCCCTCCCATCCCCAACATCACGGCGGCCTGGCGCAACAACGTCCGTGCTCGTCGAATCCACGTCACGTCACGCATGGGCGGAACCCTCCGCTGCCTGTAGGGCGCGAAGGCTACCACTCAGGGACAGCGCTCATGGAGTCGCGACGGGCGCGCTCGCCGTCTCGTCCTCCGTCAGGCCCAGGACCATGTTCAAGTTGCCGTCCGATGGAAGCTCTGCCGTGCGACAGGACTCCAGGTATCCCGTCCCGCGAGCACAGATGGTCAGCCGCCCCGAGGGGACGTTGGGGAAGAAGGCCGTGCCGCTCTCGTCCGTCCGCAGCTGCTCCGGAAAAATGACGCGGGGCTTCGTCTCCAACAGGATTCCCACCGCCACGCCGCGCAGGGGATACCCATTCCACGCCAGCGTGGCTCGGACCCGAACGCTCCCCGGCTTCGCCGGCGTGGACACCGGGGACGCAGACGGCTCCTTGTCGACGGGGGTAACCGTCGGCGCCTGGGGCTTCTGCTTCTTCACGATACGAGGACTGCCCTGTCCCCAGCTGGGGCGCGCGGGGCCGGCCGGCCCCCGTGACTCCGGGGGTCGCAGGGAGGTGCGCAGATAGGCCGCGAGCGAGAGCGACAGCACGACTCCCGCGATGGCGACGCCCCATCGACCCGCTGGTGACATCAGGTGGCCCCTCCCTGGACCGTGCCCTGACGAGGACGCGGAGATTGACCACTGAAAGACTAGCATCCTGGGTCCGAGGACCGCTCACGCGGGCGGCAGGACAGTCATCTCGGGGACCCGCATCGAAACTCCGCGACATCACCGGGGACTGGTAGGGTCCGTCGCCGCTCACGATTTCCCCCCCGCTTCCGCGGCACACGAGGTCCCCCGCATGGAGATGCTCTGCACCTTGCGCAGCGTCACGGTGGCGCAGCGCGACGCCTTGCTTCAGGCCCCCGAGCGCCTGGAGTACCTCCTCGATGACGAGGAGGACTTCGGAGACCCGAAGGGCGGAGCATTCCTGGAGCTGGACATCGGCGAGGCGTGGCATGGCCTCCAGTACCTGCTCACCGGCACGCCCTGGGAGGGCAGCGCCCCGCTGGACTTCCTGGTGCGCGGCGGCGTGGACGTGGGTGACATCCCCTCCGACGAGGGCACCGCGCGCGTCTTCTCGCCCGAGCAGGTGAAGGCGCTCGCCACCGCGCTGCGTGAGGTGTCCGAGAACACGCTGCGCCGCCGCTATGACGCGGTGGAGATGCAGGCCCAGGACATCTACCCCGGCACCTGGGAAGAGCCGCCCGACGACGCGGACCCGCTGGAGGAGATGGTCTCCTACTTCGACGAGCTCCAGAAGTTCATGGCCCAGATGGGCAAGCGCGGGGACGCGCTGCTGGTGCACATCGGCTGAGACACCAGGGGCGCGCGCCCGGGTCAGCCCATCACCACGTCGCGCCCCAGCTTCAGCACCAGCGCCAGCACCACGGCGAGCACCACCTTGCGCACCAGCGTGTCGCCGCCCTTCACCGCCAGGTGCGCGCCCAGCCACGCGCCGGTGAACTGCGCGGCGGCCATGGGCAGCGCCACCTTCCACAGCACCACGCCCTTGAGCGCGAAGAGCGCCACGGACGCCAGGTTGGAGGCGAAGTTCACCACCTTCGCGTCGGCGGAGGCTCGCGCCAGGCCGTGGCCCAGCAGCGTGTTGAAGCCGACGATGAGGAAGGTGCCCGTCCCCGGGCCGAAGAACCCGTCATAGGTGCCCACGGCCAGCGCGATGAGGGCGCCGATGGCGAGCGCGCGCGGTCGGGGTGAGGGCTCCGACTTCTCGCCGGAAGCCGACGGGCGACGGAACGCGAGGAACACGGCGACCGCGATGAGCAGCACCAGCACCAGCGGCTTGAGCACCTCCGGCTTCACCAGCAACACCAGCGCGGCGCCAGCGAACGCGCCCCCCAGGCCAAAGGGGAACGTCACGCGCGCCAGCTTCCAGTCCACCAGCCCCGCGCGTGAGAAGCGCACCAGCGCGGCGAACGAGCCGAAGACGGACTGGCCCTTGTTGGTGCCCAGCGCGATATGCGGTGGCAGGCCCACGGTCAGGAGCGCGGGCAGGGTGATGAGCCCGCCCCCTCCGGCGATGGCGTCCACGATGCCAGCGACCAGCGCGGCGACGCACAGCAGGGCGAGGTGCTGCGCACTGACGTCCACCACCAGTAGGTCCACCCGGGTCTCCCTCGGCTCGAACGGCGCCTGGGTACCACGCGCCAGGAGCGCCGTCGCGCTCGCCCGCTTCTTGCGTCACCGCGCGCCTTGGGCCTCAATGGCCCCGCGCAACTCCCCCGCCCCCCGAGGTCACCATGCTCGCCTCCCTCATCACCGTGCTGGCGCTCACGCTGGGCTCGGCACCGCCCTCGCAGGACCCCAACGCACCCTCTTGCCGCTCGATGAACAGCCAGATGGCCTGTGGCTATGGGTGCAAGTCGGACTCGAACCGGGCCCGATGTGCGCAGACGCCACAGGGGCGCTGTCAGGTGGTGGATGGTCAGGCGGTGTGCTTCGACCCGCCGGCCTACGTGGTGAAGGCGTACGGCTCGGCGCTGCCGGAGCCTGAGTGCAAGGCCATCGATGGCGTGGTGGCGTGCGGCTACAACTGCGCGACGCAGCCGGGTCGGGTGAAGTGCGCGAAGTCCCCGGCCGGGGTGTGCCGGGGCCGGAGTGGCGAGGTGGAGTGCTTCGACCCTCCGGCGGTGGTCTTCGCCGTCTACGGCAAGGACACGCCCCGGGCGGACTGCCGCAGCAACAGCGTGGAGCTGACGTGCGGCTACAACTGCCTGAACGTCCCGGAGGGGGTGCGCTGCAACAAGACGCCCGCGGGGGTGTGCAAGATGGCCAGTGGCCGCATCACCTGCTTCGACCCGTCTCCGGCCGCGCTGTGCGCCTGGAAGCGCACCCTGCCCGCGCCCGAGTGCCGCAACAGCGAGTCCGGCCCGGTCTGCGGCTACGGCTGCACCACGGCGTTCTCGAAGTCGGCGTGCGCCTCCACTCCGGCGGGGTTGTGCAAGGTGTTCGACAGCGAGGTGGCCTGCTTCGACCCCCCGGCCGAGCAGCAGGCGGACGCCGCGTGCCTGTCGGTGCTGGGGCTCGCCGCCCTCGACGGCGCCACCCCCTGACGCTCCGTATGAGCACACCGCCCCGACGTCTGCTTTGACCCGTCCGGAGAGAGCGGTAGGGTTCCGTCTCCTCGCAGCTCGAACGGAGTAGAACCGCACATGGCGGAGGGTGACGTCCGTCAGTACTGGGTTCGCAACGACAGGGGCACCCTGTGGGGGCCCCTCACCCTGCCGACCATCGAGCTGCTCATCGACAGCGGCTCCATCAAGGGCAAGCTCCAGGTCTCGGAGGACGGCATCAACTTCGCCTTCCCCTGGCGCTTCCCCGAGACCCGCGACACCTTCCCCCGGGAGCTCTGGGGTGACGGGGCGCCCGACGTGCCCCGAGGTGCCGGGAGCGCGCCCGCCATCGGTCAAAGCCAATGGACCGGAGCCGACGGCGGAGCACCCATGGCGGGTCCCGGCGCGAATCCTGGTGGCATGCCCACGGCGGGCCCCGGCGCGAATCCCGGCGGCATGCCCATGGCCGGCCCCGGCGCCGTCGCGAGACCCGCGCCAGGGACCACCCCGATGGCGGGTCCCGGGACGCGTCCTGGAGATCCTCGCGCTCCTGGCAACCCCATGGCCGCCGCGCAGCCAGTCGCGCGTCCCGGCGTCCCAGGGGCCGTACCCGGAGCGCCCAACGTCGCCGCGCCGCGTCCAGCCCCCGGAGTCGCCACGGCGCCTGGAGTGGGAGTCGCGCAGCAAGCAGGAGCGGCAGCGCGTCCCGTCGGAGCACCTCAAGCCCCTGGAGGCGCCGCGCAGCCAGCAGGGGTGGCCGCGCGTCCCGTCGCGCCACAAGCGGCCGGAGGAGTCGCGCAGCAAGCGGGAGCACCCATCGCGGGCGTACGCCCCGCCGGGGCACCCCAAGCGCCCGGAGTCGCCGCCGCGCAAGCGGGAGCAGTCAACACGGCGGCACGTCCCGCGACGGCGCCCGGTGCCCCGCCAGTCCAAGCGGGCGGTGCCCCCCAGTCAGGGAGCCACGCCGCCGTCGTGACGGAGGCCTCGGGCTATGCGGTGCCGGCCCAGGGACAGCTCGAGCAGACCTCGCCGCTGAACCTCTACGGGCGCGTGGCCTCCGCGGAGCTCACGGGGCTGCTCACGCTCACGCTCTCGGACCGCGTCACCCTGATTCACTTCCGCAAGGGCAACCCGGAGTTCGTCGACTCGACGCATGCCGAGGACGCGCTGGGCACCTCGCTGATGGGCGCGAAGCTGCTCACGCCCGAGCAGCTCCAGCAGGCCGAGTCCGCGAAGGACCGCTTCGGGGGTGACCTGCTCGCCGCGCTCTTCGGACTGGGCCTGCTGCAACCGGCCAGCGCCTTCGCCATCCTGGCGCAGCGGGCCGCCAGCATCCTGTTCAAGGGCCTGCGCGCCGAAGCGGGCACGTTCACCTTCGAGGTCCGCGAGCTGGCTGGCAACAAGTCCATGCCGCTGGGCAACCGGTGGGCCGTTATCAGCGACACCGTGCGTCGCATGCCGTCCACGGATATCAAACGCCGGCTGATGCCGGTGCTCCAGCTCCCCATCATGAAGGCGGGGGGCATGGTGGCCGCGAGCGAGCTGCGCCTCACCCCTCACGAAGTCCGAGCCCTCACCGTCATCGACGGAGTGCGCTCGGTGAACCAGCTCCTCACCGACTTCCCGCAGGACTCCGACCACCTGCTGCGCCTCGCGTTCCTCCTCCGGGAGCTGGACGCGGTGTCCTTCGCCGCGGTGGCGCCCACCACCGCCGGTCCACGTCCCGCGGCCCCCGGTCCCACCGCCGCGAGCCCACAACCCGCGCCCGCGGCGGCGGCCCAGGCGCCTCGTCCCGGCAATCCGCCCGGCGTCGGCACGGCTCCCGCTGGAGCGGCCCGCCCCGCCACGGCCCCCGGCAATCCGCCCGGCGTCGGCACGGCTCCCGCTGGGGCGGCCCGCCCCGCCACGGCCCCCGGCAATCCGCCCGGCGTCGGCACGGCCCCGGCCGGAGCCGCGCGTCCTGGCAACCCGCCCGGAGTGGCCACCGCCGCCGCCGGAGCCGCGCGCCCCGGCAACCCGCCCGGAGTGGCCACCGCCGCCGCTGGAGCCGCCCGCCCCGGCAATCCCCCGGGAGCCGCGCCCCGTCCCCCTGGCCCCGCGAGCGCTCCGCCCACGGCGGGTCCGGGCACGGCCCGTCCGGCGCCGCCCACCGTCACCGCCAATGCGCCGGGCTCCGACGAGATTCCGTCGCTGCGCCAGCTCGTCATGGCGCTCAAGCAGCAGAACCACTTCCAGCGGTTGGGGCTCGCGGAGCAGGCGGACTCCAGCGCCGTGAAGGTCGCCTACTTCCGGCTCGCCAAGCTCTACCACCCGGACACGCTGCCGCAGGGCGCGCCGCCGGAGCTGGAGAAGCTCAAGGCCGAGGTGTTCGCCTACATCGGCGATGCCTACCGGACGCTGTCCGACGACAAGAGCCGCGCCGCCTATCTGGAGGAGGTCAGGAGCGGCGGCGCGGGAGCGGAAGTCGACATCAACGCCATCCTCATGGCCGAGGAGCTGTTCCAGAAGGCGTGCATTCTCGTGAAGGCGCGCAAGTTCCCCGAAGCGGTGAAGATGTTGAACGAGGCCATCCAGCTCAACGCGGAGGAGGCGGAGTTCTACGCGTGGCGCGGGTATGCACGTTTCTTCACGGCGGCGGACAAGAAGGCGGCGCAGCCGGAGGCGTTCCGGGAAATCCAGAACGCCATCAGGCGCAATGAGCGCTGTGCGCCGGCCCACTACTTCCTCGGGGTGATTGCGAAGCTGACGGGGGACGTCCCCGGCTCGCTCAAGCACTTCAAGCGGACGGTGGAGCTTCAGCCAGACCACATCGACGCGCAGCGGGAGATTCGCATGGCGGCCCAGAAGAAGTAGGGTGCGCCCCCCATCCGGGAGGGGCCTGAGGCCCCGCCGGACGTGTCGAAGGAGATTGCAACGTGCCGCTCACCGGGAAGCAACGCCGCCATCTGCGCGCGCTCGGACACCACCTGGAGCCGGTGGTCATCGTCGGTCAATCCGGCGTCACCGAGGGCGTCATCGCCGCCGTCGAGCAGGCGCTGCATGACCACGAGCTCATCAAGGTGAAGATCAACGACGGTCCGGAGACGCGCCAGGAAGCCGCCGCGCGCATCGCCGAGGGGGCGGGCGCCGAGCAGGCCCAGCTCCTCGGCCGCACGGCCCTCTTCTTCAAGAAGCGCAAAGAGGACTCCAAGTTCGAGAAGTTCTGACGGACCGCGCCCGGGGCCGCCTCACTTGCCGGTGAAGCGGGCCTCGCGGCGCTCGAGGAAGGACTGGACGCCCTCGGCGGCGTCCTCCGTCCCCACCAGCTCCAGCAGTCGGGGAAGCAGCGCGCGGGCCGCCGCCTCGGGTCCCTCGTGCACCGCCTGTCGCGCGGACGCGAGCGTTGCCTGGACGCCCAGGGGCGCCTGCTTCGCCACCGTCTCCGCCAGGGCCAGCGCGCGCTCCAGGTGACGGCCGCGCTCCACGACTTCCTGCACCAGTCCCATCCGGTACGCCTCGCGCGCGTCGAACTCGTCGCCCGTGAGCAGCCAGCGCATGGCATTGCCCCAACCGGCCCGCTGCGGGAAGCGCACGGTGGCGCCGCCGAACGGGAAGATGCCGCGCTTGATTTCAATCTGTCCGAAGCGCGCGTCCTCGGAGGCCACCGCGATGTCCGCCGCGAGGATGAGCTCGATGGACAGCGTGAGGCACAGGCCCTGGACGGCGACGATGAGGGGCTTGGTCCGCATCGCCCCCTGGATGCCCCACGGGTCGATGAAGCCCTCGGTGTAGAGCGGCTCTCCGCTGGAGAGCGCGGGCGCGACGCTCGCCAGGTCCAGGCCCGCGGAGAAGTGGTCGCCCACCGCGTAGATGACCATGCACCGCACGTCCGGATGCCGGTCCGCCTCGGTCAACGCGGACGACAGCCCTCGCAGCATGCCGACGTCGAACGCGTTGCGCTTCTCCGGACGGTGGATGCCGATGAGGGCGAGGTGACCGCGCACTTCCAGGGTGATGCGAGGGTCCGATGGGCTCATGGGCGCTCCACGGCGAGAAAGGGAGCACCAGTGTCCGTCAGACGGCCTTGGCCACGCCATCGACCTCGGCACGCCGTCCGACGCAGGACGTTCAGAACCGCCCCGCCAGCCCGCTGAAGAGACTCCCCTCCCGCGTGCGGCCCAGCGTCGGCACCACCACGGCCTGGGACAGGAAGCCCTGCTCGGAGGCGCGCACGGTGGCGGAGTGGGAGAGGCCGAAGCCGAAGAGCGACCCGACGATGGGCGTCACAATCAGGCTCACGCCCCCCAACACGGCGACGTCATCACTGTCGCTGGTCAGCATCAGCGCCGACGGCACCGCCCCCAGCGCGGCGCCCAGCAGGGTGTAGCCGAAGCCGCCCTGCCCCCGGAGCCACCGGCCCGTGAGGTAGACCCCCGTGGCCGCGCCCACCGCGACGCCCACGCCCACGGACACCGTGCGCTCCGTGTCGCGCTCGCAGGAAGACGTGTCACAGCCCGTCACCGAGCTGGCCAGGTAGTATCCCGCCATCCCGCCCGCGAGCATCCCTCCACCGCCCAGGAGGATTCCCAGCGGGATGTGCGCGCCGCGTCGATATCGCGGAGTGCGCGGCGGGGTGACAGGAGACGGAGCCCAGGCGGGAGTCTCGTCCGCGCTGTCCGGGGCGGAGACGAGCGGAGGCGGCACGGAAGGAGCCTCCACTTCACGCTGCTCCGACTCGGGGAGGTGCTGACCCGACGCCGGCATTCCCAAAAAGCCCACGGCGAACAAGGCAACCCAACAGCAAGTCTTCATGGTGATGGCGCGCTCCCTGCGACGAAACTTCAGGCCACCCACACAATGACTGTCAATCCGAGGTCCAGGGCGCCCCAGGACGACACGACACATCGGCCGTGGCGCCCGTCACGGAAACCTCCCGCGCGGCTCGCCCGGGCAGCGGCCCACGGATGCATCGATTCTCGACGGAGGCAGAGCGAGCCCACCAGGCAGCGGACGTATCAGCGCGTGAAGCCCGCCGTGCTCGCCGCCAGCTCCGCCGCATCGCCCAGCCGCTCCAGCAGCGCGGGGCCGAAGTACTGCCGCCGCGACTCACCGCCGCTCTGGTTCACCAGCTCCGGCGTCTCCACATAACCCACGTACCCACCGGCGAGCCCCAGCACGCCCGAGGCCCCGGTGCGTCGCACCAACTCCGCGCCCGCGTCGACGGTGGGCTCACCCGGCACCGTCACCAGCTCCAGCGGCCCCAGCACCAGCGCCGCGACTTCCGCCACACGCGCCGAGGAGCCACACAGCAGGTTGTCGCCCGCGGCGCGAGTGAACGAAGGCACCAGCCGCGACGCATCCGGCCGAGGCATCACCGCCTCCGTGCGCGCCAGTGACAGCCGGACCGAAGGCCCCACGGAGGACAGCGGCGCCTTGCCCGCGAGCTCCGACAAGGCCCGCGCGAAGGCGGACACGCGCTCCAGCCCCTGTCCCTCGGAGAACGCCACCGAGGCATTGCCCACCGTGCCCTGCAACAGCATCGTCACGCCGCTGCCCTCTGCTTCACGCAGCGAGCTGAGCCGCCCCGGGTAGTCGGGGTCCACGTACGCGCGCTGCCGGGGCACCATCGTCGGGTGCGCGGCGAAGAAGAGCAGCTCCGCCACGGGCGCCGCCGCGCCGCGCAGCACCGCGCGAGTCATCGTTCCATCCGGCGCGGTGCCACCGCTGCGCGTGTAGACGAAGGACTGCTCCTTCGCCTCACCCAGCTCCAGCGTCACGTCGGTGAGCGCGGCGCCCGCCTGCTGCAGCGCGGCGCTCGCGGCGGCGGCGACGGCCTCCAGTGAGTCCTCGCGGTAGCGCCCCGTCCCGACGAGCTGGGACACCAGCCTGTCGTCATAGCCACCCAGCGAGGAATGCGTGTGCGTGGCGAGCACCAACACGTCCTGGAGCCCGGAAGCGAGCGCTCGCTCACGCACCTTGGCCGTCACGGCGTCCGTGACAAGCAGCAGCTCCAGCGACACCAGCCCCACCCGCGTGCCCCCCGACTCCAGCACCACCGCGCGAGCATGGAGCGGCGGGTCGGACTGGCTCGCATCCGGACGCGGCGGCGAGTAGCCCGCCACCACCACGGGGAACGGTGGCACCAGCGCCACCTTCGCCGCGCCCGCGCGCAGCGCGCCTTCCCCGCTCACGTGAGACAGCAGCACGGGTGCGCGCTGCGCCCAGGTGCCACACCAGTTCCACGAACCCAATGAATAAGCGGCGCCCACGGTGAGCAGGACCAGGGGAAACAGGGAACGCCAGGAGGCTCGTCGCAGAGAAGCCATGCGGTGACCAGACTAACGGGACGGTGCTCGTACCGCGAGGCTCGTGTGCCCACATGAGCCGACTCCGGTGGCAGGTGGAATACCCACCGGAGGGGCATGCGTTCCTGTTCCGCTCATCGCCCGAAAGGAGTAAGGCACCGCGCCATGTGCGGCATCTTCGGAATCACGGGACACGCCGAGGCCTCTAACCTGACGTACCTGGGGCTGCACGCCCTGCAGCACCGCGGTCAGGAGTCCGCTGGCATCGTCGCTTCCGACGGCCACGGGCTTCGGGCGCACCGTCAGATGGGGTTGGTGGCGGATATCTTCGACGCGCCGGTGCTCGCCGGCCTGCCTGGCCAGTCGGCCATCGGACACGTGCGGTACTCGACGGCCGGTGGCAGCCAGCTCAAGAACGCTCAGCCGCTGTTCGTGGCGTACGCGGGCGGGCAGGTCGCCGTCGCGCACAATGGCAACCTGGTGAACGCGGGTGCACTGAAGGAGAAGCTGGAGGCCGACGGAGCCATCTTCCAGTCGGACGCGGACACGGAGGTCATCATGCACCTCCTGGCGCGCTCCAAGCAGGTGAGCTTCGAGCAGAAGCTCGTGGAGGCGCTGCGCAAGGTGGAAGGCGCCTACAGCCTGCTGGTGCTCACGCAGAACAAGATGGTCGCGGTGAGGGACCCGCTGGGCATCCGGCCGCTGGTGTTGGGGCGGATGAAGGAAGGCGCGTACGTGGTCGCCAGCGAGACGACCGCGCTGGACCTCATCGAAGCGGACATCGTGCGCGAGCTGGAGCCGGGCGAGCTGCTCGTCATCGAGAACGGCGTGCTGCGCACCAGCAAGCCCTTCGCGGAGCCTCCGCGCCTGGGGCGCTGCATCTTCGAGCAGGTGTACTTCGCGCGGCCGGACTCGGTGCTGTTCGGCAGCAGCGTGTACGAGGTGCGCAAGAAGATGGGCATGCAGCTGGCACGCGAGCAGCCCGCGGAAGCGGACCTGGTCATCGCGGTGCCGGACTCGGGTGTGGCGGCGGCCATCGGCTTCTCGCAGCAGAGCGGGATTCCGTATGACGTGGGCCTCATCCGCAGCCACTACGTGGGCCGCACGTTCATCGAGCCGCAGCAGTCCATCCGTCACTTCGGCGTGAAGCTGAAGCTGTCGGCGGTGCGGCACGTGCTCAAGGGCAAGCGCGTGGTGGTGGTGGACGACTCCATCGTCCGAGGCACCACGAGCCGTAAAATCGTGAAGATGATCAAAGCGGCGGGAGCGCTGGAGGTGCACCTGCGCATCTCCTCACCGCCGACGAAGTGGCCCTGCTTCTACGGCATCGACACGCCGAGCCGTCAGGAGCTGATCGCCGCGACCCACAGCACGGACGAAATCGCGAAGTACGTCACGGCGGACACGCTGGGCTACATCTCGTTGGAGGGGCTGGGCACGGCGGTGGGAGACCCCAGCCGCGGCAGCTTCTGCACCGCGTGCTTCTCGGGCGAGTACCTCATCGGAGAGCTGTCGCCCTCCGCGCCGGAAGTGAACAAGCTCACCGCCTGACCTCGGGCTTCGGCGAGACGCACAAGCAAGGCCCCCTGCCCTCTCATCGGGTCGGGGGCCTTGGTCGTTTCGTCACACGCCCGCGATGAAGTCCGTGAGGTCGGAGGGAAGCGGCGCGTCGAAGGCGGCTTCCACCCCGGTGCCGGGATGCGGGAAGACGATGCGCGCGGCGTGCAGCGCATGTCGTGGCAGGCGCAGCCGGGCCCACGCCTCGGGCTCCAGGCTGTGCTTGCTGAAGCGGTCGAAGTAGCCCGGGTCCGGGCCGTACATCTTGTCGCCCACCAGCGGGAAGCCCGCGACGCGCAGGTGGATGCGAATCTGATGCTGGCGACCTGTCTCCGGGAAGCAGCGCAGCAGCGCGAAGGGCGCGCCGTCGCGAGCGAAGCGCTGGAGCACCTGGAAGCGGGTGCGGCTGGGCTTGCCCGCCACGGGGTCGATGCGCACCGCGATGCGGATGAGCTCGGTGCCCTCCGCGATGGGCGCGTCGACGACGAAGGAGTCCTCGGAAGGATGGCCCTCGCAGACGGCGAGATACTCCTTGTGCACGTCGCGCGAGACGAAGAGTCGGCCCAGCACGCGGCAGGACTCGGTGGTGCGTCCGCAGACGACGAGCCCGCTGGTTTCGCGGTCCAGCCGATGCGCGGGCTCGGCGAAGCGCTCACCGAAGCGCTCGCGCAGGAGGGAGACGAGGGTGCCCTTGTGGTAGCGCGCGGTGGGATGGATGGGCAGGCCCGCGGGCTTGTCGAGCACGAGCAGCCAGTCATCCTGGAACACGACGGGGAGCGCCGTGGGCGTCTCGGGCTCCTCGCTGCCGGGACGGCGCAGCCGGAAGGTCATGCCGGGGTACACGGGCGTGGAGGGCTTCAGCCGCCGCTCATCGCAGCGAACACCGCGCAGGATGATTCCGGCCAGGCGCTCACGCGGCATGCGGCGCAGCTTCTGGCCCAGGTAGTCCTCCAGGCGCCAGCCCGCATAGTTGGGCTCCACGACGAACGAGATGTCGACGAAGCCCTCGGGAGCCAGGTCCTTCTCGGAGGCGGAGCCCTCCGCCGGTGAGTCCGTCTCGCCGCGCATGACCTCCACGCTCTAACACGGAGCGAAAGCCCACACAGGCGGAACGAGCAGCGCCTCCTGATGACGAGGAGCCACGTCGGCGAGAACCGAGCGGCCCCTCAGCCACCGTCCATCAAGCGGAGGCGGCTTGAAACGAGCCCTGCTCGACACCGAGGAAGCGCGCGAACAGGTCCGCGATGCGCTCACCCGAGCGACCATCCCAGTACTCCGGCACGCGGCCCTTCTTACCCTGTCCGTTGAGGGCGCGGTCAGCGGCCTCGCGGATGCGGTCCGGGTCGGTGCCCACCACCTCGTTGGTGCCTTCCTCGACGGTGATGGGCCGCTCGGTCTGCTCGCGAAGGGTGAGGCACGGCACGCCCAGCGCCGTGGTCTCCTCCTGGAGGCCGCCCGAGTCGGTGAGGATGAGCCGGGCCTGCGACGTCAGCGCGAGGAACTCCAGGTAGCCCATGGGGTCCACGGGACGCAGGTTCGGGTTGCGCTCGAACGCGGAGTTCAGCCCCTGCTCGGAGATCATCTTCCGCGTGCGCGGGTGCACCGGGAACACGACGGGGATTCGCGAAGCCACGTGAGCAATCGCGGACAACAGCCCCCCCAGGATGCGCGGGTCATCCACGTTGGACGGCCGGTGGAGCGTGCACACCGCGTAGCCATGGGGCGTGAGGCCCAGGCTCTTCAGCACGGGCAGCTGCTCGGCCCGCTCCTTCGAGGCGAGCAGCGAGTCAATCATCACGTTGCCCACGAAGTGGATGCGGTCCGGGTCCACGCCTTCCTTGAGCAGGTTCACGTCCGCGTCGCGCGAGGGCGTGAGGAGCAGGTCGGCCAGCCGGTCGGTGACGACGCGGTTGATTTCTTCCGGCTGGTGCCGGGAGTTGCTGCGCAGGCCCGCCTCGACGTGGGCCAGGGGAATCGCCAGCTTCGACGACACGAGCGCGGCGGCGACGGTGCTGTTGACGTCACCCACGACGGAGACGAGGTCCGGCTTGTGCTCCAGGAAGACCCGCTCCAGCTCAATCATCGTCTTGGCGGTCTGCTGCGCGTGGCTGCCGGAGCCGATGCCCAGGTGCACGTCCGGCGCGGGCAACCCCAGGTCGGAGAAGAAGACGTCGCTCATCTTGACGTCGTAGTGCTGCCCCGTGTGGATGAGGACCTGCTGGAGCGGGGTCCGCGCGGCGATGGCCCGGTGGATGGGCGCGACCTTCATGAAATTGGGGCGCGCACCGACGATATGGATGACCTTCTTCATGTCGCCAGCCAAGCTAGGCACGGCGAGTCGGATGCCTAGTGGCCACGGGGCGACTCGCCTCCGGGGAGCCAGCGTCCGTCCTGAATCTGATAGACCGAGTGTGCCATGCCCTCCTCACGCACCATCGCCGTCATCCCCGCCCGGCACGCCAGCACCCGCTTCCCTGGCAAGCCGCTCGTGCTCATCGCCGGCAAGCCCATGGTGGAGCACGTGTGGCTCCGATGTCAGGAGGCGGGCGTCTTCGACGAGGTCTGGGTGGCCACGGACGACGAGCGCATCCGCGCCACCGTGGAGGGCTTCGGAGGCCGCGCGGTGATGACCAGCCCCGCCTGCGCCACGGGGACCGACCGGGTGGCGGAGGTGGCGCGCGAGCGGCCCGACGTGGACGTGTGGGTGAACGTCCAGGGTGACGAGCCCCTGGTGGACCCGGAGGCGCTCAAGTCGTTGGCCGGACTCTTCACCGACACCACCGTGCGCATGGGCACACTCGTCAGGCCCCTGGAGGCGGACGAGGCGGACAGTCCGCATGTGGTGAAGGCGGTGCTCGCGCTCAACGGCGACGCGCTCTACTTCAGCCGCAGCCTCGTCCCCTACGCGCGAGAGACAGGGACTCCTGTCCCCCGCTGGGGCCACATCGGGTTGTATGGTTACCGGCGTGAGGTCTTGTTGCGGCTCGCGGAGCTGGCGCCCACGCCGCTCGAGGAGACGGAGAAGCTGGAGCAACTCCGCGCGCTGGAGCACGGCATCTCCATCCGCTGCGCCCGCGTCTCCTGGCGCACGGTGGCCGTGGACGTTCCCGGAGACGTCGCGAAGGTCGAAGCCGTCATGCGCGAGAAAGGACCGTAGCCATGGGCATCTTCCAGGACCTGTTCGGCGGAAACGACACCAAGGCGAAGGACGAGACGACGGAAGCCCCCGCCGCCACGTCCCCCGAGCCCGCGAAGGAGGTCCCCGCGAATCCCCACGTCGCGGTGGCGGCTCCGACGCCCTCGCCCGCACCGATACCGGCGCCCTCGCCCGCACCGACACCCTCGCCCGCATTGCCCCCCGCGAAGAACGACCCACGCCGACGCAAGTGGGCGGACGACGAGGAGCACCAGATGGAGGGCGTGCAGCGGCTGGTGTCGCGCAAGGTGGAGCGGGTGCTGGAGCAGCTCGGAACCCTCGCGGTGCGTGCCCGCACGGGTGAGGAGGTCCCCAACGTCACCGTCACGCTGCACCTGGCGCACGGGCACACCGTGACGGGGACGGTGGTGGACTACGCGCCGCGAGACTCGGTGCTGCTGTCGCTCGGCAAGGAAGGCCTGCTCGGCTCGGAGTCGGTGACGTACGTGGACCTGGCGACGGTGGTCGCGGTGACGGTGGGTCAGGCCAGCAAGCTGCTCGAGCTGACGCAGTTGGTCCGTACCACGCCCACGAGGCAGGACTTGTTGACGCTGGTGGAGAAGCTGCCGCACGCCCTCACCGAGCAGTTCTGGCCGGGCGAGACGGCGCTGGGCGGCAGGCCGCTGCGCTTCGAGGTGGACTGGATGGGGCTGGATGACGAGCCCGGTCGCCGCGCGCTGGAGGCCGCCCTGAATGTCACGAACCACGCGCTGCGCGCGCTCGCGCAGGAGCAGGGCCGCGAGGTGATGCGCCGCATCGCCACCGTGCGCTTCGTCCGGGGCAAGGCCATGCGCGCCGCGCTGGAGGGCGAGACGGGGACGGTGACGGTGGGCGAGGGAGAGCCCACCGTGTCCACCTTCCGCAAGGCCTTCGCCTCCGGCCTCAAATGACGGGCAGCTCGTCGCTGTAGGCGCCGTTGGGGAACGCGGCGTCGATGCGCGCCAGCTCCTCCGAGGTGAGCTTCAGCGACACGGCGGCGGCGTTGTCGCGCAGGTGGGCCACGCGGCTCGCCTTGGGAATGGCGAACAGCGAGGGCCGCCGCACGAGGAACTGGAGCGCCACCTGTCGGGGCGTGGCGTCATGGGCCCGAGCGATGGCCTCCAGCACGCGCCCTCCCGGACTGCCAGGCTTGGGGAAGCGGCCGTTGCCGAAGGGGCTGTAGCCCACCACCGCCACACCGCGCTCCTCGCACCATGGAAGCACGGCGTGTTCGATGGCGCGCTCCTCCAGGTGGTAGAGGACTTGGTTGCAGGCGATGTGCTGGGGCTTGGTGAGCGTCAGCAGCTCGTCCAAATCCGACACCGCGAAGTTGCTCACGCCCCAGGAGCGAATCTTCCCGTCCGCCACCAGCTTCTCGAAGGCGCGCACCGTCTCCGCCAGCGGGTGCGAGCCGGGCCAGTGCAGCAGGTAGCAGTCGAGCCAGTCGGTGCGCAGTCGCTTCAGGCTCCGCTCGCACGCGGTCAGCGTGCCCGCGTAGGTCGCATTGGAGGGCATGACCTTCGACACGAGGAAGACCTCCTTGCGTCGTCCGGCGATGGCCTCCGAGACGATGGACTCCTCGACGCGGCCGTGGCCGTACAACTCCGCGGTGTCGACGTGGGTGAGCCCCAGGTCCAACCCCGCGCGCAGGGAGCGGATGGCCTCGTCGCGGTCATCCTCCTCCATCTGCCACGTACCCTGACCGAGGACGGGGACCTGCTTCCCGGTGCCGCCGAAGACGCGCTGCTCCATGGCCTACCTCCGTGCCCGGAAGGATTAGCACCTCCCACCCACTCCGACAGCCCATGACCGTGCGAAGCGAGGGGCTCCGCGCTAGTCTCCGCCGGTGTCTGCCACCCCTCCCGCTTCCAAGCCCCAGCTCCCCTCACGGTTGACGCTGGGCCGCCTGCTCACCCTCGCGAGGCCGGAGATTCCCACGCTCGTCGTGGGCACGCTCTTCCTGCTCATCAGCAGCGCCGCCACGCTGGTGTTTCCCCGCGCCATCGGAGACCTGGTGGACGAGGCGCTCGGCGCTCGCAATCGCGCGCGGCTGGACACCATCGCCCTGGTGATGCTCGGTGTCTTCGTCGTGCAGTCGCTGGCCATGGCGCTGCGCGCCTACCTCTTCGCCACGGCGGGAGAGCGCGTGGTGACGCGGCTGCGCAAGCGCCTGTTCCAGAGCCTGCTCTCCCAGGAGGTGGCCTTCTTCGACGAGCGTCGCACGGGAGAGCTCACCAGCCGGCTCGCCTCGGACACGACGGTCCTGCAGAGCACCGTCACCACCAACGTCTCCATGACGCTGCGCTACCTCTGTCAGGGAGTCGGCGGAGTGGTGCTGCTGTTCTACACGTCCCCGCGACTGACGATGGTGATGCTCGCCCTCATCCCCGCGGTGGCCATTGGCGCGGTGGTGTACGGCCGTCGCGTGCGGGTGCTCGCCCGAGAGGCGCAAGACGCGCTCGCCGCCGCCAGCGAGGTGGCCGAGGAGGACCTCTCCGGCATCCGCACCGTGCGCTCCTTCGCCGCGGAGAGCCATGAAGTGGAGCGCTACAGCGCGGCGGTGGACCGGGCGCTCGGACTGGCGAAGGAGCGCGCGCGGCAGGGCGCCATCTTCATGGGTGTCGCCTCCATCGCCATGTACGGCTCCACGGCGGCGATGCTCTGGTACGGCGGCCGGATGGTGGTGGACGGAGAGCTGAGCGCGGGCGACCTCACCTCGTTCCTCATCTACACCTCGCTGGTGGCGCTCTCGCTGAGCGCGGTGACGGAGGTGTGGGCGGACGTCATGCGCGCCAGCGGCGCCGCCGAGCGCGTCTTCGAGCTGGTGGACCGCCAGCCCGCCATCCCCGCCGGCGGCGAGCGGCTGCCCTCCGTGAAGGGCCACGTGGAGTTCCGCGCCGTGCGCTTCGCCTACCCCACGCGCTCCGACGTGCCGGTGCTCCAGGGCCTGGATTTGGAGCTGCGGCCCGGAGAGGTCGTCGCCGTGGTGGGCCCGTCCGGCGCGGGCAAGTCCACGCTCGCGTCGCTGCTGTCGCGTTTTTATGATCCACAGGGCGGCGCCGTCGTCCTGGACGGACACCCGCTCACCACGCTGGAGCCGGAGTGGCTGCGCCGCAACATCGGCATGGTGGCGCAGGAGCCGCAGCTGTTCTCCTGCTCCATCGCGGACAACATCCGCTACGCGAAGCCGGACGCCACCGACGCGCAGGTGGAGGAGGCCGCGCGCGCCGCCAACGCTCACGAGTTCATCCAGCGCTTCCCGGAGGCCTACCGCACGCCGGTGGGCGAGCGCGGCGTGCAGCTCTCCGGAGGCCAGAAGCAGCGCGTGGCCATCGCCCGCGCGGTGCTCAAGGACCCTCGCCTGCTCATCCTCGACGAGGCGACGAGCGCCCTGGACGCGGAGAGCGAGCACCTGGTGAAGGACGCGCTGGAGCGGCTGATGAAGGGCCGCACCACGCTCATCATCGCCCACCGCCTGTCCACCGTGGCCAACGTGGACCGGGTGCTGGTGCTGGAGGGCGGCCGCATCGTCCAGAGCGGCACCCACTCGAGCCTCATGAGCCAGGAGGGCCTCTATCGCCGGCTGGTGGAGCGCCAGTTCGTCGCCGCCTGAACGGCCGCCCGGCACCCATGCCCGCGCTTATCGCTCCGGAAAGTGGCGCGGAAACAGGCCGGTGATTAGCTCTTCCATCCTCAAGAGAGGAGGTGATGCCTTGATCGACAGCAAGAATCAGGCGTCCACCTCCGCCACGGCGGCCTGAAGAGGGTCACCGCGGCGGTGGCAGACGCTGAAGGTTTCAAGGGCCCGTTTCCGCGTTCGCGCGGGGACGGGTCTTTTACTTTCCGCCGGGAATGGAGTCCTGGACGACCTGTTCCGACCCGCCGGGGGGAGTGGCCGACCCTTTTCGTCCAAATCCGGGAGATTCGCCGTGTCCATCACCCCGTGCCCCAGCCCTCTGCCCACCGCCCTGCGCGACGAAGAGGCCGTCGAGACGCAGCGCAACCTCTACTGCCCCAACTACGACGCCTGCCTGCACATGGTCGTCAAGCGCGGCTGGGAGGGGTGGAGCTGCCGCAATTGTGACTTGCGCGCCTTCCGGGTCGGACAACCCGACGTCCGGGAGTTCGCCGTGTCTCGCCCTGGTGGTTGGGACGGCAACTGAGCAGGTGTCGGCCGGGGCTCTGGCTGGCCGCACGTTCTCCTCAGAATAATTGACGCATCCCTGCCCTACTTGGCAGAACGGGATATGCGCTCCAAGAAAACCAAGTTCATTTTCGTGACGGGCGGAGTGGTCAGCTCCCTCGGCAAGGGCCTCGCCTCGGCTTCCATCGGCGCCCTGCTCGAGAACCGTGGGCTCGCCGTCACGCTGCTCAAGCTGGACCCGTACATCAACGTGGACCCGGGCACGATGAGCCCGTTCCAGCACGGCGAAGTCTTCGTCACGGAGGATGGTGGCGAGACGGACATGGACCTGGGCCACTACGAGCGATTCACCAACGCTCGGATGAGCCGGCTCAACAACTTCACGACGGGCCGCATCTACCACGCGGTCATCATGAAGGAGCGCCGCGGCGAGTACCTGGGCAAGACGGTGCAGGTGATTCCGCACATCACCGACGAAATCAAGGCGAGCATCCGTCAGGCGGCCCAGGACGCGGATGTGGTGATTGTCGAGGTGGGTGGCACGGTGGGCGACATCGAGTCGCTGCCGTTCCTCGAGGCCATCCGGCAGATGCGCTACGACGTGGGCAGCCAGAACGCCGTCTACGTGCACCTGACGCTCCTGCCGTACATCGGCGCGGCCGGCGAGGTGAAGACCAAGCCCACGCAGCACTCGGTGATGAAGCTGCGGGAGATTGGCATCCAGCCCGACTTCCTCGTGTGCCGCACGGACCGCGAGGTGTCGCGAGAGATAAAGGACAAGATCGCCATGTTCTGCAACGTGGACACGGGCAACGTGTTCACCTCGCCGGACGTGCGCAGCATCTACGAGCTGCCGCTGGAGCTGCACCGGCAGGGCCTGGATGACCGGCTCGCGGAGGTGCTCAACATCTGGAGCCGCGCGCCGCACCTGGAGCGCTGGGAGAACATCATCCGCAAGGTGTACGAGCCCGCGCGCGGCCAGGTCCAGGTCGCCATTGTCGGCAAGTACGTGAACCTCACGGAGAGCTACAAGAGCCTCAACGAGGCGCTGCTGCACGGCGGCATCGCCAACGACGTGAAGGTGAACCTGCACTTCGTGGACAGCCAGGACGTGGAGGCCCAGGGGCCGGAGAAGCTCCTGGCCGGCGTGGACGCCATCCTCGTCCCCGGCGGCTTCGGCGTGCGAGGCACCGAGGGCAAGATCGCCGCGGTCCGCTACGCGCGAGAGAAGAACATCCCCTTCTTCGGCATCTGCCTGGGCCTGCAGATGGCCGTCGTGGAGTTCAGCCGGAGCGTGCTGGGCCTCCCCGCGGCCAACAGCCTGGAGTTCAACGAGCACACCCCGCACCCCGTCGTGACGCTCATGGAGAGCCAGGTCACGGTGCAGGACAAGGGTGGAACCATGCGCCTGGGCAGCTACGCCTGCGCGCTCCAGCCCGGCTCACGGGCACACCAGCTGTACGGGCAGGACACCATCCAGGAGCGTCATCGCCACCGCTTCGAGGTGAACAACGCCTACCGGGGCCGGCTTCAGGAGGCGGGACTCGTCATCTCCGGGCATAATCCGGAGCTGAACCTCGTGGAGATGATCGAATTGTCGGACCACCCGTACTTCGTCGGCTGCCAGTTCCATCCCGAGTTCAAGAGCAAGCCCTTTGCTCCCCACCCCCTTTTCTCCGGTTTCATCAAGGCGGCGCTCGAGCAGCGTGACGCCACGGCCGGCCAGGTGCGCGCATGAGCGCCAGCAGCCTCCCTATCAACCTCTGTGGCTACAAGGTCGGCCCGGGCCAGAAGCTCTTCGTCATCGCCGGCCCGGACAGCATCGAGTCCGAGGAGATGGCGCTGAGACATGCTCACTTGCTCAAGGGCATCACCAGCCGACTGGGCGTGCCCTACGCCTTCAAGTGCTCCTACGACAAGGCCAACCGGACAAGCGGGAAGTCCTTCCGAGGTCCTGGCCTCCGGGAAGGGCTGCGTATCCTAGCGCGTATCAGGGATGAAGTGGGCGTCCCGGTCCTCACGGACGTCCATGAAACCAGCCACGTAGGTCCTGCCTCGGAAGTTGTGGATATCATCCAGATACCGGCCTTCCTTTGCCGGCAGACAGACTTGGTGGAGGCCGTGGCTCGCACGGGAAAGGGCGTGAACTTGAAGAAGGGACAGTTCGTAGCCCCCAAGGACATCGTCCACTCGGCGCGCAAGGCGTTCGAGTCGGGCAACCCCAACGTGCTCGTCACGGAGCGGGGGTCCACGTTCGGCTACAACAACCTGGTGGTGGACATGCGAGGGCTCGCCCACATGCGTGAGGCCGGCCTGGCCGTGTGCTTCGACGCCACGCACTCCGTCCAGCAGCCCAGCTCTGGCGACGGAGTGACAGGAGGCGAGCGCAAGTTCGTCTCATTGCTCGCCCATGCCGCCGCGGCGGCCGGAATTGATGCATTGTTCACGGAAGTCCATGAGGACCCTGACCGTGCCCTGTGTGACGGTCCGTGCTCCCTCAATCCACAGATGTTCGAGGACGTGGTACGAAATGTGCTGAACATCCGCCGGGTGTTGGGACACGAGCCCGGTTGATGGACACGACGAGGGGAGGAGCCGAGCGAGTCATGCCCACGGACGCACCTTCCAAGCCTGGAAAGGAAGAGCTGACGTCTCGCGCGGCACGCGTGCGGCTGCTTGTCTTCGACGTGGACGGGGTGCTCACCGACGGCGGCATGTATTACGGCGACGGCGGGGAGCTGATGAAGCGCTTCGATGTGAAGGATGGCCACGCCCTGGTCATGGCCCGGTTGTCGGGTCTGCCCGCCGCCATCCTCACCGCCCGCACCTCAAGCATCGTGGAGGTTCGCGGGCGGGAACTCGGGCTGGCGGCTGTGTTTCAAGGCCGCCGCGACAAGGGTGCCGCACTGGACGAGCTGCTCCAGCAACTGGCCGTTCCCCTGGAGGCATGTGCCTACATGGGGGACGACCACAACGACCTGGCCCCTCTTTCGAGGGTGGGCTTGTCCGCGTGTCCTGCGGATGCTGTTCCCGAGGTGCGTCAAGAGGTTCACTTCATCACCCAGAGCCCTGGCGGCCGTGGCGCCGCCCGAGAACTCGTCGAGCTGTGCCTCAAGGCCAGTGGACGGTGGGAGAACGCCGTGGGTCTGATGAGGGGGACTGATGGACGCAGTGCGCAGAGAGGTTGAAGGAAACCCCGTATTCAAGGTAGGTGGTTGATTCCATGGGCAGCGGAATGATGCAGCAAGAGGGGAGTACGGCGATGACGGACCAGCTCTACACGACGCACGACATCAGTCGTTTGCTTCAGGTGGATCCGTCCACGGTGAGCAAGTGGATTGACCGGGGCATCCTGATGGCCTTCAGGACGCCGGGCGGTCACCGCCGGGTGCGGTCGGCGGACCTGCGCACGTTCCTCATCACCCACCAGATGCCGGTTCCGGAGGAGCTGGGCAGCGGCACGGTTCGCCTGCTGGTGGTGGACGATGAGCGCGCGGTGCTGGACGCCATCAAGCGCGCGTTCAAGCCGTTCGCGGCGCAGGTGGAGTTGCAGACGACGACCAGTGGCGTGGAGGCGCTGCTGCTGGTGTCCGAGCAGAAGCCGCACGGCATGATCATCGACCTCAACATGCCGGACATCGACGGTCTGGAAGTGTGCCGTCGCATCCGTCAGCGCAAGCAGATGGAGGGCGTGCGTCTCATCACGATGACGTCCGTGCACACCGCCGACGTGGTGGAGCAGTCGAAGCAGGCCGGCGCGCTCGCGTGCCTCGCCAAGCCGCTGGATGTACAGCAGGTGCTGGAGCTGTTCCGCGTGCCCATCTCGCTCAGCGCGAAGCGCTGAAGCGTAGAGGGCTTCCGCCACCCCCTCGCGGAAGCCCTCGACAGGGGTGAAGTCAGCAGGAAGCCGCGCCGTTTTCGGCGGACAGCGGCCTCCCAGGAGGGGTGTGCGCGCGGTTCAGCCCTGGACCTTGACCTCGATGACCCGAGGCTTGGATTCCTCGCGCCGAGGCAGCGTCAGCGTCAGCACGCCTTGCTCGTAGCGCGCCTCCACCTGGGTGGCGTCCACGGTCTCCGGCAGGGAGAACGAGCGAGTGAAGCTGCCCTGGCCGCGCTCCTGGCGACGCACGCTGACGCCTTCGGCGAGCGGCTGCGCCTTGCGCTCGGCCTTCACGGTGAGCACGTCGTTCTCCACCGTCA
The DNA here is from genome assembly GCF_049194865.1 of Corallococcus terminator. Lineage (GTDB taxonomy): Bacteria > Myxococcota > Myxococcia > Myxococcales > Myxococcaceae > Myxococcus > Myxococcus terminator_A. Next base: position 40,653 of record NZ_JBLZWL010000065.1, on the reverse strand, counting down.
CCTGGACGTCCTTCGCGTCCACGCCGGGGATGTCGAGGTGCAGCGTCACGCCCGCCTCGGACTCGAGGATGTCGGCCGCCGGGGTGCGCTCGGTGCGCCGCGTGGACTGACGGAACAGGCCGGGCTGGCCGAGCTCACGGAAGAGCGCGTCGAAGTCGCGCATCAGGGGGTTCATCACCACGGCGGAGTTGAACGGGTTTCGGTTCTGCATGGTCTTCTCCTGTGCGTGCCACCCTGGGTGGGTGCACGGTGTGTGAATCACAGACGTTGTCGTAGTCGGCGGTCGCCTCGGGGGCCCCATCGGGGCTCCACTCCAGCGCCGCCTCACAAGACTCAAGAGAACCATGCTCCGGGACGTGTCAAGCAACGCCCCCGGCCCCGCCGCGCCCCTTTCATCACGCCCGCCCGCCTGCTCCCCGGTCAGTCGTCCTCGCGGCCCAGGGACACGGAGACGGCCTCCTCGTCGCGGGCGACGTGCACCGTCCAGGGACGACAGCACACGGGGCAGTCCTCGATGTAGTTCTCGGCGCTGGCGCCAATGGGGTCCACGTCGACCTCCACTTGCTCGCCGCAATAGGGGCATTGCTGGACGGCGGTTTCGGCGAAGGGCTGCATGGTGGTGCCTCCTCGCCCTCGAAGCGGGCGATTGCGTCGCGGACTCATCGTCCGCGCATTCAGACGGTAGACTCCCGAGCCATGGCTTCTCCTTCCCGCAATCGTATCGGTGACATCCTCGTCAAGGCGCGCGTCATCGACGACCTCCAGCTGCGCAGTGCCATGGCCAACCTGGACCAGTGGGGCGGGCGGCTGTCGCGCGTGGTGGCGGACCTGGGGCTCGCCAGCGAGGACATCGTCACCGAGGCCATCTGCCAGGGCCTGGGGATGCAGCGGGTGCAGTTGGGGAACATCAGCCGCGACGCGGGAGCGCTGGCGCGCGTGGACGTGGGTCTGGCCGAGCAGAAGGCCGTCTTCCCCGTGTCGCTCAAGGACAACGGCAAGACGCTGGTGCTGGCGATGGCGGACCCCACGGACCTGGCCACGCTGGACCAGGTGGCGGCCCGCAGCCGTGCTCGCGTGGTGCCCATGGTGGCGGGCGAGCGCGAAATCGAGCACGCCATCCTCCGGCACTACCGGAACCAGGAGCCGGTGGTGAGCACCCGCTTCGCGCCATCGCGAAGCCAGTCCACCAACACGCCCTCCGCCGTCGACGAGGAGCCGCAGGAGGAGGACGAGTTCAAGGTCGTGGACATGAGCGGCAACACGGTGGTGAAGCGCATCGCCGACATCGTCCCGCCCGGCTCTCCCGCCACCGCGCCCGCGCCCCGCGCCCCGGAGAAGCCCGCACCGCCCGTCGCTCCCTCCAGCGCGGCGGACATCCTGGATGAAATCCTGGCCGGCGGCGCCCCGTCCTCCGAGTGGACGGACGAGGACCTGCAGCGCCTGCAGACGCTCCAGCAGAACCAGGAGAAGAGCTCCAAGATTCTGCGCGCCCTGCTGGAGCTGCTGCTGGAGAAGGGCAAGCTCCAGCAGCGGGAGCTGGCCGCGAAGATGCGCCTCTAGTCCGCCGTCAGCCCGCTTCCTCGAGCTCGCGACCGGTGAGCCCCAGGAGGTAGAGGATGGCGTCCAGGCCGCCGGCGGAGATGGAGGTATCGGCCGCCTCGCGCAGCCGGGGCTTGGCGCAGAAGGCGATGCCCAGCCCCGCGCGCTCCAGCATCAGCAAGTCGTTGGCGCCATCGCCTACGGCGATGACCTGCTCCAGCAAGATGCCCTCCTGCTTCGCCAACTGCTCCAGCAGCTCCGCCTTGCGGCGCGCGTTGACGATGGGCCCCACGGTGCGGCCGGTGAGCTTGCCGCCCTCCTCCTCCAGCACGTTGGAGAAGGCATGGTCGATGCCCAGGCGTGCCTTGAGGGCCTCCGCGGCCACGGAGAAGCCGCCGCTGATGACGGCGGTGCGGTAGCCCAGCCGCCGCAGCACGCGCACCAGCGTCTCCGCGCCCTCCGTCAGCGGCAGGTTCGCCGCGAGCCGGTGCAGCACGGCCACGTCCAGCCCCGCCAGCAGCGCCACGCGCTGACGCAGCGACTCGTCGTAGTCCATCTCCCCGTGCATGGCGCGCTCGGTGATGAGCGACACCTGCTCGCCCACGCCGTGCGCGCGCGCCAGCTCGTCGATGACCTCGATGCGGATGAGCGTGGAGTCCATGTCCATCACCACCATCCGCTTGCTGCGGCGAAACAGGCTCTCGCGCTGCAGCGCCACATCGAAGGTGTTGTCGCGCATGGACAGCGCCAGCAACGAGCGCTTCAGCGCCTCCGGCTCCACGGAGGCAGGCAGGGTGACGTGCAGCTCCACCGAGCCCAGGTGCGTGTGCGTCAGCCGGACGATGCGCTCGAGGTTCGCCCCCTGCCCCGCCAGGTGCGAGGACAGCGCGTGCAGCTCACGAGCGCCCAGCGCGCGCCCCACCGCCGTGACGACGTAGCGAGCAGCCGCCGTGGCCTTCGAGTCCGGCGCCTCCACCGCCTGGAAGTCCAGGGCCACGCCCAGCTCCCGGGCGGCGAAGAGCAGCTCGCTGGGGATGCCGCGCGCGTCCGGCAGGCGCACCAGCAGGCAGAGCGTGAGGTGGCCCTGCACCACCACCTGCTCCACGTCGAGCAGCTCGGCGCCCGCGTCCGCGAGCAGGCCGGTGAGGCGGGCGGTGATGCCGGGATGGTCCTTGCCCGTGACGGTGACGAGCACGCAGCCGGAGGAAGTGGGAGTCATGTCCCCCGGACGATGCCACGACGGCCGCGCGGGCGGGGCGGGCCTCATGCGGCCCGCGCCCACCGGTGAATCACGACTGCGGCGCTTCCGAGGAGAGGACGAGGTCACCCCGGACGAGGAACTCCTTGTCCGGGAAGGCCTTGTAGAAGTCCTCGAGCATCGCATCCACGTCCGGGTAGCGCTGCTCGCGCTTGTCCTGGGTGGCCTTGTCGAAGAGCTGGTCCAGGCCGCTGGGCGCCTCGGGGTTCACCTCCGAGGGAAGGGGCGAGCGGCGGCCGGGAATCTGCCCGGTGAGCATCTCGTAGAGCAGGATGCCCAGCCCGTACACGTCCGCGGCCGGGCCCGGCTCCTTGGCGCCTCGGTGCATCAGCTCCGGGGCCATGTACGGCATGCCGCCGGTGCCGACGAAGACCTGGGGCATGCCCTTGGTGGAGTCCACCTCCACCACGCGGCCCAGGCCGAAGTCGGCCAGCCTGGCGTTGCCGTACGCGTCGAAGAGGACGTTCTCCGGCTTGAGGTTGTGGTGCGTCAGGCCCGTGGCGTGCGCGGCGCGCAGGCCGTAGGCCATCTGCAGGAAGGTGCGCAGCGCGAAGGGCACCGGCACGCCGCTGCCACCGCCCGCCTCCAGCCGCTCCTTCAGGCTGCCGTTCATCAGCTCCAGCACGAAGTACGGCCGGCTCGCGTCCACGTTCTGGTCCACCACCTGGACGATGCCGGGGTGGCGCACCTGGGCCTGCGCGCACAGCTCCTTCTTCAGCCGCTTGAGCACCTCCCCACGCTGCAGGAAGGAGAAGTAGCCGAAGATGTCCTTCAGCTCCTTCAGGCAGATGTCCAGCCCGAGCGCCGTGAAGCGGCCCTTGAAGACGGTGCCCAGCGGGCCCGTGCCAATGGGGTCGAACTTCTGGTAGCGCAGGTCCAGCTCGGTGCCCTTGGAGGCGGCGGGCGCGGCGGCGACAGGGGTGGCGGCGGGAGGGGGCATGGAGGAGGCGGCGGAAGACGCGGGAGGAGCGAGGGGCAGCGGCGCGGGGGCGACGGGAGCCAGGCCGATGGACGTCTCGCGGCGAGGCTCGGGGACCGCGGGAGTGATGAGCGCCACGGGCGAGGCCGCGGGAGCTGGGGCCTGCGCCGACGACGGCGGCGGGGTCAGGTCCAGCGCGGGCATGGCCGAGCGCGCGGCCCGCATGGGGGCCATGGCCGGCTGCGAGGGCGGCGGCGCGATTTGCGTGGCCCCGGTGGGCACCACCTCCGCCTCGTCCAGCAGCAGCTCTGGCGGGGGCGGCGGCAGGTGCATGGGCTCCTCGGTGCCCTGGGCCACCGGCGGCTCGTCCTCCGCGGAGGAGAGCTGCTCGGCGAAGAACTCGCCCACCTCCGTGGAGAACTTGTCCCCCAGTTCCCCGCCCGCCACGCGCTCACCCTGCTCGGTGAGCTTGAGCTGGGCCTCGCGGTCCATGGCGATGTAGTGGAACTTGCGCAGGAAGAAGAAGTAGTTGTCGAACTCGAGCGAGACGGACGGTTCGAGAGCGGCCTTCACATCGGCCAGCTTGTTCGAGCGTCCAAGTCGGCCGTTCTCCCTCAGGTTTCGGAGGATGAACAGCGCCTCGCCACTGACGGCGTCGCGGTTGATGGCGGCCTTCGGCATGGGTGGGCGACTCTACGACGTCCGCCCGCCCCCACTCAACGTGGGACTGCCAGAACCCAGGGGGGCGCCTACTTGATGCGAAGCAACTGCTTCACTGTCTCCAGGACCTCGACGAACTTCACCGGCTTGCGCAGGTAGATGTCGACGCCGAGCTGCAGGGCGCGGTCCTGCGCCTCCTTGCCGCCCGCGGAGATGGCGATGACGGGGATGGCCCGGAGCGCTTCTTCCTCGCGGATGCGCTCCACCAGGGCGAAGCCGTCCATCACCGGCATGTACAGGTCCGTCATGACGAGGCTGAAGCGGCCCTCGCGCAGCATCAGGAGCGCGTGGTGGCCGTCCGGCGCGAAGTGGACCTCCAGGGGCACCTTCCCGTGCAGCTCCCCGCTGGCCAGCTTCTTGAGGACGTAGCTGTACATCTCGATGATGTGCGGGTTGTCCTCGACGATGAGCACACGGTACCCCTCCCCGTGCTCGCCGGTGGACTCCTGGCTGTCTGGACCTGCCGCACTCAAGATGTCACCCAGTCTCCGCCGGTCTTCTGCGCGCTCCACTCGGACGCCGACACCTCCGGGCTGATCGAAGCTCGCCGGCCTGACCCAGGCCACGATGCCGCTGACTTCTACCGGATCCAGCAGTCCCGGGAAAGAAAGTGCGAGCCGGACATCCTCCCCGAGCGTGAAGGCCTGCTCGGTCTGCACGAAGAGCCCCGTATGGGACAGGTTCTCCGTGACGTCACGCGCATGGCGTCCGTCCGCGTACTCCACCTTCAGCACGGCCGGGATCCGGGGGTGCTGGCGCTTGTTCTCTGGGCCCGGGGTCATAACAAGGGGTTGAAATCGCTCGGCAATTTGCTGATGGCGGCCCAGTGTACCGTCGAGGGTTTATGTTGACAACGCGGCCATGGGGGCAATACGTAGCCCCCCGCCATGGCGGAGCCCCTGTTCACTCCTGAAGAGCAGAAGAAGTTCGACGCGGGTATCGCGGAGATCATCTCCCACTACCCTCCTGATCGCAAAAGCGCGGGCATGCTCCCGGCGCTGCGTGTGCTCCAGGAGATCAAGGGCTGGTTGCCGCCCGAAGGATTGAGGCTGGTCGCCAAGAACCTGGAAGTCACGCCGGAGCGCGCCTACGAGGTCGCCAGCTTCTACGTGATGTACCACCTGAAGAAGCCGGGCAAGTACGTCATCGACGTCTGCACGAACCTGTCCTGCTCGCTCTGGGGAGCGGAGAAGATGCTGGCCTACCTGGAGGAGAAGCTCGGCCTCAAGGCAGGTGAAGCCAACGAGAAGTTCACCTTGCGCGAGACCGAGTGCCTGGCCTCCTGCGGCACGGCGCCGTGCCTGCAGATCAACGAGGATCATCACGAGAGCCTCACCCGCGCCAAGCTGGACGCCATCCTGGCCAAGCTGAGCTGAGCCCACCCCTTTTCACCCAGTAGGACGTCATCACATGACCGCTACGGCAAAGACGATCGACCCGATCATCTCGGCGGCCTGGGGCAAGCCGCAGTCCTGGACCCTGGACAGCTACAAGAAGCGCGGTGGCTACGAGGGCCTGAAGAAGGCGCTGGAGATGCAGCCGGCGGCCATCATCGACGAGGTCAAGAAGTCCAACCTCCGAGGGCGCGGCGGCGCCGGCTTCCCCACCGGTCTCAAGTGGAGCTTCGTCCCCAAGGACAGCCCCAAGCCCAAGTACCTGGCCGTCAACGGCGACGAGTCCGAGCCGGGCACCTTCAAGGACCGCTACATCCTGGAAGACGACCCGCACATGATGCTGGAGGGCATCGCCATCGCGGCGTACGCGCTGGGCGTGCACACCTGCTACGTGTACCTGCGCGGCGAGTTCAAGTTCCCCGCGGAGCGCTGCCAGGCGGCCATCGACGAGGCCTACAAGGCGGGCATCTTCGGCAAGAAGATGCTGGGCAAGGACTTCGAGCTCAACTGCTACCTGGTCCGTGGCGCCGGCGCGTACATCTGCGGCGAGGAGACGGCCCTCCTGGAGAGCCTGGAAGGCAAGAAGGGCTGGCCGCGCTTGAAGCCCCCCTTCCCCGCGGTGGTGGGCCTGTTCGGCAGCCCCACGGTGGTGAACAACGTGGAGACGCTCGCCAGCGTGCCCCACGTCTTCACGGGTGGCTCGGACTGGTACGCGAAGCTGGGCACGGACAAGTCGGGCGGCACGCGCCTGGTCTGCCTGTCCGGCGCGGTGAACCGCCCGGGCGTCTACGAAGTGTCGATGTTCACCACGCTCGCGGAGCTCATCTACGACGACAAGTTCGGCCGGGGCATGCCGGCGGGTCGCAAGGTGAAGGCCGTGATTCCGGGCGGGTCCTCGGCGCCGGTGCTGGGCGCGGACGAGCTGGACGTGGCGATGGAGTTCGAGGCCCTCAAGGTCAAGCAGACCATGGCGGGCTCCGGCGGAGTCATCGTCATGGACGACTCCACCTGCATGGTGCGCAGCCTGTGGCGCGTGGCGCGCTTCTACGCGGAAGAGTCCTGCGGCCAGTGCACGCCGTGCCGCGAGGGCACGCCGTGGCAGACGCGGCTGCTGCGCAAGATTGAAGAGGGCCGCGGCGAGCCGGGCGACATCGAGATGCTGTCCAACGTGGCGTCCTCGATTGCTCCCTACCCGCCCATCGGCCTGGGCAACACCATCTGCGCGCTGGGTGACGCGGCGGCGCTGCCCACGCACTCGTTCCTGATGCGGTTCAAGGACGAGTTCGAGGCCCACATCCGCGAGCACCGCTGCCCGTTCGGCGACAAGCCCTGGGGTTCGTTCGGAGACTGGTCTTGAACATCGAGCTCATCCTCTTCGGGGCGTTCGCGCTCCTGACGCTGCTGTCGGCCGGGACGGTCATCTTCGCGCGGAGCCCCATCAACTCCGCCATGGCCCTGGTCTCCACCTTCTTCTTCCTGGCGGGCCTGTACGTGCTGCTGTGGGCGCACACGGTGGCGGTGCTCCAGGTGCTCGTCTACGCGGGCGCCATCATGGTGCTCTTCCTCTTCGTCATCATGCTGCTCAACCTGGGTGAGTCCCCCTCGCGAGGCCGGCCCACGCTGGCGCGCATCGTGGGTGGCGCCTCCACGCTGGGGCTGCTGGTGGTGCTGGGAATCGCCCTGTCGAAGCTGCCCTCCGGGCCGCCGCCGTCCCTGGGACTGGAGGGGCAGGCGACCTTCGGCACCATGGCGCAGCTGGGTCAGGTCATCTTCACCCAGTGGCTCTTGCCCTTCGAAGCGGTGAGCCTGCTGCTGCTGGTGGCCATGGTGGGCGCCGTCGTGGTGGCCAAGTCGCGAATCTGATCGCCGCCGACTCCCTCAAACTTTCTGTGTTAGATGGCGGCGCAGGTCGTCGCCCGCGAGGCTCCGAATCGGCCCATGGTCCCCATCTCCTACTACCTCCTGCTTGCCGCCGCCCTGTTCTGCATGGGCATGTTTGGCGTGATGGTGCGCCGCAACGCGCTGGTCATCTTCATGTGCGTGGAGCTGATGCTCAACGCCGCGAACCTGACGTTCGTCGCGTTCGCCCGAATGCACGGAGACAGCGTTGGCCACGTCTCCGCCTTCTTCGTCATCGCCGTCGCGGCGGCGGAGGCGGCCATTGGCCTCGCCATCGTCATCGCCGTCTTCCGGAGCCGAGGCAGCGTCCTGGTGGAAGACATCCGGACCATGAAGCACTGACGGACCCGCCAGGAGCCCTGTCATGAACCTCTCGCAATTCCTGCAGACGGCGCCCGTCGCTCCCGACGTGCTGGCGCCCTCGCTGTGGCTCATCATCGCTCTGCCGTTGCTCGGCGCGTTCATCTGCGGCGTGTTCGGCAAGATGCTGGGCCGGGCCAACGTGAACCTGGTCGCCTGCTCCGCGGTGGGCGGCTCCTTCGTGCTCAGCGTGCTGGCCTTCTGGGCCACCAGCGACACGGACCCGGAGAGCCGCCGGCTGCTGTCCTTCTTCGTGAACCCGTTCGGCCAGGAGCGCGACTTCGTGCGCTACGCCCTGGCGTACGACTACGGCACGTGGTTCGCCGTGGGCGACTTCCGGGTGAACTTCGGGCTGATGGTGGACCACCTGTCCGGCATCCTGCTGCTGGTCATCACCGGCGTCGGGTTCCTCATCCACCTGTACTCCACCAGCTACATGGAGCACGACGAGTCCTACTGGCGGTACTTCGCGTACCTCAACCTGTTCGTCGCGGCGATGCTGGTGCTGGTGCTGGCCGACAACCTCGTCCTGCTGTTCGTGGGCTGGGAGGGCGTGGGCATGGCCAGCTACCTGCTCATCGGCTTCTGGTACACGGACCCGGCGAAGGCGTGGGCGGGCCGCAAGGCGTTCGTCACCAACCGCATCGGTGACTTCGCGTTCCTCATCGCCACGTTCCTGATGGTGCTGATGGTGAGCGCCTTCACCCAGCAGGCCGACGAGCGCGACTACACGATGGCCGGCAGCAGCAGCCAGCGCTACACGGCCGCGCTCCAGGAGAAGGGCACCGTCACCTTCCTGGGCCTGCAGAAGATGGCCGAGGCGCTGCCCGAGGGCGGCGGCGGCAAGGTGTCGCTGTCCACCCCCATCGCCTCGGGGCCCCTGGAGGGCTACACGTTCGGCGGGGTGATGACGGCGGCGATGCTGCTGTTCCTCCTCGGCGCGGCGGGCAAGAGCGCGCAGCTCCCCCTGTACGTCTGGCTGCCGGACGCGATGGCGGGCCCGACGCCCGTCTCCGCCCTCATCCACGCGGCGACGATGGTCACCGCGGGCGTCTACCTGTTCAGCCGCATGTCCGCGCTGCTGGTGCTCAGCCCCACGGCCATGGCCACGGTGGCCATCATCGGCGCGCTGACCTCGCTGCTCGCGGCGCTCATCGCCTTCGCGCAGGACGACATCAAGAAGGTGCTCGCCTACTCCACGGTGTCGCAGCTGGGCATCATGTTCATGGGCGTGGGCATGGGCGTGTTCTGGGCGGCGGTGCTCCACCTCGTCACGCACGCGTTCTTCAAGGCCTGCCTCTTCCTGGGCGCCGGCAGCGTGATGCACGGCAACGGGGACGAGACGGACATCAAGAAGCTGGGCGGCCTGCGCCACGAGATGAAGTGGACGTGGGGCACCTTCTTCGTCGCCACCCTGGCGATTACGGGCATCATCCCGCTGTCCGGCTTCTTCTCGAAGGACGCCATCTTCCACGGCGTGCACCACAACCACCTGGCTGGGCTGCACTGGGTGTCCAGCGTCGTCTACTACCTGGGCCTGCTCATCGCCGCCTGCACCGCGTTCTACATGACGCGCGTGTACCTGCTGACCTTCGAGGGTCCGCGCTCCAAGGACGCCAAGCTGAAGCACGCGCACGAGAGCGCGTGGCAGATGACGCTGCCGCTGGTGGTGCTGGCGGTGCTCAGCGTGGTGTCCGCCGTGTACGCCTGGCCGCTGATGAAGGCGCCGGGCGACGGTCGGCCCCAGCCGGTGTTCGAGAACTTCCTGAGCCCCGTGTTCTCCGCGATGAACCGAATCGTCGCGACGGGCAAGACGGTGGCGCTGGACACCAGCGTCCCGGCCATGGGCGACTACGTCTTCGCGTGGCTCGTCGCTGTCTCGGGCGGCGCGCTGGCGGGCTTCCTGTACCTGCGCTTCTTCCCGGCGCGCGCGGGCCAGCCCGCTCCGGCCTTCGCCCGGGCGATTCGCCGCACGGCGCAGAACAAGTTCTACGTGGATGAGCTGTACGAGCTGGCCATCATCCGGCCGGTGAAGTTCATGAGCTTTGTCCTCTTCCGCGTGGTGGACGCGCTCCTCATCGACACCGTGGCCGTCCGTGGCACGGCGTGGGTGACGGCGCGAGTGGGCAGCGCGCTGCGCTACGTCCAGTCGGGCGACGCCCAGGCCTACGCCGCAGTGATGGCCCTCGCCCTGCTGGGCGGAGTGGCCTACGCCCTCATCCAGGTGCTGCAATGAGCTTCTTCGACACCCACCTGCTCAACCTCGTCGTCTTCCTGCCCCTCGTCTTCGCGGCGCTGGTGTTGATGCTGCCCGCGGGCGAGTCGGGGCAGATTCGCGCCGTCACGCTCATCGCCATGCTGGTGGACCTGGTCTTCGGCGTGTGGGCGTACATGCGCTTCGAGCCGGGCGGCCCGGAGTTCCAGCTCGAGTACCGGGTGCACTGGTTCAAGGAGTTCGGGCTCAGCTACCACCTGGGCGTGGATGGCCTGGCGGCGAGCCTGCTCCTGCTCACGGTGTTCCTGGGCCCGCTGGTGGTGATGGCCTCCACCACGTACATCAGCCACCGCATCAAGGAGTTCCACCTGGCGCTGCTGGTGCTCCAGACGACGATGCTGGGCGCGCTGGTGTCGCTGGACGTGCTGCTCTTCTACATCTTCTTCGAGGCCATGCTCATCCCCATGTACCTGCTGGTGGGGGTGTGGGGCGCCGAGGACCGCCAGATGGCGGCGGTGAAGTTCTTCCTCTACACGCTGGTCGGCTCGCTCCTGATGCTGGTGGCGCTCATCGCGGTGTACTTCATCAGCTCGCCCGCGGGCGCGCGCTCGTTCGACTACTCCAGCATGTACAACGGCCTGCTGGACGCGAACCGGCAGCTGTCCGCCTGTACGTCAGGCCCTCCCGGAGCATGTGACTCGCTCACGGGACTGGCCGCGACGCTGCGCACGTATGGCCCGTGGCTCTTCGGCGCCTTCGCGCTGGCGTTCGCCATCAAGGTGCCCATGTGGCCGGTGCACACGTGGTTGCCGGACGCGCACGTACAGGCGCCGGTGGCCGGCTCCATGATTCTGGCCGGCGTGATGCTGAAGATGGGGACGTTCGGCTTCTGGCGCTATGCGATTCCGTTCTTCCCGGTGGCCGCGCAGCAGGCCCGGCCCTTCCTGGCGACGCTGGCGGTCATCGGCATCGTCTACGGCGCGCTGATGTGTCTGGCGCAGCGGGACATCAAGAAGCTGATTGCGTACTCGTCCGTGAGCCACCTGGGCTACTGCATGCTGGGCATGCTGGCGGTGACGGCCGAGGGCGCCACGGGCAGCGCGTACCAGATGCTCAACCACGGCATCTCCACGGGCGCGCTGTTCCTCCTGTTCGGCTTCCTCTACGAGCGGCGCCACACGCGACTGATGGCGGACTTCGGCGGCATCGCCAAGGTCATGCCGGTGTTCACCGTGGCCTTCGTCATCATCACCTTCTCGTCGGTGGCGGTGCCGGGCACCAACGGCTTCATCGGTGAGTTCCTCGTCCTGCTGGGCACCTTCAAGAGTGACCTGGGCGCCGCCGCTGGCAACCCGCACCTGACGATGGTGTTCGGCGCGTTCGCCACCCTGGGCGTCATCCTGGGCGCCGCGTACATGCTGTGGATGGTGCAGAAGGTGTTCTTCGGCGGCCTCACGCACCGGGAGAACCAGCACCTGACCGACATGAACCTGCGGGAGATGCTGACGGTGCTGCCCTTCATCATCCTCGTCGGGGTGATGGGGCTGATGCCGCAGCCGTTCCTGGACCGCATCGAGCCGTCGACCAATCGCTTCATCGCCCGCGCTCGCGTGGGCACCCCGGGCGCCACCGTGGATGTTGAGCAGGTGCGCGTGGAGGTGATGGGGCTGCCGGCCCAACCCACCGCGGCCGCTCCGAGCGTCCCCGCCCCGCTCGCTGCCCGAGCCGTCCCCTCGTCTCGGCCGTAAGCCGCCTGAGCCCACGACATGATCCTGCCCAATCTCACCCTGGCAGACTTCCTCCCGCTGATTCCCGCCATCATCCTGGTGGTGGGAGCCTGCATCCTGCTCTTGTCGGAAGTGTTCCTCGGCGCCAACGCGTCGCGCTCCTACCAGGCCGTGCTCACCGTGGTGGCGTCGGTCGCCGCGGGCGCCATGGCCGTGGCCAACATGTTCGAGCCGGCGCACGAGGTGTTCCTCGGCTTCGGCGTGCTGGACCCCTTCTCCAGCTTCCTCACCTTCGTGGTGTGCGTGGGCCTGGGCCTGGCGGCGCTGAGCTCGGTGAGCTTCCTGCGCAAGCGCGGGGCGGAGCGCGGTGAGTTCTACGCGCTGATGCTCTTCGCCGCGGCGGGCATGAGCCTGTTGGCGCTGTCCAACGAGCTCATCACGCTCTTCGTCAACCTGGAGGTCCTCTCCATCGCGACCTACGCGCTGACGTCGTACCTGCGCCGTGGCACGCGGCCGAGCGAGGCGGGCTTCAAGTACTTCATCCTCGGCGCCTTCTCCTCCGCGGTGCTGCTGTACGGCGCGGCGCTCCTGTACGGCGCCACCGGCACCACGAAGCTGACGGCCATGGTGGGCCCGCTGTCCGGCGCGCTCGCCAGCCAGCCGGCGCTGGTCTACGCGGGCCTCATCCTCCTGGGCTCCGGCTTCGCCTTCAAGGTCGCCGCGGTGCCGTTCCACATGTGGACGCCGGACGTGTACGAGGGTGCTCCCACCCCCGTCACCGCGCTGATGAGCGCGGGCGTGAAGGCCGCGGCCTTCGCGGCGATGGTTCGCGTGTTCCTCACGCTGGGCAAGGGAATCGACCCGCACCTGCCGCTGGTGCTGTTCTCCACCCTCGCCTTCCTCACCATGGTGGTGGGCAACCTGCTGGCGATTCCGCAGCGCAACGTGAAGCGCATGCTGGCGTACTCGTCCATCGCCCACGCCGGCTACCTCCTGGTGGGCGTGGCGGCGCTGTTCGTCACCGCGCCGGGTGAGCAGTTCCGCCTGCTGGGCCCGTCCGAGCTGACGGGTGGCTCGCCGGTGGAGCTGGCGCGCTCGCAGGCCTTGCGCGGCATCCTCTTCTACCTGCTCGCCTACACCTTCAGCGCCGTGGGTGCCTTCACCCTGGTGTCCGTGCTGGAGCGCCGCGAGGACGAGGAGAAGGGCACCGCGTGGGATTTGGAGCGCTTCAGCGGGCTGGCGCAGCGCCGTCCGGGCTGGGCCGTGGCCATGGCCACCTTCATGCTGTCGCTGGGCGGGATTCCTCCCACCATCGGCTTCATGAGCAAGCTGCTCATCTTCCAGAGCGCGGTGGACTCGGGCCTCATCGGCCTGGCCATCGTCGGCGTGCTCGCCAGCGCGGCGGGCGCCTATTACTACCTGCGCGTGGTGGTCTACATGTTCATGCGGCCCGTGCCCGAGGGCGCCCAGCCGCTCGAGCGGAGCTGGTCCACGGAGCTGGCGCTGGTCCTCTCCACCGCCGCCGTGCTGGTGTTCGGCATCCTCCCCGGCCCCATCACCGCGTGGCTGGAGCAGGCCAGCAGCATCTTCGGTCAGTAGGCCGCACCCGACTCGGGGCCTCCGCGCCCCGTCGTCACCCACGCCCGCCCCGGCCTCGTGCTCGGGCGGGCGTCGTCTTTCCGGCGCCCGCCGCGAAGCCGCGCTATGGCAGCTCCGACTCCGGAAGCGCTCCACGCAGCTCGAAGGTCTCCATGCTCACGGAGGCGCCCGCGTCGCGCAGGAGTCGCTCCAGGGGCACGTCGTCCGTCACCACCACGGCGACCAACTCACGGGCCTCTCCCAGCAGCGAGAAGGCGCTCTCCAGCAGCGCTCGCGCGTGGGCCAGCGACGCCGCGAAGAAGGGGTAGAGGACCGCGCCACCGGAGCGGAAGTCCATCATCCCCAGCGTCCCGGGCTCGCCGTCCTCGCGCGCCAGCCGCAGCAGGCGGTGCGAAGGCAGCGTCGCGTAGCACGCGAGCTTGCCCGGCATCATCCCGAAGGCCTGCGTCAGCGGCTCCCTGTCACCTGCTTCCAGGGGCACCACCACCAGCCCGGAGGGCACGGGCGGCAGCATGGCCACCTGGGCACGCGTCACCATGAAGCTGGTGCCCTGGCGCGCGAGCTTCATGCCCAGCGAGAGGTACAGCCCCAGGGCCGCGGCGTTGTCCCGCTTCACGTTGAGGACCCAGCTCTGACAGCCCTGCTCGCGGAAGCGCTCCGCCACGCGCCGCATCATCCAGCGCCCCAACCCCTGCCCGCGCGCGGAGGGCGCCACGACGAGCTGCCCCACGTAGCCCAGCGCGCCCAGCACGTCTGTCGACGTGTACCCCTCCACCCCACCCGGCCCGTCCACCAGCAGGGTGCGGGGCGCGACTTCCCGCGCCCACACGGTGGCGGGGGGTGGCGGCTCTGGCACGCCCAGCTCCGTGAACAGCCTCGCGTACGTCGGGTAGTCGTCCTCGCGCCCAGGCCTCAGCCTCCACGGACACGGCTGCCGTCCCACTTCCACCGCCATCAGGCACTCCTCCGGGAAGGATGGAGCACACCGACGCGGACGGATTTCAACGCCCGACGGCACAAAAGAAGGCGGCCCGACACTCCACAGGGGAGGGTCGGGCCGCGGGTCTTCTGAAGGTGACTCACCGGAAGTGCTGAAGGGGTGGGGGGGAACCGCCTTCAGCCTCGCTTCGATGTGTCCCGCGTGGAGGTATAGCAGTCGTCGTGCCAAGTGCCGCTCTGGGGACAAACTCCAGTTTTCTCAGGCACTTAGAGGTCCACCCGACATTGGCCAACCTCGGCGATTGCATTGCAGCCCTGAAATCAACTTGCAGAACTGAAAATTCTCAATGATTTCAAGCGCCTGTGCTTTTCACCGATGAACCTCGTTCATTTCGGATCTGAATCCACGGGTGCGCAAAAGTTACACGTCCAACTCCACCCTACTCCCGGCTCGCCTCGGTGGGAGGGCGGAGGTTGAGGCGCTTCATCTTCCGCCAGAGAGTGGTGGAGGAGACGCCCAGCTCGTCAGCGACGCGGGCCAGGTCCACGCCGTGGCGCTCCAGGGACTGGGCGATGGCGCGACGCTCGGCGTCTTCCACCACCTGGGCCAGGGTGGGGCCTCCGGCCGTGCCCGCGCCGAGCCCCAGCTGCCCATCCAGGGCGCTGAGGCTGGAGGTGCCGTGCGCGGGCGACATGCGGGCCTGGCGCAGCGGGAAGTCCTCGGGCATCAGCTCGTCGCTCTCCGCGAGCGCGGCGGCCTGCTCCACCAGGTTCTCCAGCTCGCGCACGTTGCCGGGGAAGTCGTAGCCCATCAGGTGCGTCACGGCGGAGGCGGACAGGCGCCGGGGGTTGGGGCTGCGGGCGTTGGCGCGCTCCAGGAAATGCTCGGCGAGGACGGGCACGTCATCCAGGCGCTCTCGCAGCGGGGGCACGCGCAGCGTCACCACGTTGAGGCGGTAGTAGAGGTCCTGGCGGAAGCGCTTCTCGCGCACCTCCACCTCGATATCGCGGTTGGTGGCGGCGACGGTGCGCACGTCCACGCGCAGCGCGGTGGACTCGCCCACGCGGCGCACCTCGCCCTCCTGGAGGGCGCGCAGCAGCTTGGACTGGAAGGTGGGGCTCGTCTCCGTCACTTCGTCGATGAAGAGCGTGCCGCCGTCGGCCTCTTCGAAGAGGCCGCGGCGCGCCTTCACCGCGCCCGTGAAGGCGCCCTTCGCGTGGCCGAACAGCTCGCTCTCCAGCAGGGACTCGCTGATGGCGGCGCAGTTGACGGGCACGAAGGAGCGGTTCTTGCGCCGGCTGTGCGCGTGGAGCGCGCGGGCCACCAGCTCCTTGCCGGTGCCGCTCTCTCCCTGGATGAGCACGGTGGCGTCGCTCTGCGCCACGCGCATCAGCCGTGAGGTGAGGTCCCTCATGGCGGCGCTGCGCCCCACCAGCGCGGACAGGCCGTGGCGCTGGTTGAAGTCGGTGGCGAGGTTGTCCACGTCACGCAGGAGGCGCGCGCGCTCCAGGGCGCGCTCCACGCGGTAGCGCAGCTCGCTCTCCTTGAAGGGCTTGGTGACGTAGTCATAGGCGCCCAGCCGCATCGCCTCCACCGCGCTCTCGATGGAGCCGAAGGCCGTCATCATGATGACCTGGAGGCGAGGGGCCACTTCCAGCGCGCGCCTGAGCAGCGTCAGCCCGTCCATGGGCTCCATCTTCAAGTCCGTCAGCAGCAGGTCCATGCTGCCGCCGGACAGGTGGGCCAGGGCCTCCTCACCCGTGCCCGCCTCGAAGACGGTGTAGTGCTCGGCGCGCAGGAGCAGCGCGGTGGTCGCGCGCATGTTGCGCTGGTCATCCACCACGAGGATGCGTCCACGGGACGGCGGGGTGTTCGCGTCAGTCATGGGAAGGACGGGGGCTGAGAGAGAGGAAGGCGGAAGGTGAAGGTGGTACCGCGACCGGGGATGCTGTCCACGGCGATTTCGCCTCGATGTTCCTCGAGGATACGTTTGACGACAGCCAGGCCCAGGCCCGTGCCCTGCGCCTTGGTGGTGAAGAAGGGCTCGAAGACGCGGTGGAGCAGCTCGGCGGGAATGCCCAGCCCCTGGTCCGCCACGTCGATGCGCAGCTGCTCGCGCCCGCCATGCGCCTCACGGCGAGCCCGCACCTGCACCCGTCCACCCTGCGGCATGGATTGAATCGCGTTGACGGCCACGTTGACGAGCGCCTGGCGGATGAGCCGGCGGTCCATGGGCACCGGCGGCAGGCCCGGCTCCACCTCCGCGTCGATTTGCACGGGCCGCTCGGAGCCACCGCCCTGCACGCGCGCCGCTTCCAGCGAGTCCTGGAGCACGCGGCCCAGGTCCTCGTGCTGGAGCACCGGGTTCCTGGGGCGCGTGTAGTCCAGCAGGTCTCCAACAATGCGGTTGAGGCGGTCGCTCTCCTCGCCCAGGATGTCCAGCAGCATGCCCGCGTCACCGGAGGGCTCCAGCAGCCGGCGCAGCGACGCCACCGCGTTGAAGATGACGCCCAGCGGGTTGCGCACCTCGTGCGCGACAATCGCGGACAGCTCTCCCAGCGCGGCCAGACGCTCGCGCTTCACCATCTCCGCGCGCGTGGCGGCCAGCTCCGCGTAGCTGGCCCACAGCGACTCGTACAGGCGCGCGTTGGCGATGGAGAGCGCGAGCTGGCCACACGTGGCCTCCGCCAGCTCGACGAGCTCCGGGCTGAAGCCTCGGGTGCGCCGCGTGTCGTCCACCAGCACCACGCCGATGAGCTCCTCGCGCGAGGTGAGCGGCAACGCCAGGAGCGCCTTCTCTCCGAAGCGCTGCACGAGCTGAGGGTTGAAGCCCCCGCCGAAGGCCTCCACGTCCTCGATGGCCACCGGCCGACGCTCGCGCGCCGCTCGCGCCGCCACGCTGTCACTGCTCAGCGACAGCTCCACCGTGCGGAAGAAGTCGCGATGCGCCGCGGAGGCCGCCGCGCCCCGGAGCACCTTGGCGCTCTCGTCGTACAGCATGATGTAGCAGTTGGACACGTCCAGCAGGTGGACCAGGAAGTCCGAGGCCACGTCGAGGATGCTGGAGGTCTCCAGCACGCCCGACGTGGTGCGGGCCAGGTCCAACAGCAGGCGCGTCTCGGTGAGCTGCCGCGCCGACTCCGAGCGCAACCGCCGCTGCTCCAGCAGCGTCACCAGCAGCTCCGACAACGTCCCGAGCAGCCGCACGTCCCGCGCGTCGAAGGGCCGGTCCGGCGCGCGAAGAACTTGGAGCACGCCGCAGACCTCTCCACCGCGCGCCAGCCGCACCGCCGCGCCGCTGCCCAGCGCCCCACCCGAGACTTCACGCAGCACCGCCGCCTGGGCCTCCGTGGTGAGGTCTCCATCCAGTGCGTCCGGCACCGTGGCCCCCATCACCCCGCTCAGACGGCCCACGCTCCCCTCGGAGACGCCGCTCTCCGCCAGCCCGAAGTGGGCGGTCAGCTCCAGCGGCTTCTCCTCGCCCTGCATCAGGTGCAGCACGGCGGCCTCCGCCAGCAGCAGCTCCGACACGCGCGACAGGAAGTCCTCCGGCGTGGGGGGAATCGGCCGCGCCACGAAGCGCGCCATCTCCGCGACGGCGCCCACTTCCCACCGGCTGCGGGTGCCGTCCGCCTGCACACGCGCGTCCGTCAGCGCAGCCCCCACCACCTTCGCGAAGAGCGTCAGCACCGAGCCATGACGAGGCGCCACCCACGGCCCCTCCACGCGCAACACCTCCACCTGGGGCCCACCCACCGGCAGGTACACGTGCGTGGGCGCGGCCCGCTCCGCGCCACCGAAGACAGGGCGCCCATCCGACAGCGCCTCCAGTCCCAGATACACGTCCGCCGGAGGAGGCCCGCCGTCGAGCGCGTGCAGCCGCATGCCGTCCCACCGGAGCAGCCGCACCCTGAAGCCCGCGGCCTCCAGGCCCTTGACCGCGACGCGGCGCACCGCGTCCTCCGAGTGCGCGGAGACGAGGCCCGCGGAGGTCTCCACCAGTCGCTCGGCCACGGACAGCTCCGAGGGCCGGTCCATCATCACCAGCAGGTTGAGCAGCAGCGCCCGGCCCCCGCCCTCGAGCTGGAGATGGGACGCGTAGAGGGCCACCTCTCGGGGGACGCCGTCCGCCGAGGGCACCTGGTAGAGCTGCGTCGCCGGCTCCATGGGCACGCCGGACTCCAGCAGGCGGTAGCGCTCGACCAGCCGGCTGCGGTCCTCCGGCTGGACGAAGTCCATGATGGAGCGCCCCTCGACTCGCTCCCGGGGCAGCCCCAGCAGCGCGAGGTACGCGTCATTCGCGGCGAACACCCGTCCGTCCACCACCGCGAGCACGGGGTTGGCGAAGGGCTCGATGAAGGCGCGCAGCGACGCCTCGCTGTAATGCCTCGTGCTCATCCGCGACGCAGCACCCGCTTCTCGCCTACCCGGAGCGTCACCTTCTCCCGGTCGAAGTACTCGGACAGAGGGATGACGAACTTGCGGCTCTGTCCCACCAGTTCCTTGAAGGCCTGGGTGCTAATTTCCTTCTTCTCGCGCAGGTGGGCAACCAACCGTTCTCGCAGGGCCCCCAGCGCCGCCGCGTCGAAGCACAGCTCCTCGCTGAGCCGCGCCACCCTCCCCTCGGCCACCAGCACCTTCAACAGCTCTCGCAGGCGGGGCACCGGGAGCTGGAGCTTCTGGGACAGCTCGGCCTCCGTGGGCGGGGCCAGTCCCGCCGCGGACAGCTCCGCGGCGAGCCGCGCCCGGGCCGCCTCGTCCCCCAGCGACAATGCACGGCCGCGCCCCTTCAGACGCACGAGGTCCCGGTCCACCTCCAGCTTCCCGGTGTCCCCCAGTCCCTGCAACACCCGCTGAAAGGCGCGAGCGTCCAGCTCGGACGACAGGCGCTGCCGCAGCTCCTCGCGGGACAGGCCCTCGCGCAAGGGCTCGCGCTCATGGAAGGCGGCCAGCAGTGCGAGCGCCCGCCCCTGCAGTCCCTCGAACACCTCGCCGGACAGGTACAGCCGCCGCTCCCGGTCCAGCAGCAGCGCCGCGCCCCGAGGGCTCAGCAGTTCCAGCGCGCGCGTCAGCACCCGAGGACCCAGCCCCGAGCGACCGAACAGCTCCGCCTGAGTCAACCCGCGATAACCAGCCTGCCGCAGCAGCCACGCCACCTGCCCCGCCGGGTCCGCCTCCCGCAGCGGCGCCACCACCGCCGAGCCACCCTTGCGACGGCGAGGCGGCGCAATCGACAGCACCCGTCCCCCCGCGAGCGTCGCGCCCCGCCCGGGCAGCGCGCGCGAGCCTCGGAGGATGAAGCGCTGGCCCACGAGCGCCGCCACCGGAGCCGCCAGTCGCAGCTGCGCCAGCGTCGTCCCACCGGGCTCCAGCCGCTCCACGTCCAGCAGCGCCACCGTGGCCTCCACCTGGGACGTACCCAGGTGCAAGAGCAGCTTGCGGCGGCGCGGCAGCGCGGCCTCCGCCGTCGGCAGCAGCGTCAACTCCACATCCAACATGCGCGTCTCGGGCAGCTCACCGGCGCGCGTCAGCACCTGCCCTCGGGAGAGCGACTCCGCGTCCACGCCCGGCAGGTTCACCGCCGCGCGCTGGCCGGCCTCCACCTTCTCCACCGCGCGCCCATGCACCTGAACGCCGCGCACCCGCAGCGGGCCCGGCTGCCCGGGGAGCAGCGACACCGCGTCGTCCACCGCCACCGTGCCCGACAGCAGCGTGCCCGTCACCACCGTGCCGAAGCCCTTCAGCGTGAAGACGCGGTCCACCGGCAGGAAGGTCGGCCCCTCCGAGGGACGCTTCGCCAGCGCCCCAGCGGCTCGGCTGAGCGCGGTGCGCAGCGCGTCCAGGCCCTCGCCCGTGCGCGTCGAGCAGGGCACCACCGGCGCACTCTCCAGGAAGGAGCCCGCGGTGAGCGCGGCGAGGTCCGCCTCCACCAGCACGCGCCACTCCGGCCCGGGCTCCGCCAGCAGGTCCGACTTGGTGAGGGCGACGACGCCAGCGCGCACACCCAGCAGCCCGCAGATGTCCAGGTGCTCGCGAGTCTGGGGCATCACGCCCTCGTCCGAGGCCACCACCAGCACGGCCAGGTCCACGCCGCCCGCGCCCGCGGCCATCGCCTTCACGAAGCGCTCGTGGCCGGGCACATCCACCACACCCGCCACCGAGCCGTCATCCAGCGTCAGGTGCGCGAAGCCCAGCTCCAGGGTGATGCCCCGGCGCTTCTCCTCCTGGAGCCGGTCCGTGTCGATGCCGGTGAGGGCCTTCACCAGCGACGTCTTGCCGTGGTCGATGTGTCCCGCGGTGCCGACAATCATCGCCTCACCACGGCACCGCTCACGCCCCCGCCTTGTCCGGGTCCTCGTCGAAGCGCGCGTCACCCGCGCCGGGCGCGTAGTCCCATGGGAAGACCACGAGCGAGCCGGTGGTCAGCCCGGCGAAGTCCGGGGCGAAGCCCTCCGGCTTCGAGACGAGGCACGCCGTCGACACCTTGGTGGCGCCCGCCTCGCGCGCCAGCGCCGTGGCCAAGGACAGCGTGTCACCACTGGAGGCCACGTCGTCGACGATGAGCACGCGCTTGCCCTTCAGCTCGCGCGGCATCTCTCCGCTCGTCTTGGGCCCACCCTTCGGACGCCCCTCGTCACCCCGGTCGCGACTGCGACGGCTGATGCGCACCGGGAAGAACGCGCAGCCCAGCGCCGAGGACAGCGCGCCGCCGACGAAGACGCCGCCGTGGGCCACGCCCACCACCGCCTCCGGCTTGAACGTCTTGCGGATGGCGTCGGCCAGGTGGTGCACGGCGCGGTCGAAGTCCGCCCACGTCAGCTCCTTCACGCCCGCGGAGCGCTTGCGCGACTGGTCCTTGCCCGTGGGCTGACGCGGGACTTCGACCTGCGGCGCCAGCACCATGTCCACGGGAATGGAGACGAGCTTCTGCGCCTGATTGCGCTCCGCGGCGGACAACGACGCGGACGACGGTGCGACACGAGTCTTGGGAGAAGTCTTCTTCGAGGAGGACTTCGCGGTGGGCTTGCGCTTGCCCTGGGCCTTGGGCCCGGGCGCTGCCCGCTTGGTGGCCACGGCGGTGAGCTCCGGCTGGGGTGCGGCCCCGTCATACCCCGAGGACCGCGCCCTGGCCACCTCCCGCTGAAGCCCGCACCTCGATACATCCGAAGACACGCCGAGGTGACGGCTCAGCCGCGCGCGTCACGCCGCCAGCTTCTCCTCCACCATGCGGTCCGCCACCTGCTCCGGACGCTGGCCCGACTCCTTCGCGCGCCGCAGCACGGTGTCGATGGTGTCGAAGATGTTCGCCGCCCGGGCGTAGGCCTTCTCCCGGTCATACCCCGCCCACTCCTGAGCCACGTTGATGAGGCCCCCGGCATTGGCCGCGTAGTCCGGCACGTAGAGGATGCCTCGGCTGGCGAGCTGCTCACCGTGTCGCATGGTGAGCAATTGATTGTTGGCCGCTCCACACACCGCCTTCACCTTGAGCAGCGGCAGCGTGGCGTCGTTGATGGCGCCGCCCAGCGCGCAGGGCGCGTAGACGTCTGCCTCCATGCGGTGCAGCGTGTCCGCGTCCACCGCCGTGGCGCCGTACTCCTTCACAGCGTGCGCCACGCTGGCGGCGTTGATGTCGCTCACCCAGACCTTGGCGCCGCGCTCGTGCAGCTCCTTCACCAGGTACATGCCCACGTGGCCCACGCCCAGCACCGTGACGCGCAGCCCCTTGAGGTCCGGGCTGCCGAAGACGTGCTTCGCCGTGGCCTCCATCGCGCGCGCCACGCCGTACGCCGTCACCGGCGACGGGTCTCCGCTGCGCTCCTTCAGGCCGACGACATTTTGGGTGTGCTTGCGCACGTGCTCCATGTCGTCCGTGCTGGTGCCGCTGTCCTCGGTGGTGATGTAGCGACCGCCGAGCGACTCCACCGCGCGGCCAAAGGACTCGAACAGCTTCGCCCGGTCGAAGTTGCCGCGCGGCAGCATGATGACGGCCTTGCCACCCCCATGCGGCAGGTTCGCGAGCGCCGCCTTGTACGTCATGCCGCGCGCCAGCCGGAGCGCGTCCGCGACGGCCTCCTCCTCGCTGGTGTACGTCGCCAACGCGCGCGTCCCACCCAGCCCGGGGCCGAGCCGCGTGTTGTGCATTCCGACGATGGCCCGCAGGCCCGTCCGGGAGTCGCTGAGCAGATGGACGGCTTCGTAGCCGCCCTCGAGCAGTTGCGTGAAGTAACTCATGGCGCGCGGCCTCTACCGAGGCCACGCACCCAAGTCAAACCGTGCCGCTCTCCAACATGCCTCGAATGACCTCTCCTGGAATGACATAGCGCGTCGTGCAGAATTGACACGTTGCTTCCGCTTGTCCTTCTTTCTCCAGGAGGTCCTGCAGCTCCTCGCGTCCCATCGCGAGCAGCGCGCGCTTCACGCGGTCCTCGCTGCACGAGCAGCCGAAGCGCAGCGGATAGCGGGACATCACCTCGAAGTCCGCTTCCGGCAACAGCGCGCGCAGCACCGCGGACCCACCGGACGCCGCGTGCGTCAGGAGCACCGACGTGGCGTCACGACGCAACCGCTCACCGAGCACCTGGAAGGCCTCCAGGTCCGCGTCCGGCAAGGGCTGGATGAGCAGGCCGGCGACGACGCCCAGGGGCTCCGGCTTGCCGTCGACCTGGAGGGGGAGCTGCGCGAGCACCAGACGCGAGGGGAGCTGATCCGACTGATGGAAGTAGCGCTCCAGGTCCTCCGCGAGGTCGAAGTGCTCCAGCTCCACCGACGAGCGGTAGTGCTCACCGCCGCCCAGGTCCCGCAGCACGGACAGGAAGCCCTTGTTCCCCAGCACGGGACGCCAGAGGTATTTGTCCTCGTTGCCCACGTACTCCACGAGGGTGTTCTTCACGTAGCCCCGCACGAGGCCGGACGTGTCGCCGTCCACGAAGAGGCCTCGCAGCGGCCCGTCGCACTCCACCTGGAGGTTGACGCGGGACTCGCCCTTCTGGAGCGCGCCCAGCAGGGCGGCGGCGGTGAGCGCCTGGGACAGCAGCGCGGCGGCGGCGGGGGCGGTGTGGTGGGTGGCGCGGGCCTGACGGGACAGGTCCGTGGTGAGCGCCAGCACCACGCGCACACCGGACGTCTTCAGCAATCCACTGACGAGCTCATCGGACATGGCAGAGCGACTTAGCGTGCCCGAGCCGGCCGTGCCCGCCAACGTCAGAAGGCGGACGCCCCGTCGCATGCCGGCCCGGCAGCAGGGCCACCCAGGGTGACGCATAAGTCCAGGCTTATGCCTCCGTGCGCGACGGCTGCCATGCGGGGATGCGGAAGAAATCCAGCGTCCTGGCCGGAACGGCTATAAACCGCCCTCCGACAGTCACCCGACTTTGACTTGGGGCGCGGCCACTTGCCCGCGCGCCATCGCTGGAGACCCGATGAGCACCCAGGCCACCACAGCCGACGCCGTTTCAACGAAGACTCCGCTCCTCAAGTCCCGCCTGGGCTCGTTCCTCGCGGTGGTGCCCCTGACGTTCTGGGTCGTCAACCACCTCTGGGACAACCTCTCCGCGTTCAACGGCGCGGCCGCGTGGGAGAAGTCCGTCACCACGTACGCCAACCCCTACTCCCAGGCCCTGACGTTCATCATCGTCATGCTGCCGCTGCTGTTCCACACCGGCTGGGGCCTCGTCCGGCTCTTCAGCTTCCGGCCGAACAACAACCGCTACAACAACTACGGCAACTTCAAGTTCATCCTCCAGCGCGTGAGCGCCCTGGGTGTGCTCGCCTTCCTCGGCGCCCACATCTGGCTGGCCTTCCTGCAGCCGCGCCTGGTGGCGGGACACCCGGAGGCCTTCTCCGACATCGCCCGGGAGATGCACTTCCACGGCCCCACGCTCATCGTCTACCTGCTGGGCACGATGGGCACCGCGTACCACCTGGCCAACGGCCTCCAGGGCTTCGCCATGGGCTGGGGCCTCCTGGGCAGCGAGCGCGCCATGCGCCGCTTCGAGCCGGTCTCCATCCTCCTCTTCCTGCTCCTGACGGCGATGAGCTGGAGCGTCATCTACGCGCTCTACACCGCGGGCGCCGCCTTCGGTCCCTCGGGCTCGTAGTCCCGGGACGCCCGCCTCCGGCGTCACAGCCCTGAAAGCACACCGGCCGCCCCCGAGACTTCCGGGGAGCGGCCGGTTCGTTTCTGGAGTGCCGCGAAGCGCGGGCGCTCAGAACGGGATGTCGTCCTCGTTGTTGCCGCCACCGCCGGAGGGGGGACCGCCCATGCCGTCATCCATGGGAGGCGGCTGGCCGTAGTCGTTGTTGTCCATGCCGCGCGACTGCCCGCCACCACCGGACTGCCGGCGTCCACCACCACCACCGCCGCTCGCGCCGTCCCCGGCGTCACGACCGCCCAGGAACGTCACCGCGTTGGCCACGACTTCCGTGGTGTAGTTCTTCCGGTTCTCCTTATCCATCCACTCGCGCGTCTGCAGGCGGCCCTCGACGTAGCACTGCCGTCCCTTCTTGAGGTACTCGCCGCAGAGCTCCGCGAGCTTTCCCCAGACGACGATGCGGTGCCACTCGGTCCGCTCCTGCTTCTGGCCGCTCTTGTCCAGCCAGCTCTCGCTGGTGGCGATGCGGAAGTTCGCGACCGCCTGACCACCCGGGGTG
This sequence comes from Corallococcus terminator, assembly GCF_049194865.1. Taxonomy (GTDB): domain Bacteria; phylum Myxococcota; class Myxococcia; order Myxococcales; family Myxococcaceae; genus Myxococcus; species Myxococcus terminator_A. The sequence continues at coordinate 15,433 of NZ_JBLZWL010000065.1, read as the reverse complement.
AACCGCACTTCGGGGTCCGCACCCAGGTTGCCGATGAGGATGACCTTGTTCACGCCGCCTGCCATGACTGCTCCCTCTGTCTTTCCGCCGAGTTCCCCTCCACCACGGAGAGGAAACTGACCCGCCGGGCATCAGCCCTGGCAGGTTGCCTCCGACGTATAGCAGTGCGGCCTGACATTTCCAGAAGGCGGAGCCCGGGCCCCAGGCGCCATGCCCGCCCGGATGGCGGCCCCACGAGCGAGGAGGCATCGGTGGAAAGGTGCGGGAGGGCACCACCTGAGAGGTGGCACCCGCCCACGCGGTACTACCCGCCCGGACGCGTCTCCGCGGTGCGCGACGCATCGGGGGCGCTGCTGCCCGTGGAGCGCGGGGGCACGGGAGACGAGGAGCCCCCGGCCGGAGCCACCACCTGCACCGGCGCTCCGCCCTCGGCCGGACGAGGCGCCTTCGCCTCCGCGACCTTCTGCGACAGCGTGGAGTCCAGCCCCTTGGCGAAAGTCGCCACCTGCGGGTCCGCCGCGCCCTGCAGCCTGCGCAGCGACTTCCAGAAGGGGTGGTCCGCCTGCCCCGCCTGCACCAGCGCGCGGGCCAGCAGCGTCGAGGACGACTCGCGGTCCGAGGGAGAAGCCGCGCGCAGCGCCACCACGAGCTCCTCCGGCGCCGTCCGGGCCACCTCTCCCAGCGCCACGGACATCTCCGTCTGCGCCTGGGCATCCACCCCCGTGGCGCCCGCCAGCTCCAGCACCCGGGCCAGCGCCTCCGTGTTTCCGCCCGCCGCCAGCTCCACCATGCTGGTGACGCCGGGCACCTCCACGGACAACATCCGCGCCACTTCCCTCAGCCGGCCGTACACGTCATTACCCGCCGAGTAGCTGTCCAACAGCGTGCGCGCGCCCAGGTAGTCATGCGGGTTGGACTGGTAGAGGCTCTCCGCCAGCACCGCGCGCACCGCCGGGTCTCTCTCGCTGCGCCACGCCGTGCGCAGGAAGCCCAGGTTGCGCTGGTCTCTCTGCCGGCCCAGGTCCAGGTACGTCTTGATGCGGGCCGCCACGTCGTCGATGGCGCCCGACGGCTTGCCCCCGTCCGCGAGCGAGGCCACCGCGCTGGAGGGCCCCAGGCTGGAGCCCGTGGCGGCCACCGCCGCGCCCAGCGCATCCAGGCCCGCGACGATGGGCCCGGCACGGCCGGCGAAGTCGTTCACCATCATGGAGAAGGAGAAGCGCTCACCGCCCGCGCTCGTCACGTAGCCGCTCAGCGCGGAGACGCCCTCCAGCGTGCCCGTCTTCGCGCGCAGCTTGCCCACCGCGTCGCTGCCCTCGAAGCGGTACTTCAGCGTGCCGTCCTTGCCGGCGATGGGCACCGAGGACAGGTACTCCGGCGCGAAGGGGAAGCGCGTGTACATGTAACGCAGCAGCTTGTTGAGCTGCGCGGCGGAGAAGCGGTTCGCGTCGTTCAGGCCGCTGCCGTTCTTCATCACGTACGTGCCGCGGGAGATGCCCACGTCGCGCTCCAGGAACTGCTCGACGACTTCCACGCCCTTGGTGAAGGAGCCCGGCTGGCCACGCCCCTCCGCGCCCATCGTCTTGAGGAGCTGCTCGGCGACGAAGTTGCTGGAGAGCTTGTTGAGGCGCTTGAGCACCACGTCGAACGTGTCCGACTGGGCCACGTGCACCATGCGCGCCTTGGACGGCGTCAGGCCCGTCTTCACCCGGCCCTTCACCTTCATGCCGCGCGTGTTCAAGAGCTGCTTGAGCGTCTGGCCGAAGTACATGGGGGGGCTGTCGATCTTCTTCCAGACGCTGACGGCCCCGCCGCGCTCGGGTGGCACCTGCCCGCGCACCACGATTTTCTGCTGCGGGCCCGCCGGGTCCGACGTCACGGAGACGCGCCGCGCGCGCTTCGCGCCGGTGGACAGCTGGTTGTCCACGATGAAGTAGTCGCTCGGGGGCTCCATCTCCACGGTGCCCTTGGCGCCGGGGCTGGCGCCGGGCCGCAGGAAGATGGCCACCGCGTTCCAGTTGAGGCTCAGCGCGCCAGTGGGCGCCATGTACGCCCGGTCCGAGTCCTCCTGGTCATACCCGGGCGGCGTGCGCTCGGAGTCGAACCAGGAGTCGTCCACGACGATGTCCCCCACCTCGCGCAGGCCCGAGTGCCACAGCTCCGACACCACGCCCCACAGGCGCTCGGTCGTCATGGACGGGTCGCCCTTGCCGCGCACGTAGAGCGTCTTCACCTTGCCGTCCGTCGGCATCTCCGGCTCGACGAGGAACTCCGTGTCGTAGCGGAACTCCGGCCCGAGCGTCGCCAGCGCCGCCGCGGACGTGACGAGCTTCACGTTCGACGCCGGGTTGAGCAGCTCGTCCGCGTTGTGGGTGAACACCACCGCGCCGTCGTCCAGGCTCTGCATGTGGACGCCCACGCGGCTCACCTTGAGCGGCGCGCGTTGCAACACTTCGAGCAACGCGGCCCGCAGGGCTTCGCGGTCCGCGCGCTTCTCGGCGGAGGTGGGCGGCGCCGCGAGGGCACCGTATGGAAGCAGCAGGGAAACGATGGCCGTCGCGGCCAAGAGGTGTCTGGCTCGAAGAACCTGCACGCACGCTCCGGGGAAGTCGGCGGCCATTATGGGGAAGGGCGCGAAAGCACGGCAAGGGCGCGGGGGTGCGGGAGTCCACGGTTGGGCGCTCGCTCTACCGCCAAGTGGAAATTGGCGACCCTCACATGTGGACTTCTTTTCACTGCGGTCCTCTCAACGCCCAAGATGCCGATAACAGCCGGGCGCATCATGAGGGGTGCCCCTGACAGCCGTGGAGGAAACTTCGATGAGAGCGGTGGTGCAGCGGGTGCTGGAGGCATCGGTGACGGTGGACGGGCAACGGGTGAGTGAGATGGGCCCCGGCCTGCTGGTGCTGCTCGGCGTCGGCAAGGGCGATACGGAAGCGGACGTGGCGTGGATGGTGGAGAAACTCGCCACCTTGCGAATCTTCGAGGACGCCGCCGGCAAGATGAACCTCTCCCTGGAGGACACCTCCCGACAGCTCATCGTCGTCAGCCAGTTCACCCTCTACGGAGACGCGCGCAAGGGCCGGCGCCCCAGCTTCATCGACGCCATGGAGCCCGCCGTCGCCAAGGCCCTGTACGAGCGCGCCTGCGAGGGCCTCCGCCAGCGCGGCCTCACCGTGGGCACCGGCATCTTCGCGGCGGACATGAAGGTGGCGCTCGTCAACGACGGGCCCGTCACCCTCCTCCTCGACAGCCCGGCTCCGGCGCCGCCCAAGCCCTAGATGCGGACGGTGCTGCCCTTGGTGACGAGGGCGGCCAGGCCCTGCTTGGCCAGCGCCGCCTGGCGGATGTGCGTGGTGAGCGCGCCCAGCTCCCGAATCCAGCTCGCCGCGCGCGGCCCCAGCCCGGAGAAGGCCACCGTCAGCGGAGGAGGCTGAGCCAGCTTGCCCAGCCAGTAGCCGAGCACCTCGTCCTTCTCCGGCAGCGACGGCAGCTTCATGCGCTCCTGCTCGCGGGCGATGAGCCGCTCCAGCTTGCGCGGCAGGTTCACCTGCCAGTGCGCCACCGCGCGGGCCGGACGCCAGGCCCAGTCGGCGAAGGCGAAGCGCTCGGTGGGGAAGTACTCGCCCCGGCCCTGGGTGACGAAGACGCGGTCCGGGGGGAACTCCGGGAAGGGGTCCCAGTGCCCCGCCAGCAGCGAGGCCAGCCCCATGTCCGCCAGGGGCCTGAAGCGGAAGCCGTCGCGCACCTCGCGGGCGCCCTTCGAGTCCCAGTACGGGTAGTTGGACTCCTCCAGCATCAGCGCCAGGTGCAGCGCCTCGTCCCAGGCGTCCGCGTAGCCGGCGTGCTGCGCGCCCACCTCCCAGCCCGCGGGGCCTTCCTTCCAGGGGAGGAAGGCGAGCCGGTCCACCAGGTCCGACCAGGGGTCCGCGTCCACCGAGCCCAGGCCCCCGGGCACCGCAGTGGCCAGCATCCGCTCGCAGAGCATCCGCGCCTGCCCGTCTCCCAGCGTCTCCAGCAGCGACTCCAGGGCCCCCGTCGCGTCACCCATGGCGCGCGAGAGGAACGGGAGCACCTGCTCATGGAAGAACCGGTCGTTGATGGGCCGCAACACCACGTCCATGGGGTCCCCCCTCGGGACGGCCTTCAGGGCCGTGCGTCTTCCTCGATGATGAGCTTGTGGATGGCTTCGGCTGTCGTCGCCTCCAGGATGGAGGCCCGGAAGCGGGGGTTCTTGAAGAGGCGGGAGATGCGAGCCAGCGCCTTGAGGTGCACGCCCGCGCTGTTCTCCGGGGCCACCAGCGCGAAGAACAGGTTGGTGGGCTTGCCGTCGATGGCCTCGAAGTCCACGCCCGTCCGGGACACGCCGAAGGCCGCCTGGAGCTGCGACATGCCCTGCAGCTTGCCGTGGGGAATGGCCACGCCCTCGCCGATGCCAGTGCTGCCCAGCTTCTCGCGCTCGCGCAGCACCTCCACCAGCCGGTCTTCCGTCAGCAGGGGGTGGGCCCGCACCAACGTGGCGCTCAACTCGCGCAACACTTCCGGCTTCGTCCGCGACTGCATGTCCGCGATGACGGCTTGGGGGCTGAGGAACTCGGCGATTCTCACTGACGCTCCCGCGCTGGCGCTCCTGAGATGGCGGCAATTACTCCTCACCCTCGATTCGCGCAAGGGTCGCCTGCCATCCTGGCCTCACGGCCGCTCACTGCGCATCAGGGCCTGGGGGCCTTGGGTCACCCCCAGGCCACCCTCCCCGGTCGTCCCAGGGGGCGATATGCGCCCTCAGGGCCGCCGTTTCCCGCCGTGAATCCTCGAATCAAAGCAGGAAGGGAGCGACCGCCATGAAGCGAACGCTGTGCTCGAGCCTCGTCGTGATTTCGGTGTGGGCCACCGGCTGCGCCACCACCGCGTCTCCAAGGGGCGTGGCCCTGGGAGACGCCGCCGAGGAGTCCCTGCTCCTGCAAGGCGACTCCATCACCGGCCCCAGCTCCACCCTGAGCATCGCCGACAACGCCATGCACGGCCGCTACCGCAGGGACGCCGTTTCGCTCCAGTGGGACTACCAGCGGCTGACCGGTGCCGTGGGCAACAAGGCGGCGCGGCTGGAGCTGGCGGAGGGGGACGACACCCGCGTCTGGGGCACCTTCGGCGGGCTGGCGGTGGACCTCACCGAGGACGGCACGTACCTGCACGGACGGGTGGGTCCCTGCGCCTACGTGCTGAAGCGCGTGGGAGACACCCTGGCGGGCATCCGTGAGTGCGGCGGCACGGTGGAGAAGGACCTCACCCTGGCCTTCCCCGCGACGCTCCACCAGCGCCCCCTGGGAGAGCGGGCCGCGCTGATGACGCTGGCGCTCGTCAACACGCGGGCACCCCTCGTCACGACCGCGATGACCGTCGCGAGCATGGCGGGTGACGCGCGCAACGAGCAGGCCTTCACCTCGTGCAAGAAGGTCCAATGACGGACTGACGGGCGCTCGTCGCCACCAGGCGTCCCGGCCATGCTCCATCCCCCGAGGGAGGGGTGGAGCGCGCCGTCTTTTTTCGCGCCGATATGCGCTTCGAGCACCGTCGTTCTTGGCGACGGATGCGCCAGCCGCCATTCCGGGTGGCTGGGGGGACACTGGTGCACGTGGCCGACCACGGGCGCCGGATGCGGCATCCATGAAGGAACGGCAACGCCCCCGTCACACACCGGACGGGGGTGTTCGCGCTCCGCCTCCTCGAGGGGGGTGGCGGAGCGCGGCTCTTCCTTACCGGACTGACTCCGTCGGGCTCAGGTCCCCGCGGCGACGGCCAGGGCCGGCGGCTCGTGGGGCTCGATGAGGCCGTACTGGCCATCCTTGCGCCGGTAGATGATGCCCAGCGCGTCCGACTCCACGTTGTGGAAGACGTAGAAGTCGTTGTTCATCAGGTTCATCTGCATCACCGCCTCGTCCACCGAGAGCTGCTTGACGGTGAGCTGGGTGGCGCGCACCACGCGCGTCGCCGCGCTGGCTGCCGTGTCGACGGGGTCCGCGGCCGTCGTCGTCGTGGACGGCTCCGCCGTGGACTTCGCGGCGATGGCGGCCAGCTCCTCCGCGTCCGGCACCTCGAAGACGGCGTGACGCACCCTCAGGTTGTTCACCAGGTCCTGACGGTGGTGGACGCGATCGCGACCGTGATGCGTCTTCAGCTTGTCCCGGTAGCGGCGCAGCTGGCGCTCGATTTTGTCCATCGCCAGGTCGATGGACGCGTACATGTCATCGCTCTCCGCCCGCCCGCGCAGCACCCAGGCGCCGGATTGGATGGTGATGTCCGCGTGGTGGACGTAACGCTCCAGGTACAGGACGACGTGTGCCTCTCCTGCTCTGTCCAACAGCTTGTTCACCCGCTCGACCTTCTCGCGTGCGTATTCTTTGAGGGAATCCGACGCCCCGAACTGACGGAAGGTGATGTTGAACTGCATGCGTGGCTGCCTCCTAGGGTGAGGGGAGCTGCGTGACAGATCAGAAACTTCTGACCTCGGGAAAGCAACCCGTCCCCCCACGTTGCCTCTTCCCGAGCGCACCACGCGTCCGGGGGCTGACAACCCGGCGTCGCTGGCCCGCATCCATGCGGGGCACCAGACTCTTCAACCCCTCGGAATCACGCGTCGGAATCACGCGCCGCGCCATGCGCTGGGTGCCGCGAGACACGGGCTCAGGCGAGCAGCCCTCTCACTGCACCGCCACCACCTGCTCCTGCGAATGGAAGTAGGAGCCCCGGCAGGCAGCCACGCCCACGCACTCCGTCACCTCGCCCTGCACGGTGCCGCTCAGGGTCAGCAGATGCGTGGCCGCGCCCAGCTGCGAGGGAACAGTGAAGGTGATTTTCCCGCCCTCGCGCGTGACGGTCATCCCCGCGGTGACGGCGCCACCCTCGGGCAGGAGCGTGGCGCCGGCGGCGGCGAGCGACTCGGTCGTCGGAGACCACTGGAACGAGTACGTCTGCCCCCGCAGCAGTCGCGTCGCCGTCCCGGTGAAGGCGCGCTTCGCCTGCCCCTCCTTCATCGTGAGGGTGACGGTGTGGCTCGCGTCCTGGAAGACGACGCGCGCATCCGTGACAGGCAGCGCCGCCCAGGTATCGGGGTCGAAGTCGAAGAAGGCCCGCGTGGGCAGGCACACGTCGCGGCTCGCCGTGGAATCGACGCCGCCCTGCTCCAGCTGCATGGCCTGGCCGTTGAACGTCGCGGTGGCGCCATCGTTCAGCCGGGTGCAGCGGTCTCCGCCCGCCTGGGAGAACGTCACCGTGACGCGGTGGGAGCCCGGGGCCTGCTCCACTTCGAACAGGTCGATGTCCGCGTGTGAGTACGTGAGCGTGCGGTCCGCGAGCGCCGCGAGGTCCACGGTCTCCGTGGTGATGGAATCACCACAGCCCGACAGCAACCCGAGCGCGACCAGGACTCCCGATACCGCGCCACCAGGGAAACGAGAGGAAGAGTGCATGCGGGTCGCACCCTATACCCACCACCCCTGGGGACTGGGAGCAGAACGGCGCCGGGGCGTCACCTTTCCCACCCCCGCGCACGTCCGCCTGTCCGCTAGCCCGCTTGCTGGAGGAGGCCCTCCAGCCGAGCTTTCACTTCCGGCCACTCCGTGTCGATGACGCCGTAGTACACGCTGTCGCGCACCACCCCGCCGCGCACCAGCACGTGGTTGCGGAGGATGCCCTCGAGCTTCGCGCCCATCCGCTCAATCGCCGCGCGAGAGCGCGCGTTGCGCCGGTCCGTCTTGAGCTGCACGCGCATGACGCCGAGCGTGTCGAAGGCGTGGCTCAACAACAGATATTTGGCCTCGGTATTCACGCGCGTGCGCCACACCCGACGGCCCAGCCACGTCCAGCCAATCTCCAGCGTCCGGTGCTCTCTTTGGATGTCCAGGTAGCTGGTGGTGCCCACGACAGCCCCCGTCTCGCGCTCCACGATGACGAAGGGCCGCTCCGTTCCCCGCTCCGTCGCTCCGAGCGCCCGGGTGATGAAGCGCTCCACGTCCTCCAGCGAGCGCAGCACCACCGAGAAGTTCATGAAGATGTCGTCCTCGCACAGCGCGGCCAGCGCCGGGGCGTGCTCGAGCCCCAGCGGCTCCAGGCGCACCGTGCGCCCCTCCAGGACGACAGGCGGAACGACGAGGGGCACGAGCGCCCGGCGAGGGGCGTCGGCATCCGACGGAAATGAAAAAGGGGCGCTCATGGCGCCCCCGAATCTCATCCCCCGGAAGCCCGAGGGGAAGAGCCACTTGTCACGGACTCAGTAGTACCGCTTGCGCTTGCTGCTCGGGAGGATGCCCAGCACCTCGCGGTACTTGGCCACCGTGCGGCGCGCGATTTCGGTGCCCTGCGAGCGCAAGAGCTCCACGATCTTCTGGTCCGAGTACGGATTGCGCGCGTCTTCCTGCGACACGAGCTGCTTGATGTGGTGCTTCACCGCTTCGCTCGCGGTGTCCTCGCCGGACACGCGGGAGATGGACGAGTTGAAGAAGTACTTCAGCTCGAAGATGCCCTGCGGCGTGTGCACGTACTTGCTCGTCGTCACGCGGCTCACCGTGGACTCGTGCATGCCGATGTCCTCGGCCACGTCCCGGAGGATGAGCGGCTTCAAGTGGGCGATGCCCTTGTCCAGGAAGTCCTTCTGGAACTTCACGATGCTCTCGGTGACTTTGTAGATGGTCCGCTGCCGCTGGTGGATGGAGCGGATGAGCCACACCGCGCTGCGCAGCTTGTCCTGGATGAAGTCCTTCGTCTGGCCGGGGCCCACCGCGCCCGTCTTCAGCGCGTTCCGGTAGGTGCCGGAGATGCGCAGCTTGGACAGGCCGTCGTCGTTGAGCACCACCGTGTACTCTTCGCCCATCTTGTAGACGAACACGTCGGCGGTGATGTACTGCGCGTCGTCGCCGCTGAAGTTGCGGCCCGGCTTCGGGTCCAGCTTGGGGAGCAGCTTCACCGCCTCCACCACCTCTTCCAAGGTGACCTTCAGGTCCTTGGCGATGGCGGGCAGGTTCTTGCTCTCCAGGTACTTCATGTGCCGCTTGATGATGAGGCCCAAGAGAGGCGCCTGCGGCTCCTTCATCCCCTGCAACTGGATGAGCAGGCACTCCTGCAGGTCGCGCGCGCCGCAGCCCCGGGGCTCCAGCATCTGGATGCGCCGCAGGGTGCGCTCGGCCACGTGCATGGGCACGTCCGCCTCGTTGCACAGGCGGATGAGCGGGTCGCCCTCCACGTCCGGCAGCTTCAGATAGCCGTCGTCATCCAGGTTGCCGAGGATGAGCATGGCGACGCGGCGCTCGGCGTCGTTCAGGCGCAGCGTGCCGAGCTGCTCCTGGAGGTGGTCGACCAGGTCCTCCTTCTTGACGAGGTTGGCCTCGAACGACGGAAGGTCGTCCGTGGCCACGTTCCCCTTGTTGGAGGCGGTGGTCTGCTCGTTGAACTGGTAGCTGTTGAGGTACGCCTCCCAGTCGATTTCCGGGGGGCCGTCGCCGTCCGCCTTGAACTCCGTGGCCGTGTCGCTCGTGGCCGCCGGCATGTCCCCGTCGCGGGGCATCTCGACGTTGTCCGCCTCCAGCGACGCTTCCCCGGGCTCCTTGTCCCCCACGTCGCCCGGTGCCTGCTCGTCCGGCTGCTCCAGGAGTGGATTCTGATCCATCTCCTCGCGGACCTGCTCCAGCAGCTCCATGCGGGAGAGCTGAAGCAGCTTGATGGCCTGCTGCAGCTGGGGCGTCATCACCAGCTGCTGCGCAAGCTTCAGGCTTTGTTTGAGTTCCATCGCCATGAGACAGGGTCTCCCCGAGTGATTCAGCCCCTACACAACACGGGACCAATCAAAGACCGTGCCAACGTAACAAGGCCCCCTGACGGCGTCTAGTGGTGCAATCGTGGTCCCTTGCTTGCATATTCAAAATTCCACAAGGAATCCAACAACTTACACGCACTGAGCGTGACTCGGCCGTGTTGACCTGTCGACGCAAAAGCGAGGCCAACGCAGTCTATGCATTCGGTTGGCCGAAGGCCAGTCGTCCTCACAAGGGCTGCTGGAGACGAAACCGCTCTCCCAGGTAGACGGCTCGGGCCCGGGGAGAGGCGGCAATCTCGGAGGGCGTGCCCTCTTCGAGAATCTGCCCCTGTGTGATGATGTAGGCACGATCGCAGATACCCAGGGTGTCCTGGACGTTGTGGTCGGTGATGAGGACGCCCAGTCCGCGCTCTCGGAGCAGGAAGATCTGCCGCTGCAAGTCGCCGACGTTGATGGGGTCCACGCCGGCGAAGGGCTCGTCGAAGAGGATGAAGCGCGGCTCGGGCAAGAGGCTCCGGGCAATCTCCGCGCGGCGGCGCTCGCCCCCGGAGAGGGTGCCGCCCAGGGACTCGGCGACGTGGGTGAGGCCGAACTCCTCCAGGATGGCGGTGGCGCGCGTCTCGCGGGCGCGCTTGTCCATGCCCTTCTGGAGCTCCAGCACGGACAGGAAGTTGTCGCGCACGGTGAGCTTGCGGAAGACGGAGGCTTCCTGGGGCAGGTAGCCCACGCCCCGGCGAGCGCGGCGGTGCATGGGCAGGTGCGTGAGGTCCTCGTCACCGATGCGCACGCGGCCCGCGTCGGGCGTCACCAGGCCCACCACCATGTTGAAGCTCGTCGTCTTGCCGGCGCCGTTGGGGCCCAGCAGGCCCACCACTTCGCCCGGGGCCACGGTGAAGGAGACGCCGTTGACGACCTGGCGACCGCGGTAGGCCTTCTTCAGGCCATCGGCGTGCAGCTTCCCGTCGCTCATCGTGGAGCAGCCTCCTGGGGCCGCGCGGGCGTCGGGCGAGCGGGCGCGGCCGTGCCCTTCCGCTTGCCTGGAGCGGGGGCCGACGGCGGGGACTCGAAGATGATGACGGCGTTCTCCACGTCGAGTCGCTCGCTGCCCAACGTGAGGCGCACCTTCGTCCCACGCATGTACGTCGTCCCCTGGCGCGCCTCGGGCGTGCCCGTGACGACGAGGACTCCGCTGGCCACGTCGTACTCGGCGCGCTCGCCCCGGGCCATGCGGTCTCCGTCCACCGCGTGCACTCCGCCGGTGCACACCACCCGCGTCACCACCCGCGTCGAGGCGAAGTAGGCAATCATCCGGTCGCACTTCAAATCCAGGGTGCGGTGCTTCACCTTCACGTTGCCGGTGAGCGTCGCCTGCGACTTGCCGCCCTCGATGAGGTCGGCGTTGATTTGCACCGGCTCCTTGAGGTCCACCGGCCCCAGCGCGCCCTGGCTTGGGCTGGCCGCCGAGGTGCCCGCGTCCGCGCTGACGGGAGGCGTCGTCCCGCCATCCCCGGGCGTGGCCGCGACGGCGGGCATGGGCTGCGCCACGAAGAACGCCATCACGAGGAACTCAATCACGCTCAGCCGCTCCCAGCACGGTCTCCACCGAGCCTTCGAAGTTGAATGTCTCATCCGGGAAGGACAGTGAGAAACGGTCCGCCCGCAGTCGGTACGCCGGCCCTCGCACCTGCACGCCCTCGTTGCCATGCGCGCCCTTCTGGACGGCGTCGTAGGTCAACCGGGGCGTGTTCACCACCATCCCCTCGCCCGTGCGGACCACCACGCCCCCCGAAGCCACCAGCTGCTTGGACGCGAGGCTGCCCTCCATATTCGGAGCGCTGATGTCCATGCCCGCGGCGGTGCCGACCGACATGCCCTCCTCCGTGGTGCCCGGAGGCATGCGCAGCGTGGCGTTCGTGGCCTGCACGTCGCCCCCCGCGCGCTGGTAGGTGAGCTGCTCGGCCTCGCCCGACAGCGTGAGGCGCTCGCCCTCGTAGGACATCAGGCGCGCGCCATGGAGCACCACCTGGGGCGGGGGCTGCTGAGGGGGCCCCTCCGCCTGGCGGCGCGGGGAGCACGCCGCGACGAGCAGGCAGGCGGCGAGGAGTCGGACGGACGGGCTCGGCACGGGTGCCTTCTATCACCGGGCGGTGGCGTGCGCCGCCTCGACAAGCACGGGTTCGGTGGCCACGGGAGGGCGCGTCTTCCAGCGCTGGTGCATCCACACCCACTGCTCGGGGGTGCGCCGGATGGCCGCCTCGATTCGCGCGGACAGGGCCTGGGTGAGCTCCAGCGCCGCCACTTCGCGGTCCCCGCTAGCGGGCACGGGCACCTCCTCCATCGACAGCCGGTAGCCCCCACCCTCCACGCGGTGACAGAAGCCCGTCACCACCGCCGCGCGCGTGCGCACCGCCAGGTCCGCCGCCGCGCGAGGCGTGGCCGCCAGCTCCCCGAAGAAGGGCACGAAGAGCGACTGCACCTTGGTGTCCTGGTCGATGAGCAGGCCGAGAATCTCCCCGGCGCGCAGCGCGCGCAGCATGGCCCGCGCCGCGCCCTCCTGGCCGCGCCAGATGCTGCGCACCCCACCCCGCGCCCGGAAGCGCTCCACCAGCACGGTGAGCCGGGGGTCCGTGGTCTCCTTCGCGATGCTCTGGCAAGGGTAGCCCGCTCGCGACACACGGCGGGCCAGCAGCTCCCAGTTGCCCACGTGGCCGGAGATGAAGACCACGCCCTTGCCCCGCGCCAGGGCCGCGTCCAGCACGGCCCGGTCCTCGGCGGGCCAGGCCACCAGCTGCTCCAGCCCCCTGTCCAGGGCGCCCGTGCAGGCCACCTCCAGCGCCGCGGCGCCCAGGTGCCGGAAGGAGGCGAGGCCCAGGGCCTGCCGCTCCGCGTCGGACTTCTCCGGGAAGGCCACGGCCAGGGACTTCAAGGCCTTGCGGCGCTCCCCACCGGCCAGCGTGTAGGCAAGTCCGCCCAGGCGGAAGCCCAGGGCCCGCGCCCAACCCAGCGGGAGGGGTTGAAGGCACAACAGGACGCTCCGGATGAGCAGGTACCGGAGGAAACGTTTCAGGCGCTTTGCTAAGGGGGGATGCTCCACAGTCGCTCCATACCCCATGCGCGAATACAACTTCGACGGGCTCGTCGGTCCTACTCACAACTACGCTGGCCTGTCGCCCGGTAACCTGGCGTCGCAGAGCCATGTCGGAGAGCCGAGCCATCCCCGTGAGGCCGCGCTCCAGGGCCTGGAGAAGATGCGCTTCGTCTCCAGCCTGGGCGTCGGGCAGGCGGTGCTGCCTCCCCAGCCGCGCCCCTCGCTGCGCGCCCTGCGGGCCCTGGGCTTCACCGGCACGGACGAGGAGGTCATCACCCGCGCCGCCCGCGAGGGCGAGCACCTGCTGCGCCTCACCTCCAGCGCCTCCTCCATGTGGACGGCCAACGCCGCCACCGTGGCCCCCAGCACGGACACGGCCGACGGCCGCGTGCACCTGACGCCCGCGAACCTGTCGCAGATGTTCCACCGCGCGCTGGAGGCGGACACGACGCACTCCGTGCTGCGCTCCATCTTCTCCAACGAGAAGCACTTCGCGGTGCACGCGCCGCTGCCGCCCGGCAGCCACTTCGCGGACGAGGGCGCGGCCAACCACACACGGCTGGCCACCCCGGGCCACCCGGGCGTGCACCTGCTCGCCTGGGGTCGCAGCGCGTGGCAGGACGTCCCCGGCCCCAAGCGCTTCCCCGCCCGACAGACGCTGGAGTCGAGCCAGGCCCTGGCGCGGCTGCACCAACTGGACGCGCGCTGCGTGCTCTTCCCGCAGCAACACCCGGAGGGCATCGACGCGGGCGCCTTCCACACGGACGTGCTCGCGGTGGGCAACGAGCGCTTCCTCATGCTGCACGAGCTGGCCTTCGTGGATTACCCAGGCCTGCTCCAGGTGCTGCGCGAGAAGCTGGGGCCGGACTTCCGCGCGGTGGTGGCCAGCAGCGCGGAGCTTCCGCCCAAGGACGCGGTGAAGGCGTACCCGTTCAACTCGCAGGTGCTGACGCTGCCGGATGGGACGATGGCGATTGTCGCCCCGGTGGAGAGCCGCGAGACGCCCGCCGCGCGCGGCTTCCTGGAGCGCATCCTCGCCGAGGACACGCCGGTGAAGGCCGTGCACTACCTGGACGTACGCCAGTCCATGAACAACGGCGGAGGCCCCGCGTGCCTGCGCCAGCGCGTGTGGCTCACGGACACCGAGCGCCGGGCCATCGACGCCGACGTCTTCTACACGCCCGCCCTGCACGAGTCCCTGGCCGCGTGGGTGCGCCGTCACTACCGCGAGGTGCTGCGCCCTCGTGACTTGCAGGACCCGAACCTCGCGCGCGAGACGATGACCGCGCTGGATGAACTGACCCGCATCCTCAAGCTGGGGAGCGTCTACGACTTCCAGCAGTGAGCCGCGGCAGCCCGCCCGCCTGCTCCATTGACGGGGCGGCGGGCGCCTGGCGGATGGCCCTGATGTCGAGGGGCGAGGGGTGTGGTGGTCGGAACCGTCGGGGTGAGCACCTTTCCCTCAAGGAGGTGACGCCCCGTGATTCCCGCATCCATCCAGCACTACCTGCAACACAACCGTGTCCTCTATGAGCGCTACTGGCACCCGCGTGCTGTCACTGCACAGGAGCTGGCCCAGACACTCCATGTCTCGGGTTGGCGCGTGGCCAAGTCCGTCATCGTCATGGCGGACCGACAGCCATGGATTTTCGTCGTGCCCGCGGCGGGCACCGTGGACCTCGCGCGCGTGAGAGAACTCCTGGGCTGTCGCACGGCGAGGCTCGCGACGGAGCGGGAGTTCTCCAACCACTTCCCTGACTGCGAGCTGGGGGCCGAACCGCCCTTCGGCGAGATGTACGGGCTCCCCGTGGCGGTGGACGAGACGCTCAGCCTGACGGAGCACCTGCTCATCCGCGCGGGCTCTCACGAGGAGGCCCTGGAGATGCGCTTCCAGGACTTCGCCACGCTGGAGTGGCCGCTGGTGGCCTCGTTCATCCACGAGGGACTGCAGCAGCCCCTCCCGTCGGTGATTCCCCTCACTCCGCTGCTGATGGAGCAGGAAGCACCGATGCCCGCCTGACCCGCCGTTCGCGGGCGCTAGGGCTCCACGGGCGGCTCTCTCGGGCCTCCCAACAGGTGCTCCAGCTCCTGCGCCCTCGGGTCATCCATCAGCTCCTTGCGACGGGCGTCCACCCGGGTGCGCTCGGCGGACTCCAGGCGCGTCACCCATGCCCGCGCGGACTCGCGGGAGTCGGGCGGCAACAGCCCCAGGCCCTCGCGCACCGAGCGCGCCGCGGCGTCATAACGACGCAGCGTCTCCTGCAACCGCGCCACCGCGAAGTACGCGTCCGCGCTCGGCACCAACCGCGCCGCCGTCTGTCGTCGCTCCACGGCGCGCGACAGCAGTCCCTCGCGCTCCAGGCCGTCCGCCTCCATCGACAACATCCGCGCCCGCTGGCGGTAGTCCGAGATGAGGCCACCCACCGACTGGAGCGTCTCGCGAGACCGCCGCGTCAGCCCTGCCTCCAACTGCCAGGAGGCAAGGGTGAAGGCCAGCTCCACGTTGCCCGGGTGACGGGCCCGCAGCGTCTCCACGGCGC
>NZ_JBLZWL010000130.1:0-78115 GCF_049194865.1 Corallococcus terminator | reverse complement strand
CAAGCGCATCCAGCTCTTCCTGGCGAACGCCCGCCGAGGGGTCTTCGAATGAACGCGGTACGGACGGCGCAGTGCCCGAGCGACCTCGCGCTCGAGGAGCACCTGCTCAACGCAAGCCCCGCCACTGCCAGGCACATCGCCGGGTGTGCCCATTGCCAGACCTGGGAGCGGTCCGCCGCGGAGGCTTCGCGCGCGTTTGCCCGCGAGAACCCTCGCTGGATGGCGAAGACCCAGGACAGGTCCACGCCGCTGAGGCGATGGGCGCCGCTGCTGCCGGTAGCCGCCCTCGCCGCGGCCGCCCTGTTCCTCCTCCACTCCCCTTCCCCCGAGGTCCCGCGCTACGCGACCAAGGGCGAGGAGCTCACTGTCTACATCGGAGGACAGGGAGCGCCGCGAGCCGCGACCCAGGGGGAGCGGGTGCGACCGGGAGAGGCGCTCCGCTTCCAGGTGGCGCCGGGCTCAGCGGCCTTTGTCTGGATTGCCTCTGTCGACTCGACGGGCTCCGTCTCCCGCCTCGTGCCCGCCGAAGGGACGACGCCGCTCGCGGTGGACGGGGCACAGCTGATTCCCGGCAGCGCGGTGCTCGATGAGACGGAAGGACCGGAGCGGATCTGGGCGGTGATTTCGCGGGAGCCCCTGAGCTGGACCGTCGTGGAGCAGGCCCTCCAGGGGAGCCCGGTGCGCGACCCCTCGGCGGTTCACATCCCCGGCGCTCGGACCGCCACGGTGTTGCTCGAGCGCGGCGCTCCATGAGCCGGCTTGCGTTGCTCTTCATGTTCTTCTTCGCGTCTTCCGCGATGGCCCAGCTGCCCGAGCGACGCTTCGCCATCGTGGTCGGCGGCAACATGGGCGCCCCGGGCCACGCGCGGCTGCGCTTCGCGGAGGCGGATGCCTCGCGCTTCGCGGACACGCTGAAGGAGCTCGGGGGCTTTCACGACGAGGACGTGCGCGTACTTCATCAACCCACTCGCGCGCGGCTCCTCGCGGAGGTGCGCGCGCTCGAACAGCGCATCGCCGAAGCGGCCCGCCGCTCCTCGCGGCGAAACCTGCTGCTCCTCTACTGGTCCGGACATGCCACGGAGCAGGGCCTGGAGCTGGCAAGCGAGAGCCTCACCTTCGCGGAGCTGAGGAAGCTGCTCGGGGCCTCGCGTGCGCACGTGCGACTGGCCTTCGTCGATGCGTGCAGGTCCGGAGGGCTCATCACCCCGAAGGGGGCGAAGGCCGTTCCAGGCGGATTCGCGGTCGACGTCACGAGCGACGAGTCCCCGGATGGGACCGCTATCATCGCGTCCTCTGGCCCAGGGGAGAACGCGCTCGAGAGCGCGGAGCTGCGCGGGAGCTTCTTCACGCACCACCTGACGGCCGGGCTTCGCGGCGCGGCGGACGCCGATGGAGACAGTCGCATCACGCTCCAGGAAGCCTATCGCTATGCCTATGTGAAGACCGTCTCCCATACAGCCGAGGTCTCCGGCGTCGCCCAGCGTCCGACGTATGCCCTGGACCTGAAAGGCAAGGGCGAGCTCGTGCTCGCCGAGCTGCGCCACGCGGACGCGCGTCTCGTCTTCGCCCCGGGGACGGAGCCCGACAGGCGCTGGCTCGTCGTGCGCGACGAGGGGCTCGGCGAGGTGCTGGAGCTTCGCGAGGACCCGGTGAAGCCCCAGCAGCTCGCGCTGCGTGCCGGAAGCTACCGGCTGATTCGCACGACTGCGGACGATGTCAGGACCGGCGCGTTCGCGCTCATGCGCGGGGAGGAGCGGACGGCCACGACAGTCACCCTGACGCAGCGGCCTTTCGCCGAGCGCGGGGTAAAGGGCGACGAGGCCGTCGGACGGGAGCTGGAGCTCCTCGCCGCGGTCGGGCTCAACACGCCACCACTTCGAGGCATGCGGCTCGCGCCCGCGCTGCTGTTGGGAGGGGACGTCGCGATGGGGGCAGCCCAGACGCTGCGGGTCCGCGCGAGATACCAGGACGGCCGGGGCCAGGATGCCGGGCTGCCCTATGAGCTCCGGAGCCTGGGAGGGGATGTCGCGTGGCTCTGGCGGCTTCCTATCTGGAGGCTCGAAGCCGGTGGCCGGCTGGGTGCGGATGCGGTCCGTCAGTCGGTAACGAGCACGTCGGAGGGGACGGCGTTCCGCGGACGCGCCGGGGCGGTGCTCTCCCATGCGCTGCCCCTCTGGGGCCGCGTCTCCTGGGTGTCGGAGGCGGAGGCACAGCTCGCCTCGTTCAGGCTGAATGACCGCGTGGTCTTTCGGCCCGCGTTCGAAGCCGTCACCGGGTTGGGCTTCCGACTCTGATGCGTGACCTCCTCGTCGTCGCGGCCCTGGGCCTGCTCGCGTGCGCGTGTGGCGAAGGCCTCTTCGATGCACGCGGGCGGCCCGACGTGCGGGTCATCGGGCGCGAAGGGGGCACCGTCACCTCGCGCGACGGTCGCCTCCGGGTGACCCTTCCTCCGGGGGCGCTCGCTGGCGAGGAGACAGTCTCCCTCCGGGAGCTGGGGGTGCGCGGCTGGTCGGTGGGGATGACCTATGCCCTGGAGCCTTCCACGCGGACGCTCGCCGTCCCCGCTCGGGTCGAGATGCGCGCCGAGTCGGCGCCGGGCCACCGTGTCCCCGCCTCCCTGGTCCGGATGACCCGGGATGGCCTCCCTGCCCCGCTGGCGGGCTCCTGGAGCGAAGGAACGCGGAGCTTCGGCCAGCTCTCCGCGCTCGAGGACCTCGGGCTCACGCAGCCCCTGTGCTCCGAACCCATCGAATGCGCGGATGGCTTCCGGTGCGAGGACGGCGCGTGCAAGGCCTGTCCGGCCAACGTCTCCTGTCGGGCCAACCCGGACCTTCCCGGCCCGAACAACACCGGGGTCCCCGCGGGCGCTGTCCTGGTCCGGCATGAGGGAGACGTCGTGCTGGACACACCGGGGGCCGTGCTCGAGGACCGGGACATCCACGGTCGACTGCTCATCCGCGCGAACAACGTCACCGTGCGACGGTGCGTGGTGCACGCGCCGGTGCCCCGCGAGATTGACGGCATCATCAGTGTCTCAGGGGCGACGGGCGTCCTGCTGGAGGATATCGAGGTGTTCGCCGAGGAGTCCTCGACGCTCCAGTGGGGGGTGATGGGCGGAGGCTTCACCGCGCGCAGGCTCGACGTGCACGGAGTGGTGGTGGGGATGAGCCTGCGGTCCGGCGCGCGGGTGGAGTCCTCGTGGATCCACGCACTGGACCCGGTGGGCGCCCAGTACGGCATCAGCGTCTTCGAGGGGCGCGACATCGGCATCTACGACAGCAACGTGCATGGCCCGGGGGAAGACGTCGGCGCGGCGATCTTCGTGAACCAGCAGGTCGGGCCCACGCGCGACGTGAGGGTGGAACGCAACCGGCTCGACCGCGGCAGCTGCATCGTGAACCTGGGACATGCGGGCGGCACGAGCCTTCAGGGCATGGTGGTGCGCAACAACGTCTTCGGTGCCCGGACGTTCTACGACTGCGCCGTGCTCGCGAGCACCCAGACGCAGCTCTCCGCTGCGGGCAACGTCTGGGAGGCCACGGGCGTGGAGGTCCCCATCGAGCGACACGATTGAGACCTCCGGGAGGCCTGCTCGCTAGTTCGACGGAGGAAGGACCGTTCCGTCCTCCCAGGTGTTGTTGGACCAGACGTTCCCCGGCTCCGAGGTGTCGAAGCTGGTGATGGCCCCGTACCAGCCACAGCGCCCGCTCGACCCACGACCGAAGACGTTGCCGATGAAGCGGATGTTGTTCGTCGCGTCCGAGTACGGCTTGCCCTGGGACGACCCGCCATAGGCGCAGAAGCCGCCCGTCGTGCCGGGGAAGAAGTTGTTCTCCACCAGGTTGTTCTCCACCGGGGCGAAGTCGCCATAGCCGGTGAGCGCCGCCGAACAGCCCGCGTCGGGCGGCACGTCCGGCGCGTCGCAGATGATGGTGTTGTGCCGGAGCGTGACATTCCGGCCCATCCGGATGCCGGACTCGTGCGCGGTCCCCGTCTCGTCCGTCATCTGGCCATGGACGTAGGAGTCGCGAATCTCGCAGTCGTGCCAGCAGTGGATGGAGCGATTGCCGCCCTGCACGTGCACGCGGACGGCGGTGAAATTCACCGCGCCCACCCCCGTGACGATGCGGTCACCCGCGTCGACGTGGGAGTCGGTGATGGTGAAGGAGAAGCCGGTGGAGCTCTCGTCGGTGGCGACGTTCCCGTTGATCTTCGAGTTGCGGATGATGACGCCCGCCGCGCGGATGGTGAGGTCGCAGTTCACCGTCTTGGAGTCGATGAGCGTGTTGGCCACGGTGACGGTGCACGGTCCGGTGTAGGGCGTGAGCTGCGTTCCCGCCGGTACGCCCGTATTGCTCGCGTTCGGAAAGCCACCGGCCGGAGGGTTGGAGCCGGTCGTCGCCGTGGCGGCGTTCGAGTTGGCGCTGAGGTTGCCCGCGGCATCGCGTGCCTTCACCAGGTAGCTGTAGCTCGTGGCCGCCGTGAGGCCCGTGTCCGAGTAGGTGCGGCTCGCCGTGGAGGAAATCTTCACGCCATCGCGGAAGACGTCATAGGCGGCGACGCCGACATTGTCCGTGGAGGCATTCCAGCTCAGGCTGATGGCGCTCGCGGACGCCGCGGACGCGACGAGTCCCGAGGGGGCGGTCGGCGCCTGGGAATCCGGCGTGGGCTCGGTGCTGTCCGGAAGGAAGACCACATCCACGGCGTAGTCGGTGTTCTGGAAGCCCTGTGTCGGAAAGCCGCCGCCATAGCGATAGACGCCGTTGACGCCGTCCACGCCCGAGGCGAGTCCCCGGATGGGGCCGCGTGACTTCTCCGTGGTGAAGCCGCCCACGGTGGCGCCATACCGGCCGGCGGACGCGTAGTACGACACGACATAGGTGGTCCCCGCGATGACGGTGATGGGGGAAGCCAGGCGCACCGTCTGCCAACCCGTCGTCGTCTCGCTCGTGGAGGTCGCCTCCGCGAGCTTCGCGCCCGCCCGGCTCCACAGGCTCACGCGGTGCGGACCGGCATTCTGGGCCCCGCCCTTGAAGAAGCGCACGCCGCGGACGGTGCCCGGAACGGAAACGCGGAACTTCATCCCCAGTTCCACCGCACCGGTATCGCTGTCCATCGCGATGGTGGGACGGGACGAATCGAGGAAGAGCGAAACCTCGCCCGGCTCGAGTGACTGGTGCTCACCGGCGAGCGCATCCTGGCTCCCGGGCTCGTCTACGGTGCCGGCGGAACAGGCGGACACCACGACGAAAAAGACCGCTGCAAGACTCCGAACTCTCATGCGCACTGCCTCCGAAGGATTTCTTTTCGGGCGGCTAATGCGCGAGCCGCGATTCATGGGAACCCGAAGCGCACGAAAATTCCCCGGCACGTCGTCACCGCCGGAATCAATCCGCCTGCTTCGATTGAGTCAGGAGACCGCCGCTGGGGAGCTGACAGGAACGCGGCCGGCCTCCAGCGCTACAGGAACTCGTCCCCTCCCCCAGTCTCCGGCTCCTGTGCGGAGAGGAGGACATCCCCAGGACGCTGCTCCACGCGCAGGCCCAGGCCCATGGCCGTCAACTCCTCGAGCGCGGCGAGGGCCTCCATCACGGGCTGGACATCGGCGACCCGCGCAGGCACGGCGATGCGCTCCAGCCGCGAGCCCACCCGCTCCAGCAGCGCGTGTGGGGGGAGTGCCTCGATGTATCGGCCATACAGATAGGCGGGCGCGCTCAGCTGGGCGACCTCGGAGGGTGAGACTGTCGCGACACTCGCATCGAAGCGCGCCCTCACCTCCTCCACCGAAGTGTCCTGACGCCACAGGCCGAGCAGGGAGCGCAGGAAGTCCACCAACGGTTGTGACCGGGACGAGCCCATATGGGCCGAGGCGACCTCCAGCGCCCGCTCGGCGCGTGCCGGGTCGGGCTCGACGAAGTACAGCGGCAGCACCTCCTCGATGCCTGGAGTGTAGAGGGGCTCGGCGAGTTGCTCGGGCGCACCCGCGAACGAGCGCAGCGTCTCGGGTTCCAGCGGCTCACCCGCGAGCCACCGGCACCACAGCGCTTCGAGCGAGCCCGCGGCGAGCGACGCGCGGCGCAGCAGATGGGGGCGCGCCTGCTCCACGCCTCCGAACAACAAGACGGTCACCAGGTCCTGGGCGGAAGGCCCCTCGGGGAACTCGAGCGCATCCGCCCCCGTCCAGCGCGCGTACCGCTTGCGCTTCAGGTCGCGCTGGACCTCGCTCGCCACCTCGCTCCACGCGGACCAGGGCACACCCAGCGCCGCGTAGTCCCTCCGGAGTCTCTCGTCCGCCGGGGCGGAGACTTCGTTGGGGCGCTTCTTGAAGTCGGCCCGCACGCGCTTGAGTTCCTTCGCGAGCGCGGGCAGCTCCTCCGCCGGACAGCCGCCCGTCAGCAGCCGGCGGCGGGCGATGGGCACTCCGGGCAATTTGAGCAGCCAGGATTTGAACGCCGACCAGGCGGGTGCGGAGAGGTGTCGGACTTCCACGGTCTATCCTCGTTCAGGCGCCAGGTCCGCTCCCCGCGATGGGTCGTCGGGCCCTGTGGCCTGCCCCGTCATGATAGCTCCAGCGTGAGCCATGGAGGCCTGCCTTGGAGCAGGAAGAGCACCGGCACCAGCTCCCCTGAAGATGTGCCTCAACGTCGAGACTTGAGGCAGGCCACGACCGCCGCGGCCAGGTTCGACGCTCGCGGTTCGCCGACCCGGAATGACCAGCGGTTCATGACGTAGCCGAAGCCGACACCGCTCTCGGGGTCGGCGAAGCCGACTGAGCCGCCGGAGCCGGGATGGCCGAACGACCCGGGCCCGACCAGGGGCATCGGAGGGCACGCTCGCCAGAACCCGAGCGACATGTAGAAGGAGCGGTCGGCCGGAACGTCCAGTCCTGGCGGCAGCCCGTTCATCTTCGTCTTGTCGGTGTGGACGACGGTCATCTTCTCGACCGTCGCCGGATTCAGCAGCCGCACGCCGTCGACCTTGCTCACCGTGGCCGCATACATCCGCGCCAGCGAGCGAGCGTCCGAGAACATGTTCCCGAAGGGGAACTCAGCAGCGCGGAAGGCACGCGTGTTCATGTAGCCAGTGGTGTGATCGAACGCGCCGCCGAGCTGGCCGGCGCGGGCTTGCACCGAGCCCGGACCCCACGCGGCGTTCATCCAGGCGATGACCGTGTCCCTATCGAGGCCGGTGGTCTCTATCATCCCGGCGGTCAGCTCCTCCAACGTGAACGGAGCGGCGTACTCGATACGCGCCACCCGTCCCTCTTGCTCCTCGGGCAGTCCAATCCAAGCGCTCAGCCCGAGCGGAGCAGCGACCTCGTCGGCGAAGAAGGTGCCGAGCGACTTGCCTGTGATTCGCCGCACGACCTCCCCGACCAGGAACCCGAAGGTCATGCCGTGGTAGGCGTGCTCGGTGCCGGGCCGCCACTCCGGATTCTGCGCCTCGAGTGCTCGGATGACCGGATGCCAGGCGCAGGCGTCTTCGAAGGTCAGCGGACCGTCGACGACCGGCAGACCGGCCTGGTGTGAGAGCAGCCAGCGCACCGGGATATGCTCCTTGCCGGCAGCGCCGAACTCCGGCCAGTACTTGACCACCGGAGCGTCCAGATCGAGCTCGCCGCGCTGTGCCAGCAGATGGGCGCAGATCGCGGTAGCGCCTTTGGTCGTGGATGCGACCAACGCGATGGTGTCCTCGTTCCACGGCCGGTTCGCCTCGCGCTCGGCGAGGCCGCCCCACAGGTCAACGACGGGACGGCCGTCCACGTAGACGCAGCACGCCGCGCCGACCTCCCCGGGAGTCCCTTCAAAGTTCGCCCGGAAGACCTCGGCCACTTTCCCCCAACCATCCTCGACGTGTCCCTGCACCACGGCTCCGCTTGTCGTGTCCAACACGCTGCACTTCCTTTCCTGGAGGGATGAAACAGATCAATGACGCAGCGCCGCAACGCCTGGAGGCGTGCTTCGTGGGCTGACGTCTCAGGTCCGCTGTTGCTTGTGTTTCAAGAGCGCGGTGAATCGCGATGTCGCCATGGCCTGTCCAAGTCCGGGGCTCGACGGCGTCCTCGCTCGGAGCGGGTGCGCTGGCGGCGTGGAGTTCGTTACGAACGCCGCACGAGCATTGCGTGCGGTGTTGTCATCAGAAGCCCTTCGCCTCTTCTTCAGCGGCGCGCTCGAGCGCGTGGGTCAGCCGTTCCCGCTCCCGGAGGAGCCACTGGCCCTGCGGGTAGTTCCGGACGAACGTCTCGATGAACTCCACGGGATCTTCCCCGACGATCTGGCGGATCGGCGTCCGGTTCGCCGCGCTCTGCTCGAACAGGTCGACGAGGTCCGCGTAGATAGCGGTCCCGTCGCCCCCCGTTCCGAAATACATCAGGTACCGCTCCAGCGCTTCGACCGCCGTGCGATAGCTCGCGGGAAGTTGTTTCGTGCGCGCCTTGTACTGCCGCCATTGCCCCTTCTCGCCAATCACCTTCGAGATGAGCTTTGAGATGAACATGTCTATCTGCCTCCTTTATGGAGCTGTTGGAGCCGTTCCGCGAGGAAGCTCCAGGTCCGCCAGAACTCTTCGAGATAGTCCCGCCCCTCGGCGTTGAGCGAGTACACCTTGCGCGGCGGCCCTTTCTCGGACGGGACCTTCTCCACGCCAACCAGGCCGCGCTGCTCTATCCTGACGAGCAGCGCATAGATGGTGCCCTCGGCGATGTCGGAGAAGCCCATCTCCCGCAACCGCGCCGTAATCTCGTAGCCGTACTCCGGCTGCGCGGACAGGATCGCCAGGACGATGCCCTCGAGCGTGCCCTTGAGCATCTCCGTCATCTGCTTGCCCACGAAACGCTCCCCGAACTACTCAGTGCTGCTGACTACCGGTAGATAGTAACACAGAGTAGCTGCCGCGCAAGTCCACCTGACGGACAGGTCGCCGTCCGCGATGCAGAGCCCGGCGCCACGCATCGCGCTGGTGTCAGGACGCAGTGACTGGATTCTGGAGAGGCACACGACACAGGGGCTACCAGTGTCCGCCGATGAAGCGACAGGTCGAGCTCACGTCGCAGTAGAAGTTGACGGGGCAGCGGCCCGCGGCGTCACAGCGGATGGCCTGCTGGTGGGTGTCCCCGGGTTGGGCCTCCTGGAGGCCCTCGGACGGTACCTGCTCCGGAGTCACGTCCTCTTCCGTGCCACCACAGGCGACCACCGTCATCACCACCGCGAAGACCCCTGCCCTCAGCCATCCGTTCTTCATGTCCGGCTCCTTGTGTGTGTCGAGGGAGCGCTCGCGCGGCTCCCGGGTACGGCTGGGGAAAAGGATGCCCGAGTCCGCGAGCCGAAGGGATGACCTCGCAAGAAGCCTTCAATCCTTCCGATGCCCCACGTGCGGTCACGCCCGGATACGCGACCCACTGCGGCGTGAAGACAGACAGCGAGGTGGCGTGCTGGGGCAACTGGTCCCAGTACCCGGAGATGCTCTCCGTTCCCTCTGGCTCGTTCACCCAGGTCGTCACGGGCCATCACCACAACTGCGCGCTCAGCACGACGGGAGAGCTGACCTGCTGGGGTGACAACGACCAGGGACAGCTCAACGTCCCCAACTGACGCGACACGCGCCGAGTCCTCGAAAGTGAGCGAGGGGCTGGTACGTTCATGGCACATGCCCTACCGTCGACCCATCATTCCCATGGGGTCGAACGCCATGAATCAATCCCAGCTCCTCGCGAGTTTGACCCGGTACATCGCCGAAGAGATTCTCGAAGGTGAGGCGGAGGACCTCCTGCCCTCCACCCCTCTGCTCGAGCTCGGTATCCTGAACTCGCTGGAGACAGCCCGGATGATGAGCTTCATCGAGAAGCAATACGGCATCACCGTGCCCGCCGACGCGATGCGGGTCGAGAACCTCTCGACCCTGACCGCAATCGCAGACATGGTCCAGGCCTGCGCGCGGGCCCGCCAGCCGTAGAGTCACCACTCTGCGGAACGGCGGGCTCCACGCGAGCTTGCCTTGCTGTCAGCCTCCTCGCTTCTGGCCTTCCAGCAACGCCTGGACCTGCTCGTCCGTGAGCTGCTCTATCAGGTCGAGCTGCCCCACCAGCGCTTCGAGGTCACCACCCGGCAAGGAGGGAGGCACGTCGGGCTTCGCGGCAGGCGTCGCGGGTCGATCAAACCAGTACCGACTGCGTTGGAAGCAGCTCGTCGGGAGCACCACCTTGTCGTGGGAGTGGTCGCGATAGAACTCCGACCACGCGACGTCGGCTCCCGTGGCCACGAGGCCCGCGAGGCTCTCGAGGAGCGCTGTCCTGTCATCGTCCGGAGCGCGCAGGCTGGGGAACCAGGACCGCTCAGACGCGGGACGAACACGCTTCCCCAGGGCCATCCAGCCCGCTCCGGGGCCCACGTCCAGATACCCGCCCACGCCCTGCCCACCCAACGCGTCCAGCGCGGCGACCCATTGCATGGGAGTTCCCGGTGGCCCTCGCCACGACTCCGCGCCCGGGGACTCCACCACCCTTCCCGTGAGCACGGACAGCCAGGGGACCAGGGGCCGCTCGTGCACCTTCGAGCGCGCCGCCGCCGCCACGACCTCGCGCGCCGCGCTCCAGGCCGTCAGGGTGATGGCGTGCGGCGTGTCGCGCAGCGCGGCGCGGCTCCCTCGCTGGAGCAGCTCGGCCTGCACCGCTTCGATGGCGGCGCGCGCGCCAGAGAGGACGCCGTTCCCCTCCCCGTCGAGCCCCAGCAAGCACACTTCCGGGAACCGCTGGAGCAGCTCCGAGAGGTGCTCTGGCCGCTCGATGGTCAGCTCGGCACCTGGAGCTGCACGCTCGAGCTGCTCGCCCAGCGTCGCCACGAGCTTCATCCCCTCTTCCCAGGAGAGCACTCCCGCGGCACAGGCCGCCGCGTACTCCCCCGCGCCGATGCCCAGCACCGCCGACGGCGTGACTCCCCACGCCCTCCACAGATGCACCAGGCCACACTGCACCGCGTACCGGCCCGGAAGCGCGAGGCCCGGTCCCGGCGGGCGTGAAGCCGCCCCTGGCGCGAGGAAGAGCTCCGAGACGAGGGGACGGCCCAGCGCGCCCTCACAGCGCAGGACCGCTTCCCGGAAGACAGGCTCGGACTCGAAGAGGCTCCGCCCCCACCCCGGCCAGTCCCGCTCCCAACCTCCGAACAAGAACGCCAGGCGGGGCCGCTGCCGCCCGGAGCCGGCCCACACACCGGGAGTCTCCTCCCCCCGCATGAAGCCGGTGAGCCGCCGACGAGCCTCATCGTCGGTCGACGCCACGACGGCGACCCGGTGGGGAAACGCGACCCGGCCCGTGTTGGCCGTGAAGCAGACGTCCGGGAAGGCGGGCCGGTGCGCAGCCGCCGTCGAGAAGTGCTCCACGTAGCGCCGCGCCAGGTCCTGAAGCGCTGGCGCGGAGCGGGCCGAGAGCAGCAGGAGTTGCCGCGGCGACGCGACCTCCACCGGTGCGGCCTCGACGAGGGGAGCCTCTTCGATGAGGACGTGCGCGTTCGTCCCGTTGAAGCCGAACGCAGTCACCCCGGCGATTCGCCGCTTCGGCCCTCGCGCCCAGCTCCTCCGCTCCCGGGGCACGACGACGGGCAGCGCATCCCAACGGATGTTGGGATTCGGGGTCTCCAGGTTCAGGTGCGCGGGAATCTCCTCGTGTTGCAGCGCGAGCACGACCTTGATGATGCCCGCCACGCCCGCCGCGCCCTCGGTATGGCCGATGTTCGTCTTCACGGAGCCGACGACCAGCGGGTCCTCACGTGAATGCGCGGGCCCGAAGACGCGGCCCAGCGCCTCCATCTCGATGGGGTCTCCGATGGCCGTGCCGGTGCCGTGCGCCTCCAGGTAGCCCACCTGCTCGGGCTCCACGCCGCCGGACTTCAGGGCCGCGCGCATCACCTTCGCCAGCGCGTTGCCGTTGGGGACCGTCAACCCGCTCGACTGACCGCTGTGATTGGTCGCCGAGCCTCGCAACAACGCCAGGATCGGGTCCCTGTCCGCGACCGCATCCGACAGACGCTTGAGCGCGAGCATCCCGCAGCCCTCGCCCCGCACGAAGCCATCCGCCGATGCGTCGAACGTGCTGCAGCGCCCCTTCAGGGAGAGCATGCGCATCGCGCAGTTCACCACGGACGTGAGCGGCGACAGGATGAGGCTGATGCCACCGGCCAGGGCCAGGTCGCACTCGCGGGTCCGCAGGCTCTGACAGGCCAGGTGCACGGTGACCAGCGACGACGAGCAGGCCGCGTCGACGGCCATCGTCGGCCCCTGCAACCCCAGGCTGTAGGCCAGTCTCCCGGCCGCGACGCTCAACCCCGAACCGGAGGCCGTGTGGAGGTCGATCTGCGTCGCATCCGTCATCAGGTGCGAGAAGTCCTCGTTCATCATGCCGACGAAGACACCCGTGGAGCTGCCCTTGAGGTCCGTCGCCGAGAGGCCCGCGCGCTCCAGCGCCTCCCAGGTGACCTCCAGGAGCAGCCGCTGGTGTGGGTCCATCCGGGATGCTTCGCGGGGGGAGATGCCGAAGAACTGGGGGTCGAAGTCCTCCACCCCCCGGACGAAGGCACCGTGCCGCGTGTACATCTTCCCCGGCGTCCCTGGCGTCGGGTCGTAGTACGCGTCGACGTCCCAGCGCGAAGACGGAATGGGAGCGATGGCGTCCCTCCCCTCCCGCAACAGCTCCCAGAAGGCCTCCGGGCTGTCCGCTCCTCCCGGGAACCGCAGGCCCATTCCAATGATGGCGATGGGCTCGCTCAGCGCCAACGCCAGCTTCGATTCGACCTTGCGCGCCAGCAACGCCAGCTTGAGCGGCGGCAGGTCGGAGATGCGGGGGGTGGAATCCGTCGTCATGGGGTTCTCACGAAGCCAGGCTCAGCGGCGACGGCGCAGCAGGTCCTGGACGTCGCCATCGGCCAGGTCATCCACATCCGACAGGAGCGCTTCCAGGTCCTGGTCCTCGACGACCTCTCTGGCGGGAGCGGCTTCCTCCCGAAGGCCCAGCACCTCCTCCGCCAGATGGTCCACGAGCGCGTGGACGGTGGGGTTGTCGAAGGCAACCGTCGCGGGCAGCGAGACGCCCAGGCTTCGCTGGAGGACGTTGCGCAGCTCCACGGACATCAGTGAGTCCATGCCCAGGTCGAAGAAGCCCTGGCCCGGGTCCAACGCCTCCGTCAGCGGCCGTCCCAGCACGCCGTTCACCAGGCCCCCCACGTGCGCGCGCAGTTCGGCGCGGCGCTCGGCGGGAGGAAAGCGCGCCAGCTTCGCCCGGAGGTCTTCGCTCGCGGCCGGGCTCGCCCGCGCGATGAAGTCCTCGTACAACGAAGAGCGGCCCCGTCTCCCGAGCACGGCCCAGTCCACCGGCAGGACTCCAAGCTGTCCCCCCAGTCCCAGCGCCTGCTCGAAGATGAGCAACCCATCCGCGGGAGGAATCACGCCGAAGCCCAGTTGCTCCATGCGCCGCTGGAGTTGCTCCTCCGCGGCGGCGCCCACCTCGGACCAGGCGCCCCAGGCGAGGCTCAGGCCCGGCAGCCCCACCGCACGACGGAGGTGCGCCAGCGAGTCCAGGAACGCATTGGCGGCCACGTAGCTCGCCTGACCGGCGGAGCCAATCATCGACGCCGCCGAGGAGAAGAGGACGAAGAAGTCGAGCGAGGTCCCCTGGAACATGCGGTGCAGGTTCCACCCGCCGGAGACCTTGGCGGCGAACACGCTGGCGAACCGCGCGCGCGTCATCTGCATCAGCAGCCCGTCGTCGATGACGCCCGCGGCATGCACCACGCCACGGATGGGCGGCTGCCGTCCTTCGAGTCCCCCCAGGGCGCGCTCCAGCTCGGAGGCCACTGACACGTCGCAGGAGAGCGTCTGGACCTCCACGCCCCGCTCCGTCAGCACCGCCAGCCGCGCGCGAAGCTCCGCGCCCGGGGCCCGGCGTCCAAGCAGGACGAGATGTCGCGCCCCGCGCTCCACCAGCCGCTCCGCCACGGCGAGCCCCAACCCACCCAGCCCGCCCGTGACGAGGTAGCTCGCATCCGGGCGCAGCGCGGCTTCGGGCTCGCCGCTCGACAACCTCAGTCGACGGCCGCGCACCAGTCGGGGCACGCGGCGGCTCCTGCCTCGCAGGGCCACCTCTTCCTCGTCGCTCCCTCCGAGGAGCTCGTCGTGGAGCTGCTCCACCTCGTGCTCGGGAGCACCCGCGTCCAGGTCCACGCGGCGGCACTGAAGCTCCGGATGCTCGCGAGCAATCGCCTTGCCGAGCCCCCACAGGACCGACCCAGCCGGCCCGGAGACAGGCTCTCCTTCAACGGCCGCCTGCGCCCCGCGCGTCACCAACCAGAGCGACGTCGTCGTCCCCTTCGGGGCTCGCACGAGGGCCTGGACCAGCTCCAGCACCCGCGTGCCGTGCGCCAGGGCCATCCCGGGCACATCGAGCCCCGCGCCCGCGCCTTCCAGGCTCCAGAGGTCGATGACGTGCACCGGCGCTGCGGCTTCGCGCATCGCGAGGAGCGCTTCGGCGCGCTCACGGTCGAGGCCCCGTCCTCTCGCGTCCGCCTCCACCGTCACCACGCGCCAGCCACGCCCCAGGAGGCGCTCCGCGAGGCGACGCCCCACCCCCGTCCCATCCGTGAGGATGAGGCAGCGGGGCACGACCTCCGCGACGTGAGGAAGCCCCTCCGCCGTGGACTTGGACGACGCCACCGTCGGACCGTCCCGCCACTCCAGCTCATAGAGCCAGTTCTGCAAGCGCCTGCTCCTTGCTCCCAGAAAGCCCTCGCGGCCGACCCGCTGGAGCCGCAGCCGCTCCACGACCGCCACCAGCTCGCCGTCCGCGGTGAACAGCTCGAGGTCACACGTGTAGCCGGGCCCCTTCGAGTCCTCGCCGCGCGTCATCCGCGCGTGTGCCCAGACCTCACGGACACCCGCCACCCGCACCTGGACCCTTCCAACTCCGACAGGGAGCCAGGCGGCGTCCCCCTCTTCCTCCAGGACGGCACCCACCATCTGGAAGCAGGCATCCAGGAGCGCGGGAGCGAGGGCGTAGCGCTCCGCGTCCGCCAGGGCCGCCCCGGACAGCGCGAGCTGTCCCAGGACCTCGCTCCCACCGCGCCACAGCCCGCGAATCGCGCGGAAGCTGGGGCCATAGGCGAGGCCAGCCCGGCCCAGCTTCTCGTAGTAGGTGTCCACGGCCACTTCGGTATCGAGCGCTGTCCGGAGCTTCTGGAGGTCGACACGTCCACCTGACTCCGGCGCCGCCGCGGAGAGCTTGCCGTGGGCATGCAGGGTCCATGACGGCTCGGCTTCGCCGCCAGGCGCCTCCTGGCTGAAGATCTCGAACCTCCCCGCGCGGTCCCCCTCGGGCGTGTACAGCAGGTGCACGCGGCGCTCGCCTTCCTCGGGGAGGAAGAGGGCCTGGGAGAAGCCGAGCTCTTCGACGACACCTCCCGCCGCTCCGAAGAGCGCCAGGCCCGCGGCGAGCCCCATCTCCACGTAGGCCGCTCCCGGCACGACGAGCTGTCCGTAGACGACATGGTCCCGGAGGAAGGCCGGCGTCGAGGGCCCCAGTGAGGACTCGAACTGTTGCACCCGGGCCGGCGAGGCCTGTCGACTCCCCAGGAGCGGGTGGACGCCCGCGGCGCTCCGGGCACGCACGCCCTGACGATCCCAACCCGTGCCAGCCAGCTCCATCCAGTGCCTCTTCCGTTGGAAGGGGTATCCCGGCAGCGCGACCTTGCGCCGCTCCCGCCCCTCGTCCAGCCCGTGCCACTTCACCGTCGCGCCAGCCCCGTAGAGGGAAGCGAGCCCCTCCAGCATCTGCCGCCAGTCCGAGCGCTCCGGCCGCAGGCTCGTCAACCAGAGCGTCCCCTCCCCCGCGACACACGCCTGTCCCATCGCCGCGAGGGTCGGCCGGGGGCCCACTTCCAGGTAGGCCTGGACGCCCGCCCGGCTCAGCGTCTCCATGCTCCGAGCGAACCTCACGGGCCCGCGAAGCTGCTCCACCCAGTACCGGGGATTCAGCAGCTCCGGACCGGCCTCCTGGCCGCTCACGTTGGAGATGAGCGGGATGGCCGGTGGCTGGAGCCGGACCCTGGCCACCGCGCGCGAGAACGCGTCGAGGATGGGGTCCATCAGGGCCGAGTGGAAGGCGTGGGACACGCGCAGCGGCGAGCCGCGCTTGCCCTGCTTGCTCAGCTCGCCAAGGCAGTCACTCACCGCGCCCTCGCGGCCCGAGATGACGACGCTGCGCGGACCATTGAGCGCCGCGATGGAGAGCTGTCCTCCGTACTGGGGCAGCAACGCCTCCACCATCGCCGGGTCCGCTGACACGGTGGCCATCGCGCCCCCGGGGGGAAGCGACTGCATCAGCCGGGCGCGCGCGGCGACGAGCTGGAGTCCCTCCTCCAACGTGAAGACGCCGGCCACACACGCCGCCACCAGCTCACCCACCGAGTGCCCCATCACGAAGTCCGGGACGATGCCCCACGCCATCCACACCCGTGCCAGCGCATACTCGAGCGCGAACAGCGCCGGCTGCGTGCGGCCCGTCTCATCCAGTCGCGAGCGGGCGAGGTCGTCGCGCTCGGACGGATAGAGCATCTCGAGGAGCGACTGACCCATCAGGGGCGCCAGCACCTCGTCACAGCGCAGCAGCGTCTGACGGAAGACCGGCTCGGTCCGGAAGAGCTCCTCGCCCATCCCGAGCCACTGCGAGCCCTGCCCCGTGAACAGGAAGGCGATGCGCGGCGCGCCCCCGACCCGCGGCACCGGCGGCGCGTCACCTCCCGCGAGGAAGGTCCGGAGCTGCTCGCGCAGACCCTCCCGCGAGTCCCCGAGGACGGCGAGGCGGTGCTGGAAGTGGGTGCGCCCGGTGTTCGCGGTGAAGCAGATGTCCTCCACGGGCTGGGCGGCCAGCTCGGCTCCACCGAGGGCCTCCTCGTAGCGCAGCGCGAGCGCACCCAGCGCCTCCGGACTCCGGGCCGACAACGCCAGGAGGTGGACAGGCCTTGGGGAGGCCTCCGATGCCCTGGGGCGCTCGGGCGGCGCTTGCTCGACGAGGACATGGGCATTGACGCCGCTGAGCCCGAACCCGCTGGTGCCGGCGACCCGGGGCCCCGCGGGCCACGCCGTCAGTTGCGTGGGAATCCGGAGCCGGAGCTGCTCCCAGTCGATGGCCGGGTTGGGATGACGCAAGTGCAGATGCGGCGGAATCTCTCCATGGCGCAGCGACAGGGCGACCTTGATGAGGCCCGCGGCGCCGGCGGCGGACTCCAGGTGGCCCAGGTTCGTCTTCACCGAGCCGACGAGGAGCAGCTCCTCCGCGCCTCGCCCCGCGCCGAGCACCGCGTCGAGCGCCCGCAGCTCGATAGGGTCTCCCAGCGGCGTCCCCGTCCCATGCGCCTCCACGTAGCGCACGTCGGAGGGCGAGAGGCCGGCGGACTTCAGCGCCTTGCGCAAGAGCTTCTCCTGCGCGGGGCCGTGGGGCACCGTGAGGCCACCGCTGGGCCCGTCATGGTTCACCGCCGAGCCCCGGATGACGGCTTGGATTCTGTCCTTGTCCCGCAGCGCGTCCGAGAGCCGCTTGAGCACCAGGACGCCGCACCCCTCGCCGCGCCCGTACCCGTTGGCGGACGCATCGAAGGTCTTCGAGCGCCCATCCGGCGCCAGCGCCCGCATCTTGGACAGGACGATGTTGTTGTCCGGATGGAGGATGAGGTTCACACCTCCGGCGAGCGCCAGCGAGCACTCGCCCTGGCGCAAGGCCTGACAGGCGAGGTGGGCCGAGACGAGCGCGGAGGAGCACGCCGTCGCGACGACCATGGACGGGCCTTGCAATCCCAGCACATACGAGACGCGTCCCGCCGAGAAGCTCAGCTCGTTCCCGGTCCCCATGTAGGGGAGGTCCCGGGTCGGCAGCGCGTTGAAGGGGACGCGCCCGTAGTCGCTGCTGAGGAAGCCGACGTACACCCCCGTGTCACTTCCGGCCAGCGAGCCCGGAGCAATCCCAGCGTCCTCCAGGGACTCCCAGGCGACCTCCAGCATCAGGCGCTGCTGGGGGTCCACGTAGCTCGCCTCGCGGGGCGACAGTCCGAAGAACTCGCAGTCGAACGCGGCGATGGGCTGCGAGAGGAAGCCACCCTCGCGGACGCTCATCTTCCACGCGGCCTCGGGGTCCTCGGCGTAGTAGGCCCCCGCGTCCCAGCGGTCCGCGGGCACCGGCCCCACGGCGTCGACTCCCGCGCGCAGCAGCTCCCAATACCGCCCCGGGGTGTCCGCCCCCCCGGGGAAGCGGCACCCCATGCCGATGATGGCGATGGGCTCCGAGCGCGCCTGCTCCAGGCCATCCACCCTCGCCCGGAGGGTCTTGATGGCCAGGGCCGCCCGCTGCAGGGGCGTCATCTCCTCCGGTGGGGAGGACGTCGAGTCGTTGGACATCGCTCTGGGGCCTAGTGGGAGGAGGCGACGACCTGCGTGGGGCCCGGGCTCACGGCGGGCGTGGCACCGAGACGGGCCCAGTCGAGCTTGCCGAGCTGCGCGGCCATCTTCAGGTCGATGATGCGCTGGCGCTCCGTCCGGTCGAGCACGAGGCTCAGGTGTCGAGCGCCCTCGTGGATGACCCATCCCCACTCCATGAACCGCGCGAGCATCGCCTCGAGGTCCGCCTCCGCCAGCGGGCCCCCTTCACGCCCCTCGTTCACCTTCGCGAGCGCGGCCCGAGGGCTCTGGATGGAGTCCAGGGCCTTCAACAACCGGATGCCATCCGACGAGATCTCTGTCTCCCGCGACGTCCCGCCTCGCGTGTCCAGCACGTGGGACACGCCGTGGACGGTCTTCAGCTCCAGCGTCACGCCCCGGCTGAACCCGTCGCGCCACTCCTCGGTCCGCTTCAGCGTGTCCTGGAGGTAGACCATCGGGTCGATGTCGCCCTCCAGGTCATAGTCGAAGTAGTAGGCGATGCGACGGCGCTCCTCGGCGGGCAGCGCGGCGTAGACATAGTCATACGCCCACTTCTGGCGGACGTTCTTCAGGTTGTATTTCTCGGGGGTCTTCCAATACGGCGCGAACCGGTCCATGCGGATGCGTCCGCAGCCTCCGGGCGGAGGCAGATGGACCAGGGACGGAATCAGCCGGGCCATCTCCTCGTACTCCTGGGGCTTCTCGCCCGGGAACCCGAAGAGGATGTTCCAGTTGACGTTGATGTCGAACTCCTCGCACCACTTGATGAGCTGGATGTTCTGCAGGCGCGTGGTGCCCTTGTCCATCAGCTCCAGGATGGGCGTGCTCAGGCTCTCGATGCCGGGCTGCAATTCAGTGACGCCTCCGGCGACCATGAGCTCGAGCTGATCCTTCCGGAGGTTGCTCTTCGTCTCATAGAACATCGTGATTTCATCGCCCTGCTCGATGAGCGCGGGGAACACCGACTTGATGTATTTCAGGTCCAGGATGTTGTCGGCCATCATGAAGAAGTTGAAGCCGTAGCGCCCCGCCAGCGTGCGCAGCTCCTTGACGAAGCGACCCGGGTCCTTGCTCCGGTACGCCATGCCGGAGCCGTTGAGGCCGCAGAAGGTGCAGTGCGACTTGGCCCCCCACCAGCAGCCCCGAGACGACTCCGCCGTCAGGTTGGCGCGCTTGGCCATCGGCATGTCCTTGATGGCCTCGAAGTAGTGGTCGAAGTCCGGCATCGGCAGCGAGTCCATGTTTTCAATCTGCGGCGCGGCCACGTACCGGGGCTGGGGACGCCCACCCCGACGCTCCAGTACGTTCTTGACCAGGTCGACGATGACGCCTTCGCCCTCTCCGGACACGACGTGGTCCATGAAGGGGAAGTTGTCCGCGAGCGCCTTGCCCATGTCGGCCTCGCAGTTGGCGCCCCCCATGATGAGCGTCAGCTCCTCGCGAGGGAGCAGCCGGCGCAGCTCCTTCGCCAGCGCGAGCGAGGCGACGCTCTGCTGGAAGGTCGAGGTGAAGCCGATGACGCGCGGCTTGTCCTTGAGGATCTCCTGGGCCCACTGCCTGATGATGCGCGGACTGTCCTCACGCAGCGCGCGAATCAGCTCGCGGGCGCGGCCCCAGTGCAACGCCTGCTCACGCCGGGCACCGCCCGAGGTGGCGCCCTCCGTGTGCTGCTTCACCTCCAGCAGCGGCGTCAGGAGGTCCGCATACTCCTCCCAGTTCGAGGCCGCGTCTCCCCACAGCGCCGGAGCGAAGACCATCTCCCCCAGCAGCAGGTCGGGAGAGGCCGGCAGGAAGGCCATCTCCCCCGCGAGGATCTCCGGAGGCGTGGCATAGGAGAGGTAGTAGTAGAGCTCCCAGCCAATCTGTCGCATGAACTGGACGTTGAGGTAGCTGACGTCCGCCTGGATGCCGCTACCGCGCAGCACGCCTATCAGCGTGCTCACCCCTAGCGCGGGCTGGTGTTCGGGGAGGAAGGGAGCAACGACGAAGCGGACCTGAACGGAATCACCAGACACATTCCACTCCTTTGCAAGACTCAACGCAGGGCTTCGTAGAGAGAACCCGACAGCTCGCCAATGCTCTTGCCCCCCAGCAACTCCTGGAGGGGAAACTCGACCCGCAGCTCCGCGTGCAGCAGCTTCTTGAGCTCCACGCCCATCAGGGAATCGAGCCCGAGCTCGTGCAACGTCTGCTCCGGCTCCGGGAGCTGGGTGGCGCCCAGCTCCAGGACCTTCGCCACCCGCTCGCTGAACCACTCGAGCACCGCGCTCCGCCCGTCCTCCGCGGAACCTCCGCGAACGCGCCGCAGCAGCTCGCGACGAAGTTCGGCGCCCGCGCGGCCCGAGCCGACATCCCCACCGAAGTCCGCGAACAGCGGCGGCGGTCCATCACCTGGGAGGCCGCCGAGGAAGGTGGGCCAGTGGATGGGCATCACCCCCACCACCGCCGGCACCGGCCCGAACACCTGCTCCAAGATGGCGAACGCCTGTTGCGTCGGCACCATGCCCACGCCCCGCTTGCGCATGCGCGCGTCCAGCGCCGCCGCGGCCGCGTCACCGGGCTGTGCCCAGGCGCCCCAACTGGAGCTCTGCCCGGGCAGGCCCAGGGACCGCCGATACTCGGCGAGTCCGTCCAGGAAGGCCGTGGCCGCCAGGTGGTTGCCCTGGCCCGAAGCACCCATCAACGACGTGGAGGAGGACAACGAGAGGAAGAAGTCCAGCGGTGTGCCCGCGAGCCACCGGTGCAGGTTCCAGGCGCCGGAGACCTTCGCCGCGAACACCCGGCCCAGGCGCTCCCGCGTCTGGTGCACGAGGATGCCATCGTCCACCTCGGTCGCGGCGTGGATGATGCCTCGGAGCGGCGGCATGCTCTTGGAGATGCCCGCCATCACGAAGTCGAGGTCCGAGTCCACCGACACGCCCGCGAGCGAGATGATGGCAGCGCCCCGGCCGCGCATCTCCCGCACCTCCTCCGCGGACACGTCGCTGGCGCGCTTGCGCCCGAGGAGCACCAGGTTGCGCGCCCCCCGGTCGACCATCCACCGCGCCACCTGGAGGCCCAACCCGCCCAGGCCCCCTGTCACCAGATAGGTGGCGTCCGCGCGGAACTGGAGGCACCCCGCGCCCTCCCAGTCCCACTGTCGGTGCCGCGCCAGCCGCAGCACGTGGCGGCGCCCTTCGCGCAGCAGGACCTGATCCTCGTCGTCGCGCGAGCGCAGCTCCGTCCACAGCGCCTGGGCCCCCTCTTCCAGTCCGCGCTGGGGATCCAGGTCGACCCTGCGGCAGTCGAGCTCCGGGTGCTCATAGGCAATCGCCTTCCCCACGCCCCAGAGCGGAGCACCCAGCAGGCCAGGCAGGCCTCCCGCGTCCTCCGCGCGCTGGGCTCCCCGGGTGACAATCCAGAGCGAAGGCGAAGCCGGATGGCTCGCGCCCGCCTTGAGCAACGCCTGGGTGAGGTACAGGATGCCGCCACACGCATCGAGCGTCTCGTCCTGGAGTTGAGAGACGGTCAGTCCCTCGGGCCCCGGCACATCGAGGCCCCACAGGTAGACGACGTGGGAAGGCGCGGGCCCAGCGGCGGACAGCGCCTCCGTCAGCCGGAGGAAGGCCTCCGGGTTCCGGAGGGGCACCTCGTAGCTGCCGTCTTCGTTCTGTCGGAACACCTCGCCCCGGTGGACGAAGGTGCAGCGGCCCCCCGCATCGCCCACGCTCCGCGAGAGCGCTCCGCCCAGTCCACTCCTGTCGGTGAAGACAAGACAGTGCCCGGGCGGCGAAGTGGCCTCCTCCAACAGTGGACGGCTCGCGACGGGCCTCCACCTCGGCGCATACAGCCACGTGTGCGGGAGGTCGGCATAGCGAGGAGCCGTCATCAACCGCTCGCGGTTCAGCGCCTCCACCTGCCGTGGCTCCAGCTCGCTCCGCTTCTCCGCGGTCAGCAGCAGATACGCCGCCGCGCCTCCCCGGAGCAGCCCTCCCATCACGTCGTACGCCCGGGCCGCCTCCGCGCGTGCATCCTCGTTGCCCCAACCGAGCTGCGACAGACGCGCGTCCATCGCGGGCTCGTGGAGGAAGTTGCCCGCCTCATTGGCCGCATCCACGCAGTCCACGATGAGGAAGCCATTCGTGGTGAGCCAGGTGACCAGCTCCTCCAGGAGGGGCAGCGACAGCCGCTCGACGTGCGGCGGCGACAGGCCCGTCTTCAGGAACACGTCCCCGAGGACCAGCCGTCCACCCTCGCGGACCTTCTTCCCCAGGGCCGCGAAGAGGGAGGCGCGCTCCTCCGGATGGCGGAGGGCTTCCACTCCGAAGGCGACATCGAAGCCCGCCTCCAGTCCCTCGGAATCCAGCCCGCCCGTCACGACCTGGATGCGCCCTTCCAGCGAGCGGGCGCGCACGCGCTCGCGGGCAGCCTCCGCCTCCTGCGGCGAGGACGCATGGCCGATGACTTGAAACGTCCCGGGCCGCCGGGCCAGCGCCACCCACTCCCGCCCGTCACCGCCACCGAAGCCGAGGACGCGCTCACAGGCGGTGAGGTCCACGGCCCTGAACAGCGCCCCGCGCAGGTCGCGGTGCGCGTCCTCCAGGAGTCGGGCCTGCTCATCCGTCCGCGAGCCCCGCGCCGCCAACAACCAGGAGAACGACGGAGCGACCTCCGGCAGCAGCGCCAGCGTCGCGAAGTCCTCCGTCCCCTCCTGGAGCACCGCGCCCAGCGAAGGACGAGGGCCCGGCGCACGAGGGGCCGGAGCTCGCGGCCCCTGCCCCTTCAGCGCCAGCTCCAGCAGCGCCCGCCGCTCGGGCGAAAGCGCGGCGAGTCGCTCCGCGAGGCTACGTCCCTGTCCCTCTTGTTCCATGCGACCGCCTCCTCGACGACACCTCGCCCGCGGCGGGACAGCGCCCACCGTCGTGGCGAGGAAAACCGTGGATGCACAACGCGGATGACCCGGACTAGGTGAGGATGATCTTCTCCGGGCCCGTGGAGCCGGAGCGGCTGTCCGGACCGCCTTCCGTGGCCCTGCCGCTGCCCGCGGCGCCATGTGTGGGATTGCCCGGGGCGCTGGCCTTGTCAGACGCCGGGGGTTCGTGGGGCGGTGCGCCCTTGGACGCGCGGAGCTTCGCGCTGGCCTCATCCATCAACTGCTTGATGGTCATCATGCGCGGGCTGAGCGGCGCCCCCGTCTGGATGGCCGAGTCGATGTGCTCCAGCTCGTGAATCTGCGCCTGGAGCAGATGGGAGAAGCCCTGCAGCAAATCTCTCTTCGCGCGGAAGAGCTGCTGGACGAAGCCTCGCCCTCCTGGAACCACGGCGTCGACGACCTCGGCGACCTTGGCCCCTTCCTCGGGCTGGGTCTCGAACCGGAAGAAGCCCTTCGG
This sequence comes from Corallococcus terminator, assembly GCF_049194865.1. GTDB lineage: Bacteria > Myxococcota > Myxococcia > Myxococcales > Myxococcaceae > Myxococcus > Myxococcus terminator_A. Next base: position 54,299 of record NZ_JBLZWL010000130.1, on the reverse strand, counting down.
CAAACTCTTTTTCTGCCAGGCCATATTCAAACCCTCTCTTTCTTGAACTCAACGACAAGTTTGTCGCCATCCATGCTCGCCCCGACGGTGGCGAGCCGCGCAATCATCCTAGGGAGCAGGACATTGCGTCGGAAGGCACCTACCTGGATGACGAGCTCCGCCTCGCGCCGGGAGAGCGTGACCTCTTCCTTGCTCACGAAGGGCAGCTTGACCTCCAGCCTGTACACATCCACGGCATCCTTTCCAACCCCGAGGGCGGGATGGATGACCATGAGCCGCGCCGGGTCCTCGCCTCGGTAGAGCAGCGCCGAGAAGGTCTCAAGCGTCCCTTCTCCGACCACCTCTCCTCCTTGGAGCGCAATCCCTGTCACGGGGATGGAGCCGACGAGGCGCTGGAGGTTCTCGACCGCGGGGTGCCGGGCGAGCGCCGCGTCCGGGGACTCGGCCGTTCCCGCCGGCACCAGGCGATTGAGGACGATGCCATCCAAGGCAATGCCTTGCAGACCGAACGCCGTGCAGGCCCGCCGGGTGGCCTGTTCGGCCCTCCGGTCATGGGTGGTCACCAGCCGCAGGGTCGTCACCGTGGGGTCGCGCAGCAGCGCGCCCACGTCCATCAGCCTGTCACTCGCCCCGTGGAGCACATCGGGGTCCGTGCGCGAGGGCCTCGCCCGCCGAGCGCTCTGCTCCGGCGCCCTCGCTCTGCGCGCGTACCAGCTCACGCAATCCGCGCCGCCGACGAAGCGCAGCGCGTCCCCCGTGCTGGGAGCATCGATGATGATGAGCTCGTACGTCCGCGCGCGGGTGTACTCGCCGAGCAGGAGGAGCGCCAGCAGCGCATCCAGCCCCGGGGTGAGCGCCACCTCCTCCGCCGCCACGTCCTCCAGCCCACCGCCCAGCAGCGCGGCCACCTCGCCGCGGCCCTCGCTCCAGCGGCGCCGAAGCTCCGACGGGACATCGAGCTCCTGGAGGTGCAGGTGGTCATTGAGGCGAACGGGCAGGCCACTGGCCCCCGGGAGCACCGGCACCTCCAGGCCAAAGGCACCGCTCAGGTCTCGGGAAGAGTCGAAGGAGAGGACCAGCGTGCGCAGGCCCCGACGCGAGGCCGCCAGGCCCGTCGCCGCCGCCACCGTCGTCTTGCCCACGCCGCCGCTTCCCGAGACAAGGAGGATTCGGGTCATCTCAGCTCACCTCGCCGTTGGCTGGCCACACTCGGTCTCCCACGCACATCAGGTCCCGACCTGTGAGGGCGGCGCGCCCTGCCGCGAGTCCCCCAGCCAGCCGGACTTCTCGAGCCAGTGCCGCGTTCGCTGGAGCTGGTCCATGGTGGACTGCTGGCTCAGCATCTCGACGAGCGCCGTCCCCACCTGCTTCTGGTCGTAGGCGGAGATCCGCTGCTCCACGACGGGATTCAGCCGGAAGTACTTCTTCCGGAGAATCATGCGGCACTGGTAGTTCACCGCGTCCGAGCCCGCCTCCAGCAACATCTTCACCAGCACCATCGGGTCGCGGGTGTCCAGGAGCCACGGGGCGAAGCCCCAGTTGGCCTCTCCCTCACAGAAGGTGGGCGCGAGATAGGTGGACATGATGCCATTGCCCGATGACAGCACCAGGATGGAGTCCAGGCTGGGCGGCTCGGTCGCCAGCGTGTCCACCTGCTCGTGCTTGCTCGGACGGGACATGTTGTTGATGGCCTGGGCCAACCCCACGAGCGAGGGATTGTTGGCGTAGAGCCCGCCATCCACGTAGCCGCTGCCCTGCTTCTTGAGCCCCTGATAGATGGGATAGGAGAGCGGAGGAGACCCGCTGCGCATCAGGACGTCGACGAGCAGCTCGTTCAGGTCAGGGTCATTGTCCGGGCCCGTGTTGTGGAAGATCTTCGACTTCCAGGTCCGCACGCCCTTGCGCTGCCCGTCGAGCTGGAAGCTCGGAATCACGACCTTGCGCTTGAGGTCCCCCAGCCGCGTCGTCATCCCGAAGTAGCCGCCCAGGAAGTCGCGCATGTAGTTGGAGTCGAGCAACGAGCTGGTGCCCGTCAGCGCCCTCAGGGAGCGTCCGACGGACACGCCCTTCCTGTTCATGGCGACGGCCTCGCCCCAGAACTGGAGGCTCTTGTCGAAGGCGCTGTCCGGGTCCGCCTCGCTGGCGAAGAAGGCCGCGTTGAAGGAGCCCGCGGAGGTGCCCACGAAGAGGTCCACCTGATTGAGCAGGGTTCGTCGGTCACCTCCTGAGTCGAGCGTCTGCCGAAGCGCTCCCAGCATCCCAGTGGTGACATAGCCCTCTCCACCGGAGATGGAGGAACCATCCATTGACAGGATTCGATGCGGCATCACGCGACCTCCTTCGAGAACTGCGCGTTCCACCCGCTCGCGGGCAACAGCGCCCGAGGGGCTTCTTGAATCGACACACCCGATGCAACCGCGTCCAGACACTGCTGGAGCCGTGAAGCCAGCACCGCGGCGTTCTTCTCATCCATGATGAGTGTCATGTGATTGCCGGGGACCGTGATGACTTGCACTCCATTGGGAGCGAACCTGCGCACGCTGTCGACGAGCGAATCCCTTCCTTCGCTCGGAGGCTCGGCCCTGAAGAGGGTGGCGCGGCCGCCATACGCGGTGAAGGTGTAGGAGCGCTCCGCCCGCAGGGTGACCAGCATGTTGCGGGCCGTTCGCGCCACGTCCTTCAGGAACCTCTTCAGGTAGGTGCGCCGCCCGCCCGAGTCCTTGCGCCAGAGGTCCCTGGGAGTCTCGGGCAGGCTGATTCCCATCCACTCGCCCACGAGCCTGAAGTTCTCGTAGTCGCGCGGGAGCGGGGTCTCCACCAGCACCTTCACGAGCTGCGAGCCCGTGGAGACCGCCTGCCGAAGGTCCTGGCTGTCCTGCGCGGCCTTGCGGTCTAACGAGGCGCCATCAATCAGGCCGAGCAGCGCGACCTGCTCGCCCCGGGCTTCGAGCTGGCGCGCCATCTCGCACACGACGATGCCCCCGAAGGACCACCCCGCGATGCGATAGGGCCCCTGGGGCTGGACCCGCCGCATCACGTCCACGTAGTGCGCCGCCGTCTCCTCGACGGTGGCCCTGGGGGCGCTGTCGTCCATCAGGCCCGGCATCTGGAAGCCGAAGACGGGCTGCTCGGGGCTCAGGTGACGGGTGAGGGAGACATAGACGGCCGGATTGCCCGCGGAGGGCGGGGCGATGAACAGCGGCGGGTTGCGTCCTCGCGGCTTCAGCGCCACCACGCCGTCGGGCAGTCGCGGGGCCACCACCCCGACCTGCGCGTCGACCCACCGAGCCAGGCCCTCCACGGAGGGCCGCTCGAAGATTTCGTTGAGGGGGACCTCCACGTCCAGGACGCTTCGGATGCGCGAGATGAGGGTGATGGCCAGGAGCGAGTGCCCTCCCAGGTCGAAGAAGCTGTCGCCGGGAGCCACGGCGTCGAGCCCCAGCAGCTCGCCGTAGAGGCCCTGGAGCTTGCGCTCCGTGTCGGTCAGCGCCCCCGCGTCGCGCCTCGCCAGCCCGCTCTCCCGCCTCCCCGTGGGCGGTGGGGGAAGGGCCTTGCGGTCGACCTTGCCGCTGGACGTGAGCGGCAGCGCGTCGAGGATGAGGAAGACCGACGGCCGCATGTACTCGGGGAGCTGCTCCTGGAGGGACTTGCGCACCGCGGCCTCCAGGCCCTCCCCGTCAGCGGGGAGTCGTGGCTCCGCGGGCTGGACGTAGGCGACGAGGCGTGGCTCCTGGCCGGGAACGCGCTGCAACACCACGGCGGCGTGGATGACCCGCGGGTGTCGCGCGAGGGCAGCCTCCACCTCTCCTGACTCGACGCGGTGGCCACGAATCTTGAGCTGGTCGTCCAGCCGCCCCAGGAACTCGAGGGTGCCGTCCGGGAGGTACCGGACCAGGTCTCCCGTGCGATAGAGCCGCGTCCCCCCCGGGCCAGAGGGCTCCCCCGCGAAGGGGTTGGGGACGAAGCGCTCGGCCGTCAGGTCCGGACGCCCCAGGTAGCCCCGGGCCAACCCCGCGCCGCCGATGTGCAGCTCACCCGACACGCCGACGGGCACCGGCTGTCCGTTCCGGTCCAGGACATACAGCTCGGTGTTGGCGATGGGTTTGCCGATGGGGATGCGCTCGGGGAGCGGGCCTCCGCCCGAAGGCACCTCGTGGAAGCAGCACGCCACGGCGGCCTCGGTCGGGCCGTATTCGTTGATGACGCGCGCGGCGAGGCCTTGAGCGCGCCACGTCTCCAGGTCTCCGCCGTGAAGGCCCTCGCCACCGAGCACGACCGCGTGGGTCCGCTCGAGCACCTCGCGCAGTCGCCCCAGGCCGTCGAACGCCCGCAGGTGGGAGGGCGTCAGCTTGATGAAGCTGAAGCCCTGCTCGGGGTAGTCCCTGGAGGACAGCAGGTCCAGCTCCTGGCCCGGTGGGAGCAGGAACAGGGCGCGTCCCGAGATGAGCGGGGCGAAGAGGCTCGTCAGCGTGCCGTCGAAGCTGATGGACCCGAGCACCGGGCTCCCCGTGCCCTCGTCGAGCCGGTACGCCTCCACGCTCCACTTCAGGTAGTTGACGATGCTCCGGTGCGTCACCTCCGTGCCCTTCGGCTGGCCCGTCGAACCGGAGGTGTAGAGGACGTAGGCGAGGTGGTCGGGCGTGACGTCCCGGCGCAGGCGCTCCCCGATGGCACCCGGGAAGTGCTCCGCCGACGCGTCCACGTGGAGGACCGTCGCGGCGGCCTCCAGCTCCGGTTGCGCACCCGAGGTGAGCAGCACCCGAGGACGGGCATCGCCGACGATGCGCCGCAGTCGCGCGGGAGGTTCGTCCGGGTCGAGCGCGAGGAACACGCCGCCCGCCTTGAGCACCGCCAGCAGGCTCACGACCAATCCGGGCGAGCGCTCCATGCAGACGCCGACCCGCGTCTCGGGTCCCACCCCCATCGCTTGCAGCGCCACCGCGAGCCGGTCACTGCGCTGGTCCAGCTCGCCGTAGGTCAGCTCCCAGTCCCCGACAATGAGGGCGCAGGCGTCCGGGGTCCGCGCCGCGCGGGCCTCGAACAGCTCGTGCAGACACGGCCCGCTGGCCCCCTCCGCGCGCGTGTCGTTCCACTGCCGGAGGATGCGCTCGCGGTCGGCCGCCGGAAGCAAGGGGAGCTCGGCCACCGGCCGCTGGGGCTCGGTGAGGAGCCCCTGGAGAAGCAGCTGGAAGCAGTCCGAGTAGTGCTGGAGGGTGCTCCGGTCGAAGAGGCCCCGGTTGAACACGAACCGCACCGTGAGCCGGTCTCCGTGGTCCTCCACGAAGAGGTTGAGGTCGAAGCGGGAGGTGGTGGTCTCGAACTCGAGCGGCAGAATCTTCATCCCGCTCGCTTCCGGACTCCCGCCTGGCGCCCGCGTCCAGGAGAACACGGTCTGGAACAGCGGGTTGTAGCCGGGGTTTCTCGCGGGCTTCAGCTCCTCGACGAGCAGGTCGAAGGGCAGGTCCTGATGCGCGAAGGCATCGAGCACCACCTCCCGGACGCGCTCCACCACGGTGGAGAAGCCCGGGCGGCCTCCCAGGTCCACCCGCATCACCAGGTTGTCGACGAAGAAGCCCACCAGGGGCTCCAGCTCGGTGCGGGTCCGGTTGATTGAGTTGGCGCCGAGCACCAGGTCCTCCCGTCCGGTGAGCCGGTGCAGCAGGACGAAGAAGGCGCCCAGCATGCCCATGAAGGGCGTGGCGTTGGCCGCATGGCTCAGGGCCTTCAGGGCCTCGGTGAGCGGGGGCCCCAGCTCGAAGTGGACCTCACCTCCTGCGTGGCTCTGCACCCGGGGACGCGGCCGGTCCGTGGGGAGCTCCAGCAGCGGAGGCATCCCGGCCAGTCGCCGCTTCCAGGCGTCCACCAGGTCGCGGCGAACCTCGCCCCGCAGATGACTCCGCTGCCAGATGGCGAAGTCGGAGTACTGGAGCGGCAGCGGCGGCAGCGGCGAGGGCTGCCCCTGGGCGAAGGCCGCGTAGAGCGTCAGCAGCTCGCGGATGAGGATTCCCCGTGCCCAGACGTCCGCCGAGATGTGATGCAGGCAGACCTGGATGTACTGGCCCCTCGTCCCCCGGTCGATGACGAGGACGCGGGTCAGCGGTCCCTCGGACAGGTCGAAGGGCCGCTCCCCCTCGCGGCGGAGGAACCCCTCCGGGCCTCCGGGCTCGTAGGCGAACACCTCCGTCTCGTCCATCACCACGAACTCGAGCCGTGGCTCGGGGTCGACGATCTGGACCGGGACGCCCTCCTGCTCGGCGTAGCGCGTGCGGAGGATTTCGTGGCGCCGGAGGATTTCGAGGAAGCAGCGCTCCAGGAGCACCGCGTCGAGGTGCCCCTCGACGCGCAGGGGCATGACCAGGTTGTAGGCGACGCCGCCGGGCTCGAGGCGGTCGAGGAACCACAGCCGCTGCTGCCCGTAGGACAGCGGGGCCGGCCCCGTGCGTGCAACGGGGGTGATGGGGCGCTCCTCGTCCACCCGGTGGCGCTCTCGCAGCAGCGCCAGCAGCTCGTGCTTGTGCTCGGCGAGCACCTTGCGGAGCTCCTCGCCCGCGGCCCCCTTCGGGCCTCGGAGCTTCAGGTGCTCCCCTTCCGCCCAGACCTCGAGGCCCCGCCGATTCAGCTCGGCGAGCAGCTCTCCCATTTTCATAGCGTCAGCTCCTCGACCTCGGACTGGGCGGCGGGAACAGGGACGCGCGCGAGCAGCTCACTGAGCTCGAGCTGCTCGTGCAGCGCCTCCACGATTCCGGCGACACCGGTTCCATCGATGAAGCGGGCCATGGGCAGGTCCACGCCCAGCTCACGGCCCATGCGGTTCTTCAGCTCGACGGCGCGCAGCGAGTCGAGGCCCATCTCGTTCAGGGAGATCTTCTTCTGGAGCACCTCGTGCTCCGGGGTGAACCCCAGCAGGGGTGCCAGCCGGCCCTGGAAGTAGTGCATCAGGAGCCCGCGCCGACGCGTGCCGTCCGAGCGCTTGAACTCCTCCAGCAGCTCCACCATCCGCGCCGTGCCGGCGGAGCGGGCCTGCTCCCGCATCGCCAGCTCGGAGAACAGGGGGCCATGTCCCGGCGAGGGCGTGGCCTCCAATGAGGAGAGGTTGACGGGCACCACGCCCATCTGCGCGACGTCGCGGCCCAGCAGCTCCTCCAGAATCCGCAGCGCCCGCTGGGGCGGAAGGCTGGAGGCGTCCGCTGTCGACGCGCGCCCCGGGCCCCGCGCCTTCTCGGCCATTCCTCCGCCAGCCCACCGCCCCCAGTTGACGCTGAGCGCGGGCAGCCCCTTCGCGCGGCGGTGGTGCGCCAGCGCGTCGAGGAAGGTGTTGGCGGCCACGTAGTTGGCCTGCCCGGCGACACCGACGAGCGACGCCGCGGACGAGTACATGACGAAGAGGTCGAGCGGGAGCCCGGCCGTGGCCTGGTGCAGGTTCCACGCGCCCAGCACCTTGGGCGCGAGCACCCGCGCGAGACGCTCCCGGTCCTGCCGCAGGAACACGCCGTCCTCCAGCACGCCCGCCGTGTGGAAGATGCCCCGCAGCCGCGGGCCTCTCGCGGAGAGCTCCTCCACGACCCGCCGCACGTCGTCCGGGCGCGAGACGTCGGCGCGCGCCACCGTGACCTCGCAGCCACGCTCGCCCAGCGCGTCGAGCCGGAGCTTCGCCACCGCTCCCGACGCTCCGCGGCCGACCAGGACCAGATGGCGGGCCCCGGCCTCCACCAGCCACTCGGCGGTGGCGAGCCCGAGGGCGCCCAGCCCCCCCGTGATGAGATACGCGCCATCGGCGTGGATGCCCATCGGACTGGCGCTGCTCGACGGCGCGCCGGGCCGCACCAGCCGAGCCCCGAGGAGCCGGGAGCCTCGCAGGGCCAGCATGTTCTCTCCCGGCGCACGGGCCATCCGCTCGAACAGCCGCGAGGCCGCGTCCTCTCCGTCGTCCAGGTCCACCAGCCGACAACCCAGCTCCGGGTGCTCGATGGCGGCGGCGCGACCGAGGCCCCAGAGCGTCGACTGCGCGAGGCCCTCCACGGCGTCCCCCGGCGTGGCCGCGACGGCGCCTCGGGTCACCAACCACAGCGCGGGCCCCTGGGCCCCGGTTGCACGGGCCATGGCCTGGACGAGGTGGAGCACGCCTGTCGCGCTTCGCGTGGTGGCACCCGCCAGCGACTCCGGTGAGAGCGCTTCGGCCCTTGGCTCGTCGAGCCCCCAGAGACAGACGACCGTCGTCGGCGCGGCGCCCTCCGCTGACAGCTCCTGGAGGAGCCTGGCGAAGCCCTCCGGGTCGTTCGGGTCGAGGCGGGCGTGGCCCGAGCCGGAGCGCTCGTAGCCCGGGCCCGGCGTCACGACCTCACACGTCCCACCGTGGCGCTGGACCTGCTCCTTCAACCCTTCGGCGACGCCGCCCGAGTCCGCGAGCAGCAGCCAGCGACCGGGCTGGGGGGGAAGCGGGGTCCACGCCCGGGGAGCTTCCTGCTCGCGCCACGCCAGCTCGAAGAGCAGCTCCCGCGCGGAGTCGGAGAACGAGGTCATGAGCGCGCGCGGGTCGATCCGCTTCAGCAGCAGTCCCTCGACCTCGGCGATGACCTCTCCTCCTTCCCCGAGGATGCGCAGGTCGATGCTCAGCAGCTCGTCGGAGGCGGAGGAGCGGCCGTCGTGGCGCGCATGCACCCAGGCGCTGCTTCCGGGCTTCTTGAACCAGCGCAGCCGCTGGATGGCGACCGGCATCCGTTGCCGGTGGCCCCGCGCCTCCTTCGCCTCCTCCATGAACAGGGCCGCGACCGTCTGGAAGCAGGCATCGAGGATGAGGGGATGCAGCCGGTACTCGCCCATCCCGACGACCTGACTGTCGGGCAGCCGGACGTGGGCGAGACAGGCATTCGTCCCGAACCTCAGCGCGTCGATGGCCCGGAACGACGGGCCGTACTCGATGCCATGGCTCGCCATCAGCGCGTAGAGCGGCTCGGCCGGCCGCGGCGGGGAGAAGCACGCGAACAGCCCGGCTTCCAGCTCGACCGGTCGCGCGGACTCACGGTGCTCCACGAGGTGCCCGTGGGCGAGGCGAGCCCAGTCCCGCTCGGAGCCCGTCGCCCCCTGGCCGTAGATCTCGAAGTGCGTGCGCCCCTCTTCCGGCGTCAGCACCGTCTGGACGTCGCGGCCCTCGCCCTCGCCGAACACCAGCGGGCGCTCCAGCTCGAACGAGAGCAGGTCGAACGACTGCTCCGACCGCGCCGCGAAGTGCGCGGCCCCCAGCGCCATCTCGACGTAGCAGGCGGCCGGCAACACCGGCGCTCCGAAGACGCGGTGCTCGGCGAGGAACGAGGGCTCACGGGCGCTCAGGCGCGCCGCGAAGCGCAGCTCCTTCGTCCCCGCCAGGGACAACGGTACGCCCGCGAGCGGATGGACCTTGTCGCGAGCAGCCCCCCGCTCCGCGAGGGAGCCCATGGAGCCGCCCGCCAGGGAGTCAATCCAATAGCGCTCGCGGCGGAAGGGGTACGTCGGGAGCGTGGCGGGCCGCCGTTCGAAGGGGGCATCGAACGCGGTCCAGTCCGCCTCGAAGCCGCGCACGTAGAGCGCGCTCAGGGTGGAGAGCAGCTGCGCCGTCTCTCCGGACGAGGGACGCAGGCTCGGAAGCCAGCACAGCTCCTCCGCGTCCGGGAAGCCGCGCAGACCGATGCTCGCGAGGACCGGCGCGGGGCCCACCTCCAGGAACGTCCGGTGCTTCTGCTCGCGCAGGACCTCCAGCGCCGCGGAGAAAGAAACGGGCTCGCGCAGATGACGGCCCCAGTACGCGGGCCGGGCCAGCTCCTCCGCGACGAGCCTGCCCTCCAGCGCGGAGACGAAGGGGATTCGCGGCACCGAGAGCGTCACCCCGTCGAAGCACGCCTCGAAGGGCGCCACCACCGGCTCCATGAGCGGCGAGTGGAAGGCGTGGGCGACGGGCAGCGGCTTGCACGCGAAGCCCTTCCGCGCGAGCTCCCCGGCGACCTCGGCGAGCGCCGCGCTGTCCCCGGAGATGACCAGGTCCTCGGGGCCGTTGATCGCCGCGAGGGAGATGAGGTGGGAGACCGGAGCAAGCACCTGGGTCAGGGACTCCAGGGAGGCGCTGACGGCCAGCATCGCGCCCTCGCCCGGGGCCTCATGGATGAGCCGGGAGCGCTCGACGACCAGCTTCAGCGCGTCCTCGATGGAGAGGACCCCGGCGACCACGGCCGCCGCGTACTCCCCCAGGCTGTGCCCGACCACGGCGCCTGGGACGATGCCCCAGGAGGCCCACAGCTCCGAGAGCGCGTATTCGAACGCCACGAGCGCGGGCTGGGCGTAGCGCGTGTCCGCGAGCAGAGAGGAGGACTGCCCGCCATGCAGGATGTCCTCGAGCCGGGGCTCGAGCAGCCCCAGGAGGGCGCTCGAACACCGCCGCACCGCCGCGCGGAACACGGGCCAGGTCTCGGCGAGCTCGCGGCCCACGCCGGGACGGAGCGCCCCCTGTCCCGTGAACAGGAAGACCGGCTTCGGGCTCTCCGTCCCCCGTCTCGGCTCGCGCTGGGGACGCGGCTTTGCGGCGCGCAGCCGCGACAGGCCCGTCCGGAGCTCGTCCGCGGTGGCGCCCGTGATGGCCGCGCGATGCTCGAAGTGGGACCGGCCGACGTTGGCCGTGTAGCACCAGTCCCCGAGCACCACGCCGTCGGCCGCCAGCGTGGACTCATGCACCTCCACCAGCGCCTCGAGGGCCGCCTCGGTCCTGGCCGACAGGGTCAGCAGATGGATGGGGCGCTCCCGCTCCACCGGGGGCCGGGGAAGGACTGGGGCCTCTTCCACCACGAGGTGCACATTGGTGCCGCTGAAGCCAAAGCTGCTGAGCCCCGCCAGCCGCCGCTGCTCTCCTCGCGGCCAGGGCCGAAGCGCGGTGGGGATGACCACCGGCAGGTCATCCCAGCGGATGCTCGGGTTCGGCCGCGAGAAGTGGAGGTGCGCGGGGATGGCCTCGTTCTGCAGGGCCAGGAGCACCTTGATGAGCCCCGCGACTCCGGCGGCGGCCTCCAGGTGGCCGATGTTCGTCTTCACGGAGCCCACGAACAGCGGCGTGCTTCGCGTGGGCTTGCGTCCGAAGACCGAACGGAGCGCCTCCATCTCGATGGGGTCGCCGAGCGAGGTCCCCGTGCCGTGGGCCTCGACGTAGCCGACCTGCTCGGGCTCCACGCCACAGCCCTCCAGCGCCATGCGGATGACGCGCTCCTGCGCGCGCCCGTTCGGCACCATCAAGCCGCTGCTGCGACCGTCGTGGTTGAGCGCCGAGCCCCGGATGACGCCGTGGATGAGGTTGCCCTGGGCCAGCGCGTCCGACAGGCGCTTGAGCACGACGACGCCGCACCCTTCACCGCGCGAGAAGCCATCCGCGGACGCGTCGAAGGTCTTGCAGCGACCGTCGACCGCCAGCATGCGGTTCTGGCACTCGAACATCATGGTGAGGGGCGACAGGCTCAGGCTGACGCCTCCCGCGAGGGCCAAATCACTCTCGTCGTTGCGCAGGCTCTGGCACGCCAGATGGATGGCGACCGCGGAGGACGAGCACGCGGTGTCCACGGTGAGCGCGGGCCCCTGGAGGCCCAGCGTGTGGGCGATGCGCCCGGCGGCCATGGAGGGATAGTTGAGGGACGCGGAGTACATCTCCACGCCCGCGGTGATGCCGAGCACGTTGTAGTCGTTGTGCATCATCCCCACGAAGATGCCGGTGCGACTCCCGGTCAGCCCCGCGGGGGGGATGCCCGCGCGTTCGAGGGCCCGCCAGCACTCCTCGAGCAGCATGCGCTGCTGCGGGTCCATGTCCTTCGCGTCGCGCGGAGGGATGCCGAAGAACGCGGGCTCGAACAGGTCGACGTTCTCGATGAAGGCGCCCCGGCGCGTGTACACCTTCCCGCGCGCTCCCGGCGTGGGGTCGTATATCTCGTCGATGTTCCAGCGCTCGGGTGGCACCTCGCGGGTTGCATCCCCTCCGTCGCGGAGGAACTCCCAGAAGGTCTCCGGCAGCTCGCCTCCGCCGGGGAAGCGGCACGACATGCCGACGACGGCGATCGGCTCCGCGGCCAGGATGTCCTTCTTGGCGCGGAGCTGGCTCGCGAGATAGGCGAGCTTGACGGCCGGCAGCTCGGAGATGCGTGTCGGTAGTTTCGCCATCCGGTCCTCAGCGGGTGAGCGCGCTCACCAGCTCCTCGTCGATGAGTGAGGTGAGCTCCTGCTCCGACAGGGCCTGGATCTCCGCGGCCAGGTCGTCATCCCGCGTCGGGTCCTCCACCGGCTTCCGCGCGTCCTCGCCCAGCCCCAGCTCTCCCGCGAGATGCGAGACGAGCCCGCCCACCGAGGGGAAGTCGAAGACCAGGGTTGAACGCAGGTTCCTGCCGAGGCTGCTGGCGAGCCGGTTCTTGAGCTCCACCGCCAGGAGCGAATCGAAGCCGAGGTCGAACAGCCGCTCGCTGCCGGAAAGTCGCTCCGACTCCGCCAGCCCCAGCGTCCGCGAGACCTGCTCCGTCACGTGCCGACGCAGCAGCTCCAACCTCCGGTTCGGTGCGGCCGCCTCCAGTTGCGCGCGGAAGACAGGCGACCGCGGCTGGAGCGGCGCCCCACCGAGCAGTCCCTGGACGAAGGCCTGACGCGCCAGCCCCGGCCACTGCTCTCCGAGTCGCATCCAGTCGACGGGGAAGACACCGAGCGAGGCGCTCGCTCCACCCATGAGGCGCTCGAGCACGTCCAGCCCGCGCTCCACCGGAATCGTCCCGAACCCCAGCGCACCGGGCGACCCCGAGGCCCCCGTGCCCAGCCGCGCCGCCATTCCCGTCTCCGCCCAGGAGCCCCAGTTGACGGTCAGCGCGGGTCGTCCCTGCGCGTGCCGGAGGTGGGCCAGTCCATCCAGGAAGGCGTTCGCGGCGACGTAGTTGGACTGCCCCGGAGTCCCCAGGAGCGAGGCCGCCGAGGAGAAGCAGACGAAGAAGTCCAGCGCCATCCCGGCGCTGAGCACGTGCAGGTTCCACGCGCCCTGGACCTTGGGCGCCAGCACCTCCTGGAAGCGCTCAGCGGTCTGCTGGGCCAGGGTGCCATCGCGGAGGACCCCAGCGGCGTGGAAGATGCCTCGCAGGGGCGGGGCGCCGCGCGGCTCGGCCAGGGCCGCCGCCACCTCCTCGTGAGAGGCGAGGTCCGCGAGGGCCACGCGCACGTGCACGCCCCGCGTCGCCAGCGCGTCGAGCTGCCGCTGGGCCTCCGTCGAAGGGCCATGCCTTCCCAGCAGGACGAGGTGCCGTGCGCCCCGGTCCGCCAGCCACCCCGCGAGTCGGAGCCCGAGTCCCCCCAGGCCACCGGCGACGAGGTAGCTCGCCTCCGGGGAGAGCTCCAGCTTCCGGGTCGCCGCGCGAGTGCGGGCGCGCTCCAGTCGGGCGGTGTACAGGGCCCCTGCTCTCACGGCGACCTGGCCCTCGTGCTCGGGAAGCGCGCACGCACGGACGAACGCCTGGGCCTCGCCGGCAACGGGCTCGCTGGGGAGATCGACACGATGACATCGCAGCTCCGGCAGCTCGGTCGACACCGCCTGCCCGAGTCCCCACAGCGGCGCCTGCGCGATGCGCGGCCCCTGGGCATCGGAGGGCAGCGCCTGCGTCCCCCGGGTCGCGACGACCAGCCGGGGCATGGGGGCCCAGGAGGCTCGCGACAAGGCCTGCACCAGATGCAGTGCGCCCACGCAGCCCGAGAGCCGTGCTGCCTCCAGCGAAGACTCCGAGTCGGGTCCCCCGTCGAGGCCCCACAGGTACATGAGGCCGTGGGGAGGCGCGCCGTCCCACTCTGAGAACAGGCGGTCGAAGTGGGCGGGAATCGTTGGGTCCACCTGGAGGCCCTCGGCGCCACGGCTGAACGCCGGGCCCTTGCGCACGCAGGTGACTCGGGCTCCCCGCTGTTCGAGCAGCGCGGCCAATTCGCCCCCGAAGCCTCCGTCCCCGATGAAGAGGACCCAGCGCTGGCCCGCCGGGCGCAGCTCGTCCTGGGAAGGACACGGGCTCCAGGTGACGCGGTACAGCCACTCCTGCCAGTCCACGTCGAGGCCGCGCAGCAACACCTCGCGCTCGGCCTTGCGGACAGCGAGCCCCGTGAGGGACGCGACCACAGTGCCATCCTCGGCGCACAGGGTCATGTCGGTGGTGGGGTGTCCTGTCGCGCCGACCTCCGTGCGCCGCGTGGCGAGCGTCCAGAGTCGCGCGGGCAGGCGTTGGTACAAGTCGAGGCGGTGGATGGCGACCGGGAGCAGCAGCGCGTCGTCTGGCGACAGCGGTGTGACAGCGGCCGCCGTCCGGAGGCACGCATCGAGCAGGGCCGGATGGGCGCGGTAGCTCACGCCATGCGCCTCCACCTCACTGGAGGAGCATGCGGCGTGGGGCCCCCGGTGGAGCGACGACAGCACCCGCAGCGAGGGGCCGTAGTCGAGCCCGCGCTGGCGAATCGCCTCGGAGAAGGCCTCGAGGTCGACAGGGCTGGGGCAGCCTTGGCGCCACACCTCGAGCTCCGTGCGAGGAGGCGGCGTCGCGCTCAGCGCGGAGACACGGCACGTCAGGTGGGTGGTCCAGGCCGGACGCGCACCACTCCCCTCTTCCTGGCGAGCCTGGAGCGCGTCCTCCCTGCTCACCACGGTGCACGTGAAGCCCGCTGCGCCCTGGTCCTCCAGGAGCGTCTGGACGACGCGCGTCCGCTGCTCCGGCAGGACAAGGGGCTGGTGGAGCGTCACCGCCTCCAGCGTCATGGCCTCCGAGCCCGACACCTGCGCCGCGGCGGAGAGCACCATCTCCACGAAGGCCGCGGCGGGGACCACCGGCTTGCCGTACACGCGGTGGTCACCCAGGAGAGGAAGCGCCCTGACCTCCAGCTCCTGCGAGAAGACCGTGGTGCCCTCCCGCAGCGCCGCGGAGTCCCAGCGGGCGCCGAGCAGCGGGTGGGTCGTGGGCCGTGCGGGACGGGCCCAGGGCGCGGGCACGTCCAGCCAGTGCCGCTGACGTTCGAACGGATAGGTCGGAAGGGCGATGCGCCCGCGTCCCGCATCGAGACGCTCCCAGTCGACCGGTGCGCCGCGGACGTAGAGCTCCGCCAGGGCGCGGAGCGGGCCCACCCAATCCGAGCGACGGGGGTGCAGCGTCTCCAGAAACAGCGCGGCTTCGGGAGCCACCATGTCGCGCGCGAGGTTCGACAGGACCGGCTTCGGCCCCACTTCGAGGAAGACGCGCACCCCACGTTGGAGGAGCGTGCGGAGGCCCTCCGAGAAGCGGACCGGCTCACGGACCTGCCGGACCCAGTAGTCCGGACGCGTGAAGGCCGCGCCCGCCTCGGCGCCGTCGAGGTTGGAGATGAGCGGCACGCGTGGCGCCTGGAGTTGCACGCGCCCCGCCGCCCGCGCGAACGCCTCCAACATCGGCTGCATCAGCGGCGAGTGGAAGGCATGCGAGACCTTCAGGCGCTGGCTCTCGATGCCCTCGGCGGCCAGCTCCCGGGCGATGGCGTCAATCGACGTCTCCGCTCCGGAGATCACCGTGTTCCGCGGTCCATTGAGGGCCGCCAGCGTCACCCGGTCATGCCCCGCCAGGGCCCGGAGGACACGCGCCTCGTCGGTGAAGAGGGCCAGCATCGCGCCGCGCTCAGGCAGCGCCTGCATCAGCCGCGCGCGCTCGGCCACCAGCGGGAGCCCCACCTCGGGGGACAGGGCACCAGCGAAGATGGCGGCCGCGTACTCCCCGACGCTGTGGCCCAGGACCGCATCGGCCTGCAGGCCCCATGAGCGCATCAGGCCGGCCACCGCCAGCTCGAGCGCCACGATTGCCGGCTGCGTGTACCGGGTCTCGTTCAGGGCGCCGCCGTCGTCCTGGAACAGCACCTCGGTCAGTGGCCGGTCGAGCTGGGGCCGGAGGATTTGCTCGAAGCGGAGCAGGTCGCGACGGAAGCCCGGCTCCGTCTCGAACAACTCCTTCCCCATGCCCACGTACTGGGCGCCCTGGCCGGTGAAGAGCCATGCGACCCGCGGTGCCTCCGCGCCTCGCTGCCCCTCCACCCACGTGCCGGTGGACGGGGGCTCGCCACGACCGAAGGCGCGAAGGGCGGCGGCCATCTCCTCGGAGGTCGAGGCCACGAAGGCCGCGCGCTCCTCCAGCGAGCTCCGACTGACATTCGCCGTGTGGCAGACCTCCGCGAGCGCGTCCTTGCGAGCACCCGCGAGCTCGTCCGCGAACGACTCCGCCAGCCGGCGCAGGCTGCCGCCCGAGCGGGCCGAGAGCGTCATGAGGTGCAGGGGGCGCGCGGGGCTCCGGACAGGCGGCTGCTCCGGGCGCGGCGCTGACTCGAGGATGACGTGCGCGTTCGTGCCCGAGAAACCGAACGAGCTCACGGCCGCGAAGCGATGCTCCGACCCCTGCCAGCCGCGCCGCGCGGTGGGGACGTCGACGAACAGCCGGCTCCAGTCGACGTGCGGCGTGGGGGTCCGCAGGTGGAGATGGGGTGGAATCTCCTCGTTCGCCAGACACAGGGCCGCCTTCATCAACCCCGCGATGCCCGCCGCGCCTTCGAGGTGGCCCAGGTTCGTCTTCACCGAGCCCACCACCAGCGGCTGCTCCCGCGTCGTCCGGTCGCCGTAGACCGCGCCGAGCGCCTCCAGCTCGATGGGGTCGCCGAGCGCCGTCCCGGTCCCATGCGCTTCGACGTAGCCCACGCGCGGCGCTTCGACCCGCGCATCTCGCAGGGCATCCCGGATGACCTGCTGCTGGGCGAGCCCGTTCGGAACGGTCAGCCCGCTGGTCCGGCCATCCTGGTTGACCGCCGAGCCGCGAATCACCGCGACGATGGGGTCCCTGTCCGCGATGGCATCCGAGAGCCGTCGCAGGACGAGGACTCCACAGCCCTCTCCCCTGCCAATCCCATTGGCCGCCGCATCGAAGGTCTTGCAGCGACCATCAGCGGCGAGCATGTGCGCGCGCGACTCAATCAGCGTCGCGACGGGCGACAGCACCAGGTTCACCCCGCCCACCAGCGCGAAGTCGACCTCGCGCTGACGCAGGCTGCGCAGGGCGAGGTGGACGGCGACCAGCGACGAGGAGCACGCCGTGTCGACCGTGAGGCTGGGCCCCTGGAAGCCGAACGTGTACGAGAGCCGACCCGAGGCGACGCTCGCGCCATTGCCCGCCCCCGTGTGGGCGTCGATGAGGTCCGGGGACTGGGTGGCGATCTGCGTGTAGTCCTGCCCCATCATCCCGACGAACACGCCCGTCCGGGTTCCATGCAGTGAGGTCGGGTTGCGCCCGGCGCGCTCCAGGGCCTCCCAGGCGACCTCCAGCAGGAGCCGGTGCTGCGGGTCCATCCGCGCCGCCTCGCGCGGGGAGATGCCGAAGAACCTGGGCTCGAACTGGTCTATCTCCTCCAGGAAGCCGCCGTACCGGCAGTAGACCTTCCCGGGCTGGTCCGGGTCCGGATGGTAGAAGGCGTCCGCGTCCCACCGCTCGGGAGGGACTTCGGTGATGGTGTCGGTGCCTTCGAGGAGCAACCGCCAATAGAGATCGGGACTCGAAGCACCTCCCGGGAACCGACAGCCCATGCCGATGATTGCCAGGCCCTCGTGCCGCTCCCGCGCGTGGGCATCGAGCTGCGCCTGCGCGTCCTGGAGCTTCAGGAGCGCGCGCTTCATCAAGTCCCCGTAGTTTCCCTCGGCTGACATGGCGGGCCCCTAGTTCATCTTCGAGAGCTGCTCATCGAGCATGTGGGCGAGGTGGGCTTCGGACAGGTTCTCCAGTGTGGGCGTGCCCACGTCCTGTGCCTCGGGACGCGCGACAGTGGGCGAGGCGAACTCCAGGGGAATGAACGCGGTGGCGAGCTGCTCCGCGAGCTTCTCGGTGGTGGGGTAGTTGAAGACGAGGGTGGCGGGCAGCGAGAGCCCGAAGCCGCTCTGGAGTCTGTTCTTGAGCTGCAACGCCGCCAGGGAGTCGATTCCCATCTCGTTGAAGCCCTGCGTTGGATCCACCGACGCGCCGGAGCCCGCGCCGCGAATCCAGGCCACCTGCTCACGCAGGTAGTCCATCAGCAGCTTCCGGCGATGCATGACGGGCGACTGGGAGAGCGTCTCCAGGAAGCGCGCGCGCTCCACGGTCCGCCCCCGCGCGGCCTCCCGCAGCTCGGCGTCATAGGGCGCGGGGCGTCCGCCGCCGAACACCGCCCAGTCGATCTCCGCGACGCCCACCTGTGCGACAGGACTCGTGAGCAGCGCTTCGAGCGCCCGCAGTCCCTGCTGCACGGGGAGCACACCCCAGCCCGGGGTGTGGGATTGAGCGCCGACGTCCACGCGCGCGCCAGCGTCACCGGCCCACACGCCCCAATTGATGCTCAGCCCTGGCAGCCCGCTGGCGCGACGGTGGTGCGCCAGCGCGTCCTCGAACGCCGTCGCCGCGCAGTGGTTCGACTGTCCAGCGGAGCCGACCAGCGAGGCCACCGACGAGAACAACACGAAGTGGTCGAGGGCGAGATGCGCCGTCTGGCGGTGCAGGTTCCAGGCGCCCTTCACCTTGGGTCGCAGCACCTTCTCGAAGCGGGCCCAGCGTTGCTGACGCAGGACACCGTCATCGAGCACTCCCGCCGAGTGGAACACGCCGCCCAGCGGCGCGAGGTCGTCCGAAATCTCCCGGAGCAGCGCCGCGAGCGCGGCCTCGTCCGCGACGTCCACCTGTCGGTATTCGACGCGCACACCCCGCGCGCGCAGGCGCTCCAGCCGCTCGGTCGCCTCCAGTCCTACGGCGCCACGTCCGGTCAGCACGAGGCTCCGCGCGCCTCGCAGCGCCAGGAGCTCCGCCGTCAGCAACCCCAGCCGCCCGAGCCCGCCCACCACGAGCTGGCTGCGATCAGACCGAACAGAGTCGGACTCCACTGGCATCGAGGACGCCGTCATCACCTCGCGCGACGCGACCCTTCGCAGCCGCGCGACGCGGCGGCCACCGCGGAAGGCGACCTGGTTGTCGGCCACCTCGGAGCGGCTGTGGAGTTCCCTGACGAGCGCCTCCACTTGAGCATCCGACTCGCTGCTTGGATCCAGATCGACGCACCGGACATCCAGCTCGGACGATTCGATGGCGACAGGTCGTGCCATGCCCCAGAGCAGCGACTGCGCAATCCCGGGAAGTGGCTGCCCCGCGACCACGGCCTGTGCTCCCCGGGTGACCAGCCACACCGCCTCGGAATATCCACGCTCGATGAGGGAGCGCAGCAGCCCGAGTCCGCTCCCGCATCCGCGCAGGGTGTCCGCATCGAGGTGCGCCGGGTCCAGGTTCTCGGCATCCGCGCCGTCGAGCCCCCACAGCAGGATGACGTCCGAAAGTGAAGCCGGAAGCTCCAATGTCAGCAGGGCATCAGCGAGCGCCTCGGGGTCCTCCGGCAACTCGAAGCGCTTGTCGTCGAGCGTGCGGAGCGTCTGTCCGCGGAACGCCAGGAAGCAGGTCCGTCCGTCGCGTTCGAGCGCTTGCGCGAGCTGATGTCCCAGCCCTCTCTGGTCCGCGAGAATCAGGCACGGTCCGCCACCCGTCGCTGTCGGAGCAGGAACTGCCGCCTCCAGCGCGAGCGGCTCCCACCGGCGCTCATAGAGCCATCCGTCCAACGCTTCCGGGGTCGCCGGGCTCAAGGCCTCCCGGCTCGTCCGCTGAAGCTCCAGTCCCAGGACGCGCGCGCACAGCCTCCCGTCACCTCCGAAGACGCTGACGTCGGCGCGCAGACGCCTCCGCGTCGCGTCCAGGGGCCGAACCACCGCGTGACTCCACATCCGCTCCTCGAGTCCTCCGAACAGCACGAGGCTCTCGATGTTCATCGGCACGTAGAGCTCGGAAGCGCTCGGGTCCGGGTAGGCGCCCCCCACCACCTGGAGACAGGCATCCAGCAGCGCCGGGTGCGCGAGGAAGACACCGTCGCCTCCGAGCGCGGCGGGCCTCTCGATGCGGGCCAGGAGCTGCTCTCCCTGCTGACGCAGCTCGGTGATGCCCTGGAACTCCGCGCCGAAGTCGACCCCGGACTCCCGCGCCCTTCGATAGGTGTCCTGGATGAGAGGCGCGGTCCGCAGCATCGCGAGCACCGCGTCGTGCCCCGGCTCCACGGGGATATCCTCGCCGTCGCGCGAGGCGCGGAGCGTCCCGGTCGCATGGAGGACCCACTCGCCCTCCGAGTCACCCGTGGCGCGACTGAAGATGCGCGCCGTCGCCGTGTCCGCCTCTCCCCTGTCCACCGCGCACTGCACCCGGCGTCCGGAGTCCTGGGGGAACGTCATCGCCGCGAGCAGGGACAGGTTCTCCAGCCGCGGCGTCTTCGTCCCGAGCAGTCGCGCACCTCCGGCCAGCGCCATCTCGACATAGGCGGTGGCGGGCAGCGTCGGCGTCCCGAAGACACGGTGCTGTCCCAGGAACGCCTGCGTCGACGGGCCCAGCGTCGTCTCGAACAGCAGCGCGTCGGCCCCGAGCACGGCCAACGGCACCCGGGCGCCGAGCAGGGGATGCTCCTCCCGAGCGACGCTCGCCCCCTGAAGCCGCTGCAGCCCCGCCCCCTCCTCCCAGTACCGCTGGCGCTGGAAGGGATACGTGGGGAGCGCCACCTTGCGCCGGGCAAAGCCCGCATCGAAGGCCGCCCAGTCCACCCGGACGCCTCGCACGTACAGGGCCGACAGACTCTCCAGCATCTGCTGCCAGCCGCCGTCCTCGGGCCGCAGGCTCGGCAGCCACGCGCACTCCCCTTCCGGAAGGCACCGCGCCGCCATGCCGAGCAGGGTGGCCTTGGGCCCCATCTCGACGAACACCCTCGCCCCGTCGCGGTACAGGCGCTCCACGCCCTCCGCGAAGCGCACCGGGTCGCGGAGCTGGCTGCACCAGTAGTCCGGGGTGGCGATGGCCTTCGTGACGGGCTCGCCGGTCATCCCGGAGACCATGGGAATCGCGGGCAGCGCGTAGGTGAGCGTGGCGGCGATGGCCCGGAACTCCGGGAGGATGGCCTCGACCATGGCCGAGTGGGCCGCGCGCGGAATGTTCAGGCGCCGCACCTTGAGGCCCCGCGACTCCAGGGCCGAGGCCACCTCGCCCAGCTCGCCGGGAGGACCGGAGACGACCACGTTGTCGGGGCCGTTGAGCGCGGCGATGGAGCAGCTCCAACCGCCCCCCGCCAGGACCTCGCGGACCTCCGCCTCCCCCGTGGAGACCGCGAGGTTTCCGCCCTCGGGGAGCTGGTGCATCAGGCGGCCGCGATGAATCGCCAGCTTCAGCCCGTCCTCGAGGCTGAACACCCCGGCGAGGCACGCCGCCGCCAGCTCTCCGGTGCTGTGTCCGAGCAGGACATCCGGCTGGACGCCCCAGGACATCCACAGCTCGGCCAGCGCGTACTCGAGCGCGAAGAGCACCGGCTGGGCGTAGTCGAACTGGTCGATGGGCGAGGTCTGCCCCGGCTCCGGATAGAGCACCGAGTGGAGCGACTGTTCCCAGGCGCCTCGCAGCAGCGCGTCGAACGCATCGATGCGGCGGCGGAAGCCCGGATGCGTCGGATAGAGCTCGCGAGCGGCCCCGACGTACTGCGAGCCCTGCCCCGAGAAGAGGAACGCGACCTTCGGCGACTGCTTCGAGCCCAACACCCCCTGCACCATCCCCGGGCGCTCCTCCTTCCCCGCCGCGGCGCCGAGCAACGCGGCCATGGCGCCGCGCTCCGAGGCCACCAAGGCGAGCCGATGCTCGAAGGCGACACGACCGGTGTTCGCGGAGAAGCACACGTCCGCGAGCGCCGCGTCGGTGCCCTCCAGCAGCGCCTGGTACTGGCCCGCGAGCGTCCGCAGCGCCGCGTCGCTCCGCGCCGAGAGCGTCAGGACATGGCGGGAGCGCTCCCTTCGTGGCGCCGTGGCCTCCGCCTCCCGTGTCGCGGGGGCCTCCTCCACCACGACATGGGCGTTGGTGCCACCAATGCCGAAGGAGCTGACACCCGCGCGGAGAGGGCCGCTCGCCACGCTCCAGGGCGTGGCCTTGTCGACCACGTAGAAGGGGCTGTGCTCGAAGTCGATGCGCGGGTTCGGCTGCTCGAAATGGAGCGAGGGCGCCAGGGTGCGGTGCTGAAGGGACAGCACGACCTTGATGAGCCCGGCGATTCCGGCCGCGCTGTCCAGGTGCCCGATGTTGCTCTTCACCGAGCCCAGCCCACAGGACCGGGACTCCGCCTGCTCACCAAAGGCCCGGGTCAGCGCGGCGAGCTCGATGGGGTCGCCCATCGCGGTCCCCGTCCCGTGCGCCTCGACATAGGAGATGGTCCGCGGGTCCACGCCCGCCCGCTGGTGCGCCCGTCGGACGACGTCGAACTGCCCCTCGACACCGGGCGCCATGAAGCCGACCTTCCGGTGCCCGTCATTGTTGATGGCCGAGCCCTTGATGACGGCGAGGACGCGGTCCCCGTCGGCGAGCGCCTGGCTCAAGCGCTTGAGGACCACGACGCCGGCCCCGCTTCCGGGGAGGGTGCCGTTGGCCCGGGCATCGAACGGCCGGCAGTGGCCATCTCCCGAGAAGATGCTGCCCTCCTCGTAGAGGTAGCCGACCTTGTGGGGGACCTTGATGGCCACCCCCCCCGCCAGCGCCATGTCGCAGCTGCCGTTGAGCAGCGCATCGCAGGCCGTCGACACGGAGACGAGCGACGTCGAGCAGGCCGTCTGGAGGTTCATGCTCGGCCCGCGCAGGTCGAGCTTGTAGGAGGTCTGCGTCGCCAGGAAGTCCTTGTCCTGGGACACGAGGTCCTGGAAGAAGCTGATGGGCCGCGTCAGGTCCGGATAGGGATAGCGGTAGTGGCTGACGCTCTTGCCGGCGTAGACCCCGACGACGGCGTCGCACGCGCTCGGCGGGTAGCCCGCATGTTCGAGCGCCTCCCAGGCACACTCCAGGAACACGCGCTGCTGGGGGTCCAGGGAGCGCGCCTCGCGGGGCGTGAGGGAGAAGAAGTCGGCGTCGAACGCGTCGAACCCCTCCATCACCGCCGAGGCGCGGACGTAGCGGGGATCCCTGAACGCGGTCTCGCTCACGCCCGCGGCCAGCAGCTCCTCATCGGTGAAGGTGCCGACGGACTCGACGCCCCCTACCAGGTTGCTCCAGAACGCGTCGAGCGTGGCCGCGCCGGGGAAGCGGCCGCTCATCCCGATGATGGCGATGTCCCGGTCACCCTGCTCCCGAGGTGCCTCGGCGGCGGGCGTGGGCTTCGCGGCCACGCCACGGGCACCGAGTCGTGTCGCGAGGGAGCGGACGGTCGGGTTCCCGAACAGCTCGACGACGGAGATGGTGAGCCCCAGCTCCTGCTTGATTCGCAGATGGAGCTGGATGAGGTGCACGGAGTTGGCGCCGAGCTCGAAGAAGTTGCGCTCCGGATGGACCGCGGGAACACCGAGTACGGCCCCGACGGCCTTCGACAGTGCGTCCTGGAGCGCGCGGGCCTCGCCATTGCCCCCGTTGGCGACGACCGGTCCCGACGCGGCGTCCCTCTTCGCCTGGGAGGCCAGGTCCGGATGGGGCAAGGCCCGGCGGTCCACCTTGGCGTTGCGGGTCAGCGGCAGGGCGTCCAGGACGACGTATGTCGCCGGCACCATGTGCTCTGGCAGCTTGCGCGAGAGGAACTCGCGGACACGCCGCGTGTCGAGCTCCCGCGTCCCGTCAGCGGGGACGGCATACGCGACGAGCCGCTTCTCGTGGTGCTCACCGACGGCGCCCACCACGGCCGCGCGGATGCCCGGCTCCTGCAGCAAGGCCGCTTCGATTTCCCCGGGCTCGATGCGCTGTCCCCGGATGGAGAGCTGGAAGTCGACGCGGCCGAGGAACTCGATGGTTCCATCGGGCAGGTAGCGTCCGAGGTCTCCCGTTCGATAGATGCGCTCCCCCGTGCGCGGGTGGACAGTGAACTTCTGGGAACCCGCCCCCGCGCCGATGTAGCCCAGGGCCACGCCGATGCCCGCGCAGCACAGCTCACCCGGCACCCAGAGGGGCCGTTCCTCCAGTCGCTCGTCCAGCACGTAGTACCGGGTGTTGGCGATGGGCTTGCCGTACGGAATGCTGCGACGGCGCTCGTCCGCCTCTTCCACCGGGTGGGTGATGTTCCACAGCGACGTCTCTGTCGGTCCACCGACGCTCACCACCTTCACGCCGCCGAAGCGCGCCCGCAGGCGCCCGGGGAGCGTGACGGCAATCCAGTCGCCGCCCAGCATCACGAGCCGCAGCGGACACGAGAGCCGGACGTTGCCTCCTTCGAGGTACGTCATCAGCATCTCCATCATCGCCGGCACGGTGCTCCAGACCGTGACGCCGTGACGGGCCATCAGCTCGACCCAGTGTGAGGGGTCCCGACGCCGGGAGGCGTCCGGCATCACCACCGTCCCCCCCGCGCTCAGCGTTCCGAAGAGGTCGTAGACGGAGAAGTCGTGGTGGAGCGCGCTCAGGGCGATGAGTCGGTCATCCGGCCCGACACCGAACTTCCGGTTCGTCCACTCGATGGCGTTGACCATCCCCGCGTGCGTGAGCATCGCCCCGTTGGGCTGGCCCGTGGAGCCGGACGTGTAGAGGATGTGCGCGAGGTCCTCGGGTCGCTGCGCCGTCGACAGCGGCGCGTCGGGGTACTCGCGGAAGGCCTCCGGAGAGAGGACCAGCACCTGGACCTGCTCCGGCCAGGAGTCCCTTGCGAACTTCGGCTGGGTCACCACCAGCTCGACGCCGCCGTTGCGCATCATGAAGGAGCGGCGCTCCAGCGGCAGGCCCGCGTCGATGGGCAGGTAGGCCGCGCCGGCGCTCAGGACGCCCAGCACCGCGACGACCTGCTCCCAGCCCTTCTCCATCACCACCGCGACCACGCGATTGGGCGCGGCGCCCCTCTCGCGGAGCGCATGCCCCAGGCGGTTGGCGCGTCGGGCCAGCTCGCCGTAGCTCAGCGTATTTCCCTCGGCGACCAGGGCGACGGCGTCCGGACGCGCGGCGGCGTTCCGGTAGAAGCCGGAGTGGAGCAGCTCACCGCTCAGCGGGCGGGCAGTGTCGTTGACGCGGGCGAGCAGCTCGCGCTGGCGCGCCGGCAGGAGGTCCAGGTCCGCGCGCTCCCAGGCCGTGTCGTCCTCCGCCAGTCGGAGGAGCAACGCGTGGAAGGCGTCGAACATGTCCTCCAGCATGCCGGGCGGAAACAGCTCCTCCGCCACGTCCCAGTTCAGGAAGACGCCGCCTCGCTGGTAGACAATCTGGAGGTCGATCCACACCTGCGGCGTCTGCGTGAGGGCCTCGACGAGCTCACCGAACGCCTCCGCCAGGAAGTCCACCCAGTGCGAGTCCCCGCTCCTGGAATGGGAGGCGAAGCTCGTCATCACCACGGGCATGAGGGCGCCGGAGATCCGCCCCTGGGCCCGGAACAGCTCCCGCAGCAGCTCGACGCCGCTCACCTCGCGGTGCTCGAGCGCGAGGAGGAGCTGCTCGCGAATCGCCAGCGCCCGCTCGGTGAAGCCGCGCTCCGGCCGGTGGTCCACTTCAATCAACGTGAAGCTGGCGAAGGTCCCGATGATGTCGTTGACCTGCGGGTGGACGGGCAGCCGGTTGAAGTGCGGGACGTTGAGCGTGAAGCGCGGGCCGCGGCTCCAGCGGGCGATGACCTCCGCGTACGCGGCCAACAGCAGCTCGGGCTCCGTCAGCCGGCGAGCCCGGGCCCGCTGCTTGAGCCGCTGCCACACCTCGGCGTCCACGCGCGCGAACCAGCGGCGGAAGCGGGGACGCCGGAGCGTGCGAGGGTCCTTCTCCAGCGGGAGGTCCGGTGCGGGGGGAAGGTGCGGGAGGCGCGCGCGCCAGTATTCGAGCGAGCGCGCGTGGCGGGCACCTCGGGAGTGGTGCACGGCCAGCGAATAGTCCCGGTACGACAGCGTGAGGGCCGAGGGAGAGGGAGCGACCTCGGGGTGCCGGTAGAAGTGCACCAGCTCCCGGTAGAGAATCTGGAAGCTGTACCCATCGATGAAGGTCCCATCGATGCTCATGAAGAGGCGCACGCGGTCGCCGTCGAGCAGGCACGCGCGCAGCTCGAACAGGGGCCACTGGTCGAGCGGGAGCACCTGCTGGGACAGCCGCTCGCGGATGGCGACGAGTCGCGCCTCGGCCTCCTCCTGACCGCGCCCGCGCAGGTCCTCGACGGGCAGCCGGTAGCGCGGAACCGAGGGGAGGACCTGCTGCTGGAAGCCCGGGGCCTCCACGGCGCGCAGCATCTCGTGGCGGGCCACGACCTGGTTCCATGCCTCCTCGAACCGCGAGAGATCGAGCGCGCGGCAGTCGAGCTCGTTGTACGCGTGCATCGACGCGTTCATCTCCAGCTCGGCCTGCCGGCCCACGCTGTAGGCCTGCTGAAGCTCCGTCATGGGGAACGGCAGGTGCCGCTCCTCGGGCCGGGGCACCACCTCCACCGGGGTGTCCGACAGGGGCTCGCCCTGCTCCGACAGGAGGGCCAGCAGCGCCGCCTTGTTCTCCACGAGCTGTTCGCGCAGCCCCGTGGGAAGCGCTCCGTCCGGCGCGTCGACGGCCAGGTGCTCGCCGTCCACGCTCAGCTTGATGCCGTGCGCGGCCAGCGCCTGAAGGAGCTCTGCCAGCGTCATAGCAGGACCCGCTTCGTGTCGGTCCGCTCCGAGGACACCCCGCCCATCACGCTGACGACGGCGAGCTTCTCCAGCAACTCGGCCGCCACCTGCCCGATGGAGCGCTCATCCACGAAGCTCTTCAGCGGCAGCCCTACGTCGAGCTCGCCCATGACCAGGTCGCGCAGCTCCAGCGCCATGATGGAATCGAAGCCCAGCGCATCGAACGAGTCCGTCGCGGAGAGGCGCTCGGGAGCCAGTCGGCTGACCTTGCCCACCATCTCCTTGAGTCGGGCCTCCAGCAGGCGGGAACGCGCGGAGCCCTCCAGCGAGAGCAGCACCTCCCGGAGCTTGCGCGGCGCGGCGTCCGCGACCTCCACGACGGGACGGTGGACCCGCGCACGAAACAGGGATGACCTCGCCACGGACGGGTGGCTGTTTGCCCAGCGCTCCACATCGAAGCGAGCGATGCCGCGGGCCACGGGAGCGTCGGCGAGCGTGAGGGCCATGGCGGACAAGGCGTCCTCGACGGACATGGGCTCCATGCCGTGCTCCGCGAGTCGCGCGCCGCGCCGCGCGTCGGCGGCGGCCATGCCGACCTCACCCCAGCTCCCCCACTGGAGACTGATGGCGGGCAGCCCTTGCGCGCGCCGGAGACGGGCCAGCGCGTCGAGGAAGGCGTTCGCCGCGGCGTAGTTTCCCTGCCCCGGAGCGCCGAACAACGCCGCGGTCGACGAGAACAGGACGAACTGCTCCACCGAGGCCTCCGTGGCGAGCGTGTGGAGGTTCCAGGCCCCGTCCACCTTCGGGCCCATGACGGTGTCGAAGCTCCGGGGCTCCAGTTGCAGCAGCGAGCCGTCGGCCAGCACGCCCGCGCAATGGAAGAGCCCGCCCAGGGGAGCGCCTCCACTCCGAACGGACCGCAGCAGGTCCGCGACCGCCTCCGGTTGGCTCACATCGACGCGGAAGACCTCCACCCGCGCACCCAAGGCCCTCAGCGGTGCCAGGGCCTCACGCGCCTCCGGGGTCTCCCCCATCCGACCGCACAGCGCGAGGTGACGCGCGCCCTGGTCCACCAGCCACGAGGCCAGCCGGAGCCCGATTCCGCCAAGCCCCCCGGTGATGAGGTAGGTGCGGTCCGCCCGGGGACGGAACGACTTCGTGCTCGCGGGAGTCCGCCGTCCCTGGGTGAGCGTCGAGACCCACCGTCTGTCTCCACGCAGCGCGACCTCGTCGTCCTCCGCGCCCGAGCTCGTCGACGAGCGCCCGAGCTCATCGACCAGCGCGCGCGACGACTCCGCACCCGACACGGGGGCGACATCGATTCGCGTACACCTCAGCTCGGGGTGCTCATAGGCGATGACCCGTCCGAGCCCCCAGAGGCCGGCGCCCAGGAGCGACACCGGCTCCGGGTCTCCACCCGCTGCCTGCGCGCCCTGGGTGATGAGGTACAGCCGAGGAGTCTTCTCCAGCGTCGTGCGAGCCAGGGCCTGAACGAGCGACGTCACGGCGACGGCCTGGCCCCGAACGCCACGGCTCAAGTCCTCCAGCGCCGCGGGATTCCCGGTGCGCGCCACGAAGAGGACGCCGCGAAGCTCCTCGTTCGCCGAGGCCAGCTCGCCCAGCAGCCGGGAGAAGGAAGCGGCCTGGGTGAAGTCGAGGCGGAAGTCGCGAGCGGACACCCGCTCGTAGGACGCGCCTGGACGCGCCAGCACCACCTTCCCCCCCGCCTCGGCCAGTCCGTCACGGAGCGCCACCGTGGCCTCCGGCTCCTCGGCGACGAGGAGCCACGCGCCATCCAGCCGGGGTTGCCCGTGCTCCGTCTCGCGAGGGCTCCACGAGAGCTCGTGGAACAGCCCCTCCCATGCGGAGGTGTCCCTGACCACCGCGGGCGGCGCCTTCGCGGGCTCCCGCTCCCCGTCCCACCAGTAGCGCTCGCGCTGCCAGGGGTAGGTCGGGGCGACGACCTTCTTCCCCTCGGGGAAGAGCGTCTCGAATCGGAGGGGGACTCCGGCGCAGTAGAGCTTCGCGGCGAGGGTCAGCAGCACCTGCCGGGCATCCGCGCCGTCCACCGGAGCGGCGTGCAGGACGAGCACGTCCCTGCCCCGGCGCTGCGCCGCGGCCTCCAGCGCCTCACCGAGCGAGGCCTCACACGCCAGCTCCAGGTAGACGGAGGCGCCGCGCTCCATCAGGTGCTCGGCGGACAGGTCCATCTCGGGAACGTCCCGGTTCGTCCAGGCCCCGGCGGTCCCTTCGGCCCCCACATCGAGCCAGACCTCCTCGGAGAAGCAGAGGAAGGGGCACTTCGCCGGACGGGCGGGAATCGGCTGTGGATGCGGGAGCCCGAGGACGCTCCGGGCCGCCTCCTCCACGGTGAGCACGCCCGCGATGACGGCGGCGGCCAGCGCTCCCGTGCCATGACCCGCGACAGCGGAGGGCTCGACGCCGAAGGAGCGCCACAGCTCCACCAGGGCGAGCTGACAGGCGAGGAGGACCGCGGCACTGCCCTCGCTCCGGCCCTCCTGCTCGAACGCCGACACGTCCGCCACCTGGCGGAAGACGCCGTCGAGCTGCGCGACGTGGCGAAGGAAGGAGGACTCCTGGCCCTGCCCCGCCCGCACGAGCCCCGCGGCCACGGAGGCGTCATCCCCCAGGACGAAGACCACGCCACGTCCGCCCGAACCCTTGAGGCGTCCCTGGAAGAGTCCCGCACCCTCACGCCCCTCAGAGGCGCGGCGCAAGAGCGCCTGCAGCTCCTCGCGAGACTGGGCGACGAAGGCAAACCGCTGGTCGTGGTGCGCGCGCCCCACTCCCGCCGTGAAGCAGGCATCCCTGAGCCGCACACCCTGGAGCTCCGCGAGCTGGCGCGACCAGGCTCCGGCCAGCGCCCTCAAGGCCGGCTCGCCGAGCGCCGAGAGCGGCAACAGGTAGGGCCCCGAATCGGGCGCTACCGAGACACTCTCCCGATGCGCTTCGAGGAGCGCGTGGGCATTCACGCCGCTCATCCCGAACGAGCTCACGGCGGCCCGAAGCGGGCGGGCCTGCTCCGGGAGGGGCATGCGCTCCCGAGCCACGGCGAGGCCGGAGCCCTCCCAGGCGAACTCGGGCGTCGGATGCTCGAAGTGGAGGGCGGGCGGAACCTCTCCGGACTGGAGGATGGACACCGCCTTGATGAGCCCCGCGATTCCCGCCGCCGCCTCGGTGTGACCGATGTTCGGCTTGACGGAGCCAATCCAGAGCGGCCGCTCCGGAGCCCGCGCGCGCCCGTAGACCCTCGCAATCCCCTCCAACTCGATGGGGTCCCCGAGCCGGGTCCCCGTCCCGTGGGCCTCCAGGTAGTCCACCTGCCCCGGCTCGATGCCCGCGCGCTGGAGCGCGAGCCGATACAGCGACTCCTGCGCCCGGACGTTCGGCACCGTCAGCCCGCCGCTCGCGCCGTCATGGTTCGTCGCCGTGGCGCGAATCGTCGCGAGGATGCGATCTCCATCGCGAACCGCATCCCGATGCCGCTTCAGGATGACCACGCCACACCCCTCGCCCTGCACCATGCCGTCCGCCTCGCGGTCGAACGCGCGGCAGGTCTGGCTCGGAGAGAGCGCCCCCGCCTTGGACAGGAACACGCTCAGGTGGGGCGCGAGGAGCAGCTTCACGCCCCCCGCGATGGCCACGGTCGACTCGCCCGAGCGAAGGCTCTGACAGGCCAGATGCACCGCGACCAGCGACGAGGAGCAGGCCGTGTCCACGGCCATGCTGGGCCCTTCGAGTCCCAGCAGATACGAGAGGCGCCCGGCGACATAGCTCGCGTCCACGCCGGTGGAGTAGTGCGCGCCGACCTTCTCCAGCCCGCCCTCCGCGACCAGCGCGTAGTCCCGAGCGTGGATGCCGGCGAAGACGCCCGTCCGCGTCCCCGCGAGCCGGTGCGGCGCGAGCCCCGCGTCCTCCAGCGCCTCCCAGCTCACCTCCAGGAAGAAGCGCTGCTGGGGATCCATCCCCTCCGCCTCGCGCCGGGAGATCCGGAAGAACTCCGCGTCGAACCGGTCAACTCCCTCCACGAACGCCGCCCGGCGCATCGTCGTCTTGCCCGGCGTGGAGGGCTCGGGGTGATGGACTCCCTGGAGCGCTCGCCGGTCCGGGGGGATGTCCGTCACCGCGTCGCCGGCGCTCCAGAGCAGCTCGCGAAACCGCGCGGGGCTCGAGGCGCCTCCCGGAAACCGACAGCCCATCCCGATGACTGCGATGGCCCCCTCGTCCGCCCGGGCGACGGACGCGAGCTTCTGTTGAAGCTTCTCGATGGTCAGCAAGGCCTGCTGGAGAGGCGTCAACTCCACGC
This sequence comes from Corallococcus terminator, assembly GCF_049194865.1. GTDB lineage: Bacteria > Myxococcota > Myxococcia > Myxococcales > Myxococcaceae > Myxococcus > Myxococcus terminator_A. The sequence continues at coordinate 23,355 of NZ_JBLZWL010000130.1, read as the reverse complement.
CTGTGCCGTCCTTGCGGCTCATCACCCCACCTCCTCGAGGCCAAGCTCCGCGAGCTTCCGGGCAATCAGCTCGCGGGCCTGCTCCTCGGACAACCCGGAGATCCGCTCCACCAGCGCCGCATCCTCGCCAGACTCCGGAGGGCCTCCCGCCCGCGAATCCAGGAGCTCCCGCAGCCGCGCCGCCAGCGACTCCAACCGCGGATGCTCGAAGAGGAGGGTCGTCGGAAGGGCGACGCCCAGCCCCTGGGCGATGCGCCCCTTTAGCATCACCAGGGCCACGGAATTCAACCCCAGCTCAAACAGGGTCCGCCCCCGCGCGTCCAGCGCTGCGGGCTCCACCTCCAGCACCGCCGCCACCTGCCCCTGGAGGAACTCGAGCAGCCGGGCCTCGCGCGCTTCCCCGGAACCCTCCCGGAAGTCCATCCCGGCCGTCCCACCGGGAGCAGGCGCCTCGGCGACACCCGGCCGCGACCGCGTGGGGGCGCGAGACACCGCCTCGGGCGAAAGCCACTCCGGCCACAAGCGCTGTCGCTGAAAGGGATAGACCGGAAGACTCACACATCTCCCTTCGCCCCCTGGAATGGCCTCGCGCGAAACCCTGCCACTCTCAATATAGGTCCGCGCCGCCTCAACCCCTTGGATTGGCTGCCCCTCCTCCACCCAGAGGGTCTGCTCTGGAGAGCCAATGAATGCCTTCAGCATTCGCATCAACCCTTCCCGCCCCCCGGCGATCACCGCGGCGCGGTGACGGTGGTGCTGCCGCTTGAATATCGCGGTAAAGCAGACATCCTCGAGTCGCCCGACAGGGTCGGCGGTCTCAGCGAGGAACTCCAGGACCTGGTGAGCCTGCTGCCGAAGCGCCTCCGGGGTCAGCGCCGAGAGCACCAGGAGGTGGCCCGGCGAAGAGGATGCAAGCCCTTGCGTGAGAGGGAATTCGGGGGCGGACTCCAAAACGACAAAGGCATTGGACCCACCCAGGGAGGTAGACACGACGCCCGCACGCGGGGGCGCACCTGTTCCCCGGTCGGGCCAGGCTTCCAGCTCCGACTGGATTCGCAACCCCAGCTCGTCGAACGAGATGTAGGGATTGGGGGAATCCACATGAATCGTCGGCGGTAGGGTGCGGTGGTACAGCGACAGACACACCTTGATGAACTGCGCGATGCCGGCCGCCGCCCCCAGGTAGCCCAGGTTGTTGCTGACCGCGCCCAGCCGGCAAGGAACCGCGCGCGCGCCGCCGAGCGCCGCGCCGATGGCGAGAGCCTCGGCCGCATCGCCCTTGAGAAAGGCCGAGCCGTGCAACTCCACGTAGTCGAGGCTGGCGGCCTCCACGTCGCCCCGCGAACAGGCCTGGCGGATGACCTCCGTCTGCGCCTCGACGCTGGGGGCCATGATCCACTCGTTCCGGCCGTTGTGGTTGACGGCGCTGCCGCGAATCACCGCGTACACGCGGTCACTCGCGTCCACCCGGGACAGCGGCTTGAGCACGACCAGCCCGGCGCCCTCGCCACGGAGGTAGCCGTCCGCTTCCGCATCCAGGGTCCGGCACTCCCCGCGCGCCGACAGCACCCCCGCCTGGGAGAGCATGATGCTGCTGTCCGGAGAGAGCATCAGCTCCACCCCACCGGCGAGCGCGCAATCCACCTCGCCCAGCATCAGGCTCCGACAGGCCTCGTGCAGGGCCGTCGTCGACGAGGCGCACCCCACGCTGGAGCAGGTGCTGGGGCCTCGGAGGTCGAACGCATGGGAGATGCGGTTGGCCGCGAAGGCCGGCGTCGTGCCCAGCAGCGAGTACCCATCCAGGGCCGCCCAGTCCCGCGCGAGCATGCGCTGGAAGTCGCTGAAGTTGATTCCCACGAAGACGCCCGTGCGACTGCCGCGAAGGGCATCGAAGGGGATGCCCGCATCCTCCAGCGCGCGCCACGCGCACTCGAACAACACGCGGTGCTGGGGGTCCATCTGCCGAAGCTCCCGCTTCGAGAGACGGAAGGCCTGGGGGTCCACCGACGCCACGTCTTCCAGCAGTCCAGCGCGCCGGTTGCGAATCCGACCCGGACGCTCCGGCGCGGGGTCATGCAGCAATCCCATCTCCCAGCGGTCCGCCGGAATCTCGCCAGTCGCATCCAATCCCTTGCACAAGAGTCTCCACAGCGCTCGCGGGCACTCGACCCCTGGAAAGCGGAGCCCCATTCCCACGACAGCTATTGCCTCGCTCCGCATCGCCTCGCACTCTTAATGCAATCCAAAACCCCAGGTCAACGACCCGAGATGAATTACCATTCAACTGTCATGCACCCATTCACATACATACACGCGAAAGGACAACCCAGGGGATTCTTGACGACTCACGCAAGTGAAAGAGAAAGTCTTCAGACGCCCCTGGCTCTCCTGGCGCGGCCGGCCAATCACCACCGATGGAGCAGGACCGCATGGACTTCAGTTGGACGAGCGAGCAGGTGGAGCTGTACGAGCGCGCCCTGGCCTTCGCGAGGTCGGAGCTGAACGCGGAGGCCACGGCCAGCGAGGAAGGCTTCCCGCGTGCACTGTGGCGGCAATGCGGCGAGTTCGGCTTCCTGGGCCTGCCCGTGCCCGAGCACCACGGAGGCCTCGGGCTGGACACGTTGACGACGGCGCGGGTGATGGAGGCGTTGGGACGTGGGTGCACGGACACGGGGCTGGTGTTCTCCGTGGGCGCCCATCTGTTCGCGTGCGTGCTCCCCCTGATGGAGAGTGGCGACGACGCGCAGAAGCGCCACTACCTTCCCCGGCTGTGCTCGGGAGAGTGGGTCGGCGCCAACGCCATCTCCGAGCCGGAAGCCGGCTCCGACGTCTTCGCGCTCAAGACGCGGGCGGTGCGCTCCGGCGACGGCTACGTGCTCGACGGGAGCAAGAGCTACGTCACCAATGCGCCCGCCGCCGACGTCTTCCTGGTGTACGCCGTCACCGACCCCGCGCACGGCTACATGGGCCTGAGCGCCTTCCTCATCGAGAAGGGCACGCCGGGACTGTCGGTGGGACGGCCCTTCCAGAAGATGGGCCTGTCTACCTCCCCCATCGCCCCCATCTACCTGGAGGGTTGTCTGGTGCCCGCCGCCGCGCGGCTCGGGACCGAGGGCCAGGGCGCGCCCCTCTTCAAGCGCTCCATGCAGTGGGAGCGGGCCTGCCTGTTCGGCGCCTATGTGGGGTTGATGGAGCGGGTGCTCGAACAGACGGTGGACTTCGCCCGACAGCGCAAGCAGTTCAAGCGGGCGATTGGAAAGAACCAGGCCCTCTCCCACCGGATGGCGGACATGAAGCAGCGGCTCGAAGCCGCGCGACTGTTGCTGTACCGGGCCTGCTGGCTGATGGACCGCGGGCAGGAGGCGGCGATGGAGGTGTCCCTCGCCAAGCTGGCCATCAGCGAGGCCGCGGTCCAGTGCGGCCTGGACGCCATCCAGATTCACGGGGGACTGGGCTACGTGGCCGAGGCGGGCATCGAGCGGGTGCTGCGCGATGCCATTCCCAGCACCCTCTTCTCCGGTACCTCGGAGATGCAACGCGACATCATCGCCAGTCACCTGGGCCTATGACGCTCGACGAGATTGTCATGCGCGGCGCGGCGAGGACTCCCGGGGCCATCGCCGTCAGGGGGCCCGATGAGACCTACACCTATGGACAGCTCGACGCGCTCGCCAACCAGGTGGCCCGGGCCCTCCAGGGGCTGGGCGTCCAGCGGGGCGACCGGGTGGGCTTGTGGACGGAGAAGTCCGCGCGCGCGGTGGCGGCGATGCAGGGCATCGCGCGGCTGGGCGCGGCCTATGTCCCGTTGGATCCACTGAACCCGGCCGCGCGGACGCGGTTCATCCTCGACGACTGCCGCATCGACGTGGTGGTGACCAGCGCCGCGCGCGCGGCCGAGCTTCGCAACGGAGGCCTGTCCCGCCTGCGCTTCCTGCTGGTGGACGACACGGGCCCGGCGCTCGCCTGGGCGAGCCTGTCCGACGTCTCCCCGGAGCCCCTGCCCGGACACGGCCTGGACGCTCACGCGCTGGCCTACATCCTCTACACCTCCGGCTCCACCGGCACGCCCAAGGGGGTGTGCATCAGCCAGCGCAACGCCCTGGCCTTCATCGAGTGGAGCCACGCGCTGCTGGGCACCACACCGGAGGACCGCTTCAGCAATCACGCGCCGTTCTTCTTCGACCTCTCGGTGCTGGACCTCTATGCGGCGTTCCTCGGGGGCGCCTCGGTCACCCTCATCCCGGAGACGCTGGCCTTCGCGCCGAAGAAGCTGGTGGAGCTGGTGCTGCGCGAGCGGTTCACCGTCTGGTACTCGGTGCCCTCGGCGCTCATCCTGATGATGACGGAGGGAGGGCTGCTCGCCCATGAGGACCTGCCCTTCCGGACGGTGCTGTTCGCGGGAGAGCCCTTCCCGGTCCGCCATCTGCGTCCCCTGCGAGAGCGCCTGGGCGCCGCGCGGTTCTTCAATCTGTACGGCCCCACGGAGACGAACGTCTGCACCGCCTACGAGGTGGGCACCCTCTCCCCCGAGCGCACCGAGCCGGTTCCCATCGGCCATGCGAGCTGCGGTGACCGGGTCTGGCTGGCCCGCTCGGCGGATGACGAAGCGACGCCACAAGGCGGTGGGGCGGTGGGAGAGCTCATGGTGGAAGGGCCCACGGTGATGCTGGGCTACTGGGGACAGCCTCCCCAGGGAGAGGGGCCCTACGCGACGGGAGACCTCTGCCGCCAGCTCCCGGATGGCGGCTTCGAGTACCTCGGCCGCCGCGACAACATGCTGAAGGTGCGGGGGCGACGAATCGAGCCGGGCGAAATCGAGACGGCGCTGCTGTCCCATCCGGGCGTCCGCGAGGTGGGGGTCGTCACCAGCGATGCGGGCCTGGAGGCGCGGCTGGTGGCCTTTGTCGTGGCCGCCGACGGCCCGAGGCCCACCTTGCTCCAGCTCAAGAAGCACTGCGCCGAGCGGCTGCCCCGGTACATGATCATCGACGAGCTCCGGGTCTTGTCGGAGCTGCCGAGGACCCAGAACGGCAAGCTCGACAGGCGGGCGCTCCGCGACCTGGCGCCGCGGCGACCAGCGACCTGACGGGCCGCCCCCCCTGTGCCTGGCCACAACCCGGTCGCCGCGTCATGGGTGCGTCACTGCCCCATCAGGAGCTTGTTCTTCCAAGCCGGCGTGCGCTCCGCGACCCAGCGGTAGCGTCCGTGCCTGTCCTTGGACTCGACGCCAAAGCGGGCGCGGAGGGGGCCCGGGGGGCGCAGCGGGTTGCCTGCCCGCGAACGAAGAGCGAGCCTGCGCCGCATGGAGATGCATCAGGTCCGGTACTTCCTGGCGGTGTCGGAGACCCACAGCTTCACGCGCGCGGCGGAGCGCTGCCACGTGGCCCAGCCCACGCTGACCGCCGCCATCAAGAAGCTGGAGGGCGAGCTGGGAGGGCCGCTGCTGCTGCGTGACCGGAGCGGCGCGAAGCTCACGCCCCTGGGCCGGCAGGTGCTGCCCCGGCTCCAGCGCATCGACGACGAGAACCGGAGCGTGGCGCTCATCGCGGAGAACCACCGCCGGCTGAATCAGGTGCCGCTGCGCGTAGGCGTGCTGTGCACCATCGGCCCCGCGCGGTTGGCCCGCGACCTGGCGGCGTTTCGCGCCGTCGCGCCCGGCGTGGAGGTCGAGCTCCGGGTCGGCACTCGCGACACGGTGGTGCGGCAGTTGGAGGAGGCCGAGGTGGACCTCGTCATCACCCACGCCGCCGCTCCCACGCCTGACTGGTGCGTCGTCACGCCGCTCTACGAAGAGCGCTACCTCGTCGTGCTCCCACCCGGACATCGCCTCGCCGCGCGGGACACCGTGCAACTGGAGGAGTTGGCCGATGAGCCCTACATCGACCGGCTCTCCTGCGAGATGCGCGACCAGGTCGGCGAGCTGTGCACGTCGCGCAAGGTGGCGCTGTACGCCAGCTATCGCACCGAACGCGAGGAGTGGGTGCAGAGCCTGGTCGCCGCGGGCATCGGCTTCGCCTTCATGCCCGAGCATTCGCTCCTGCCCTCTCCGAGCGCCACCACCGCGCGTCCGCTCGTCGAACCATCACTCCAGCGCACCGTGTCCCTGATGCGCTCAGGAGACCGGACCTCGCCACCGGCCGCGAAGCTCTTCTGGCGCACGCTGCTGGAGAGCGCGGGGCGCGCGCGTCCAGGCGCCTGACCGGAGGTCGCTCAGCGCTTCACCGCGAGCACATCCACCTTCTCGATGGACGGCGGCCGCGCGAGCAACTCCGGCGCCTGGGCCATCAGGGCCGCGGCGACCTTGCCGCTCAGGTGCGCCTCGCGGCCCGCATCGTCCGCGAAGGTATCGAAGATGCCGAAGGAGGTCGGACCGAAGCGCAGCGCGAACCACTGAGCTGTCGCCGGCTCTGCCTGGACCACCGACAGACCGCCCTCCAGGAACTTCTGCACGTCGGCCTCCTTGCCTGCCTTCGCCTCCAGGCGGACCAGCAGGCCCACGTGAACATTCTCTGCCTTCTGTGATTGTGTCGTCATGGATTCACCCCTCGTGCTCGTGCAAGTGGATGCGCGACCTGGTTCCGCCAGGGAAGTGGCCGGCGCGATGAAGGTCCTGCGGTACGGCTTCGGGCCGCGAGGCGTTCAGCACGCCAACCCGGCCGCGATGGGTCCACATATAGACCTCGCTTCCGGCCACCGTGAATCCCGTGGCGTCAATGGATGGATAGTCATCACCTATGGGCGAAAGCCGCCCCGCCCCACGCCCCTGCATGCGTGCCCCGCCGGGGCAGCGAGTGAGGGGACGCGGCCGGCCTACAGCCCCGCCTGCAACAGGAGGATGAGCCGCGAGAAGGAGTCCGTGCCCTCCCGCAGCGCCGGATGGTGGTCCCAGCTGAGCGCGACCCCCACCGGACCGAAATGCAGGTCAGCGAGGAGCCGCAGACCCGGCCTGACTTCGGGAAGCACCTGCACCGGCACGCCCAGGCCGAGCCCGAGACTGGGGATGATGGCGACCTGGGGCGTCGCATACTGCGTGAGGGGCGTGAGGACGAGCTGCTCGCGAAAGTCCGTCTCCACCGAGAGCGAGTGCAGGAAGGACTCGGGCGCGGCGAGCTGGTAGCCGAGCCGTGCCATGAAGCGGGAGTCGTCCCCGAGCCGGGCGCCCAGGCCCAGCTGCACACCCCCCGGAGTCCACCACGGCTCGCGCTTCGTCAGCGTGACGTTGAGCCATTCGGGCGCGCTCGCCGCCGTGAGGCGCCGCTCCGCCACGACATGCGCGCCCTCGTGCCGAAGCCGCCAGTCCGTGGCCACCGGCGGTGTGCGCGCGGATGCGTCCGGGCTGCTGCCCACCTCCCACGAGGAAGGGACCCTCACGGTGACGTGAAGCTCGGGGTTGCCCGCCCAGGTCCGGATGGGGCCCAGCAGATAGTCAATGTCCCAGCGCGTGGCCCGCCCCGGCCCAGGGGACAGCAGCACGTGTCGCGCCTGGACCGCGGGCCACACGTACCCCGATGGCAGGAAGCGCCGCTCGAGCCGCACCACGCCGCGAACCACCAGCTCCCCGTCTCGCCCGGGTGGAAGCGTGAGGGTGAAGCCGAAGCGCTGCGCGAGCGCATTCTCCGGTGACGACCGCGCCGATGCGGTCTCCCTGGACTTTGACGTGGGGTCGATACGATCCGCCTGCTCCTCCGTCACCGGGAGAGGCTCCTCGTCGAATCGTACGCTCACCTCGTGCGTGCGGAGCCCCAGGAAGGCGGCATCAATGACCTCCGCCTCGGAGGTCCCGTTGCGCAGCTGGTAGCGCGCCTCGAAGCGGCAGGCCGCCTCGCGCTCCGCCTCCGCGCAATCGAAGTCCAGCTTCTCGCTGAGCACCTCCGAGCGCGTGCGCGCGAGACCTGGCGACAGGGTGAAGGCCGCTGGCGTGCGCGTGGATGCGGCCACGTTGGCGGCGGCAGGCAATGCGACGAGGAGACAGAGGACGGAAACGAGGCGGGCCACCATGTCCGCCATTGTCGCTCAAATCCAAGGTCCAGCAGCTGGTAGGGACCGAGGCCCGCGCGAGGCGAAGCGCCACACGCGGGGCCCAGGACGACAGGTCTCAGCAGAACCAGCCGTTCTGCACCTGGCCGTCCACGCCGCAGTTGCCCCAGGAGTGGCCGGAAACCCACTCGCTGCCACCGCTATACACGGTGAAGGTCTGCCCGGAAGTCAGCGTACAGGTCGAGCCGTTGGGGCGGTGCACCGTCAGCGTGCTGGCACAGACCGTGAGCCGCTTCCCGTTGTCCCACGTCTGCGCGTAGTAGTACGGGCCCGCCATCGCGGTCACCGAGCCCTCGCCATCCTGCTGCGGCGCGGACTCCACCGGCGCCTCCTGCAGGGTCTCCGGAGCTTGCTCCTCGCCTCCACATCCAACGAGCAGGGCGGTCGCGGCGAGCATGGATGCAATCAAACGCATGGTGTACTCCAGTTGGGGAGGAACATGTTAAGCCGGATGTTCCGGCTATACCAGTCTATGGCAAGATTTGACTCCTGCCAATGCATCCAAGGTCTGGGGGGCCCCTGAAGCGACCTGTTTCTGACGATTCAATAGGCGACCGTCCCTAACGCCTTGCGTTGAAGATTTCGGGCTGCGCCTACCCAAAATCGGGTCGCCGCGGTGAGCGTCAAGAGAGAGGTCGCGTGAGAGGGTTCAGGCGATGCGCTTCACCTCAACGCCCCAGGCGCTACGGACTCAACCGGGCCGTGCGCGAAGGAGCAACCTCGGCCTGTGCACCTGGACGGCGAGCACGTTGCGCCCGGATGGATTCACGCTCGGGCCGCGAGAAGCGATATGCAGGGGGCTCCGCGTGGCCCGGCCGGTGGACACCGTCAGCCCAGGCACGTGAGCAGCGTGTCCGGAGCATCGCGGCTCCGACTCAATTGATGATCGGCGGGTGGTTGAGGCTGGAATCCCAGACCACCCAGCGCTGCGCGAACCCACCATTGAACGGCCAGCCCCAGACTGGCTGCCATGCTTGAATCGTGCCGTTCATGACGTCGAGGAAGAAGTCGGCGCCCTGCGCCGTGCGCGTGAACAGGAGTTCTGCTTGGGGCCCGTTCCCGCTCGAGACGTTCGAGCGAAACCACTTCTGCTGTGGAGGCGTGGGGGAGTAGCAACCCCATGTGTGGATCTTCGCGCCCGCGTTCGCTGGCGGCGAGGAGAAATCCAGACAGTCATTCCAGAAGTCCGACAGCCAGATTTTAAAACCGCCACCCAGGGGCATGCTGGTGACTTGCCACTTCGCGGCACCATATGGATGACAGGGATAGATTCCGACCTGGAGTCCGTTACTCGGATTGCCTCCCAGCGCATCGAGACAGTACAGGACCGACCCAGGAACAATGGACGCAATATAAGCAATGTGCGGAGCAAGCGTTCACGGGCGCAGGCGATTGCGAACGTGAGCTGCCGTTGGGTGCTGATCGGCAGCGAGGGCGCGCGCGTGCCCTTCTCTCCGCGCCCGCGCCCCCTACCAAGCACCGCGACCTGAGACTCAGCACGCGAGGAGGTGGTCGAGGTGCTGCGAACTCACGCCCCACCAGTACAGGCCGCCGCAGTGGCAGCCGAACTGACCGACGAGGTTCGTCATGGAGGCGTCGCTGTAATAGTTGCGCAGATCGTCTCCAGAGGATTGGCAGTCAGGTAGCGCGGCCTGCTGGGAGGCCAGGTCAGGGGACTCCTCCTGCTCCAGCGACCCGCCACAGCCCACCGCCGTCAAAGCCGTCGCCAACAGACTACCCACAACGAAGTTTCGCATGAGTCCTCCGTGAAGAGATGCGGCTCAGAGCATAGCCGACCCGATATGGCTCTTCCTCCACCTCCAATTTTCCGCCGCTTCCTGGTTCGCCACTCTGGGACGGTGGCCTCTCCGAGAGCATCGCGGACATGCCGGGCGGCATGAGTCCCAAGGGCATGCCGATTCACTTCGAGGTCCCGAAGAAGCTCACCGCCCGCGTCGGCGAACTCGGGTTGGCACCGGCCGATATCGGGAAAAGTTCGTGATTCGGTGCGCCACCCCGCGCTGGGGACCGTCCTCCTGGTGAAGGGTCACGACTTCCCACGGAGGCCCCCATGGGCATCAACACGAGCTACCAGAGCAGCCCCACCTATCGCGGCGATCCCGGCGCACAGGCGCCCGCCCCCAACTCCGCGGCTCAAGCAGCGGAGGCGGCCAGGGCAGCGGCGGCGGCTGAAGCGGCAGCGGAGGCCGCGCGTCAGGCAGCAGCGGCCGCGGCGGAAAAGGCTCGCCAGGAGGAAGCGGCGGCGCGCACAGCGGAGACGGGCTTTGGCACGGCGGACCAGAAGAAGCTGGACGCCCACACCGCCCTGGGCGACGCGCAGCAGGCGTTGGCGGGCTTCGACGAGTCCAAGTTCAAGAAGCCGGCATCCGGTCCCTATCTGGACAAGGCCGCGTTGCAGCAGAACGTTCAGAACGCCCAGACCACGCTGAACACCGCCACCACGGATGCGGCCAGGCTGGAGGGCCCCGCGACGCAGGCTCGCACCCAGGCGGACGCGTCCAGGCAAGACGCCATCACCAAGGGCAACGCGGCGCTGGAGGCGCAACGCACCGCCAATACCTCCGCCAAGGCCGCGGGCAAGCCGGAGCCCTTCTCGGAGGTCAATCAAGTCCGGGACGTCTTCGACGCGGCCAGCATGGACGCGCAAGCCCAGACCAGGCTGCTCGGCGCACCTTCCGTCATCAACATCTACGAGGCCGCGAAAGCGGACGCGGTGCGCGTCGGAGAGGCCACCGCGCGCAGCCCGCGTGAAGGTGCCCAGGAATTGGAGCGCCAGCTCTCCCTGAGCATGAATCCGGAATACAAATCCTCGCTGGTGGCGGAGTCCACTCCCCACATCCAGACGATGACGGACTCGCTGGGAGGCAAGGCGATCACCCGCTATTCGCCCTACATGACGGGCAACAGCGCTCCCGCCTCATCCACCACGGTGGAGGGCAAGGTCAGCCAGGAGGATGCGCGTGCCATCGTCAAGAGTCTGGCCAACAGCGCGGACATGGCGGGCAAGGGAGGGAAGGAGACTATCGCGGAAAGACTGGTCACCGCGAATCAGGAGGTGATGCAAGACGGGCTCAAGGCCAACGCGAGCGACCCCAAGGTCCCCCAGCTGGCCCAGGCCCTGGTCCAGGAGCTCCGCTCCAACAACAAGCTCGACCAGGCGAACACCCTCATGAAACTGGGGCCGGAGTTCATCACTGCCAAGGACGCGGCGCTTCAAAAAGAGGTGGACCTCAACACCGTGGGCGAGGAGCGCGCGCAGCTGGAAGGCGACCGACAGACCCTCATCACGCAGGCCAGTGAGCAGAAAAAGCTCATCACCGACATGGCCGCCAGGCCTCCCCAGGAGCTTCCTCCGGGAGTCAGCGTGGAGCGCGACGAGGCCAAGAACACGCTCACGCTCGTCAAGAAGGACGAGCAAGGCAATGTCCTGGAGAGGATGACCTCCCACCAGGGCGGCGGAGCGGTCGCCACCACGCGATATGACCGGGAGAAGGGGGTCGCCGCGCAAACCCTGCTCGCCAACAACGGCGACGCGGCAGTCATTGAGAACAACAGCTGGAAGATAGACCCCAAGGCGGCGGACCCGGGCCTGCCCGACGTGAAGGAGTTGCTGGCCAGGAATGAGCCGGACGCCACGAGCACCCGGACCGAGCTGAAGAAGGTGTCCGGCAACAAGCACTTCGACGAATTCTTCGTCGCGACCACCACTTCGCAGGACGCCAAGACGGGTCTGACCCAGACGGAAAAGCATTACGGCACGCAGAAGGACAAGGACGGAATCAAGGACGAATTGGATGAGCGGTTCGACAAGAAACGCCCCATCGACAAGGTGGACATCAAGACCGTCCACGTTCCTCCGCCGGGTGCCAAGGATCCCGAGGGCAAGCTCGTGAAGGCCAGCGTCGTCACCGGCACGTCCTATTCCCAGGACAACGTGCGCCTCACCAGCTCCCAGAGCCGGTTCGTGGACTCGCCCGCGAACAAGAAGAATCCTCCGGGGGCGCTCGTGTCGTATGTGCTGGACGACGCTCGTAACAATGACAAGACGCCCAAGACCTGGACCCTGGAGTCCAGCAAGCCCAACGAGTTGGACACGCAGACCTTCATCGAAGGCAAGAAGGACCTTTCCGTCGTCACCAGGAGGACCCTCCAGGGCGAACAGGTTGTAGAAACCACCACGGGCAAGTCGCCCAACCCCTCCGGCAAGGGGAAGCCGGTGGACGTGAGTGGAAACTCCACCCGGACCTATGACAACCAAGGTCAGGTCACCTCCGCGCATTCGGAGCAGGTGGATGCCACGGGCGCGCGCTCCGTGGCGGACTACAAGCGACAGGAGCTAGCCAGACCCAATGGCGCTCGAGAAGTCCTTGAGACCAACTCCTCCACGCGGCAGGACCCAGGGTGCCAGCCCATCCCCACCGGCAACAGCACGCTGGCCCGGACCTTCAATCCCCAGGGCCAGGTGACCCAGATGCACCTGGAACAGACGGACAAGGACCGCACCAAGACGACCTCGGACTATTCACGGACGGAGGCGCGCAACGCGGCGGGTGAAGTGGAGGTGACCGAGCAGAAGAACACCACGCGACAAGAGGTCACCGGAACCGTGAGCAAGGTGGACAAGGAGCAGGTGGCGGTCCAGACGGACAAGGGCCCCCAGCTCACCCGCGCCGCCACGACGATCACCAGCCCGGATGGGACCTCCACGCATAGCGTCACCCCGGCGGGCCAGCAGCTCCTGGTGGACGGCAAACCCGTGGGCTCCGTGACACAGCTCAATGAACTGCCTCCGACCAAGGCGTCGATGGGCGCCGCCGCCGTCGACGAGGTGTCCCAACAGCTCCAGGAGTTCGGTGACCTTTCAACCCGGATTCAGCCGGACCAGAAACAACTCTGGCATGAGAGGTATGAGACGACGGGCGCGGCGTCCGCCAGCAATTACGGACTCTTCCGGCTCAAGCTGGACCGTACTCCCACCCAGCCGGGGGCTCCCCATGCGGACCTCTCCGCCACCGGCAGAATGCTGGCCGGAGGCACTGGATTCGTGAAGATCTTCGCGGGAGCGTCCGTGCTGGCCACGGATCCTCCCATCATGAAGGAGCTGAGCGAAGGCAACTACAGGGCGGCCTTCAAGGGAGCCACCGCGACCGCGGGAGCCTGGAGCTCCGTCGTCACCGGAGTCAGCCCTTTGTGGACGGCCATCACGGGCAAGGGAGACCTGGCCCTGGATGGAACAGTCGGCACGCTGGGAGGACACCTCAGCCCCACCAGGATTGCCATGGTCTCGGAGGCCGCGGGGAAACTCTCGGCGGCCTTCGCGGTACTCCATGGTGGGGGGCAGATGGTGGATGGCTTCCAGAATGGCAATGGCTGGCAGGTGGCCAGCGGCGCGGTGACGGCCGCGGCCGGAGCAGGCGGCTATTTCGCGGTGAATGCCGTGGTGGCGGCGTCGTGGGGCGGAGGGCCGGCTGGCGCGGCGGCGGGTCTGCTCATCGCGGCGGGCGCCTATGGTCTCAACAAGATGTTCGACCACTTCGACAAGAGCGAATACCACATCGCCAAGCCGGTGATTTGACGCCATGCAGCCCCAATCCCCTCCAATTCCTCCCACCCAATCCATTCGCCACGGCGCGCTGACCCTCTCCCTTCCCATGGGTTGGGAGGACCGCAGTCAGGTCATCGCGGTGGCGCCGGAAGTGGATGGGTTCCGCTCCAGCCTGGTCGTCTCGGTGGAGCCCGTCACCTCCTCTGAGACGGCCGCGCGGCTGGCGGCGCGCATGCTGTCCAATACCCAGAGAGTGGCACCGGGCTTCATCCTGGTGAGCGAACGCGACGCCATCTTCGGCGGGAACAAGGGCTTCCTGCGCGAATACAGCGTCCTGCTGCAGGGCCAGCGCGTGTCGCAGCTCCAGTTCTACACCGTGAAGGAGTCCGTGGGGTTCACCTTCACCTATACGCAGCGCGAGGACCTCCTGGTTCGCACGCGGTCCGTGGCGGAGACGGCGTTCGCGTCTGCTCAATTGGGCATGCCGGATACGGAGGCCGTGAAGCGCCTGGGCTTCATCCGCAGCTAATACGACTTGGTCACTTCAAGAATGCGTGAGGGAGGGCGGACTGTTCCCCAGGCATGACGCCGACGCAGATGAAACGACTGGAGGGGGAGCTGGCGAGCTTCCTGGAGTCGATGTTCTCGGGCTTGGGACGTGTGGAGCGGCGCCGGGCCATGGACTGGTACGTCAAAGGACTGCTGCTTGAAGGCGAGCGCAAGAGCATCGACCCGATGGCGGGGCGACTGGTGGAGCAAGCATCCGAGAAGGAGGCCATGCGCCAGCGCCTCCAGCAGTGCCTCAGTGGCAGCAACTGGGCGGACGATGAGGTCATGCGCCGGCTGGCCTTGAAACTGGAGGAGGACCTGCCAGGCATCGAAGCTCTGGTCTTGGATGACACGGGCTTCCCCAAGAAGGGCAAGCACTCCGTGGGCGTGGCCCGTCAGTACTCGGGCACGCTGGGCCGCACCGACAACTGCCAGGTGGCCGTCAGCCTGCATCTGGCTGGTGAGAAGGGCAGCGGCTGCATTGGGATGCGGCTGTATCTGCCGGCGGAATGGACGTCCGACACGGAGCGCCTGAGCAAGGTGGGCGTGCCGGAGGACGTGGTGTTCAAGACGAAGCGGGACATCGCTCTGGAGCTGATTGGCCGTGCGTTGGATTGGGGAGTGAAGCGGCGGCTGTTCCTTGCGGACTGCGGGTATGGGAATGACATCGAGTTCCGAGAGGAACTCACTCGCCGAGGGTTGCCGTACATCGTCGGCATTCGGGGAGACTCCGTGGTCTGGCCTCCCGGATTCGAGCCTCCGCCCATTCCCTCGAAGCCCCCGGGCATGAGTGGGCCAGCTCGCACGCGCTACCGTTATGGCGAAGCGAGGCCCGTTGCCGCTCAGAAACTTGCCGCCGACCTACCACCCACCGCATGGAAGTCGCTCACCTGGGGTGAAGGTCCCAAGGGCCGCAAGCGCTCTCGTTTCGCGGCACTGCGCATTCGCATTGGCCATGGACACTCGATAGGGCTGGCCCCGGGCGACGAACAGTGGCTGCTCTGCGAATGGCCCAGGAACGAGGAGGGGCCCACCAAGTTCCATCTTTCCACGTTGCCGGCGGACACGTCCCTCAAGCAGTTGGTGTGCCTGACGAAGCTGCGCTGGCGCGTCGAGCGGGACTATCAGGAGCTGAAGGCCGAAGTCGGCCTCGACCACTTCGAAGGGCGCACGTGGCGCGGCTTCCACCACCACGCCACCCTCTGCGCCGTGGCCCACGGCTTCCTCGCGCTCCGTCGGGCGCTTTTCCCCCCAGAGCCGAGTGCACTGGACCCTGCCGATGGTGCGGCGCGCGATTCAACCCATCCTGCTCCAGCAGATTGGCACCTGCCCGCTTTGCAACAGGGCCATCAACGCCAGAGCGCCGCCTGAGCTGCCCTCGCGGATGTGACCAAGTCGTACTAAACGACGGAGCGCGATTCCGGATCGGCCTGGAGAGTAGGCGGGCGCCAGCAGCGCGGTGATGGGGCTGCGCCACCTCCACCGTGGTGGCCGCCGTGCTGCGCTAGCAGGAGCGCGGCCGTGAGGGACTGCGAGATGGCAGAGCCTTCAACGGCCAAGTCGCCCGCGACCATGGGACGCGCGCTGGTGGCCTCGGTGGGCGCACGTCGCAAGGGTGCGCTGCCCCTGGCCCGCGCGGCGGCGGCGCCAGCGCCTGTGGCAATTGAAGTGCCGGGCCACCTACGCCCGTCCCCAGGAGCCCGTCCTCTACGAGGACGAGATGGACGTGCACCTCAACCCCAAAATCGGGCCTGAGCTGGGGAGAGCGCCCGGGCTGTCCGGCCACGCTTCATGCCTGTCTCAAATATGTAAATCCTGTATTAATTGAATAGACAGCGAATACGGCAAACTGCAAGAAGAAGGCAGTTGGTGTGATGCCAACTGTTTGCACACAAAGGAATTCTATGTCCAAGCTTCACAATGCGCTGCTGACAGCTTCCGTTGCGCTCCTCGGTTTGAACGGGTGTGGCGGCGCCGACCTCCCGGACGCGGAGGTGGTCAGCACCCGCCAGGGGGTGGAATCCGCGACGGCCATCCCTCTCCCAATCCCCGCCTGCGCGCTTCTCCCCGATACGGACCGCGACGGCGTCTGCGACGTGGTGGAGCTGGTGCTGGGCACCAATCCCAACAACCCCGACACGGACGGAGACCGGCTCAACGACTACGCGGAGTCGTTCGGCTTCGGCGGTGGCCTGGACCTGACGGCCCTCGGCGCGAACGCGCGCAGGAAGGACGTCTTCGTGGAGGTGGACTACTATCCCAACCTCAGGCCCAGCCAGGCCACGCTGGACAAGGTCATCACGGCTTTCGCCAGCGCGCCGGTGAGCAATCCGGATGGGTCCACTGGCATCACGCTGCACCTGGTGCTGGATCAGCAGATCGCCGCCGCGGACGCGGACATGAACCTGAGCCCCGTGTGGACGGAATTCGACGTCATCAAGAATAAGTACTTCGCCGCCGCCCGCGCGCCCTACTTTCACTACGCGGTGTTCGCGCACCAGTACAACGGGAACTTCTCCAGCGGTATCTCTCGCGGCCTCCCCGCGCATGACTTCCTGATGACGTTGGGCTCTTTCAATGGCACCGAGCAACAGCAGGCCGGCACCCTCATGCACGAACTGGGTCACAACCTGGGCCTGGACCACGGTGGCAACGACGGAGCCAACTACAAGCCCAACTACCTGAGCATCATGAACTACGAATACCAGTTCTATGGATTCGAACTTGGCGGCACGGTCGGCGCGCTCGACTACTCGCGTGTGCACGTGGATTCCATCAACGAGGCGGCCGTCAATGAGCTCACCGCGTTCGCGGCCGTCGCCCCGTCCACCGGGTCGGAACTGACTAGGTACTACGGGCTGCGCTTCAACGGCGCCCAGGTGGCGATGTTCTCCGCAGCCGACTTCGTCGACTTCAACAACAACCGCCAATACGACTTCAACACCATTGCGTTGGACTTCAACCGCGACGGCGACGCGACGGATGTGTACCCCGTGTCGCAGAACGACTGGGCGGCCCTGTTGTACGACGGCGGCGGCCAGATTGGCTTCGCCACGCCGGGCATCACCCAGGACCTGGGCCGCGAGGAGCTGTTCCTCGTCGCCCCCGAGAAGATGGAGCCCTGCCTCACCGGGGACCCGCGCGACGCCCGCTAACCCGCTTCAGGTAAATCGGTGAACCGTGCTCGGAGAGGGAGCGGATGACCTCTCCGAGTGCGCGGCCTTTCCCAGCCCCGTGCTGCGTGCCGTCACCGCACGACGCGCAGCATGAGACCTATCGAGAATCGCGCTCCGTCGTTTAGCAGTCCCGCCCATGAGCCCGACGCACACGACGATACGCAGGAGGGGGCTGGACGACCAGGGCCGTCCTGGACGTGCAAACGCAAAACCAGAGGGGCCCATCACGCGCGTTTCTCACCGCGCACGCCCCGTTCCCCTCCAGTGCGCCGTCGCAATCTCTACTCCCGCCGTGAACACCGACGCATGACATTTGTCATGCGGTATTGATGGCTTTTTGCCCTGGCGTCGAAAGACCGCCACCGGGTACTTCTCCCACCAGACCTCAGGGGAAAAATTGCTCAAACCACTGCTTCTGGCCACCGCTCTCGGTGCGGCGCTGCCCGCCTTCGCCGCCACCACGCTGATCCGCGATGTGCGCGTGTTCGACGGACAGCGCACGCACGAACACCGCGATGTGCTGATCGACGGCACCAGGATCGCCGATCCCGACTTCCGCGGAAAGCCGCCTGCCGATACCACCCTCATCGAAGGCAAGGGCCGCACGCTGATGCCGGGCCTGATCGACTCGCACGTGCATGCCTATCGCTATCTGGACCTGCCGCTCCTGTTCGGCGTCACCACCCAGATTGACATGTTCACCAGCGTCTCCATCATGAAGGAGATGACAGCGCGCATGCAGCGCGGCGAGAACCACGACCGCGCTGACCTGTTCTCCGCCGGTACGCTCGCCACCGTGCCGGGCGGCCACGGCACCGAGTACGGTATTCCCATCCCCACGCTGACCCGGCCGGAACAAGCGCGGGGCTGGGTCGACGCCCGCATCGCCGAAGGCTCCGCTTTCATCAAGATCGTGCTGGAGTCGGGCAGCGACGAGCATCCGACGCCCAGCCTTGACGTGCCCACCATGAAGGCGCTGGTAGAGGCAGCGCACCGCCGCGGCAAGCTGGCGGTGGTCCATATCGCCACGCTGGCCAGCGCGCGCGCCGCGCTTGAAGCTGGCGCCGATGGGCTGGTGCACCTCTTCGTGGGCGAAGACATCGCGCCGGACGACCTGACGGCCTTCGCGAAGCTGGCCCGCGACCGAAAGGCCTTCATCATCCCGACCTTCAGTGTCATGGAAAGTATCGCGGGCGTGCAGGAACAGGATGTGCTGGATGACCGCTCGCTGATGGCGCTGCTGCTGAAAGAGCAGCTGCCATCCCTGAAGACCAGCCATGGGCATACCGTGAGACCCGAGAAGCTGCTTGCGCCGCGCGCCGTGGTGAAGGCGCTGCGCGACGCAGGCGTCACGCTGCTGGCAGGGACCGACGCGGGCAATGCAGGCACCCAGTACGGCGCCAGCATGCACCATGAGCTGCTGTCGCTGACCCAGGCGGGCATGACTCCGTCCGAAGTGCTGGCCGCCGCCACCAGCGCACCGGCGCAGGCCTTCCGCCTGCCGCGGCGCGGCCGCATCGCCAAGGGCTACAAGGCCGACCTGCTGCTGGTGGATGGCGACCCGACGGCTGATATCGGCGCGACGCGCCGCATCGTCGAGGTGTGGAAGGACGGCACGCCGGCTTCACCGCTGCGTGCCGCGCGGTTGAAGGCCGTGGCGGAGGAAGCCAGCACCCCAAAGGGCATGGCCATGGCACTGCCGCCGGAAGGACGCATCAGCCTCTTCACGAAACAGAAGTTTGGCAGTCCCTTCGGCATCGGCTGGATGCCTTCCACCGACAACTTCATGGGCGGAAAGTCGATGACAAAGCTGGCCTTCGTAGAGGCTGACGGCCAGCACGCGGCGGAAGTGAACGCGAACGTGCGTCCGGGCTTCGCCTACCCGTGGGCCGGCCTTGCCTTCATTCCAGGCTCGCAGCCCATGCAGGCGGTGGACCTGAGCGCCGCCAAAGTGCTCCGCTTCCGCGTGCGAGGCGACGGCCAGAACTACTCGGTGTCGACAATGTCGAAGGGAGTGTCGATCCCCATCCATCAGCCATTCACGGCGGGCGAGGGCTGGACCGAGGTTGTGCTGCCACTGTCAGCCTTCAAGGGGTTGGACCCCAGCGCGCTCACCCTGATATCATTCAACGCAGGCCCCAAGCCGGGCGACTATCGATTCCAGCTCGCCGACGTCCGCCTCACGGAAGAATAAGGAGAACAGCATGGACAGGGTACGGCGATGGCTGGCGGGGCCATGGGTGCCGCCTGCGATAGGCAAGGCGCCGTATCTGTGGCTGCTGTCGCTGAATTTCTTCGTGTGGAAGTACTTCTACATCCGGCCATCCGTGCTGGAGCTGGCGATGCTGGCGCTGACGATCATCGTCTTCGTGCCGATGTACTTTTCCAGCTACTGGTTGCGCAACAGGCGCCTCATCCCCGTGCTGCTCGCAACCTTCGTGTTGGGTGTGGTCTGGGCGCCCTTCAACTTCGGCGCCTGCACCTTCTTCATCTTTGGTTCCGCCATGTGCGCGGGGATCGAGAACCGGCGCTACGCATACGGCACGATTGCGCTGATTTTGTGCGGTGCGGCGCTGATTGCGCTGTCGGTCGAGTTGCCGCTCAGCTTCCTCATGCCCACGCTTGCCGTCGGTACGCCGGTGGGCATCGCCAGCGTGATGGACGCCACCCTCAAGCGCAAGCAGTGGCAGCTGCTGCGCAAGCAAGAGGAAGTGGAGCACCTGGCCCGCATCGCCGAGCGTGAACGCATCTCACGCGACATGCATGACCTGCTGGGGCATACGCTCTCGCTGATCACGCTGAAGGCGGAACTGGCGGGCCGACTGCTGGACCGTGATGTCGAAGCCTCCCGCCGTGAAATCAAGGACATTGAAACCAATGCACGGCAGGCGTTGGCTGAAGTGCGCAGCGCCGTCAGCGGCTACCGCCAGACGGGCTTCGCGCACGAGCTCGCGCAGGCGCGTGCCACACTGGCCGCCGCGAATGTCACGCTGGACGCCCATGTCCAGGCCTTCACCATGCCCGCTACGGCGGAAAGCGTCCTGTCGCTGTCGTTGCGCGAAGCGGTCACCAATATCCTGCGCCACGCGGAGGCAAGGCGTTGCGAGGTCAGCGTGACCTTGCAGGACGGCGTGGTGGTCTGCCACATCAGGGATGACGGAAAGAAGCTCGATTCGCTACAGGCGCTGGAGCAGGGTAATGGCCTGCGGGGCATGCAGGAACGCGTAGCCTCGCTGGGGGGGCAGCTGCGCGTGGAAGTGGCGCGCGGGCTCTCGCTCGAACTGCGCCTGCCAACGGGGGGTATCGCATGATTCGCGTGCTGATCGCGGAAGACCAGTCGCTGGTGCTTGGCGCGCTTGCCGCATTGCTCAAGCTGGAAGCCGACCTTGATGTGGTAGGACAGGCGCGCAACGGACAGGAAGCGCTTGCCATGTGCGCGCAGCTATCGCCGGACATTGTCCTGACCGATATCGAAATGCCGCTGATGACGGGCCTCGAGCTGGCCGCCGCGCTGGCCGAACGGCATGCTGCCGCGCGTATCATCATCGTGACAACCTTTGCGCGTTCCGGCTACCTGCGCCGCGCCATGGTGGCCGGTGTGCGCGGCTATCTGCTGAAGGATGCGCCGTCCGAGTCGCTGGCGGCCGCCATCCGTACGGTGCATTCCGGCGGCAGGGCCATCGCGCCGGAGCTGGCGCTGGAGAGTTGGAGCGGAGCGGAAGACCCGTTGAGCGAGCGCGAACGGCAGGTGCTGCGGCTGGCAGGCGAAGGCCGCAGCGGCGCCGATATCGCGAAGCAGCTGTCGCTG
The DNA here is from genome assembly GCF_049194865.1 of Corallococcus terminator. GTDB lineage: Bacteria > Myxococcota > Myxococcia > Myxococcales > Myxococcaceae > Myxococcus > Myxococcus terminator_A. The sequence continues at coordinate 2,219 of NZ_JBLZWL010000130.1, read as the reverse complement.
TCCGAGGGAACGGTCCGCAACTATCTTTCGGAAGCGATCAGCAAGCTCCATGCAAGCAACCGCGTCGAAGCCTTCCGTATCGCCCGCGAAGCAGGCTGGCTGTGAGCAGCGGGCCGACCCACCATCCCCGCGAGCCCCGCCGCGTCCCCGGAGGAGACGGCCTTCATCACCGCCGACGCCTCGACCTCACCGCCGGGGACCGGCTCCAGCGCCTGGGCACATCCCGGCGCGAGCAGCACCCACGCGGTGATGGCCAGTGGGCCCAGGACTCCACGGAGCCCCGTGACCCACGGCTGACACTCAGGAGCCGTCCGTCCCCGGCGCTTGGGGAGTCGGGGACGGACGCGAGACAGAGGGGCCATGACCCATTCAACCCAGAGAACCCCCTGGATGGAAGGCCGGCGCCTTCCCAGGTGGGCGTCGGGCGTCTGGGTAAGGACAAGCCCGATGCGAAAGCGGGGCGGTCAGTACATCCGCAGGTCGTACCCCGGCTCGGTGCCCGGGGTGACGGTACCGTAGTCCCACGGCGGTGAGGTGCGCAGGTCGGTCACCTTCACCACGTAGGCGCCCTGGGCCGCGACATTGCCTGTGATGGTGACGTTGCGGCACTGGGGATAGAAGAGATCACACGGGAACCCCTGGCCGCTGGCCAGCCGCGCGCCCAGGATACGGTTGTTGTAATCATAGGCATAGAGTTCCACACGGACCGCTTGATTGTAGCCCATGTTGTAGGCCTGCACCGTCAGCACCTGGGCGACCGGCGTGTAGACGAGGAGCCAGTCCACGTCGCCCACCCGGTGGAAGGTGTGCTTGAGCTGCGGCGCCCCGTACGCTGAAGCGGTGAGGTGCGTGTCGTCGTTTTCGAAGGCGTCCGGGGGCACCAGCAGGCAGTTGGCGTTGGACGAGGGGACGTTCTTGGTGCAGACGCCGCCCTGGCATCCGCAGCCGGTGATGCAATCCGCGCCCGAGGTGCAGGTTCGCACGGGCGGCGCGTCGCAGTCGATGACGGGGGGCGGCGGCCCGGGGATCACGTCCTTCGGCACGCAGGCGCCGCTTCGACATTGACAATAGTCGCTGCAGTTTCGGTCGCTCGTACAGCTCCGGAGCATGTCTGCTTCCGTTTGGAGTGGGTCAGCGGGGGCCTCCTCCTCGATGCCGCCACAACCCACGAGGCCCAGCAGCAGTGCGGCGACACTCCATCGGATTCTCTTCACGGGGTTCTCCTCTGGGGTTTCCAGGTCGGACGCCTCAGGCGTCTCTCTCCAGAAAGCCATTCCTTCACGGGCCGTGAATCCTGACACCCGGAGAGGAGATCGGCAACCTCTGTCAAAGAAGACCCGGATGTTTGACTTTGTCCGAGGTCTCGTCACGAAGGCGCGAGCTCGCGCGCCTGGAGTTGCCTGCGCGAGATGAGGTATGCCACGCCGAGGTTGGGGAGCCAGCAGAGCCAGGCGACGACTCTGTAGGCCGAGGTGAAGTCGCCCAGGGCGTGAATCAGGATGGGCATCCAGAGCCTCAGCGTGACCGCCGCGAAACAGGCGGCATAGCTGTAGGTCATCATGAGCTGGTGTTCTTGGAGTCGCCGGCTCTTGATGAGCCGATAGGCGGCGGCCGTGGTGTAGAGCCAGACGAGGCCCAGGCAGATGAAGCCTGACGCGGCGATGACGCCCCCCGTGGCGAAGAAGCCGACGTAGACGCCGGCGAGCCCGCTCAGCAGGACCGCTCCGATGTAGACCTTTCCGAGGAGCCGGTGTGCGCCTGGGCGCTTGAGTCGCAGTCTCGTGACGAACTGCGTCCAGCCGACGGCCAGCGCGAGTCCTCCCAGGGCGATGTGCGTGTAGAAGGCCGCGTTCCAGACGGGGTCGGCCAGGAGCTCGCTGCTCTTCGAGGCACGGAGTCCGAAGTTCGAGTCCGCGAGGAAGTAGCTGACAGGATAGAGGCCCACGGCCAGACAGAGGAAGGCGAAGAGGACCCAACATGCCTTGTTTGCCATCATGGAGACTCGTGGTTCGGAGTGAGGAGGACTTGCGGGAGAATGCTGAGCCGCGGGATTTCCTGAGCCCCTACGATACGCGGCTCACACGATTGCGGAGCAGGAAGTCCGCGGCGGCTCGACTTCCGGCCGCCCCCCATACGGTGCGCCCCGCCTTGGACCGCGCGACAGCCATGGCATTCGCCATAAGTACGCCGTCCCAGCTCACCCTGTTTACCCGAAGGCT
>NZ_JBLZWL010000137.1:0-82706 GCF_049194865.1 Corallococcus terminator | reverse complement strand
GTGGCATCGAGGCGCAGGTGTACAGCCATCCCCTGGGCAACCACGGCCACGCGCTGGGGGCCTCCATCGACTTCCGCTCGTCGACGCGCAAGGACGCGCCGAAGCCGCTGCGAGAGGGCTCATACATCGCCATCGAGCTGAACACGTCCACCCCGGTGCCGGAGTGGGACGGCCAGAAGGTGGCGGTGATGGAGGAGGACCCGGCCTACCTCACGCAGGAGGGCTGGAAGTTCTTCGTGCCGCGTCAGGAAGCCTTCTACCTCATCAAGTAGCGGGGCCTTCAGAAGGCCACGCCCAGCCCCAAGCCCAGTGCCCACATGCGTGAGGCGCTGGGCGCGGGGCTCGACTCGGGAGCGCCCAGGTCGATGCGCACGCCGGCCCGAGCGAACGCGGGGCCGAGCCGCACGCGGACGAAGGGCTCCAGGGAGAGCTGCGAGTCCTCTCCCTCCCACGTCGCCTCGGTGAGATGGGGAGAGACGACCTGGGCCCGAACGCCGGGCTCGAGCATTCCGAGCCCGAGCGACGCCTCCACGCTGGCCTGCGCGACGAAGTGGGTGTCGCGCGCGGAGCGGGACACGGGCATGAGCATGCCGAGCGCCACGTCGGCGCGGAGCTGGAAGCCGGGCAGGTCCACGCCCACGGCCATGGGCAGCACCGCGGACGTCGTGTCGAGCTCCCACAGCCACGGGTCCGCCAGCCCGCGCACGGCCGCGGCGGTGGCGTAGTTGACGCCCTCCGTCTCGACCCTCCGGGAGCCGGTGAGGCCGGCGTCCTCATGTCGGGCCAGCGGCAGGGTGACTGCCGCGCCGACGCGGACGAACAGGCTGTCATCCGCGAACGTGCGGACATGGTGCAGGCCGACGAGCAGGTTGGACGAGCCGACGTGGCTCGTGGCCCCCTCCACGCCGCCATCGGGCTTCAGCGCGGTGTAGGGCAGCCCCCAGTCGAGCCGGAGCTGACCGTGCTCGGAGACGCGGAAGCCGGCGGCGAGGGTGGGCGAGACGTGTCGCGTGGACACGTGCCGCAGTCGTGGCGCGGAGGAGAAGGAGACGGAGGTGGCGAGGAAGTTGTCGGGCTCGCGCACCTGCGCCCCGGCGCGCATCCCGGTCAGGAGCAGGGCGGTGGCGATGAGCCACGCGGCGCTCCAGCGTCGAGGCACGAGGGTGCGGTGAGGCGTAGGCATGGCGGTGGTCCCGTCGAAGGCCCGTCCGGCTCACGGCCCCCCTTCTTCGTGGAACACCGATGAAGACGCCGAGCGTCACCACCCTTGACGCATGCGCGTGCTTTTTTCCGCGCCGCCCTCGGACGCGTCAGTCCGGGCTCGCCGTCCCGCTGACGTCGGCCCAGGTGAGGCCGAAGCGCGCGAGGTATTTCTTGAGGCGGTCCGCGTCGTTGACGCTCGTCTTCTTCGCGCGGGACTGGGAGAACAGCACGCGTCCGGCTTCGGACAGCGAGCGCACGCCCTGGCAGACCCCCAGCACGTCCGCGAGCTGCACGCGGTCGAAGCGGTCCAGCTCCTGGGCCAGCTCCTCACCCATCACCTCGGCGACGCGGTCTCCGGCACCCGAGGACCGCAAGGGCCCGGGACGAGAGCCGCCCGTGCGCCACTGTGCGCGCAGCCGCTCCAGCTCCTCGTCCACCACGTCGCGGGTGATGCGGCCTCCGGGCGCGAGCGTGGCCATGCGCAGCACCGCGGCGTTGAGGTCGCGGAAGTTGCCCGACCACCGCGCGTCGGGCGAGGTGGCGAAGCGCAGGAAGCGCTCCTGGGCCTCCTTGTTGAAAGTGATGCGCGCGCCCATCGCCTCCGAGGCCTTGTCCAGCTCGTAGAGGAGATTGGGCGGGATGTCCTCCGGCCGCTCGCGCAAGGCGGGCAGTCGGAAGGTCCACAGGTTGATGCGCGCGAGCAGGTCCTCCCGGAAGCGCCCCTGCTCGACGTCCACCAACAAGTCCCGATTGGTGCCGGCGATGAGCTGGAAGTCGCTCTCCACCTCCCGGTCCGAGCCCACGGGCAGGAAGCGCTTGTCCTCCAACGCTCGCAGCAGCATGGCCTGCTCGTCCGCGCCCAGCTCTCCAATCTCGTCCAGGAACAGCACGCCGCCGTGGGCTTGTCTCAGCAAGCCGGGCCGGTCCTGGAGCGCACCGGTGAAGGAGCCCTTCACGTGGCCGAACAGCGCGGACATGGCGCCGTCGCCGCGCAGCGTGGCGCAGTTGAGGTCCACGAACGGCCCGCTCACGGTGCCGCGAGTCTTCTTGAGCGTGTAGATGCGCCGGGCGAGCTGCGACTTGCCCGCGCCCGTGGGGCCGGTGATGAGCAGCGGTGCCCGCGACTGGGTGGCCACCTGCTCGATTCGCTCGATGATGCGGTTGAAGGCGGCGTTGCGCGTGTCGATGCCGGCCTTGAGGAAGGACAGGCCCTCGCGCTGCTCCTGCTGGAAGCGCGTGGCCAGCGTGTCGTAGCGCGACAGGTCCAGGTCGATGAGCGTGTGTGTGCCCGCGCCCGTGCTCGTCTTGTCCCGGCCAGCGGGGGAGAGCTGCACCAGCCGGCCGGGGATGAGCCGGCTCTCCACCAGCAGGAACATGCAGATCTGCGCGATGTGCGTGCCCGTGGTGATGTGGACGAGATAGTCCTCCTCCTCCGGGTTGAAGGGGTACGCGCGCACGTAGTCGAGCAGCGCGCCGTAGGTCTCCTCCAGGTCCCACGGGTTGCGGATGTCCAGCACCGTGGCGCGCACGGACGTCTCCGGAGACACCTGGCGGATGTCGCCCACCAGCGTGGACGCGAGCGCCGTGGCACCGGTGGGGTGCAGCAGCTCCAGCCGGTGAACGACCAGGTCCTCCTGCTGGCACAGCGCCACCGTGGGCCGCCACTTCGTCCAACGCCCGGGGCCCTGGCCCGTGTCCAGCGTCGTCCCGAGCATCCCCAGGACCACCGTCTGCTTCGCCCGTGTCTTCGCCATTCGGATTGGACTTTATCTCAAGGGATAGGGATGACCAGCCGTCTCGCGGCGCTTCCCTCGGAGCGAGGGTTGGCATGGCGGCTGCTTTACGTCCCTCCGTGCCCGGGAAGCAGAGCCTGGGCGAACGACCGAAAGGTGAAGGCCATGGATCGCAACAAGGTGAGCTACGAGGTGCTGTCGGACGAGGCGGGCCGCCCCATCAAGTCGTGGACGATGGGAGTGCCGTTCGAGGACGAGGCCAAGAAGCAGCTCCGGAACGTGCGCGGCCTGCCCTTCATCCACAAGTGGGTCGCGGTGATGCCGGACGTGCACCGCGGCTACGGCGCGACGGTGGGTAGCGTCGTCCCGACGGTGGGCGCGGTGGTGCCGGCGGCGGTGGGTGTGGATATCGGCTGCGGGATGATCGCCGTGCGCACGACGCTGCGCGCGGACCAGCTCCCGGACTCGCTGCGTGGGGTGCGCTCGGCCATCGAGCGGGCGGTGCCGCATGGCCGCTCGGACAACGGGGGCCGCAACGATGTCGGCGCGTGGCGCGTGGCTCCGGCTTCGCACCAGCAGGTGTGGTCGCGGTTGATGGAGGGGTATGACCGCATCGTCGCCAAGCACCCTCGCATCGGCCGTGGGCCGGAGCTGGCGCACCTGGGTACGCTCGGGACGGGAAACCACTTCATCGAGCTGTGCCTGGACGAGTCGGATGGCGTGTGGCTGATGTTGCACTCCGGTTCGCGTGGCGTGGGTAACCGCATCGGCAGCTACTTCATCGAGCTGGCGAAGGAGGATATGCGCCGGTGGCATATCAACCTCCCCGACGCGGACCTGGCGTACCTGCCGGAGGGGACCGAGCACTTCGATGACTACGTCTTCGCGGTGAGCTGGGCGCAGGACTTCGCGGCGATGAACCGCGAGCTGATGCTGCGAGGCGCGGTGGATGCCCTGCAGTTGAGCGGTGAGCTGCCTCCGTTCTCGCTGTCTGAGTCGGCGGTGAACTGCCACCACAACTACGTGGCGCGTGAGCACCACTTCGGGAAGAACTGCTTCGTGACGCGCAAGGGCGCGGTGCGGGCGCGCGAGGGTGACCTCGGCATCATCCCCGGCAGCATGGGGGCGCGTTCGTACATCGTCCGAGGGAAGGGAAACGCGGACAGCTTCCATTCCTGCAGCCACGGCGCGGGCCGGGTGATGTCGCGTGAGGCGGCGAAGAAGCGCTTCACGTTGGAAGACCACGCGAAGGCGACGGCGGGCGTGGAGTGCCGCAAGGACGTGGACGTGATTGACGAGACTCCGGCGGCGTACAAGCCCATTGATGCGGTGATGGCGGCGCAGGCGGACCTGGTCGAAGTGGTCCATACGTTGAAGCAGGTCGTCTGTGTGAAGGGGTAGCCGAAGGACAACGACAACCCCCAACACGCGAGGTGGCCATGCCGGGATGACGACACCGAGGCGCCCGTTCCCCCCAAGAGGCCGAAAGGCCGCCAGAGGTGGGGGAGCGGGCGCCGCTATTTTGGGAAGGGTGTCAGAATGCCGGGGTGGGGCCGTGAGGCGTGGGAAAAGCAGGAGACGAGACACATGCTGCGCATCGATGGTTCAAGGGGAGAGGGCGGCGGCCAGGTGCTGCGCACGTCGCTGGCGTTGTCGCTGGTGACGGGGACGCCTTTCACGATGACGAACATCCGCGCGGGCCGCGCGAAGCCGGGCCTGTTGCGACAGCACCTGACGGGCGTGAAGGCCGCCGAGGCGGTGGGCGCGGCGGAGGTGTCCGGCGCGGAGCTGGGCTCGAAGGAGCTGACGTTCCGTCCACGCGCGCTGGCCGCGGGCAACTACCACTTCGCGGTGGGCACGGCGGGCAGCGCGACGCTGGTGTTTCAGACGATATTGCCCGCGCTGTTGGCCGCGTCCGAGCCGTCCACGCTGATGTTGGAAGGTGGGACGCACAACCCGGCGGCGCCGCCGTTCGACTTCCTCACCCGCGCGTACCTGCCGATTCTGCGGAAGCTGGGTCCGGACGTCACGGCGACGCTGGAGCGTCCCGGCTTCTTCCCGGCGGGTGGTGGGAAGTTCCGCGTGGACGTGCGGCCCGGGCCGATGAAGCCCTTCTCGCTGCTGGAGCGAGGGCGGGTGCTGCGCCGTGACGCGAAGGCGGTGGTGGCGATGATTCCCTTCGACGTGGCGAAGCGGGAGATGGAGACGGCGGGCGCGCTGCTCAAGTGGCGTCCGGACGAGCTGCGGGTGGAGGAGCTCAAGCGCACCACGGGCCCTGGAAACGTGCTCGTGGTGGAGGTGGAGAGCGAGCACGTCACGGAGGTCTTCACGGGCTTCGGAGAGCGAGGCAAGCGCGCCGAAGTCGTCGCGGAGGAAGTGGCCGGCGAGGTGAAGCGCTACCTGGATGCGGAAGTCCCGGTGGGCGAGCACCTGTGCGACCAGCTGCTCCTGCTGTTCGCGCTGGCGCGGGGCGGGGAGTTCCGCACGCTGCCGCTGGATGGACACTCGGTGACGCAGCTGGAGACGATGGCGCACTTCCTCGATGTGAAGGTGGACGTGCGTGAGGTTTCTCGCGAGGTGCGCGAGGTGGTGGTGCGCGGCTGAGCCATCCGTCGAGCGTGTCCTCCAGGTACTGGCAGCACCTGGAGGACGCGCTCACGTCACGTGACAGGGGACGTCGTCACTGTCCGGTGCGCAGGTACTCGATGGCGCGCAGCAGCTCCGCGTCCCTTCCGGTGGCGATGTCCGAGGCGGTGGGGGCCACCTCGATGTCGGGGACGATGCCGACGCCGTGGAAGGTTTCGCGGCTCTGGAAGAGGACCTCCATTCCGGTGAAGCACGCAGACATGAGACCGGGCAGCAACAGGTAGGTGATGTTGCCGTTCGTCCCCGCGCTGCGCCGCCCCACCACCGTCACCCGCTGGGCATCCCTCATCATCATGGAGAAGTTCTCCGCCGCCGACCCGGTCCGAGGGCCCACCAGCAGGACGATGGGGCCCGCGTAGGAGGGGGTCGACCGCGGCTGCCAGGGATAGAAGTCCTCGAACATCTCGAGGGTGTCAGGCCCCGTCCAGAGTGGATACCGGAAGAGGGGAGAGCGGAACGGCGTGGTGATGAGGCGCTCCGCCAGCTGATAGGTGCTGATGCTTGGATATCCGCGCATGTCCAACACGAGTCCCTGGGCGCCTTGCGCTCCTGCCAGTGCTGCCTGGAAGGCGGCTGGCGTGTTGAGGACCTCTCCGGCCAGGTTGAGGTAGTGCAGCTCCGGGGCGCCGAGGTCCGCGAGGCTGCCCGCGCCTCGCAGCGACGCGGGCCCACTCACCTGTCGCAGTACCGCCCTCGGTTGAGGCTGCACCTGCACCGAGCGCAGCCTGCCATCCACGGCGCGCAGCCCGAAGGTGGTGGGCCCCTGGAGCTCGACGAGTCGTCTGGCTGCCTTGTCATGCAGGTAGCCCGGGGTGGCGGCGGAGGCATGGGCCTTCTCCTCGGCGAGCCACGCGGACATCGGCGTCCCTCCCACGCTCACCAGTGTGTCTCCGGGGTGGACGTCGGGCAGCGCGGAGCGGCGGATGACGGGCTCTCCCGAGACTTCTTCCAGGGCGACGGGGAAGTAGCCGGCGGGGGCATCGGAGTTCCAGTCATCAACGAAGCCATGGCCATCCTTGAGCACCTCGTTGAACCGCAGCAGGAGCCGGTGCGTCTGCGAACTCCGGGTGACGGGCGTGGCATCGACCAGGGCCAGGGTCTCCAGCAGCCGTGCGTCGATTCCGTCACCCACCACGTGGAAGTAGGGAAAGAACAGGCGGGTGGCGCCATGAAGGATGACGAGGTCGGCGCGGGCGATGCCGGAGGAGGCTCCGGGGGGAGGCGTCTCCTCGAACACGATGCGCTCGGACGGAGCCTTGCGTACGACAGGCGCGGTGCGGTCCACGGGGGCAGGCGTGCCGAGCAACGACGTGATGGAACTCGCTCGCGCCGAGGTGGGCAGGTCCGTGGTGGCGCCACTCAGTCCCAGGGTGGACAAGGACAGGTCTGCTGCGACGACGTCGGGAATCGCGCCCTGAGGGTCCTCCAGCCTGGAGGTCCGGATGAGCAGTCCTCGGGCGTTCACGGGCATCCACCGGGACTCGGCGACGCTCGTGTGGACGGGGGCGCCGACGAGCCAGGCGCGCTGAGCCATCCGCAGGTCCACGGCGAAGCGCGCGGCGGCCGGTGCCAGCGAGGGCCCGGTGAGCAACGCGACGGGAAGTTGCGCGTGTCCTGTCGCCGCGAGCGGCTCCGGTGTGCGCACGTCAATGAAGTTCCGATAGACGTTGTAGTACGACATCTCGTCCGTCATTCCGAGGTGCCAGCGGACGCGCTCCGTCAGTCGGGTGACGGGCGCGTTGCTGGCCACACCGATGGCTCGGGCCAGGGCCTCTTCCAGTCGCGGGTCCTGGGGGAGGTTCCGCAGGTCGATGACCACCGCGCGCGTGTGACGTGGAAGGGTGAGCGGGCCCGTGCCGGGACGGATGAACGCGATGGGCCCCAGGCCGAGGACTCGGGCGGGTGCCAGCGATTGCGAGGAGACCTCCAGCGCACAGACGGACTCCATCGCGTCCGCGTAGTGCGTGGTGGCAGCGTCCCAGTCCACCGTGTTTCCCTCGAGCGCCGCGACCAGGGAGAGGTCTGCCTGGACATAGTGGGGGCCCGTGCCGAAGAAGCGCGCCTGCGCATGGGCGGCGGACATCGCGACGGGGGCGGGAAGCGCGCTCGCTGGACCGGCACGGCCATTTGCGCACCAGTCGTCGGAGGGCGGGAGCGCCTGTGCTCCGGCATTTCCTCCCAGCAGCGCGAGGAGTCCGGCGGTGAGGACGTGGTGGTGACGGAACGAACGCGCACGGGTGGCGCCGTCGTCGACGATTCGACGGAGGAACGACTTGTTCATGGGGAGCTCCAGACCCAGGCCGGAATGGCTCATCAGGTCGCCGAAGGAACGCGAGGCTCGCTGGCGCAATATCGCCAGGCCTTTTGCAGCGGCATCGCGTGACAACTATTCCCAAGCCCGCAGGGGCGCGCGACGAAGGGCACCCCGGGCGCGGGTGACTCACCCGGGATTGCCGGATGGCGAATGGAGACGTCTTTCATCTCGGGGATGTTGAGAGTCCACCTGGCGCCGTTCCAGCACGGCACACGCGGGTCATCTGGACTGTGGGGCCCATCGTCCACGCGGTGCTGGAGTGACGAGCCTCTCGCGTCATGCTCGCGACGAGACACAAGGAGGGCTCGTGTGATGCCGTCTCCTGCTTGCTGAGGCAGGAGGTGAGCCCTCGCGATGGCCGTGCGGCGCTTGTCTGGAGTCCTGCCGAGTACACGGGCGTGACGTCCTCCAGACTGGCGAGAGCGTGGGCCGCGCGACAGTGAATGGATGGAGGAGATGCGCTGGGATGGCCGAGGTTCCCGAAGTTGAGATCATCGCCCGGGACTTGCGACAGGCCGTCGTCGGGCGACGCATCATCGACGTGGAAGTGCTCGTCCCGGAGGCGGTCCGCTTTCCGTCGCCGTCGGAGTTTGTCTCCGCGCTGCGGGGGCGGCGCATCACGGGTGCGCATCGTCGGGCGAAGTTCATCCTCTTGTCGCTGGAGGACGGGCAGACGCTCGCGGTCCACTTCATGCTCTGGGGCTCGCTGTCGCTGAGGCCCGTGGGCGGTGAGCGTCCTCCCGAGAGTCTGGTGGTCCTGACGCTCGACGCGGACGAGGAACTCTGGCTCACGGACACGCTGGGTTACGCGCGCATGGCGGTGGCCCGTACCGACGAGCTGACCACACGCCTGAAGCTGGAGGAGCTGGGGCCGGAGGTGCTCGATGCGGACTTCACCTCGGACCACCTGGCGGGTCGGCTGTCACGGCGTCGGAGTCCGCTCAAGACCGTGCTGCTCAGCCAGCGAGTCATCGCGGGGATGGGAAATCGGGACGCGGATGAGAGCCTGTGGAAGGCGGGGTTGGACCCACGTCGTCTGGCGACCTCGCTCACACGAGAAGAGCTGACGCGGCTGCATCGCGCCATGCGCGAGGTGCTTGAAGAAGGCCTGTCGCTGAGGGGCACGCAGCGGGACTTGTTCGGGGTGAAGGGACAGGCGAGGCACCGGCGCAATGTCTTCGAGCGCACCGGCGCGCCGTGTCCGGGCTGCGGCACGCCCATCACCCACGCGCGTGTCGGAGGTCGCAACACCCACTGGTGTGCCCGGTGCCAACCCGAGTCAGGAACACCCTCCGGGCCGACGCAGGGCCTGTTGCTGTAAGCCCCCGTCAGGAGGAGGCCATCGCCTCCCGCGTGCTACCCCGCTGCGCTCCCTCCCGCTCCGCTGTTATGAAGCAGGTGTGTCCGACGTCACCGAGTCCACACCGTCGCCGCTCGACTCCGCGCTGGCCCGCGCCAGTGAGGAACTGGGCCTGCCCAGCTACTACCAGTCCTGTGTGCGCCCGCTGCTGCGCAACCCCGAGGGCCGCTGGCCCCGGTGCTGTGGCGGAGGCTGCGAGCCGTGCGCCCAGACGCTCATCCAGGTGGCGATGCGCACCCTGGAGATTCTGGGCACGCCGCGACAGGCCCCTCTACCGGACTGAGTTCATTTCATGGCGCCCGCCCATCCGCTGTTGCTCGTCGACGACGACGCCGCCTTCCGCAAGGTCTACGGCAACCTGCTGCGCGACGCCGGCTACGAGGTGGTGGAGGCGGGCGACCGTCCCACCGCGCGCGCCGCCTTCGACGCGAGGCCGTTTCCCATCGTCCTGTTGGACTTGATGCTGCCACCGGATGGCAGCGTCTCCGCGGGCCTCGCGGGACTGGGCGCGCTGCTCGACGCTCGGCCCGGCACCAAGGTCATCGTCATCTCCGGAGCGGGCGACACGCGCCACTCGCTGGAGGCGATTCGCCTGGGCGCCTATGACTTCCTCACCAAGCCCGTGGACCCGGATGTGCTGCTCGTCGTGGTGCAGCGCGCGTTGGCTCGGGTGGCACTGGAGCGCCAGGTGGAGGCGCTGCGCACGTCCCTGGAGCGGGCCTCGGGAGACGCGGCCATGGTGGGCCAGAGCGCTCCATTCCTCGCCGCCCTGTCGCTGGCGGAGCGCGTGGCCGTCAGCGACTTGCCCGTGCTCGTCACCGGGGAGAATGGCACCGGCAAGGAGTTGCTCGCGCGCCTGGTGCACCAGAAGAGCCGGCGCCACGCGGGCCCCTTCATCCCCGTCAACTGCGGCGCGCTCCCGGAGACGCTGCTGGAGAGCGCCCTCTTCGGCCATGTGAAGGGCAGCTTCACCGGCGCGACGAGAGACCACCGGGGCCTCTTCGCGGAGGCCGATGGCGGCACCCTGTTCCTGGATGAGCTGGGGGACATGACACCGTCGCTTCAGGTCAAGGTGCTGCGCGCGCTGGAGACGGGCGACATCCTGCCGGTGGGCGCGGACCTGCCCGTGCACGTGGACATCCGCCTCATCTCCGCGACGCACAGGGACTTGGGGCGCATGCTCCAGGAAGGCACCTTCCGCGAGGACCTCTACTGGCGCGTGAAGGGCGTGGAGCTTCGCCTGCCACCGCTGCGCGATCGCGCCTCGGACTTGCCGCTCCTGGCCAAGCACTTCCTCAACCAGTGCGCGCACCTGTGCCCGGATGGCCGCGCGAGGTTGCTGTCAGACGCCGCCGCGGAGTCGCTCGCGTCCCACGGCTGGCCGGGCAACCTGCGCGAGCTGCGTCACGAGATGCAGCGCGCCACCGTGCTGGCCGGAGAGCGCCGCGAGCTTCAGCCCGAGGACCTGTCCTTCACGGGCAGCGAGCGGCCCCGCACGAGCACCCCGGGCGCCACCACGCTGGCCGCCAAGGTGGAGGCGCTGGAGCGCCGCGAAATCGAGGACGCGCTGAAGCGCTTCGGGGGCAACCGCACGCACTCGGCGGAGGCCCTGGGGTTGTCTCGCCAGGGGCTGCTCAAGAAGCTGGAGCGCTTCGGGCTGACGTGAGTCAGAAGAGGCGAGCGCCCAGGCCCGCCTTCAGCGCCCAGCCCAGCCGCGTGTCGGTGAGTCCCGCGCGCTCCCGGAACGTGTTCGAGCCGAGCTGTCCCGCGAGCAGCACCGACACGTTATTGCCCAGGTACACCTCGACGCCGCCACCGCCGAGCGCCTGGAAGCGCCGCTGCTCCGACTTCGAGATGCCGATGTCCAGCGGCAGGTCCACCAGCCCCAGCACCGTCACCGTCTCGGCCACCTTCCAGCCCGCCACCAGTCCCGGGGACAGTCGCAGCAGCACGCCAGAGAAGTTCTGGTCGTCCATGTACGTGGAGCCGGAGTTGAACACCACGCCCAGCCCCAGCGTCGGCGCCAGCGATACCGAGCCTCGCTCCAGCACCTTCAGCCGCCCCACCAGCTCCAGCGCCGCGGAGAGCTGAAACCAGTTGAGCCGCGCGCGCGCCTCCAACTCGACGCTGGAGATGCCCTGCCGGAAGCCCACGCCGATCTCCGGCGCGCCCGCGTAGCCGTACAACGCCGTCGACCCGGCCGGCAGCGTCACCGGCGCAATCACCGCGCCGTGTGGGTTCTCCTCGGAGGCGGCGGACATCTGCTCGACGGTGACGCGGCCCTCCTCTCCGGGTTGCGCGGCCGTCGCCTGCTGGGCAGCGGAGGCGGAGGCCAGCGACATCGCGGACACCAGGAGCCACGGAGAGACCAAGCGCGTCATGCGGCGCACCCTACCGCGACCTGTTTGTTACCGAAACTCAACGATTCCGAGGACTTGTGTCCAGGTTGCTAATCTATCGGGCTTCGCTGGAATAATTCGGTATCCATGACTGCCGCGCTTACCCAGCTCCCCCCACGCAATGCTCCGATGGCGTCGGTGCCGTCGGAGGTGGGCGCGCGTCGTCGTGGGGGGCGGAGCCGGGCGCGGGTACTGCTGGTGGACTCGGATGCGGTCGCGCAGTCCGCGCTGGCGGCGGCACTGGTGGAGGCGGGCTTCGAGGCGCTGCTGGTGGGTGGGGCGCAGGCCGCGCTGGAGGCGCTGGCTCCGGAAGGGCCGCTGCCCAGGTTGGTCATCGCGGAGGTGGAGCTGCCGGACGGTGATGGCTTTGGCCTCTGCGGACAGATTCGCGCGGACGAGCGCACCGCGCACCTGCCGGTGTTGTTGCTGGCGCGGCGCGAGGAGGACTTCCACCGGGACCTGGCCGGCGGCGTGGGCGCGGATGACTACCTGACGCGTCCAGTGGATGTGGAGGACGTGGTGTCGCTCGCGCGGCTCAAGTCGGGACACGCGACGGGCGCGGCGACGTTCGAATCACACACCGCGAGGCTGCCGCTTCCCCGGGTGACGCGTGCGCTGCTGTCGGGCGTGCGCTCCGGGCGGCTCGTCCTGGCGGAGGGCGAGGGTTGGTTCTCGTTTCGCCATGGCCTGGTGGTGGATGCGATGTTTCATGGCGAGCGCGGCAGCCTCGCGTTCCGCCGCATGCTGGGCTTCGCCAGCGGCGCGTACGCGGTGGCGCTGGGGCCGGAGCTGCACAAGGGCTCGTTCACCATGGACCGGGCCCACCTGTGCGAGATGGTGTTGCCGGCACTGGAGCGCTTCGAGGCGCTGAGGGCGCGCGGCCTGCCGCTGGCCTCGCGGCTGACGGTGGACTTCGCGCGGCTGGCGGAGGAGCTGCCCACGCTGCCCGAGGACGTGGGCGAGGTGGTGCGCCTGTTCGATGGCCGACGCACGGTGCGCGCGGTGCTGCTGGAGTGCCGCTATCCGGAGGCGGTGGCGTACGAGGCGTCGACGCGCCTGTTCGCGCTGGGCGTGCTGGTGCCCGCGTGTTTCATCGAGGAGCGTGAGCGGGCGCGCGGCGGGGCCGGAGCGCTCGGGTTCTTCGAGCCCACGCCCTCGGTGGAGCCCGCGTCGGCCGAGTCGGAAGGGGAGTCGGACTGAAGGTTTGACTCCGCGCCCCGGGCTGGGAGACAAGGCCGCCCAGAGGCGACACCTTCCATGTCCGGTCACAATCGGTGGTCGAAGATCAAGCGCCAGAAGGCCGCGATGGGCGCGACCAAGGGCAAGCTCTACTCGAAGGTCGTGAAGGAGATCACCGTCTCCGCGCGACTGGGAGGCGGAGACCCCTCTGGCAATCCGCGTCTGCGCGTGGCGCTGGGCCTGGCCCGTGAGGCCAACATCCCCAAGGACACCGTCGAGCGTGCCATCAAGAAGGGCACCGGCGAGCTGGAAGGGGAGCGCTACGAAGAGGTGATGTACGAGGGCTACGGCCCCGGCGGCGTCGCCGTCCTCGTCGAGTGCGTCACCGACAACCGCAACCGCACCTCGGCCGACGTGCGCTCGACGTTCGGCCACCACGGCGGCAACCTGGGAGCCGAGGGCGCGGTGGCCTGGATGTTCCAGAAGAAGGGAATCGTCACCGTCAAGCCCGGCCCGGACGAGGACGCGGTGCTGGAGAAGGCGCTGGAGGCGGGCGCCGAGGACATCGTGCCCCAGGGCGCGGACGGCTTCGAGGTGCGCACCGCGCCGGCGGACCTGCACACGGTGGCCACGGGCCTGGAGTCCGGGGGCCTGCCGCTGGGCGAGCAGAAGTGGGCGTACCTGCCGCAGAATACCGTCCAGCTCGACGGTGATAATGCGAAGAAGATGCTCAAGCTGATGGACGCGCTCGAGGACATCGACGACGTGCAGAACGTGCACGCGAACTTTGAAATCGACGAGTCCCTGATGGAGTCCCTGTCGCAATAGCGGTGGGTGGAACGGAGTGAACGGTGCGCGTTCTCGGAGTAGACCCTGGCAGCCGCTTCATGGGCTACGGGGTGGTGGAAGAGAAGCGAGGCCGACTGGTGCATGTGGGCCACGGCGTCATCAAGGTGGATGAAGCGGCGCCCCTGGCCTTCCGCCTGAAGGAGCTGCATGCCGCGCTCAGCGCGCAGCTCGCGCACTTCCGTCCGGAGTCGGTGGCGGTGGAGGGCCTGTTCACGTTCCGCAATGCCCGGAGCGCCCTGGTGCTGGGGCACGCGCGCGGCGTGGCGCTGCTGGCGGCGGCCCAGGTGTCGCTGCCCGTCTTCGAGTACGCGCCCGCGAAGGTGAAGAAGTCGGTGGGCGCTGGTGGCGCGGACGGCAAGGACGCGGTGGCGCGGATGGTGCGGGCCCTCTTGAAGCTGGAATCGGTGGACCTGGGGCGCGCGGACGCGAGCGATGCCCTGGCCGTGGCGCTGTGTCACCTCAACCATGGTCGCGCCGCCGTCCCCACGGCGAGCACGGCCGGCAAGAAGCGCAAGGGCGCCGCGGCGCTGCTCGCGGACAGACTGGCGCCGTCCTACCGGCGCCCGGAGGCGGGATGATTGCTCGGCTGCGAGGCGTGGTGCTGGAGAAGGATGCCGAGAGCGCCGTCATCGACGTGCAGGGCGTGGGCTACCTGGTGAACTTCTCCACGCTGGCCCTGGGGAAGCTCCCCCCGGAGGGCCAGGCGGTGGACGTGCGCGTGCGCACCGTGGTGCGCGAGGACGCCTTCGACCTGTTCGGCTTCCTGACCAAGGCCGAGGAAGAGGTCTTCCTGCTGCTCAACGGCGTCTCCCGCGTGGGCCCCCGCATGGCGATGGGCGTGCTGTCGGGCCTGGAGGTGCCGGAGCTGGTGGCGGCCCTGTCGCGCGGCGAGGTGGCGCGCCTGGCGAAGATCCACGGCGTGGGAAAGAAGACCGCCGAGCGGCTGGTGCTGGAGCTGAAGGACAAGATGAAGAACGTCCACCTGGAGGCGGTCTCCCGGGGGACCGCTCCGGCGGCGCAGTCCGGGGGGACGCAATCCGACCTTGTCTCCGCCCTGCTCAACCTTGGCTACAAGCCCCCGCAGGCGGAGAAGGCCGCGGAGCTGGCCACCAGCAGGCTCGGCGCCGACGCATCCTTCCAGACCCTCTTCCGCGAGGCCCTCAAGTCCCTCCGGGCAGGTGCCTGACCTCTTTCGGACCTTCAGCGCCGCGGTTGTGACCGGGTGGCCAATTCGGGACCTCCCGGACCAGCCCGCACAAGCTACTTTCCTCTAAGAAATCGAAACGGTCCGGGGTCCGACGAGCCCTGTGTCGGCCTGGCGGCAAGGGTCGGCCTGTGGCGCAGGATGGCGGACAGCCTGGACCTCCCACTTCCCTCCATGGGTAGCCAGTTCCGCCAACGGTGACACTTTCCAGCCACAGCGGTGGTGGCGGCAGCCCCACCCAGGACAAGGAGTTGCTCACATGAAGGCATGGCTTGGCGTCCCGGTGCTCGTGTCCGTTCTGGTGGGGAGTCTCGGTGGGGTGGGGTGCGGCCCGGCCGCGGCGGCGGAGGGGGGCGAAGGCGAGGTCATCGCGTCGGCCCGGTCTTCGGTGGAGGCGGCGACGGGTGAGGCGGACGTGGAGGCGCTGGCGCGCCGGGCGTGCGGACCTGATCGCGTGGGGCCGCCGGGCTCCAAGCCGGAGTGGCTGACGCGGGGCGCGGGGCGCTTGTTCTTCAGCGCGGAGGCGGAGGGCCGTGGGCGCGAGCTGTGGAGCAGCCCGGGGCGCGCGGGTTGCGCGAGCGTGGTGAAGGACCTGCGTCCGGGCGTCATGGGTTCGGTGCCGCGCTTCCTGACGCCGCTGGAGTCGTGGGTGCTCTTCGTCGCGGACGACAACGAGCACGGCCCGGAGCTGTGGCGCACGGACGGCACGGAAGCGGGCACGGTGATGGTGAAGGATGTGCTGCCCGGTGAGCGCGGCTCGGCGCCTGGCTCGCTCACCCGCGTGGGGGACTGGGTCTACTTCACGGCGACGGACTTCGAGCACGGTCGGGAGCTGTGGCGCACGGACGGCACGGAGGCGGGCACGCGGCTGGTGCACGAGTTCGCGCCGGGGCCGGGCTCGCTGCTGCTGACGTCGCTGACGGCGTGGGGGGACCAGGTCGCGCTGGTGACGTACTCGGACGAGGCGGCGGTGCTGTGGTCGGTGGACGCCAAGGGGCTGGCGCGCGTGCTGTATCAGTCCGCGGTGGGGGTGCTGTCGGATGTGACGGCGTCGGGCCGCCGCCTGTTCTTCCTGCGGGACGTGGGCATGGACATCGCGGAGCTGTGGGTGACGTCGGAGCGTCAGGCCTCCGCGACGCGGGTGCGGGACTTCACCGGCGAGTTCCCTTCGTCCTTCACGGCGATGAATGGCCAGGTGTTCTTCAAGGCGGGCGCGGATGGCTCCTACGGAGAGCAGGGTGACACGCGCCATGGTGGCGAGCTGTGGCGCAGCGACGGCACGGCGGCGGGCACGCGCGTGGTGCGCGACATCTGGCCCGGGCCCAAGGGCTCGCTGCCGTCCGACCTGGTGGTGATGGACGGCGTGCTGTACTTCGCGGCGGAGGACGGCTGGCGCGGGCGCGAGCTGTGGCGCAGCGACGGCTCGCTCCTGGGGACGTGGATGGTCTGGGACCTCCAGTGGGGCGAGCTGGGCAGCGACCCCGAGCAGCTGGTGGCGGAGGACGGCCGGCTGTTCTTCTCAGCGAAGACGGCCCTCCACGGGCGCGAGGCGTGGATGAGCGACGGGTGGCTGTGGAACACGCGCCGGCTGACGGACATCGCGCCGGGGGCGTCGTCGTCGGACCCCCACTCGTTCGTCCGCCTGGGCTCGGAGGTCTTCTTCCTCGCCGGCGAGGCGCTGACGGACGAAGCGCTGTGGGTGGCGCCCTTGCGTGCCTTCGGGTCGTGCTCGGCCGCGGACGGGTGGGGCTGCTGAGCTCAGGCCGCGCGTCGGCTCGCGGGCGTGGGCCGCACGTCGCCGAAGTTGGGCGCGGGCAGGACGATGGTGGGGGCGAGGCCCGGCGAGAGCAGGTGCGAAGTCAGGAGCGAGGAGGGGTGGAAGTTGATGAACGCCCCCTCCACCGCGGAGTGCCCCGCGAAGAGCTTCTCCACCACCATGGACGAGTACTGCGCGAGCGAGTCCTCGCGCGTGTTGCCATTGAGCACCACCTCCCAGCCCATGTGCTCGGCGAAGCGGCGCACGCCGGGGATGGCGGACAACAGCGGCGTGTAGCTCTCCGTGGCCACGCCATTCTCGCTGACGACGAACACCTCGCGCGACGTCGCCACCGCCAGCGACATGTTGCCGCGCGTGTGGCCCGGCGTGCTGAGGAAGGCCGCGCCCACGCCCAGCCAGGTGTCTCCGTCGAGCAGCACCACGCGCTCGGCGGGCACGTCGGTACCCCCCGGGACGAACCACACCGTCTGCATCGGGTGCAGCTCCTTCACCATCTCCCACTCCGCGCGCTGCACCAGCAGCTTCGCTCGGGGGAAGTACGCGGAGAAGCCTTCTCCGCCCAGCCACCCGCGCAAGTCCTGGATGTGCAGGTGGTCGAAGGCCAGGTAGTCCACGTCCGCGGGGGTCAGCCCCAGCGAGGCCAGGTGGCTCTGCACCGTGCCGTGCCGGGTGGACATGACCTTGTCGGAGACGAAGCCGCCGTAGCGCTCGCGCAGCGCATGGTAGAACGGCGCCGCCACGCCCCGCTCGTAGTCGGACGGGTTGAAGAGCAGCGTGCGCCGCTCGCCCTTCACGTCGACGAACTGCACCACCTGCATGCGGTTGGTCATCATCACGTACGGCGCCGGTGACAGCGCCGCCCCGCTGAACGCGAACAGCGAGGGGTACGGAAACGTGACGAGCTCGCACGTGGCCACGGCCGCCACGGGGCCTTCCTGGACGAAGCGCTCACGGGCCTCGAGCGCCGCGCGGCGCAGCTTCTGGAGGCGCGCGCCCGGCACGGGCTCGGCGTGGGCCTCGGCGAGGAAGGGCAGGGGACGGAACGCGGGACTCTGGCTCATGGTTTCACCGTGACAACAAGAGGTCGAAGACCGGCGCGACGAACGGGACGTGCGGCCCATGTTCTCCGGCCCGGCCGCGCGGATGCCAGGCAACGTCCATGTGTTTCACCCGAGCGTCCGCCAGTCCACACGCCTCCCCAGGGGCTCCGTGCGCGCGCCCTCTCACCGACGGCGAAGTCGCTCGCACATGGGTGTCGGCGCAGGTCGCCTGCTGGCTCACGGATGACTCGGGGCGTGGCGTTGAAGCCCGTCATGGCGGTGGGCGCTCCCTGGCCTGCTGGGCGTCCCCGAGTCTAGCGCCCGAGGATGTGGGCGACACGCGCGACCTTCCTGTATAGGGTTCCATGGTCATGGCGAGGAAGTCCGACACGCTCTCAGAAGAGGTTCTCCCCGAGGACGTCCGGCTCGAGGCCTCCCTGCGTCCGCGCTCGTTCCACGAGTACGTGGGACAGGGGCTCGTCGTCGAAAAGCTCAAGGTGTACGTGCAGGCGGCGCGCAGCCGGGGCGAGTCCCTGGACCACTGCTTGTTCTCCGGGCCTCCGGGCCTGGGCAAGACGTCGCTGGCGCACATCATCGCCAATGAGATGGGCGTGGGCATCCACGTGACGAGCGGCCCCGCGCTGGAGCGCAAGGGCGATCTGGCGGGCCTGCTCACCAACCTGGACGCGCGCGACATCCTCTTCATCGACGAAATCCACCGGCTCAACGCGGCCGTGGAGGAGTACCTCTACCCGGCGATGGAGGACTTCCGGCTGGACATCACCATCGACACGGGGCCGGCCGCCCGGGCGATGAAGATTGACTTGCCGCCCTTCACGCTCATCGGCGCGACGACGCGCACGGGCCTGCTCACCTCGCCCCTGCGCGACAGGTTCCAGATTCAGGAGCGGCTGGAGTACTACGACGCGAAGGACCTGGAGCTCATCCTCCACCGCTCCGCGCGCATCCTTGGCATCCCCCTGGAGAAGGAGGCCGCCCACGAGGTGGCCACCCGCTCGCGCGGCACGCCCCGCATCGTCAACCGGCTCTTGCGACGGCTGCGCGACTTCGCGGAAGTCGAAGGCAACGGCAAGATCACGCTGGAGCTGGCGAAGAAGTCGCTGGACCGGCTGGGCGTGGACGCCAGCGGTCTGGACTCCATGGACCGTAAAATCCTGCTCACCATCATGGACAAGTTCGGCGGCGGCCCGGTGGGCGTGGAGACCATCGCCGCCAGCGTGGGCGAGCAACGCGATACCATCGAGGACGTGTACGAGCCCTTCCTGATGCAGGAAGGCTTTCTGCAGCGCACGCCCCGGGGCCGGATGGCCACGCACCGCACCTACCAGTATTTCAAGAAGCCGCTGCCGCCCACGCCCCAGGGCAGCCTCTTCTGAAACCCGCGAGCCATGAGCCAGGCCACCTCCCCCGCGTCTCCCGCTTCCGGACCCACCACCCTCCGCGTCGCGCGTGACTTCTACGCGGACCTGATGCGGGCCTCGCAGACCGTGCGCGCGGGCTTCCTCGCCGAGCGCGAGCGCTGGCTGCGCGGCGTCCCCGTGGACGGCCGCGAGGAGCTGCTCTTCGAGTTCGAGATGCTCCTGCGCGCGGTGGAGCGCTACCTCAACCTCACCGCCGTGGTGGACGCCAAGGACCGGCCCCTCGTCACCCGCGACTTCCACGAGGAGCTGGTGGACGTGCGCGACGCCATGGACCGCGCCATCCGTGTCGCACGTCACCTCCAGGACCCGGACAGCGACCAGAAGATGGTCTTCCGCAAGTACGTGGAGACCCAGCTCGCGGATGACCGGGTGCGTCGCGCACTCATCGAGGAGGAGCTGGACCAGGAGACGCCGTCGGAGAGCCTCTTCGTGCTGCGCGAGGACCTGGACGCGCTGCGCAACCTCCTGGACCACCTGCTCCAGCTGCCCACCGCGCGCCTCAACCTCTTCCAGGACCTGGGCAAGCTGGCCCTGAAGGAGATTGTCCTCAACCGCTACTTCCGGCCCTTCCGGCCGCTGGAGTTCCGCGTCGAGTACGACCGGCTGCGCTCGGTGCGCCTGTTGGATTTGCTGGGGCCGATGCCAGAGGAGCAGCGCGCGGGCTTCTCCACCGCGTTCCTCGGGCTGTTCCGCCTGCTGCACTACCTGTCCTACGTGGACGCGGAGGGGACGCCGCCGGTGCCCCGGCGGGTGCGCGTGCTCCTGGCGCTGGTCCGCAGCGAGACGCACGCGCTGGCCACGTGGCTGCACTCGGAGCTGTCTCCCAAGGCGGGCTCCAAGGCGCTCCAGGCCGCGGCCCTGCGCACCGCGCGCGATCTGGCCAAGGAGGCGGAGCGCATTGGCCGCGAGGTGCTGGCGCACGTGGACAAGGAGCCGGACGCGCCCGCTCGCGCCGCCACCGCCTTCACGTCGCTCTTGCGCACCCAGATTGTCGCGCTGGTGGAGGCGCTGGCGCCCAACGGCGGTTTGACCGACGGCGTCTTCGACGCGCTGGTGAGCCCCCAGGACGCCGCGCTGCGGCTGCGCAAGGACCTGTGGGTGTACGCCCAGCTGTGCCGCGCCGCCGAGGGCCACCTGCGCGCCGACGACGTCGCCGCCGCCGAGCGGGCCCTGGACGCGCTCAAGGACTTCCTGGCGTACTTCCACGACGGCGGCTACCAGCTCCTGCGCTACGCGGACTACGACGCCTTCGACCGCTTCACCGCGCTCCTGGTGGAGCTGCCCTGGCCGCCAGAAGGCCCCGGCATCCGCACCCGGCTCGCCGAGGACCTGCGCCGCTTCAGCCAGACGCTGGAGTCCACCTTCCACTCCGTCAGCCGCCGCACCCTCCTCCAGGGCAGGGGCTTCGACCGCCAGGAAGCCGAGGCCCTCCGCGACCGCTTTGTCGCGGCGCCCACCCGCTGACACTTCCGGCGGGGACTTTTTCGACCCACGCCCACGCGCCCCGTATGACGCAACCCCCCTCGGGGTGTGCTCGTACGGGGCGTGTTTGCTTCCAGCCAGTTCCTTGCGCTATGGACGCCCCCGTGTTGCATGGAAGACACGCTTCGTTGCGAAGCGCGTCAAGGGGCAGGGCGGCGGGTGAGGCGGTGAAGAATTCCCGGACACGAATGTCACGGTTCCGGGCGAATTCACCGACCCTCGGACGGGGGGAGGGTGGCTGGCCACGATGGGCACCCACCGCGATGTCAGAAAAATACCAACCGTTCCAAGGGGTTCGAGGCACCCAAGCCCCCCACCACGGAAGGCAGGCTGTCACACGGTCGTGGCATGCCATTTGCTGAATCTGCGCGTCGCGTCAGACCACTGTTGAACGATTCCGGCGCCATCTGGCCAGATGACCGTTCGGAAGTCCCGCAGCAAGAGCAGCCACGAGGCGACACCGACATGCCCCCGTCTTCCTACAACCAGCGCACCCTCTCGAAGACCGCCAGCCTCCAGGGCATCGGGCTCCACTCGGGCGCGAAGGTGACGCTCACGCTGCGTCCGGCGCCCGCGGGGCACGGCATCGTCTTCGTGCGCACGGACCTGCCTCGGCCGGTGAGCATCCCCGCGCTGGCGGAGTACGTGGTGGACACGGCGCTGGCGACGACGCTGGGACGCGACGGCGTGAAGGTGGCGACGGTGGAGCACTTCATGTCCGCCATGGCGGGCCTGGGCATCGACAACGCCAGGGTGGAGCTGGACGGCCCCGAAATCCCCATCATGGATGGCAGCGCCGCCCCGTTCGCGGCCCTCATCCAGGACGCGGGCATCCGGGAGCTGGACGCGCCCAAGGAGCTGCTCGTCATCCGCAAGCCCGTGTCGGTGGTGGATGGAGACAAGCAGGCCTCCCTCACCCCGTCGCGCCACTTCCGCATCAGCTGCACCATCGACTTCGAGCACCCCGTCATCCAGGGTCAGGCGTTTGATTTGGATTTCAGCGACCGGGACTTCTCCCGGGAGATTTCTCGCGCGCGCACGTTTGGCTTCCTGCGCGACGTGGAGAAGCTGAAGAAGCTGGGCCTGGCGCGTGGCGGCTCGTTGGACAACGCCATCGTCGTGGACGAGGTCTCCATCCTCAACCCCGAAGGGCTGCGCTTCACCGACGAGTTCGTGCGTCACAAGATCCTCGACGCCATCGGTGACGTGTCTCTGTTCGGCCGCCCCGTCATTGGCCACCTCACGGCCTACAAGACGGGCCACGCGCTCAATCACAAGCTGGTTCGCAAGGTCCTTTCGGACCCGAGCTGCTATGAGATTGTCCCCGCGCGTCGTCGCGACGTGGAGGGCCTGGAGCTGGGCCTGCCAGGATTGGCTGGCGCGCTGGAGCTGGAGCCGCTCGTCGCCTGATGTTGGTTTGGCATTTCCTTGCAGGTCGGGGCTGGCTCGACTAAGTCGCGGGCTCATGCCCATGCGTCCAACCACCGTCATCCTCGCCGCGCTGCTGGCGGCTTCGTTCACCGCCGGTTGCAACAAGGAGAAGGCGCCGGTCACCGCGCAGGCTCCCTCGGCCCAGGACTCCTCCGGTCAGCCCGCGCCGGACACCGTGGTCGCCACCTTCGGGGACGGCCAGAAGATCACCTACAAGGAGCTCAACGACCGCGTTCAGGAGCCGCTCGCCAACCTGGAGAAGCAGCAGTTCCAGATTCGCAAGCGCGGCCTTGAGGGCATGGTGACGGAGAAGCTGGTCGACGCCGAGGCCAAGAAGCGCGGCATCACCCAGGACGCGTTCCTCAAGGCGGAGATCGAGGACAAGGTTCCCGCTCCCACCGAGGAGAAGATCAAGGAAGTCTACGACGGCGCCGCGGGCCAGCTGCCCCCCGGTTCGACCTTCGAGCAGATGAAGCCGCAGATCCTGGACTTCCTCACGCAGCAGCCCAAGCAGGAGCGCGCCCAGGCCCTCTTCGCGGAGCTGCGCAAGAACGCCAACGTGCAGATCACCCTGCCGGAGCCGCCGCGTGCCCCCGCGGAGCGCAAGACGGTCTCCGCCGTCGGCCCGTCGAAGGGCCCGGACAACGCGCCCATCACCATCGTCGAGTTCAGCGACTTCCAGTGTCCGTTCTGCAGCCGCGCCATCGGCGCGGTGGACCAGGTGATGAAGGAGTACGACGGGAAGATCAAGCTGGTGTTCCGCCAGTTCCCCCTGGACTTCCACAAGGAGGCGCAGAAGGCCGCCGAGGCGTCGCTGTGCGCCAATGACCAGGGCAAGTTCTGGGAGATGCACGACAAGCTGTTCGCCAGCCAGTCCGCGCTGCAGCTCGAGAACCTCAAGAAGTACGCGGGCGAGCTGAAGCTGGACCAGGCCAAGTTCGACAAGTGCCTGGACTCCGGTGAGAAGGCCGCCACCGTGAAGAGCGACATGGCGGACGCGCAGAAGGTCGGCGTCAGCGGCACGCCGGCGTTCTTCATCAACGGCATCATGCTGTCGGGCGCGCAGCCGGTCGAAGAGTTCAAGAGCATCATCGACGCCGAGCTGAAGCCGACGGCGCAGAAGTAATCACGCGGTTCGGAGGGCACGGGCGGTGGCCCAGAAACCCAAGGCCACGCCCCGTGTCGGTGGCGAGGCGACCTCGCTGGACCTGGAGAAGTCGCTCGCCGCTGGCCTGTCCTCTTCCCGTCCCCTCTCGGCCTGGTTCCACGGGCCGGAGGGGATGGTGCTCCTCCACGAGCCCACGGGCTTCGCCGGCTTCCTGGCCGGCACGCTCGGGACGCTCTCGGTGGAGGAGGTCTTCGCCCACGTCCTGACGGGCATTCGCAGCGGGTTGCTCGCCGTGCAGCACGGCGCCGTCCGCCGCACGGTGTCCTTCCGGGACGGGCAAGTCGTCTTCGCCACGTCCACGGAGCGCTGGGAGCGCCTGGGCGCGGTGCTGGTGCGGCTGGGACTGGTGACGCAGGCGCAGCTCACGCAGGCGCTGTCGCGCGTGCAGCCGTCGCGGCGCATCGGTCAGGTGCTCACCTCCGAGGGCCTGGTCTCCGAGGCGAACCTCTACAGCGCCATGACGTACGTGGTGCGGGAGGTGGTGCTGAGCCTCTTCGAGCTGACGGAGGGCAGCTTCCTCTTCGTCGAGGGCCCCGCGCCCATGGCGGACGTGGTGAAGCTGCCGGAGCGCACGCGTGACTTGGTGCTCACCGGAATCAAGCGCTCGGAGGAGCTGTCGCGGTGGCGGCGGCGCTATCCGGAGGACATGCGCGCGGAGGCCGGGCCCCATGGGCCTCGTCCGGGCGAGGAGCGCTTCTTCCAGAAGCTGGGCGCGGGCGCGACGCTGGGCGAGCTGCGCACGTTGCGTGAGAGTGGCCACCACGCGTTCTTCACGTGGCTGGAGGAGTGCGTACAGGGGGGCCACCTGACGGTGCGTCCCGCCACGCCTCCCGCGCCGCCCATGCCCGCGGTGGAGGGCATGGCCTGGGAGCTGCTGTCCGCGGAGGAGCGCTACAACCTGCTGTTGTCCCTCATCCACCGCGCGCTGCGCGACGCGGGCAAGGACGTGGACCTGCTGCGGGGCTTCCTCGACGCGCCGCCCGCTGGGCTCGAGGACGCGTATGCGGGGGTGGTGCTGAGCGCGGAGGGGCGGGTGGACGTGGCGCGCCTGCGAGCGAACCTGTCCAGCGGCGGTGAGGCGGTGGCGCGCGCGCTGACCCTGGAGGCGCTGGACGCCATCGTGTCGTACGCGCTGTTCTCCGCGCGCAATGTCCTGCCTCCCGACGTGGCCGAGCGCTTGTCCAACACCTACCGCACCCTCCAGGGAGGGCTGGCCTAGCAGGCGCCACATGCCCACGTTCGCGGCCACGGCGTTCGTGGTCGGGGGACGATGGTCATGGGTGTGTTGCGAAAGCTGGCGTGGGGGTTTCTGGTGCTGGGCGCGGCGGGGTGTAGCGGCTCGCGCCAGGCCGTGAAGGCGGACGCGGCGCAGCCCCCTGGGACGGGTGGCTCGGGACGGATGGAGGGGCTGACGACCTCCGTGTCCGGACCGTACGTGGACGAGGAGCTGGGGTTCGAAATCATCCGGCCCGGCGACGAATGGCAGCTGGATGTGTCGAGTGAGCGCACTCCGGAGGGGCTGGCGATTCCGGTGGTGCTGCGCCACGCGGCTTCAGGGGCGCAGGTGGTGCTCCAGGTGGCGCCCGCGGTGGCCACGCCCACCCAGTTCGCCGAGCGGCTCGCGGAGGGCCTGCGTCAGCAGCCGGGCTTCATCACCACGGACCCGGTGCCGCTGTCGCTGTCGGACACGGCGGTGGGCTTCAGCTTCAAGGTGGGTGACAACGTGCATGGCCGCGTGGCCGTGCGCGAAGGGCAGGAGGGCCGCGTGCTGATGATGCTGGCCACCTGGCCCGCGCAGGCGGTGGCGGGCGACATCCTCAACGTGGATGCGCTCATCGAGGGCATCCGCCCGCTGCCGAATCGCAAGGCGCCTCCCAGCAAGGTGCCGCAGGCCGCCGTGCCCTGAGTCGGGGCTCCACGCTTCCTCACGCGGCCCGCCGAGGGACGGACCGCGGAGGGGTGCGGGGAGCTCAGCCGCGCGCGGACTTCCTGGCGCCGCGCGCCGCACGGGCCGGCTTGACGGGGGCCTCGGGGCCTTGCGTGGCCTGGGCCTCGGCGCGCAGCCGCACCCACTCCACCAGGGTGCGGATGCCCACGCCGGTGGCGCCCTTGCCGTTGTAGCCGCGCTCCTTGGGGCTGGTGGAGGGACCGGCGATATCCAGGTGCACCCACGGCGTCTCGCCGACGAACTCCTTGAGGAACAGGGCGGCGTTGATGGAGCCACCCCAACGCTCGCCGGAGTTCTTCATGTCGGCGACCTCGGAGCGCAGCGCGTCCTTCTGCAGCTCGCTCACCGGCAGGCGCCACGTCTCCTCGCCCGCGGTGCGCGCGGCCTGGAGGACCTGGTTGACCGTGCCGTCGTTGTCACCGAAGGCGCCGACGATGTAGTTGCCCAGCGCGACGATGCACGCGCCCGTGAGCGTCGCCAGGTCGATGACGGCGGACGGCTGGTGCTCACAGGCCCAGGTGAGGATGTCGCCCAGCACGAGGCGGCCCTCGGCGTCCGTGTTGGTGATCTCCACCGTCTTGCCCAGCCGCGACGTGAGGATGTCGCCCGGCTTGTACGCATTGCCCGACGGCATGTTCTCGCACGCGCCGATGAAGGCATGCACGGGGAAGGGCGGCTTGATGGCGGCGATGACCTGCATGGCGCCCAGGACGGCCGCCGAGCCCGCCATGTCCGTCTTCATGTCCACCATGCCCTCGGCCGTCTTCAGCGACAGGCCGCCGGAGTCGAAGGTGATGGCCTTGCCCACCAGCGCCAGCGGCGGGCGCTTCGCGTCGCGCGCGTTCTTCGGCGTGTAGACGACGTGGATGAGCCGGGGCTCCTCCGTGCTCCCGGCCGTGACGCCCAGGAACATGCCCATGTCGAGCTTCTCGATCTCGCGCTTGCCGCCGATGGTGATCTTCAGTCCGTGCTCGCGCGCGGACTTCCGGGCGGCCTCGGCCAGCACCGTGGGCGTCACCGCGTTGGGCGGCTCGTTCACCAGGTCTCGCGCCCAGTTGGCGGCCTCGGCCACGCGCTTGCCCAGCGCCAGGGCGTCCTCCACGTCGCGCGACTTCTCGGCGCCTCCGGGCAGCGCGAGCGAGACCTTGATGGGCTTGGGCGCGCCCTTCTCCTCGCGCGCGGACGACTTGTACTTGTCGAAGCGGTAGGCCCCCAGCTCCAGGCCCTCCACCACCGCGCGCACCGCGTCCACGGGCGACTGCGTGGTGGGCAGCGCGACGATGAGCGACGTCACCTTGAGCCGCTGGGCCGTCTTCGCCGCGCGCCCCGACGCCAGCCGCAGGACTTCCGGGTGGAAGCGCGCGCGGCTGCCCAGGCCCAGGAGCAGCACGCGGCCCGCCGTCGTGCGGCCCAGGGTGTTCATCACCAGGGTCTGGTCGGCCTTCGCCTTGAAGCCCTCCTGGGTGGCGGCGCCGCGCAGGTGGCCTTCCAGCGACTTGTCCGCCGAAGCCAGACTGGCCGGGGCGCCCTCACCCAGCTCGCCCTCGAAGAGCGGAATGACGAGCAGGTCGCCATTCGCGAGCGTGGCGTCGCCGGAGACGAAGGAGAAATTCATGGGCCGATGAGCTCCTGAACGGGAGTGGGGATGCAGGGGAGGGCGCGGACTGTAACGCCCACCTTGTTGCACGCAAAGCGCTCGATTTCATTCGAGCGTTGCATTGCGGCAGGGGCCTGGGTAGCAGTCAGGCAATGCCCACCTTGCTGATGCATCTGACCGCCATCGAACGGTTGGCCGCCAACCCCGGAGAGCTGCCGGCGGAGTGGGTGCGCGCGCTCTCCGAGGACCTTCCCTATGCGCGCTTCGGGGTGGCGCTGCCGGACCTGCCGCTGTGCGAGGGAGTCCGTGGAGGCCTCGCCGCGTTCCTGCCCGAGCGGGAGCTTCCCCTGTTCTCGCGGCTGTATCACGAGCGCGCACCGGTGGGCTTCGGGCTGAAGATGGCGGAGCTGGTGGCCACCGGCGCGCTGGTGGGCACCGAGCCCGGACTGGCCCTGCTGGCCGGCTACTTCACGCACCTGTGCCTGGACCGACGGCTCCATCCCGTGGTGGACGACCTGGTGGTGCGTCACCGCCGTCGCGGCGAGCGGGCCCTGGCGGCCCACCGCGATATCGAATGGGCCCAGACGCTCTTCTACCTGCGCGAACTGCACGGCGTGGACCTGCTGGGCACGCCCCGGCTGCGTGAGAAGTGTCAGGTGGTGAAGAGTCCCGGCTTCCCGTGGCGCGGCATTGGCCGGGGCATCTACGAGCTGGTGCGGCTGTCCTCCCAGGAGCGCGTGGGGCAGTCGCCGACCAAGGCGGAGGTGGATGGCTGGGTGCGCGGCCTCTATGTCTCCGGGTTGTTCCTTTCCAGCCCCATGGGGCGCACGCGCGCGCTGCCCGCTTTCGCGCATCTGTCCTTCCAGGAGCTGTATCGCAACGACACGTTCGACTTCGCGCGGGAGGTCGAAGGTGCGCTGGAGTCGGCACGTGGAGTCCTTCGGAGGTTGCACGGCTACATGGCGAGGGGCACCTTCACACCTCGTACGCGCGCCCGCTTCCTGGAGGCCTTCCCCGAGGGAAACCTGGGCGTACGCGCCGCATAGCGCGCCGCGCATCGCCCCCGGGTGCCGGGTGGTTTCGCATGCCGAGCAACCGTCCTGGCGAGCTTGTTCCCTACAGGGGAATGGCTCTGGGCGTGGCGTTGGCACGCTCCTATCCTCGGGACTGAATGACGGTACTACTCCTCATGGTGGTGGGCGGGCTCGCGGGGGCGCTGGGCGCGATGCTGGGCATCGGAGGTGGCATCGTGCTGGTGCCCGCGCTGGTGCTCGGCTTCGGGCTGCCGCTCGAGGAGGCGGTGCCGGCCAGCTTGATGTGCGTGGTCGCCAACTCGTGCGCCGCCGCGGCCGGGTATGTGGACAACCACCTGAGTGACATCCGGCTGGGGCTGACGCTGGAGCTGGCCACGGTGCTCGGCGCCATCGCTGGAGGACTGGTGGCGGCGCTCATTGCACCGGCGATGGTGGCGGTGGTGTTCGGCCTGTTCACCCTCTATGTCGCGCTGCAGATGATTCTCTTGCGCTCGCCCCAGAGGGAGCCGGCCACGCTGGATGACTACCAGCCGACGAACTACCCGCTGGGCATCTCCGGCTCGTTCGTGGCGGGCGGGCTCTCCGCGCTGCTGGGCGTGGGGGGCGGGCCGCTGAAGGTGCCGCTGATGAGCTTCGGCATGCGGGTGCCCTTCAAGGTGGCCAGCGCCACCAGCAACCTGATGATTGGCGTGACGGGCGCGGCGAGCGTGGCGGCCTACGCGCTGCGCGGACACCTGAAGCTGGCCCTGGTGTCTCCGCTGGTGGTGGGCGTGCTGGCTGGCGCGTATGTGGGCAGCCGGCTGATGCCGAAGGTGCCCACGTCCGTGCTCAAGAAGCTCTTCGCGGTGGTGCTGCTGTCGGTGGCGGGGCAGATGTTGTGGAAGGGAGGGGCGGGACTGTGGCCGAGCGTGTGGGAGTGAGTGAAGGGGACCCGGACGGTGCTGAACCGCCGCGAGGCTCCGCGGCGATGATGATGACGGACCCGGCGGTGATGGGTCAGAACGCGGCGGTGGCGACCCCGGCACAAGCCGAGGCGCCGGAGCTGGAGGCGGAGCCCGTCACCGATGGCTTCGTCGAGGCACCGTCCCAACGCGTCACGCGCGTCCGGGACAGGACGCTCGCGGGAGACCGGTGGATTGCCCGGGTGTTGCGCGTGGGCGCGGTGATGAGCGGCGGCATGTTCTTGCTGTCGCTGGGCCTGGAGGCGCTGCCAGGCACCGAGACGACGCACGTGGCCATCGACCAGCTGCGCAAGGCGGCGGCGTCCCTGCTGCTGGTGACGCCGGTGGCGCGGCTGGGCGTGGCGGGCACGCTGCTGGGTCTGCGCGGTGAGTGGCGCTACGCCTTCATCGCCGCGGGAGTGCTGGGGCTCCTGGCCCTGGCGGTGGGCGCCGGCATCCAAGCGTGATGCGGCGCCCAGGGCAGGGCGGTGGGCGGGCGCCTCAGGCGCCGCGCGCGGCGAAGTGGGCGAGGATGTTGCGCACCTTGGCGACCTCGTCCGCGCGGCCCTGCTCCTCGTAGAGCGGAATCACCGCCTCCAGATGGCCGCGAGCCGCCGGGAGGTCCTGCGAGTAGTAGCAGGACAGGCCCAAATCCCACCGGGCGCGGGCCTCGTACACGTGGTCGTGCAGCTCCTGGTACAGCTCCACCGCGCGCAAGAGGTGGGTGCGCGCGCCCTCGTGATTGCCGAGCAGTCCCTCGGACTCACCCAGCAGCAGGTGGCCCAGCGCGAGCGCCTCCGCGTCTTCGCCCTGCTCCAGCATGGGAATGGCTTCGAGGAAGCGCTTGCGAGCCGGCTCGTACTCGGCCTTCTCCATGCGGATGTCGCCGATGTCGAGCAGCAGCCGCGCGGTGCGCTCGGTGTTGCGCGTCTGGCGGTAGAGGATGAGGGCCTCCTGGTACTTCTCCTCGGCGGCCTCCGGCTGACCCAGCGCGCGCAGGGACTCGCCGATGCAGGCGCGGGACAGGGCCTCGCCCTCGCGGTCCTTCGTCTCGTTGAAGAGCTTCGCGGCCTGGGCGATGAGCTCCACCGCGCCCCGGTGGTCCTCGAAGTTCGCCTTCACCACGCCCAGTCCGAAGCAGGCCTGGGCCTGGCCCGGCTTGTAGCCGGCCTCCTTGAACATCGCGAAGGCCTCCTCGTAGCACTGGCGGCTGGCGGCATGGTCTTCCAGCATGCCGTGCAGCTCCGCCAGGCTCACCAGTCCCTGGCCCACCTGGGTGGGAGCGCCGGTGATGCGCAGGGTGGCCAGCTCGTTCTTCTGCTTCTGGAGCGCCTCGAGGAAGTGGGCGCGTTCGGTGTCGTCGGGCGGGTGGGGGCTCACGCGTCGCCACCCTTGCGGCGCCGGGCCGTCTTGTCCAACGAATCGTGCTTCTCGCTCCGGTCAGCGGCATTGACGTCCGGAGTGACAGTCGCTCCCGCGGGGGCCGGGGCGTGGTGCCGGTCCTTCTCCACCTTGTCGGCCTGCTCGTAGCCGAGCAGCGGGGAGAAGAAGCAGTCCTTCTTCGTGTACTCGTCGAAGGCGAAGGCGAAGCGATAGCTGGCCGCCGCGCGCTGGTTGCAGTCGGTGCGCTCGCAGAAGCGGCAGGAGATGCCGGAGGGGATGGCATCCTTGCGCAAGTCATTGGTGGGCAGGCCGTAGGCCAGGTACTTGGCGTTCTCCGCGTGGGTGCCCAGGCCAATGGAGTACGCGGTGCCCTTGACGATGGAGCCTTCCGTCGGCTGCAGCTGCACCTTGGCGAAGCAGAAGTACGTCGTGCCGTCCGGCATGATGGAGTACTGCCGGGTGAGCTGCGACGGGTTGAGGAAGGCCAGGTGCACGGCCCACTTGCCACAGCTGCCGCCGCCGCTGGCGAAGCGGATGCCGGTGCCGCTGTAGCGCTTGGAGATGTTGCCGGCGATGTCCGAGCGCAGGAAGTGGAAGGGGATGCCCGGGCGCTTCGGGTCCGACAGGTTGCACAGCCGGTGGGCCACCGTCTCGTAGGTGGAACCGAAGATGCTCGACAGGAGCTCCACGTCGTAGCGCGTGCGCTGCACTTCCTTGAAGAAGTCCCCGTACGGCAGCATCAGCGCGCCGGCGAAGTAGTTGGCCAGGTTCACCTTGATGAGCCGCGACGTCTCCCCGTGCCGGGTGCGCCCCGCGCCGAGGATGCGCTCCACCAGCTTCTCCTTGTCCAACATCAGGAGGCCGATGGACGCGGCGATCTGGAACTTCAGCGGCTGCTCGGTGAGGTCCGGGGACAGGGTGAGCGTCTGCTCCACCGGGTCCAACCGCCGCACCACGGACGAGCCG
Organism: Corallococcus terminator; assembly: GCF_049194865.1. Taxonomy (GTDB): domain Bacteria; phylum Myxococcota; class Myxococcia; order Myxococcales; family Myxococcaceae; genus Myxococcus; species Myxococcus terminator_A. The sequence continues at coordinate 51,610 of NZ_JBLZWL010000137.1, read as the reverse complement.
CTGGGCGAGGGGTCGATGTGCACGCGGTAGCCGAAGCGCTTCTCCAGGAGCTGCACCAACTGCCCGCTGGTGAGCTGGCGCTCCTGACTGATGTCCCGCCGCAGCTCCTCGGCCTGCTCTTCAATCTCCGGGAAATAGTTGCGGTGCGTCTCCAGGAAGTCGCTCACCTCGTCGAAGGGTGAGTAGTCGAAGCGCACGCCCGGCACGGTGCCGTTGCCCGCGCCGCCGCCCTGCGTCCGCGTGCGCTCCTCCACGTTGAGCTGCGCGAGCACGTTCTCCAGCTGCGTGCGCGTGTTCTTGTAGAGGTTGAAGAGCGCGGCCACGGTGCCGGCGAGCTTCGGCTCCGCGGACAGCGCCTGGAACGACTCCGGGTCGATGTCCAGGCTCTTGAGCAGCGGCTCGTCCAGCAGCTTCGCGAGCGCTTCGTCCACGCGCCCCTCGCCCAGCGTGGACATGAACTGCTCGGGGTCCTGATCGAAATACCGCAGCGCCTTCCAGAGCAGCGGGAAGGGCATCACCCGCTTGCCCTTCTCGATGAGGTTCAAATACGCGGGGGAGACCCCCAGGTCCTTCGCCGCGTCCGCCTGCTTGATGTTGCGGGAGAGTCGCAGGCCCCGGAGCTTCAAGCCCACGTTGGCGTTCAGTGCGTTGTCGTTCATGGCTGAGTCGGGTCCCGTCGGAGCGCGCCAGGCCTCTTGCGCCCTCGCCCCTCTGAACCACTCTGCAAATCGATTTACCGATTTGCAATCAACGTTTTTCTTGGGGCTGCTCCCTGTGTGGCGGGCGACGGAACGGTCGTCCTTCACCTGTCGACTGGCTCACGAGTACGTGCAACCACATGTAATCGCTGCACTTTGTCCGCGTGCGGATGTGCGTTTCATGCGGTCCTCGACGCACGTTGTCAAAAGTTTACCGCCGCAGCGCGCCAAGCCGGTTTCGCGTGTTGGTAAACCAGGATTCGCGGTTTACAGCCCGGATTCCGCACCGGGGCTCAGATGCTCAGCCGGTGGAAGATGAGGGAGACGTTGGTGCCGCCGAAGCCGAAGGAGTTGCTCATCACCGCGTCGACGCGGGCCTCGCGCGCGACGTTGGGGATGCAGTCCAGGGTGATGAGCGGGTCCTGCTGTTGGAGGTTGATGGTGGGCGGCAGCACGCCTCGGGTGAGGGCGAGCACGCTGATGACGGCCTCGGCGGCGCCAGCCGCGCCGTTCATGTGGCCCGTCATGGACTTGGTGGAGGAGACGGCCACGGTGCGGGCGGCGTCGCCGAACACGCGGGTGATGCCCTGCGTCTCCATCAGGTCTCCGACGTCCGTGGAGGTGCCGTGGGCGTTCACGTAGCCGATGTCCGACGGTGAGAGGCCCGCGTCCTTGAAGGCGGCGCGCATGCTGCGCTGGGCGCCCTCGCTCTCCGGGGCGGGCGTGGTGATGTGGTGCGCGTCGGAGCTGGCGCCGTAGCCGGTCAGCTCCGCGAGGATGCGCGCGCCTCGGGCCTTCGCGTGCTCCAGCTCCTCGAGGATGAGCATGCCCGCGCCCTCGGCGAGCACGAAGCCGTCCCGGTCCTTGTCGAAGGGGCGGCTGGCGGCCTGGGGTGCGTCGTTGCGCAGGGACAGGGCGCGCATGGCCGCGAAGCCGCCGACGCCGAGCAGGGAGATGGGCGCCTCGGAGCCTCCCGCCACCGCCACGTCGAACTCTCCGCGCTGGATGCCGCGCAGCGCCTCGCCGATGGCGTGCGCGCTGGTGGAGCACGCGGAGTTGGGGGCCCAGGACGGGCCCTTGAGGCCGTGGCGCAGGCTCACGTAGCCGGGCGCCATGTTGATGATCATCTGAAGGATGAAGAAGGGGCTGATGCGGTCCGGGCCCTTCTCCAGCGTGCGACGGTGCGTCTCCTCCAGGCTGGAGATGCCGCCGATGCCGGAGCCGATGATGGTGGCGATGCGCTCGGCGTTCTCCGGGGTGACCTTCAGGCCCGAGTCCTCCAACGCCATGTCCGCCGCCACCACGGCGAAGTGGGCGAAGCGGTCCATGCGCCGGGACTCACGCCGCTCGATGTAGTCGTCGACCTTGAAGTCCTTCACCTCGCCAGCGATTTGACAGTCGAGCGCGCTCGCGTCGAAGAGGGTGATGGGCCCCACGCCGCTCTGGCCTCGCACCAGCGCCTCCCAGCTCTTCTCCACGCCAGTGCCCACCGGGCTGATGAGCCCCATTCCCGTCACCACGACACGCCGCTTCTGCATCCGCCGCTCCCTTGGATGACACGCCAGGAAGACGAACAGCCCGGCCGCTCGTTCGCCTTCCTTTTCGTGGCGTGCGCTGCATGGCCCTTTGTATTATGACCATCATCCCATCTGGCAAGCCTGATTTGAGGGAGGAGAAGGGGCCCATGAGCGACGGGAAGGCCGAGACGCGTACGAGGACGGTGACGTGGGGAGACTTCCGGGAGGGCGTGGCGGCGGCGAAGTCGCTGTCGGGGCTGGAGTACCTGCGCGCCATCGTCCGGGGCGAGGTGCCTGGGGCGCCCATCGCGGCGCTGATGGGCTTCGCGCCGGTGGAGGTGTCGGAGGGGCGCGCGGTGTTCGAGGTGGAGCCAGCGGAGTACCACTACAACCCGATTGGCACGGTGCACGGGGGCCTGGCGGCCACGCTTCTGGACTCGGCGCTCGGGTGCGCGGTGCACAGCACGCTGCCGGTGGGCGCGGGCTACACCACGCTGGAGCTGCACGTGAACATGGTGCGCGCCATCTCCCAGGACACCGGACGGCTGAGGTGCACGGGCGAGGTCATCCACGTGGGAGGCCGCGTGGCGACGGCGCAGGCGCGCCTGACGGACGCGGACGGCAAGCTGTACGCGCACGGCACCACGACGTGCATGGTGTTCAGGCCTCCTGGCCCCGGTGGCAAGGAGTAGAGGGCGCGACGATGCGGTACGCACCCGAGCACAAGCAGGCCACCCGCGAGCGAATCCTCTCCGCGGCGCAGACGCTCTTCCGCAAGGAGGGCTTCGCGGGCGCGAGCGTGGAGCGCGTCATGCGGGCCGCGGGGCTGACGGTGGGCGGCTTCTATGCCCACTTCGCCTCCAAGGAGACGCTGCTCGCGGAGTCCGTGCGCTCGTTCTTCCAGCACCAGCAGGAGCGCTGGTTCGGCGGACTCGAGGCGCTGCGCGGCGCGGAGTTCCTCGACCCCTTCGTGCGGCGCTACCTCAACCACCACATCCGCGACAGCATGGAGACGGGCTGCGTCATGCCGTCGGTGTTGTCGGACCTGACGCGCGGGACACCCGAGGCCCGCGAGGCGCTCGCGAACGGACTGGAGACCCTGGCGGAGGAGCTGCGGGCCCATGTCCCGGGCGAAGGCGGTGTCACGGGACGACAGCGGGCGCTGGCCACGGTGGCGCTGCTCTTCGGCGCGATGACGCTCGCGCGGGTGACGAAGCACCTGCCACTCTCGGACGAAATCCTGGAGGCCGCGCGCGCCTTCCTGCTCGCGGGCGGCGCGCTGCCTCCGAAAAAGCGACACTGAGGCAACAGCGAGGTCGAGCGTGGTGCTCGCCTCCGCGACACCTGGGCTCCTGACCCGGTTGCTGGAGGTGGCGATGTCCTTCGCGCGCGGCCGTTGGGTGCTGGGGTTGCTCGCCCTGCTGGGCCTGTCCTGTCTGGGGGCGCCTCGCCCGCGTGCCGCGAAGGACCCGGCGGCGCTGCGCTACAACATCACCTATGTGCGCGAGCCCACGCACGCGCTCGACGTGGAGGTGGTGCTGGTGCGGGGCACTCCGCGCGCGTTCCGCTTCACCCAACCGGGCGGCGTGGACACCGTGAGCGCGTTTCGAGAGGACGGTGAGCGGCTCGAGCTGCGCGTGAGGGAGGGCCTGGTCCTGCTCCCCTCGAACATCCGCTTCCTGCGCTACCGCTATGAGCTGGATGCGCGCCACGGCTCGCGCGGCCCCAATCTGTTCGCGGGTGGGGGCGAAGGCGATGCGCGCCACGTCGCCGGCCGCGCGTACCTCATCCGTCCCAATCAAGCGCCGCCCGACCTGCGCGTGGAGTTGGTCGTCGAGGGAACGGACGCGCTGCTGCCGTGGCAACCCGATGACACCGGCCTGTATCGGATTCGTGCGGAGGACCTGGTGGACTCGGGCTTCCATGGCTTCGGTGGGCGCCGCTGCCAGGTGGTGTTGCCGGACGCGGTGCTGGACGTGGCGGTGCTCGGCGAGTTCACCACGGTCGACGACACCCAGGTCTGTGGCTGGATGAAACAGGCGGCGGAAGAGGTGCGCACCGTGCGCCGCGCGTTCCCCTATCCGCGAGCCACCGTGCGCGTCATCCCCGTGCCCGGCCACCAAGGCCCGAGCCTCTTCGGCATGGTGCTCTGGAGCTCACCGCCCAGCATCTCCGTGCTCGTGGGCCAGGAGGCGAGCGTGGAATCCTTCGAGCGGGACTGGGTGGTGCTGCACGAGCTGCTCCACCTGACGCATCCCGCGTTCCTGCCGCGCGTGCCGTGGTTGTCGGAGGGCCTCGCCACCTACTTCACGGAGCTGGCCCGCGCGCGCTCGGGCAGGCAGAGCGCTCAGCGTGCCTGGGAGGAGCTGGTGGATGGCTTCGCGCGTGGGCGTCGCGCGGCGGGAGCCCGCACGATGGAAGAGGTCACCACCGATGGAGACTTCGCGCTCGGGACATATTGGACGGGCGCGCTCTTCGCGCTGCATCTCGATGTGGAAATCCGCCGTGTCACTGGAAACAAGCGGCAGCTGGAAGATGTGTTGGAGTTGCTCGCGGAGCGCGGGAACACCTCCACGTTCGGTGCATTTGGCGCGGCGGTGGACGCTGTCGCGGGGCGGCCGCTGTTCGACGGCTTGCTTGCGCGGCACCTGGGGCGCACGGCTTTTGTGGAGCAGGAAGGTCTGCTAGAAGCGCTGGGTGTGTCGGCGGGAGCGGAGGGCATTGAGTTGGTGCCTGCCCAGGACAGCTCGTTGCGCGAGTCGATGGAGAGAGTGCGTCTCCACGAGGCCTCGCGATGAATGGCGAGGCGGTCTGTAACCAGCGGGCAGGCAATCACGTACTGGATGCATCCGCGAACTGTCGACATCCGTAAATGGAGTCCGCGGTTCCCCCTCAACGCAGCACCGAAAGGAAGCAACACCATGAACGCTAAGGCTCTTGCGGCGATCGTCGGCACCCTGTCCCTGGCCTCCCTCGCCACCGGCTGTGCCTCCACCAAGTCGGCGGAGGCCACGCCGGCCGCCGCGGAGAAGGGCGCCGAGGGTTCGTGTGGCGCCGCGAAGACCGACGCCAAGGGCGCCGAGGCCGGCTGCGGCGCGCAGAAGCAGGAAGGCACTCCCGCGGCGACGCCGGAGAAGGGCGCCGAGCACGGTTGTGGCGCTGGCGGTTGCAACGGCCAGAAGAAGTAGTCCTCGGCGCACCTGGAGCCGGTGACGACGCCGGCCCTCGCGCCGACCTCCGGGCGGTGGGAAGAGCACCTCCCGCCGCCCGGTTCATTTGTCTTCCGGGAGGTGGCTGGCCGTGGTGGCGACGTATGCGCGAAGACACGGACTGAAGCCCCTGGGCGTGGGCATCGGCCTGCGCAGGAGCTTCTACGAGGAGCTGCCCCGCACCCAGCGGACGCTCGACTGGGTGGAGATCATCCCGGAGAACTTCCTCTCGCTCGGAGGCCGTCCCCAGCGCGCGCTGGACGCGTGCACGGAGCGCTGGCCCGTGTTGCCGCACGGCGTGGGGCTCGACATCGGCGGGCCGGACGAGTTGGACACCGACTACGTCACCGGGCTCGCGGCGCTGGTGAAGCGCGTGGACGCGCCGTTCTTCTCGGACCACCTGTGCTACTCGCGGCTGGGCGGCGTGTACCTGCATGACCTGCTGCCGCTGCCCTTCACAGAGGCCGTCGTCGAGCACGTGGTGCCTCGCGTGCGCGAAGTCGTGGCGCGCGTGGGCCGGCCGTTCCTGCTGGAGAACCCGAGCTACTACGCGAACATGCCCGGCGGCACACTGTCCGAGGCCGACTTCCTGCGCCACGTGGTGGAGGAGGCCGACTGTGGGCTGCTGCTGGACGTGAACAACGTCTACGTCAACGCGCGCAACCACGGCTACGACGCCCGCGCCTTCGTGGACTCGCTGCCGCTGGAGCGCGTGGTTCAAATCCACCTCGCGGGCCACACCACCTACCCGGACGTCATCATCGACACGCATGGCGACCGCGTCTGTGACGACGTGTGGTCGCTGTACCGCTACGTGCTGGAGCGCACCGGGCCGGTGTCGACGCTCATCGAGTGGGACCAGGACATCCCATCGATGGAGGCCGTGCTGGACGAGGCGGACCTGGCGCGCGCGGCGCTGCGGGAAGGGGCGGGGCGATGAAGCCTTCGCTGAAGCACTTCTTCGACAGCATGGGCGCCTACCTCGCGCGGCCGGGCGGCGAGTCGCTGGAGCGGCTCTATACGGCGCATCCGGAGTGGCGCGCGCCTGGCTCGCGCATATCCATCTACGGCGACTTCGTGCGAGGCCACGTGCGCGCCGCGCTGGAGAAGCTCTTCCCGCTGCTGCGAGGCGCGGTGGGCGCGGAGGCGTGGCTCTCGTTGGTGGAGGGCTACACGCTGACTCGGCCCGCGCGGCACCACGAGGTGAACCACATGGGCGAGGGCTTCCCGGCCTTCGTCGCGGACACGCTGGCGTCGCTGGGGCTTCCCGCGTACGCGCCCGCGCTGGCGCGCTTCGAGTGGTCCGACTTCGCGGTGTTCGCCTCGCAAGCGCAGGCGCCCGAGCGCGTGGAGCACCTGACGCCGAATCCCACGCTGGTGGTGCTGGAGCAGCCGTTCCGCATCTGCGCCTACGTGCGAGCCCGTGGCGCGGCGACGGAGCCCGAGCCCGGGGACGAGCTGGCGCTGCTCTGGCGTCACCCGGGGCTCCTGGTGACGTACTACCAGGAGGCCACGCCGCACGCGCTGCTGGTGCTGAAGATGGCGGTGGAGGGGCTGTCCGCGTCGGACGTGGCGGCGGCCACGGGACTGCCCGAGGCCGACATCCTGGACGCGGTGACCCGGCTGTCTCGCGACGGCCTGGTGCTGTCACCTTCCGCGTGACTCAGGCGCGGGGCTCCCGACGCCTCAGTGGCGGACGGAGCACACCTGACCGACGGCGGAGTCCTCGCAGCGCGACACGCCCGGGCACTCCACGTCCTGGGTGCAGGACACCGTGCACTGGCCCTCCAGGCACAACCCGCCCGACAGGCCGAGCTTCTGGCAGCGCGTGTCGTCCGCGCACTCCGCGCCGAGCTGGAGCAGGGCGCGGCAGCCCTGGAAGCGCGCCGGGTCCGGCAGGCAGCTCCCGCGCTGGCAGGTGAAGCCCGCCTCGCACCGGTTCGCCGCCCTGTCCTCCTCGTCCTCGTTCATGGCCTCGGTGCACTGCTTCACGCAGGCGGCGCCGCCCTCGGCCAGGAGCTGGCACGCGGCGCCCTCCGCGCAGCCCCCGTTGACATCACACGCACCGCAGCGCGGGCCGGCGGCGCCACAACGGAAGCCCTTGCAGATCATCCCCGCGCCGCACTGCCCATCCAGCAGGCACTCGACGCAGCTGCCGCCCGGGCCGCACACCAGGCCGTCCGCGCAGCCCGTCAGGCCGCAGCGGTTGAGCATCTCCTCGTTGGGCTCCAACTCGAGGCGGAGTTCCTTCTTCTCCCCCGAGCCCACGCACGCCTCGGCCCGGACCTCCGGAAAGCCCACCCCGGCGATGCTCAGCGCGTAGCAGCCGTCCGGCAAGGGCCCCACGCGCAGCCTCCCCGCGCCATCCAGGTTCTGCCGCTCGAAGGGCGTGTCCAGCACCGACACCTGCACGCCGGCCACCCGCTCGCCATGCGCGGCCTTCACCCTCATCTCGAAGAAGCCCGCGTCCCGGGCCGTCACGCGCTGGACCTTCACCGACTGGCCGCCGGAGACCTTCACGGACACCCGCGTCGCCTTCTCCGACGTGGCGACCACGAACAGCTCCGCGGGCCCCGTGGGCACGCCCTCCAGCTTGAACCGCCCCTCCGAGTCCACCGCCGAGCGCACGTCATGCGCTCCGACGAGGGACACCAGGGCGACCTCCGGGTCGAACTCCGTGAGCTGCCCTTCGATGGTCCCCACTCGCAGCGGCGCGTTCTCCAGGTTTCCGCACGCCCCCGCTCCCAGCAGCAGGACGACGCCCAACGCGATGTGTTGTCTCGAACCCATCAGAATCGATACCCCACACCGGCCCAGCCGCCGGTGAATCCCACGGCCTGTCCCTCACCATCCACCACCACGTACGTCAGCATGAGCTGCGCCTGGGTCATCAATTCCAGACGTTCACCCACCCTCACCACCAGTCCTCCCACCACGCCAGGGCTGACGGTGAAGAAGCGCTGCCCACCCGCGAAGGTGTCCACCTCGAAGGACCGCCCCAGATAGAGGGCGGCCACACGGGGACCCGCGAACAGCGTCAATCGTTCCCAACGCCACAGGTAAGGCAGGGCCATGCCCGCCGAAAACGTGGTGTAGCGGAAGGGGACCTCGTCGTCGGGTTGGAGCTGGAGCGCGCGCCGGCCCGTGCTGAAGCTCAAATCGAACAGCAGCCCGAAGTCGCGCAGCGGCCTGTCCTCCAGCCGCAGCGACACGGCGACCTCCGGTGCCAGCGGCAGCAGCTCCGCGCGGCTGCGCGCGTCCGCGAAGGTGAACATCCCCCCGAGCAGCGACAGCGAGCGACGGGGGAAGGCCTCCGACAGGAGCTGCTCCAGCGGCAGTCGCTGCCCGGCGCTGACCTCCACGTCACGGCGCATCAGCACCGCGCCGCCCTTGGTCAGCTCCACCGTGCGCTTGCCGGGCACCACCGCCGCGCCTCCTGGCAGCTCCGTGCGCGCCTCTCCGTCCACCTTCAGCGTGAAGCCATCCAGCCGGGGGTTGTAGGAGAACAGCTCCGGCCGGCCCGTCCGGGTGATGTTGCCCGACAGCACCACCGGGTCGGCGCCCACTTCCAGGATTTCCGCCGACGGGCGCTGACGGCCCTCGGTGAAGGCGAACGTGCGCCTGCGCGCGTAGTCGTGGGCCTCCGTCGCGGTGACGGCGCCGTCCGTGTTGCGGTCCGCGCCGCCGCCCAGTCCCTCGACGAGGAAGTGCGTGTAGATGTCGTTGCGCAGCCCTTCGTCCTCGCGCGCCGTCTCGCCCCAATCGCAGGCGGCGAACACCATGGACGCTCGCGAGGACTCCTCCAGGGGCCGCGCGTAGAAGCCTGACTTGACGCCCGACAGCTCCTTCGCCAGCTCCGTGGGCAGGAGCGACTTGCCATTGCCGCTGTGGCAGGAGGCGAGCACCAGCAGCCGTCGGCGACTGGAGAGCGCGTCGAACTCCGCCTTCAGCATGTCCATGGACAGCGCCGTCTGGGCGATGGCGCGGTAGGACGCGTCCCGTGTCACCAGGAAGCGGCGCAGCTCACCCGTGGCGTCCCGGGCCAGCGTGCCGTGCGCGGAGAAGTAGACGACGACGACGTCATCCGGCCGGTGGGCCTGCTTTCGCAGCTCTCGCAGCGCCGCGAGGATGGCCGCGCGCGTCGTGTCCTCGGGGCGGGTGAGCACGCGCACCTGGTCGAATCGCCCGCGCGCCGGGTCCAACATCGCCGCCGCCAGGTCCGTGGCGTCCTTGGCGGGGTAGCGCAGGCCGCGCCAGTGCGGGTCGTCGAACTCGGAGATGCCCACCAGCAGCGCCATGCGCCGGGGCGTGTACGCGCTCGACAGCGCCTCCTCGTCGAGCCGCAGCGGTACCAGTCCGCCCTTCTCCGCCCCCAGGGACGAAGGAGTCGCGCAGGCCGTCAGCGCCACCAGCAGGATGGGAAGAAGGTGCCTCACAGTTACCCGATTAGCGGGGATTCTGGCCGTTTCGGACGCGGACGTCGAACCTCGTCACCGCCAACGTGCCTTGTTCCCAGCGCTCACCTTCACCCACCAGCACGCGCTTCACCTGGTCGACCGAGGGCTCCAGGCCCGTGGGTGAGGCGGCCAGCCACAGCGTCAGCGGGCCGGACTCGCCCTCCAGGCTGACGCCGGAGAGCCCCTGGGGCCCTCGCAGGTCATGCGTCCCCGCCTCCAGTTCGAACGAGCCGAGCAGCTGGGGCTCCTCGTCCGCGCGCTTCTGGAAGAGCAGGGCGGTGCCCGCCTCGGTGGCGTGGTAGCGCAGGAGCAGCACGTCGTCGGAGTCCACCAGGGTGTCCGGGTCCAACCGGCGCAGGGCGCCATCCGAGCCTCGCGCCACCACCGCCAGCTCCAGGGCGATGCGGCCCACCTGGCCCTTCACGCCCGGCTCCTGGGACGCGGTCCCCACCTCCACCCCGGTGCCGCCTTGCCGTAGCCGGGGCACCACCACCACCGCGAGCAGGCCCGCGGCCACCGCTCCGGCGATGAGGCCCCACCGTCGGGAGTCCTGGCGGGGCGCGCGCAGCTCCCGGCGCACCCGGGCGAAGCCCACCTCGTCCAGCGGGGCGTCGGTGCGGGGAGGGGCCAGGGCGAGGAGCAGGGCGTCCGTCCGCCCATCCAGGACGTCGGGGCCGGAGTGGGTGGCGAGGAAGCCTTCACACACCTCACACGCGGTGGCCAGGTGCTCGCGGAAGTACTTCACCGCCTCCGGCTCACGACGGGCAAGGGCGCGCAGCGCCTCGTCATCCAGGTGTCTCATGAACACTCACTCCCACCGACCGGCGAGCACTCGCCGCAGCAACTCTCTCTTGATACGGCCCCGGAAGCGCTCGAGTCTCATCGTCACCGCGCTTTTCCCCACACCCAGCTGCTCGGCAATCTCCCGCGCCGAAAGCTCTCCTTCGATATAGAAAAGCTGGACTGTCCGCTTCTCTTCTCCCTCGGGCAGCTCGGAGATGAGCTGGCGGACCACCTCGATGTCCCGCTCGAGCTGGAGGGCCTCCGGGAGGGCGGGCACCGACTCGGGCTCCGGGTCTGCGACGTCGTCTTCCAGGCGCCGCGCGCTCGCCTTGCGCTCCAGCCGCGTCCGGGCCCGGTTTCGAGCGATGGACAGGAGCCACGCCTCGAAGGCGCCGGCTTCCTTGAGCCGGGGCAGGGCACGGAATGCCCGGACGAAGGTCTCCTGGATGACGTCTTCCACCTCGTCGGAGTCGAGCGGGGCGAACCCCGCCATCAGCCTGGCCACGAGGGGACGTGTGCGCCGGTACAGCTCACTGAAGGCGGAAGTCTCCCCACTCGCCGCGCGACGCACCCACTCCGCCAGTCCCTCCGTGGAACCCACCTGTCCTCCCAGGACCCCCGGAAGTGTCCGGTGGCCACGCGCGCTCGGCTCGACTGGCCCCTGGCCACTCCAGGAAGCGGGCGGGGCGGGCCGCTTCCTACTGGCTCCCAGGGGGGGCTCGGGGGGAAGAATGCGTCCCGCCGTTTCAATTCCGCGAGGACCCCGCCATGCGCGTCATCAACTTCAATCCTGGCCCCGCCGGCCTTCCCCAGCCCGCCCTGGAGCGCGCCCGGGACGAGCTGCTCGACTTCCAGGGCTCCGGCATGTCCGTGATGGAGCACAGCCACCGGGGCAAGGAATACGAGGCCGTCCACGACGAAGCCATTGCCCTGCTGTCCGAGCTGACGGGATTGCCCACCACCCACCAGGTGCTCTTCCTCACCGGCGGCGCGTCGCAGCAGTTCGCGCAGGTGCCGATGAACTTCCTCACCCCCGACACGAGCGCGGACTACCTCATGACGGGCGTGTGGAGCGAGAAGGCGCTCGACGAGGCCAGGTACTACGGCAAGGCCCGCGTCGCGGTGACGACGGTGCAGCCCGACAAGCACTACACGCGGGTGCCGCGCCAGGACGAGCTGAAGCTGGATGCGAAGGCCTCGTACGTCCACCTGACGAGCAACAACACCATCTACGGCACCCAGTGGCACACGACGCCGGACGTGGGCACCGTGCCCCTGGTGGCGGACATGAGCTCCGACTTCCTGTGGAAGAAGATGGACCTGTCACGCTTCGGGCTCGTCTACGCCGGAGCGCAGAAGAACCTGGGGCCCTCCGGCGTGACGCTGGTGGTGGCGGCGAAGGACTTCATCGCGCGAGGGCGCAAGGACATCCCCAAAATCTTCCGCTACTCCATCCACGCGGAGAACAACTCGCTCTACAACACGCCCCCCACGCTGGCCATCTACCTGGTGCGCAACGTGCTCGCGTGGATGAAGAGCGTGGGTGGCCTGGAGCAGATTGAAGCGTGGAACCGCCAGAAGGCTGAGCTGCTGTATGGCGCGCTCGACAAGCTCTCCGGCTTCTACCGGGCGCCGGTGGAGCGCGAGTCCCGTTCAGTGATGAACGTCGTGTTCCACCTGCCCACGCCGGAGCTGGACGCGGCTTTCGTCGCTGACGCGAAGCAGCAAGGAATGGTGGGGTTGAAGGGGCACCGCACCGCCGGCGGAATCCGGGTTTCCACGTACAACGCCGTGACTGTGGAGAATGTGCGCACCCTTGTCACCTTCATGGAACATTTCGTGAAGACCCGCGGGTAGTCTCCGTCGAACTCGCGGAACAACTCATCTGGAGGGTTTCATGAAAGCCACGCTGCCCGCCGTCGCGCTCTGCCTGCTGTTCGCCGTGCCCGCCTTCGCCAAGGAAGTGGAAGTGGCCGGGGTGAAGTATCCGGAGACCGCCAAGGTGGGCGACAAGGAGCTGAAGCTCAACGGAGTGGGCCTGCGCAAGAAGGTCGTCTTCAAGGTCTACACGGTGGGGCTGTATCTGGAGACGCCGTCGAAGGACGCCGCGCAGATCCTCGCCGCGGACGAGACCAAGCGCGTCCGCATGTACATGCTGCGCGACCTGGACAAGAAGACCATCACCGAGGCCATCGTCGACGGCTTCAAGAAGAACGCGGGCGCGAAGATGCCGGCGCTCCAGGCGCGGCTGGACACCTTCACCGCGGAGATTCCCGACCTGAAGAAGGGTGACGAGCTCATCCTCACGTACATCCCGGGCACGGGCACTCAGATTCAGAGCAAGAAGGAAGGCGAGAAGATCTCCGTGGAGGGCAAGGACTTCTCGGACGCGCTCTTCTCGGTGTGGCTGGGCAAGGAGCCGGTGGATGGCGGCCTGAAGGACGGGATGCTCGGCAAGGACTGAGTCCGACGTCCGACGTCCGACGTCCGACGTCCGACGTCGCGTCACCTGGGGGCGCTCCGTGTCTCGGACAGAGGCACGGGGCGCCTTCCGCGTTTTCGGACGGGCCGGGGGACGCTTGAAATACGTGGGTGCGTGGCGCGTAGTAGGAACGTGCCCGGCTGCACGGCGACGCCGGGTCTGATAGCAACCGGCCGGTCAGGAGGACGACATGGGAATTTGCGCGTGGCTGGTGCTGGGCGGAATCGCGGGGTGGCTTGCGAGCATCATCAAGGGCACGAATGCGAAGATGGGGATGTTCGCCAACATCGCGACCGGCATTGTCGGGTCGATGCTGGGCGGCTGGCTGTTCAGCCTGCTGGGTGGCCGGGGCGTGACGGGGCTCAACCTCTACTCGCTGGCGGTGGCCACGGTGGGGGCGGTCATCCTCATCAGCATCGTCCAGGCGATACGAAAATAGCGCCCGGGGCCCCTGACGCCTTCAGAAGAGGCTGAGCTGGGGTGACGGTGGCGGCTTGCGCGGCGGGCGCCGGAAGGTGTCCGGCGCGTCCTCGGTGATGAAGGAGGTGCGCAAGCCGACCTTGCGCGCCGTCGTCTCGAAGAGGCGGTGGATGGTCTCCGCGTAGAGGCCCTCGCCGCGCATGCGGTGCTTGAAGCGGGAGTCGTTGAGCTCCCCGCCGCGAATCTCCCGGATGCGGTGCAGGACGCGCTCGGCGCGCAGCGGAAGCTTGGCGCGCAGCCGCTCCTCGAAGACGTCCTTCACGGGCCCGGGCAGGCGCACCAGGGTGAAGTGCGCGCGGGTGGCGCCGGCTTCGCGCACGGCGGTGAGCACGCGGTGGATGTCCTCGTCGTTGAGCCCCGGGATGATGGGGGCCACGGAGACGGCCACGTTGAGGCCGGCGTCGGCGAGGCGGCGAATCGCGAGCAGCCGCCGCTGGGGTGACGCCGCGTAGGGCTCCATGGCGCGGGCAATCTCCGCGTTGTGGAAGGGCAGGCTGACGCTGACCCACAGGCGGGCCTCGCGGGAGATGCGCTGGAGCACGTCGAGGTCCCGCTCGATGAGCACGCCCTTGGTGATGATGCCCACGGGGTTGCGGTACTCGGCGCAGACCTCCAGGCAGGCGCGGGTGAGGCGCATGGACGCCTCGAGCGGCTGGTAGCAGTCGGTGACGCCGCTGAAGACGACCGTCTCCCCCTTCCAGGACGGGCGCTCGAAGTGCTCGCGCAGCAGCTCCGCGGCGCGGGGCTTCACGACGAGCTTCGTCTCGAAGTCGGTGCCCGCGCCGAAGTCCAGGTACTGGTGCGTGGGCCGCGCATAGCAGTACGCGCAGGCGTGGAGGCAGCCGCGATAGGGATTGACGCTCCAGCTGAAGCCCACGTCGGGGCTGTCGTTGTGCGAGACGACCTGTTTGCTGTGGTCTTCAAAGACTTCCAGCCGTGACGGAGGAATCTCGTCGAGGTACTCCACCTCGGTGCTCGCCCACGGGTTGGGCGGATTGTCGATGGGGCGCGCCTTCACGCGCCCAGGGTGGGGCTGAAAGCGCGTTCAGTCAAGGGCTGGTACGTCGATCGATTTTCTTCGGTCCGGGGCTGAGGTGAAATGCGGGCTCGGTTCGTTTCCTGTCGGCGGTACCAACGTCACGCAGGAGTTCTCGAGCATGAAGTCTTTTGGAATGAAGTCGCTTCTGACAGTCCTGTCAGTGCTGGTCGTCTCCCTGGTGGGATGCGGGGCTCCGGAGGAAGCGTCCCACGCCTCTTCTGGTTCCACAGCCCAGGCACTGGCCGGTCCCTATGATGCCTGGGTTGCCCGCCACGCGCTCACCGCCGCCCAATATCAGACGGAGTTCAGTACCTGGACCGGTCAAGGCTATCGGCTCTCCTATGTCAGCGGTTACGAGGAGGGGGGCAGTGCCCGTTACGCGGCCATCTGGGAGCAGACGAGCGGCCCGGCCTGGCGGGCCTTCCACGGGCTGACCTCCGCGCAGTATCAGACCACCGCCGTCAATCAACATGCGCAGGGCTACCGCCCGGTGGTGGTCAACGGGTACAGCGTCGGAGGCGTCGCCTACTTCGCGGTCATCTTCCACTCGGACGGTGTCGCCGCGTGGGTGGCCCGTCATGACCTGAGCGCGTCCCAGTACCAGACGGAGTTCAATACCTGGACCGGGCAGGGCTACCGGCTCGTGCACGTCAGTGGCTACACGTCCGGGGGCGCGGAGCGCTATGCGGCCGTCTGGGAGCAGACCAGCGGGCCGGCCGCGCGGGCCTACCACGGGCTGACCGCGGCCCAGTACCAGTCCACGTTCAATACCAACGCGTCCCAGGGGTACCAGCTCGCGAAGGTCAGCAGCTACAACGTGGGCGGTACGGACCGGTATGCGGCCATCTTCCACGTGTCCTCGGGGATTCCGACCGCCGCGCGCCATGGGCTCACCTCCGCCGGGTATCAACAGGCCGCGACGGACCTCAAGAACCAGGGATACCGCCCTGTCGTGGTGGCGGCGCACCACAATGGGAGCCAGCCCGAGTTCGCGCTGGTCTGGCAGAACCTGACGTTCAGCGCGGCCGACCTGCAGCACATCGACACCACCGTCCAGCAGGCGATGGCCAACACGAACACCGTCGGCCTGTCGCTGGCCATCACCCGCCGTGGGCGCCTCGTGTTCGCCAAGGGGTATGGCCTGGCCGACCAGGCCAACAACACCCCGGTCAACTCCTCCCACCGCTTCCGCGTCGCCAGTGTGTCCAAGCCGCTGACGTCCATTGGCATCATGCGGCTGATTGAGAGCGGCCAGATTCAGCTGACGGACCGAGTCTTCGGCCGGGGTGGCTTGCTCGGTGAGACGTTCGGCGCGCAGAGCACCTACGTGGACAGCCGTGTCCTGAACATCACGGTCCAGCACCTGCTGGAGCACACCGCGGGAGCCTGGGACAACGACGGCGCCGATGGGACGGGCGACCCCATGTTCATGAACACGGGCATGACGCACGCGCAGCTCATCCAGTGGGTGTTGCAGAACGTGCCGCTCGAGTTCGCGCCTGGGACGCGGTACCAGTATTCGAACTTCGGCTACAGCGTCCTCGGTCGCATCATCGAA
This sequence comes from Corallococcus terminator, assembly GCF_049194865.1. GTDB lineage: Bacteria > Myxococcota > Myxococcia > Myxococcales > Myxococcaceae > Myxococcus > Myxococcus terminator_A. Next base: position 35,387 of record NZ_JBLZWL010000137.1, on the reverse strand, counting down.
CGCGTCACGGGGATGACCTATGACGCCTATATGCAAAGCCAGGTGTTCACGCCCAGCGGCGCCACCAGCTTCGCGGTGGGCGGGGATACCCTGGCCGCGCGTCTGCCGAACGAGGCCGTCTACTACCAGCTTGGCGCGGGGGCCTTCAATCCGTACGGCATGCCGGTGCGTCGCATGGATGCGCACGGCGGCTGGGTCGTCACGCCCATCGACCTGCTGCGCGTCTCCGTGAAGGCGGATGGGTTCAACACCGTTCCGGACCTGCTGAGCGCGGGCACACTCACCACGATGACCACGCGCACCACGGCGCTCGACACCTTGGGCAACCCCGTCAACTACGCCAAGGGCTGGTCGGTGAACAGCCTCCCCAACTGGTGGCACGGCGGCTACGTCCCGGGCACCCTGGCCCTGATGGTGCGGACCGATGACCGCTATGGGCCCAGCCGCTCCGAGGCATTCACCTGGTCGGCCATGACCAACTCCAACAACAGGTCCGGCTCGGGCACGCCCGACATCAATCTCGACGGCCTCATGTGGAGCGTCGTGAACGGCGTCAGCGCCTGGCCCGCGCACGACCTGTTCTAGGCAAGGCCTTGGCCGGATGACTCGTAGGACCGGCGGGATTCGTAAGGGGCCGTGCGCGCGAGACACGCGCACGGCCCTCGTAGCTGCTCGTCAGCTCAGTCCGTGAACTCGCGGAATACGCCCACGCCGGTGCCCGCGTTGGTGCTCAACCGCGCCACGCAGCAGGTCGGCTCAGTCCTGGTTGCTGGAAGCGCCTCGAGCGGATTCCCAGGCGGACAGGCTCTGCCGCTGTCGGGGGACGGGCCAGTCATGCTCGAAGTCGAAGGGCCTTCGAGCCTGCAGCGTGAGCTCGAGCGCGGCGCGACTTCGAATCTCCGGTGGCGTCAGGGCTCCCTTCAGCTCATCGAGGCAGGCACCCAGGTTGAATGGACGGCCATGGCGCCACCTCGCCCCATGATGAAACCGGTGCTGGTGGGTTGCCCACCATCGATGCCATGGCTCGGGGTCTTGGCTCCACTGCTCGACTTCAAAGTCCCCGTCTTCGGACTCCACCTCATCCGAGGCCACACGTGCTCGCTGTTTCAGGTCCGCGCCACTGAGGAGTCCAAGTGCCCTGGCGGCAGCCTGCGCGCCGGGTGCCGATTCTTGTGTCAGGTGGGATAGCAACTCGGTCACCGCCGCGCCCAGTCCGAGCATTCCCATGGCGTCGAGCCCCGCGGCAGTGAGTTCTGGATGTTTGCATGCCTGTCGCAAGACAGGCAGTGCCTGTGCGTCACCCGCCAACCCCAGCAATCTCAAGAGCGGTGGAGTCCCCTGTCCCTCGGCGCATCGCTGTCGACAGAGGGGCAGCGCGAGCTTCGAGCCCAGCATCAGCGCGGCGCGGGCCAAGGGTTCGGTTGCACGAGGGGCTTCATGGGAGAGCTGGGATTCAATGCGGGCGAGGGCAGGTTGATGGCGAAGCCGGGCGAGAGCGAGGGCCGCCTCGTCCCTCACGGAAGCGTCTCCGTCGTCGAGCAGCGCGAGAAGCCTGGAGGGCGCGCCTTCTCTCCGGTGTCCCAGCAGCGCCGCGCTCGCTGCCCGCACCTCGGGACGTCTGTCACTCAGTGCAAGGATACAGAAGTCGGCGAACCCTGGGTTCGATACAAGGACCAGCGCCTCGGTCCACGCTGTCAGAACGGCTGTGAGGTCTTTTTCGCGGGACTGAAGGAGGCCGTCGAGGTCGCATGGATCGAGCGCAAGGGAGGCCAGGACATGGAGCCCCGCCCGGAGTTGCCCCTCGTCTCCCGTAACCAGGAGTTCGCGAGCACACGCCACCGCCACGTCCCTGGACGCGCGCAGGGCTCCGACGTGGCGCGCGAGCCGCGACTCGAGCTCCTCCGCATCCATCCAGGAGCAGCCAGGGGTGACGAACGAGCGCCTCCGCTGTTGGAGAAGGAATTCCACCTCGGAAAGGTGCCGCTCCTGAAACTCCATCAGGAATGCCGCCGCCTCGGGATGCTCCCTCAGGTTCTGGCTCCCGCGGCGGGGACTCAGGGCGTCAGACGAGGAGGGTGTTGTCACGCAGCACCTCCGTGACTTTCGACAATCCTGCTTCGCTCGTCGAGGCAACCTCGACGATGAGCCCGCCTCGGGGTGGGTGGTGCGCGTAGATGGCGGCGTCCTCGCGATCGAGCAGCAGGCAGGAGGGCCCTGTGTGTGCAAGGCGCTCGAACCCCAGCTTCAGGGCGACCTGCTTCAGGGCCTCGAACTGCTCTGTTTGAGGAGCGTTGCTTCCCTGTTGCCTCGTGAGGGAGATCATCAGCGTCGTCCGGACGGGCATGGGCTTCAGGCGCTTGTACAAGAACCCGAGGGAGAACAGCATGGCCCTGAGCGAGTGGTAGCTCGGGTGGACACGCCCCTCGAACACGGCGTTGCCACCGGTCTCGAACCGGACCACCCAGAAGTCATCGTCACTGGGGGAGTCGAGGTCGAGGTAGTAGTCGAAATAGGGGTCCTTCAATTCCATGGCCACCAGGACGTAGCGAGGGGGCGGACGCCATTCTTCCGACTCGAGGCTTTCGATGAGCGCGTCGAGGTCGAAGCTCACGGAGGGAAGCTCCAGGTTTCCCATGCTGCTTCCCATCTTCCGCAAGAACTCCATGTAACGAGGTGGCGGTTCACGGCCGACGAGGTCCGCGAAATGCGCGATGCGTTCCATGGACGCCCCCCGGATGGTGGCTGGGTAACCCGGATCGTACCGGCCCAGGAGCGCGATGAGGTCATTCACCATGAAGCAGTCTCCTCATGACTCAGGGCAGGGCTTGTGGGGAGGGCAGAGCATGGGCGTCAGATGAATCTGGCAGGTATCGCAGGATGGCACGACATCACCATGCCGGAACTCCTCGGTGACCTGTCGAGTCTCTTTCCCGAGGGTTTTGAAATAGGTGACGCCGACGGTGGTTCGAATCTCCAGTTTGCTCTTCTTGTTGGCGCGCGCCACGGCGGGCTCCGGAAAGTAGAACATCTCGGTCATGGCTCCCGGCTTGTGTCCATCCCGGTGCGCCTGCTGGATGAGCTTGGGCGCCGCACATGCCCCCGGGGGATTTCCGGGAGCGGGCAGGGTCTCCGTGAAGAGCTTTTGCCCGTTGGGGATGAGGTCCATGCCATCCCGGAGCTGGGAGAAGTCGACCGGAGCGCACACCACCCAGCGCTTCAGCGCATCCTTCTCATTGATCAAGTCGACGGCCTTCTTGAAGCCGTCCAGCGCCTGGTCGTCTCCGGACATGGCGGCGTAGACCTTCCTCCGGCACTCGCACACCAGCACCCCGACCATGTAGCCCCCTTTCTTCTTGAACACGGCCAGGAAGCTCAGCTTGGGATTCATGCTGATGAGGTCGAGTGTCCCTATCAGCTGAATGGTCAGCGCGGTGCTCTCGGGCCGTTCCAGGATCCGGTGCTCCGCCTTCTCGTACCCACAGGCCCTGGGGCAATCCTCGCCGACCGGATCATCCCCATAGGCAAAGCCACATTCCCCATCCTGCATGAAGGCTGTGTTGAAGGTATTTCCATTGTGCTGGGTGACGTCCATGAAGCGCACGACACCTTTGCCCTCGAACTTCACGTCCAGGCTGTAGGTGCCCCAGGTCATCTTCCCCTTCGTCTTGGACGAGACGAGCCCACCCCCCGCCGTGCCTGCTTCGTCTCCCGTGCTCGTACCCAGCTTGGAGCTCTTGAGCGCCACCGGGTTCCCGTCGATGGTGACCGATGTGCTTCCGTCGGTCAGGTCGCTGTTCTTGGCCACGTTCACGTACGGTACCGGCACGGGCCCTCCCGGCGAGGGAGTCTTGCAGACGTCGGGAGCCGCGCTGGTATTGGTCCCTCCATCACCCGCATGGACGATGGTCCTCCCATTGGCGAAGACGTCGGTCATGGTGCCCTCCCGATGATGCAGGCTCCGACCTTCCCTTCGTCGGAGCAGCCATAGACGAGCATCCTGGCTTCGGACGCTGGAACCGAAGCCTGCTCTCCCAACAACTGAAGCGCCAGACCGAGCTGGACCACACCGGCGCCGGCGCCTACGTCTCCCTGGGTTTCCGCCAGGAGCGCGACGCGTAGCGGCTCGGGCATGAGCGCGGCATTTCGCAGATAGGCCCGATTGAACTCATGTCCCCAGAAGGTCTCGCCCGTCTGACAGGACAGCACCTGCGCGACTCTTTTCATCTCGGTTGTCGGATGAGTGCGCAGGTGGCGGAACGCCGTCGAGAGGCCTTCCGCCAGGCTGGGCTTGCCACACGTCATGGGGCGGGGTTCCTTCGCTACCGTGGCGGCGAGGATGTGACCTTGTGGGCGCAATCCCCGGTATCTGGCTGTCGAGGCCCGCGTGAGCAACACGAAGCCTGCTCCTTCCCCGGGAATGATTCCGTCGCGGACCGTCGAACAGCGCAGTCGATGCATGCCGAGCAACTGCTTCAGTGAGACCGGGTCGCAAAGTGAGTCGGCGGCACCTACCAGCACCTGTCGTGCTCGACCCGCTTGCAGCGCTTCCATGGCCAGCGCCAGGGCCGAGAAGAAACCTGCTCGTCCCTCGTGACAGAGCCCTTCCTCCGCCAGATGGATTCGGTAGGGCGAGGCCACCTTGGCGAGCGCGTCCAACACGCGTGCCTGCTCGACTTCCGCGCCACTGCCGTTCGTCGGGAGGGCAATGAACAAGGGAAGGGCCTCTCTCCCATCCAAATGGACGCCATCGAGGCATTCCTGAAGCGCCGTTGCCGCGAGTGCGACGACGCGCTCGGTGCGAGAACACCGTGCCTCCAGCAGTGTCAGCAGCGAGGCCCGGACAGGCTCCCCGGTCGAGTCCAGGACTCCCGTCAGGAAGAATCGAACCGTACCGGCCGCCATTTCCACCAGCGTGGTGTGCGCAGTCAGCCCCAGCGGCGTGCAGAGCCCCAGTCCAAGCACTGCCACTGCTTCGGTTCTCGGAGTCACGAGAGGGGTTCCTCCCAAGGTTCCAGCTCCCGGACCACCGTGTACTCGTGCGTGGGCAGCAAGCCATGGACGGGCACTGATGCACGCCAGATGAGGGTCAGCGCGCGCTCGTCGGGTTCGAGATGGATGGCGTCGAGCGCCATGGGTCGTCGCTCGACCTGGTTTCGGAAGATGGCCTTGATGACCAGGCGATGTCGGGGCAGTGGGAAGGACAGCGGCCCATCCGGCGAGAGCCCCGAGAGCACTACGGGCTCGCCTCCCTTCAACCAGGGAGCAGCGGACAGCCCAGGTGCCGCGGCCAGGAAGAACCGGGGATCGAAGTCAGCTGGCCAGAGGGGAACTCCCTGCTCGACCCAGGCCGCGTCATAGGTTCCGGCCCAGGCGAGTCGCGGCTGCCAGTGTCGCGCGAGCGGACCGAGCCCCATGGGTGGCACCTGCTGGCTGAAATGCGTCAGGCGATGCGCTGGGTCTTCGACGTTCGGTAGGGGCTGTTCCAACGCCGCCTTGGAAGAGCCATGGAACCCTCGCCCCACGGGATTTCGAGCCTCCGTGGGTCCACCGAAGCTTCGCTCATAGACGAGTGGCAGGAACTCAAATGGCAGGGGCGCTGATGGTTGCAAGGTCAGCACTCCGCGTGCCCAGACGCGTTCGCCTATGACCTGAAGCATTTTCTGACAGGGTCCAATCCGGACGGCCACCTGCATTTCCTTCACGGGTCGCCCGCGCGGGGCCCATGCTCGGCCTGAAATGTAGATGTCGGTCGCCGGGCGGTACCAGGTGCTCTGCCCCTCCATGCGCAAGCTGGACGTCGCTGGGTCGCTCCAGTAGCTGTCCGCCAGTGGAGGGTGCTCCTGCCGATCACTCCGCGCAGGTGGCGTGTCTGAAGCACGTCCGGCACGGGGCAACTCGAAGCGTCCGGATACGCAGACGACCAACTGCTCGCATCCTGCCGCGTCCAAGGACGGAAACGAGATCGCTCCGAACGGCGTGAGGTTCTCGAGCTTGGGCATGAATGGGTACGTTGGCTTGCGCGAGTCCTGGCTATACTGCGCCGAATCTAAACGCCAGACAAGGAGGCCTTGGATACCTTCTGTCTGGTCGATGCGATCCACGCATGTAGCGCCTCGGTGGTGAGAGTCATTGTTGCCCCAGTCGCGGAAAGACTGGCGTTCAGTCCAAGCCGAGACAAGTATGGCGGCGCCGTGCGCTGCTCCCTGACTGGCCCCAAGTCCTGGGCCCCGGAGTCATCATGACGCCTCGTTCGCTGTTCCCCCGCATCGCTTGTCTTCTTTCCCTCGTCGCCCTCGGTTGTGGCGCTCCTGATTCCAAGGAGCCCGTAGCCCAGGAGGACCAGACCGCGGCGGTGCGCGACTACCGCTGCATCCCGCTCTCCACCGAAGCGCTGCGCGTGAAGGCACCGCCCACGGCCCTCGTCGACGGAGACTCACGGCAAGAAGCCCGGGTCTCCACGGCCCGGCTCTGCCCCAGCGGACAGGTTCCCCAGGCGGTGCACAACCCCGCGCCGCCGCGCCCGCTCGCGTCCTGGCTGCCCTCGACGCCCGGCGCTTCCGAAGACAATCGTCCCGTCCACGCGAGCGCCGACTCCATCTACTACGTGGGCGTGTACAAGCCGACGTCGGAGACGGGCTACTCGGCGGGCGTGGGCGCGCGCATCCAGATCAACAACCCGCAGGTCGCCCATACCTTGGACCAGGCCAGCACGGTGGTGTCGATGGTCCGGGGCGCCAGCACCTCCATCGTCGCGACGGGCTACCGCAAGTTCCAGACGACCTATCCCACGCTGCTCGTCGGCCACACGGTGGGCGGCGTGTTCCAGCACGTCACGGGCTGGGTGCAGACCCACGCGAGCTACTACCCGGGCATGGACCTGAGCGGCTACATCGGCGCGAAGCCCCGCTTCTTCGTCCTCTATTCGGGAACCGACTGGTGGGTGTACTTCAACGATGCGTGGGTGGGTTACTTCCCCGGCTCGCGGTGGGGCGGTGCCTTCACCTCGGGCGACATGGCCCACTGGTACGGTGAGGTGTTCGACTCGGGCGCGCGCCTGCCACCTGTGACGGACATGGGCAACGGCCTGTTCCCCCCGAACGCGGCCTCCGGCGCCATCGACGAGATGTGCACCCACAACGGCGCCAACTGCTACCTCATGGGCGCCGCGCAGTCGTACGTCTCCAACGCCGCGTATTACGGCCTGTACTACCCGGGCCTCGCCAACCTCCGCTACGGCGGCAACGGCGGCGGGTAGCCTCCGCTCGAAGTGGCCTGTAGATTCAAGGAGTTGACGCGCCGCTCGGGCCCCGGGCGGCGCGGGTCCGGAGAAAATCGTCCAGGCCGCGAATCCGTTCGGCGGGTGCCCGCCTCTTAGTGGGCAAGGCAGGGCATTTTCCCCGCCACCGCCTTCCAGGGACTCGCATGGCCGCCGCCCACCCGTTGCCCGCTGCTCCCGACGCGATGCTGCTCGCGGCCCACGCGGGTGATCGCGACGCGATGCTCCGTCTGCTCCAGGCGCTCCAGCCCAACCTCCGGCGGTACGCGCAGCAGCGCTGCTTCATCAACGACATCGACGACGCGGTCCAGGAGTCGCTGCTCTTGCTGGCCCGTCACCTGGGCTCGGTCCGGAAGCTGGCGTCCCTGTCGGGCTGGCTGTTCCGCATCGTCCAGCGCGAGTGCCGCCGCCTGGGGCGCGTGACGCTCAAGCAGGACCCCTACGAGGAGGCGCTGGCGGACCAGTGGGTGGTCTCGCACAGCCCAGAGTCCGCGCGGCTCGACGTGGCCTCCGCGCTGGAGTCCTTGCCTCCGCACTACCTCGAGGTCGTCCTGCTGCGCGACTTCGAGGAGCTGTCCATCCGCGAAATCTCCGAGCGCCTGGGCGAAGACGTGCCCGCCGTGAAGAGCCGCCTGCATCGGGCCCGCGCCATGGTGCGCGAATACCTGCTGGCCTGACCTTTCATCCCCGCCTCATCGACATCCGAAGAAGGAGACTTGTCATGGCCAATCCCATGTCCACCCTCGGCATCATCCACACCGTGGTCAGCCTGCCCCCCCTCATCTTCGGTGGCTGGGCCTTCCTTCGCGACGGCCGCATCGACCCTGGCAACCGCGTGGGACGGCTGTACCTGCTGAGCATGGTGGCGTCGATTCTCACGTCGTTCGGCCTCTCCAGCACGGGCGGCTTCAACCCGGGCCACGGCCTGGGCCTGCTCGCGCTCGTGCTCATGGCGGTGGGCGTCGTCGCCTCGCGCGTGGGTGCGTTCGGCCGCTCCACGCCTTACGTGGAGACGCTGACGCTGTCCGCCAGCTTCATGGTGCTGCTGGTGCCCGGAATCAACGAGACGCTGACGCGCCTGCCCGCGGGCCAGCCCATCGCCAGCAGTCCGGAGTCGCCGCCCGTGCAAGCCGCCTTGCTCGCGCTGGTGGTCTTCTTCCTCCTCGGTGCCACGTACCAGGTGCTGAAGCTGCGGGCGCTCGCGCGAAGGAGCCCGGTGGTCGGCTCGGTGGCGTGACGCGCGCAATCCATTCCTGCTTGCGCCATTTCAACCGGCGCCGGAGCGCCTGACAGGAATCGCGCAGACGCCGTCAAGCCGCCCTGTCACGCGTTGAAGTCCGTGCGCGTGACGGGGCCTCGCTTGCTCAGGCCTGGGACGTCACGGCTGCTTCCGCCAGCGGACGTCAATTCCTCTCACCCAGGCCTCGAAAAGGCCGTCGCCCCGGTCCTCGGCGCGGAACACAATCTCACCAGCCTCGGCCTCGAAGACGCACAGTTTCGACTGCGTCTGTTCTTCATGCACGTCGAACGTGGCGAGGACTTTGTCTCCCTGCTGGACGATGAGCCGCCCGCACCACTTGTGGGCGTGCGCATCCAGCGTGAGCGTCGCCGGGCGGGCGAGCGTGGCCTTCGCCGACTCGTGGGCGCCCGCGAGCACGAAGAGCATCTCGTCGCGCCGCGTGTGGTTTCCGCCGAGGCGGGTGATAGGGTTTGGCTTGCGCAGGAGCGAGAGACAGTCCAGCTCTGGAGCCCCGCCCCAGTCAATCACCTGCTGAGATGCGACCGTCAGGCCCTCCTTGTGCGCGTAGTGCGCGAAGAGGTCCTTGCTCATGAAGTTGCGGATCTTGGGGTTGTCCATCCACCTCCCGCACGGGTTCGCGGTGTAGTTCGAGTGGTGGATGAACGCGTGCGCACCCGGCTCCAGGATGCGGAAGAACTCGCGCAGATAGGCCCGCACCACGTCACTGTCGAAGTGGACCATGGCGTCGAAACAGTAGGTGAGCGTCACCGAGTTGCTGCGCACCGCGGAGAGCGACGAGCCGTCGTTGACGACGTAGGTGATTTTCGAATCCCGTCCCGCGAAGCGGCGACGACAGAAGTCGATGTTCTCCTTGTTGATGTCCACCACGTGGAGCCGCTGCGCGAGCGGCAGCAGGTACTCCGTGTTCCGACCGTGACCGGCCGCGAGGTCCAGGGACGAGGAGAAGTCACACTCGCCGATGACGGGCAAGATGAGGTTCCGCCAGGTGTCAGGCATGAAGCGCTCGACTTCTTCGTAGTACGCGTGCTCCTTCCAGTCGTCTCCAACCTCCTTGGCCAGGACGCTGACTCCCTCTTTCGACATTGGCGTGGTTCTCCCGACGGTTGGATGGCTCGGAGCAGACACAATCCATCCCGTCACGGCAAGCGAACTCGACGGATGCACACGGTAAGGCCTATGCTTCCAGTCGCTTGCGCAGCGCTCCCAGTCGGCTGCGGCCCACTGGCAATCGCGTGCCGTCCCTCAGCTCCACCGCGGTGCGCGAGCCCTCCGAGGCGACGAGCTCGCGAATATCCGTCACGCGGATGAGATAGGAGCGGTGGACGCGGAGGAAGTCGGTGGGGAGCAGTTGCTCGAGCCGCTCCAGGCTCTTCTCGCTCAGCTCGGTGCCGCCTCCGCGCAGGACCAGCTCGGCGTAGTCGCCAGCGCCCTGGATGTACGCGACGGAGTCCAGGGGCACGAGGACCACGCCTCCGCCCTTCCTCACCGCGAGGGTGCGCAAGGGAGTGGCCGAGCGGCTCCCCACTCGGCCGAGCGCGAGGGCGAGCCGCTCCGGCGTGTAAGGCTTTGGCACGAAGTCCAGGACCCCCAGCTCGAAGGCGCGCAGCGCCTGATCGGTGTTCGCGGAGACCACCACCGTCTGGAATGCGCCCGCGGCCGCCTCCGTGAGCAGCGCGAAGCCGTCCTCGCCCGAGAGGTTCAAGTCCAGCAGCAGCACGTCCACGGTGCGCTCCGCCAGCAGCTCGCGCGCCTCGTCCAGACTCGCGCACACGCGCGGGGGTGGGCTGTCCGGCCCCAGGTGTTGTTCGCACAGCCGGGCGAGACGGCGCGCCGCCAGCGGCTCGTCCTCCACGATGAGCAGCCTCACGCCGGCACCTCCACCCGCGTCATCCACCCCACGGCGGTAGGCCCATCCTCGAGCCGCCACGCACCGGGGAAGGCCTCCTCCAGGCGCGCACGCAGGTAGCGCGCGCCGGTGCCGTCACCGCCACCCTGGCGCGTGCCCGTGCCCACCGGCGCGAGGAAGACGTAGCGCCGACGCGGCCCCGCGCCCTCGGCGACGAGGCTGCTTTCGAGTCGGAAGGTGTGGGGCGAGACGTAGCGGTTGTGACTGAAGGCGTTTTCCAGCAGCGTGTGCAGCAGGGCAGGGGGGACGGGGGCTTCCAGATCGACGCCCTCGGTCTCCAGGTGGAAGGCCGTGCCCTGTCGGCAGCCCATGACCTCCAGATGGGCGCGGCACAGCTCCAACTCGCGAGCGAGCGGAATGGTGCGCTCACCTGAGACGGCGAGCAGGTGCCGGTACACCGTGCCCAGGGCCTCGATGAAGCGCACGGCCTGCGCGGGCTCCGTCTCCACCCACTCACTCAGCGCGCCCAGCGTGTTCATCAGGAAGTGCGGCTGCAGGCTGCGCTTGAGCAACTCCAGTTGCAGGCGCTCCGCGGCGCGCGTCGCATTCTCGAACCGCTCCTGCTGCCGGCGCTGCTGCCGGGCATGTGCCGCCGTGAGGCAGAGCAACAGCCCTCCGAAGGCGAGGAAGAAGCCGCGCTCGGAGAAGCCCCAGGGCTCCAACAGGTAGAGCGTTCCGGCGAAACCGAGCCCCGCCAGCGCCCCCAGGGGCCCCCCCGGTTCTCCTCTGCGCCACGCGCGCACGGAGAGCGCCGTGGAGACGACGAGCGACGCCCCGAGCGCGATGCTGTTCTTGCCATCGAAGCCCGGAACGAAGGCGAGCGAGAGCAGCCCCAGTCCGAGTCCCGTCCACCGCAGCCAGCGGCGTGGCTCGCCGAAGGCCGCGTGCACCGTCGCCGGCAGCAGCGCCGCCACCGCCAGCACGGCCGCCGCCTGCAGTCGCAGCCGCACCGCGTGCTGTGGGTAGGGATAGTTGGCGAGCCCGCGCCACGCCTCCAGCAGGACGAGCGCGGCGGCGGCGAGGCACAGCAGGCCGAGCAGGAGCGTGGCGAGCCCGCCGTGAGCGAGCCGCACGCGCGCGAGGTGGTAGATCCCCATCAGCACCAGTGCGCCCAGCATGCAGAGGGCTGGCACCAGGCCGAGCATCCGCGCCCGAGCGAGGGACGAAGCCTCGCCCACCTGCAGGTAGTGGAGGGTGCTCACGGGCTGGAAGCCGAGCCGGTGCGCGGAGATGCGCATCGTCAGCACGTGAGGACCCGGCGCGCTGAGCTCGGGCGGAAGCGGGAACAGCGCATCGACGCGCCCTGGTACCTCTTCCGAAGGTGTCCGCCCCACCTGTCCGTTGCGGCCCAGGGGCCCGCCATCCCACCAGGCCTCCCATGACCCGAGCACCGACAGGGCGAGGGCTGGCGTCGGGGCTCCGGCTTCACGCGGGGGCACGTCCACCTGTGTGCGCAGCCAATAGGGGCCCGTCCCCTCGTTCACCTGGTCGGCCGCCACCGTGCGCCAGCCCCGTGTGTCTCCAGAGAGCGCGACCTCCGAGGAGAGCTCCTCCGTGTTCACCTGCACCAGTCCCTGCCGCGCGGAGGGCAGCGCGGCCGAGGCGGCGAGCGAGAGCGCGAGGCATCCCGCGAAGAGGGCGGAGGACATCATGGGCCGCAGCATACGCAGCCCGACGACGTACCACGCGCGCTCCGGCGACGCCGCGAGACGTTGGGCGACCGGCACCCCACGGGCCGTGCTGGCCACCGCATCCTCCGCGCTGAAGACCTTCTCGGAGGAACGCCATGCGCGCCGTGCTCCTGCTTGCCCTCATCCTTCCGTTGTCCCTGGCCCAGGCTCAGGGCCTGGAACTGCGACCCCACACCTTTCAGGCCCGCGACGGTCGAAGCGTTCAGGCCGAGCAGGGCACCCTCACCGTGCCCCTGCGTCACGCTCGCCCCGAGGGTCCGGGCCTGCCGCTGCGCTTCGTGCGCTTCAAGAGCACGAACCCGTCGCCCGCGGCACCCATCGTGTACCTCGCTGGTGGCCCGGGCGGCTCCGGCATCGATGCCGCGCGCCATGGCCGCTTCGACCTGTTCCTCGCCCTGCGCGAGGTGGCCGATGTCATCGCACTGGACCAGCGCGGCACCGGTGAGTCGAACCCTCATCTCGAGCTGGCGCATCGCTGGGCTGTCCCGCTCGAGCAGCGCATCGACGAGGCGCTGCTCGACACCACGATGAAGAAGGCCGCGGCCGAGGCGAGCCGGACCTGGGCGGCGGCGGGCGTGGACCTGGGCGCGTACACCACGGAGGAGAGCGCCGACGACCTGGAGGTGCTGCGCAAGGCGCTGGGCGCGCCGAAGCTCAACCTCTGGGGCATCAGCTACGGCACCCACCTGGGCCTCGCCTACCTGCGGCGCCACCCCCAGCGGGTGGACCACATCATCCTCGCCGGCATCGAGGGGCCGGACGACACCTGGAAGCGGCCTGCCCACGCGGAGGTGCTGCTCGACCGCTGGGAGGCCGTGCTGCGCGCCGAGGGCGAGCGCGGACCGGGCCTGAAAGCGCGGCTGGCGAAGCTGTTGAAGGCGCTGCGGCGCGAGCCCCGCACCGTGGAGTTCACGGACCCGGAGAAGGGGGAGCGTCACACCTGGAAGGTCAGCCCCTTCGACCTTCAGCGCGCCACCTTCGAGTCCCTGAGAGACCCCGCCACCTTCCGGCGCTTCCTCACCCTGCTCCCCGCGCTGGAGGCCGGGAGCTACGAGGCGATGGCGCCCTTCGCGGGCATGCTGCGCGAAGGGATGCTGAGGCCGATGTCGCTCGCCATGGATGCGGCCTCCGGCGTGAGCCCGGCGCGACGCGCCCTCATCGAACGTGAGGCGGCGAAGGCTTTGCTCGGTGGCAGCGCCAACCCAGGCGCACTGCTGGCGGGGGATGTGCCCGGCGTGAGCGACCTCGGCGATTCCTTCCGAGGCCCGCTGAAGGCCACGGCGCCCGTGCTCCTCATCAGCGGCACCCTGGATGGGCGCACGAGCCCGGACAACGCGGAGGCCCTGCGCCCCGGGCTCGCCCAGGCCGTGCACCTGGTGCTGGAGGGCGCGGGACATGACGGCCTCTTCCAGTCGGACCCGCGCATCCTCGAGCGGATGAAGACCTTCCTGAAGGGCGAGAAGCTTCGCGACGAGCGACTGAAGATCGAGACGAAGCGCTGAGGTCGACTGCTCGCTCCGCACACGGGCGGGAGAAGGGCCGCGACCTCGCGGTTGTCGAGGAGGCAGCCCGTCTTCCGTCCGTCACCAGGTCGGTGCACCCCTCTTGCCCCAGCCACACCTTCAGCGCGCGACAGGACTCGCACGCGGAGGCATGACCATGAAGCAGCGCAAGCTGGGACGGCAGGGACTGGTGGTGTCGGAGCTGGGACTTGGGTGCATGGGGATGAGCGAGTTCTACGGCGCGGGGGACGAGGCCGAGTCCCTGCGCACCATCCACCGGGCCTTGGAGCTGGGCATCACCTTCCTCGACACCGCGGACATGTATGGGCCCTTCACCAACGAGGAGCTCGTGGGCCGCGCCATCCGTGGCCACCGCGAGCAGGTGGTGCTGGCCACGAAGTTCGCCAACGTGCGCGGTCCCAAGGGTGAGTTCCTGGGCGTCCGAGGCGACCCGGCCTACGTGCGGCAATCGTGCGATGACTCGCTGAAGCGCCTGGGGGTCGACCACATCGACCTCTACTACCAGCACCGCGTGGACCCGAAGGTGCCCATCGAGGAGACGGTGGGCGCGATGGCGGAGCTCGTGCGCGCGGGCAAGGTGCGCTACCTCGGCCTCTCCGAGGCCGCGCCCGAGACGATTCGCAAGGCGCACGCCACCCATCCCATCTCGGCGCTGCAGACCGAGTACTCCCTGTGGACGCGCGACGTGGAGGAGGACGGCGTGCTCGCCATGGTGCGCGAGCTGGGCATCGGCTTCGTCGCCTACAGCCCGCTGGGGCGCGGCTTCCTCACCGGCCAGTTCAAGCGCTTCGAGGACCTGCCCCAGGACGACTTCCGCCGCCAGAACCCGCGCTTCCAGGGAGAGAACTTCCAGAAGAACCTGGACCTGGTGCAGCGCGTGGAGCAGCTCGCGAAGCAGAAGGGCGTGCCGCCCGCGCAGCTCGCGCTCGCGTGGGTGATGTCCAGAGGCCCTGACGTGGTGCCCATCCCCGGCACCAAGCGCGTGAAGTACCTGGAGCAGAACGCGGGCGCCGCGCGGGTGGAGCTCACGGGCGCGGACCTCGCCCAGCTCGACTCGGTGTTCCCGGTGGGCGCGGCGACGGGGCAGCGCTACCCGGACATGAGCGCGGTGAATCGCTGACGCGAGGTGACTCGCTTGCCGTCGCGGGCGGCGGGGCCTCTTGCCTGGAGCCCGCCTCGTCGCCCCCGCCGGCTCGTGCTCCAGGCGCAAGGGGCACGACGGCGCGGATGTTCGCGACGGAGACGGCGCGTGGCCAGTAAGGTGGCAGCATGGCTCTCACCTCCCACCTGCGTGTCGTGCTGCACCAGACGCAGGGTCCGGACAATCTCGGCGCCGTGGCGCGCCTGGCTGCGAACTTCGGCGTGGCGGAGCTGGTGCTCTCCGATCCCCAGCTTCAGGAGATGGACGGCGCGAGGCGCATGGCGGTGCACGCCGGCCACATCCTCGAGGCCGCGCGAATCGTCCCCACCTTGCCCGAGGCGCTGGAGGACGTGGTGCTCGCGGTGGGAACCACCTCGCGGCAGAACCTGCGCGGCATGCCCACCCTCTCGCCCGAGGATGCGGTGGCCCTGATGGCGCTGCACTCCCAGCGCGGCAAGGTGGCCCTGGTGCTCGGCGGCGAGAAGCGGGGCATGTCCGACGAGGACCTCACCCACTGCCAGCAGGCGCTGGTCATCCCCACGCGGCCCGAGCAGCCCTCCATGAACCTGGCGCAGGCGGCGGCGGTCCTCCTGTACCTCTGCGCGCGCGAGCAGGTGGAGGTGGCGACGCCGGGCGCGGTGGAGGGGGCGCCGCTGCGGCTGGTGCAGGCGCTGCAGTCCTGGATGCGAATGGTCCTCCTGGAGGTGGGCTTCCTCAATACGCAGGGACCGGATGCGCTGCTCGCGGAGATGACCCACTCGCTGACCCGCTCGGCGCTGACGAGGCGGGAGGTGGAGCTGTGGCTCTCCGCCTTCAAGCAGCTCTCGCGTCGCCTGGTGGGCCCGACGGCGCGTCCAGAGTCCGAAAAGAAGGGCTGAGGCGTCACGCGAGTCAGGCCAGGAAGTCTGGCCCTGGTGACACAGGCTCGCTCCTTCCTGCACTCCCATCTCGTCAACACGCGCGACCTCCCTCGCGAGGAGAGCGGCAGGCGAGAGGCCGTGCGGGACGCGACGTGGAGCACGCTCTACTCGCTCGGCGCGGCGATGTTCATCAACTCCGCCATCCTGATTCTGGCCGCCTCCGCGTTCCATCGATTCGGACACACCGAGGTGGTCGAGCTGTCGGACGCGCACGCCTTGCTGTCCTCGTTGCTCGGCCCGCTGGCGGCGACCGTCTTCGCGCTGGCGCTCCTGTTGGCGGGACAGAGCGCGGCCATCACCGGCACGCTGGCGGGTGACGTGGTGATGATGGGCTTCCTGCGTCTGAGGGTCCGGCGGTGGGTGCGCAGGCTCATCACCCGGGGCGTCGCGCTCTGCCCGGCGCTCGCGGTCATCCTCTTGGCGGGGGACCAGGGCGCGGGTCAGCTGCTCATCGTGTCCCAGGTGGTGCTGAGCCTCCAGCTGGGCTTCACCGTGGTGCCGCTGGTGCTGCTCACCAGTGATCGCCGTCGGCTCGGAGCCCTCGCGCTGTCACCGGGCTGGAGCGCGCTGGCGTGGCTGGCCACCTCGGCGGTGCTGGGCGTCAACGTGTACCTGCTCGCGTCGCTCGTCATGTAGCCGGGTGGGCTCTCCGTGGTGGGGCGTCGTTGGCTCGGTCTAGGGTGAAGCGCTCATCAAGTGCCGCGTCCAGCGGGACCCCGGGCCGGGCTTCCAGACGACCCCGGCGCCCTGAGCGAGGACGAGACGCCGGGTCACACCGGAGGCCGTCACGCGCGCAGCCAGGCGAGGATGACGGCCTTGTCGCCCGTCGCCAGCACATAGGGCGTGCCCGGTGCGATGACACCCTTGCGCGCCGCGACGCCCTCCACCGCGTCTTGGGCGTGGGTGAGCTGCACACCGGCCCCACCTCCGCCGAGAACGAGGGGCGCACCCATCTTGAGGTCGAGCACCACCACCTGGCGCCGCGCCGGCCTTGGCTCCGCCATGTCCACGACGACGAAGTCGCCCGCGAAGCGGCGCTGGTCGCAGCGGAAGACCCACAGGTTCCGTTTGCGGCCGAGGAGCTCCTTCACGAAGGGCTTCTCATCGCTCTTCAGTGCGTAGCGCTCGGAGAGGAGGCTGGCGGTGGAGAGCGGATAGCCCGCCTCCTTCGCCAGGAGCAGCGCCCACGGGTTCGCATGCCGGAGCAGCGGCAGCAGGACGGGCAGGACGATGGGTGGCTCACGAGGCATGCGTGGGCGTGCTCGACGAGCGAGGTCGCTCGTGTCGGACCGGCATTCAATCACGTCGCCGTTTCCCCGGGTTCCAGCGCACCCCCTGGCTCTGGTAGAGGGACGCGGTTGTCAAACCACACCCTGGAGTCTTCGCATGTCCCGAATTTCCCGCCACGCGCTCGTGCTCGCCCTGATGCTCAGCTCCACCTCGGCCCTCGCGGGCTCGCAGTGGGTGCAGGCGCGGACGGTGCTCAACACGTGCGGCTACTTCAGCACCTCGCAGGCGGAGCTCACCCTCACGTACCGCAACGATGACCTGCCCTGGGGGACCAGCGTGTTCCTCATCTACGGCTGGGGCGGAAGCTCCGGCCCCTCCAGCACGTTCGACTGGGCTCCGGCGCCGCAGACCGTCGAGGTGCCGGCCGTGGCGCCGTACCACTGGGGCACCACGGTGACAGGTGTCATCCGGGCGCGGTCGTCCACGCAGTACACGAGCCTCAACTACGTCTGGAAGGTGGTCCTGCCGGACGGCCAGGAGTTCTACGAGAAGGGCAATGGCTCCACCTACGGCTACTACGCCGCGGACTTCTCGCAGGTGCCCATGCCTTGCACCAACACTGCTGGAACGTTCATCGGCACCCCGACGCCGCTGATCATCACCACCGTCGTCAAGAACTGAGGCGCATCCTCCGACGGGCGCCCGGCGCAGGACGGGCGCTCCGTGGAACGCACCACGGGCTTCACCGGCCTCCTAAATCTTCCGCTCCCTCCGCCACGTCGCGGGCGTGGTGCCATGGATGCGCCTGAACGTCTTGCCGAAGTGCACCCCGTCGGCGAATCCCGTGGCTTCGGCGACCTGCTCCAACGAGGCCGGGGTTGTCAGCAACATCGCCTGCGCGCGCTTGAGGCGGGTCTGGAGCTGCCATTGATACGGTGCCAGCCCGGTGGAGGCCTTGAAGGCGCGGCTGAAGTGCGCCTGCGACAGGTCCACCAGGGCGGCCAGCTTCGACAGCTCGACCCGCTCCGGCAGGCTCGACTCCAGGAAGTCAATCACCCGCCGCAGCTGCCACGGCGCCAGCCCCTTGGTCGTCGGAGGGCCTTCTCCCCGGCGCGAGCCCAGCGCCGCGAAGATGGCGGCGGTCAATCCGTCACCATAGAGCTGACTGGAGGGGTCGTCGTCATCCACCGCCTTGGCGAGCAGGCTCATCAGCGTCCAGAGGCGGTCATCCGCGAAGCGCAACCGAGGCGCTTCCAGGTCGACGTGGCTCAGTGATTGGCCCAGGCGCTCGTCCAGCTTCGACGGGTCGAAGTTGAGCACGGCATCACGCACCATGCACGAGCCGGCGCTGTAACCCCACAGCAGCATGCCCGCGGGCACGATGTTCAGCTGCCGGGGAACGTAGCCGATGGGGCAGGGCTGGCCTTCGCGCAGGCGGGGCTCGCAGGGCGTTCCCACCTCCTCCAGCAGCGCGCTCAGTCGCGTGCGGCCTTCCAGACACAGGGAATACCCGGTCGGGCCAGAACCCTGGCTCTCATTCACATCCACACAGATTCCGTTCCATTCCCTCCGGACGGAGGAAAGGGCCACCACATTCTCTGGCAGCGGGCTCAGCCGTTCAACGCGTGTCTCCACGGCACCGTCCTCCCGTTCTCCCTGGGGCGAGGGAGAATCGGGAGGACGATGTCAGCAGGCCTGAAAGGCGTCTTCCCCCGAACAGGGGAGGAAGTGCGCTCAGGCTCCCGTGCCGGCCCGACCTGCCAGCAGTTGCATCTCCCAGGCGAAGGCCACGGCGCTGGCGCCGCCGTGCTCGCCAATGACGCCGGCGAGCGCGGCGGCGCTGGCCTCGCGGGCCCAATCGCGCTGCCATTCGCCGATGACCGCCATCCAGGTGATGGGCGTCACGCCCGCCAGCAGCATGCGCCTCACCGCCATCTCATGCGCCTCGCGGGTGACGCCGCCCGAGGCGTCGGTGACGGCATAGACGTCATAGCCCTCACCCGCCGCCTGAATCGCGGGCATGGCCAGGCAGATCTCGGTCCACAGCGCGGCGATCACGAGCTTCTTCCGGTCGGTCTTCTTCACCGCGTCCACCACACGGCGGTCTTCCCAGGTGTTGATGAAGGTGCGGTCGATGGGCTTCTGCTCGGGGAACACGTCCTGCAGGCCCTTGACCAGGTAGCCACCGCGCTCCTCGAGCACGGTGCTGAGGATGGTCGGCACGTTGAAGACCTTGGCCGCCTTGGCCAGGCCGATGACGTTGTTCAACACCATCGTCGGCTCATGGCTGTGCAGGTTGGCGAACTGGTAGGGCTGATGGTCGATCAGCAGCACCACGCTGTTCTGGGGCGTCAGCAGGGCGTCGAGCCCTCGGTGGGAGGAGGAATGGGTCGTGCTCATGGTCTGGAGGCTCCGGAGTCGCGGGACAAGGATGTCGCCGGAGTCCCCGTGAGGGGAGCGGGCCGGCGAGGTCATTGGGCCCGAGACCGGGGGTGGACACACGGTCTGGGCCTGCGACTTCTGGTCTGTTCCTGCGCTGGAATCAGCCCCGGTGCCTGGACGCGGCGGCGTCACTCAGAGCTCGTTGAGGATGAGCAACCCGCGCGACGAGTCCACGACGTAGACGTAGCCGTCCCCGGGGATGCGCACCCCGAAGACACCGTCGAAGATGCCGTCCGTGCGATAGGGGTCTGTCTCCTGGAAGGTGTTGAAGTGCGCGACCTGTCGGGGCTGTGTGGGATTGCTCACGTCGAGCACGCGCAGGCCCTCGTGGTACCAGGCGACGTACAGCAGGTTGCCGCGCAGCAGCAGGTTGTGCATGGAGGTGATGGCGCGCATGCGGAACTCCCCCAGCTTCGGAATACGGGAGGGGTCGCTGGTATCGAGTACACGGAGGTGGGAGCCCGCGAACTCGCCGCCCACGAAGGCGATGGCGCGACCGCCGAACGTCCCCACCGCGCTGTGGTGCGAGAAGGCGAAACCCTCGTGGGAGTACTGGCCCAGGTGGCGCACGTCCTCCAGGTTCGTGACGTCGACGACGGAGTAGCCGCCGTACGCGTTGCTGATGTGGAGGCGGCCCTGGTACGCGAAGGCGTCATGGGGCCCGCCGGAGGCGAATTCGTCGGGCAGGTTGATGAGGGTGACCAGCCGGGGCTCCAGGGGATTGGACACGTCGTAGACGAAGGTGCCGGTGGAGGGGGACATGGCATACAGCCGCTCCCCGTCCACCAGCACCGTGTGGACGCCGAAATCCGCGGTCAGCACGCGGACGAAGGTGGGCGCGTCAGGTTGTGAGATGTCGTAGATGACGACGCCCGAGACGTTGCTGGCGATGTAGAGCGCATTGCCGTGGGCCCAGACTCCGTTCCAGGACGTGTCGCTGGGCAGTCGGAGCGTCGTCTTGAGGACGGGGTTCTTCCGGTCCCGGATGTCGAAGACGCTCAGCCCTCCCACCCGCGGTGACCGGTTGTCGGAGACGACGTAGGCGTGCTCCTGGGTGACGAAGACATCCACGGGCAGGCCCACCGGGGTGGCCAGCTCCGAGACGAGCTTCAGCCCGCCGGAGGACTCCGCCTCACGTCCAGACCACGCCAGGCGTTGGACCTCGAAGGTCCCCATGTTCCGGCTGTAGAAGCCCTTGGTGGAGCAGCCCACGAAGCACCCGGTGATGACTCCTGGCCTGGGGACATGACAGCCCGCGAGCGCGAGGGTGTCCGTGCCGGCGACAGGATGGGTTACCTTCCCGACCAGGTAGAACTTGCCGTCCTTCGTCTGGCGCTGGATGACGGTGAGGCGGCCTTGTGTGTCCGGGGTACCGTCGTCGAAGAGCCGGAAGCCAAGGGATTGACGGCCTGTGCCATCGCTCGCGGGCTCGCCGGGGCGGACGACCCGGTCGATGAGAGCCCATCCCCCGTAGATGCCCCGCTGCTCCAAGCCCGCGAGTGCGTCCGTGTCACAGCTCGACAGGTCGAAGCCCTCCAGGGCCTCGCAGGCGGTGGGACTGGGGTCGTCCTCGGCCAGGAAGCGGCAGGTGTCGCGGGGGCCGGGGTCCCTCCAGTCACCGTTGTCCTCCTGTTCCACATACGTGCCATCCCAGACATAGGGCCCGGCATCGGGAGTGCCCGCGTCCTCGGCGCCTGCGTCCGGAGTGCCCGCGTCCGGGGTGCCCGCGTCCTCGGGACCCGAGTCGGCCGTGCTTGCGTCAGGAGTTCCCGAGTCCTCGATTCCCGCGTCCTGGTTTCCAGGGGACGGGGAGTCATCGCAGCCCGAGAGGGTGAGGAGCCACAGGGCACACGTGGAGAGCAGCGTCCAGAGCGGGCGCGGGGAACGCATCATCATGAGGACCTCATGGAAGGGAGTGCGGGCTGACGAGTATAGATTGTCGGCCCGCGAGGTCCCCCGGGTGCTTGTCTGTCGATGGCCTTCGGGTGTTGAGACCTGGACTGATGTGTGAAGCCGCTTCCCTCACCAGTCGATGCGCTTGCCCCGGAAGTCGAAGAAGCCGCCGCTGTCCTGTGCGCTCAATCCGTCGAGCACCGAGCGCAGCCCCGCGGCCGACTCGGACACCTGCGTCGGTGCGCTCGCGCCTCCCATGTCTGTCTGAACCCAGCCGGGACTGAGCGTCACCGCGATGAGCCCCTCGCCGCGCAGGTCCGCCGCGAGCGTGCGCGTGGCCATGTTCAGCGCCGCTTTCGACATCCGGTAGCCGTAGCCTCCGCCCGACGTGTTGTCCGAGATGGAGCCCAGCCCCGAGCCGAGGCTCGCGATCTTCGCCCCCTTCGCCTCGCGCAGGCGCGGCAGCAGCGCGCGTGTCACTCGCAGCGCGCCGAGCGCGTTCACCTGCAGCATCTGGAGCGCGTCCTCGAGCGAGAGGTCTTCGAGGTCGTCGCTCCGGGTGCGCCGGCCCGCGTTGTTGATGAGCAGGTCCACCGGCCCCGTCAGCGCGGCGGCGAACGCACCCACGCTCTCGTCGCGAGTCACCTCGAGCGCATGCACGTGCAGCCGACCGTTGGAGGCTCCCGCGAGGGCGGTGAGCTCGCGGGCCTGCGCCGGCTCGCGGACGCCTGCGTGCACGGTGTCGCCACGCGTGACGTACTGCCGGGTGAGTTCGAGGCCGATGCCACGGTTGGCGCCTGTGATGACGAGATTCATGGGGGCGGACCATAGACCTGGGCCTCGCCTGATGGGGACTGTGGGGCACGTGGGCCACACGCTGTGGGGTGGGCCCCTCTGTCCGCGGCCCGGCGGCCCGTGTCGCCGAGCGCGTCCTCGGGTGCGCTCATGCGAACACCCCATGGCATGTCACTTGCCTGGGGCGAGTGCGTGGCCGTTCAGCAACCTTGTCGCGGAGCCGCGCATGACCACGGGCCGTCTGAGCAGACGTTTCTCTCCTTGGATTCTCTTCGTGTCGCTCTCGGTCGTCGGCGTCGTCGCGGGATGCGACTCATCGGACCCTTCTCCTGGGGAACAGCCCCCTCCTGACGGAGGGGTGAACTCACCCGATGGAGGCCCCTCGCCTGACGGCGGGGCGACTTCACCGGATGGTGGGCAGAAGCCTCCTCCCGAGTTCACCTGGGGGCATGGCACGGAGCCCGGCACGCTGGTGGGCAACGTGTGGACGCCGGGGCGAGATGCGACGGGGCTCGTGAACGAGGTGTCGTGGGCGCTCGTCCCGAAGGACCGGTGGATTGAAGTCGCGGGGACGCCGCTCACCACGCTCGACGCGGAGGTCAAGGCGGCGCTCCCTGGCTTCCGAGACCTGGGCTCCCAGGGAATCTCCGGGGTCATCAACGCGTACTCGGGAGTGGCGCTGGATGCGCCGCGCGCGCGTTGGTGGGCCTTCGGCGGTGGCCACGCCGACAGCTCCAACAACGGCATCTATCGCTTCGACATGGCGAAGATGCGCTGGAGCATCGAGCAGCTCCCGGACGACTCGGTGAACTGGGCGGGTGTCCCCTGGGGAAATACCTACAGCAGCTATCCACCCGCCTCGGAGTACGCCAGGTCGCATCCGGACAGCGACGTCTCGGGGGACGAGTTCTTCGACCCGGTCCGGCCCGCTGCCTCGACAGGCAACCCCACGGCCCGTCATACCTACAACGGGCTCGTCTACAACCCGGACCTCGATGAGGTTGCCTTTGGCGTCCGGCGCATGTGGCGCTACAGCCTGACGACGCGCAAGTGGACGCGCCACAACCCGTTCAACACCCCGGGTGCCACGTACAATGGAGAGACGGGTTACGGTGGCGCGGCCGGGTGGACGTTCTGGGACGAGGTGGCTGGCCGCTACGTGTTCGGCCCCACGGAGAACGGCAACTATTCGCGGTGGTGGTCGTTCGGGACCGCGGACAAGTCCTGGAAGTGGGAGGTCATCACGCCTCCCGCCTGGTACTTCGCGCAGATGGCCAGGGTGGGGCGAACGCTGGTGAGCTTCCCGGCTCCGGGGCACGAGGAGTCGCACGTGCACTTTCCCCGACTGATTACCTACGACCTGGACACGACGAAGTGGGGCGAGCTGAAGCTCAATAGCGACCTGGTGCGTGCGCGCTGCTTCAGCGAATACTTCGAGGGACAGGTGTTTGCCTACGTGCCTCCGCTCAATCGCTACATCGCCGCGTTCCGGTATGACCGTGACGGCGACGGGAGCTTCGAGTACCGGACCTACGAGGTGGACCCGGTGGCCCTCACGCTGCGCGAGGCCCCCCAGTACGAGGTGGGCGCCTTCGGCGGGTGGCATGAGCTGGTCAAGAACCGCTTCTTCTACCTGGCGACGCACCACGCCCTCGTCTACGTGCGAAAGGGCGAAGAGAACCTGCGGGTCTTCAGGCTGCCCTGAGGGGCGAGGTCCGTAGCGCGGGTGTCTGACGGCTCCGGGAGCTACAAGGTCGCCTTCGCCGCGGTCCCCGGCCTGCCGACGTCGGTGCTGCGGGACGTGGCCCGAGATGCGGGGGTCCACGTCTTCTCCTGCACCAGCGAAGGGAGCTGCGTGGATGCCTCCGACAACACCCTGGTGCTGCACACGGTGGGGCCCCTGCCCACGCTGAACATGCCGCTGGCCCGGAATGGCGGTGGCTTCAATGTCTCGGAGTGGGTCGGCATGACGACGTCCACCACCCCCTCCCTGGCCCCCGTTTCCTGCCCGGGCACCCAGTGCCAGGTCAACGTAGGCGAGAGCCTGGGCGTGCGCGTCTATCAACTGACGCCGTCGTGCTGACGCAGCCCAATGGCTGACTTCACGCTGACACCCGAGGGGCGCGGCACCCGCGTATCGTGCCACGCCCCTCGCCCAGGCGCCTCGCGGCGAGGTCGGAGTTCAGAGTCGCTGGAGGAACCGGAGCAGGTCCTGCTTCTGTGTGGGATTGAGGGACTCGGGAGGTCCGCCCGGATTCTCCGGTGGATGAACGGGCGGCAGGTTCAGGGGCGGGGTGAAGGGCAGGATGAACTGGCTGTAGATGTCGACGACGTCCTCGAGATTCTCGATGCTGTTGTCGTGGTAGTACGGTGCCGTCCGTGCGACGCCGCGCAGCGTGGGGATGTCGAAGGCCTCGAAGTCCAGGGGATTGCCGGTGATGAGCGCCCGGCCGGGGTCCGTGGAGAACCACTGAGGAAAGAGATTGGGGCCGACGATGGGCGCTCCGTTCTCGTCCACCGCGGGATTTGGATCATACGGCGCTCCGCTCGCCGTCACGGGGTTGGGCGGAAGGTCGGTCACCTGCTGCTGGCGCGTTCCATCCGTGTAGAAGCGGAACCGGTAGCGCGGCAGCTCGATGTCGGCGTTGAACAGCGTGGGGAGCTGACCAATCTGTCCCAGGTAGGAGAAGCCCGAGAACGCGATGTTCAGGATGTCCGGCGTCGAGCGCTGCCCCTGCACGGGCACCGGACCCACGCCGGGGACCTGGGTGAACAGGACGTTGCCATCAGCCTTCGTCACCGGGAACCGGGCGGCGAGCTCTCGCATGGACGGGGTTGAAATCCGGCTCAGCGTCGGGCCGCCATGGCAGGGCTCGCAGCCGACCTTGAAGACCTCGCGCCCCCGCCGCTCCTGGGGTGTGAGCCACATGAAGTCCTCGGGGAGGGGGATCCGCTCGAGCGGCACTCCCGCGTTGTTCAAGTCCGCGACGAACCGCGCGCGCGCCGACGTGAACTCCCCTCGCTGGAAGTCCGCCACCTGTCGAAGTTGGGCGCGAGGCACGGTGCCTCCCTCGCTGTGACTGGTGATGGCGGCCTGGGCCTGGTCCTCCAGGTTCGACTCGCGGCCGTCGAGCTGGAAGAACGGCCCGGTGAGGGCCGTGTCCTGGATGCTCGGCACGCCTCGCCAGACGGCAATCTTCCGGTCGGTGGGAGTGACGACGTGGCCCTGGGCGTCGATGACGTCCATGTTGGCGGGGAGGGGGATGACGACGCGGACGAGCCCCTTCTTGAGGTGCTCGTACGTGGGCACCGCCGCGCTCGGGTCATCCGCGTCGATGCGGTTGAACAGCGGGTCCGCCGGATGCGAGGCGAGCAGGGCCAGGACGTGCGCGGGCCGGAGGGCCGTGCTGTCCTCGTGCACATGGCACGTGGCGCAGGAGCGCCCGTTGGTGTTCGGGAAGGCCTGACTGAACAGCTTCTTCCCCGTGCCGCCGTGAAGTGGGAGCGAATGGAGCGAGGCCGTCTCAGGGACGGCGCTCGCCATGACGTCGACTTCGTCCTGCTCCGGTGTCGCTGGGGTGCACTGCGTCAGTCCGCCCAGTGCGAAGGCACCAGCCAGACACGCGACAAGGCGCGTGGGAACCATGGGAATGTCTCCGGGGTGTGGAACTTCCCACGAAACACCCGGGACCTTCGCAAGTGTCACCCGGTGGTGGTCGTTCGGGTCTCCGTCAGCGGAGGATCAAGCTGTAGTTCCCGCTCAGGCTGCCGTCGTGGCTGCCGCCCGTGGGGCAGACGGAGCCGGCGTTCCCGCCAAAGAACAACCCCTGACACTTCTGACACCAGCGCCAGTTCGACTGCAGGTCGGGGGCTGCTCCCGCGCTGTGATGCAAGTGGTAGTCCCCGCTCGCGCTCCCGTCGTGCCCGCCACCCGTGGGGCAGACGGAGCCGGCGTTCCCGCCAAAGAACAACCCCTGACACTTGTTGCACCAGCGCCAGCCACCCTGCCACCCCGCCGTCGGGGCGATGGTGTGTGCGAGATGGTAGTTGCCGCTGACAGAGGTGATGTGTGCTCCTCCGGCCGGGCATTGGGGGTTGGGGTTTCCGCCAAAGAACAACCCCTGACACTTGCTGCACCAGGTCCAGCTTGCCTGTACTGGCGTGTACAGCGTCCTCAGCGCGGAGAGGTCGCCAGGCGCGAACTCGCCCGTCTCGACCGAGCGGAAGCAGGAGTTCATGAGCGAGGCGCCAACGGTCGTCGTGGTCGGCGTGCCCGGGATGTGGATGGCCCCGACGCCGGCGGGGCCCTCATCGCCACCCGTACCGCAGCTGATGGCGCGGTTGTAGTAGTCCGAGTGGCGGAACCCGAGGGTGTGGCCAATCTCGTGCGTGATGACATGCTCGATGACATCGACGCTGTACGAGGAGAGTCCGCCGCCGATGTTGATGGTCGGGTACGGCAAACCGCCGGACGGGAAGCCAGCCGATCCTCCTACCACCCCAGGCTGGATGACCGCGTTGATGGTGAAGCCGCAGCCGGTGCTCGGCGTGCGCGCCATGGAGAAGGTGAGCGGCAGCTCGTCGTAGTTCTGGATGGCGAGGTCGAGCGCCGTGCTGAAGGCCCCGGTAAACGTCGAGCCGTTGATGCAGATCTTCGTCAGCGACGTGCTGATGAGGTTGGTGGTGCGGTATTGCTCGTCGGAAGCCTCACCGAGCTCCAGCATCTCTCTCGAGGAGGCGAGGGACACCTCGGCGTCCCTCCCGACGTAGACCTTTCCCTCGACGACCATGATGTCGTCGGCTGGGAACCCGGCCTCGACCAGGTTGTCGACGATCTCCTGTGTCGCCTCGGGTGGCTCGGCACATCCGAACATCAGTGCAACACATCCAGCGGCAAGTACGAGACTTCGCGCAAGCATGACGACCTCTCTCTGTAAGGACTGTGTCAGCGGAGGAGGTGTCCTTCGTCCCCATTTCGCGGGCCCCAAAGACACCCAAAATGAAACCGGGAGCCTCTCGTGAGAAAGGCCCCCGGCTACTGTGTGGCGATGTGTCAGGAATTACAGGTCAAGCGCCGCCGGGCAGGTGGTGGGCAGGGCGAAGCCGTTGGTCGGCGTGGTGCTGGCCGAGCCGCCGGAGACCGCGTTGGTGCCCAGGCCGTAGGCGGCGAACGCCTTCCACAGACGGCACACGTCCTCGCCGTTGTGCAGGGTGGTGGCCGCGCTGATGATGCCGTCACGCACCTGGGTGAACGTCGGGCTGCAAGCGGTGCGCTTCAGGCCCTCGGTGAAGTACAGCATCATGCGCTGGTTACCGGCGCTGCCATTGGCGTTGTACAGGTTGGAGTCGAAGCCCCACTGCGTCACCAGGGCCCAGTAGGCCTCCCACATCGCCTGGGCGAACACGGAGCCCACGCCGTGCGGAACGGCCATGCCGTTGATGCTCGCGTACGTCCAGGTGTTGCGCGTCGCGTCCAGCGTGTACGGCTGCGTACGGATGCCGTTGCCGGTGGTGGCCTGGTTCAGGGCGTAGGTGCCCACGCCGCGAATCTTGTTGGCCGTGTCGCCGGTGCGCGCCGTGTAGAACAGCGAGAGGAAGTCGCTGATGCCCTCGCCCGGCTGCTGCCGGTTGGAGAGGCACGACACGTTGCTGGGGCCACCGACCAGGCGGTTGGAGATGCCATGGCCGAACTCGTGGACGATGATGCCGCTGTCGAGGTCGCCGTCCTTGTCCGGGGTCGGCGCCGTCCAGACGTACATCTGCATGCGCGGGCGGCTGCCGTCGGCGGGCGTGGAGAAGTTGGCGTTGTTGGTGCCGCCGCCGTCCTGCGCCTCGGCCTGCACGTAGTCGTTGCCCGTGCCGCCACGGCCGTAGTTGTTCTGCTGGAAGTTACCGGCCACTTCGTTGAAGCCGTACTGGTACTGCACGTCGTGGATGATGTTGTTCCAGTAGAACAGGTTGGTGACGGCCGCGGAGATGTACGTCGACGGCGCGCCGGCCAGGTTGAGCGTGAAGACGCAGTTGAGCGCGGAGGTGCAGTCCGGCTGCGTCGCGGGAGGGGCGTTGTTGGCGTCGCGGTCCTCGTACGCGTGGACGTTGTTGCCGCGCGTCGTCGTGTACTCCGCGCCAGCGACCCCGTTGGTGTCGTGCCAGCCGTAGGGCGACGCCGTGGTGTTGGCGGGGTTGGTCACCGTCACACGGCCATCCGCCAGGGGCAGCGGCGTGGTGTGATTGGGGCTCTCTACGGGCACGGGATAGACCTTGTAGGAATCCGCGGCCACCCAGTCAAAGCGCGTCAACACCTCGCCCGTGCCGGCGTCCACCGTCACGTCGTAGTCGTGCTGAGAGTCCAGGGTGTAGACCTGGAAGTGCCACACCAGGCGGGCCTCGCCCCGGCGCATGGGCAGCACGGCCAGCTCCGCGACGATGGGCTCGCGCGACAGGCCGTCCACTTCCACGCCCGTGCGGCGCTTCACGCCGGACTCCGCCTTCAGGGCGCGGGGGGCGCTCGCGAGGCTCACACCCAGGTGGCGGGCCAGGCCGGCGACGGCCTCGCCAGCGTTCAGGCGCGGCTCCACGCCGGAGATGGCGTTCTCGATGGAGGGCAGGAAGTCGCTGTGGACACCCAGGACGCTGCCATCCTTGCCCACGTTGATCTGCAGCTGCGCGTTGTAGACGGGCAGGCCCTTGAACGTCTGCCGCAGGTACAGGTGCGTGGCGCCGCTCACCTCCGAGAACACGCGGTCGGTGACTTCGAGGTTCGCCAGGTCATTGAGTCCCAGGCCGAGCGCCTCGTGGTGCTTCTGGACGAAGTCCAGGGCAATGGCCATCGGGTCACCGCTGCTCGGACCAGAGAGCGCGCCCACGGGGTTGGTGAGCGAGCGCACGGTGCCGCTCGACTCGTCCACTTCCACCAGCAGCTCCGGAATGGCCTGGCGCAGCGCCGCGACGTGCGCCTTCTGCACCGTCGAGAAGCCGAAGCGTGCCTGCGCGTTGTAGGAGGCGCGGGCATCGAAGTGCCGCTCGCCACCGTGGGACTCCGGCGCCACTGCGAGCGCCGCGGACCCAGAGAGGGTCGCCGTGAAAACCACCGCCTGGAACAGTCGCCTTCGGTATGCACCTACGGACATGTCTTGCTCCTGCGCTGCGGGTCAGCCGCCCCGGTGCGGGGCGGTACTGCGCGTGCGAGGAAACACGTATTCTCCGTTTAATGCAAATGATCCGAAATATACGAAAAATACGATTGAATTGAAGTGATGTCAGAGCCCTGCCGTATACGCGCGCGGGTGCGGGATGACCCCGTCTGGGTATGAACAGCAGGAACCGAACTTCTCAGTTTGTCTGTACGACGAGCAGGGCCCTGGTTTGGGCAGCAAGTACCGGGCTGGGGCCGAGGCCTGTCTCCCGACTTTTTGAAATCGAGATGCCCTGGTGACTTGGAGACAAGGGTTGCCGAGTGGTGTTTCTGAATTCCTCCGGAAATTTCGGGCAACGGTTCGACTCGCTCCATGTCGCGGTGAAGGGCCTCTGAATCTGCTTTCGTCATGATTCATTGCGTTTTGATGGGGTGTTTCAGGTGGGTTTGACAGTATTTGCGTGTTTCAAGCACCGTCCCTCCGCGTTCGAGATGAGTCTTTGAGCGCCCGGGGCTGGCGTAAGCCCTGGTCCCCCGAACCCTGATGGGAGAACAGCGATGCTTCGCAAGTGGATTGCCTTGGCGGTTCCAGTGGTGGCTGCATGCATGGTGGGTTGTCTCGGTGGAGACGAGTTGTCTGACGAGTCGTTCGCTGACCTCCGGCGGTCGCCCGTGGTCGAGGGCATCAATGTCCATGGGGAGCGGGTGAGCATCGATTCCAGCAAGATCTGCTGGGACACGGCGACGCGCATCCCGGAGGGATTCGTCGCGGTGGCGGACCCGGCCCGGAATGCCTTCCGCTTCGTCCGCGAAGGCGCACCGGTCGGCGCCTTCCATGATGCCTACGACTACGGTGGTGAGGGAGGGGGAGGGGTGACGTGCACCTGCACCAGTGGCAAGGGCGGCTGCTCTCCCTCGAAGGTGGGAGACGACGTCGCCTGCGTCATGACCACCTGCACCAGCTGCACCAAGAGCTAGCCGTCCGACTTCGAGTGGAGAACCTCCATGAATCCGCTGATGAATCAACTCATGAAGAAGGCCGTGCTGTGCTCGCTCATGGCAGTGGGAGCTGGCGCGCTCACCGTCACCGGCTGTGATGACGGCGCGCGGTCGGAACGCGCGCCGTCGGGTGAAGATGTTCTCGTCATACCCGTGGGAGCCCGGCTCGTGCCGGATGCCGAGAATCAGCGAGTCCTCGTCATGTCCTCCAGCGGCGAGCGCGAGTATGCCTTGGGGAAGGAGATCTCCTGTGAGAACGCGCAGCCCGTCCTCTCCCATGGACGCATCACTTGCGATGCGTCGCGAATGTCGCAGACCCACGTCTACTTCAAGCTCGACGGGAAGGCCTCGGAGGTGAGTGACGCAGACCTCTTGCGTGCGCCCATGGTCACGGTCAGCCGCATCGAGGGCCCCTCCTCCGTGAGCTGCGGTGTGCCTCCGTCCGGGTTCGACTCGCTGCTGGAGCGCTTCACCTCCGATATGGCCCAGGAGGTTTCGAACGCTGGAAGCACGGAGCGGGTGCTGGTCCGGCATGTGGGGGCATGGGCCCTGGTCCCCGTTCCCGTGGGCCTGCTGCCCAGGACGGGCCCTGACGCCCGCATCGCCGCGCAGGTCTCGGCGTATGAGTATGGAGGGGAGAGCGTCACCTGCTCCTGCACGCAGGGCAGCTCCTGCCCCAAGAAGTCACAATGGGTCCCCATCAAGGGGACCATTTATTGGTGTGACGCCTCGAACTGCCAGAGCTGCTCGATGTCGTTCTAATCCTCGGATGACAGGCTGAAGGAGCGTTGTCTGGAGCCGTATCGGAAGTGTGTCCGGTACGGCTCCAGGTGTTCCGAACCGCAGGGGGCCTTCTGGCAATGAGTCTTCCATCCGCCCGGCTGTTTCAGCCCCTGTTGGCCTCGCCAACGACCGCCCGGTGGGTCGTGCTGGGGTGTTTCACGTGGGCCTTCGTGGTCCGGCTTCGCTTCCTGAGCGCGACGCCCCAGCCCGTGGGGGTCGATGGGTACTACTACGCCATCCAGGTGCGCTCGTTGCTCGAGAGCGGCGAGTTGTTCTATCCCGCCTCACCGCTGGTCTTCTGGTGGCTGGTGCCCTTCGCGGCCCTGACGGACCCCATCGTGGGGGTGAAGCTCGGCGCGGCTGCTGGGACGGCGGCCAGCGTCTTCCCCGTGTATCTGCTCATCCAGCGTCTATCGGGTGACCGCGCGGCGGGTGTGGTGGGCGCGGCTGCTGCTGCCACCAGTGCCCAGTCGATCTATCTCTCGACGGAGTTCGTCAAGCAGGGCGTCGGGCTCACGCTCACCCTGGCGTTTCTCGCGGCGCTCGTGGAGGCCCTGGCGCGACCCACCCGCCCGAGAATGGTGCTGGCAATCAGTCTGCTCGGGCTGACGCTGCTCGCGCACAAGTTGGCCTTCGCGGTGGCGCTGCTCGTGGCGCTGCCAGCGTTCGCGCGGGTCGTCTGGGGTTGGCGTCCGCGGGCGCGCCTGGGTGCGCTCATCGCCGCGGGACTGTTCGGAGTGGCGCTCGTGTGCGCGAACGGAAACGGCCTGGCCCACACCTTCCATGCGCGGACCGACTTCTCCTTCGCCACGCTCGTGCGCGGCAACGGTGCCCGTCTCTTCTTCCAACACGAGGTGCGACTGGCCGCGCTCGCGGCCTGCCTGGTCATGGCCCTCTGGCTCCGGGACCGATGGCTCCCTCCGGCTCGGCTGATGGAAGGAGAGAGGCGGTCCCCGGTGGTCCTCGGGTTCGTCCTGCTCTGTCTCGTGTTCTCGATGCCATGGCTGAACGTCGAGGACAGGCAGGGGCTCGCGATGCGCCTGAGGCTGACGGCGTTCCTTCCGCTCTCGGTCTTCGCGGGGCTCCTGTTCTCGAGGATGTTCGTGTTCGCTTCGGGTGTGCCGCGCGCCACGGTCTGTGCCGCGAGCGTCGCCGCCTTGTTCCTGTTGCGTCCCTCGCGGCCGGGAGAGGGGACCGTCACCGTCATGCAGGACCGCGCGGAGGCAGTACACGAGTTGGAAGGCCTCATTCCTCCAGGGGCACTGGTCATCACCACGGACCGCCACCTGGCCTTCATGACGACGTGGCACACGCGGGCCTCCGCGCGGAAGTCGGTGCCACCCCGAATCGAATCGGCGCGCACGTATCGCCTGATGGCGACGGCGGCCCTGGATGGCCCGTTCTGGGACTCCTTGGATGCCTGTCGCCCTGGTGCGGCGCCCGCCGAATGGGGGCTCGGTGATGCGCCTCGGATTCTCTCGGGGGCCATGGTGCTGCTCACCGAGCGCTGTTTCCAGGAGGTGAGCAACCACCTGCCCGCCGCGTCCCAGCTCCCTGGGCGCGAGTGGTGAAGCCCATGGCTCCGTCACCGTTGCTTCCCGAAGGAAGCCGCCGAGTCCGGCGGCTTCGATGGGGGAGGTGGGGGGTGCTCCTGACAGGCGCCGCGCTGCTCCTGCACCTGCTGTGGCCCCTGGTGCTGGTGTCCCGTGTCGAGTCGACCCTGCCGCGGCTCTCGGCCCGGCTCGGGAAGGAGGTCACGGTGGTCCAGGTGGAGCCGGTCGCGTGGGGTGGCGTCCGGTTGCTCGGCCTTCGCATCGACAGTGGAGTGGAGGGGGCCCCGCCGTTGCTGGAGGTGCCCGTCGCCGAGCTGACGATTGCGCCGTGGGAGGTGCTTCTCGGGTGGGTGCGGCCCCTCTCGATAGAGGTCGACATCCCCCGGTTCCAGGTCCGAGGGCGCTCCCTGGAGCATGAGCCCCCCGTGGAGCTCGCGGGCCGACTGCAGGGGAGCCTTCGCCTCCAGGCGAGGGGCGCGCGCCGTCCCTTCGATGCGACGTTCTCCCTGGCGGAGCTGTCCGTGTCCCATCCGAAGCTCGCCGCCGAGGCCGTCCAGGTGCGCGCGCTTGGGCTGTCGGCGCGAGGCGCAATCTCGTGGCCGCTCAAGTCCCTGGAGCTGGAGGCCTTGGAGCTGGAGTTGGGCCACCTGCGCGCTCGGCTCTCCGGTCGTGTCGATGGGCTGGAGCGCGCGGAAGCGCTGTGGCTGGAGGCGCGGCTCGAGCTGCTTCGTGCTCCATGCCAGCTCCTCCTCGAGTCGCTCCCCCGGGAAGCGCTTCCGGCGTTGCAGGGCTTCAAGCTCGCAGGGGAGCTCGCGGGTTGGATGGAACTGACGGTCCGCCCGTATTCACCCGAGACGCTCACCCTGAACATGGATGTTCCAGGGGAGGGCTGCACGGTGCTCGAGGCGCCTCCTCGGGCCTCCGCCGAACGCCTGCGTCAGCCCTTCGAGCAGGTCATCGCGGAGGTGCCCTCGCGGACGCTCGTGCTGGGGCCCGCGAGTGGGAGCTTCGTTCCCCTCGATGACGTCTCCCCCTGGGCCGTCAATGCCGTGCTCGTGGCGGAGGACCGTTGGTTCTTCCGGCACCGGGGGATGGTGCTCTTCTCGGTCCAGCAGGCGCTCGTGCGCAACCTCGTCGCGGGCGAGTTCAAGCTGGGCGCCTCCACCATCAGCATGCAGCTCGCTCGCAATCTCCTGCTCGACCGGAAGAAGAACCTGCTGCGGAAGTTCCAGGAGCTGGTGCTCGCGTGGCATCTGGAGAAGAGCCTGAGCAAGGAGCGGATCCTCGAGTTGTACCTGAACGTCGTGGAGCTCGGCCCGGGCCTGTATGGCATTGGGCCCGCCGCCGGGTATTACTTTGGGAAACCCGCGAGTTCGCTGGAGCCGCTGGAAGGGGCCTTCCTCGCGCACCTGCTGCCCGCTCCCAAGCCGAGGCATGCAAGGGCTTGCGAGCCCTGGGATGAACAGCGCCTCGCCCCGCTGGAGCGGATTGTGGCTGACGTCCTGTCGACGGACCGGGGCTTCACGCACAAGTACAAGCAGGAGCGACTCCTGGTGGAGTCCTGGGGCGGGGCCACGCGGCAGCCGCCGCGGTTCGGCCAGGGCAGGGCGTGCCGGTCCGGTGCTGGCCCTTCGCCTGGCGCCGCCTCTGGGCCTCCTTGATGCGAGGCGAGGGCATGTTCGTCGAGGGCCTGGGTGTCGGACACCGGCATACCGACGATGTGCCCGGAGGATTGCGCCGCTCGTGCTTCCTGCCGCCTCGATGCGTGGGAGTGGAGACAGGGCGGGCCCCCTGGACGTGGGGCCCGGACTCCCTTGCCATCTGGGCCGGCGAGCGACTTCGTCAGGGAGGCATGTCCGAGTGCCCTGGGAGGCGGAAGCTGTTGCCCGCGACACGTCGTGGGGCAGGGCGCTGGCAACGTCCTTGACGCTCGCTAGGGCCTGCGGTACATCCGGCTCAGTTCGGTTCGCGGTGGTAGCTCAGTTGGTAGAGCACGAGCTTCCCAAGCTCGGGGTCGAGGGTTCGAATCCCTTCCGCCGCTCAAGCATAAAGGCCGGTAGTTCTTGAGGAAACTCAAGGCTACCGGCCTTCGTGTTTCCGGGCCTCGGGTCGTCTTCCCGCAAGGATGCGGCACGCGGAGCGAAGCTGGTTCCGCCGCTCCCCCACCTTGCAGGGTGTGCGCGCGGATGATGTTCGAGCCGCGCCCATCTTCCGTAATCTGAATTGCCATTGCAATCCGATGCGCGTTCGGGCGGCGGGGCTTGCCGCTCCTGAGGCAAGGTCGGCCGGCAAGGCTTGCTGAAGAGGTGGGCGCGTCCGGGCACGGCCGTGTTGGCACCCGCGTTGCTTTGGTACCCAATCCGCTCCGTCTCGCTGGGCCGCATGGAGTGGCGCCATGCAGGGGGCGTTTCCGAAGTATCAGTGGAGAGGATTGGGACGATGGACCTGTTCGAGAACCGGATGTCTGTGATGATGCGACTGTGTCTGGCGGTGCCCCTGGCCGCCTTCGCGGTGGGCTGCGGCGCGGAGCAGGAGGACCTGGGGGGCGCGGCTGGAATGGAGCCCGAGATGGAAGCGGCGCTGGGCGAGACGTCCCAGGCGGTGGGTGTGGAGAACCCGGCCTGGTGGGGGACGGCGGCCAATGGCTATTCGGCCACCACCCTCGGCTCGACGACGGGCCGGACCTGCTTCCTCTCGGGCCTCCAGGGCAACCTGAAGCCGGCCGCGGCGGGGAGATGGTCTACCGCGGGTGTGCTCACCTCTGCCGGCAACTACCGCCTCTTCGTGAGCCACAACAACAGCAAGGCGCTGGGTGTGGGCGTGCAGTGCATCTCCACCC